>NZ_CP098732.1:1200000-2400000 GCF_023824315.1 Acinetobacter tibetensis | reverse complement strand
TAAACGATTTTCATTTACTTAAACCACACACAATGGCTAGGGCGAGACTGTTTTATGGAGGGATGACTCAGGGGAGACTTGTAAGAAATTATTTCGGATTCAGATGTATTGAACAAAAATTAAAGATATTGAAAAAATACAATATATTTTAAAGTATTTTAACTGAGAGTATTCATCAACGTGATTTGACTAGGTCGGTCATATTGCTTCAGCCTAGAAGAATAACTGTTCGATAAAAAGCGTTAAGGTGATGGAATTACATCTATTTTTAATGAATGGAAATATAGACATTAAGTCATGAAAGCACATTTATTTTGCTATAACAAAAAAAGAACAAGTTGCTTGTTTTTTATTCATCTTTGTTCTGAATAATGAAGAAGTACTCCCATATGTAAGGGGAACATTATGATAAAACTAATTGTGTTATCCACTTTGTCGGTCATTATGTTGTCGGGTTGTGTTTGGTATGATGATGATTGGTATGACCATGATCATCACGACTATGATCATCGACCATCTTATGGTTATGGTTATGGATGGGATGGACGTCCAGATTATAGACCTCCGCATGATCATCCTTCACAGCATCGTCCTCCAGAAAATAGGCCACCAGAGCACCGTCCATCTGGACGTAGACCTCCTGAAAGTCGTCCACCTGATCATCGACCAGATCGACCAAACTATAAGCAGACTAGGCCATTACCACATTAGCTGAATTTTTAAGGATGCTGAATATCTCGTTAAATAAGAGGATGTTGTTCTTATTTAACTTTATGTTAGATGAGTTGCGGGAGATAATTTTCGAAAAATTGAAGACAAGAACATAATTGTTTTAGCACGGCTTTTATTTATCGCAATTTTTCTATTAGTGATAGAGTAGACGTATTTTAAAAAATAGTACAAAAAACGCACAAATTGAAAACCCCTAAATCGCTTTAAAGGAGAATAATAAATATTCGACCCTAGTAAAAAGGGGAAGGAAAATGATAAAAGCTGAGTACTGGCTTGATGATGGGTTGTATGTCACATAGCGCAGGCATGGATCATTCAAGTACAAGTCCAATGCTTCAAGAAACTGATTATCAACCAGAACCATCTCATCAAAAACATATGCATGACAAAAATGGTTCATCTCCCAAAGTTGACTTTATTCGATACCCTTTAATTGATTTATGAGTATCAATGCACCAGATGGAGATTGGTTTTTTCCATCTGGTTTTTATTTAAAAACCAAATTTTTATATGTTATTGAACCGAATTATCTTTCAAGTCTTTGTATTTTGTGGTGGGAATAGGCAGCAAAAAAAGATTGCTATTCAGGATCTTTGAATCAGAAGTAATAAAAATTGGATAAAAAGGTTAGGGAAAAATAATGATTAAAAATATTGTGTTATTGGTTTTAACCACGAGTTTACTCACGGGATGTCTATGGCATGGTGATTGGGATCATCGGCACAATAGACCACCTCCACATCATGGTTCAGATCATCGACCTGATTCTAATCAGCATGATCATTCGAATAATCAGCATAATGATCATAACCAACCACCACGTTAATGTGATTGTATGGTGTTGAGCTGTTGCATTTATTATTTGAAGCCAGTTGAGGCAGGGTGCGCATAACTGGCTTCAAATTAAATATGCATTAAGAACGAGTCACTTTTTTATATAAGCCTGCTCGGACTGTACCAGCTTTGGTTTGCTTTATAGATTGCCAACTGTGCGGTAAATTCAGCGTGTTGAGCTCACGATCAGCTTCAATATAAATCAACCCATTTTCAGCAATCAGCGGATCAGTCAGTTTGGCCAGTTCTTCCCAAAGATTTAAACTATAAGGTGGATCTAAGAACACCAGATCAAAACTTGACTTTAGTGTCACGAGCGCTTGTTGAGCCGTGGTCACTTTTAATTGGCAATTGTCTGCTTTTAATAATTGAATATTCTGCTTTAGAAATTGTGCCTGAGTTTGGTTAGGTTCAATCATCGTGACATGTTTTGCGCCACGTGAGAGGGCTTCAAAACTTAAAGCCCCAGAACCTGTACACAAATCCAGTACTTGTGCATTTTGAATATCCCACATTAACCAGTTAAACAAGGTTTCGCGGACGCGGTCAGGGGTCGGGCGTAGTCCTTCAATACTTGCAAATGCGAGTTGGCGTCGCTTCCATTCTCCACCAATAATTCTGAGTTGATTCTTCATTATTCAATATCTTCCGTTGCAGCAGTTGGTGCGGCTTGGGCTTGTGGTTGTGTCGGCGCAACTTGAGTTTGTGAATGTGTAGCAGTATGAGGTGTTGACGTGCTTTGCTGAGCCTGAGTACTAGCGGTTGAGCTAGATGTACCAGAGCCACTCGGCAGTTCACCTGGTTTAATACCAGCAGTCATTAATCCACCACTAATTTGATGCCCTTCAGGTTTAATCGGGTTCTTTTTACGTTGCATTAACCAATAGTCAAATACAGGTCTTGCCAATTGTGCAGCAGAACCACCATGACGACCATTTTCCCACACTACAGCAATGGCAATCTCAGGATTTTCTGCAGGTGCGAAACCCACAAAGAGACCGTGGTCTAACTGACGTTCGGTCAGTAAAGCTTCATTATATTTTTTCCCTTGCGCAATACTTTTGACCTGTGCTGTACCTGTTTTTCCTGCAATTTTATACATTGGCGTCCGAATACCACGACCTGTACCAGTTTCAATTACATCTACCATGGCATCTCGCATTTGTACCCAGTCTTCGTCTTTACCATTAAACTGAATATGCCCATCAGGTGCATTTAAAACTTTATGTGGTTTAGCCCCTTTACTGGTTTGTAATACATGTGGGATAACATGTGCACCATGATTGGCAGTGATTGCTGTAGCCATGGCTAATTGCAATGGCGTGGCGGTAAATGCACCTTGACCAATACTGACCGAAATCGTTTCACCTTTCAGCCATTTACTTTTTCGTGTACGCATTTTCCAGTCAGGATTTGGATATAGCCCTTCACTTTCACTCGGTAAATCCACCCCTGTTTTCTGACCGAAGCCAAATTGACGCATCCATGAATTCATTTTCTCAATACCCATACGGTAAGAGAGCACGTAATAGAAGGTATCACAGGAAACGACTTGGGCCTTATGTAGATTGACTACACCATGCCCCGATTTTTTCCAGTCACGGAATTTATGAGAGTCACCCGGCAGAGTAAAGTAGCCATGATCAGAAATTGCGGTACCCCAGTCGATATAGCCGTAGTGAATACCTCCTAAACCAAACATGGGTTTAATGGTTGAACCCGGTGGATATGCCCCTTGTACTGCACGGTTATAAAGCGGTTGATCAAGGTTATCGCGTAAACCGCTATAGTCGGTATGGCTAATCCCTGTAACAAACAAGTTTGGGTTAAAGCTTGGGCTAGAAACCAGCGCAAGGATTTCTCCTGTACGCGGATCCATGGCGACAATGGCGCCACGACGTCCTGCCAATTGCTCGGTAGCGACAGTCTGTAAGCCATAATCGAGCGAAAGATATAAATCATTACCACGAACGGGTTCTTTACGTCCTAAATGGCGCAGGACATTACCATGCGCATCGGCTTCGACAGATTCATTACCGGGTACGCCATGCAAGAGTTCCTCATAGGATTTTTCCACCCCAATTTTTCCAATGAGGTTGGTGCCTGCATATAAGTCTTTATCAATACTTTTTAGTTCTTTGTCATTAATACGACCCACATAACCAATCACATGGGCAAACAGTTCACCATGTGGATAATAACGGGTCATTTGGGTCTCTATATTGACTCCAGGAAACTGGAATTTAACTTCACTGAATTTGGCAATATCCGTTTCAGTTAAATTAAGTTTAATCGAAACGCGTTCGGTTTTTTTCGAGGTTTCAATCCGAGACAGGAAGCGTTCAATATCTTCGTCAGTCAAACTCAAAACTGGGGTAAGACGCTTGACTGTGTCGTCAATATCTTTGATATCCGCACGGCTCATCGTTGCTGTAAAGACAGGATAGTTATCGGCCAATAAAATACCATTACGGTCATAAATATAGCCGCGAGCAGGTGCAAGTGGTTGAAGTCGAATACGATTTTGATCCGATGCTGTCGCAAACTGTTGATATTGCATAATCTGCAAGTAGGCATAACGTGCCACCAACAGCAACATAAAAAAGCTGACAATCCCGACAGAGATAAATACTCGATTGCGATAAATGCGCTTTTCTTGTTGGACATTTTTTAAAGGAAAGTGCTGCTTCATACGCTATTGACTTACACTGTGGGGGAGAATCAGGAAGGCGCTATTCTAACTCAAGTCACAGGCTTTGATAATGCTTATCTGTTGGAACTGGTCGGGGCTAGGTTGTTTAATTGCAACTGGGTGTTTTGACTTTATAGACAGTAAAAAGATCAGGTGTTGTATATAAGAATAGAAACAATTCTGTTAAAGTCAAAAACATGCAAAAAATTTGGAATGCATGCACAATTAAAATAAGGACAAAGGTGACAATAATGACAAGAGTTTATCCCTTGTTAGCATTGATAACATTATTCAATACAACTTATGCGCAAGACCATCATTATTTACCAGATGCGAAATTGACGCCTGAAAGTGTCAGCACATGGAATCTTGGAGCAGGGGTAACCCAACAACTGATTCACTTAAATGCTGAATGGGTCAATCCTTATGGTATTGCCTATGGCAAAGCAGGTTTTTTTCTTACTGATGATTCGCCTTTTGGAACACAAATTGGTTTTAGATATCCTTACTATTTCACAGGGAAGGATAAAAACGGGTATTATGTGGGGGCTTATGCGGGTCACATTGCCAGTAAGCAAGTGGACAATAAAGATGAAACGCGCTTAGGCGCGGGTGTAGATCTTGCATATGTTTTGTTAGACAAAGATCGCATTAGTACATTGAGTGTCGGGCTTGGGGCAGGAGAAGAATTAAAAAATCGTGAGGGTGAGGTTGTGGAACACATCGAACCGAAAATACAATTCTCTTATACATTAAGTATGGGCTTAAGCAGAAAATAACCTGTTTAAAAAAAATTAAGAATTAATCTCTGTTATTTAGTCATTATTTTGGAAAATATGCATGCTTGAGTACATCAATCAGTTGTGGCAAACCTTTTTGAATCGTCCCGATTTTTGGGCTGTGCTGAGCATTATTCCTGTAACTGCATTTGTGACCTGGGCACACGTCTGGATGGCGTTAAAAATGGTATTTTATCCAATTACTTTTTGGGGATTCCATTTGGGACCTTTGCCTGTGGGTTGGCAGGGGATTGTGCCGCGAAAGGCAGGACGCATCTCAGGGATCATTACCGATAACACCTTGTCTAAATTGGGTTCTTTGCGCGAATTTCTAGATGCCATGGATCCAGAAGATATGGCACGTATTATCGGTGAACAGGTTGGCTTTGAACTGGAACATCTGATTGATGAAGTGATGGTCGATCGCAACGCCGTACTTTGGGAAAATCTACCTTATTCGATTAAACGCCGTATCTATGCGCAGGCGCATAAGCAGCTTCCAGAAGTGTTAAGAGAGCTGGTAACAGAATTAACTGTGAACGTCGAGTCATTGGTTAACATGCGTGAAATGGTGGTCAGCCAAATGGAGGGTGATCGTCGTTTAATGGTCCGTATGTTCTTAAAAGTGGGACAGAAAGAAATCAATTTCATTTGGCACATTAGTGCTCTAATTGGAATGTTTTTTGGCGTGTTCCAAATGATTGTGTGGTTTGTGGTGCCTTGGCACTGGACAGTTCCGTTTTGGGCATCGGTTTGGGGTTTTTTAACCAACTGGATTGCAATCTGGATGGTCTTTAACCCGATAGAGCCACATTATGTACGTTACCCGCAACTCACTGAATTAACTAAAGATCGTAAGTTTCCTTGGGTTAAGCCTGTCTGGCCTAGAATCGGAACGTATAATATCCAAGGTGCGTTCATGAAGCGTCAGGAAGAAGTATCGGACGTATTTGCGAGTGTAGTCACAGAAGACCTGATTACGTTAAAATCCATCATGACTGAAATGATGTATGGTAGTAAAAAAGACAAAACACGTCGTATCGTCAAACGGCATATTAACCAAATTATGGAAACTCCACTGGTTAGAACGTCATTACAGTTATCTTTAGGGCCAAAAGAGTACGCAAAACTCAAGACGGACTTGATTGATCGCTCAATTGAAATTACGATGGTGCCAGTATGCGACCCTGCGTTCAATGCGAGCCGTGCACAGAAAATCTTTCAAATGTTCCGAGAGCGTATTCGAGAGTTAACGCCGAAAGAGTTCCAGAACCTGTTACGTCCTGCATTTCAGGAAGACGAATGGATTCTGATTGTATTAGGTGGGGTCACTGGATTTATAGCTGGTACAATACATTTGTTTGTGGCTTTCTTATAATTAGATACTCATGCTGACTGTTTAGATCTGCATAATTGTTGGCTCGAAGTATCATACATATTGTTTTAAATGAGGATGTTTTTTTATGCGCATTATCTTACTCGGACCACCTGGAGCAGGTAAAGGTACACAAGCTCAGTTGATCTGTAAGCGCTACAATGTCCCACAAATTTCAACCGGTGATATGCTCCGTGCTGCAATTCGTGAAGGTACTGAATTAGGTCTTAAAGCTAAAAGCGTAATGGAAAGCGGTGGTCTGGTTTCTGATGAACTGATCATTGGTCTGGTAAAAGAACGTATTGCTCAACCTGACTGTGTGAACGGCTGCATTTTTGATGGTTTCCCGCGTACGATTCCGCAGGCTGAAGCTTTGGAAAAAGAAGGCATTAATATCGATCATGTGATCGAGATTGAAGTTCCTGACGAAGAAATCGTTCAGCGTTTGTCTGGTCGTCGTCAGCACCCTGCATCTGGTCGCGTTTATCATGTTGTTTACAACCCACCAAAAGTTGAAGGCAAAGATGACGAAACTGGTGAAGATTTGGTTCAACGTCCAGATGACCAAGAAGAAACTATTCGTAAGCGTCTAGGTTCATATCATACAGAAACTGAACAGTTGGTTGGATTCTACCAAGGTCGTGCTGCTTCTGGTGAAAATGCCCCGACTTATGACAAGTTAAATGGTTTACGTGCAATTGAAGACGTACAAAAAGATTTGTTCGCGATTTTAGATCAGTCAAAATAATTCAAAACTGAATTTTTGACTTTAAAAGAGTCCTAAGTCATATTAGGGCTCTTTTTATTTGTCCGAACTTTTTGAGGATACGATTTTGTTAAAAATTGGTTTATTCATTTTAGTGGTGGCTTGCTTAGCGCTGTTGTTAGGTTTGTTGTATATCAGCTTTAAAATGTTAAGAGAAACCCAACAAAAGCAAAAAGAAGAAAATAAAACTGCGCCAAAACCTGAGTACACGTTGCACCCGAAATTAAAACAAAAGCCACCTAAGCAATAAGCCTGTCTGTCGTCTGATCACAGCGCATGTCAGTTCTATGCGCTGTGTGATTTAGATATTGCTTACGGGGATTGCCCGTGCAGCCCCAAATTCAAAGCGCTCTGGCCAATTACACACATCTGAAACCACACATTCGGCACACTTGGGTTTACGTGCGATACAGCAGTAACGACCATGAAGAATCAGCCAATGGTGTGCATCCACCATAAATTCTTTAGGAATGACTTTGACCAGTCGGTGCTCAACTTCGAGTACATTTTTCCCTACCGCCAACCCAGTCCGATTACCTAAACGAAAAATATGCGTATCCACCGCCATGGTTGGATGTCCAAATGCTGTATTCAGTACCACATTTGCAGTTTTACGTCCAACGCCAGGTAAAGCTTCCAAGTCAGCACGATTATTGGGCACTTGACTGTTATGTCGCTCTATTAAAATTTGGCAGGTTTTAATGACATTTTCAGCTTTGGAATTATATAAACCAATGGTTTTGATGTATTGCTTGAGTCCTTCGACACCCAGTCCAAAAATGGCTTCAGGCGTATTGGCAATGGGGAATAATTTGTCCGTGGCTTTATTGACACTCACGTCAGTGGCTTGAGCCGATAAAGTCACAGCAATTAACAGCTCAAATGGTGTTGAAAAGTTTAATTCAGTGGTTGGATTCGGACGTTGATCGCGTAAACGTTCAAAGAAGGTTTGAATTTGCTTCTTGGTCATGTTTTTAGCGGTAGAGGTTTTGGTTGTCATGTTTAAACCCCCTGCAATGCATTGAGTTGTTCGGTCAATGTTAGCAATTGAGCACGTTTGGCGACATCTTCACGAACACTAAGTTGTTTTTCTAATTTTTTAATTTGTGTCCGTAACTTTGCCAATTCAATGGTTGATTGGGCATTTTGATTGGCTACAGCAGGTGTTTTATCTGCAACTTCAATCACAGGTACAGAGTCAAGTTGAGCCGAAAATTGAGCAAATAATGTGGTATCAATCTCGGCACGTACCACAGGCCCTTTGCGGTGCAAGCGCCGAGTTTCTTCTCGCTGAATGTGAGCATAGTAGCGCTGGCGTAAATTGTTTTGTTCCTTAGTACGCTCAATTTCATTCGGTAAGCTATTCAAGTCTTCGACTAAATCAATGCAGTCGACTGGACAGGGTGGAATACAAAGTTCACAGCCCGTACACAAATCAGTTAAGACACTGTGCATGAGTTTACCTGATCCAATAATCGCATCGACAGGGCATGCACTAATACATTTGGTACAACCAATACATTCATCTTCTCGAATAATGGCTTTCATCCGTTGCGGACGTCCATCCGCCTGAAGTGGCCATACACTTTCTTCAACCTGTAAATGTTGGCGCTGTAGCAAAAGGGCTAGAGCATCTGCAACAGGTTGCCCACCTGGTACGCATTTATTGGCTGCTTCTCCTTCTGCAATCGCTTTGGCGTAGGGAAGGCAACCATCTCGATGACCACATAAACCACATTGAGTTTGGGGGAGTAGAGAGTCGATGTGTTGAATGAGAGCAATTTGCGAAATCATGCGAAAACCACACCTGTCTTTAAAACAGGATTAGAGAGATAGAGTCAAATTTTCCCGAATTTTAGCATGATTCAATGGATTAATCTTGTGTTCCAAATTAATGCATTTAGTGTATTTATATAGTGCAAGGCTTGGGTGAATTGTTAAGCTAGGGTTTAAAAAATAGAAAAGACAAACTTTGAGTAATAGTTAAATAATTGTTTGTTATATATTGAAAATATGATGTTATTTTAAATAAATATTGTGGAAGGTAGATAAAAAGTATTTAATGTTTTGCGCCAAAATTTATCACTTAATTTAATTTTGACCTATTTTGATTCATAAATTGCTGAGGATGAAGTGTTGAAATACAGTAGCCTAAACGACTTTTTGGATTACGTAAAAACACGTGATGCACACCAACCCGAGTTTCTACAAGCGGTAGAAGAGGTGATGACCAGTCTGTGGCCATTCATTGAAAAGAACCCAAAGTATGCAGCACATGGATTACTTGAGCGTTTAGTTGAACCAGAACGTGCCATCCAATTCCGCGTGTCATGGGTAGATGATCAAGGCAATACCCATGTAAATCGAGCATTTCGTGTTCAATACAACTCAGCAATTGGCCCATTTAAGGGGGGAATGCGTTTCCATCCCTCTGTCAATTTATCCATTTTAAAATTCTTGGGTTTTGAACAGACTTTTAAAAATGCCTTAACAACGTTGCCTATGGGTGGCGGAAAAGGGGGTTCTGACTTTGACCCTAAAGGGAAGTCAGAAGGCGAAATCATGCGTTTCTGCCAAGCATTAATGATTGAGCTATACCGTCACTTAGGTTCTAACACAGATATTCCTGCTGGAGATATTGGTGTTGGTGGTCGTGAAGTCGGTTATATGGCAGGCATGATGAAAAAGCTCAGTAATGACACTTCTTGTGTATTTACTGGTAAAGGCTTGGCATTTGGCGGCTCTTTGGCACGCCCAGAAGCAACGGGTTATGGCACAGTATACTTTGCTGAAGAAATGCTAAAAACGCGTGGTGACAGTTTCCAAGGAAAAACTGTGACCATTTCAGGTTCAGGTAATGTTGCACAATTTGCTGCGGAAAAAGCCATGTTCCTAGGTGCAAAAGTCGTATCACTTTCAGACTCGAATGGTACGGTTTATGTCAAAGATGGTTTCACCGACGAACTTCTAGCAGAAGTGATGCATTTGAAAAATGAAGCGCGTGGACGTATTTCTGAATTTGCATCTAAGCATGGATTTGAATATTTAGAAGGCAAACGCCCTTGGGGGATTCCTTGTGATATTGCTTTACCATGTGCAACTCAGAATGAATTGACGGGTGAAGATGCAGAGGTATTATTAGCTAATGGTGTTTTCTGTGTTGCAGAAGGTGCCAATATGCCTTCAACCCTCGATGCTGTTGAAAAATTTGTTGCAGCGAAAATTTTGTATGCACCAGGTAAGGCATCCAATGCAGGGGGCGTTGCAACCTCAGGTCTAGAAATGTCACAAAATGCTTTGCGTTTAGGGTGGGGTTTCGAAGAAGTCGATGAGCGCTTACATGCGATTATGAAAGACATTCACCGCAATTGTGTTAAATATGGCACCAAAGCAGACGGTAGCATTAATTATGTGGATGGTGCGAACATTGCAGGCTTTGTAAAAGTTGCAGATGCCATGCTGTCACAGGGTGTGTTCTAAAGCTGAATAAATAACACAGCATAAAAAAGCCGATGTAATTGCATCGGCTTTTTTTATATGTGCTTATTTTACAGTTTCGGTTTCAATGACCATATCTTTCACATAAGCATATTTTGATTGATCCGCAGCAGGGTTTTGACGTTCAAAACGTTTTACGCGAACAATTTGGCGGGTTTTAGAATCGTGAGTATAGCCTTCGATATGGTCGTAGAATAAAGTCCAATCTTTATCGACAGTTGTTTTTATACCTTTGTCATCATATTTGATTTCACGAACTTGTAAGCACTCAATGCGAGCGACGCCAGCGGAACAGGTTTTTGTTTCTGGTGAAATTTCTAAAAAGAGGGTTTCACCTTGAGATTGATATTTCGTTTCAGGTGTCATTTTCCCAACAAAGACATGTTTTTCGCCTTTCGCAGAAACCAGTGTTAATGTCGGTGCTTCAATATTTTGGCTATTCAACGTAAATTGAATTGAACGTTGACCGAGTAAATCTGCTGCTAAGCGTTCTTGTTGCATCGCGGGTTCAGCACAAGCCATTTGTGTGCCCATCATTGCACCTGTGACAATTTTGTCACCTTCAATTTTCCAGCTCGTACCTAAACCGTTACAGCTCGTTTTTACGGACAATTGTCCTTGTGTATTAAACGACAGTGTTAAAGGTTTTGGCGTGGTCGATGTAGTGCTGATCCATTCATAGGCAGCAAGTGTTTTGTTTTGATCAGGAATTGATTGTACATTCACGGCTTGATCCAAATTTGATGGTGTTTGAGTTGATTGGCAAGCAGCAAGAGAAAAAGGCAACAAAGCAAGTAAAAGGTATTTCAATTTCATTTTTAAATTAACACTTTAGTGAATAGCTACAAAACTAAAGGTTAAATGATTAATAAAAAAAAGAAATGAATACGTGTACAACATTTGTATTCATTTCTTTAATGTTTATAAAGGATTAGTCAAAACGATAAATGTCCATTCCCAATGAACCCATTGTGAAACTGCTATGTACAATGTTGAATCGCGTTCCAGTACCCATTGCAAAAAATAGAGGCGCAAAATGTTCTAGGGTTGGATGGTTGCGCTGTACATAGGGAATGCTGTTCCAGTCCAATACCGCTTCATAGTCTTGATGCGTTAGTTTTTGAACCACGTAATTACGGAAGGTGGATGCCCATACAGGCACATCCTGAGATTCCCCATGCCATGACAATTCAGACAAATTATGGGTAATACTGCCTGAACCAATCAGTAAAACTTGTTGTGCACGTAAAACTGAAAGAGCTTGCCCAATTTGATAAATCTGTTCTGCGGACATGTGCATGGGGAGTGAAATTTCAACCACGGGGATATCTGCATTCGGGAACATGTGGAGTAATGGCATCCACACACCATGATCACGCGGGCGGCTATTGTTAGCATGCGCATCAAATCCTGCATCGGACAGACGCTTTAAAATGTCTTCGGCAAGTTGAGGTTCACCTGGGGCAGGATAGCGAATTTCATACAGCGCAGGGGGAAAACCACGAAAATCATGCCAAGTTTCTGGGCGGATGCCCGTATTGACTTCCAGTGCCTGACTTTCCCAGTGTGCTGACATCACAACAATGGCTTTGGGTGTCGGGAGATTTAAGCTTAAACGGTGTAAAGCTGGGCCAACTTGTTCAGGGTTAAGCGCAAGCATGGGAGATCCATGTGAAATAAATAAACCTGGTAAAGTTTGTAGATTCATTGTCTTGCGCCTAATTTGAATAAAAGAATATGTTCATCATGCCAAATACGAATAATTGAATAAATAGTTTCTATTCAACGTATTGTTGCAATTATAGAATGATGGAGAACAGCTTTAACCCGCCCGATGATAGGGATGATTGTGGTTAATACTCATGGCTCGATATAACTGTTCAATCAGCATGACACGCACCAAAGGGTGTGGCAAGGTCAGTTTAGATAACGACCAATGCCACGCTGCTGCTTTACGGACCGCTTCTGAATGACCATCTGGTCCACCAATTGCTAAGGCAACATCATTGCCTTCCAACATCCAAGATTTCATGGTGTCTGCCAGTTTTTCAGTGCTGAATTCACGACCACCCACTTCAAGCGCAATGAGCGTTTCATTCTGTTTGAGCGCATTTAAAATGCTATCACCTTCAATTTGTCGATATTTTAAAATGTCGGCTTCAGAATCATTTTTTCCACGCTTTGCCATTGGTAGCTCAATAATTTGAGTCTGTACAAAGGGTTGAATTCGTTTGAAATAATCTTCAAAACCCGTCAGAACCCATGCTGGCATTTTTTGACCGATGGTCAGAATTCGTATTTTCATATCTGGCATCACATGCTAATTCAGCAGAATTATAGCGTTGAATGAACACAATCCAATGTCGATATACATTTTGCAATTGAAAATAATTACTGGCTGTTGCATTAATGCTCTTTAAGAACGAAAAAAATTGCGATGACGGTGGAATAATAATAAATGAAAAGGAAGAAATTTTTTAAAATAGGTTGGGTGGGTTTACTGATGGTCGCTATATCGGTGGCTACGCAGAGTCAGGCCAATTCTGCCATCAGTCAACAAGCTGATGTTCAGAATGTACAACTTTATCTACAGCAAATTATTGGTACAGGTTCATTTCGGAATCATCAAAATACTGCCGAATTAAATCGAGTTTCTGCTTGGATCAAAGAGCAAATGCGTTTATTTGGTATTCCTTGTCAATTTCAGAATTATATTGTGAATCGGCAGAATTATCGCAACGTGGTCTGTTCATTAAATGTGGGAGGTGCCGAAAAAGTCATTGTGGGCGCACACTATGATGTGTTTGGTGAAGTACAGGGAGCAGATGACAATGCCTCTGGGGTCGCAGGAGTAATTGAAACGGCTCGTATTTTGTCACAGGAAAAAAGCCATCTGAGCCATAATGTAGAATTTACTTTTTATACGCTTGAAGAACCGCCGTATACCAATACTGAATATATGGGCAGTTATGTACATGCCAAATCCGTACAAGCACAGCGTGATAAGATTCGAGGAGTTTATATGCTGGAAATGATTGGCTACTACGATGCAGCACTGGTACAAGAATATCCTGTTGGATTGAAATGGATTTATCCAAGTCACGGCAACTTTATTGCAGCGGTGAGTGATATCGATTCGCGTGGGCTAGGTGAGCGTTTTTGTGCTGCAATGCAGCAGTTGGAATGCCAACGTTTAGTTGCACCCTCTTTTACCCCTGGGCTGAATTTTTCCAGTCATAGCAACTATTGGAATTATGATATTCCTGCGATTATGCTGACCGATACCGCCTTTTATCGGAATAAGAATTATCATACGACTGCGGACAGACTAAAGACTTTAAATCTTGAAAAGATGACCCAAGTGATCGATGGGCTGGTGCAAACAATATTGAAGTAAATAATGTGGGATAAAAGGGCATCATTATTTTTTATGTAGAAAAAATAAAGAATACCAATAAAAAACGCAGTCCTTGAATAGTGTAAGGACTGCGATCAAGAGATTATCTGCCTGGAGAAACAGATAACCTTTAGGAATAAGAAACATACAGCACATATGTATTCTTACTATTATATATGGGGCTTTTTTTCTGTTTTTTCAAGTCTGATTTGTGAAGGTAAACTTACTTAATACTAAAAGTCAGAACATACGATAATCTTAAATTATTTACGATACACTGGTTTACTTCATGGAGTGTAAACCAATCATATTCCCTTCTGTATCAAAAGCTAAAACAATAAATCCGTACTCACCGATTGAAGTTTTTGTTTCATGGATTTTGCCACCAGCATGACCAATTCGGGCAGCTTCATCTGCACAGTCTTCACATGAAAAATAGATTAATGTGCTATTCCCACCAGCGGCGATACCTGACATTTTTACCAAAGCACCAGAAGCGCCATAGGCTTGCATATCTGATGGGAAAGCCCACATTTGAAGCGAGTTACCCTCAGAAGGAGGAGTGAGTTCAGAGAGTTGAATCTTAAATACGGCTTCATAAAATTGTTTGGCTCTGGTTATGTCATTGACATATATTTCAAACCATCCGACAGGGTTTTTCATTTTAATGGTCCTGTATCATCCTATGGATGCAATTTATTGTAGGGGATAAAAGCATAAAGATATGTGGTGTTATCAACAGTAAATTGTAATAAAAAAAGAGAGCCGTAGCTCTCTTTTCATTCTTGCTGAAATTAGTGACGTGCTGCTTTTTTACCATCATCGACTGGTTTTACAATCGGTGCTTTAACCAAAGGTTCAGGCATAGAGGTCAAGGCAAGAGGCAAAATCTCATCAATTGATTTTACCGCTTTAATTTCAAGACCTTCTTTCACATTTTCAGGAATCTCGGCAAGATCACGGACATTATCTTGAGGAATGAAGACTAATTTAATGCCACCACGATGTGCAGCAAGCAATTTTTCTTTCAAACCACCAATACGCATTGCACGACCACCAAGACTGGTTTCACCTGTCATGGCAATGTCAGGGCGAATTGGGATGCCTGTGAAGGCAGAAACCAATGCTGTAGTCAGTGCTAAACCAGCAGATGGACCATCTTTTGGTGTTGCACCTTCTGGTAAGTGGACGTGAACATCGGTCTCTTCAAAGCGAGTTGACTCGATGCCTAACTCATCTGCACGTGTACGTACCACGGTCATGGCTGCGGTAATCGATTCTTTCATCACATCACCGAGTGAACCCGTAGTAATGAATTTACCTTTACCTTTCACAGCAGCAACTTCAATGGTCAATAACTCACCACCGACAGAAGTCCATGCTAAACCGTTGACACGACCGACTTGTGCTTCATCTTCTGCCATACCAAAGTCAAATTTATGTGGACCTAAGTAGTCTGGAAGATTAGCCGAAGTCACATCAACTTGTAGGTTTTTCGCCTTTTTGCTGACCGCTTCTTTTACTACTTTACGGGCAATTTTCGAGACTTCACGCTCTAAGCTACGCACACCAGCTTCACGTGTATAACGCTGCACGATGTCACGAATCGCTTCTTCATGAACAGTCAGTTCTTTCGCACGTAGACCATTGTTCTTAATGGCTTTAGGAACAAGGTAGCGTTCAGCAATATTGACTTTTTCATCTTCGGTATAACCCGGTAGACGAATCACTTCCATACGATCCAGCAAGGCTTCTGGAATATTCATGCTGTTGGCAGTACAGATGAACATCACTTCAGACAAGTCTAGATCAAGATCTAAATAGTGATCGTTAAACTTGTTGTTCTGTGATGGATCGAGTACTTCAAGCAACGCAGAAGCAGGGTCGCCACGGTAGTCTTGCGCCATCTTGTCAATTTCGTCGAGCAAGAACAATGGGTTCTTTACACCAACTTTGGTTAAAGACTGCACAATTTTACCCGGCATCGCACCGATATAGGTACGACGGTGACCGCGGATTTCCGCTTCGTCACGTACGCCACCCAGCGCCATACGGACAAACTCACGACCAGTCGCTTTCGCAACAGATTCGCCCAGTGAGGTTTTACCTACACCCGGAGGGCCGACTAAACATAGAATCGGACCTTTGAGTTTTTTCACGCGAGATTGAACTGCGAGATATTCCACAATACGATCTTTCACGTCGTCTAAGCCGTAATGATCTGCATCGAGAATTTCTTGCGCTTTGCTTAAGTTAATGCTGACTTTGCTGGCTTTATTCCAAGGCGTATCTAAAATGGCCTCGATATAATTGCGCACCACAGCCGCTTCACTAGACGCAGGTTGCATTGCTTTGAGTTTACGGAATTCGCTTTCAGCTTTTTTACGCACGTGTTCGGGCAAATCAGCTTCAGCAAGACGTTTTTCAATTTCAGCAACGTCATCTTCCGCACCGCCATTCATGTCAGAAAGCTCACGCTGAATGACCTTCATCTTTTCATTGAGGAAGTATTCGCGTTGATTTTTCTCCATTTGACGCTTTACTGAGTCATGTAAAGTTTGCTCAATCTGTTGCTCTTCAGATTGTTGCAATAAATATGTCATCAGTTCTTGTAAATGTGCTTCAAATTCATCGTGTTCGAGGAATTTTTGCTTCACATCAATATTCAGTGGAACACGGGTCGCTACGAAGAATAACAATTGTAGTAAATCGTCAATCTTGTTCGCAGCAGCAATCAGTTCACGTGCATTACGTAGTTTTGCTTCCGCATATTGAGCAAACAGGGCACGTAATTCTTGAACGCGTGTTTCTTGCGTTGTTTCGTCAATGTGGACTGACATTGGGCTAAGCGCATGTTCTGCGGTTAGATAATCATTTTCATCAATGATTTTTTCTAGCTTTGAACGATGCAAGCCTTCAATTAATACTTTTATACAGTTTTCATCATTTTCATGATTCACAACTTGCACAATCTTCGCGACAGTACCGTATTGATATAAGTTGTCGTGATCAATTTCTTCTGAAAGAGAATCTTTCTGAGCAACCACAAATACTAGATTGTCACTGTTACGAGCCACATCAACTGCATTGATCGATTTTTCACGACCTACAAATAGCGCGATTTGCATGTGTGGATACACCACCACATCACGTAACGCTAAAAGTGGTAATACACTTGGAACCTGAGGCTCTAAGGTTTCTTGATTCATAATAATTTCAGACATGGGCACTCCTAATGAGTGACAACGGTGTTGCCATATTTTTTATAGTGATGGGTATTTTAAAAAATACAAGGGTTGGTCAAAGCAAATTGTATAAAAAATGACTAAACATTTGATTTTTGAGTATTCTCAACAGTCAAAAATGTCAATTTTAGCGCTTGAAGCGTAAATATTGTTGAGGGGTGAGTAGCCCATCCAAAGGTTGATCCCATTTTTCTCGAATGAGATGCTGTGGTACTAACTGGAAGTGATGGGCCAAACCGAGGCGAAACGGACGGTGATAGGGCGCAGTAGCCAAGGTTTTGTCGTAAAAACCACCGCCCATGCCAATGCGTGTGCCATAAGGATCACACGCCAATAAAGGCATCAGTAGCAAATCTAAATGTGAAACGTGCTGCCCACGTGTTGCCATGGGTTCTTGCATACCCAGCGGATGGTGGGAAAAACGCTTATTTTGAAATTGATTGCGTGAAACTTTGACCCACACCAAGCGTTGATTCATATTGCAAATCATCGGTAAATACACCGACTTTTTTTGATGAAAACAATATTCAATGATTTTATGGGTCTGAATTTCCCCAAAAGCATGTAGGTAGATACCGACACGGGTGGCATGTTTGAATTCGGGCACACGTCTTAGGCGCTGTAAAATTTGCTGTTCGGACTGCTGCTGTTGATAGGCGGAAACTTGTCTGCGTTGTTTGCGAAGCTGTTTTCTGAGTTGGGCAAGTTCAATCGACATGGTGAACGCAGTCCTGAGTATCAAAAAGGTGAGTGTTAAGGTGATCGCCAAGTCAAAAAGACAGCATTTGTTTATGGTGCAGTCGTTGAACCTTTTTTCAGTTCTTGCAAAATTGGGCAGCAACTGTCTGTTGTGGTTTTACATTCATCCACCCAACTTGAAAGACGCTGTTTCAGTGCATTCAGTTCTTGAATCCGTTGATCAATTTTTTCCAGTCGTTGCTGAATTACTTCACGGACTTTCTCTCGATCATCCAGTTGTAAATGTAGTAGATCTTGAATTTCACTGAGCTGCAAGCCAGCATCTTTGCCTTTTTGAATAAAGCTTAAGGTTTCAATGTCTTGTTGGCTGTAATAGCGATAGTTTTGCATGGTTTCAGGAATGCGCATGAGACCAATTCGTTGATAATAACGAATGGTTTCCACATTCACTTGACAGTGTTTTGCCAGTTTGCCGATAGTGAGCATAAAATAATCTCCAAAAGGCTTGACTCAGTACCTAGGTACAGACTTTATGCTAACACAATCAAAAAATAAAAGGTGAGTCAGAATGAGTGAACAACACAAAACGTCTTGCTGTTCCAAACAGAAATTAGCGCCTACTGTGGTAAATATCGATCCTGTCTGCGGTATGACTGTGGCGGAAGATTCTCCACATGTGTATGAGCATCGATCAGTTCGTTATTTGTTTTGTTGCTCAGGCTGTTTGAAGAAATTTGCCGCTAATCCAGAGGCTTACTTAAGCTCAGAAAAAAAATCAAGCGCTTGTTGCAGTAAACCGAAAACAGAGATAAGCGATGCTTCATCTCAGGTGAAAGAGGAAAGTGCTGTAGTGACTTCCAAAGGTTGTGGTTGTGCATCAAAAGCTGTTTCAGATACAGCGAAGACCATATTTATTGACCCTGTATGTGGCATGACCGTGACAGATTTAACTAAACCGCATACTGAATGGCAGAATCAGAACTACTATTTTTGTAGTGAAAAATGTCAGCAAAAATTCATTGCCAATCCAGAGGCTTATGTAAAAACTGAAGATGCAACATCGGGGTCTACTTCTACTGCGGGCTGTTGCGGGTCAACTCAGAAAGAGACAGAGAAAAAAACGTCTTGTTGTGAGCCAAAACCTCACACAGCGCAAGATAGCAAAGCAAGTTGCTGTGCAGCAACGCCTAAAGCAGAACCTGCAAAAAGTAGCTGCTGTGGTGGGAAACATCAACATGAACATCCTGCTCCATCAGGGTCATCCACATTTATTGACCCTGTCTGCGGTATGTCCGTTGACCCAAATACAGAGTTAAAAACTGATTATCAGCAACAGACTTATTATTTCTGTAATCCATCTTGCTTAGACAAATTTAAGGGCGATCCTGAGTTTTATTTACTTCCACCTGATCAGCGTCCTGTGCCTGAAGGGGCTGCGGATATGGATTATACCTGTCCGATGGATCCTGAGATTGTGCAAAAAGGGCCGGGCACGTGTCCAATTTGCGGTATGGCGCTGGAGCCGATGCAACCGACTTTAGATGATGCACCAAACCCTGAATTGGTTGATTTTAGCCATCGCTTTTGGATGACTCTACCACTGACCTTGATTGTGTTTGTTTTGGCCATGGGTTCACATCTTCATAGTTTCATTTCACCGCATATTCAGCCGTGGATTGAGCTAGTCCTTGCGACCCCTGTGGTGTTGTGGGCGGGTAAACCGTTTATTGAGCGCTGTTGGACCTCATATAAAACCCGTAACTTGAATATGTGGAGCCTGATTGGGGTTGGGGTATTAGCCGCCTATATTTATAGTGTCGTGGCGACCATCTTCCCAAGCCTGATTCCGATGGCAGCCAAAACAGGGCATGGCGTCGCGGTGTATTATGAAGCGGCCTGTATGATTGTATCTCTGAGTTTGCTTGGTCAAATCATGGAGCTAAAAGCCCGTGCCAAAACAGCCGATTCATTGAAAGCCTTGCTGAAACTCCAAGTCAACACCGCCAAGTTGGTTCAAAATGATCAAGTGATTGAAGTGGATATTGGCATGGTCAAACAAGGCGATATTTTACAGATTTCCTCAGGTGATCAGATTCCACTGGATGGGGTGGTGGTAGAAGGCAAAACCTATGTCGATGAAGCCATGATGACAGGTGAACCTGTACCTGTGAAAAAGCAAGTGCATGACACTGTCATTGGTGGCACAGTGAATCAACAAGGCAGCATTCGTATTCAAACTACAGCGGTCGGAGCGAATACGACTTTGGCGAAAATGATTCAAACGGTGGCAGAAGCACAGCGTTCAAAAGCACCGTTGCAACGTTTAGCCGACGTGTTTGCCAAGTATTTTGTGATTGTGGTGTTACTGATTAGTGCTTTGACCTTCATTGCATGGATGGTGTTTGGTGGTGCGCAATTTGACTTGGCACTGATGTGTGCGGTGGCGGTACTGATTATTGCCTGTCCATGTGCGCTTGGTTTAGCAACGCCAATGTCCGTGATGGCTACTACAGGTCGTGCAGCACAGAAAGGTGTTCTGTTTAAAGATGCGGAAGCGATTGAAGCCTTAAGTAAGGTCAATACGCTGATAGTCGACAAAACTGGAACCTTGACGGAAGGTAAACCAAGCCTTAAAGAAATTCAGTTGCTCTGTCCAAATGTGGAACAAACTCAAGTTGAACAGTGGATTGCCTCGATTGAACAGTATTCAAGTCATCCAATTGCTCAAACTCTGACTCAGTTGGTGCCTGCACAGCAATTACTTAAAGTGGCAGACTTTGAAGATGTGACGGGCTTTGGCGTGAAAGGTCAGATTGGCGAGCAAACCCTCTATATCGGTAGTCAAAAGCTGCTTGAGCAACTCGGTATCACGTTAGACACTACACTACAAAGCCAGTTAGACCAGCAACGTGCAACAGGCAATGTCATAAGTTTCTTGAGCAATAGCCAAGAGGTACTGGCGTATATTTCTATCCATGATGCGATTAAAGCCAATGCGCATCAAGTGATTCAGCAATTGATTGATGATGGCATTGAAGTGGTGATGGCAACAGGTGACCATGAGAAAAATGCGCAACTGGTGGCAAAAGAGTTGGGCATTCAGCATGTGCATGGCAACTGTACCCCAATCGAAAAACTGGAGATTGTGAAGAAATATCAGGCTCAGGGCAAAATTGTTGCCATGGCGGGTGATGGGATTAATGATGCACCAGCGCTTGCCCAAGCCAATATCGGGATTGCGATGGGCAATGGAACTGATATTGCCAAACAGACGGCACAAGTGACGTTGGTGAAAGGCGATATTCGTGGAGCAGCCGATGCCCTGCATATGGCGAAACTCGGTGTACGGAATATGAAACAGAACCTTGCTTTTTCTTTTGTGTATAACGGGTTGGGTGTACCTGTCGCAGCGGGGATTTTCTATCCACTCACTGGGTTATTACTTACCCCGATGTTAGCCGCAGTGGCGATGTCGCTCAGTTCATTGTCTGTGGTCTTAAATGCTTTACGTTTGCAAAAGGCAAAATAAGTCCAGCAGCATATAAATGGTAACAAAAGCCTCAAGCATTTCCTTGAGGCTTTTTTCTATTTACGGCATAACAGATAGAACAAAACAAAAACTGAAGTGTCGACAATAGAACTCAAGGGTCATTCAGCACAACTTCGTGATTGGACTCAAATCAAGTGTTGATAGAGCAGGTCACGACATGGACATATAAAATGCAGTTCTATCACAAAATAAGCATGGAAATAAGATTTAAGATATTGAATTAAAATAAATTATAGAGCTGTTGTATTGAAGCATCTTTAGAACGGATACCCGATATGATTTTACTTAAACGTTGTCAAGTCTTCGTCGATCACTTTTGCAAGTCTAATACCAAAGTTGTTGACAATCTTGTTGCATTTTAATTTATTTGTGCTTATTTTAGCTAATAATTGATCTGATTGTTGACAATATGCAAATTGACGAGCTGTCTCCACAGACAAAACAAGTCGCTACAGCGACTTTAACCGACCAGATTTTCAGAAAAATTCAAACTGCGATTGTGAGCGGTGAAATTACACCTGGCAGTAAAATTTCTGAACCAGAACTGGCGCGTGTGTATGGCATTAGTCGTGGACCTTTACGTGAAGCCATCCACCGCTTAGAAGGACAAAAACTGGTGGAGCGTACCGCTCATGTTGGTGCGCGTGTTGTGTCTTTATCGCATCAACAATTGTTTGAGCTGTATCAAATTCGTGAAAACTTGGAAGGTTTGGCTTGTCGTCTGGCTGCACAAAGCATCGACAAACAACAGATTTTAAATTTGCGTGAAGTGCTGCATTTACATGCGCAAGACCCGAATTTTAAAGAAGGTAAAGGCTATTACTTACAAGAAGGTCAGGACGATTTTCATTATTGCATCATCAAAAACTGTGGCAATAAAACTTTGGAAAAGATGTTATGTGATGAGTTGTATCACCTGATTCGGATGTATCGAATTCAGTATTCCAAAACGCCAAATCGTCCGCATCGAGCCTTGTCGGAACATATTCGTATTTTAGATGCCATTGCCGAAGGTGATGCAGAACTCGCGGAATTACTGATGCGACGCCACATTGCTGCGTCTTATCAAAACATTGAACAAAACCTAATTTAATGATGAAGAGAGAGGGAGGACGTATGTCAACGTTATCAGCAGGGCAGAAATTCCGTGATGCGGTTGCAAGTGAACATCCATTACAAGTGGTCGGAACCATCAATGCCAATCATGCTTTATTGGCAAAACGTGCAGGTTACAAAGCCATTTATTTATCTGGCGGTGGGGTGGCAGCAGGCTCTTTGGGTTTACCTGACTTGGGCATTAGCAACCTCGATGATGTACTGACAGATGTACGCCGTATTACCGATGTATGTGACTTGCCTTTATTGGTCGATGCCGACACAGGTTTTGGTGCTTCAGCATTTAACATTGCCCGTACCACCAAAGCACTCATCAAGTTTGGTGCAGCGGCTATGCATATTGAAGACCAAGTCGGCGCGAAACGGTGTGGTCACCGTCCAAACAAAGCCATTGTTTCACAACAAGAAATGGTCGACCGTATTAAAGCGGCGGTTGATGCACGTGGTGATGACAAGTTTGTGATTATGGCGCGTACCGATGCTTTGGCTGTAGAAGGTTTACAAGCTGCAATTGACCGTGCAGGTGCTTATATTGAAGCAGGCGCGGACATGTTGTTCCCCGAAGCAATTACTGAATTGGCGATGTATAAACAATTTGCTGCTGCAACGAATGTTCCAATTTTGGCAAACATTACAGAATTTGGTTCTACGCCATTATTCACCACAGAGGAATTGGCTTCTGCGGATGTCAGCATTGCGCTTTATCCTCTTTCAGCTTTCCGTGCGATGAACAAGGCAGCGGAAAATGTCTACACCACTTTACGTAAAGAAGGCACACAAAAGAACGTGGTTGATACCATGCAAACCCGTCAAGAATTGTATGACCGCATTAACTACCATGCGTTTGAACAATACCTTGATGCCTCTTTTGTCAAAAATAAATAACAGTTTAACCATAAAAATCTTCGCGTCAGTGTAGGAAATAAAACTGACGCAAAGCATAAAAATGAATTGATCCACCCAATGGAAGAAGGAAGATCTCATGAATGCAACAACAAGCGGATTCAAACCTAAAAAATCAGTCGCACTCAGCGGACAAGTGGCGGGTAATACAGCACTTTGCACCGTAGGTCGTAGTGGTAATGACTTGCACTACCGTGGTTATGACATTTTAGATCTTGCGGGTCAAAGTGAATTTGAAGAAGTGGCTTACCTTTTGGTTCATGGCAAATTACCGAATAAAGCGGAACTCACAGCCTATAAAAATAAACTGAAAGCACTTCGTGGTTTACCCGCATCACTTAAAGCGGCTTTAGAACAACTCCCACCGTATGCACACCCTATGGATGTGATGCGCACAGGTGTATCAGTTCTTGGTTGCTTAACGCCAGAGCATGAAGACCATAACTATGCGGGTGCACGCGACATCGCAGACAAATTAATGGCATCTTTCGGTTCAATGTTGCTTTACTGGTATCACTTTAGCCACAACGGTAAACGTATTGAAGTTGAAACTGATGATGACTCAATTGGTGCGCACTTCCTACATTTGTTACACGGTGAAAAACCATGTGAACAATGGATTCAAGCCATGCACACGTCGTTGATTTTGTACGCAGAGCATGAGTTCAACGCATCGACGTTTACGTCACGTGTAATTGCAGGTACAGGTTCAGACATGTACTCAACCATTGCAGGCGCGATTGGTGCATTACGTGGTCCCAAACATGGTGGTGCAAACGAAGTTGCATTCGTGATTCAACAGCGTTATGACAACGCAGATGAAGCAGAAGCAGACATTCGTAAGCGTGTAGAAAACAAAGAAGTCGTGATTGGTTTTGGTCACCCTGTTTACACCATCGCTGACCCACGTAACGAAGTGATTAAGCAAGTTGCACTTGAATTGGCGGATGCGCAAGAAAACAAAAAAATGTATTTGATTGCGGAACGTTTAGAAGCCGTGATGAAAGAAGTGAAAAACATGTTCCCGAACCTCGACTGGTTCAGTGCTGTGAGCTATCACTTAATGGGCGTTCCAACTGCAATGTTCACACCATTATTCGTGATCGCACGTACAGCAGGTTGGTCAGCTCATGTGATTGAACAACGCCAAGACGGCAAAATCATTCGTCCAAGTGCGAACTATACAGGCCCTGAAAACCTCAAATTTAAACCATTGGCGGAGCGTGGTTAATGAACACAAAATACCGTAAACTGCTGCCAAATTATAAGGGCGATACCCAGCTTGAATATTACGACGTGCGTCAAGCCGTTGAAGATATTCAGCCAGGCGCATACGAAAAACTGCCTTACACCTCTAAAGTACTTGCAGAACAATTGGTACGCCGTGCCGATGCCGAGAACTTAACTGCCTATTTAACGCAGTTAATTGAGCGTCGTCAGGACTTGGACTTTCCATGGTATCCAGCGCGCGTGGTGTGTCACGACATCTTGGGTCAAACTGCTTTGGTTGACCTTGCAGGTTTGCGTGATGCAATTGCTGACAAAGGCGGTGACCCATCTAAAGTCAATCCGGTTGTGCCGACTCAGCTTATTGTTGACCACTCTTTAGCAGTGGAATACGGTGGTGCTGACCCAGACGCTTTTGAAAAAAACCGTGCTGTTGAAGACCGCCGTAACGAAGACCGTTTCCACTTTATTGAGTGGACGAAAACCGCATTTAAAAATGTCGATGTGATCCCTGCGGGGAA
This sequence comes from Acinetobacter tibetensis, assembly GCF_023824315.1. NCBI lineage: Bacteria > Pseudomonadati > Pseudomonadota > Gammaproteobacteria > Moraxellales > Moraxellaceae > Acinetobacter > Acinetobacter tibetensis. The sequence continues at coordinate 2,374,666 of NZ_CP098732.1, read as the reverse complement.
CGGCATTATGCACCAGATTAACCTAGAGAAAATGTCTCCAGTGATTCAGGCACGTGATGGCGTAGCCTTCCCAGATACCTGTGTAGGTACGGACTCACACACCCCACATACCGATGCTTTGGGTGTTATTTCTGTGGGCGTGGGTGGCTTAGAAGCTGAAAACGTGATGTTGGGTCGTGCATCTTGGATGCGTTTGCCAGACATTATTGGGGTTGAGTTTGTAGGTCAGCGTCAGGCAGGTATTACTGCAACAGATATCGTACTTGCTCTAACTGAATTCTTGCGTAAAGAGCGCGTGGTTGGTGCATACCTTGAGTTCTTTGGTGAAGGTGCTGATAGTATGTCTGTGGGCGACCGTGCAACCATTTCGAACATGACACCAGAGTACGGCGCTACGGCTGCAATGTTCTACATCGACCAAAACACGATTGACTACTTACGTCTAACAGGTCGTGAAGATGCTCAAGTGGCATTGGTTGAACAGTACGCAAAAGAAATTGGCCTTTGGGCATCTGACATGACCAAAGCAGAGTACCCACGCGTACTACGTTTTGACCTATCAAAAGTAACGCGTAACATTGCTGGTCCATCAAATCCACATGCACGTGTTTCAACTGCCGACCTAAAAGAAAAAGGCATTGCAGGTGTTGTTGAAAACCGTTCTGACGGCTTAATGCCAGATGGTGCAATCATTATTGCCGCAATTACTTCATGTACCAACACTTCTAACCCACGTAATACCGTGGCAGCAGGTTTGTTGGCACGTAAGGCAAATGAGCTAGGTTTAGTTCGTAAACCTTGGGTGAAATCATCATTTGCACCGGGTTCAAAAGCGGCTGCACTTTACCTTGAAGAAGCGGGTGTTCTAAAAGACTTAGAGCAACTCGGTTTTGGTATTGTGGCTTACGCTTGTACGACTTGTAATGGTATGTCGGGTGCGTTAGATCCAGTCATCCAACAAGAAATTATTGACCGTGACTTGTACGCAACAGCAGTATTGTCTGGTAACCGTAACTTCGATGGTCGTATCCATCCATATGCAAAACAGGCGTTCTTGGCATCTCCACCGCTAGTTGTGGCTTATGCAATTGCAGGTACGATTCGTTTTGACATCGAAAAAGATGCTTTGGGTCACGATAAAGACGGTAACCCAATTTACCTGAAAGATATCTGGCCATCTGACGCTGAAATTGATGCGTTAGTTAAAGAAGCTGTGAAGCCTGAACAGTTCCGTAAAGTCTACATTCCAATGTTTGATTTAGGCGTAACCGTAGAGGCCGAAAGTCCGCTTTATGACTGGCGTCCACAAAGTACTTACATCCGCCGTCCACCATATTGGGAAGGGGCGTTGGCTGCACCACGTACTTTAGCGAACATGCGTCCGCTTGCCATTTTGGGTGACAACATCACCACTGACCACTTGTCGCCTTCAAACGCGATTTTGATGGATTCGGCTGCGGGTGAATATCTTCACAAAATGGGTCTACCAGAAGAAGACTTCAACTCATATGCAACGCACCGTGGTGACCATTTGACTGCACAACGTGCAACATTTGCTAACCCGAAACTCTATAACGAAATGGTAGTTCGTTCAGACGGTACCATTAAGCAAGGTTCAAAAGCGCGTGTAGAGCCAGAAGGCGAAGTAATGCGTATGTGGGAAGCAATTGAAACCTACATGAACCGTAAACAGCCATTAATTATTGTTGCGGGTGCTGACTACGGTCAGGGTTCAAGCCGTGACTGGGCTGCGAAAGGTGTGCGCCTTGCGGGTGTTGAAGCGATTGTGGCAGAAGGTTTTGAGCGTATTCACCGTACCAACTTGGTGGGTATGGGCGTGTTACCGCTTGAGTTTAAACCGGGCGTAAACCGCAAGACATTAAAGCTAGATGGTACAGAGCTTTATAGCGTGATTGGTAATATTGCGCCGCGTTCTGATTTAACTTTGGTGATTGAGCGCTCAACTGCCGATGGTAAAAATGAAATTGTGGAAGTGCCAGTCACTTGCCGTTTAGATACAGAAGAAGAAGTTTCTGTATATGAAGCGGGCGGTGTATTACAGCGTTTTGCACAAGACTTTTTAGAAGGCCAAGTGGCTTGATACTTTAGTTAAACATTATTGATATTGTTCAAAAAAAGCCCTATCTTGATGATGGGGTTTTTATTTGGACGGTATAATGATTATAAGTTTTGTAGATGAATATAAAATTGATAGTTTGAAATTCGAAGAAACAGGCGCTTTTGATCCTATTTTGGGGGTGGATACAAGGCTTTTTATTGATCCAAGTTTAATAAGAGATACAAAAATACCTGAATTTAAAAATGCTTATTCTAAAATTCAAAATTTTTTTGAAAAAGTTATTAGGTTGTTGAAGCAAGCCCAAGAAACTTCTAAATCAGATTTATTTTGGAAAAAGGCTTTAAGTATATTTAAAACAAATGAAATTAAAGGTTTTAGTATAGGTTACTCATCCAGTAATCAAGGGAGTGGGATAGGAGAGAAAAAGAAACAACAGATATTGGAAAATATTAAAGCAATAATCGAAGCTGGCAACGAGGATCCAGCCATTTTTGAATTAGTTGGTGCTTTTGAAGATGGTGTTGGTCCAGATTTAATAAGTGATATGACAACTAATATTTTAATTGATGAGTTGATTGCATATACACAAAGAGTTTGTGCAGAATTTAAGATTGAGCTAAAAGAACTAAGATTCTCAAAATATTATAAACAAGCAAATTTACCTGAGAATCCTTATACAAAAGAACCGATTATACTAATACCTAAAGAGTTCTTAAGAGATTTGCCAGTTGCAAATGAGTTTGCTGATCTTAATTGGATTAAATCCCATAATGAAGAACTCCGAGTTTTCTTTAATGATTTGTTGGGTAACGCATATAAATCAGTTACTACCCAAGAAAAGAAGCAACATGTAAAAAATGTATTTATACAATACCCTGATTTGTTGAAAGAATTGTTAGAGGCCTATTCCAACTCAAGACCTAGTTATTATGACTTTAATGAAGATAAAACAGGGGAAGTGATTTGGTATAGAACAGCTCAAGATGTATTAGCTAAACAACCTCTAGAATTAACTTTAAAGAAAAACCCAACTTTGGATGATGTGTATACAGTAGTTAAAAAAATATGTATGCATTTTAAGGAATTAATAGAGAATAATGGGCTGAGTAAGTTACTTTATGATGATAAAGATAAAAGAAAGCATGAATCAGCAGCACAATTATTATTTTTTGGAATTGCAAGTGCATATTGTTATGCAAATAATTTAGATTTATCCCCCGAGGCCGATGCAGGTAGAGGACCTGTTGATTTTAAAATTAGTGTAGGTGCATCAACTAAGGTTTTAGTAGAAGTTAAGCTAACATCGAATAATCAATTAGCTCATGGTTATGAAAAGCAGCTCCCTATTTATCAAAAAGCAGAGAAAAGTCAAAAAGGCATATATTTAGTTTTATATAATGAAGGTATTACTAAAGGGCGTTGGGAATCCTTCAATTCATTAGTTAAGGATACGGGACTAAAAAATTTAGACGTTATCATTGTTAATGCTATTCCTAAAGCATCTGCAAGTGTTGCTGATGAATAATCATAAGTGGAAAATTATTGAAAATGAAAATTTAAAGTCCTTTATTTAACCTTTTGACCCCTGCGGTCACAAAATAGACTCTACAAACTCAAAAGCTTGTCTATAATCTGTTCACCATTTCTAAAACACATGGAGAACAAAAATGGTAACCGCTGGCGAAAAACCTGGAACAGGCTTCTATTTTTGTATTCAATGCGGACACCGCGTTTACTTAGAAATTGGTACAGACCGTTTACCCCCGTGTACCAAATGCCTTGGCAATCAATTTAACAACAAGATTGCCTAAGCTGCACACTGCAAACAGTGATCCGCTGTTTTGAATAAAGCCCTGTCACACCAGATAGGGCTTTTTATTTGTATCAAGAAAAGGATTGAAGGGAACGAAACCTGATTTATGCTTTCAGGTATATCTACCGCTATGAGAGTAAGTTCACGATCAATGGCTCTAAAGAACAGGTTATATGTAATCTAAAGCATTATTTATGTTCATAAAGTAATCAAAGCTTCGCTTAAATGATTAAATTTTGTTTAGCTCACCAATTTTTTGAATACATTATTTCTTACATTTATGACGCCATTATTTTTTAAAATGATCAATAGACATTGAGCATAAGCGCGTTATACTAGGGTTACCATTTCTAAAATCTATGGAGAACAAAGATGGTTACTGCTGGCGAAAAACCCGGAACAGGCTTCTATTTTTGTGTTCAATGCGGACGTCGAGTCTACTTAGAAATTGGTACTGATCGTTTACCCCCGTGTACCAAATGCGCTTGCACTCAATTTCAAAAATAAAAGTGATTAAGCAACAACATTAAAACAGATATCCCTGTTTTAAAAAAAGCCCTATTCATCCATAGGGCTTTTTGTTGTTATGAATAATATAAAGATATAGGACTTGGTATGCAGTCATCCCAATTGGGCACATTATTAATTTAATTCTTGTGCTAAAAGCTGTCCTTCAGTAGTGAGTTTTTCTGCCATTTCTGCTGTTTTTTTCAAACCCGGCATACGGAACTCGGTATGACCATAGTCATGAATAGACTTCCAGCGTCCACCCCAAGTTAAACCGACCGACTCGGCAACTTCACCATATAGTTGATAGCCTTTCCAAGCCCAAGGGTCACGTTCAGAAATTACCACTTTGCCATCCCGTTTAAATGCAACATCCGCAGCCAAGCCAAATTGGTGATAGCTCTGGAAGGCTTTAGCACGCGTGGTGTTTTTATTGCCAGAAAGCATATTTTGACGTGCAGGACTACGGTAACCCTCTAACAATACCAGTTCATAACCATAACGTTCCTTCATGATTTTAAACACCATCAATAACCGTTGCTTGTAGCGTAAATTCATCCGATCCCATTTACGGTCAATCAATGAAGTATCAAAATGCCCATGACTTTGTTCAAATGTCGTATCCCGCTCTAAAGAGAAAGGTTGAGCCGTTACACTGTTGTTCTGTGCTTGATATTGCTGTTCTAGTTGCATGGCCTCAACAATTGCAGCGTCCACCAACTGTTCATCGACCTCTGGTGGTGCTGTCAGTATTTCACCATTCAATAAGGCATAAATTTGTGGGTCGACTTTTTCCAGATAATTGGCTTCGACTTTGGTTGGATCAATGGGGCGGGTAAAGGCAAACAGTAGAATACTGCCCAATAAAAAGAATCCAGCAATCAAAATCCACCATTGTTGTAAATGCCAATGGGTTTGAGTTTGCTCAGCAGAAGCGGCATAACCCATTTCTTGTGCAAAATGACGTGCGTGCCCAAGCTTTTGTTTGCTGCTGGGTAAAATCATCCGCACATAATTCAAGGTTCGCAGCCGAAGCTCGTAAGACATTAACAAGCTCAAACCAATCACCAACGCTAGAAAGCTACAGCCAATAAAAATAATCATCTTAGTTTGACTGTACAGCAGGTGATGATGGGTGTGTGGTTTGTGCTTGAGGCTGAGCCAATTCAGCTTCTTTATCCAGTTGATCTAATAATGCAGGTTTCACTACGCCTTGTGCTAGTGGCTTTGCCGTTGGGGTCATAGGTTGAGGTTTCTGCACTTTTTTTTCGATTATGCCCACATCTTTGCTCGCTAATTCCGGTTGCTGACCCAGATTGGCGAAGGGTGAGCTGTTTGGAGTATGCTTATTGAGATTGGTCGGACTATTCACTGAATGTTTAAACAGTGCGGACATCTCTTGTTCATTGATTTGATTCGGATAATCAATATCCTCATCTGCTGTAGTCGCATTTTCCACGGGCTTGGTTTCGAGGGGAGATGTATGCGTAGTTGTCTCAGCTTGATTCGGTTTTATGTCAGTGGATGTTGTTTTTTCAGAGTTTTGAGCATAAAGATAAAAACCGAAAAAGCCACAACTTAAAATAATGCCACCGACAAACCCCGCAATCACATAAATGCTTGAACGCTTTTGTGGTTTTGCAGGGTTCGCTTTTAAAATGCGCAGGGTATTTTGTTTTTCTTGAGCCATATGCCACCAACAATTTAAGGTAAATAAATCGTAATATTGGCCTGTTCCGTAGGCGTACTAATTACATTATTAAATGGCGCAAGTGAAGTCTGCGTTTGTTGGTTAAGCGAATATCTTAAGCCTGCAAAAGCCAGAAGGCTAAAAATCAATAAAAATAGAATAATCCAGACGAAAGGAAGTTCACGATGAATGATGTTCTTGATTTGATCAGGTAGAGCCGAAAAAGGCGAGAATGCTGCTTTTTTCCCTTTTAAGTAATCAATTTCATCTCCAATTCGTGCCACCAAATGGTTTAGACTTTCAATCGACTCAATCCGATATTTGCCTTGAAAACCCAACAGTAGGCAATAATGAAAAACTTCGAGTGAGGCGAGTCGGTCTTTACCTTTACTACGCAGTTGCTCTAAAACCTCAAAGAATTGATAACCTGCCAGTTGTGAACCAAACAGGCTTAATTGCAATGGATTAATTAACCATAGATTTTGCAAATTAAAAAAAGCATCATTTTGCTGCGTGACGATAGTTTCATCCAACAAGGCACAATAGGCATATTTGGCATCATGAATATCTTCGGCAGAAAATTGTAATTTGCGTGCCTGCTGTTCAAAGCGGTGTAATAAATCCAGAACTTTTTGTCTAAATTGTTCGGGTTGTTGAGGGACATATTGGTTTCTTAATAAAAAAACCACATAAAAACCGTCATACAGTAAATCAATTAGGCAGGATGTTGGCTTCACAATCGCAGAGTGATAAGGCAAGGTATTTGAACCAATTTGACCATCATCAAACAAAGAGGGTGCCTGACTAGAAGAATTCATTTTTATTATTCCTTAGCTATTCATCACAGCAATTAATTCAATACTAATGTCTTGGAAACCAGATGGAACATAAATACAAATGGTTTCAGAAGACAACATCTGTTGGTAAAGTTCATGATGAGGTTCAATTTCAAAATAACTCACCCCTGAACGCACAGGAATGGCAGTTGGAACCTGCATTAAGTGATGTAATGGAATCGCAGGAAGTGCTGCAACCACACGTTGTTCGACGTCAATGGTACTACCCACTTTAAAGCGTAAAGGAACAATTTGAATCAGTTCATGCGTTTGCATCATGCTACTCGAGACAGAAACATAGAGTCGGGTATCTCGGGTAATTTTATCTGTTTCAAGACTACCGACCCAGTACGATGGACGTGTTTCTTTTAGGCTAATACTGATGTAGCGGTTTGAAATAATCGTATCGAGTAAGTCTCGTAAAATTTGCTCTAAATCACTGAAACTCTGTTGCAGTTGGTGATGTTGGTATTTGGGCAGTTGGTCTACTTCATAGACGGATGAGAACGTCAATAAAGAACCAGTCAATCGTAACAGTTCAGAAAATAAGCGTTCAGGATGAATCTGAGGGTGTTGAAAAATATGGTTGAGGCAAGAATATGCTGTATTAAGTGCATTGACCAACCAAAAAGACACAATATCACCAGAACGAAATTCAATCAGTTTTTGTTCATTTTCACGATTATTAGATTGAACGGTTTTAATCTTGGCACGAATGATATTTAGCAGACGTTTCAACTGATTTAACAATGCTGCATTTGATTCAATATGCAATAACGGTGGAATAAACTTCGGGTCAAGTTCAAAATGTCCTGAACTTTGGCGCTTAATCATGCCAACGGGTAGATACAAGAAACCGTCCATTTCATGGGTTGGCATGATATGTGGTTCTAATAGCTTAAATTCTGCACGACGTTGCAATAGGGAAATTTCAGCAGGAGATGCATCGGTAAACAGGTCATGGGTTTCAGTCAAATAACAATGATAACGACTCGGCTGTGAACTTTTTTCATATGACACATTTTTTTTATTGGCTTGTACGATAGGAATCGCCAAATAAATTTGCATTTCACCTTGCAAGTTTAAATGGTCCAATAAAATGGGTTCGGGTAAAAGGTCACGTGAGGGAGCGGCATAAATTTCACCGTCTTGCCAGATCATTTCAATTGCTTCTAAAGCCAAAACGTTTAAGTTCAATTGGCTTTCATCGAAGGTAATCTTTTGAATACCGTAGGCAAAAGGGATGGTCGCGCGAATGGTATGATTTAGATGCTGTTCGTGATAACGGTCTTGTAATTGAAAGTGTTGAGGACGTAAAAATAGGCCTTCGCCCCAAAGAATTTTTTCTGCTTTAAACATGTCAATTACCAGTTACTTGTTTCATTGTTGGTTGAGGAGATGCCCAATAATTCTTGAACAGATTCGAGAGGATTTTCCTGTTTAATGACCTGAGCTAACCATTCATGTAAAGGCATTTGACTCCATTTAACCGTCTTTTGCAGCATATAACTCACTGGGCTATGCGGTTCATGCGTTTGAAAATAATCGGCAATGTCCTGTAAAACTTTGATGGCTTGTTCCCGATTTTGTAAATGACTTTGTGGGGAAGGCTGAAAACCTTGTTGTGAATGCAGGGGCATAGCGAAAGCTGTTTCTGTTTGAGGCAATTGACGAGTGTCTGTTGATATTTCAAGCGTAGATGAAGTGTCTAAAGTGTCAGATCCATGTTGAAATTGATCCGCTTTATAAATTTTCTTTAATGATTTATGGATATCTTCAAGTTGTGAGTCGATATGCGCAAAGCTTGGAGCTTCCAGTTGCATGAGTTGATCTAGTACCAGTTTTAAGGTTTCCCAATGCAATAAAAGTTGTTCAAAACTTTGGTAATTCTGTAATTGTACCGTTCGGGAACTTTGCGCAAGTGCGAGGTCAAATTGCTCAAGTTGATTCGAAAATACCGTATCATCATCTGCTTGTTTTCTTTGATTGTTGTTCTGATACAGAAAATTTTCATAATCACATAAAGAATAAGCTGGCGAACTTTCAATCAATGGTGTTTTTTTGATTAATAGCGGAAGTTGATTGACTAAACCTTTTAATAATCCCAAGCGTTGATCTAAGTCATCCTCTTCAATTGCAGGGTGTAACTTGAGCCAGAATTGTTCTAATAAGCGGTGTGACAGTTCCAGACTCTTCGCTAAGCCATGAAAACCATATAAATTTGCCCATGCTTCGGATAACCAAGTGAGCAGTCGAATATCTTTGGTTTTTTCAATCAGAAGTTGGCAACTTTGTTCTGCAACAAAATTCCAGTCAGCTTGTTTCGGTTCTGTAATCCAGTCGCCTAAGATCAAAGATGGATCATCTTCAGTCTTGGCTTTTTTAATGGCGTGAAATTCATTGGAAAAGGATAAATCTTCCCCACATGCTTTTGCACCCGAAATGGGTTCGAGCAACTTGTCTAACTCTATATTCATAGTACGAAATAATCCAATTTACGTTTTATACAGTTTCAGCTTTGACTGCTTTGGCTTTTTTCTTTTTAGATTGTTTTATCTTAGAATCAAGAACATAAATGAATTCATCATTGTCTACGTCTATCCAAATTTGATTTGGCAACTTTTGTTCGCTTAAAGCCAGCAAAATTTCTGTCGCTAAAGCAGGTAGAATCGAGGCATTTAAAATATGATCTACATTTCTGGCACCGCTATCCACTTCAGTACAACGACTAAGTAATAGCTCGCTGACATCATCACTATACTGAACCTGCACATGATATTGCTGCTCGATGCGTTTGATAATTTTTCCTAATTTATGCTCAATAATTTGAATTAAAAGATCATCATGTAATGGGAAATATGGAACAATTTGCATGCGACCTAAGAATGCAGGTTTAAATTGCTGATATAAACTTGGTTTTAATTTATCAAGTAGTTGCTCAGCAGTAGGCCATTGCTCGACTGGATGATTTAGACAGGCTTGCATGATGCTGCTTGAGCCTGTATTTGAAGTCAGTAAGATCGTAGTATTTTTAAAATCAATGACACGTCCTTCACCATCTTCTAGAGTACCTTTGTCGAAGACTTGGAAAAATAATTCTTGAACATCTTGATGTGCTTTTTCAATTTCATCCAATAAAACAACACTATACGGATTTCGTCGTACAGCTTCGGTCAATACGCCACCTTGACCATAGCCGACATAACCCGGAGGCGAACCTTTTAACGAGGAAACGGTATGGGCTTCTTGGTATTCGGACATGTTGATGGTAATTAAGTGCGATTCACCGCCATATAATTCCTGCGCTAGTGTCAGTGCTGTTTCGGTCTTACCTACACCACTTGGTCCCACTAACATAAACACACCTTGTGGTTTATTGGGGTCTTCCAGCTTGGCTTTAGCAGTTTTAATACCTTGAACTAGCAGTTTTAACGCATAATCTTGACCCATGACGCGTTGTTCAAGTTTGTTTTTTAGGTTCAGTATTTGTTTAATTTCATCGCTGACCATGTTACCAACAGGAATACCCGTCCAATCAGAAATAATTTCATTGATGATGGTGGCATTCACGCGGTCAAACACGAGAGGGTTATTGTCTTGTAATTGGAGAAGTTTGAATCTGAGTTCAGCAATTTGCTCATTACAGTTAACTGCTTGGCCATCTTGCAGCGCTTGGATTTGTTTGACTAAAGCCAGTTCTTGCTGCCATTTTTGTTGTATGACTTGAATATTTTGTTCTAAACACAGAATATTTTCTTGAATGCTGTTTAGACGTTCTTCATGAATTGGATTGCTTTGGTGTTCATTCTGTAGAATGTTTAGTTCTAATTTAAGATTGTGTAACTGCGCTTGAAATTGGTCTAATTGAACAGGTTGAGCATTCTGGGTAAGTGCGACACGCGCAGCCGCAGTGTCTAAAACGCTAATGGCCTTATCGGGGAGTTGACGCCCTGTAATGTAACGATGTGATGCATGAACTGCGGTTATAATTGCTTCATCATCAATTTGTAACTTAAAATGTTCAGTCATAACTGGAATCATGGCGCGTAGCATATCAATGGCAACAGCTTCGGTTGGTTCCTCAACTTGAATGACTTGAAAGCGACGACTTAAGGCTGCATCTTTTTCAAAGTATTGTTTATATTCTGCCCAAGTTGTTGCCGCAATAGTACGCAGTTCACCACGAGCTAGCGCGGGTTTAAGTAAATTTGCAGCATCATTTTGCCCCGCTTGTCCTCCTGCTCCAATCAGTGTATGCGCTTCATCAATGAATAAAATAATAGGATGACTTGAACTTTGAACTTCCTGAATAATTTGTTTCAGTCGGTTTTCAAACTCACCTTTTACACTGGCTCCTGCTTGTAATAACCCCATATCTAAGGTGTGAAGTTGTACATTTTTGAGCGCATCTGGAACGGAATTTTGTGCAATTTTTAAAGCAAGTCCTTCAACAACCGCTGTTTTTCCGACGCCTGGTTCGCCAGTTAAAATCGGGTTATTTTGTCTACGTCGCATCAGAATATCGAGCATGAGGCGAATTTCATGTTCGCGTCCAATTACAGGGTCAATTTGTCCGTTTTGTGCTTTTTGCGTCAAGTTGATGGTGTATTGATTTAAAGCAGGTGTTTGCGAAGTTGATGGTTGGATAGAACTAGAGGGAAGATCAGTTTTTGGCTGTACTACTGGCGTTGTATCACATTCGGTACTGTTTCGACAAATGTCTAAAAACTGATGTTTTATCGTGTCGATTGGCAACATAGTTAAGTGTACAGATGCTCGGGTTGCAATCTGGTGTAAATCAGCCGCAGTAAGTAATGCAATCAATAAGTGGCTACTTCGAATAACAGGTATTTTCTCAGCAGAAGCCACTAGCCAAGCTTGTTCGAATAAACGAACAATAGACAAAGCAAAAATAGGGGTACGAGTGTTGCCTTTAGGCAATAATGCAATACTTTGGCTTAAATCATTTAAAAGTTCTTCATGCGCGATTTTGTATTTTTTTAATATGAGTTGCAGATCATTATCTGAATTTTGTTTCACCAATTCAGTCAGTAAATGCTCAATCTCTATTTCAAAATTTTGTTGAGAAACACAAAAGTTTGCTGCCTTTTCTAAAGCTTCACGTGCAGGAATAGACAGTTTTGTAATTAAAACTTTTAAATTATTCATTATGGATCTCAGCTTTTGAGACTAAGATTTGAATCACTACTTTAATACGAATATTTTTGTTGGTTAAGTTATTAATAAAAAAGTAATAATCAAATTTTCTTAGTCAAAAAAATCATAACTTTCTAGCATGAAAAATTATGTTTTTAAGTAATTGGTATAAAGTCGTGCGAATCATATATCATAAAATTTAAGAAAAAAAGTGTTATTTAAATTTATTAAATGTCGAAAGATGACAAAATTTGTCTTGACTACTGTAGTTAATATTTAGTTAAATCTGCCTACTTTAAAAATACATAAAGTAAAAACCAGAATATAAACGGTTAAAACTTTAGACAAAGACTTAATAATAGAGGTTGTTTTGAAGACAAATATTCTCTTATGGGCAGGCTTAATGCTGTCTAGTTTATCTATGAGTGCATTTGCGAGTAATTCAGATATTGATATTTCTCGAAGTTGCATCAAGAAAAATCCGTTAGTTTCTGGTGAAAATGATCCTGTTTTATTAAAAACATATAGCCAAATTTGCGATAAAAAAAACGCAGATAATAAAAATGGTTATTTAGTTCAAGCAGCGCAACGTTTTCAGCAAATTGGTCGAAGCGAAAAAGCTTTAGCACTGGTACAGCAGCTTGAAGCTGAAAAAGTACAGGGTAATACCTTGACTGATGTCAAGTTCCTCGCGGCGACTGATCTTGCAAATGATGCTCTGAAACAAATGCGTCAGAAAGAAATGCGCTATCTTAGCTCGGACATTACTTATCCTGCTGCAAATGAACTCATTCGATCAATTGATTCAGCAAAACCAGCCTCAGTTTTATTAGAAACTGCTTTAAATACGGCTGAAAGGAATCAATCAACGTCGAAATCATCGAAAACAAAAGCAGCAAAATCAGCAAAAGTCGCAACAACTGCAAAAACTAAGGCTAAAACCAAATCCGCAGCGACAACAAGCAATAAGACTAAGACAAGTACAACGACGGTTAAAGTAAATACAACCAATAGTAATACGAACAGCAGCAGCAACCCTTTTGCGGGTTTATAACAATTTAAAATACAAGGTTTTAAATCATGGCTAAACGAGAAAGCGTGCAAAAAAAATTGCAACGTATTCGCCCCCCGCGTGTCCAACTTACTTATGACGTAGAAGTGGGTGAAGGGAAAGAAATTAAGGAACTCCCTTTTGTTGTCGGTGTTTTAGGAGATTTTTCTGCGGCTTCGGAACAGGAAAAAACCAAACTTAAAGATAAAAAGTTTGTGAACGTCGATTTAGAAAATATTGATGAAGTCATGGAGTCGCTTTCGCCACGAGCGACTTTTCAGGTACAAAATACGCTTTCAGAAACGGGTGGGCGCTTTGGGGTTGATTTAACCTTTAAATCAATGGATGACTTTAGACCAGAAAACATTGCACAGCAAATTGAACCCCTTCGTAAATTGGTCGAAGCACGTGAACGTTTAACAGATTTACGTAATAAAATTTCGAATAGTGAACGTTTAGAAGATTTGTTAGATGATGTTTTAAAAAATACCGAACAAGTCCGCCAGTTGAGTGAAGAAGTAGGAGCGGACAATGAATAACATGCAATCGGCACTTGCTGTACAAGATAACTCCGCTGAATTAACTTTACTCGATTCTATTGTTGAACAAAGTCGTATCGCTCGAAATGATGAAGAGCATGACCGTGCGAAAAGTCTCATTGCTGAATTAGCTAAAGAAGTGATGGCTGGAACAATTACAGTTTCAGACAATATGTCGATGTCGATTGATAAGCGGATTGCCGAAATTGATGACTTGATTTCCAAACAATTAAGTCAAATTATGCATCATGCTGAGTTTCAGAAAATTGAATCGACATGGCGTGGATTGTATTACTTCTGCCAAGAATCACCTTCAAATCCGCTCATTAAAATTCGGGTATTAAACACCACGAAAAAAGAGTTGATTAAAGATTTTCAAAGCGCGACAGACTTTGATCAAAGCACCCTATTCAAGAAAATTTATGAAGAAGAATATGGTTCCTTTGGTGGAGCACCGTATGCAACTTTGATTGGTGATTTTGAATTTGACCGTACCCCAGCAGATATGTATTTGTTAGAGCAAATCTCACATGTTGCTGCGGCATCTCATGCTCCGTTTATCTCTGCTGCCAGTGCCAATATGTTAGGTCTGGAATCGTTTACCGATATTGACCGACCGCGCGATGTCTCGAAAATTTTTGAAACTGCTGAATATGTGCAGTGGCGTTCATTCCGTGAAAGTGATGATGCCCGTTATGTGGCATTAACCATGCCACGTGTTTTAGGTCGTTTACCCTATGATCCAAAGCAAGGCATGCAAACCGAAGGCTTTAATTTTGTAGAAGAGGTTTCGGGTCAAAACCACGATGAATATTTATGGATGAATGCTGCTTATGCATTTGGTACACGTTTAACCAATGCATTTGATATGCATGGTTGGTGTGCTGCAATTCGTGGAGTAGAAGGAGGGGGATTGGTTGAAGGTTTACCAGTACATACCTTTAAAACCAATGATGGTGAAGTTGCATTTAAATGTCCAACCGAAATTGCGATTACAGACCGTCGTGAAAAAGAGTTAAGTGACCTTGGTTTTATTCCATTGGTACATTGTAAGAATACGGATTATGCCGCATTTTTTGGTGCGCAATCTGCGCAAAAACCAAAGAAATATGACAATGATACTGCAAATGCAAATTCAGCATTATCGAGTCAGATTCAATACATTATGGCAGTTTCTCGTATTGCACATTATTTAAAAGCCATGATGCGTGACAAAGTGGGTAGTTTTGCATCAGCAGGTAATGTCGAAGCCTTTTTAAATGAATGGTTAGCAAAATATGTGCTCTTGGATGATGGGGCTTCTCAAGAAGCAAAAGCCCAATTTCCATTAAGAGAGGCTTCCGTGAAAGTTGTAGAAAATCCAGCAGAGCCTGGTCACTACAAGTCTGTGGTTTTTTTAAGACCACATTTCCAGCTGGACGAGTTGTCCGTATCTTTGCGACTCGTCACTGAGTTGCCTCAGTCTTCTAATTAAATTAAGAACAGCTCAATAATTAAGAACTTTATAATATAGGATAATCTCATGAAAGATATATACGTCGAATTTCGAGGTAAATACAAAGTTGATGGTGAGTCACGCGACTCAGAGCACAAGGGTTGGTTAGAAGTAAACTCTTGGGCACACAATATTCGTCAACCAAAATCTGCAACCTCATCTAGCGTGGGTGGTCACACGGCTGAACGTGTTGAACATGCAGATATGCATTTTGTAAAAGACCTTGATGCGACTAGCCCGAAACTATGGGAAGCATGTTCAGCAGGTTACACTTTTGATGAAGTGCAAATTGATTTTTACCGTGCCAATGGTGATAAGCGTATTAAATATCTTCAAATTAAATTGAAGCATGTTCTCGTTTCAAGTGTAGCGCCGATTGTCAATGAAGAAGGTGTTCCAACTGAAACCTTCGGCTTGAAATATGCTGCTGTTGAGTGGACGTATAATCAACAAGATATTAATGGTACTGCGAAAGGTGCAGTGACCAAGAAATGGTCATTGTCGAATAACACAGCATCGTATGCTGCATAACTGAACTCAGATCAATACATAGAGGATGACCATCGTTGTCCTCTATTTTTGAATGCAGAATAAATTGACTTAGATAATGAGCATGAGTTTAGAACAGTTACATCCCTACGGTTTTCAGTCCACGCTGTTTGATCGCTTACTTCCTGAAACTGAAAGTATAAGAGGACTTTCAATTCAAGAATTAAGACAGTCAGTCGCCAATGATCTTGAAGATTTGCTCAATAGCCGTATGGCAAAATTAGATCATATTATTGATGCTTATCCTTTGTCTAAACAATCAATAGTGCAATTCGGTATTATTGATTTTGTTGGACTTTCTACAGCAAACCCACTCGATCGAGAGCAAATTTGTCAGTCTATAGAGCAATCAATTTCGGCACATGAACCGCGATTAAAACAAGTCAAAGTGGAAATGCTTCTGGATGGTCACAATATGGGCGCATTGTGTTTAACCATTCAGGCTTATTTAAATATTCATCCTTTATATGAGCCTGTCGTTTTTGATGCGTTGTTAAAACCAACGACGCAACAATATGTTATTTCTGCGCAATCTTAAGGTACAAGGACAACGCTGTGATTGAAGAACTTTTACCTTATTACGAAAAGCAGTTGCAAGAGTTTGCACTACAGTCGAGAGAGTTTTCGAAAAAGTATCCTAAAATTGCGCAACGGTTATCACTGAATCAAGAGCAAATTGATGACCCACACATTGAGCGACTAATCCAAGCTTTTTCTTTAATTGCAGCAAGAATTGATAAAAAATTAGAAGATAGTTATGACGTGTTTACACGGTCATTATTTGAGGTGATGTTTCCTCAATATTTAAGACATTTTCCTGCTTGTACTGTTGTTAGTTTTGAAGATATTGAAAAGCAAAAGAAGCTAACAGAAGTCACAATTATTCCAGAAAAAACCACACTTAAATCACGAAGTGTGAAAGGCGTACAGTGTGAGTTTAAAACGAGCTTGGCTGTTCGACTATTACCGATACAGCTTAAATCCTTAGAATTTAAGACCAATCAGAGCTCGCATTTGCACTTGAACCAAAATGCCACGTTGGTATTTTCTTTTGAAGCGTTTAATGGCGCAGAAACATGGTTGGACAATGAAGTTATCCCAATATATTTAGATGCAATTTCTAATTTTCCTTTGCAGTTTTTAGATACAGTGTTTAGGTCTGAAACCAGTTTTAGCTTGAAATCAGGTCAGCATATATTGCCAATCGAAAATCCATTTGAAGTGATGGGCTTTACAGAAAAAGAAAGCTTATTGCCTTTAGATCAGCATACTCACCATGCTTATCGGCTTTTAATGGAATATTTTTGCTTTTCAGAAAAATTTAACTATCTTCAGTTGAATTTAAAGCAGCTAAAAAAATTTACGCAGCGAAATAGCCAATTTGAATTACATGTGCATTTAAAACTCAATTTGACTGACCCTGCAATTGTTCATAATTATTCAGCTTTAAATATTGCGAATTTCAAGCTTTTTAGTAGTCCAGCAATTAATTTGTTTGAGAAAAAAGCTGAGCCACAGAAGATTGATCATAAAAAATTAGAATATCCAATTTTAACAGACGCACATCACCCTGAATTTTATCGTGTTTATTCTATTCTTAATATGCAAATGATGAGAGAAAAACACGATCAAGATGCCGTGACCTATCCGATTTCACCATTTTTTGCCATGAGTCATGCGCATAAAGAGGATGCACGATATTTTTATGCATTGAATCAAAAACAATATCAACATAAAAACATTGAATTGGGTTATTCCATTATTTCTCGGCATTTGAATCCTCATGAAATCAAGTCTGATTTTATTAGTACAAATTTACTGTGTTCTAATGGTAATTTGCCTTATGAGAGCATGAGTTTAAGTCAGCATACTTTAAATATGAATGGTGTGGGCTTAGTTCGGCGTGCGCAGGTCTTAAAACGACCTTCACCATGTTATGTTTTTAATGGAAATAAAGAAGAACAGTGGCGACTGATTTCACATTTGTCTTTGAATTTGATGACATTAATGCAAGAAAATGCGGTACCCCATATTCAAGAATTACTGGCTTTATATAATTTATCAAATACCAAAGAAAATCATCTATTGATTGATGCCATTCAGGGCATTGAATTTGAATCAATGCATAAAATGATGAATATCAAGCCATTCCCAGCTTTTGTCCGCGGTATAAAAGTCAAAGTATCAATCAAAGCAGAAGTCTTTCGTGGGCATAGTTTATATATTTTTAGCCAGTTATTGAGCTTTGTATTCAACTTAAAAGTACAAATGAACAGTTTTGTGGATTTGACAATTTTTGATCATCAATCAGGACAGGAGTTATACCAATGCGTTCAGAACGTTGGTGGCAAGAAGCTTCTGTAATTGATGGTCTGTTTCACATGCCTACAGCTTATGAGTTTATCCAAACGACTCGGCTGTTACGGCATGATCCTATTTTTAATCAAGTTCAACATTGGGCGGATCGTTTTAGTTTTGAGAGCTCAATTCAGCTCAACTTTCCTATTGCAGAGATTGAGTCATTAAATTTAGCAGAAGATAAAATTGAACTCAAAAACTTGATGGTGGGCTTGCTTGGGATACAAGGGGCATTACCTTATAGCTATACGCAGAAAATAAAGTTATCACCTCGTAAGCAACGTGATGAAGTACAGAAATTTATTGGACTTTTTAATCATAAGTTGACTGCTCAATATGTCGATTCCAGTCTGGTTTATAACTTACCTGTTCGTTACGAAATTGATCAGAATAATCACTATTTAACAATTTTACATGCATTAAATGGTTTTGTGCGACAGCAACATCAGTCTTCCGACTTGAATGACTTTTTTGCTGAGTTTTCAGGATTAATGCAAGGACAGAATAATAATGTTCATGCCTTGAAAACGATGTTGCATTGTGTGTTTAAGCAAAAGATCGAAATTAAAGAATTTATTGTTGAAACCTTTCAGCTTAATGATGTTCAGAAAACCAGTTTGGGTGGTTTGGCTAAAAATGCTTTGGGTTTAAATACTTTTTGTGGTGAAAAAGTCCGTCAGGTGGATGGAAAAATAGAAGTTCAAATTGGGCCTTTAACTTACCCACATTATTTAGATTATTTGCCAGGGAAAGGTTTAAGTGAACAACTTAGAAAGATTTTTAAGAGTTGGTGTGACCCGACTTTGCATGTTGATGTTCGTTTAATTTTGAAAAGGACTGACAAGAAAGCAGTTCAAATTGGTGCAAATCAATCATTGGGTTTGGGGCAGGGAACTTTCTTAATGCCGAAATTAACAGAAGATCATAACGAATTTTGTTATGCGTTAATACGAGAGATCTAAAATGCTTAAAATTATATTCAGTACAGTTTTAAGTATCTTTATTTTAAGTTCTACGCTGATTATTTATTACTGGCGTGATGCTAAATTTGAACCGACAGCACAAGATTTATTGCTTTATTTTGTGTTGATGCCTTTTTTGATTTCATTGGTAGTGCTAAGCCCTTATCTCATATGGAAGCTATACCAATTTATACAAAATAAGCAGCAAGATTCAAAACTGATTGAAGCTCATCCATCCCTTGAAAGCGAAAATACACAAAATCGGCTCAATCCTGAATATCTACGTTTAAATGTTTATGCAACTTCGCTGCAATCTGCTTTGGGGAAAAACCAAGAAATATTTGCAAAAATGGCGGAAATGCCTGCACCCGCATTGGACTCCAAACTTGTGAATCAGATGGGTAACCCAATTTTATCTTACCGAATGCCTGATCCTGTCGATGAGTCTTTAGACCATGAAATGGATCGCGCTGAGATAAGCGAAATTCAACAACGCATACAGGCATTGATGCAGGCTGAACTCAATGAAAATTGTGCCTCCTTATTAACTATTGTGGAGCATTTGAAAAATTCAGCGCTGTTTTATGACCAGCAACTTGCTTATGAATATCGTATGCATCCTGCTTGGATTCGCTCCGATTATCAGGAAGATGAAGAAGAACAAACAATGGTTATGGATATTCCTCGCCTCAATATGTTGAATATTCATGTGGTACTTTCCGATTACTTACTCCATGTTTGGAATGAACAATCGAGTGATGTATTAATTGAAGAGTATTTGCAGAGTTTAGGGCTGTTAGTACAACAAATAAACGTACATTACCATTATTGGGGTACAGAAAATGCCTATGCGGAATGGATTAAACTGCTTAAAACCATTCAGCATCAAAAGGATGAAATTTCATATATCACCGTGGTTGACTCAGCCATAGATCAGGACATGATTGACGAACATCTATGGACAATTGATCAATATATTCCTGCAGAGTTCATTGGCAGTTGTTGTATTGCAGCCGAATCAGTACAAGTGTCTGAATTATCCAGAGTAAAAGTGATCGAACTGGTTGAAAACGAAATAAATTTGATGAATTTTATTGGTAAATTAGGCATTGAAAACTTAGAACAATATGCGAACGAAACTCCGTTTTTTGTGGTGCCAGATAATATTGCTCAAATGAAAGTTGCTCAACAAATAGCAACCCATATTGGTTCATCAAACATACAGTCGTATCACTGTTTATATAGTCATTACAGTTTAGGACATACGCAAAGTTTGGCTAAGATTTTCGGATTTCTTCTTGGGCTTCAAGCACCTGAATCTATGCATAGTTTTGTGTTCAGTCTGGATGCTCCACACACACATGTGATATTTCAGTCTGAAGAATTACTATCAGAATTAAATACTTAAGAATATTAAAATTGACGAGATAACAATGTATACAATTTTAGGCTACTTGTGGCAGTACATTACCAATCCAAAAGCAATGATTGCACTTTCCATATTGGTTGCTCTGATATCTTCATTTAATGTTGTGCCACGGCATATCTTTATCATGCTATGTATTGCCTATCTTTTAGGTTTGATCGGTTATGGTATTTATTGGCTGATTCAGCGTCGCAAACATGAACAGCAAGGTGAACAACTTGCAGAAGCAATAGGTAAAGAAACTGAATCTGAGTACGGTCAAACCCAAAATAATGAAGAACTAAGACTGATTCAACAGCAGATGAAAGAATCCATTCAACTGATTCGTAAATCAAAGTTGGGGGATAAAAAGGGTAATGCCGCTTTATATGAGTTGCCTTGGTATATGGTCATTGGTAACCCAGCAGCAGGTAAAAGTTCGGCGATTTATAATTCTGGATTGAAGTTTCCATTTGAAGAATCGCATCAAAAAGTGGTCTCTGCGGGGCTAAGTGGAACCAGAAACTGTGATTGGTTTTTCTCCACAGACGGCGTTTTATTAGATACAGCGGGTCGCTACTCTGTGTATGCAGAGGATCATGGCGAATGGCTTGGCTTTCTAAAACTATTGAAAAAAAATCGACCGAAAGCACCTGTGAATGGGTTAATTGTGGTGGTTAGTATTGCCGAACTGATTAGTCAGAGCCCTGAAAAATCACTAAAACTAGCCAAGAACTTAAGAGCCCGGATTCAAGACTTAACAGAACGATTAGAAGTTTTTGCACCAGTTTATGTGGTGTTTACGAAAATGGATTTGATCGCGGGTTTTACTGAGTTTTTTGAATGTTATGAGGGTCAGGAATTCGATCAAGTGTGGGGTGCAACACTTCCGTATCATGCAGACTCTTCACCAAATGCTTCAGACTTATTTGAGCAACATTATAATACGCTATTTGATGGCTTAAAAAGCGTAAGCACCACACATCTAAGTCGTCGCCACGCACAGAATATTTCACCTGGGGTGATGACTTTTCCGCTTGAATTCAAAACATTAAAACCAGCGGTAAAGACCTTTATTGCCGCATTGTTTGAAGACAATCCTTATCAATTTAAACCTGTATTTCGTGGCTTCTATTTCACCAGTGCATTACAGGAGGGCATCATTGAAAGCCCGATGACGGAGCAAATTGCACAAGAATTTGATCTAAACTTGCTGCATTCTGGAGATTCATCGAAAAAAACCAATGCACAAAATCATGGTTATTTCTTAAAAGGCTTATTTTCAAATGTGATTTTGAAAGATAAGAATTTAGTGAAGCAACATATTAATCCTTTGCGTAAACGCCAACGTTACTTGGGCTTTATGGTGGGTTTGATGACTGTCGCTATGGTACTTGGCGTATGGGTTTGGTCTTATCGTAATAATCAGCAATTGATTCTCGATGTGCAAGCAGATCTCAACAAAGTCCAACAGTTGGAAAAAACATCTGAAACTGATTTGGGGACACAATTAGAAGCGCTTTTAATTCTACAAAATCGATTGCAGCAATTAGATACCTTTGATCAAGATCGCCCTTTCAAATTTTCATTTGGTTTATATCAAGGTGATGAATTACGTGAGAAGCTTCAAGGTGAGTATTTGAAAGGTATTCGGCAGATTGTGCTGGAACCTTCGCAACAGAATATCGAGCAATATTTGCAGCGGGTTAAAAGCAATGAAGCAACGCTGAAGGCGAATCATGTCAATGTACAAATTCAGCAATTGGCAGCCAATAAAAATCAACAGTACTTTGAACCGTCTGATACCAATCCTCAAGATGCTTATAATGCTTTAAAAGCGTATATCATGCTAAGCAATCCACAGTATATGGATGCAAGTCATCTCAGTGATCAGGTGACAAAGTTCTGGCGTTCTTGGTTATTGGCAAATCGTGGAGCCATGCCGCAAAGTGAGCTAACGCAAAAAGCGGAGCAAGTTTTAACTTATGCGATGTCTTTAGCAAATCAAAAACAGTTCCCTGTATTAGAAGCAGATACCCAATTGGTGGATCAAACTCGTCAAGTCATGGTGGCTGTAGTGCGGGGTATGCCTGCACGAGACCGAGTTTATAATGAAATTAAAATGCGGGCATCAGTTCGTTTTCCTGCACTGACTGTTGGTCAGATTGTCGGTGAAAGTAACAAGACCACATTAATGGGAGGCTACGCGCTGCCCGGTGTATTTACTTATAAGGCATGGGATGATTATGTTGCTCAAGCGATTGAAGATGCTGCGAATAAACCCACCGATACGAAAGATTGGGTGCTGAATACGACTCAGTCGGATGATTTAACCTTTACTGGAAGCCCAGACCAAATTCGAAAACAACTCACGCAACTGTATAAGCAGGAATATATTGCAGAATGGAAAAAGTTCCTGAACGCCGTACATTATGCGAAAGGAACAGACTTTAATAGTGACGCTCGTATTGTCGAAATCTTAGGTGAACCACAAAACTCACCAATCAGAATATTGATCGAACGTGTAACCAAGGAAACCAGTTGGGATAACCCTGTTGTACAAGCTGAATTGGCAGCCCCACAAACAGGTTTTGTTGCATGGTTTAAGCGTACGATATTAAGACAAAATAACGAAGATGCCATAAAGAAAGCCATTAATCAGGCTCAAGGACCAATATCGCAAGAGTTTGTATTTTTCTACCAATTGGTACGTAAGCGTGATGATCAGCAAAACCAGTCTCTTTTGGATGAGTATTTAAACAATCTTTCTCAGGTACGTAGTAAGTTTAATGATTTAAAAAATGCAGGTGACATTGGTCCAAGCGCTTTGACCGTTGTTAAACAAACCATTAATGAACAAACTTCAGTATTTAATACCACACAGAAAATTGTGGATGAAAAATTAATGGTTGGGCTGAATGCGACAGATCAGCAGGTGTTACAACGTCTATTGGTAAGCCCATTGACCCAAGCTTTTAATGCGTTATTGCCACCTGCACAAAACGAACTGAATAAATTATGGGTGATGCAGGCTTATCAACCATTTAGCATGACTTTGGGGCAAAAATATCCATTTAATCAGGGCGCGACGATACAAGCGACCAGTGCGGAAATCGCACAGATTTTTGGTGAAACAGGCAGTATTGCTCGTTTTGTTAAAGAAAGTCTGGATCCTTTGGTGATCCGTCGTGGATATATGTTGTCATCTAAAACATGGAAAGATTTAGGTATAGGTCTAAACCCGCAGTTTGTGATGAATTTTCAAAGTTATGTTGCACCTGCTAATGGCGTAGCGACAGGTGATTTAAATCAAACAACACCTTCTGCTGCAGCGAGTCAATCGAATTTCCAATTCTATCCATTACCGAATCCAAAATTGCTGTCTTATAGCATCGATATTGATGGTCAAAGAATGGTGTATGAAAATGGAATACAGCAGTGGGTGAATTTTATTTGGCCAAATCAAAATGCAATTCCTGGTGTCAGAATTACTGCCGTCGACTTAGCAGGGCAAACCCATACAATTTTTGAGGCGCCAGGTGAATATGGCATTAACCGACTGATTGATTCTGCGCAAAGAAAACAACAAAACGGTAGTTTTGAAATGACTTGGTCAAGCCCGAAAGATCCATCACTTTTTGTGAAGCTAAACTTCCGCCTGATTAGCGGTAATAGTGGCAGTAATGTTGGTGCTGGTCGAGGTTATGCAGGATTACAACTGGTTGATAAAGTGGTTATGGACAAAGCTGTGCGGGTTGTTGCTGCACAAGTTGCACCGACCCAAGTCAATATAAAAGCAGAACCTCAAAATTTGACGTCCACTTCACAAGTTTTATCAGGAGTAAAACCACAATGATACGACGATTGAGAAGGAGTGAGGGAGAGACTCAATGCAAATAAGTAAAACGGCATCATTTTATTTTGGCAAGAGTCCAGCACGTGGCGACTTCTTAAAAAGTAAGGGGCAGTCTAACGTTATTCAAATGATTGATCGCTGGATGACGGAGGCATTGGAGTTGGCGATGCAAAAACCTGATTTCGAAAAGGCATATCAAACTTTACCGAGCTTAGACTTTTTCATTGCTAATCCAATGGAATCACCGCTGTTACTTGCCAACTTAGAAGCCAGTGAAGATGCTTCGGGGCGAAAGTTTCCAATGGTATTGTGTCATTTACTTGAAGTTCCTAAGCCAATACATAATTTGTCTTATGCACCAGTTGTGTATAAACCTTTGTTAATTGATTTATTTCAAACAAATAAAAAGTTGCAAGCGATTCAGGAACCTGATCAATTATTAGAACAATTATCAAATTTTGGTCGTGATAAGCTGAGCTGTAATCTTAATGTCAGCCTAGATTTCTTTGACAATCAGACCATGTATTCATTTGCCAGTTTAATGAAAATGAATAGTTATCAGCTTGCTCAAAGTATGATTGGCTTAGGATTATTATTGCAGCCTATTCTCAGTTTCGGTGTTGCCAATTTAAATAAAGTCTTGATTCTACCAATTCATAATGCACATTATCGTTATGAAATCGCGGCATTCTGGGTCAATTTAATTTATTTGTTCATTGGCAGCCAAAATACAGAGGTCTTGATTGGACTGCTTCATGCTGAAGAGCCTATTTTACTCTTTGGTTTTCAAGGTGCTGATATTTCAGCACTCAGTGATATTTTTATGCAAAATTTTACCACTGAACGCTGGGTTTCTCTGATTCAGGCAGAATGGATAGACAGCTATTTAGAACAAAATGCAGGTTTAGCTGTATTAGAACAAGCTTTGTGTGAACGGCAATTAAGCCTCAATCAAGGTATTAAATTTTTCAAACAAACATTTATTCGTGGCTAACATAAAAATGAATTTTAAAAAGAGAATGATTTGCAAAAATATCATCTTGGCATGTGGGTTTTTGTCCAGTGCATTACTTTATGCACAGCCTGTTATTGTTGAAGGTGTGGTTGCTAATCAAACCAGTAAACAGGCAATTTTACAGAAATTGTATGCTGTTTATGGGCAGGATCAGGTTGTGGATAAAATCCAGATACGACCTGTAGCGACACCCCAAGCTTGGGATGATACTGTGGCACGGGTGATTACTACGGATTTAAAAAAAATCACGGCTGGTAAGTTAACTGTAAAAGGAACGCAAGTTGAATTAACAGGAAAACTGCTGAATCCAACAGAAATTCAACCAGTTACATCTATGTTTCAATCCCTTGTGCAACCACCTTATCGGGTGAATACGAGTTTTACGATTAATCAATCCGAACAAAAAATCGTAGATGATGCTTTGAAAGATCGAATTGTAGAATTTGAATCTGGAAGTGCAATTTTAACGGCTACAGGAACAAAAATTCTGGATGAGATGGCAGTAGCATTAAATAAAGTACGAGACAAGAACGTCAAAATTATTGGTCATACTGATAGCTCTGGTGATGCTAAAAAGAATGTGGCATTGAGCTTGGCACGCGCAGAAGCCGTCAAAATGTATCTGATTCAAAAAGAGATTGTTGCAGGACGTTTAAGTACGGCTGGATTAGGTTCAGAGAAACCTGTCGCGGATAATGCCTCAATAGAGGGACGTAAAAAAAATCGTAGAATTGAGTTTGAAGTACTTTAGTTGCTAATAAGGGGATAGGGGTATGGCGACGCCTTATATAACAGTTGGATGTCCAACAACAGGTGGCGGAAAAGTAATTTCTGGCAATTCTAGTTTCTTAATCGAGGGAATTGCCGTTGCTTGTGTTGGAGATAAAGCAACTTGCCCTTTACATAAAGTGGTCGCGACTATTGTATCGGGGGATATGCATATGTTGGTCATGGGTAAGGCGGCTGCGCGGGTCAATGATGCTTTATCTTGTGGTTGCAAGTTATTACCCAAGCAAAATTTGGTGCAAGGTGCGAATTAAACAATGAAGTAAATATTTATAGTTCATGATTATTTCCTGTCAAATAAACAGTGATGGTATGACATCTCTTTGGGGGGAAGAGAGGACAATGCAAAACATGTAATTTTAAGCTGCGTATCTAGTATGATCTGTCCGATTTGGATAGGGCTTTGATTAAATGATATTGATTAGTCTTTGTCATAAATACCTTGTCGCATCATCTGACTATTGCTACATTCACATGAATTTTACGCGGGTTAATTAGGAGATTATGTCACATCGTTTCGCCACTATAATTGGATTGTGTGCCATTTTGTTCTGGGCTTCTATTGTCGGGTTATTAAGACAAGTTACGGATGGATTCGGTCCAATTTTGGGTATCTGTTTAATTTACAGTTTAAGTTCCGTCATTTTACTGATCTTATTTAAACCACCCAAATTACATTTATTCCCTAAATCTTATCTGATTTTCGGCTCTATTTTGTTTGTTGCTTATGAGTTATGCCTATCACTTTCTTTAGCATTTGCTCAAAACAATCAACAAGCTGTGGAAGTGAGTATTCTGAATTATTTGTGGCCAAG
The DNA here is from genome assembly GCF_023824315.1 of Acinetobacter tibetensis. Taxonomy (NCBI): domain Bacteria; kingdom Pseudomonadati; phylum Pseudomonadota; class Gammaproteobacteria; order Moraxellales; family Moraxellaceae; genus Acinetobacter; species Acinetobacter tibetensis. Next base: position 2,347,752 of record NZ_CP098732.1, on the reverse strand, counting down.
CCTGACCGTTCTACTTTTAATTTTAACCAAAGAGCAAAAGTTCCATCCTTTAGTGATTGTGGGAATGTTACTAACGTTATTTGGCATTATTCAAGTTCAAATGGGAAGTGGCGAGTTTAGTTTAAACCAGATTACACAGAATATTGCGCTTAACCCCATCAGCTACGCTCTAGCATTAATGGGGGCTTTTATTTGGGCAGCGTATTGCATACTCACGAAAAAAATTGGCAATGGTCAGAATGCAATCGCCCTATTTTTTTGCCTAACTGCTGTGGCTTTATGGCTTAAATATCTTTGGATGGGGGATGTTCAAGTTCCTGAACTTCACCTACAAAGTTTTATTTATTTGGCTGTTAGTGCGGCTGCATTTGGATTGGGTTATGCGGCTTGGAACATTGGCATCTTACATGGCAATATTCAATTACTGACAGCCGCCTCTTATTTCACACCGATTATTTCCTCATTAATTGCTATGCAGTTGCTTGATTTAGAGCTGTCATGGTCATTTTGGCAAGGTGCTACTTTGGTCACGTTAGGTTCGTTTTTATGTTGGTGGTCTACTCGTACTGCATCATAAAAAGGGGAGATGCCATCATTTCCATTGATCTGTAGCTAAAGTTTTTTTGGAAGCTGTAGGTAATAGTATCGCAGGTTCAATACCTCAATTTTACCTAGACCAGATTCAATAGGAGAGTGTTGTTGTCCTACCTTTATTCTTGCAGTGTTGTACTTATATAGATCTGAATTGATCACAGTTTGTTATATTTAGTCAAAAATTAGAAATCGCCTATAAACGTGACTGATTTTTACTAGATATTGAGTATTCTCATTTATTACTCATGCTGTTGGGGGGATTTTTGATGCGCAAAGTGAGTCCGAGCAAGGCGAGTCATGAGTAGCAATAAAGTGGTGCATCTTTTGAGACATAAGCGCAGTTTTAAATGATTGGATGAACGATGTGTGCTGCTTGATAAGCTCAAAAGCATGAGTTTTTATTGTTACATTGATAGCGGTTTATATTTTTTATAAGCATTTCTGATGAACGAATCTGTGGTCTATAAATAAAAAAGACATAAGTGTTAAAAAATGCGCTAAAAAATGCACTGGATTATGTCATTTGTATTTAAATGCACTATTTTGGTTCCTTTTGTGGTTTGGTTAATTGCTTAATAATGAAAATGATTGAATATGGTGCATTTCATTTTTCAAACAGTATAATAGGGTGGAAGCAAAGTTTATAAATCTTGTATTCTGATAAATAATTCAATGTTTTAGCTTTGCTTTTTAAAAGTTGGTATGAGAATTGCTTTATAACTGCCAACTACTAACACGCACTCCACAGGTGCAACAAAAAATCATCGGAGCAAAATGAGCATGGCGAACAAGGTCCTTCAACTCATCCAAGAAAGTGGCGCAAAATGGGTCGATTTCCGCTTTACTGATACTAAAGGTAAGGAACAGCACGTAACTTACCCAGCAGATACAATTGATGAAGATACTTTTGAAGACGGTAAAATGTTTGACGGTTCTTCAATTGCTGGTTGGAAAGGTATCGAAGCGTCTGACATGATTTTACGCCCAGATGCTGAAACTGGTTTTATCGACCCGTTCTTCGCTGAGCCTACAGTAGTTGTTACTTGTGATGTCATCGAGCCATCAACTGGTCAAGGTTATGACCGTGACCCACGTTCTATTGCTCGCCGTGCAGAAGAATACCTAAAATCTACAGGTATTGGTGATACTGCATTCTTTGGTCCAGAACCAGAATTTTTTGTATTTGACGAAGTGAAGTGGGAAATCGATATGTCTGGCGCGCGCCATACATTAATCGCTGAAGAAGCTGCTTGGTCAACAAACAAAGACTACGAAGGCGGAAACTCTGGTCACCGTCCACGTGTTAAAGGTGGTTACTTCCCAGTTCCTCCAGTTGATTCTTCACACGATATGCGTGCAGAAATGTGTGCAAAAATTGAAGACATCATGGGCCCAGGTCGTGTAGAAGTACATCACCACGAAGTTGCATCTTGCCAGTTAGAAATTGGTGTGAGCTTCAACACAATGGTTCGTAAAGCAGACGAAGTACAACAGTTCAAGTATGCTGTTTGGAATGTTGCGCACCAATATGCAAAAACTGCAACTTTCATGCCTAAGCCAATGGTTGGTGATAACGGTTCTGGTATGCACGTTCACATGTCTATCTCTAAAGATGGTAAGAACTTGTTTGCTGGTGATGAATACGCTGGTCTTTCAGAAATGGCGCTTTACTTCATTGGTGGTGTGATCAAGCATGCTCGTGCATTGAACGCAATTACAAACCCTTCTACAAACTCGTACAAGCGTTTAGTTCCACACTTCGAAGCTCCGATTATGTTGGCTTACTCAGCACGTAACCGTTCTGCTTCTATCCGTATTCCTTACGTTTCTAGCCCTAAAGGCAAACGTATTGAAGCTCGTTTCCCAGATCCAATGATGAACCCGTACTTAGGTTTTGCAGCATTGTTAATGGCGGGTATCGACGGTATCCAAAACAAGATTCACCCAGGTGAAGCTGCTGACAAGAACTTGTATGACCTTCCTCCAGAAGAAGAAGCAAAAATCCCTACAGTTGCTCATAGCCTAGATATGGCACTTGAAGCACTTCAAGCGGATAACGAATTCTTATTGAAAGGTGGCGTATTCACTAAAGAAATGCTTGATGCGTACATCGAACTTAAAACTGAAGAAGTTCGTCGTCTTAATACGACAACTCACCCAGTTGAATTCGATATGTACTACAGCTTGTAATTCTGAACTGAATTCCACTGTAAAAAACCCGCGCTCGTCGCGGGTTTTTTTTGTATTATCTGTTTTATTTAAAAAAATAGATCAGCTTTATGGCACAGCGTAAGAAACATACCAGTTTTTATCCGTGGATTGATCCCAAAGACCATAGCAAAGGTTTTAAACTGAATTTTTCAATGGTGACTTATATTGAAGTTGGGCGTACTCCAGAAGGTTATAAACAGGCAGAGTTTGTTGCCCTGAAAAGCCCTGAGTTGGCACTCGACTATGATTATCCCCAAAGTTTTTACTTGAGCGCCGAAGGGTTTATTTTGGTGAAAACCCCGCAAGGTAAATTTGAAACCATTGCAAAAACAGATAATTGTTAAAGATTGATCCTAGAATTGAATCAACGACATTCTTCATAACGCAAAAAGCGTTTAAGCGCACAGCAGATCAATTAAACAGGTAAGGTTATGCAGCAGCAGATTCCAACTGAACTGAAAACATGGTTGTATGCTACAGGTTCATTGACGCAGCAACTCACGGATTTGGCGGGTGGAAAATTTAGGGTACAACCTATGAAAGAGCATTTTCAACGCCTACATTTTATTGATGCAAAATGGATGGAAATGCCATTTCAGCATACGTCATGGGTTAGAGAAAGTTTTTTATACGGCAATGATACGCAGCCTTGGGTTAAAGCGAAAAGTATTTTTCCGATTCTGAGTTTGCAAGGTCGTGCCAGAATTTTTAAACATATTGGCACAAAACCTATTGGCTGGTTTCTGTTCCAGCGTACCAATCCAGCATGTGAACGCCGTGTGATTTGGTTAGAAGATGGTTGGACACGCCAAAGTTGTTATACTTGGCATGGTTGTAAATTTATTGTGCAAGAAACGTTCTTACCTGCATTTGAGCAGTATCTACGCAAAACCAAATTATGAAATTGTTGAAGGATTTTCATGGCTACGGTGCAACATATTACTTGGCGTGAACGCTTAGAAGCTTATTATTATTTATGTCGTTTTGATAAACCTATTGGTACCGAATTGGTCTTTTGGCCAACCATGTGGGCTTTATGGATTGCAAATAAAGGCATGCCAAGTTTAGGAATTTTAATTCCAATGATTTTGGGCACTATTTTTATGCGTGCTGCAGGTTGTGCTATTAATGACTTCGCCGATCGTAAAGTCGATGCTCATGTAGAGCGAACCAAAAATAGGCCTTTGGCAACAGGGGTGATTAGTGCAAAAGAAGCGATTTATGTCTTTTTAATCTTGGTTTTTGCCAGCGCCTGTATGCTGTTTTTTTTACCGATAGAGACTTTTTATTGTTCTTTCGGTGCGCTATTTCTGGCTTTTATCTATCCTTTTATGAAGCGCTATACCCATTTACCGCAGGTATTTCTGGGGGCTGCATTTTCATGGTCTATTCCGATGGCGTATACCGCAGTGGGAGAACCTTTGGGATTAAGCTGCTGGCTACTATATTTTGGTAATTTGGCTTGGACTGTTGCCTATGATACGCAATATGCCATTACTGATCGTGAATATGATTTAAAGATTGGGGTGAAATCAACCGCGATTTTATTTGGTCGTTATGATATTCAAATTATTGGTATGTTGCAGTTGCTCAGTGTAATTTTAATAGGGACGGTTTTATTTTTAGAACAGTTATTCATTCCATTTGGCCTGCTTGCTTTAATGATCGTTGCCGGTGATTTTATTTATCAAGCTGTCAAAACCAAAGATCGTGATCCTCAGATTTGTTTTTGGGCATTCCGTCACAATCGTTGGGGAGGATTGGTAATTTTTATAGGAATTTTTTTAGAATTAACGATTTAAAATGACCATATGGTTAAAGAGTGTCCTATACAGGGCACTTTTTTTATGCCTTAATCATTCTGCATGTAGTTTCATGCCCAAAAAATAAAGATTAAAAAAAGGATATTTTATGAAGCGCACGAAAATAGCTTTGGCACTTACATTGACACTTTCAAGTCTATTTTTAACAGCTTGTAATGATGATGACGATAACACGGTGGCCGATTCAAATAAAACCTATTTATCTGAAGGGCATTATTCTTTAGATACCGTAGAGAATAGTTCATCGATTAAAGTCATGACCTATAATATGACCAATGTTCAAGGGAAAACCGCAACAGCCACTGCCATGGTTTTGTTTCCAAAAGCCATTCAGCCTAAAGATGGTTATCGTGTAGTAGTCTGGGAACATGGAACTGTTGGTGGTGGAGATGACTGTGCTCCAAGTAAAAATCTACTTAACCCTCGCTTTAAAATTCTTGCAGATACCTTATTGGCCGCGGGTTATGTCATCATTGCACCAGATTATGAGGGGTTGGGTACAGCAGGTGTACATCCTTATTTGAACTTATCCAGTCAGGCTAATTCCGCAATTGCAGCGGTAAAAGCCGCGAAAGATCATTACGGTAAGCAGTTAAATGGCGCTTGGATGTCGATTGGTCAGTCACAAGGTGGACATGCTTCCTTGGGCACTGCTGAATTTGCCAATACAGATAGCAGTTATAAAGGAGCAGTTGCAGGTGCACCAGCGTCAAGCTTAGGAACAATTATTCAAATTTATCTCGATCCGCAGTTGAATCTTGATGAAAATAATCAATCTAAGGGTGTGAATAGATTAGATGAGCAATTACTAAAAGTTCGATATGCAGTTGCAAATAACATCATTACAGCAGAACAAGGACAAGCGGCAATTGATCAAATTGCAGATGGTTATGCTGAATTGTTGGCTTATGCAGCACTGACCAGTTCAGGTATTAAAGCATATCAACCTAATTATGATTTAAAAAATATCTTTACAGCGGGTGCAGCGGATATTGCAGAAAAAGCATATGGCCGTACGGGCGATGATGGCGCATGTTTGGGTTATGCAGACCCAAATAGTGCGAATGGTTTGCAGGAACTATTCAAAGTTGGCGTACTTGATTTCTTGAAAGATCCTACCCATTTAATTGCTCAATATGGCATTGATTTAAATAAAATAAAAACAGATCCAGTGGTTCAAAAGTTCCTGATAGACAATCAACCAGCCACCAATGCAACCGCAGCAAAAGTGATTAAAACACCTGTATTTATTATTCAGGGAGAGAAAGATCAGGCAGTATTGCCTGTAGTTACACAAGCTTTGCATGCAAATATGCAAGCAAAGGCGACAAACTATTTCCCGCAAAATAATTATGCTGATGGATATAAACTGACGATCGTACCGAATGCAACACATACACAAGCAATCGTATGTAAAAATGAGGATGCTGTCGATTTTATTCAAGCAAATATGTCTGCTGCTACAGGTATTGTGTTGACCGACGCACAGAAAGATGCAAGTCAAAACCCACAATGTACGGGCAATTTTTAAGTCATTTTTAGATTAATCTTTGTGAAAAAGAGTCTCATTATTGAGGCTCTTTTTTGTTATATTGTTGCGTAATGAAGAATGCAAGATTTGAGTTAAATCACCTATGAGCCAACCAGAAGTGAACAAAAAGCCCATACCTTGGAAATTAATGGCATTTGGACTGTTCATTCCAGTGTTTATTCTTGGCATGGCACTTTTAGCTGCAAAAAGCGATGCAGAGAATAAAAAGCAATATGATTTAGAGCGTGCAGAAATTCAAAAGCGTGTTGAATTAAGGCAACAGCGCGAAGCTGCCGCGCAGGCAAAGAGTGAATAGGCTAAAATCTTCCAAGACTTTGCAAACATTTTGAAAGGGTAGAGATTCACTATAGCTTGAAAACTTATAGTTATTATTAGTTATGCTCTATATGATAATTTTGCATATCAATATAATAAAACAAGCAATAGTTGTGATTAGTAAATCTCTATAATGAATATCAATTGTTGAATGTGTAATAAGCACGAATTAGTAATCGGTGTTGTCGATGTCAATAAATGAGGAAAGACTTACTCATCTTAAACAGCTTGAAGCTGAGAGTATTCACATTATTCGTGAAGTAGCTGCCGAATTTGAAAATCCGGTGATGTTGTATTCTATTGGTAAAGACTCAGCTGTCATGCTGCATCTTGCCTTGAAAGCGTTCTATCCTGCAAAACTTCCATTCCCACTATTGCATGTCGATACAGGCTGGAAATTCAAAGAGATGATCACATTCCGTGACAACATGGCAAAAACCCATGGTTTCGATTTGATCGTACATCAAAATAAAGAAGGTAAAGACGCTGGGATCAATCCATTTGATCATGGCAGTTCAAAATATACCGACATCATGAAAACTCAGGGCTTAAAACAAGCACTGGATAAATATGGTTTTGATGCTGCCTTTGGTGGCGCACGTCGTGATGAAGAAAAATCACGTGCGAAAGAACGTGTGTATTCTTTCCGTGATAGCAAGCATCGTTGGGACCCTAAAAACCAACGTCCTGAGCTTTGGAATCTTTACAACGGTAAAGTGAACAAAGGCGAAAGTATTCGTGTGTTCCCATTGTCAAACTGGACTGAGCTTGATATTTGGCAATACATCTATTTGGAAAGTATTCCACTAGTACCTTTATATTTAGCTGCGGAACGTCCTGTGGTTGAACGTAGCGGTACACTCATCATGGTTGATGATGAGCGCATGCCTTTAAAAGAAGGCGAAGTTCCACAAATGAAATCGGTACGTTTCCGTACTTTAGGCTGTTACCCACTCACGGGCGCGGTTGAATCAACTGCCAATACCTTACCGGAAATTATTCAAGAAATGCTGCTTGCCACAAGCTCTGAACGTCAAGGTCGTATGATTGACCATGATGAAGCAGGCTCGATGGAAAAGAAAAAGCAAGAAGGCTATTTCTAATTAATCTCTCCCGTCCTCTCTGTAAGAAAGAGAGGAGAAAAAGTCCCTCTTTGATTAAGAGGGATTTAGGGAGATTCAGGATTAAAACGATTTCAACGAATTTGTGGAGTTTGAGCAATGTCTCATCAATCTGAACTGATTAGCCAAGACATCTTGGCATATTTGAAACAACACGAAAATAAAGACTTATTACGCTTTTTGACTTGCGGTAATGTCGATGATGGTAAAAGTACTTTAATCGGTCGTTTACTTTATGATTCAAAATTGATCTATGAAGATCAATTGCAAGCCGTGACGCGTGACTCTAAAAAAGTGGGGACAACAGGCGATGCACCTGACTTGGCACTTCTTGTAGATGGTTTACAAGCAGAACGTGAGCAGGGGATTACCATTGATGTAGCCTATCGTTATTTCTCCACTGAAAAACGTAAGTTCATCATTGCCGATACTCCGGGGCATGAGCAATATACCCGTAACATGGCAACAGGTGCGTCTACTTGTGACCTTGCGATCATTTTGATTGATGCGCGTTATGGCGTACAAACACAAACACGTCGTCACACGTATATTGCAAGCTTGTTGGGTATTAAGAACATTATTGTTGCGATCAACAAAATGGACTTGGTTGAATTCTCTGAAACCCGTTTCAATGAAATTCAAGCGGAATATGGCAACTTCGTCAGCCAATTGGGTGACCGTAAGCCAAGCAACATCATCTTTACGCCTATTTCTGCATTGAATGGCGATAACGTGGTGAATGTTTCGGAACACACACCGTGGTACAAAGGCGAAACCCTAATGGGTACGCTGGAGTCGGTACAAATTAACCGTGATACCGCGAAGCGTGATTTCCGTTTCCCTGTGCAATATGTAAACCGTCCGAATCTCGACTTCCGTGGTTTTGCGGGAACGATTGCCCTTGGTGAAATTAATGTGGGCGATAAAGTTGTTGCTTTACCATCAGGTAAGTCTTCAACGGTTAAGGAAATCGTGACTTTTGATGGCAACCTTGAACATGCATTTGCAGGTCAAGCGGTGACATTAACGCTAAACGATGAAATTGATGTATCCCGCGGTAATATGTTGGTGCGTGCGGATCAGGGTGTTCCTGCAATTTCTCTTTCTATAAAAGCGACTGTGGTATGGATGGCGGATCAACCGCTGGTGATTGGCAAGTTGTATAACTTAAAAGTGGGTACGCAAACTGTTCCTGCCAAAGTGACTGCCATTAATTTCCGTACGAACGTGAACACACTTGAGCAAATGCAAGTGGATCATCTTGATCTCAATGCGATTGCCAATGTGACGGTTGAATTTGATGCGCCAGTAGTGTTTGACCGTTATCAAGACAGCCGTTATACAGGTTCGTTTATCTTCATTGATCGTTTGAATAACGTAACGATTGGTGCGGGTATGGTGGAAGAATCTGTTGAGTGGTCTGCGCATGCAAACCCTGTTTCTGCGGAAGATCGTGCTGCACGTTTAGGTCAAAAACCAGCAGTTGTGACTGTAACAGCAAAAGCTCTTGAGCAAGCACAAATCTTAGAAAGCTTGTTGATTCAACAAGGTGTTGTGGCAATTGCTAAAGCAGGTTTAACCTCGGAACAAGTTGCTTTGTTGCGTGAAACGGGTGTAGTTGTAATTACAGACCTTGCTGATGCAACGGATGTGCGCTTTACTGCTGAACAAGTAGAAGAACTTGCAGAACAAATTGTAAAATTGGTTCGTTTATAAGATCCAATGCTAAAAAACCCGCCATCTGGCGGGTTTTTTATGCTCTAACATTAGATTTTTTGTGCAAAAATCGTGGCAAAGCGCTGTTTAATGCGTTGTCCTTGTTCATCTGTACGGTGTAGTTCACCAACATTTTCATTGTATTTAAGGATGGTCCAACTTTCATAATATGCTTTCAGCTCACCCGTCTTAAAGCTAAAAGGAAAGTCGGACTGCACTGGATAATCTTCACTGTCCATCGCACATACAATCAAGTTATAACCGCCAGACTTAGTCGCTTGCTGCATTTGTGCGATGAGTGGTGGAATGGTATGTGCTTGTAAAAACATCATCACCACGGTGCAATAGATAAAATCATATTGATCTTGAATCTGCTGATTTTCGTTTAAATCACGGAGTTGGGTATGAACCTGATGTATTTGCTCAGCCGTAATTATTTGTTCCAAGCGTTGCATGCTTTGTACATTTACGTCCCATGCATCAACTTCAAAGTCATGCTGAGCCAAAAAAAGTGCATTACGCCCTGAACCACAGCCTACATCAAGTGCTTTGCCACCTTGAAGATGTGGAAGGGCTGCTAAAATTTCGGAATGGGTCGGCGTAAGTTGATATTTTTGAGTGAATAATTGATTGGCTTGGCAATAGAAACTGAGTTGGCATTCAATATCAGGACTGAATGCCACAATACGATGCCAAGCTTGTGGTTCAATGAGCGGTGGTTGTTTGGTTGGGCTAAAATGAAGTTCAGAAAGGATTTCTCCTTGTTCATTCAGCATGGCGAAGTCTAATTCGCCTTTTAAAATATTGAGTTTTGCCCATGTACCTTGTTTGGTATTGTGAGCTTGCTGAAATGCTTGTGGAATGGTGTCATGCTTCCAAATGGGAAGTGTTTTATAGCAAAGCAGTGGTTGCATATTGGTATCCTTCTATTTGGTGCTTGATCTTGGCTAGAAATAGATGTTATTCAATCATGTTCTTCATTTGATATTAGCTTGATTCAATGGCAAATAAAAACAGCGACCGAAGTCGCTGTTTTTAAATATTTCAATGATTAAGCCTGCTGAATACCAGCAACCAGCCAATCTTGGGTTGAACCCGCAGGTTTAACAAAATGCCAGATTTCGGCAAATGGTTGCGGCAAACTATTGAGGTCTTCACTGACTGTACCTGTAAAGCGAACACTTACAACATATTGACCATTTTCAGTTGCAGAATCTGTAACCATTGCATTTAAGTTAGAGAACTCAGCAACATCTTGATCACGGTTGGTCATAATGTCGTTATACATTGATTGATATAAATCTGGCGTGAGGTAACGACGGATTTCTTCAATGTTACTTGCGGTATTCATAGACTGAATATGATTAAAGCGCTGACGTGCAATACGTAAGAACGCAGCAGGTTCTGTACCATCAGGGAGTTGACTACCACTGTTGGTGTAGGCTGAACCAAAGGGTGCGGTATTGACTGGCGCTTGAGTTGCAGCACCGCCAGCTACAGATTGACCAAAAATGTTGGTATTGTCAGTAGATGCGCGTGGTGCCGCAGGTGCTTGACCAAATGGCGATGCAGCTTGACCGCCATTATTTGGTGCATACGGGTTAGTGGATGTTAATTTTTTTTTTGCGCCCATCTTGCGGAAAATGAAGAAGGCACCAGCAGCAGCGAGTAATATCCAGATCCAACTCGGAATTCCACCTTTTTCCTCTTCAGCGGCTGTAGCTTGGCTTGCTGTATTGTCATCTGCAAGTGCATTTGCAGCAACAGCACCAATAGCAGCACCCGCAACACCCGCGGCGACCATACTACCTACACCTGGACCAGACTTTTGTGGTGCAGTTGCAGGGGCAACAGGTTGTTGTGCAGGTGTCGCTTGACGAGGTTGTTGATAAGACTGGGTTGGTGTGGCAGAACGGCTCATGCCATGACTTTTACCACCACCCGCACGTTTTGCCTCAGCCAAAGGTGCTACCAATAACGTCGCTGCTAAAATACCTGCAACTAAACTACGCTGTCGAACTTCCATTCAATTTTCCTATAAAAATAATGTTAAATAGCCCTGTATTTATGCAGGCATTTGTCAATTTTTTCAATAAGAAAAAGCAATTTTTTTGTTTAATTTTGCACAGTTAAATTTTAACAGCGGCGTTTGGCTATTCTGATAGATTCATCGCTTCGGTTAATGCTTCATGTAGTCGTGCTACCGCAATAATCTGTACGCCTGCAATGGTTTTTTGTGGTGCATTGGCGCGCGGCACAATAATGTATTTAAAGCCATGTTTAATGGCTTCTTTCAAACGTTCTTGACCGTTAGGTACGGGGCGAATTTCACCAGATAATCCAACTTCACCAAAGACAGCCAATTGTTGTGGTAATGCTTTACCTCTTAAACTAGAAGCACAAGCGAGTAGAACGGCTAAGTCTGAGCCTGTTTCGGTAATTTTCAAACCACCCACGACATTGACATAGACATCTTGCCCAGAGGTTTGTACACCACCATGACGATGCATCACTGCGAGCAACATATTTAAGCGGTTTTGCTCTAAACCCAAGGCAACACGGCGCGGTTGTCCATGTGCATCATCGACCAACGCTTGGACTTCAACCAACAGCGGACGTGTACCTTCACGACTGATCATCACAATTGAACCTGGAATGGCTTCGTCATAGCGACTCAGGAAAATAGCCGAAGGATTGGCGACCTCACGTAGACCTTTATCGGTCATGCCGAAAACCCCCAATTCATTTACTGCACCAAAACGGTTTTTAACTGCACGAATCATGCGATAACGTGAGTCGGATTGTCCTTCAAAGTACAGAACACAATCGACCATATGTTCAAGCACACGTGGACCTGCCAAGGCACCTTCTTTAGTCACATGACCGACAAGAAAGAGTGCGGTGCCACTATTTTTGGCAAAACGTGTGAGTAATGCCGCCGATTCTCGAATTTGCGAGACTCCACCCGGGGCAGATTGTAAGGTTTCTGTGTAAAGGGTTTGAATAGAATCGAGAATGGCAACAGCAGGACGTTCTTGTGCTAAAACTTCACAAATGCGTTCTACACAGGTTTCTGCCATGACTTTTAATTGGTCGGTGGGCAAATCTAGACGTTGTGCACGCAGTGCAACCTGCGATAGTGATTCTTCGCCTGTAACATAAAGCGCAGAACTTTTAGCAGCCGCCATGTAAGTTGCTGTCTGTAAGAGAATGGTTGATTTACCAATGCCGGGATCACCACCAATCAACACCACAGAACCTGTTACCAACCCGCCACCGAGTACGCGGTCAAACTCGCCAATCCCTGTTGCAAGACGGGTTTCATGTGAAACTGAGACCTGATTTAAAGTCGTGATACTGGCTGCCTGTCCTGCATAACCTCCGCCTATTTTAGGTTGGGCACGATGCGTCACCACAGGTTCAATACGGACTTCGACCAGACTGTTCCATTCGCCACATTCAATACATTGTCCAGCCCATTTAGAATGGTCTGCGCCACATTGTTCGCAGCGATATACAGTTTTAATTTTTGCCATAAATAAAATTGAAAATAATCTGTAAATTAGATAAAAGTAATAGTTACGAAAACTATTAAATATAGCGAATGCCATTCTTAAGGAATAAGAGGCGAAGCGGTTTATCGTAATTACGGGTTAAAGGGAATTGCTCAGAAAAATAACATGATCTAAGACTTTTACAAGTAAGAAACAGTGTGTTTTTGAGTCAAGAGCTTCGTTCAGTTCACTTTTTCCATGGAAGGAGTTTGAGCATTTGATTATTTCTTGTCATGACATAGAGGTTTGATGGCATAGATATTGCTCATGCTCAGACAAATGAAAATAAAGCAGTTGCAATATTTTCAAATTATATAAAAAGGTTGATGTCTATGAGTGCAGCAGAAATTGTTGATTGGGTTAATAGTATTATTTGGAGCAAAGCTCTCATCTATTTGTGTTTAGGGGCAGGTTTATTCTTCTCTATTCTGACGCGCTTTGTTCAAGTTCGCCAAATGAAAGAGATGGCAAGATTATTATTTTCAGGATCTTCTTCAGAGCAGGGGATTTCATCGTTTCAAGCATTAGCCGTTTCACTTTCGGGGCGTGTGGGTGTTGGTAATATTGCAGGGGTAGCGGCAGCAATTGGTTTTGGTGGTCCAGGTGCCGTGTTTTGGATGTGGCTCGTGGCTTTCTTAGGGGCAAGTACAGCTTACGTAGAATCTACTTTGGGTCAAATTTATAAGGTGGAATACCAAGGTCAGTATCGTGGTGGACCTGCTTTTTATTTTGATAAAGGTTTAGGGCAACGCTGGTTGGGTATTTTATTCGCTATTGCAGCGATTATATCTTGTGGTTTATTTCTACCTGGTATTCAAGCCAATGCGGTCGGGAATGCCTTCACCCAAATTACAGGTGAAGGTTCTATCATTTTTGGTAACTTAGGAGCTTATAAGTTATTGGCTTTGGTGGTGATTCTGACTTTATTGGCCATCATCATTTTTGGTGGTATTAAACGTATTGCGCGTTTTGCTGAGTTTGTTGTGCCATTCATGGCGGCAGGCTACATTTTAATGGCGCTCGTAATTGTCGGAATGAATATTCACGAACTTCCGGGGGTGATTAAACTAATCTTTGCTGATGCGTTCTCTCCAATGGCAGGACTGGGTGCAGCCATTGGTTGGGGTGTTAAACGTGGTGTTTATTCTAACGAAGCAGGTCAGGGTACAGGTCCGCACGCAGCGGCGGCAGCAGAAGTGCAACACCCTGCACAACAAGGTTTTGTACAAGCATTTTCTGTGTATGTCGATACCTTATTTGTTTGTTCTGCAACGGCATTCATGATTCTGATTACTGGTATGTATAACGTACAAGGTACTTTAGAAGCGGGTCAATTTATTGTTCAAAACGTGGCTGCCACTGTTGAAATTGGTTCTCCAGCATTTACCCAAATGGCAGTAAGCACGGTATTCGGTGGCTTTGGTCAAATCTTTGTGGCTTTAGCGGTGTTCTTCTTTGCTTTTACCACGATTGTTGCCTACTACTATATTGCAGAAACCAACATTGCTTATTTGAGCTATATCACCAAAACACCTTCACTATTATTCATCACCAAGTGTTTCATCATGATTTCGGTTGCTTATGGTGTGATCAGTGCGACAGGTTATATCTGGGGCATTGGTGATATTGGTGTAGGTTTAATGGCGTGGATTAACATTATTGGTATTATTGTGACCTACTTTATCTGGAAACCAACCATGAAAGCGTTGAAAGATTACGAGCAGCAGCAAAAAGCAGGGGTAACAGAATATACCTTCGATCCTGTGAAACTCGGCATTCGTAATGCAACTTATTGGGAAGAGCGTTTAAAGAAAAAACAGAACAACCAATAGAAAGTTAGCTTACGAACATTTAGTAAAACTTAAAAAAAAGCAGCCGAATCGGCTGCTTTTTTTATTGAATGGTATAAGATTTATATGAACTGATGTGTCCAAAAGGTGCATTGTATTGCATTAATGTAGTGCGTATTATCGGCCCCAATTGTATAAGGCTTGAATGCTGAACGATACAGATAGAGTTGTTTAGCTTAGATTGACCCAAAAACTTACATGGCGAAGGCGTGCTTAAAAATAGTACAAATGTGTAATTGGGATTAATTTGGTTAAAAAATCTTAAAGGATTAATAGAGAGTTTTTATAGCGATGTTAAATCAAAACACGAATGAGTCGGCTGCACAAGGCGAACTCCATCGTAGTTTGTCGAATCGACATCTACAACTAATTGCGATTGGTGGTGCAATTGGTACGGGTTTGTTCATGGGGTCGGGCAAAACCATTAGTTTGGCAGGCCCATCAATTTTATTTATTTATATGATCATTGGTTTAATGGTGTTTTTCGTAATGCGCGCATTAGGAGAATTACTATTATCTAACCTGAAATATAAGTCATTTATTGACTTCTCGACCGACTTGATTGGTCCTTGGGCGGGTTACTTTGTCGGTTGGACTTATTGGTTATGTTGGATCACCATTGGTATCGCGGATTTATCCGCGATTATTTATTATCTGCAATTCTTCAACAATGGACTACCATTTAGCCCAGTTGAAGGTGCAATGATCAGTGTTGCTGCCATCGTCTTCATTATGGGTTTAAACCTCATGACGGTGAAGCTGTTTGGTGAGCTTGAGTTTTGGTTTGCTTTGGTCAAAATCATTGCGATTGTGGTATTGATTGCAGTTGGTTTGTGGATGATTTTTACAGGCTTTACTTCCACTACGGGTGAAGTGGCATCGTTCACGCACTTGTGGGCCAATGGCGGTATGTTCCCGACAGGGATGAGTGGTTTCTTGGCTGGTTTCCAAATTGCGATTTTTGCCTTTGTCGGGGTGGAATTGGTTGGGACTACAGCAGCGGAAACTAAAGATCCTGAGCGTAATTTGCCTAAAGCAGTCAATTCTATTCCCATTCGTATTATCTTTTTCTACGTGTTGGCATTGGTGATTGTGATGTCGGTGACACCATGGAACAGAATCAACCCAGAAGTTAGCCCATTCGTGAATTTGTTTAGTCAGGCAGGTATTGCAGCCGCTGCGATTATTATGAACCTTGTGGTGTTATCGTCAGTGATGTCTTCTATGAACAGTGGAGTATTCTCGACCAGCCGTATGCTGTTCGGTTTATCGCGCGAGAAGCAAGGACCACAAGCTTTTGGTCATTTGAATAAGCGTGCAGTTCCTGCAAATGCTTTATATTTCTCTGCAATTTGTTTGTTGGGTGGTGCAGCTTTACAGTATTTCGTTCCAAATACGGTTGAAGCCTTTACTCTGGCAACAACTTTATCCACGATTCTGTTTATTTTGGTGTGGTTGATTATTTTGTGGAGCTATTTGGTTTACTACAAAACACGTCCAGAGTTACATGCGAAATCGACCTTTAAATTGCCTGGTGGTCCTTTGACGTGTTGGGTGGTGATTGTGTTCTTCATTGGCATGATTTACGTATTGTCATTAGAGCCTGATACCATGAAGGCATTAATGGTCAGCCCAATTTGGCTTATTATTCTTGCGATTGGTTATTTCTGTTTCTATAAGCCAAAACATAAATAATCGTTGTCTATACAGAAAAACGTCAGTTTAGAACTGGCGTTTTTCTATGTCTGGCGATAATCTCTAGTGTTTAATGCTTTGGTCAATGCGTTGATCGGGTTATACTTCGTTAAAATTTGAGATAGGTGGTCAGATGCGTCACGTCATTTGCTGCATAAGTGTATTGGTGTTGGGTTCTTCATTAGTCGGTTGTGGTCAATCGGGTGCATTACAATTACCAAGCGATTCAAATTATGACAAACGTTCAAAATATTTGTTATATCCAAATGTAGCGCCTGCGCAAAAAACTGAGCAAGTTCAAACGACTGAATCGGTTGAACAACAGACAACTACAGAATCAAAATCTTCTACTCCTTAACTTGTCATTAAAAGGACATCTTCCATGAGTTTTACCCGCATTAATGGGGTATTGCACGCAGAGCAGTGTTCCCTAGAACAGCTTGCGCAGCAATATGGCACGCCACTGTATGTGTATTCAAAAGCGACTTTTGAAAAACATTATTTAGATATGGATCGTGCGTTTGATTTTATCGACCATCAAATTTGTTTTGCGGTAAAGTCTAACTCAAATATTGCGGTACTCAGCGTGTTGGCCAAATTAGGCTGTGGCTTCGATATCGTGACTGGCGGTGAGCTTGCTCGTGTGTTGGCTGCAGGTGGTGATGCATCTAAAGTTGTCTTTTCAGGTTTAGGTAAAACTGAAGCAGATATTCAAAAATCATTGGAAGTCGGCATTGCATGTTTTAACGTTGAGTCTCATGCAGAATTAGATCGTATTCAGAAAGTGGCGGCGGCGTTAGGCAAAAAAGCCCCAATTTCATTACGTGTCAATCCAGATGTTGATGCAAAAACACATCCTTATATTTCGACAGGATTAAAAGAAAACAAATTCGGTATTCCTTCGGATACAGTATTTGAAACCTATCAATATGCAGCCAGTCTACCGAATTTAGAGATTATCGGCATTGACTGTCATATTGGTTCACAGTTGACTGAAACCAAACCGTTTGTTGATGCACTTGATCGTGTCATGCTTATGATTGAGCAACTGAAAGCGTTAGGCATTCAGTTGAAGCACATTGATATTGGTGGTGGTTTGGGGGTGACTTATAAAGATGAAGTTCCTCCAACCGTAGAAGAATATGCCAGTGCTTTGAAACCTGCTTTAGAAAAGTTAGGGCTAAAAGTGTATATGGAGCCGGGTCGCAGTATTTCAGCCAATGCTGGTGTGTTGCTGACCAAAGTAGATTTATTGAAACCGACCAATCATCGTAACTTTGCCATTATTGATGCAGCAATGAATGATTTGATTCGTCCAGCTTTGTATGAAGCATGGATGGATATCCAACCTGTTACTCCACGAGATGATGTCGAAACTTTGCAATGGGATGTCGTGGGTGCGATTTGTGAAACAGGCGATTTCTTGGGTAAAGAACGTGATTTAGCCCTCCGTGAAAACGATACACTTGCAGTATTGGGAGCGGGTGCATACGGTTTTGTGATGAGCTCAAATTACAATACACGTGGTCGTGCGGCTGAAGTCATGGTCGATGGCGCGAACTCACATCTGATTCGTGAGCGTGAAACTATCGAATCACTTTGGGAAAAAGAGCGTTTATTGCCTTAAGGAGTCACTAAAAATGTTTTTAGAATTTACTAAAATGCATGGTCTAGGCAATGACTTCATGGTTGTGGATTTAATTAGTCAGCGTGCTTACTTAGATGCACTGACCATCCAACGTCTTGCAGACCGCCATTTTGGCATTGGTTTTGACCAATTGTTAATTGTTGAACCACCTGATATGCCAGAAGCGGATTTTAAATATCGTATTTTTAATGCCGATGGTTCAGAAGTTGAACAATGCGGGAATGGCGTGCGCTGTTTTGCTCGTTTTGTACATGAACGACAATTGACTACGAAAACCAAAATTAAGGTACAAACCAAAGCAGGGATAGTAGAACCTGAATTGGGTTCGAATGGTTGGGTACGCGTCAATATGGGGTATCCAAAGTTCCTGCCACAGGAAATTCCATTTTTGGCCGATGAACCAGCAAGTCTGTATGATCTAGAGTTGGCAAATCAACAACAGATTCAAATTGATGTGGTGAATATGGGTAATCCACATGCTGTGACCATTGTTCCAGATGTGATTACGGCTGATGTGGCAACGATAGGACCACAAGTCGAGTCACATGCTCGTTTCCCTGCACGTGTGAATGCAGGATTCATGCAGATTATTGATGAAACACATGCACGTTTACGTGTATTCGAACGTGGTGTAGGTGAAACCTTAGCCTGTGGCACAGGTGCATGTGCTGCTGCTGTTTCAGGCATCCGTCGTGGTTTATTGGCGAATCAGGTTGAAATTGAACTGGCGGGTGGGAAATTACAAATTGAATGGCGTGATGGCGATGTGGTCTGGATGACGGGTCCGACAGCCAACGTTTATGAAGGACGTATTGACCTGCGTTATTTCCAAGGCTAAATCTGCATTGATGTTAAAAAAAGCACTGTCTTCATGATGGTGCTTTTTTATGAATTAAAATCGGCTATGCTGAGACCAAAGATAAATAGATATAAAGTGTAGACATGCCAAATTTAATTTTTCTACCGGGCGCATCGGGAAGTACCACGTTCTGGAATCCTTTAATCAATAAATTATCTCATGCAGAATCTAAACAGGTCATTGCTTATCCGAGTTTTGGTGAGGAACCAAGCCAAGAGAGTGTTTATGATTTTGCCAGTTTGTCGAATTATGTTTTGCAACAGATTCAGTCTGAATCTATTGTGATTGCACAGTCTATGGGCGGAATTTTTGCTGTACAGGCAGCAATAGCACGTCCAGATTTGGTCAAAGGATTAGTGCTTTTGGCAACTTCGGGCGGAATTGATTTAACTCCATTTCAGGTACAAGATTGGCGAACCGCTTATCAACAACAGTATCTCAACTATCCAGACTGGTTTATGGCTTCGCAGATAGATTTATCACAACACCTTGAAAAGATCAGGATACCAATATTGTTATTGTGGGGAGATCAAGATCCGATTAGCCCAATCGCCGTTGGACAGGCTTTACAGCAAAAATTCCCACAAGCTGAACTTCATATTATTCATGGAGGTGATCATGCTTTTGCAGAACACTATGCAGAAGAAGTTGCAGTACACATTCAGCAGTATTTAACTCATTTTAATTTTCAGGTTTAGGGTGGGTATGATGTCTGTAGAGTCCCAACAGTTACTCGCCATGTGGCTGAAAGCTCGAGAAATACAAAATCAGTCTAAATTAACTTTACTGGCGTATGAGCGTGATGTTGGTGATTTTTTACAGTTTTGTGATCAGAAAAAACTGCTGTTACAAGATATCGAAACGTCAGATTTACGCGAATATTTGGCTGTCAAAGTAGAGCAACACCAGTTAAGTTCAAGTAGTTTGCAGCGGTTATTATCTGCGATTCGTCAGTTTATGAAGTGGGCAAAAGAAGGGAATTATCTGACGTTTAATCCATCCGATGATTTCCAATTAAAGCGCCAACCGCGACCCTTGCCGGGTATGGTGGATATTGAAACCATTCAGCAAATTTTAGATCAGACTGAACCTGAAAAAGAATCTGATCAAGAATTGTGGCTGCGTGACAAGGCAATTTTAGAATTATTGTATTCCAGTGGCCTACGTTTAGCAGAAGTACAAAGTCTTAAAATTAAAGACATTGATTTTAATCGGCTTTTATTACGGATTACGGGTAAAGGTAACAAAACCCGAGTAGTTCCCTTTGGTTCCAAAGCTAGAGATGCGTTAATGGATTGGCTAAAGTTGTATCCATTGTGGCATGGTGATTTTGTTCCTGATGCGCATGTCTTCATTAGTCGTAAAGGCAATCCACTAGGCGCCAGACAAATTGAAAATCGGGTTAAGTTTCAAGCGCAACGTGCAGGGGTGAGTGTCGATTTACATCCACATTTATTAAGACATTGTTTTGCAAGTCATATGCTTTCAAATAGCGGTGATTTAAGAGCAGTACAGGAAATGTTGGGGCATAGTAATTTAAGTACCACCCAAATATATACCCATGTCGATTTTGATCGACTTGCCAATGTCTACGATCAAGCACATCCGCGTGCTCAATTCAAAAAACAGTAACAATTTCAGTGTAGATATATACCTGAATGATTTTATTCTGGTACAGAATTTGCTTTAGCCATTACATAAGTAAAATGAAAAGGAGCCTATTTGTACTATTGTAGAATAATAAAAAATCAAAAGATGAAGTATAAGTGTCGCATGGCATGCGGTAGAGCATAAATATACCGATTGCGAATTTTGAGTGTTAAATGAAAGAGGAATGCAAGCCATGATTTCGAATATACAAGAAAAATATGATCAATTAAATTCAGTGCAAAAGGATATTTTTGCAGGATATGGTTTGCGTCAGATTAAACATTTTGTTGAATATTGCTTACCTGAAGTGCAGCCTCTATTGCCAGAAAATTCCGTGATTGAAGGGATTAATACCTCTGGCATGGTGCAAGCGGTGCAACAGGAGACTCGTAAATGTTATGTTTGGGATGGTACAACGTGGAATGTATCTGCAAACTTTATTCCAATTATGGATACAACCGATGACTTTCAATTGGTCTGGGAAATTTTTGATTTGTCCCGTTATGAATTGATTGAACTGAGTCATGTACATCGCGACTTTTTAGGCAATGCGCACGTCTGAGCTAAATTCATGCTGATGAATGGCGTACAGCACATGCTTTTGCAAAATACTCTCGGCAGTCAGGGCGGGGTGTAAAAATTCTTG
Source organism: Acinetobacter tibetensis (assembly GCF_023824315.1). Lineage (NCBI taxonomy): Bacteria > Pseudomonadati > Pseudomonadota > Gammaproteobacteria > Moraxellales > Moraxellaceae > Acinetobacter > Acinetobacter tibetensis. Next base: position 2,326,518 of record NZ_CP098732.1, on the reverse strand, counting down.
TTGATATTGCATACCTAACCTTTTCATTACCGCTTGTGAAGGATGATTAATGGATGCTGTGAACGCAACGACTTCCTTTAAATTGAGGGTTTGAAAGGCAAAACTCAATGCAAGTTGAGCTGCTTCAGTCGCATAGCCTTGACCCCAATAGTCTTTGTGCAAACGCCAGCCAATTTCGGTACACGGTGAAAAACTAAATTGATCAGGTTGATCATGCAATCCTGTCATACCAATCAAACGTTGTTCAGATTTTAATTCGACTGCCCAAAAGCCCCAGCCCTGTTGTTCAATTAAAGCTTGGCATTTATCGATAAGCAGATCACTTTCAGTCCGAGTCAAGCATTTGGGGAAATAACGCATCACAGCAGGATCTGCATTGAGTTGATAAAATGGCAACCGATCAGTCTCTTGCCACGGACGTAAAATTAAGCGCGTACTTTCTAGAGAATTCTGCATAGCAACTCTTATAAATCTTCAAGCGGAAGTTGAAAACTTTGCTTAATAATTTGGCTAGGCAAATCAGTTTTGACACTGGTAATGCCATTCTTTTTAGTCAAATGTGTAGACTGAAATTTTCGATAACTTTCCAAATCAGGGACGACAACCTTGAGCATGGCATCACATTCACCCAAAATAATATAACACTCCATGACCTGAGGCAGTTCTTTCATTGCTTCAATAAAACGATCAATGGTTTCAGCATCTTGTCCGACCAACCAAATACGTGAAAATAAAATCAATTGGAAGCCAATCTTTTGAGGATCAACTACGGTGGTGTAGTTCTGGATTACACCTGCTTCTTCCAACAGTTTGACCCGTCTTAAACAGGAAGAAGGAGATAGCCCAACTTCTTTAGCCAAATCATTGTTTTGGATTCGACCATTTTCTTGTAAGGCTCGAATGATACTTTTATCAATCCGATCTAGCTTGATTAAAATATTCTTAGAAGATGATTTCATAAAATAGAATTAAATTCGAAATATGGATCTAATTATAGAATATTTGCAATCCTATTTTGTATAAATTCGCAGATACTAATTTTCACTTTCAGTCTATATTCGAAAGGGGAAAGGATATGTCTGTATATTTACTCTTTGCGTTGACCGTTCTACCACTGGTGTGTACTCCAGGGCCTGACATGCTATTTATTTTTTCGCAAGTGATGGCGAAAGGTGTAAAAGCGGGCTTTATGGCGACTCTTGGGGTTTGTATGGGCTATATGGTGCATTCGGTCTTGGTTGCCTTGGGCATCGCTGCAATATTGGTTTCTTTCCCGATGTTGTTCGAAACAATCCGCTGGTTAGGGATCGCTTATCTTTTATATCTGGCTTTTAGTTTATTTCGCGCTGTTTTTAACAGCAAATCTTTGCATGTGCCCAAAGCATCTGCGGGTAGTCCAATCGCTAAAGGCTTTTTAACTTCATTGTTAAATCCAAAAGGCATGCTGATTTATTTTGCAATTTTGCCACAGTTCATGCGCAATGCAGAAAATACTGTCACACAAGGTCTAATTTTATCGTCCATTTTTATAGGCTTATGCTTGGTGGTATATAGTGGGTTAAGTATTGTGATTGCTAAAATTACTGCAAATGCACAATTAGATGCTCAAAAACAAAAATGGGTTGATGCGGGTTCAGGTGGTTTACTCATGCTGGCTGCGAGTTGGTTGATCGCCAATTAATTGAAACTAAAAAGCATGCTCTTGATTGGCATGCTTTTTTATATGTACAACAGCAGATTTCTTATCATGTCGGAGCAATAAGTTTGATTGGACGGCTGCTTTAACGTAGCTAGGGAATAAAATTTTAATCAGGAAAATGGTTCTGTCAAAACTGACAAGTCATTTGTTTGATTTTACAGCCATGCTTGGTCACTTGCTCAAACAGATAAAGCAGAAATTTAAGTCATTGATCAGAAATAATTATGTAGTAAATAAAGTAAAAAAATAATAAAAATCAATGTTTAAAATTAGAGCACTAAAACTGCTATTTTAGAATTAAAATTCATGCAAATAAAAATTTGAACGCGACGTTCAGCCATTTTTACGCATTTTTACAGTGGATTCAGTAATTGTGACTTGACCGAAATGCCATACAATTGCAAGATAGGACACCTAAAAAATTTTATGTGAAGAGTTAATCTAACTTTTCTCAACTTTTACTTTTGCTAAAACAGCCGAGGATTACATGAAGGCTCTTGTTGCTGTAAAACGTGTGGTTGATGCCAACGTTAAAGTTCGCGTTAAACCGGACAATAGTGGGGTAGACCTTACTAACGTTAAGATGTCAATTAACCCATTCTGTGAAATCGCAGTGGAAGAAGCGGTTCGCTTAAAAGAAAAAGGAACTGTTTCAGAAATCATCGTTGTTTCTATTGGTCCTAAAGAAGCTCAAGAACAAATTCGTTCTGCAATGGCACTTGGCGCTGACCGCGGTATCTTGGTTGAAGCTGATGACAGCCAACTTGGTGCTTTGGAAGTTGCTAAAATCCTTAAAGGTGTTGTTGAAGCTGAACAACCACAATTAATCCTTCTTGGTAAACAAGCAATTGATGATGACTCTAACCAAGTAGGTCAAATGCTTGGTGCACTTTTAGGTGCAGGTCAAGGTACGTTCGCATCTGAAGTTAAAGTTGATGGCGACAAAGTACAAGTGACTCGTGAAGTTGACGGTGGTTTACAAACTGTTGAATTGTCACTTCCAGCAATCATTACCACTGACTTACGTTTGAACGAGCCACGTTATGCGGCTCTTCCAAACATCATGAAAGCGCGTAAAAAACCGCTTGATACTAAGTCTCCTGCTGATTTTGGTGTTTCTACAGCAACTAAGCTTAAAACAGTTAAAGTTGAACCACCTGCTGACCGTAAAGCGGGCGTACAAGTGAAATCTGTTGATGAGCTTGTTGAAAAATTGAAAAACGAAGCGAAAGTGATCTAATACAGAAGGATAAAATCATGAGTATTTTAGTTATCGCTGAGCACGACAACAAGACACTTAACGGTGCAACTTTAAACGTTGTTGCTGCGGCACAAAAAATCGGTGGTGATATCACTGTATTGGTAGCAGGCTCTGGCGCGCAAGCAGTGGCTGACGCTGCGGCTAAAGTTGCAGGCGTAAGCAAAGTATTACTTGCTGACAACGCGGCTTATGCAAACCAATTGGCTGAAAACGTTGCAGCTTTAGTTGCTGAGTTAGGCAAAGGTTATTCACATATCCTTGCGACATCTACAACGACGGGTAAAAACGTTCTTCCACGTGCGGCTGCACTGTTAGACGTTAGCATGATTTCTGACATCATTGCGGTTGAATCTGCAAATACGTTCAAGCGTCCAATCTATGCAGGTAATGCGATTGCCACAGTTCAATCTGATGAAGCAATTGTCGTTGCAACTGTTCGTGGTACGGCATTTGATCCTGTTGCTGCTGAAGGCGGTGCTGCTGCGGTTGAAGCGGTAAGCGAAGCAAAAGATGCAGGTATCTCTAAGTTTGTTTCTGAAGAGATCGTGAAATCTGAACGTCCTGAATTAACTGCGGCTCGCATTGTAGTTTCTGGTGGTCGTGGTGTAGGTTCTGGTGAGAACTACCATAAAGTACTTGACCCATTAGCTGACAAGCTGGGTGCTGCTCAAGGTGCTTCACGTGCTGCGGTTGATGCTGGCTTCGTTCCAAACGACATGCAAGTGGGTCAAACAGGTAAAATCGTTGCACCTGACTTATATATCGCTGTAGGTATTTCTGGTGCGATTCAGCACTTGGCGGGTATGAAAGACTCTAAAGTGATCGTTGCGATCAACAAAGATGAAGAAGCGCCAATCAATGCCGTTGCTGACTACTGGTTAGTGGGTGACTTGAACACTGTTGTTCCTGAATTAGTATCTAAAATCTAATTTCTGAACTTGTGTTTGAATAAAAAACGCTCCGAAAAGAGCGTTTTTTTGTGTTAAAAAATAACAACAAATAAACAGAGGATTGTAGATGAATTATAGCTTTAAAACCTATTTTCTAATGTTAGCTCATTATAATCAGTGGGCAAACCAGAAGTTATTTTCTATTTTAACCACGCTAACAGAAGAACAGTTAAATCAAGATTGCAAAGCCTATTTCAAATCACTTATGCAAACGGCAAATCATCTACTGGTAGGTGATTTACTTTGGTTTGAACGTATTAAGGGGGGAGTGGCCTCCAATTACGCCTTAGATGAGATCCTTTACCCTCAGATCAGTGCGTTGATCCCTGCGAGGTTTGAGCATGATCAGCGTTTAATTGGCTTTCTCAATGAATATGATGAAGCTGCATTTAACAGGCTTATTACCTACATTCGTCGAGGTCAGGCTTATACTGAACCGTTAATCGAGATATTAGCGCATCTATTTAATCATCAAACTCATCATCGAGGACAGATGCATAGCATGGTTTTTCAACTGACCGGTAAATCGTTAGAGTTGGATTTAATTTTTTTCCAAAGAGAAAATGCCCATTTCTATAAATGATGGTTTTTAATTTACGCTGACTTCTCCTATTAGAAAGAGCATTATTTTAGATTAAAAAATAAGCGTTTATTCTGTTCGTCAAAAAGTAGAAAATTAGATTTTTAACTTATTAATTCTAATAAACTTTTTATTGTAAAAAAATGCTATTTTTCAGATTACTAAACTCCCTGTTAGTGAGCCTTTTATGCTATAATTTACGGCTGTATTTTAGTTTTTTAGCTCAATTCCCTGAGTTAAATTTTTGCAAGATTTAAGATATAAATGCGGGCAGAATTCCTGCTTGTATAACAAGGAGTATGCATGAGCGTATCGGAAATTAGACCGATTGCCATTGAGGATGAACTCAAGCACTCGTATTTGGATTATGCAATGAGCGTGATTGTATCACGCGCTTTACCTGATGTACGAGATGGTCTAAAACCTGTTCATCGTCGTGTGCTTTTTGCAATGCACGAATTGGGTAATGACTACAACAAAGCATACAAAAAGTCTGCCCGTGTTGTCGGTGACGTAATTGGTAAATATCACCCACATGGTGATTCTGCTGTTTATGAAACTATTGTTCGTATGGCGCAAGATTTTAGTTTGCGTTATATGCTTGTGGATGGTCAAGGTAACTTCGGTTCTGTCGATGGTGATAGTGCAGCAGCAATGCGTTATACCGAAGTTCGTATGCAAAAGCTTACCCATGAAATTCTGGCGGATCTCGAAAAAGATACCGTAGACTGGGAAGACAACTACGACGGTTCAGAACGTATCCCGCAAGTGATGCCAACGCGTATTCCGAATTTGTTGATTAACGGTGCGACAGGTATTGCAGTAGGTATGGCGACCAATATGGCGCCACATAACATGACTGAAGTCGTGAATGCATGTCTGGCTTATGCTGAAAACCCAAATATCAGTATTGAAGGTTTAATGCAGCATATTTCGGGTCCAGATTTCCCGACTGGCGGCATTATTTATGGTAAATCGGGTATTGTCGATGCTTACCGTACAGGTAAAGGTCGTTTGCATATCCGTGGTAAATACCATTTTGAGGAAGATCAAAAAACAGGTCGTACGACCATTGTCTTCACTGAAATTCCATATCAAGTCAATAAAGCGAGAACTATCGAGCGTATTGCTGAGTTGGTAAAAGAGAAGAAACTCGAAGGTATTTCAGAACTACGCGACGAATCTGATAAAGACGGGATGCGTATCGCCATTGATTTAAAACGTGGTGAGAATGCTGAAGTTGTGGTGAACAACTTATTCTTGAATACGCAACTCGAAAATTCTTTCAGCATTAACATGGTGTGTCTGGACAACGGACAGCCAAAATTAATGAATCTTAAAGATATCATTGCGGCATTTATTCGCCACCGTCAAGAAGTGGTAACTCGCCGTACCATGTTCGAATTACGTAAAGCACGTGAACGTGGTCATATCTTAGAAGGTTTAACGGTTGCCTTGGCGAACATCGATGCCATTATCGAAACCATTAAGACTTCTGCTAACCCTGCCGAAGCACGTGAGCGTTTACAAGCGGGTGAATGGTCAGCGGGTGGTGTAGTTGCATTATTGGAGAAAGCTGGTTCAGTTTCTGTCCGTCCAGCAGAAATTGAAGGTGAAGATCCAAGCCGTCCATTTGGTTTAGATGGCGATATGTATCGTTTGTCACCGACCCAAGTCAGTGCGATTTTAGAGCTACGCTTGCACCGTTTAACAGGTTTAGAGCAAGACAAACTTCATGCCGAATACACCGAGATTTTGGGGCAAATTGCTGAATTAACAGCAATTTTGAACGATTTTAATTTGTTGATGGCTGTGATTAAAGAAGAGTTGGCTTTGATTCTTCAGCAATATGGCGATGCTCGTCGTACGGCAATTGTAGAATCGCGTATTGACTTCTCTCGTGAAGATTTAATTCCAGAAGAACAAGTCGTATTAACTGTTTCGAAAACAGGTTATGCGAAAACTCAACCATTGTCTGATTATGCTGCGCAACGCCGTGGCGGACGTGGTAAGTCTGCAACATCTATGAAAGAAGATGACTACATCCAACATCTAATTGTCACCTCAAACCATGCGACGGTTTTATGCTTTACCAATGTGGGTAAAGTGTATCGTCTGAAAGTGTTTGAAGTGCCACAAGCTTCTCGCGGTGCAAAAGGTCGCCCAATGGTGAACTTACTGCCATTAGAAGCAGATGAAACGATTACGGCAATTTTACCTGTAATTGATGCACCGAAGAAATTTAAAGATCGTTTAGCCGACTTTAAAGCTTTCGTTCGTGCTCATGTGGTGAAACTACGTGAAAACAGTATCATCGAAGCGCATTATGACGCGTTAAAAGCATCATTTGATGGATTGGCTGAAGATGCGGATGAATTATCAGATGCATTGCGTAAACACTTAAAAGAGTTGGGTGTCGAGCTTTCTGCAACAGATCTGGATGATGAAATTGTTGCTGAATTTGCAGAATTGACTGAAAAGTTACGTAAAAACTTCTTTGTATTTATGGCAACTGCGTCGGGCACCGTGAAACGTGTAGAGCTGGAACAATTCAGTAATGTACGTTCAAATGGTTTACGTGCAATTGAACTGAATGAAGAAGATACCTTGATTGGTGTCGCGATTACTGATGGCGAACAGCAAATTATGTTGTTCTCAAATGAAGGTAAAGCAATTCGTTTTGCTGAAACTGATGTACGTGCGATGGGTCGTTCTGCCAAAGGTGTACGCGGTATGCGTGTCACGATTGGTTCGGCTCAAGCAGAGGAGTCAGAAGAAGTTGAATCGGATGAAGATGATGCAGCAGATGCAAACTTCATTAGCCGTATCGTATCTTTAGTAGTCGTTCCTGAAACAGGTGAAGTACTGTGTGCTTCTGCTAACGGTTATGGTAAACGTACACCAGTCGGTGATTTCCCAACCAAAAAACGCGGTGGGAAAGGGGTGATTGCCATTAAGACCTCAGCGCGTAATGGCGAATTGGTCGGTGCAGTTTCTATTGATGAAACCAAAGAATTGATGCTGATTTCAGATGGGGGTACCTTAGTGCGTACTCGCGCTTCAGAAGTTGCACAAACAGGCCGTAATGCACAAGGTGTTCGTTTGATTCGTTTAGGTGAAGATGAAACATTGGTGGGTGTAGAAGCGATTGATGCTGTAGAAGAAGATGAAATCGAAACTATAGAATCAGTATTGGCTAATGAAAATTTAGTTGATGAAGAAATGATTGTAGATGAAACTGAAAATGAATCAGATTTGAATGAATCTGAAGAAGAATAAGTCATGATCTAAAGAAAAAGGACGCTTAGGCGTCCTTTTTCTATATGATTTGTTGCATAAATAATGGGAACAGAACGATGATGAAGATGAAATATGCGATTTTAGCATCGGTATTGGTGTTCAGTGGATGCGATAAACTGGGACAGCAGGCCAATATTCCAGATCCTAGTCCACAGCAAGTACAGGCTGCACAAGAGGCGTATGATGATTTACGTGCGCAGAATTTTGACCAATTGATGACGCATTTTGAATCTGAGTTGCAAGCACGTTATCAAGGTGATCAGAAAAACATGCAAAAATTTGCACGCGGCTTGCCTCAAGAGAATTATAAAACCAAGAAAATCGTGTCAAAGAAATTGCAGAATGAAAGCAATCAGCCAAGTAAATATACCGTGACCTATGAATATGCCTATGATAAAAACTTAGTACAGTATGACGTGAGTTTTGATAAACCCAATGGCAGTAGTAAAATTCGAGACATGAGCGTGTCAGTATTTGGCGAGAAAATTAAATAATCAACAGCAGTAGTAAATAAAAAAGGACGCCGTAGCGTCCTTTTTTATATGCAATTTAAATTACAAAGTATCATTCAGTTGTATATTGTAGTTCTTTTGCTTTTCCGTATCGAATTGGCCTTCCCATTTACTGATGACAAGAACAGCTAATGCATTACCAACGACATTCAATGCAGTACGCGCCATATCTAAAATACGGTCAATACCCGCAATAAATGCCAGACCTTCAAGTGGAATCCCAACACTGCCTAAAGTCGCCAATAGCACTACGAAAGAAACACCAGGTACACCTGCAATGCCTTTAGAGGTAATCATTAAAGTAAGTACTAAAATAATTTGCTGACCCAAGCTTAAGTCAATGCCATAGAGCTGAGCAATGAAAATCGCGGCAATACTTTGATACAGTGTTGAACCATCCAAATTGAATGAATAGCCAATTGGAATAACAAAACTGGTAATTGTTTTTGGCGCGCCATAAGCTTCCATTTTTTCCATAATACGTGGAAGTACGGTTTCTGAACTGGCAGTTGAGTAAGCTAAAATCAATTCATCTTTTAAGATTTTGATGATGGTCCAAATGCTGAATCCGCAAATTTTGGCAACCAACCCTAGTACAATAAAAGTGAAGAAGAAAATAGCGGCATAAACCAATACTGCAAGTTTTACCAATGGAAGTAACGAGCTAAAACCAAAGTTTGCAACGGTCGCAGCGATTAAGCCGAATACACCTAAAGGCGCAAACTTCATGATCATGTGTGTAACTTTGAACATTGTCTCAGAAACACCATGCAATACCTGAATCAGCGGTTGTTTCGTTTCTTTAGATAAAGAACCTAAACCAATACCAAACAATACCGAGAAGAAAATAATCGGTAGCATTTGACCGCTAGTTAATGCAGCAAAGAAGTTCGGTGGAATTAGCGACAAAATGGTTTGTACTAAACCATGAGAATGTTGGCTAACTTCATGACTGGTTTCTTGATATTTAGAAATATCGACTTGAGTTAGCGTCGACATATCAATACCAGCACCTGGCTGGAATACATTTGCAGCAACCAAGCCAACAATAATGGCAATGGTTGTAATGATTTCAAAATATAGAATAGTTCTGAAACCAAGTCGACCGACATTGGTCCCATGACTTGTATTTGCAATGCCTAGAATAAGCATTGAAACCACAAGTGGGATTACAATCATTTTGATGAGGCTAATAAATATTGAACCGAGTGGGCTCAATAAATTAGTTACAAAGGCATCACGATATTCAGGAGAATAGTGCAGAAAAGAGCCTAAAAGTATACCTAAAATGAGTGCAATTACAATTTGCCATGCAAGGCTTATCTTAATTTTTTTCATACTTAGCTCAGAAAAAAAATTAGGGGCAAAAAAATATCTGCAAGAACTCTTATGCTGCATCAAGATGCGGTGGCATGAAAAAAGAAGAATGCTGGCAGATGGAAGGTGGCTATTGTGAAGTTATTGTGAAGAATGAGCGATCTTTTTTTAATTTATTATTGTTGATTGGTGATTGTTTGGACTGTTTTATTTAATAATACGATTGTATTTAAATTCATCATTAGTTTGTAGAATAAAAATGATGAATAAGTGACTAGTTGCGTGTGTTACATAAACGATAATATGCCCAGCTTAAACAGACACCCGCAAAAACGCTCAGATAAATGAGCTTAGGTATAACCATTTGCGTAGGTACACCCATCTGATTCAATTGAATAAACATTTGAATGGCTTGAGTGGATGGTAAGGCTGAACCCAAGTATTGCATCCATAGCGGCATAGCGGCATGTGGCCATGCTGTACCCGAAAGTAAAAATAGGGGTATAGAGGTGAAGACAATAACATGGCCTGCACGTTCGGGAATATCAAGATAAGAAGCCAAGACAAGACTCAACCCAATCACACTGCTTATAAAAATTGGGACAGCAATCAGCATACCCCAAAAATTTCCGCCACGTGGATAGTCATAGAGCCAGAAGGTAAAACCAAATAAATAAAAGCAGCCCAAACAACCTATGCATAGCGCAGCAGCAAATAACCCCCAAAACTCAGTTGTTTTGCTCCGCCAATTTAAGTTGCGATAACCTGCAACCAGCATACATAAGCCCAATACAATGGTTTGATGAATAATTAACGGGGCAATCGCTGGAAAAATATAACTGCCATAGCCTGAAAGTGTATTAAATAATGGAATTTGGTGAATTGAAAGGACGGGAGAAAAATGTGAAATCTGTCCAAACTTTTCTGCGCGTTCTGCTAAGGTGTTTTCAATGGCTGTAGCCAATCCCAAACCAATTTGTTTAGTTCTTAAAAAATAAGCAGCACTTAAATATAATCCAACCCCACCAACTTCACCCCGATGAATACTATTAGATAAATTATCAGGTAATAGTAAAATGCCATCGGCACGTTGTTGCTTTACCCAAGTTTCCGCTTCAGCAAAATTTCCTGTCACAGCACGAACCTGAATATTTGGGCTGTTGCTCGCTGCATTAATGATACTAGCGGTTAATGTACTTTGTTCTTCGTCCACAATAATGATAGGTAAGGCTTGAGCATGTTGTGCTTTGTAGGCTGTTGGGTAGAAAAAACTATAAAAGAAGATAGAAAGCACCATCGTCGTGAGAATGGAGCTATTCTTTGCAATATCTTTGAATGTTTTTACAAAGTAAAAAAGAAATGACTTCAATTTTTGTTTCATTCCTGCACCTCTACACTACGCTTTTTTAATAACAGGAAAGAAGTTATCGAATAGAAGAGACAATAAAAACTCAGAATTGCTAAAGGGATGAATGAAAGTTGTACAGGACTACCAATGACCCATTGTTCAGTCTGTAGCTTGGCATAAGGGGTATATGGAATAATATTCGCCCAAAATTTGGTAAATGCAGGGGCATTATTTAAGGGGAGTGTCACACCTGCAAAACTTAAGGATGAACCACCATATACCGCAATAAAGCCAAAAGTTTTGGCCAAATTATGGGTAGCCAATACTACAGTTGCACTAATTAAAGCATAGGCAAAATAAAATAAAAACTGAGCTAGAAGTAATAGCCAGAGTTGACCAGCCACAAACCACCCTCGAATTTCTATGAGCCAGAACATCCACAACCATGTCCAAATACTGAAAATAAGAACATAAATAAGCACTTTACTGAGTAATGCTGTCCATATAGTTGAAGATTTCAGCCAATTTTTTGCAGACTTAAATTGAAATTCCTGACCTACGGAAAAAGCCACACAACAACAGAGCAATAAATGTAGAACAGCAGGAATGACAAAAGGTTCTAAATAAAATTCGTAACTGAGACTCGGATTATAGAGTGGCGAGATTTTCACATTAGGGGTAGGGATGTCTAAATAGGGAATATTATTTTCTAAATAATTTTGCCCCATATAATTTGCCATGGCTTGCACAGTACTGCTGAGCATGGCTGAAGAAATAGAATTTCCGATGCTGAAGTAACTTTGATTAAATGCGAGTGCAATTTCTGCATCTTTCGCTTGAACTAGCCGTTGTTCGGCACCTTCTGGAATAAGTACATAGCCCCAAATTTTTGTTTCATTCAGTAGGCGTTCAGCCTCATTGGAATCAGGCGTTACGGTATAAATAGCCAAGCTTTGATTGTTGGATAAATATTTTTCGATATTTCGACTCAGACTACTCTGGTCTTGATCAATAATCGCAATGGGTAAATGTTCAGGCTTTCCCTGCGCAAACATGCAGCTAAATAGCACAATCACACATAGCGGGGCGAGTGTAACTAAACACAAGTCCCATTTATGTGTGGCTAAATAGCGAAGTTCACGCCAGAGACCAGCCCACATCAGGATTGCTCTTTGACTTTAAATATCACACTCATGCCAACCTTAAGATCTGCAATGGGTGTGCTTGGTGTTAAGTGGAGCTTAAAGCTACGTATGTCGTAACCCCCCGTTTGTCGAGTCGTTTTTATAGTCGCAAACTCGCCCTCTGCATCAATATTCTCAATTTTAAATTGCACAGTTTTATTTAAAGCGGGAATAAAACCTTCCAATGTTTTGGCTTGATAGACCTGAGCATACTGATCTTCACGGACATTTAAACTTACCCATAGCTCATCATCTAAAATAATACTCATGACAGGCACACCTATCGTGACTAATTCAGAGACTTTGCCGTAGGTTTTGGAAATTGTACCATTTACGGGTGAAAATAATTTTGTTTCAGCATCTAGCGCATTCGCCTCCGCAACAGCAGCTTTAGCGATTTCAACCTGTGCGTCGGCTGTGGATTTCTGTTCAGTTGTACTTCCGCGTTTTGCTCGAGCATATTGTTGGTAAGCAGCTTCAGTCAACTGAGCAGCAGATTGTGCAGCAGCCTGCATTTCATCACGACGCTGACGAGAAATAACACCCTCCTGAAAAAGTTTGGCTCCACGTTGGTAGGTTGTTTGTGCCAAGTCTTGTTGGGCTTTCACGGCTTGCCAGTTGGCAAATAGGGTATCAATATTCTCTTGTTGTGAGCCTCGATCAGCGGTCGATTTCAGTGCTAGAGCCGATTGCAAAGCAGCCAGTGTCTGCTGCTTTTTAGCATCAATTTCTGGGCTATACAAACGTACGAGAGGCTGATTTTTTTGAACTTTTTCACCATCATGTACATAGAGTTCTTCAATTCGGCTTGGTATTTTGGTACTGATATGCAGGGTTTCCGCTTCAACTCTCCCTTGTATTTCAACCATCTTGGGTTGGTAGCTTTTCCACAAACCAAATGCAATTAACCCAAGCAGTAAGATGGCTAGGATAATACCCACGCTTTTCAGAAGTTTAGTTTTAGATGTTGGATCAGTCACTTTTTCAGAGACATCATTTAAGTGATCTGCTGAATTTTCTGTGCCAGTGTTATTTTCGGTCAGTTGCTCTGATAGATCAGTTTCAGATTTCCCTGTATTTTTTTCCTCCAATGAGGAAGCATTAGGTTCTTGATCAGGTGTTGATTGATCTTGATTCATGTGGTTTCCCCATTAAAGTTAACGAATATATTGCGTATTTTTTTGATTTACATAGCTTTGAAACTCAGCTATAGAACCGTGGCTTTGTAATAAAGTGGCTAATGACATGACGTATTTATACGCATTTAGTGCCATTTCAGATTTAAGAGCGGTCATGGCATTTTGAGCATCAATTACTTGTGTGGCTGTGCCCATATCTTCTTTGAAGGAAAGTGTTTGAATGCGTAAATTTTCTTGAGCAGCTTGCATGTTCTGTTGCAGTAGAGCATGGCTTTGTTGAGCGGTTTCAAGCTCGCTATATGATTTATAAATCATATTTTCTATTTCTTGTTTAGTACGCTGGGTGGTTAACTGTAAAGCGTATCTTTGTAATTCAGCAGCTTGTATATTTTTTTGTTTGTCGATGCCTGAAAATAAATTGTACTGAGCGGCAACGCCCACAATCCAGTTTTGATGTTCATCTAAGCTGTATTCACCAAAGGCAAATACAGTCGGTTTTTTGGCTGCCGATTCCGCTTTCACTTTTACCCCAGCAAGCTCGGTGTCCTTTTGCAGCTTTTGAACCAGAGAGGATTGTTCAGGGTAACTCTTTAATAATTGATTAATCGAATGATTTTTGGTTGTATTGACAAAAAGAGGCGTGCTTAATTCTGTTATGCCACTGCTTTGCAGGAGATTATTCAACTGAAACAAGCTGGCTTGTAGGTTGGCTTGGGTATTTTGTGCTAAACGTTCAGCATTGTTTTTAGCAACTTCAAATTGCATCCGTTGCCCTTTGCTAATAAAGCCTTGCTGTTCTAATTTTAGTGCATTTCGATAATGGCTTTGCATCGCTTGAGCATTAAAACGGCTTGCCGCTAATAATTGTGTTTGTAGCTGCGAGTTAAAATAGGCTTGAATGATTTCGAAACGCTGAAGGTCTTGTTGCTGTTTATTATTGATGACACTGCGTTCGGACTGAATTTTTGCCATTTGTTTGGCGCTAGTGGTCAGTCCGCCAGTATATAAAGGCATAAATACTGAAACGGTCGGGCGTATAACTTGGTCATCCAAATTGATCGTCGTCTCATTGGGAATTAATCCAAGGCCACGATCAATAACGTTGCCGACACCATCTTTTAGAGTGTCTGTAATTCCGCTAGGGATACCACTATTATTTTGCCATTGATCAATTTGATTATTCACGCCTTGAGTAAGGGTATTATCCAGATTATTTTTTAAGGAATTTAGTGGCACATCTACTTCATTATGAAAGGCATAAGCACGAACATTTAAATCAATACGCGGGAGTCCGAGCCCTTTCACTGCTTCAGCTTGCAGTTGAGCAGATTGTTGTAGAGCCTGCGCAGCTCGAGTGCTATAGGATTGAGTCAGTATGTTTTGTTCAGCTTCTATATAGCTGATGGATTTTGCATAACTTGGGTGAAGAAATAACACACTCGTGCATAAGCAAATAAAACCAGGAAAAATAGGATTCATCCTAAGCGTTAATTTTCTTGATTTTAATTGAAAACGCTGTGGCATTAATCAAACTCGCATTGTTGTTGTAATGAATTATACAGATCTTTATTTTATCGGTGTAAACGAGCGCGTTTACATTTTGAGTGTTGCAGATGCTAGACTCATTTTCCTGTAAGTAGATAATACGATAAATTTAAACTTTTAAAAAATTACATAGATAAAAATACTAATAACTGAATATGTTCCCAATTTGCAAGTGCCTAGCATCAAGACAATTAGACCAGATGAGTATTCATCAAGCGTTAGATTTATTTTATCAAAATAATGGTTTTTCTCCGATCCAAGCGGAACAAGAGCTTTGTACGGTTCATGTTTATTATGGTTACTTGTTTGTACCACTTCCGAATATTGCAGTAAGACCTAAATGTCTAAAATATCGTGACTTATACCATATTTTAACAGGTTATCGTGTTGGCAGAAGTGAGGGGGAGGTTAGTGCTTGTGCGTTGGGAACGGATTCTATGTTGAATCATCCCATACTTGGCATCATGAATTGAATAGCACTTTTGACGGGTTTTTTCTTAAAACCACAACAAATGTGGTTGGCATTTCAGCGTGGGGTGTTTAGCCAAAATTTGTATGCTCAATCTACACGTCACAGGATTGATATACATGATGAAAAATTATTGAAAGATTTAAAAGAACAACATCTTGCTGAGCCTAAAAAGAAAAAAATTCATGTTTAGCGTTATTTTTAATTTGGCTGTTATTTAATAACTGCAATGTTGATTCATGCAATGGTGGTGATTTCAGTATTAATTGTACGTATAGTCAGTTACTTAGTGAATGTTGAATCATTTATTAAAGCCATTCCACCTAAAAAATAATCGATCTTTATTGAAGTTTTGACTTTAAATACCCGATAGCATTGAAATATTTTCAGGATAATTTACTGCAAGCCTGAGCAAGATATGATTAAATGCCATCATTTTATTGTGTTTCACCTCTGAAAGGAAAAATCATGCGCGCGTACAATTTCTGTGCTGGTCCTGCTGCATTACCTACTGCCGTTTTAGAAAAAGCTCAACAAGAGATGTTGGATTGGCATGGCAAAGGGCTGTCCATTATGGAAATGAGCCACCGTAGCAAAGACTATGTTGCGGTTGCAGAAAAAGCAGAAGCAGACTTACGTAAGCTCATGAACATTCCTGAAAATTACAAAGTTTTGTTTTTACAGGGTGGGGCATCATTACAGTTTTCTGCCATTCCATTAAACCTGTTGGGTAAAAATAATAAAGCTGACTATATCCATACGGGTATTTGGTCTGAAAAAGCACTGCAAGAAGCACAACGTTATGGCGATATTCATGTTGTAGAAGCTGGAACAAAAATTGACGGCAAACTTGCAATCACGCCACAAAGTCAATGGAATTTATCAGCCGATGCTGCTTATGTGCATTATGCAGATAATGAAACGATTGGCGGTTTACAATTTGCTGGTATTCCAGAAACAGATAAACCATTGGTCTCTGATTTTTCATCAAGTATATTATCTGCACCGTTAGATGTGTCTAAATTCGGTTTGATTTATGCCGGTGCACAAAAAAATATTGGTCCAGCAGGTTTAACACTGGTCATTATTCGTGAAGATTTATTGGATCAGGCGAAACCAGAAATTCCAAGTTTGTTGAAATATTCTGCTCAAGCTAAAAATGATTCTATGGTAAATACCCCATCGACTTATGCATGGTATTTGTCTGGTTTAGTGTTTGAATGGTTACTTGAAAATGGTGGTGTAGATGCCATGCATCAAGTGAATCTACAAAAAGCACAATTACTTTATGGCTATATTGATTCTAGCGACTTCTATGCAAACCCAATTGTAGAAGCTAACCGTTCAATCATGAATGTACCCTTTACTTTGGCAAATCCTGACTTAGAAAAGTTATTCCTGAAAGAAGCTGAAGAAAACCACTTGTTGAATTTGGCAGGTCACCGCTCTGTTGGAGGCATGCGTGCAAGTATTTATAATGCTGTTCCTTTAGAAGGGGTACAAGCATTGGTGAACTTTATGGATGACTTCGTAAAACGTAATGGTTAATCCCAATATGCAAAAACCCATCTGAATAAGATGGGTTTTTTATTTTAAGCGTAAAATTAAAGAATAAACTGGTGCAGAATATAAGCCGATGACATCATGCCAAAAATAAAAAAAATGCATGACATCATATCAAGTGGGTAGCGTTGTTCAAGTTGTGTTTCAACGCGCTGTAAATTTTCTTCTTGTACGATTTTCATAGATATTTCGTTCCGATCTATATTATCGTTAAATCCTATTGCTTGTTCATATTATAAGCACAAAAATTTGACTAAATAAAGTACTAATTGGCGTTAATTCGCACATCAGTTCTATTTTTAATTTAAATAAATCATCCATATTAGATAAATCGTATATTTAATTAATATTATAATAACTCTATGTTTTAATTTGTCTTTTTATTTTAATTTGAATGAATAGGTAAATAAATTTAAAACTGTGGGTAACTTTACTTTATTTGAATTTAAAAAAGAATCTTAAAATAAAAAATGTGGATAAAATATAAGTAGAAATATGAGACTATGCTTTTGATGAGAATAAATACGAAAGAACGGAATACAGATCATGATTAAGTAATGATGATCTGTATTCCGTTCTTTTAACGCTATCTTAATGAAAAAACTAATTTTTTGAGTGAATACTCACTTGAACCCAAATATTGCCACGAATGTATTGACCAATATTAAAATGTTTATATTGATCATCTTTGGTCGCAATACGAATCAGCGTGGCTTCTTGATTTTCATCATGAATAAGCGTGACATCGTAGAGTGTATATTCTTGTCCCATAAATTGTAGGCTGGTTTTGCCAACAATATTACCTTGGAACCAAGCTTCATCTTCCTGCCCCATTTTTTCGCCATACAAATAAGCAACCATTTTGGAGAAATCTACTGTGACAGGTGCTTTGTCATCCTCACACTTAGGTTCCCAAGCATCGATTTGTTCTTGTAGGTTAGCAGGTGCAATGCCGTCATTGGCTGCAAGAATATCGTTCAAAGCACGATGGTGCTTAATTGAAGCTGGATCATCTACAACCAGTTGCTCATGCTCAGAAACGGCTTCTAATTCATAGGCCCATGCATTTAATTGGACTAAGTAGGTTTGATCTTTTTGGTATTGATCATGATTCACGCTATAGAGGCTATCAAAGGCATAGACAATGCTGTTGTCGCCTAAATTTAAACGTAGTACGGCTTGAGTATTAGATTCACAAGTAATA
Source organism: Acinetobacter tibetensis (assembly GCF_023824315.1). Lineage (NCBI taxonomy): Bacteria > Pseudomonadati > Pseudomonadota > Gammaproteobacteria > Moraxellales > Moraxellaceae > Acinetobacter > Acinetobacter tibetensis. The sequence goes on along the minus strand of NZ_CP098732.1, from coordinate 2,308,447 downwards.
ATACGCTCAATTGAGGCTTTGACTTTGTAGGGGCTTTCAAAACTTGGAAAAGCAGTTTTAACCGCTTTAGGTTTGTTGTTTTCCACCGCAATGACTTGGCATAGTTGTACTTTTTCTTTGCTCGGACCTTGAATGAGCCATACAGATGCATCCATATCACATTCTTCACGGCAAAGTCCCATCGGCATAATGGGCGCATCAAGTGCCAGACCTAACCATTTGGGAACTTCAGTGGTTGGATTTTCTGTCAGCAGATTCCAATGCTCTACATGGCTACCGAAGTTTTGATCTTCGATGCTGATCATTTCTGGTCTGTTTTGATTTTTCATAAGCACAATTTTGAATGTTCAGTGGCTTTAATCTATTAATCGAGGGTGATTTGAAGATTTCAAGTCTATCTGAATGAAAATAAGGATAAAAATATAAACTAAGTGATGAATCTGGACTGAGAAGGGAAAGCATGTTGTATATTTGTGACTATCCAGATTTTAAATAAACGAGTTGTTTTCATTTACTTTTTTAATAATATTATACTTTTCAAGTATATTTAAAATGAACAGCAGAGTAATGCTTGGCTTTTTGCTACACTGAGTGGAATTTTTTAATATCGTAGATGCCTGTGCTGCCTTTTAAACTTTGGGTTGATGCTGATGCATTACCAAAAATTTTACGTGAAGTCATTTTACGTGCTTCAGATCGCTATCAGTTAGAAGTGACCTTTGTCGCCAATCAAAACGTGGGAATTACGCCTTCTGTACGTATTAACTCCATACAAGTGATGAGTGGTGCAGATGCAGCCGATCAAGAAATTGTGTCGCGTATGCAAGCCAATGACATTGTGGTGACACAAGATATTCCTTTGGCGGCTCAGGTGATTGAGAACGGGGGAATTGCGATCCATCCTCGGGGTGAAATTTATACGACGGCCAATGTCAAAGCACGCTTACATTTACGTGATTTTATGGACACCTTGCGCGGGGCGGGCGTACAAACTGGTGGACCACCACCAATTTCAGAACGTGATAAACGCGAATTTTCGAGCAGTCTTGATCAAACTATTCAAAAGCAAAAGCGCAAAACTAGCGTTTAAGTGGAATTGACTATGCCATCCAAAGCCAATTTGGCGTCTACTTATGCATTATTGGTATTCATTTGGGCAACCACACCTTTAGCCATCGTTTGGAGTGTTTCTGATTTACATTTAATGTGGGCTTTGGTGTTGCGCTTTTTTATTGCATTGCCGTTGGCTTTGGGACTGGTTTATGTTCTTAAAGTTCGTCTGCCATTTGATCGCGTGAGCTTACAAAGCTATTTGGCAGGTGCCGCGAGTTTTATTGGTTCGCAAATTTTTACGTATATGGCGACCCAATATTTATCATCGGGGATGATTGCCTTAATGTTTGGCTTAGCTCCCATTATGGCAGGACTGATAGGTCGCTTTGCTTTTCAGCAGCATTTACATCGTCTGCAATGGATGGGCATGACCATTTCGGTGTCAGGTTTAGCGATTATTTGCTTTACAGGCAGCCAGCAGCATGTACATCCGATTGGCATTCTATTGATGCTGATGAGCGTATTTATTTATGCTTTATCGATGTTCTGGGTTAAAAAAGTTAATGCACCCATTAATCCAATTGCACAAGCAGCAGGATCGATTCTGATTTCAACTATTGCGGCAGCGTGTTTAATTCCTTTCATTTGGCAGTATGCACCCACCCATATGCCACAAATGAAATCGGTGTTGGCATTGTTGTATACCGTGATCATGGCATCCCTGATTGCAATGTTTTGTTATTTTAAATTGGTACAAAACTTACAACCGACCACAATTTCATTAACCACCGTCATGACGCCAATTTTGGCGATGTTGATTGGGGCAATACTGAATCAGGAAATGTTGTCATTCATGGTTTTTGTGGGGGCGGGCATTTTATTGTTCGGTTTATTTATCTATTTTTATCGAGATTTAAAAGCGAGCAAAGAACTCGCTCTTAAATTAAAGCGATCCAGATAGTCCATGAGTCTAGTCGGGAGATTGTTCAAAGCTGACACATTCAGCCAGTTTGACCCGATCTTGCGGATGTAGGGTAATGAAATATGCGCCTGTACGGTATTTTCCTTTCCCTTCATCACGGCTATATACCACTTGCGCAGTCGCAGCAATATGAAAGAAGTTTTCTGGATGACTTAAGGTAACATGGATATAAGTACCTTCCTGAATTTCACGATCACTATGGAAACTAAACCCGCTCTCTGAAAAATTGACATGTTCGGGTACAGGTAACATGGACTGTACAATTGCATCGTATAAAGACCCTGTAATCAGGTTTAATTTTTGATTGAATAAGGATAATATTCGAGCAATTTGTTGATCTTTTTCAGTTAATTGTTCTAATTCGTAGTTTAATGCCAGATCAAATTGATCTAATTCTGCGAGTAGTAGAAAATAGCGGGGCAAGACAAAATTTGGATCGTAAGGATCATTAAGAGCAACGTCATCAGAAATAATCTGATAATTAATTCGCAAGGCAGCATCGATACGTGACATAACGCGACGTTCCGCTGAGGCGCTTTGATGCTGTAAATTTTCCATAATGTATTACCTCGGACTAGATGGTATGTTTAAACCAATCTCGCTGTACATCGGGCTAAGATATACTCGCGCACGGCGTAGCAACCACTTTATTTCTTTTATTGCTCTGGTTTCAATGATCGGTCTCACATTAGGTGTGGCTGTCCTCATTACAGTTTTATCTGTGATGAATGGGTTTGACCGAGAATTGAAAAACCGTGTACTAGGCATGATACCTCAAGCCACTGTTTCATCAACACAAATTTTAACAGATTGGCCCGAACTTGCAAAAAAAGTTGAACAGCATGAGCATGTTAAAGGTGTTGCACCCTTTACGCAGTTGCAGGGTATGATCACTGCCCATGGTCAGGTTTCTGGTCTTATGGTGACAGGTATTGAGCCAAAATACGAGAAAAAAGTCTCTATTATTCAAGACCACATGGTTGAAGGTAATATCGATCAATTAAAAAAAGGTGAGTTCGGTATCGTTTTAGGCAAGCAGTTAACGGATGCGTTGGGCTTAGGTTTGAATGATAGTGTTACCTTGGTCTTGCCAGAAGCGACACCTTCACCGGCAGGTGTGGTGCCACGCTTCAAGCGGTTTAAAATTGTCGGTATTTTTAGTATTGGTGCGGAAGTCGACTCCATGATGGGTTATATCGCACTAAATGATGCTTCAACGCTTCTTCGCCTACCCGATGGTGCACAAGGGATTCGCTTAAAGCTGGATGATATTTTTGCTGCCCCACAAGTGAGTAATGATATTGTACGTGAATTACCTGGTAACTATTACGCTTCTGATTGGACGTATACGCATGGTAATTTGTTCAGTGCGATTCAGATGGAAAAAGCAATGGTCAGCCTATTGTTGTTCCTGATTGTATTGGTTGCAGCATTTAATATTGTTTCTTCACTGGTGATGGTGGTGACTGATAAAAAGGCAGATATTGCAATTTTGCGAACTCTCGGCGCTTCACCTGCCACCATTACTAAGATTTTTATGGTGCAGGGGACCGTTATTGGGGTTATTGGTACTGTAGCTGGTGCAGTTTTGGGTATTATTCTTGCGACAGGAATCAGTGGTTTTATTGATTGGGTGAATACTACACTCGGTTTACATTTATTTGATGCCTATTTCATTAACTACTTACCATCCTATTTAAGATGGCAAGATGTGGTGGTTATTGTCAGCCTCTCTTTAATTTTGAGTTTCTTAGCGACGATTTACCCAGCGTTACGTGCTGCTAAAATTCAACCTGCGGAGGCTTTACGTTATGAGTAACGTGGTATTAGAAGCCAAGAATGTGGTCAAACATTTTACGGATGGCAAATCAACGGTTGAAGTGATTAAAGGCTTATCTTTAACAGTCCATGCAGGTGAGTTTATTTCAATTGTGGGGTCAAGTGGTTCGGGTAAAAGTACCTTACTGCATGTGTTGGGTGGATTAGATCGTCCTACAGAAGGGCAAGTCTGGCTCAATGGTCAACGTTTTGACCATATGGGTGAAGCCGAACGGGGTTATTTACGGAATCAGCATCTTGGTTTTGTGTATCAATTCCATCATTTATTGCCTGAATTTTCGGCTTTAGAGAATGTCGCGATGCCTTTAATGTTGCGTGAAGGGACAAATTATAAAGACGTTAAAGCACAGGCAGAATATTTATTAAACCGTGTTGGGCTATCGCATCGTTTAACGCATAAGCCAGGCGAATTGTCTGGTGGCGAACGCCAACGTGTCGCGCTTGCACGTGCATTGGTGGCAAAACCAGCTTTAATGATGGCGGATGAGCCTACAGGTAACTTGGATCGGAAAACTGCAGTTAAAATTTTTGAATTACTCAGCGATTTACGGCAAGAATTTAATATGGCAATGTTAATTGTGACCCATGATGAGCAATTGGCACAAACGGCAGATTCTATTTTGCATATGCAAGATGGGCTTTGGGCCGACCCTCAATAAAATTTAAATTATTCTGTTGTACTTGAAGCCCACCTCGGTGGGCTTTATGATGTGCGGCACTTATAAAAACAATATGAAAAATAATGATGTATTACGTACTGATCGCTTGGATTCTGGGTATCGCAGGAATGGGGAAAGTTTGGGCGCTGACAGGTCAAACTTGTGTTTTATTGGCAATCGTTTGGCTGATAGTTCAAGGTCTTCTCTTTAAATTTCCACAACTCAATCTGCAATTGATTCGATTCATACAGCGGAGTTTGTTGTGCTTGTTTAGTTTTAATTTGGCTTATTTATATGCAGACAGTGCGTTAACACAGCGTCTATCTTTACGTGAACTGACTGCAAGACCTGCCGAAGTGGTTGTGCACGTAAAATCATTGAATCAGCTTCAATCCAATCATGTTCAACAACAGATTGTTGTACTGAATAATCAAAAGCAACCTGTAAAATGGTTAGCTTATATCCGTCCATCATCGGACACTTCGCTCGAATTGGGGCAATATTACCGATTGCAAGGAAAAGTGTTACCTGCACATAGTTATGCGATTGCAGGTGCATTTGATCAGGAAAAATGGTTTTTACAGCAGAACATCATGTCTGCATTTCAGGTGCAAAGTGCAGAAAAGCTAACCGAGCAACAGCTTTATGCTATGGGGTTGATGTCCTATGTAAGGCAGCAGCAGCGTATGGTTGCAAAAATATTATTGGCTATTGAGCAGCAAAGATTAACTTTGCGAAATACATTGCAAAAGCAATCACTACATCATTCAGGGTTACTTTTGGCTTTGTTAACGGGCGACCAAAGTCTGTTGAGTCCCGAAGTTGAAGAGCTGTTTAAACGTATGGGACTGAGTCATTTATTGGCAATTTCTGGCCCCCATGTTTTGATCTTTGCAGCATTGTTATGTTGGACGATTCATCGGTTGATTATCCGTTTTGCACCGAGTTGGTATTTGCGTTATCCCAAACCCTATTTATTGGTCATTCCATTTTGTATGGGGGTATTGCTGTATAGCGCTTTTGTTGGGTTTGAAATCCCTGCATTACGAACGCTGTTAACCAGTTGTATTCTTGCTGTATTGATTTTATCGAAATTCAAATTACAAGCCTTGCAAGTACTGCTTCTTAGCGCTGCAATTCTGCTATTTCTCGATCCATTTAGTATTCTGTCCGCTGCCTTTTGGTTGTCCTACTGCGCCTGTTTAGTATTGTTAAGAATTTATCAGACCCTACAACAGCAACCTGAGCAATTAACGCTAACGCGCTATGCACAGCTTAAATTATACATTGGCATATTGTTTGAATCGCAATGGAAAATATTTTTAGCGCTCTTGCCATTAATGTTGATCTTTTTTCAACAGGTGGTCTGGATTGCACCTTTCAGCAATCTGCTGGCGTTACCGTGGTTGAGTCTCCTTGTTGTTCCATTGAGCATTATTGCAACCTTGTGTTTGTGGGTTATTCCTCCGTTGGGAATTCTGTTATTTAAATTGAATGATCTTGGTCTGTCTTTTTTACTTTCAATCTTAAATACTGGCGATCAGATATTCGGTTCAACGGTACAAAATATTGCCATGAACTGGACAGTGATGTCTGGTCTGGCTCTCGGGTTGATTATTTTATTTCTACCTCGAGGAGTCGTGCCCAAAAGTTGGAGTATTGTCTGCTTTTTACCAATTTTTATGCTGGATGAATCACAACATCCCTTTGAATTACAAATTCTAGACGTTGGGCAAGGGCAAGCTGTTTTCTTACAAAATCATGATCAGCACATGATGATTGATATGGGTGGTCATTATGATGAACAAAAATTTAGTGTAGGACAGCAACTCATCCGGCCTTTTTTAAATAGCAGGGGAATATCTAATTTAGATCAGTTGGTATTGACTCATTTAGACCAAGATCATAGCGGCTCATACTTTTCTTTACGTTCAACTTTGCCTATTCAAACGATTTACAGTAATGAGCAGGTACACGTAATGCCTGAGTCTCAATTCAATTATTGTCATTCAGGGCAAGTATGGCAATTAGACGGTGTTAAGATTCAGGTGTTATCACCACAACAACAGCAATTAACTGAAGTACCCAATAATCAAAATGAACTTTCTTGTGTGCTCTATATTCAAGTGCAAAATGCTCAACCCTATGCCAATTTTTTACTTATGGGAGATGCAGGGTGGGAAGCAGAGTATCAGATTTTAAAGGACTATCCAGATCTAAAAGTAGATGTTCTGGTGTTAGGTCATCATGGCAGTAAAAACAGTTCGGCTTATGATTTTTTAAAACAATTTAAACCCAAAGTTGCGATTGCCTCTGCGGGATTTAATAACCGTTATGGGCATCCGAGTCAACTGACACAACAGCGATTAAAGGAGCTCAACATTCCACTCTATAACACAGCCAATAAGGGCAGTATTCAATTTATTCAGACTCAGGATCAAACAATGCAATTGCATTTTTATCGTGATCAGCAGCGTTGGCTGAGTCGTTAGTCTGTTGTTGTCTAATTTCGGTAACCAACTGCATGGCTTGTTCATGAGGAAGATTATATAGATTGCGTAGTGCGGGATTTGCTTTAAAGCGCTTATAGCTCCAATGATAATGTTCTGGAAAACGTTGAATCAGGTTTTCAATTTCATGATGAATGATTCGTGTACCATCGTTTGCCGTACCCTGATAAATTTCATCAGAGATTGGTTCTATATACATGTCAAAGCCATGCGTATCATTACGAATAGCATATAGTAACAATGCTTTAGCTTTGGTTTTTTGAATCAGTTTTGCACTTAAGTTACTAGACTCTAAGGGTAAGCCAAACAACGGGATAAGTTCCCCACCAACATTGGGAGTGTGGTCGGGCAAAATAACGGTCGTTCCACCTTGTTTTAATGCTTTAAAAATTTGTCGTACACCCGTTTCATCAGTCGGAACCAGATGCGCTTTTTCTCGGCTACGTGCACTGCGCACAAAATTATCCGCTGATGGGTTTTTGACAGGTTTGTATAAAATCGTCATTTGGGTGAATTGTGCGAGCCAAGCATTCATCACTTCCCATGTTCCAAAATGTGGAACAATTAATACTAGGCCTTTTTGTTCGGCAAGCGCATCATGTAAATATTGCTCTCCTGTAATTGAATGAATACGCGAAATATTTTTCTGACTTTCAGATCCCCAAATGCTAAAAAACTCGAAATAAGAGATAAGTTCATTTCGAATGGCTTGTTGATTAATCTGCTCACGTTGGCTCTCACTGAGTTCAGGCAAGGCAATTTCAAGATTTAGACGAATGGTTTGTGATGTTTTAGAAATTTTTAATACGTTCACTAAACCTGCGAGTGAACGGGCAATCATTCGAGAAATTTGAATAGGCTGTCGACTTACAAATTGGAGTACGCGATCTGTCATTGTTTTTGAAGTTTTATCAGTCATTGCCTAAACATTATGGGGATAAGAAATATAAAACAGTAATTATTATAGGCGAAAATACAGGGTTTAAATAGTTTATTGCGCCTGCATGTATATAATGGGAGTAATTTTATTCATTATTGGATCATCTTAAATGTCCGATTGGCCACCTAAACCACAAAACGAAAGTCATACTACACAACAAAATTTAGAAAAGCAGTCAGGAAAAGAATGGCAAATTCTTGAGAAAGCCGTATTGGCTTCAGTGGAAGAGCAACGTCGCGCACGTCGTTGGAGCATATTCTTTAAGTTGCTGACTTTCGCTTATCTTCTCTTCATCTTGGTAATTTTGGGTAAAAGCTGTAGTACTGCTCCTACAGATGTTAGTTCGACTACAGGTTCACATATCGCAGTGGTTGATATTATTGGCACAATTGCCGCAGATAAACAGAGTGTGAATAGCGAAGATACCATCAAATCTTTGAAGAAAGCATTCGAGAACAACAATAGTAAAGCCGTTGTCTTAAATATCAATTCACCTGGTGGCTCTCCAGTCCAGTCAGATGAAATTTGGCAAGAAATTCAATATTTAAAACAACAGCATAAAGATAAAAAATTGTATGCGCTTATTGGTGATACGGGTGCATCAGGCGCTTACTATATTGCCTCTGCAGCAGATGAAATTATTGTCAATCCATCAAGTTTAGTCGGCTCTATTGGGGTAATCATGCCAAATTATGGCGTGAATGGGTTGATGCAAAAGTTGGGTGTGGAAGACCGCACGATGACTTCGGGTGAAAACAAAGCAATTTTATCAATGACGCAACCTGTTGATGCTACACAGAAGGCACATGTACAAGCCGTATTAGACAATGTACATGATCACTTCATTGACGCGGTTAAGAAAGGTCGCGGTAATAAATTGAAATCGCAAGATCCTGTAATTTTCTCTGGATTGTTCTGGACGGGCGAACAAGCGGTGAAGCTAGGTATTGCTGACCGTACAGGTAGTCTAAATAGCTTGAAACGTGACTTGAAAATCGATAAAACAGTGGATTATACCGTTCAATATAATCCATTGGATTCTGTTCTGGGGCGTATGGGAAGTTCAATCGGGCAAGGTTTTGCAACTTCACTCTCAGAGCAAGTTCAAGCTGAGCAAACGACAAAACTACAATGAAACCACTGATCCACTTTGCGCATGCCAATGGTGTGCCATCCAAAGTTTATGAAAAGCTTTTTCATTTACTTAGAGATGATTACGATATTGTCTATGTTCCACTCATCGGAACTGACCAACGTTACCCTGTGACTAATCATTGGCCACGCTTGGTGGATCAATTGACTGACAGTATTGTGCGGCAAGCACATGGGCGACCCGTGATCGGGCTTGGTCATTCACTGGGTTCAGTGTTAACGATGATGACAGCATATAAGCGTCCTGAATTATTTCAGCAAGTGATTATGCTGGATCCACCACTGATTATGGGTAAAGCCTCTTTACTGTTCCACACTGCGAAGTTATTTCAACCGAAACTGGTGGATCGTATGACACCAGCAGGTCTGAGTAATCGCCGCCGTGATCATTGGGAGTCTCGTGAACAGGCAGGTGAAATGTTGCGACCGAAAAGCCTATATCAAAAATTTGATGATGAGTGCTTTCAGGCCTATTTAGATCATGCCTTAACCGAAGATGCGGAGCGCGGTGGTGTAACCTTGACCATTCCTAAAGCTGCTGAAGTTGCAATATTTCGTAATACACCATCTTGGTGGTGGTTACCTATGTCGAAACCTAAAGTTCCGATGCATTTGGTGGTTGGGGATCAAAGTGAGTTTTTAAAACACGGTTTTCCGCAAGTTGCTAAGAAAAAAGTGGGTATTCCATTTAGTGTGGTTAAAGGAGGGCATATGTTCCCTCTGGAACGCCCTGAAGCGACGGTAGAATTGATTAAGCAGTTAATTCAGCAATAACAAAAAATAAAAAATGCATCCTCGGATGCATTTTTTATTTGAATATAATTCTTTACAGTTTACAAAACTGAATAGGTTCATTCAAAACTTGATTGCGATACATCGCGGTATTGGCATTATGATATTGCAAGGCACCTGTACAGATCCATTCTACTACTTGAGGATAGATTAAGTGCTCAAGTTCATGCACGCGTTGCGCCAGTTGTTCGACATCATCATGACAAGCAACTTTCAATACACCTTGTGCCAAAGATTGTCCAGCATCTAACTCTGCTGTGACGTAGTGCACGGTACAACCATGATACACATCACCTGTATTGAGTACGCGTTGGTGGGTATGCATACCTTTATAGTGTGGCAAAAGAGAAGGGTGAATATTGAGCATTTTCCCTTCCCATGCATAGACAAACTTAGCACTTAGGATGCGCATGAAACCTGCCAATACCACTAAATCAACATTCCAATCTAATAACTGTTGATGCATTACATCATCAAATGTTTCTCGAGTTGGATATTGTTTGTGCTGAATGACAGCAGTCTGAATGCCTGCTTGCTGAGCACGTTTTAGCGCGTACGCTTCAGGCTTGTTGCAAATAACACCTACAATTTGCCCTGATAGACGGGCGTCTATGAGGGCTTGTAAGTTACTACCACTTCCTGAAACAAGGACAGCAATTTTCATTATGCAAAGATTACGCGGACTTTCTCGTCAGCACCTTCAACAGATTCTGCGTTGTCTACGATGTGACCCATAGCCCATGCTTTTTCACCTTGTTCGGTTAAAAGCGCAATGGTTTTATCTGCATCATTTGCGTCAACAGCAATAACCATACCTACGCCACAGTTGAAAGTACGGTACATCTCGAATTGTTCAACACCACCTTCTTTTTGAAGAAGTTTGAACAATTCTGGCCATTCCCAAGAAGATTCATTAATAATCGCTTGAGCACCATTTGGCAGTACGCGAGGTAAATTACCCGGTAAACCACCACCAGTGATGTGCGCCATAGCATGTACGTCAACTTGTTTGCAAAGTTCCAGAAGCGGTTTTACATAAATACGAGTGGGTTCCATTGCTGTATCAGCAAGTGGGCGACCATCTACAATTTGAGTAAGATCGACATTTTTCACGTCTAAGATTTTGCGAAGCAGAGAGTAGCCATTTGAATGAGCACCGCTTGATGCAACACCAATTAAGATATCGCCAGCTTTTACTTTAGAGCCATCAATGATTTTGCTTTGCTCAACGACACCTACACAGAAACCTGCAAGGTCATAATCTTCGCCTTCATACATGCCAGGCATTTCAGCAGTTTCACCACCAACCAATGCACAGCCAGCAAGCTCACAGCCTTTACCAATACCTGTTACGACATCAGCAGCAACATCAACATTTAAGTGACCTGTTGCATAGTAGTCGAGGAAGAATAATGGTTCTGCACCACACACTAAAAGGTCGTTTACGCACATTGCAACTAAGTCTTGACCAATTGTGTCATGACGGTTTAAGTTCAAAGCTAAACGTAATTTTGTACCCACACCATCTGTGCCAGATACAAGAACAGGCTCTTCATAGCCTTTAGGAATTTTACATAGTGCGCCAAAGCCACCTAATCCGCCCATCACTTCAGGGCGAGTTGTACGCTTAGCGACAGATTTGATTCGATCGACAAGTGCGTCGCCCGCTTCAATATCGACACCTGCATCTTTATAGCTTAAACCAGTGTTTGGGGTAGAAGTTGAGTTGCTCATAGTGAAGTCTCCGCATTTGCGCGGGGATTATAACCTGAATCAATGAAACTCTTATGTTATTTATGCTCTAAAATGCTATCTTTACTTAAATATTTTACTTTTTATAACGATTAAATCGAAAAAGGCGGGTCTAATATGGTCGATCGAACCTTACGGCGCATTTTTATTCTTGCGGGTATCGTACTTATTTTATGGGTATTGTATTTATTAAAGCCAGTTGTACTCCCATTTATTGTCGCCTTTTTAGTCGCTTATTTGTTTAATCCGCTGGTGGAAAAATTTCATCAGATTGGATTGCCACGTTGGTTGTCTATTAGCATTGTATTTATTGGGATTGGTGTTGTTTTAACTTTAGCAATTTCTTATTTGGTGCCTTTGATTTGGCAGCAGTTAATGTATGCCAAAAGTAGTATTCCCGCAGGAATTCATTGGCTAAATGATACCTTTTTACCTTGGTTGTCGCATACTTTTAATTTAGTGCAGATGGAAATTGATACACATCAATTGTCTACGGTCGTCATGGATTATATTCAGACCAATTATAGTGCGGATAGCTTGCAAACTATGGTATTGAAAATTGCCCAGTCTGGACTGAGCTTTATTCAGGTGGGGGGTACAGTTGTTCTTATTCCAATTATCGCTTTCTATTTCCTTTTAGATTGGGATCGTATGCTCGATAGTATGCGTCGACTTATTCCACGTCCTTACGAAAAATCTACTTTAAAAATTGTGGGTGAATGTCATAGCGTACTGGGCGCATTTGTGAAGGGTCAGTTTTTGGTGATGTTGTTGCTCGGCATTGTCTATGCGGTTGGTTTGCAATTAATTGGACTAGAAGTTGGACTGATTATTGGTATGGTGGCAGGTTTGGCCAGTATTATTCCTTATCTAGGTTTTGGCGTTGGAATTATTGCGGCTGTGATTGCGACATTTTTCCAGTTTGGTCTTGATTGGATGCAGTTGGCTTTGGTTGGTGTGGTATTTATGATTGGTCAAGCCGTAGAAGGTTACATTCTGCAACCATTTTTGTTGGGGGATAAGATTGGTCTGTCACCCGTCGCTGTGGTTTTTGCGGTATTGGCGGGTGCGCAATTGGCAGGATTCCTAGGAATGTTAATTGCATTGCCTGTGGCTGCGGTGATTGTTGTGCTGCTTAAACACGCACGAGAATGTTATGAGCAGAGTCAGTTGTATGGTACGCAAGCAGTTGTGACTTCCTTTGCTGAAACAAATTCTATTAGTATAGAAACTTCGCAAATGGATATTGATGTTGAAATTAAAGAGCAAACTTCGAAAGATCAGCACACTGCTGAGAAATCGAGTAACATTGAACCCAAAACATAAAGCGTATAAGGCTTAATCACGAATATGCGTCAACTGCAATTAGATATTGAACCCCAACTTGATGCCCGAATCAGTGATTTCTCTGGTCCAGGTTGGGGTCACGTCATTGATGCAATTCGTCAGCTACATGCAGGTTTAATGAATCGATTCTATGTATATGGCGGTGCTGGAACAGGCAAAAGCCATTTACTTTCTGCGATTTGTGATTCTTATTTGGATGTGGGTAAATCTGCGATTAAAGTTTCGTTATTAGAGCTGCTGGATGCACCTACGGAGGCGATTACCTCTTTAGAACGCTATGATTTGGTTGCGCTTGATGATATCGAAGCGATTTGTGGTGTCCCACATTGGCAAAAAGCAGTATTTCACCTGATCAATTATAATAATGAAGTTGGCGGACAACTGGTTTTTTCCTCTCGCTTTGCACCAATTGAATTGAAATTAGAATTACCTGATTTGCAGTCCCGATTAACCCAAGCAGTGAGTGTCAAAGTTCCGACTGGCAGTTTATATGCAGATCGACAAATTTTAGTCAGTTCTGTGCTTGCCCGACGTGGCATTCATATTGATCAGCAAATTATTGATTATCTTCTGTTACATGGTCCACAGCAGGCTTCGATACTTTTGCAAACTTTAGAGCAGTTAATTCAATTGCTTAAAGGCGAAAAAACTAAACTCAGCCATGCCACTTTAAGACAAATTTATGCCTTAATCGATGAATATCAATAACAGATAAAAGCGCTTGAGTAATTTAAAAAGCTGTGACAAAGTACTGATAAATTTGCATCGCAGGGATTTGCGAGCATAGAAAAATAATAGAAATGTATGTTAAGGAGAACAGGATGCTGCAAATCAGCATGAACCCTCAGTGTGTCCAATACCATTCAAATCTTACCTTAGCCCAGAAAATATGCAGTGCAATCGTGCTGTAGTTGCTTTAATGCCCAAAGAATTTGGCAATTTAGTCAATTTTATTTGTATTGGCATCTTTTAGGCTGTACAGCAAAAGGACTGCAATCAGATTGCATTGAAATTGTTTAGAAGATGCAATCTAGAAAAACAAGATAATTAAAAAATTAAGGAGAGATGTATGCTCAAGCAGAGCATTGGTGTGGGAATGTTATGTCTAGCTGGGCATGCTTATAGTGCAAATATTAGTGTCACCACCACTGAAGATGTTGTTAAAGATGATAAAGAATGTTCATTGCGAGAGGCGGTGAACTATATCAATCAAGATATGCCTAAAGAAGGATATTTTGGCTGTGGTGGGGAAGATGCAAGTCCTGTCATTTTATTAGAAAAGCAGAAAGTTTATAAACTCAATTCACACTTAAACATTCAGCGTGAATTAACCATTAAAACCAATTATGAGGCTGATTTTAATGAGACGCCTGTTTTAGGTAAAAATAATGCCGTGCTACAAATGCAGGCGAAAGATAATATTTTGCGCATTGATGATGGTTCACAAGAGAAGCTACTGAGTGTCGTGCTGTATGAAATCAGTCTACAAGGTTGTGGTCAGGTTCAATGTGCTCAACAAGGTGGACTGATTTACAACAATGAATATCTACAATTAAGTTATGCAGTATTATCTGGGGGATATGCTGCTCAAGGTGGGGCAATTTATAATGTGGGTAATTCAACAATAGAGAATACGACGGACAGTTTAGTTGTCATTCAGAATAGTTTGTTGGAGAAGAACTATGCGAATGAAGGTGCAGTTTTATTTACCCAGCATCCTGCCTATAAAATTCTCAATAGCGTTATTCGAAATAATGAGACAACAAGTACCACATCGGCAGGTATTTATTCATCGTTATTATTTAATACAGATCAGTTGCCTACCTCCATATTAAATGTCGCAAACTTTATTAAGAACAGTACTTTTCTACAGAATAAAGGTTATTTGCTGAATTTACGTGATGGCATTGGCTTAAATAACCTGACCATGATTGGGAACGCACAAGGCATCCAATTTGTTGCTCCACAGGGCAAAGCTTTTTTGGCTAATAGTATTTTGGTGGGAAATCCGTATCCAATTACAAATCAGCAGGATTGTAAATTTGAGTCTGGTGATCAGAGCATTTTACAAAATAATTTAGTTTCGGCGATGTGTGGACAAGGATTAGCAGAGTATCCGAATGATATTTTGACCCAAACGGCTTTAGTTGCGGGCAGTACAATTGAAGGAAAATGTAGCAGTGCAAATTTAGATCGGCAAAGTTTAGTCTGTCCGTTTAATCAGGGAACGAGTAACTTTTTAGGTTACTTTAAGCCGCGCTTATTGGTGTCCTATCAAAACTTGAGTGATTCTTTAATCGTTAATAAGGGTAAACAAGCTACAGGTTCTGATACTGCACGGGTCGAGTGTGAATCGAGTGATCAGCGTGGGCAGGTCCGTGATTCAAATAATGTGCTTTGTGACCGTGGTGCTGTTGAGTTGGTGTTTCCAACAACAATCGCGTTAATCGGGGATGATATCAATTACGGTGAAGTTGCGAAAATGTCGGTTGCTGATTTGCTGGGGGATGGAGAGCTTTTACCGAAAGATCAATGTGAAGCCTTATTGGGTGCGAATCCAGCGGGTGGTGCTTGGCAAGATGGATGCTTACAGGTCGTTCCAACAATTACTCAGCCTAAAGGGACTTTAACCATAGATGAGCAAGGAAACATTCAGTATAAGCCGAATGGAAACTGGCATGGTGCTGATATTTTCAAGATTCGCTTAGTCACGACAACTACACGATTCAATGATTCTCAAAACCCTTATTTAGAGATAAAAGTGCAAGTCTCTCAGGCACCAGCTGGACAAATGGAAAACAGTAAAGTGAAAACTTCGGGCGGGAGTGCAGGGGTATTTAGTTTATTCGGTTTATTGGGACTGATTGGATTACGTCGTTACAAGAAATAGGCAAGGGAATTGACCGTGAAAAATTATAAAAAAGGTTTACTTACGTTAATGGTACTTTCTGCGATGTCATTGATGGCAGCAGAAGATACGTTTATTCATGTCACTACGTTTGATGATGAAGATGGTAACAACTTAAATCAATGTTCTTTACGCGAAGCCATTAAAACGGCAGCCGAGAATAAAGCCTATGGTGGATGTAATGCAGGTGATACGCGTCTAGGACAAAAAGATCGGATTCAGTTAAAAGAGGGAACATATACACTGAAGCGTGAATTAGTCCCACAATCGGTGATTGAGATTTATGGTGCTGAGCCGCTTGATTATTCCAAGAAGCATGTATTAACAAATACATATCCTGCCACGACGGCGATCAAAACAACCATCAGCGGCGAAAATCAAACGCGAATATTGAATAGTTCTTTATCAAAATATGGGACTTCATTTAAAAACTTAACCTTGGCGAATGCTGTAAGCACTGGATTGGGTGGAGCTATTTATGCTGGTGCGGATATTAATTTGTCCAATGTTGCCATTATAAATTCACGTGCGGCACAAGGTGGTGCAATTTACCTTGATGGTGACATTGCACTTACGATCGATCATGCTTTAATTCAGGGTAACCAAGCAGGACAAGGCAGTGTTTTGGCGATGACTTGCCAAAACAACTTGTTGTTCACGAAGCCGACAATCTCTATTCAAAATAGCAGTATTGTTGCCAATGGCGCGGTAAATAATCAGAGTATGTTGGATCTTTGTGGTGAAGCATCGACTTTACTGCAAACCAATACCATTGCCAAAAATCAGGCAAATATCAGTACAGGGGCGATTATTAAAAATGTCTCGTCTAATGCTGCGCAGGCAAATTTAAGTGAAAATAGTACGCTGATATTGCTCAGTAATACGATTGTTGAGAACAATGCGGCCAGTACGCTACTTTACGATCAATTAGGTAGTAAAAATATTTCATTTAATGTGTTGGCTTATAATTCGGGGCAGTCATGTCGTTATGCATTGAATAACGGGAATGTGACCGATGCCAAACTCAATATGACTGCAATCAATAATGCCCTGCAATTGGCTGCTGTAACAGGGCAATGTAATCTACCGAAGGTGGCTTATGAAAGTAATATTTCAGGAACCAATACCAATATTGATGTCAGTAATATTTCGATGGGAACATTACTAACTGCGTATACGGGACCGAATGCCAATACAGAATATCTACCGCTGTACTATCCAAAAGATAATCAGACCGCGAATGATCTGGTGAATCTGAATGCGATTGGGTGTAGTGATGTTGATCAACGTGGATTTAGTCGCATTACGGATGCAACGTTGATTCTTAATCCAAGTATGAAAAATACCTGTGATATTGGTTCGGTTGAGCTGATGCGCTTAACTGCGGCTGATATTATTAATTTAAAGAACTTATCTTATTCGCAAATGGTGGATGACTATCAGCAAGCGATTGATTTATATCAAGCACGTTTGGATGATAAATCGACGGATGCGAAATATTTGACGCAATATCAAGCTGAGTTGACTGCTTTTAAAGACTTGAAGAGCAATACTGAAAAGTATGCCAAGTATCGTGCGATTTATATTGATCCGTTTGCACTTGCACTGCCTGATGAACAATGGGTGAATAATGAATCACAGGTTAAGGCATTAAATGCAGAAAACTATACGATTAATACCCAGGTATTGGGTATGGGGCATTATTCTGGTGAGGGCAGTAGCTTTCAATTTATTGGCGATCAAGATCCGAAGTTAAAATGTGAGTGGGTGCCAGAACTTAAACGAATCATGTTTTATCGCCTAGATGATAGTATTTCTACTATTGGTGAGAATGCTTTATGTACTTACAGCATCACCTCGAAAACAGATGCCACCAAAACAACATCAGGCTTATTAAGTGCGAGTTTTACCAATATTTCCCCAATTGCAAAAGAGGATACTTACAGCTTGCAATATGGATCTAGCCAGAAAATTTCGTTGCATCCACTAGAAAATGATTTTGATGATGATGGTCCCAAAGGCAGTATTGCTGGACTGAATAAAGCCGACTTTTATCATAATGAAGCAGGTCAGGAGTTGGCAATTCGCTTGGATAGTTTACCAAGCGCGATGATGATTGACCCGTCAGTTCCGAATGGGCCATGTCCAGGAAGTGCAATGCGAGATACCTGTTATTCGAGCGATTTGGTGGTGCAGGTAAAAAATAATTACAGCCCATTCGACCAGATTATGGAATATACCGTATTTGATGCCGAAGGTTTGGCTTCAAATCGAGCAAAAATTTATTTAAATAACACAGCTAAGAATACAGTCACATCTGGCGGTGGCGGCGGTTCAATTGGGTGGTGGAGTTTACTGGGTTTATTCGGTTTAGGTTTGTATCGACGTCATAGTCAAACAAAAAAGCATTAAGCAAAATGAAAACATTAACTTCGTTGAGTACCGATGAGGTTAATATTTAAAGATGAAATAGAAATATAAAAAGCCAATCTTACTTATTGTAGATTGGCTTTTTATATACTGTTATTTATTGCTGTTAAAGTGTTCTTAATGCTGTTCAGTGGTGTGATGTAGGTATTTGTTCATATACTCTTCACGTATGGTAATACGTTCTTCGGGTGTGGCTTTTTGCATACGTGCACGTAAATCATTACGTTCCTGACTGCTCATTTGCTGCCAAGTTTCACGCATTTTCTGTTTCTCTTGTTCAGGTAACTGCGTGAACCAGTCCATACGCTGTTGTAAGCTGCTACTTTGTTCATCTGGAATTTCTTTGAGAGATTGATAGCGTTTGATTAATGCACGCTGTTCTTGCTCAGAAAGTGTTTCCCATGTTTCGGCCACTTGTGTGTTGGCATCTTTAGAAAAAATCCAAAAACGTTCAAAACCTGCAAAACTTGTTTGCAAGAAACCGAGTGCACAAAAAGCAAAAGCTAAACGTCTAGCTGCCATGTGGAACTTTGTCCTCACCTAAAACCATTAACATTTCCAAATCCTCAACCATTTGCGGAGAGAGTTTTGGTGTTACTACAACTTGATTCTGTGGTTTTTCAGACATATCGATAGAATTTGGTAAAACCACAATTCCTGCAATTGCTGCTGCCAGAGCAAACCCAGTCATTTTGAAATAAACAAAGCGTGATGATTTTTTTTGCTGGATATGATCCAAAACATGATTCATCACGACAGGTTTTGCCTTATGTTGCTGAGCAAGACCATCAAGTTTGGAAGTGATTTGTTTTAAGAAATCATCTTGTTTCATTCAGATGACCCTCCCGAATATGGATTCAAATGCGATAACGCAGATCGCAAACCTTGAATCGCGCGATGATAATGTGTTTTTACACTGCCTTCACTACAATTCATAATTTGAGCAGTCGTTTGCGTGTCAAATCCTTCCCAAGCCCGAAGCATAAACGCTTGCTGTTGACGAACTGGCAGTTGGCGAATCGCAGCTTGAATTTCTTCAATAGTGACTGCCTGATCCAGAAACTCAAGTGGGCTAGGCGTTGTTTCATCAATAACATCCTGAATTTCAAGATCATCTTCATCTAGACTCACCTTTTTAAACAATGAAAAAGGCTGAGAGCGACGAGCTTCTTTACGACGCCAATCTTGCAGTTTGTTATTTAAAATGGTGTAAAACAGGGGATACCATTCTTCAGTCGACTTCTCTGAATAGGATTTATGCAAAGAAATAAAGGCTTCTTGGACCAGATCCATTGCGATGCCTTGTTGTCCTTGCGTTGCATTTTCCATCATCACGAGTGCGCGTCCAGTTACGTCTTGCATAAAATTTTTCAGACGTTGTTCAACCGTACTTTTTAAAGCACTTAAATTTTCGGACTGAGACTGTTTCGGCGCTAAATCCATAGAGATGGAAAACCCTGTCATTGGATTATCACCATTATTTCCAATACATATCCTTAATAACGTTGGAAATAATGGTTTGGTTGACAATATCCGTTATTATTTTTTCAAGTGTAATCTTTTTTTGAAATTAGACGAGACAATTTAAAATAAAAGTGTATTAGATGCGTTGGCGTACCATTTCAAAAAAGCAGATTGAACCCGCAATAGCGACATTGAGAGATTCTTGACCACCTGGCTGTGGAATGCTTAGTGCTTGAGCATGTGCTAAAGCAAAGTCAGAAACGCCTTGGCCTTCATTACCTAAGATCCAGACACAAGCTTGTGTTAAATCTTTTTGATATAAACTTTCAGCTTGATGTGAGCTGGTCACATACACTGGAATTTCAAAGCGGTCGAGTACATCTTCGATGGCAACGTTTTCATAGGTGTTGAGGGAGAAGTGTGCACCCATGCCTGCGCGTAATACACGTGGTGACCAGAGCGCTGCAGAACCTTTGGTACAAATCACTTGCTTGATACCCGCTGCTGCTGCAGAGCGAAGTAGTGTGCCGACATTGCCTGGATCTTGAATGTTTTCCAAAATCAGGGTATCCAAGCTAAAGTCTACACTTTGGCTTGAACTTGGTAAGTCTACAACTGCCAAGAATGGCAAAGTAGTCCCCAATGTGCTTAAGTCACGATATAGGCTTTCAGCAATGACAAAAACAGCACCTTCATATTCATCTAAAATATCGCAAATATCAGGGTGTTCGAGTGCATTTTCAGTGGTGAAAATAGAATTGAGTTTCTTCTTTTTTTCAACCCAAGCTAAGCCTAAGTGTGTCCCTTCAAGCACGGTTTGACCTTGCTTTTTACGGTAGCTACTTTGCTCTATTAAACCACGGAGATGTTTAATCTTTGGGTTGTCTTTTGATTCAAGGAAAATAATTGACATGGAGGAGACTCATGCGCATAACGCGTCAGATGGTTATGCGCATTTAAAAAATTAGTTGTGGTAGCCAGTCACTAAATTGACTTCGTTTTTAGAACCAATAATCACAGGGACACGTTGGTGTAGGTCAGTCGGTTGAATGTCAAGAATACGAACGCGACCAGTTGTAGAAGCACCGCCAGCTTGTTCAATCAGCATACTCATAGGGTTTGCTTCATACATTAAACGCAGGCGACCTGCTTTTTTCGGATCTTTAAGGTCGTATGGATACATGAAAATACCACTACGGCAAAGAATACGGTGAATGTCGCCCACCATACATGCAACCCAACGCATGTTGAAGTCTTTTTCACGTGGACCTGTTTTACCTGCGAGCAGTTCTTCAATATAACGTTTTACTGGGTTTTCCCAGTGACGTTGGTTTGATGAGTTAATAGCATATTCTTTGGTATCTGCTGCCACTTGAATATTTTCAGAGGTGAGTAAGAATTGTTGAGTTTCTGGGTCAAAAGTAAAGAATACCGTACCCGCACCGACTGTTAATGCCATCATGGTTGATGGGCCATAAAGCACATAACCCGCAGCAACTTGCTGGTTGCCTGCTTGCATGAAATCCGCAGACTGAGTCACCGCATTTTTTGCAGGCAAGATTGAGAAAATAGTACCTACGCACATGTTAATGTCGATGTTGCTTGAACCATCAAGTGGATCAAATAACACTAAATATTCGCCATTTTCTTGGGCAGGAGTAAAGTCATCTAATTCTTCTGATGCTAAACCACCAACATGTGGATGAATTTTTAATGCATCAATTAAATAGTCATTTGAAATCACATCCAGTTTTTTCTGTTCTTCACCTTGTACATTTTCATGTTCAGCACTGCCCAATACCCCAGCAAGCGCGCCTTTTTGTAAAGCTTGATCAATGGTTTTACACGTATTTGCAATAGTATCAATGACTTTTGCAAGCTCAGGTGTAAGATTCCCAGTTTGTTGTTCTAAGAATTGGGAAAGGGTGAGGTATGCCATGGCAGGAAAACTCCGAGTGAAAACCAATCAAATTGAGCAAAAAAAATTTAGACAGCTAGTTTAGATGAGAATGCCGCAAAAGAAAAATTAAACTCGATTATTTGGCTTGATTTTGCCCTTGCAACTTTTAGGGATAATGCTATGTTGATGTGAAGGATGAAGAAGAATTGAGGAGCAGCAGAATGACTACACAAAAGTTTGATGCCATGCCAACGCAAAATGAAGGCATTAGTTTAGATGATATTAGTCCTGAAAAGGTGAAAGAAGCTTGGAAAGAATATGAAGCCAAGCCTGAATATAAAGATTTCAATAAGCATGACCTCATTGAATCCATGCAGCATGAGCATGAAGAAGATGAGCAGAAACCAGCTTAATGCATATAAAAAAGCGCTTTAATTTTAAAGCGCTTTTTTATGCCTGTAGACCTTCTTATTTTAATAAAGGTGGTACAGCTTCGTAGTTGATTTCTACGCGACGGTTTTCTTTCCACGCATTCTCATCATGCCCTGCATTGATTGGCATTTCTTTACCATAGCTGACCGCTTCTAATTGAGTCGGGCTTACACCATTGGTGATTAAGAAGCTTTCTACTGCTTTAGCACGACGCTCACCTAGTGCCATATTGTATTCACGCGTACCACGTTCATCAGTATGACCAGTTAACGCAACTTTCGAGTTTGCATTTGCCATAAGGAACTGGGCGTGAGCTTGAAGTGTTTGGTAATCTTCATTTGAAAGATCGCTGCTATCGTAGTCAAAATGCACCACACGTTTCGCTAAAAAAGCTTTGTTTGCAGCCGTAACCCCTTTTGAAGATGCACCTGCAAGATTTTGTGCATTTAACGCAGCATCTTCACTTAATCCTTCAGTGCTGACTGTTGTACCAGCAGAATTTGGTGTTTGACCTGTTTGAATTTCGGCTGCAGGTTTACGGCTGGCACATCCAGTCATAATCAGGGCTGAAGCCAAAACAGGTAAAACCAATAGTTTAATAGCGTTCATCTTCATCTCCATAAAGATAGATTTTTAAAAATTATTTAGGTGCCCAAGCAGGTTCACGAACTTCACCTTGTTCACTTGGTAAATTCATACGGAAACGACCATCGACTGACATAATAGAGAGCAAGCCACGGTTATCTTCACGAGTGGCATAAACCACCATTTGACCATTTGGAGAGAAGCTCGGGGATTCATCCAGACTGGTTGGGGTCAGAATATTGGTGATCCCCGTATTAATATCTTGAATTGCAACTTTGTAGCTGCTACCACTTGGACGATGCACCAATGCCACTTTTTTACCATCAGCACTTAAAGTGCCGCGAGCATTGAATGCACCACGGAAGGTAAGGCGCTTACTACTGCCATCTGCGAGGCTGTAACGGTAAATTTGTGGTGATCCACCACGGTCTGAAGTAAAAATAAAGGATTTACCGTCGGGAGCGTAACGTGCTTCGGTATCAATAGCGCTGTCATTGGTCATACGCTGTAACTGACGTGTATTTAAATCCATTTGATAAATTTCTGGATTACCATGCATAGACGCAGTAAATAACATGGATTTTCCATCTGGAGAGAAGCTCGGTGCGCCATTTAAGCCACGGAAGCTTGCCAGTTTTTCACGTTGACCTGTCGACAAATCTTGCACATAAATCGCTGGACGTTTGCTTTCAAATGACACATAAGCAATTTTTTGTGCATCGGGTGTCCACGCAGGAGACAAGATTGGATCACGCGAGGTCAGAATGGTTTTAGGCTGTTCACCATCTGTATCTGCAATTTGTAAGGTATAGCGCTGCTCAGGTGTTGTAGGATTACGGAGCACATAGGCAATACGCCCGCTAAAATCTCCCTGAATGCCAGTTAATGCTTGGTAAATAGCATCGCTGATCATGTGTGCGGCTTGACGTACACGTGAAGTGGGTACGGTCAATAATTCATTGAGTAGATATTGTTTTTTTTCAACATCATAAAGTTGGTAATGAACTTCATAACTTCCCGCAGCATTTTGTTTGATTTCCCCAGTGACGACATAAGGCACGCCAGCGGTCTGCCATGCAGCAGCATTGGGATTATTCATACTTGCACTTGCAGGTAAGTTTTTCGATGCACTGCTAAATTTTCCTGAACGATTCAGGTCATTTTCAACAATAGAATAAATGGTTTGATCATTACTAAATGGAATAATCGCAATTTTGGGAGCTTGCTCTGGTGCCTTTGCAATTTCTAAATGAAGTTGAGCATGGGCAGTTTGTGCAATGACAGGTAGAAAAGCTGTCATGATTGCTAAACCAAGTAGATGTTTACGCGTATTTTCCATCATTCGCTGTATACTCTAAAACGTCAATTTTTGTGGGTTGTGTGAAATTGCCTAACATAATGGCATGAATTTTCATGATTTAAAGCATTACATTATGGCTAAACTGTTATAACACTGTGAAAATACTTAATCGCCATGCTTTTTGCATGGCGATTGTGATTATTGAGCTGTGAAAGATGAGGTAAATGTGCGTGCTTCGCGCCGTGCATCAGGGTCTGAAGGCATTGGATAAGGTGCTGCTGCACGAACTGCTGCTTCGACACTGGCTTTCATATCTGGGTCGCTTGAATTGACGACAACCGATAAAACTGCACCACTCTCACTTAAGGTGACTCGAGCACTGGCTTTCTGACCCGATGCGCTCGCAGGTGGATTCCACGCACGCTTGACTTTGTTTTCAAAGTCTCGTTTTGCTGTAGAGGCAATACGTTTTGCTTCAGCTTTTTTATTGGCAGCTTCTTCCGCTGCTTTCTTCGCAGCAGAGGCTTTAGCTTCTGCTTCAGCGCGCTCTTTCGCATCCGCATCGGCTTGTGCTTTTGCAGCAGTTTTAGCTTTTGCAGCAGCGTCTGCCTGAGCTTTGGCTTTCGCAGCAGCGTCTGCCTGAGCTTTGGCTTTCGCGGCAGCATCTGCTTGCGCTTTGGCTGTTGCAGCAGCGTCTGCCTGAGCTTTGGCTTTCGCGGCAGCATCTGCCTGAGCTTTGGCCTTTGCAGCGGCATCTGCCTGAGCTTTAGCTTTCGCGGTAGCATCTGCCTGTGCTTTGGCTTTTGCAGCCGCATTTGCTTGAGTTTTAGCTTTTGCAGCAGCATCCGCCTGCGCTTTGGCTTTTGCAGTAGCATCGGCTTGCGCTTTGGCTTTTGCAGCCGCATTTGCTTGAGTTTTAGCTTTTGCAGCAGCATTCGCCTGCGCTTTGGCTTTCGCGGCAGCATCTGCTTGAGCTTGTGCTTTCGTAGCGGCGTCTGCCTGAGCTTTGGCTTTCGCAGCGGCATCTGCCTGAGCTTTGGCTTTTGCAGTAGCATCCGCCTGTGCTTTGGCTTTTGCATCTGCTTGCGCTTTAGCGGCAGTATCTGCTTTTGCCTTTTCCTGAGCTAAACGTGCTGCCTGCTGCTCAGTGGTGTTGGTTTTTGGTGGCGCCACAGGAATGACAGGAGTAGGTTCTACACTCGGCTCAGCAGTTTGCGTAATTTCAGGGGCAATATTTTCATGCGCAGTTTCTGAAAATTCAGTTTCTTCGCGTGGAGTAGGTTGTAAATCTTGCGGTTTAATTAATATGGTTTTGATTTGCTCTGGTGGTTTAGGGGGGGTACTCATTCCTAAATAAAGCAAGCCCACAACCGCAAGTACATGCACACCGAAGGTAAAACCCAGTGCAATTGCGTTTTGTTTGAAAGGTGGCTTTTGAAAATTCTTCATATTACTTTAAAGGTTCGGTCAGTAAGCCAACTTGAGTTAAGCCTGCATCTTGAAGGCTTGACATTAACGCCATCACTTCTCCATAAGGACGAGTTTGATGACCATTGATCACAACATTGAGTTTTTTGTTATTTTGTTGAGCTTGCGCTTGAGACTCGACTAATAGTTGAGTGAGTTCTGTCAGTGCAAGCGGCCCTGTCGTTTGACCTTTTTGTTCTAAGAAATATGTGCCGTCTGCTTTTAAAGAGACAATAGAAGGAGCATCTTCAGATTGCAGTGGAGTGCCATTGGCTTGCGGTAAATCGACTTTAATACCACTGGTAATCATTGGGGCGGTGACCATAAAGATCACCAAAAGCACCAACATCACGTCAATATAGGGCACGACATTCATGTCGCTCTTTAATGGTTTTTTTATGCGCTCAAAGCGTCCTGAACGTTGAATCGCCATCAGTCATTTTCCTGAACAGAACCTACCGACTGACGTTGTAATAGCGCCACCATTTCTTCTGCAAACAGAGCACGGTCTGAATAAACCGCTTCACCTTTAGCAGTAAAATGGTTGAAGGCTAGAACGGCTGGAATCGCTGCAAATAAACCAATCGCAGTTGCAATCAAGGCTTCCGCAATGCCAGGTGCAACGGTCGCTAAGGTCACTTGATCGACATCTGCCAGACCAATAAAGGCATTCATAATGCCCCAAACAGTTCCGAACAAGCCCACATAAGGTGCGACAGAACCAATACTGGCTAAAGCGCCTAAACCTTGTTCTAAATTACCCTGATCACGGCTTAAACCAACACGTAAAATACGTTCAGTACCTTCGATGGTTTGTTGCGTTGCTGCATGACGTTTTTTAAGTTTGAGGTATTCACCCAAACCTTGATAGAAAATGTCTTCTAGCCCGACACGTTTAGAGTTGAGTTGAGCATTGTTGTAAAGGGTATTGAGTTCGGCACCCGACCAGAAGATTTTTTGGAAATGTTCATCATCTGCTTGGGCTTTTTTATAGCTCTGATGTAACTTGGCAATCAAAAACCAACTGTAGAGTGATGCAAATAAAAGTAAAAGCATCACCAGTTGTACGACAGGACTTGCTTGTAAAATGAGGTCTGAAACGTGAAGTGTGGAGTCTAATTGATTTGCCATAGTTACACTGGAGCCGAGTTTTCTTAGATTTGTTCTAACTCTTTACGAATTAGATCGCGAATTTCATCTGGCAAACGACGAGGTTTCATTTCTGCACTAATACATGCTAACTCGACTTCGCCAGAAGCCAACAAGATTTCACCACGATAAATATTTTGTTGCAATACAAAAGACGTAGCTTTACACGAAACTACACTTGCTGTAACAGTAATGAGGTCATCCATGAGAATTGGACGCATGTATTTAACATTAATTTTGTGCACCACGAAGTTGTAGTCTTTTTGGTGCCAGTAATGGTCTACACCAGAGGCACGTAACCATTCGGTACGGGTACGTTCCATAAAGCGAATATGGTTGGCATGATAGACAATACCGCCTGCGTCAGTGTCTTCAATATATACACGAATTTGAAATTCGAATTTATTCGCCATGATAGTGTTCCATGTCTAGATTTAATATGGTGTTTCGAAGCCCGTGCTTGTCCAAAGCTGCTTAGAATAATTGCAGCTATAATGGGGCTGAGTCATGGGCTAGGTAATGCCATGAAGTTTAGCAGTTTGAAATGACCGTCCAATGGCACAAGATTTCAATCTGAAAATGGATGAGGCTAAGTTTGAATAATAAAAATGGATATTTCGATTTGCATTTTTGGGGGGGAAAGATGAGCCGTCGGGCCTATTTAATTTGGTTGATTGTGATTGTTACAGGACTCATTTATTGGTGGAAGCCAAGTCCTACGATTGAAAATGCTCAAGATCATCAGCGAGTCAGTGACACAGTTCAAACTTTTAATGGTTATACCATGACCAATTTGGCGAATTATGAGGGGCAATTTAGGGTTTTATCACGGGAAAACTATCGTTCTGGACGTGAAGCAGAGCTTAGCCCTGTTGATTTTGCCTTGGGATGGGGCGCGATGGCAGATCCAACAGTTTATAAACAGCTTTCGATACGTCAGAGTAATCGCTGGTATTACTGGCGTTATGAAAATCAGCCACCTATTCCACGCCAAGAGATTGAAACACAAAGTGCCAATACACATTTGATTCCTGCGAATGCATCCATTGCAAAACAATTGGAGGATGTTGATCAAGATGACCTAATTTATTTAAAGGGACATTTGGTCGAAGTGAAATCGGCGGATGGTTGGGCATGGCGCAGTTCACTCAGTCGTGAAGATACAGGCAATGGGGCATGTGAGTTAATGTTAGTGGAAGAGGTGAGGGAGCTTTAGCTTGTTTGCAAATTGACCCTCTGGGCTTAGAGGGAATGGGTTGATAATCTAGACAGCATAATGCATTTGAATATGCCAATTACCCCTGTTTTGGCAAATCCTATTTTCACTCCTATACCATAAGATTTAAGCTGCTGTTGCATCAGTTTAGAGGTCTGAAACTTCATATTTCCCAGTTCTGGATGTTGATGAATGTGATGACGTAGTTGGATAGTTTGTGCTTCATTTTTTCGACAGCAGTGTTAATCCAATCGGCAAAACTTAAGGGACTACATAGTAGACGCGATGTAACAAAACAGGATAATCGGAATGATTTCATGCAATACACAGCCTTGTGATAAACGGAAGGCAAAACCATGTAAGTATATTTTTTGATTTTTAAGGTATCGACTTATATTGTGAATGCTCGAATTTATCATGAGATAGACGAGTTGTTCGGCTCAAATAACCGCTATTTTTCGAGTTTTCTTGAAAAGGAAAAGGGAGATTTAATCTCCCTTTTTCTTATTTACTTTTCTTTCGGTTCAGGTGGCGTCATCCCAAACTGTAAATACGCCATGTTGGTGGCAATACGCCCACGCGCAGTTCGCATGGCATAACCTTGTTGAATTAAATATGGCTCAATCACATCTTCTAAAGTGCCTGAATCTTCAGCCATGGCAGCAGCTAGGGCTTCAATACCTGCTGGACCACCATCAAATCGCTCAAGCAGCATGCTTAAATAACGGCGGTCGAGGGTGTCTAAACCATCTTTATCAACATTGAGCATATCTAATGCACGTTGTGCCATGTCTTGGGTCACTTCGCCTGTACCTTTCACTTGCGCATAGTCACGAACTCGACGTAATAGTCGGTTGGCAATACGTGGTGTGCCACGAGCGCGACGCGCAATTTCTGCCGAGCCTTCATGGGTAATTGGCACATCCATTAAGTTGGCAGAACGCGTCACAATATGAGTTAAATCTTTCACCGAATAAAACTCTAAACGTTGCACAATCCCGAAACGGTCACGTAGTGGAGACGTTAATAAGCCTGCACGAGTGGTGGCTGCGACAAGGGTAAATGGCGGTAAATCCAATTTAATTGAGCGGGCTGCTGGACCTTCACCAATCATGATATCGAGTTGGTAGTCTTCCATTGCAGGGTACAAAATTTCTTCAATAACTGGTGAAAGACGATGAATTTCATCAATAAACAGTACATCGCCTTCTTCAAGATTGGTCAGCATAGCAGCCAAATCACCTGCACGTTCTAATACAGGTCCTGAAGTCGATTTCAAGTTTCCGCCCATTTCACGCGCAATAATATTGGCCAGTGTGGTTTTACCCAGCCCAGGTGGACCAAAAATCAAGGTATGGTCGAGTGCTTCTGCACGACCACGTGCGGCACCAATAAAGATTTCCATTTGTTCGCGTACCACAGGTTGACCAATATAGTCATCTAGTGAAGTTGGACGGATGGCGCGATCAATATGATCTTCGGGTTTTTCGGAACCACCGATGAGACGGTCTTGCATAATGGGTGAATAAATCTCTGGCTGAACTTTCGAGGCACAGCCTCAAATTATGATTTATGGTTAGGTGCCATTGTGTAGGCATTGCCTTACTTTTGAAAGATCAAAATGAGGACTTTAAAATATATTTTAGAGTCCGCAAGTAAATCTTGTGTTGGATTGAGGATATGTCCTTATATCCCAATCCAACATGGCGACATCCTTGTCGCCTTCGTGTATCGAATTTAGGTGTATTGGAGTGTCTATTTGAATTATTTATTCATCGACTTAAGTGCTGCACGAATGATATCGCTTGCTTCAGTAAAATCGCCTTTTGCCGCACTCACCAATTTCTGGGCTTCTAAGGGTTTATAACCTAAAGATTGTAAAGCCGCTTCGGCTTCGGCAACGGCAGAGTTGCCTGTAAATTGGATTTGTTCCGTGGTTGAGTTGCTTGGTACTGAACCTGTAGACATGGCTTTAAAGCGATCACGTAATTCAATCATCAGGCGTTCGGCAGTCTTTTTACCGACGCCAGGGACTTTGATCAAGGTATTTATATCTTCATGTTCAACCGTATGAATCAGCATGTCTACGCTTAGCGTTGAAAGAATACCCAAAGCCATTTTGGGGCCGACACCGTTGACTTTTAAAAGAGTACGGAAAATGATTTTTTCTTGTTGATGTAAAAATCCGTACAATAATTGTGCATCTTCACGTACTGCCAAATGTGTCCATAACGTGACTTTTTGTCCTTTTTGTAATTGGCAAAATGTCGATAAAGGTGTGTCAATCTCATAGCCAACGCCGTTGACATTTAACAGTACTGTTGGGGCTTCGAGGGCAAACACTTCGCCAATTAAACAT
This sequence comes from Acinetobacter tibetensis, assembly GCF_023824315.1. Taxonomy (NCBI): domain Bacteria; kingdom Pseudomonadati; phylum Pseudomonadota; class Gammaproteobacteria; order Moraxellales; family Moraxellaceae; genus Acinetobacter; species Acinetobacter tibetensis. The sequence goes on along the minus strand of NZ_CP098732.1, from coordinate 2,278,211 downwards.
CCAATCATTTTTAAAACTTCACTATTTGAGGTGTATACGGTTGCCAGTGGTTTAAGATTACTTATTTAAAAAGTATGTTTATCTTTAATTTGGGTTACATCAAACCAGATTTATTGCCTTGCAGTTCTTGCGAAAGATTATAAGCCTGATGATCGGAAAACTTTGAAATAATATCCAGTACTTGCATAATATTTTCATAATGATTGTTGCCAAAACGCGCACCTGAACGCTGCAAAATGGTAAATAGGCGTTGTTCTTTAAAGCTTAAGGTTTTGTGCGGTGTAGTGAGGGGAATAAAAGCATCTAAAATATTCTGTAAACTTTGATGGGCGATAATTTCCAAACCTGCTTTTTGTGGGTGTTCAAAGATTTTATCGCGTGCCAGTTCTTTAGCACGGTTAATTCCCAACTCAATGTCTTCGGAACAATACTGCAATAAGCTGCCTTTGAGCTGTCCAGTCAGAATTTCATAATGATGTTTGGCAAAGGCGGTAGTCACCTCATCAACTAAACGTTTCATCACCCGACCACGCAATGCGGCAATTTTTTGCTGCCAAGTGGTATCCATCGAGAGTTCTGCAGGCTTGCCATAGTCCGCAATTAAATCAAGAAAAATGGGTTCAACTTCTTCATAACTCAACATATTCAGAATAATGCCATCTTCTAAATCAATCAGGGCATAGCAAATATCGTCTGCGGCTTCTAATAAATAGGTTAGTGGATGACGGCAATAACGATCTTTTGCCAATTGAATGAGCCCAAGTTGTTCGGCAATTTGCCCCAATATTTCTTTTTCAGATTGATAACAACCAAATTTGGCTCGCATGCTGGCTGGGGTATTGCCTTGTTCGGCAATGGTTTTGGATAACCATGGATATTTTAAATATGCGCCTAAAGTGGCATAGGTTAAACGCATGCCCCCATCATTAGGATGATAGTCAATTTTGGTCAGTAAGCGTAAACCTTGTGCATTACCTTCAAATTGACGCACATCAGCTTCTTCTTCTGGAGTGAGTTTTGCCAGAAAGTTGCCGTGTGAAGCATCATCAAACCATTCACGAATGGCGTATTCTCCTGCATGTCCAAAAGGGGGGTTGCCAATATCATGTGCTAAACATGCAGCTTGAATGATGGCACCAACATCGGCAGGGGAAATCCAGACAGGGAGTTCGTCTTTTATTTTCTCAGCCGCCAGCATACCCAATGAGCGACCTATACACGATACTTCAAGTGAATGCGTGAGGCGCGTATGAATGCCATCATGTTGCGTTAGTGGGTGGACTTGAGTTTTACGATTGAGCTGTCTAAAACTTTGCGAAAAAATAATACGATCATAATCTTTATGAAAAGGGCTTCGTGCTTGTTCTGTACTTTGTTTTTTACGACCAATGCGAACTGTGGAAAGCAGTTCTAACCAACGCATTTGTTCCATTTATTATGTTTCATAGAAGGATTGCTTAAATCATGCCAAAAAATATTGGGTTGCACTAGAGCAGTGCGACACGATTTGTCGGTTGCAATGTAAATAAAGAAGCGTGGAGGTTTAAATTGAAGGGTAGAGGATTGAAAAGGAATTTTGATTGTTTTTGAGCAACAACGAATTTTTTTATGAAAAAATTCACACTATTTCAGCTTGAGTAGTCAATCTAGTTATTTATTTTTAAGTCATTTTATCTAAAAAAGCGTAATAAAGCGGTTGTAAATGAAATTCTTGCAGGATTAGGTTACATAATCAGGGTTATCCATCTAGCTGATTTGACCTTTTCACAGTAGAATATGTGACTCTCTTCAAAGTCACATTGCGGTAAAGTTCAAAAGACTTGCCCGTGGAGCCAAAATCAGCATGTTTATCGTGGCCGGTGCACCAGCACATTCTTCTTTTAAGAAAACTCAACTATTATCACGTCTAGCGTCAATTAGTTCTGTTCAATCAATAGAAAGCCAATGGGTCTATCTGTTTGACCAAGCGCTCAACGAGCAACAGCAGCAATCTGCCTTACAATTATTAAATGATGGTGAAGTTTTTCAAATTCGCCAAGCATCGAATGATGACGTCCAAATTTTGGTGACACCTCGCGTGGGTACAATCTCGCCGTGGTCTTCTAAAGCGACGGATATTTTTGCCAACTGTAATACCCCGATACACCGCCTTGAACGCGGTGTTTTGTTTACTTTAAAAGGTATTTCTGAAGTATCGAATGAAGTAAAGCTGGCTTTACATGACCGTATGACAGAGAGCGTATTCAGCAGTATTGATGATGCTGTGGCATTATTTCAAGAAACTGCACCAAAACCTTTAAATTCAATTGATATTTTGGGTCAAGGTAAACAGGCACTGGTACAAGCCAATTCGGAATTTGGTTTTGCGTTGTCTGATGAAGAAATTGATTATTTAACGGCTGCTTTTAACAAGCTGGGTCGTAATCCGCATGACATCGAACTAATGATGTTTGCTCAAGCAAACTCAGAGCACTGTCGTCATAAGATTTTCGGTTCTGAATGGACGATTGATGGTGAAGTACAACCATTGTCATTGTTCCAAATGATTAAAAATACCTATAAAGAATCACCAACGGATGTTTTGTCTGCTTATAAAGACAATGCATCAGTCATTGTGGGTTATGACACACAACGTTTCTACCCGAAAAAAGATGAAGACACAGGTCACTATACGTATAAGTATAAGAGCCAAGCTGCTCACATCCTGATGAAAGTGGAAACCCATAACCACCCAACAGCAATTGCACCATTTGCAGGTGCTGCAACGGGTTCAGGTGGTGAAATCCGTGATGAAGGCGCAACAGGTCGTGGTGGTAAGCCGAAAGCAGGCTTAACAGGCTTTACTGTATCGAACTTGAATATTCCTGGTTTTGAACAACCTTGGGAAGAAAACTACGGCAAACCTTCACGTATGGCATCGCCACTTCAAATTATGATTGAAGGCCCATTAGGTGGTGCTGCGTTTAACAACGAATTTGGTCGTCCTGCGTTAAATGGTTATTTCCGTACTTTCGAACAGAATGTAAACGGTGAAGTGAAAGGCTTCCATAAGCCAATCATGATTGCAGGTGGTTACGGTAATATCCGTCCTGACCATGTAGAAAAAGATGCGATTCAACCGGGCGACTTACTCATTGTTTTAGGTGGGCCAGCGATGCTGATCGGTCTAGGCGGTGGTGCTGCATCATCTGTAGATAGCGGTACGATGGGTGAAAGCCTAGACTTCGCTTCTGTACAACGTGAAAACCCAGAAATGGAACGCCGTTGCCAAGAAGTGATTGATACTTGCTGGCGCATGGAAAATGAAAACCCAATCGTTTCTGTACATGACGTCGGTGCGGGTGGTATTTCCAATGCTATGCCTGAGTTGGTGAATGACCATGAGCTCGGTGCGATTCTAGACCTTCGTAAGATTCCTTCGCTTGAATCAGGTATGTCTCCAATGGAGATTTGGTCAAACGAAGCGCAAGAACGTTATGTACTCGCGATCAAACCAGAATCTTTAGCCTTGTTTGAATCAATTTGTGCGCGTGAACGCTGCCCATTTGCTGTATTGGGTGAAGCGACTGAAGCTCGTCAATTGACTGTAAACGACCCATTGTTCGACAACAAAGCAGTGGATATGCCAATGCAAGTCATGCTTGGTGGTACACCACGTATGAGTCGTTCATACGAAACGATTGAACGTAAGGGCGATGATTTTGATGCTGCTCAAGTGGACTTGAAAGACGCGATTTTCCGTGTATTAAAGAACCCAACAGTTGCATCTAAATCATTCCTGATTACCATTGGTGACCGCTCGATTACGGGTATGGTTGCGCGTGATCAGTTGGTAGGTCGTTGGCAAGTACCTGTTGCAGATGCAGCAGTAACAACCACCAGCTTACAAGGTTATACAGGCGAAGCGATGGCAATGGGTGAACGTCCACCTGTAGCGTTGTTAAACCCTGCGGCATCTGCGCGTTTAGCAGTTGCAGAATCAATTTCAAACATCATGTGTGCCAATATCGAGCAGATCAGCGACATTAAGTTGTCTGCGAACTGGATGGCAGCAGCAGGGCAAAAAGGTGAAGACCAAGCCTTGTTTGAAGGTGTGAAAGCCATTGGTATGGAAATGTGTCCTGCTTTAGGGATTGCAATTCCTGTTGGTAAAGACTCACTTTCGATGCGTACGACTTGGAATGACGAAGGTCAGGATAAGGCTGTAACCTCTCCGATGAGTGGTGTGATTACTGCATTTGCACCTGTAAATGATGTACGTAAAACCTTAACGCCTGAATTGAAAAATACTGATTCTGTATTGGTTCGTATTGATTTATCTAAAGGTCAATTCCGTTTGGGTGGTTCGATCCTTGCGCAAGTCTATAAAGCGATTGGTTCCGTTACTCCAGATGTTGACAGTTTTGCGGATTTCAAAGCTTTCTTTGATTTAGTCCAAGACTGGAACAACCGTGGCTTAATTCAAGCTTACCATGACATTGGTGATGGTGGTTTATTGGCAACTGTTGCGGAAATGATGTTTGCTTCACGTTTAGGTGTAGCACTAGAAAATCAATCTACAGCAGCGTTGTTCGCAGAAGAAATTGGTGCAGTGCTTCAAATCAGTACTTCTGACTGGGCGACTCTTGCAGACGAAGTTGCAGCATCAAGCTTAAAAGATGCCATCTCAGTTGTGGGTTCAGTCAATAACACAGATCAGTTAACGATCAATGGTTTGACTTTGCCACGTGTTGATTTACAGCAAGCTTGGGCTGAAGTCTCTCACCAAATTCAACGTTTACGTGATAACTCTGAAACTGCTGATCAAGAATTTGCCTTAATTGCAGACAATTCACATCAAGGTATCATTGCACAGCCTACTTTTGATTTGAATGAGCCAGTTGAAGCGCCGTTTATTAATTTACGTCGTCCAAGTATGGTGATTTTGCGTGAACAAGGCGTAAATGGCCAAACTGAAATGGCGGCTGCATTTGACAAAGTTGGTTTTAATACCGTCGATGTGCACATGAGTGATTTACTTGCAGGTCGTGTTGATTTAAATGACTTCGAAGGTTTAGTGGCTTGTGGTGGCTTCTCTTACGGAGATGTCATGGGTGCTGGCGGTGGCTGGGCAAAATCAGTTCTATTTAACCCACGCTTACGTGATCAATTTGAGAAATTCTTTAACCGTCAAGAAACATTCACTTTAGGTGTGTGTAACGGTTGCCAAATGATGTCGCAACTTGCACCGTTAATTCCTGGTGCAGATGCTTGGCCACGTTTCCATCGCAACACTTCAGAAGTGTTTGAAGCACGTGCAGTGAACGTTCGTATTGAAAAGTCACATTCTGTATTGCTTGAAGGCATGGAAGGTTCGATTCTTCCGATTGCGGTTGCGCATGGTGAAGGTCGTGTTGTTGCAAGTGCAGAAAAATTGGCTGCCTTAAATGAAGGTAACCAAGTGACTTTACGTTATGTCGACAGTCATGGTAACCCAACTCAGCACTATCCATTAAACCCGAATGGTTCTCCAGAAGCGATTACAGGTGTAACGTCTAAAGATGGTCGTGCAACCATTATGATGCCGCACCCAGAGCGTAATTTCCGTGCGATTCAGCATTCTTGGAAACCTGAAGAGTGGACTGAAGATGGTGCATGGTTACGTATGTTCCGTAATGCACGTAAGTTTATTGGTTAATCCATAACACATTAAAAAAGCCACCTTCGGGTGGCTTTTTTTTGCCTAGATATTAATGTTGTAAATGCTGTTGCATAAATTGATCAACTTGACGGGTATAGTCGTTATTTTGACCCAAGTTCCGATTAATTTCGGCGTGAGATAAGGGTAGAGGCAAATAGGCTGTGGTCGTGCCTAAAGCTTTGGCTTGTTGAACAAATGAATGCGCTTGTACACAAGATTGATCAGGACGAATGGTGGAGCAGACCGCCAGAAAAGCAGGCATCGAATGTTTTAACTGAACTTTGGGTGAAACTAAACGCCAGTTTTCTTTAGAAGGCCCAAAAACACGATCATAAAATTGAGCGTGTTGATTGGACATGGTGGCTTCTAAGTCATAGCCAGCACTATCTAAGGCAATCGTTGCTTTCCATGGTTTGGGAAAGTTGGAAATCCATTCTGGGTGAGTAGAGAGTAAGGTGACCAAATGTGCACCTGCTGAATGTCCCATAATCACGATGTTTCGATTATCAGCCTGCCAATTTGAGGCATTCTTTTGCACAAAATTCAGTGCATCCGCAATATCTTGTGTCTGCTGTTGCACGGTGACTTTAGGGACTAAGCGATAATTCACTGAAATTACCACCCAACCTTGCTGATTCCAATAGGTCGCTTTATGTTGAATCAAACCTTGATGAGACTTATCTCCAATACTCCACGCTCCACCATGTACAATCAATAAAATGGGTGCAAGTTTTTGATTTTTTAGGTTTGAGTGATTGGACTTCGGGAGATAGACATCTAATTTTTGTAATGTATCTGATCCATAAGAAATATTGTGAATTGTATTTTTTGGTCGAAAAATTTCAAGATTTTGAAAGAAATTGGCATAGGTTGTTTGCGTATTTAGAAATACGAACAGACAGAAAGTGGCTAGGGGAGCTATACGTTTCATTGTTATCCAAATTCTTTTTCTTCTTTATTTTAACATTGCTGTAGATGTGTTTGTGTGACTTTAAAACAGAATAAGAATAACGATTGAATAATTTTAATCGTGTCAGGATCTAAAAAGTTGGTGTAAAATTTGCTTAATAAATAATCTAAAAAATATGTTTCTTTCTTTTTAGCAATAAAACTGTATTGGAGATAGAGAATGATAAAAACAGTAACTTATCCGAATAAGATCGTGCTAAAACAAAAGGGTTGGAAGTGGTTCGCTGTTGTGGTGGGGCTGCAATTAAGCCTGATACTCGTATATACAATTGCACAAAATCTATAAGGTTTAAAATAAGACTTTTAGAGCCATAAGATATGGCTCTAAATAGGTGGTAGATTATGAGTTGTTATTTTGATATTCAGTAATGACTTCTAAAGCTGCACGAAAGGCTTCTTGTGTCGCGGGCGCGCCGCAATAGGGCAAGCTATGTAATAACACTTCCTGAATTTCTTCAACTGTTGCACCATTGTTGAGTGCACCGCGGACATGTCCTTTCAGTTCAGTGGGACTTTTGAGTGCAGTTAAAAAGGCAAGGGTAATTAATGAGCGATATTTACGAGGTAACACACCTTCACGTTGCCAAGTCGAGCCCCAAGCATGCTCATTAATCCAATCTTGTAACGGTTGAGTAAAAGGTACGGTATTGTCTTGGGCACGTTTGACAAAACTTTCTCCCATGACTTCGGTACGAACTTTTAATCCATTTTCATAATCTTGCTGAGACATTTGAGTCACTCTTCTTCATTAAAAAAGTGATAAAAGTTTAACCTTTTATCACTTTGATCTGTATGATTTTTTCGAGACTTGACAGTTAAGCGACAAGCTCAACGGCAATGGCAGTCGCTTCACCACCGCCAATACATAACGTAGCCACACCTTTGCTTTTACCCAAGCGTTTTAAGGCATAAATAAGAGTCAAAATAATGCGGGAACCTGAAGAACCCAATGGGTGACCCAATGCACATGCACCGCCGTTTACGTTGACTTTTTCAGGGTCCAGATTGAAAGCATCAATAGCTGCCATGGTCACCATAGCAAAGGCTTCATTGATCTCCCATAAATCTACATCTTCTACAGACCATCCTGCTTTTTTCAGGACTTTTTCAATTGCAGCCACAGGCGCAATGGTAAATTCTGAAGGATGTTGAGAGTTGGTTGCTGTAGCACGAATATGGGCCAGTGGGGTTAAACCACGAGCTGCCGCCTGTTCAGCCGACATCACCAACATGGCAGATGCACCATCTGAAATGGAACTTGAATTGGCTGCGGTGATGGTGCCATCTTTGGCAAAGGCAGGACGTAAGTTTGGAATTTTATCAATATTGGCATGAAACGGATTTTCATCTTGTGCCACAACAACTTCGCCTTTGCGGCTCGACACGGTCACGGGTGCAATTTCTGCTTGTAAGAAACCATTTTGAATTGCCGCTTGCGCACGAGTTAAAGAACGAATTGCAAACTCGTCTTGTTGCTCGCGTGTGTAGCCTTTTTTATCGGCCATTTTTTGTGCCAGAACCCCCATTGAAAGTCCAGTTTCTGCATCTTCTAGACCTTCTTGGAACATATGGTCTTTCACTTCGCCATGACCCATACGGTAACCTGCACGTGCTTTTGGCAGTAAATAAGGTGCATTACTCATGGATTCCATACCACCCGCCATGACAATTTCTGCATTACCTGCGCAAATGGCATCGGCAGCTTGCATCACAGCTTTCATACCTGAACCGCAAATTTTATTGATGGTGGTTGCACCAACATGGTCGGGTACACCCGCAAGACGCATGGCTTGACGAGCTGGAGCTTGTTTTAAGCCTGCAGGTAGAACGCAGCCCATAATCACTTCATCAATATCCTGAGCGGCAACGTTTGTGCGGTTTAAAGTCTCTTGAATAACGGCTGCGCCAAGTTCTGGGGCTGAAAGACTCGATAATGCGCCTTGAAAACTTCCCATTGCAGTTCGGCTACCAGCAACAATGACGATGTCTTTATTCATGTTTATCTCCGTGTATTTATATCTGTTCCGTTCTTGTTGAATCAAAATTAAAGCAGCCGAAGCTGCTTTAACCTATCTGATTTATGCGCTTACCGTTTCTTGAACGTTATCGACAATTAATGGTACACCAGTAACCGCTTGAATTTGTTCTAAGCTAACATCTTTCGCTAGCTCAATTAGTTTCACACCTTCAGGCGTAATGTCCATTACACCTAAGTCACTGATAATACGATTGATTACACCTTGGCCAGTCAGTGGTAGGGTACATTGTTCCACAATCTTAGGACTACCATCTTTGGCACAGTGTTCCATCAGCACAACGACTTTTTGCACACCCGCAACCAAGTCCATTGCACCGCCCATACCTTTGACTTTTTTACCCGGAATCATCCAGTTGGCAAGATCGCCTTGTGCTGAAACTTCCATGGCACCTAAAATGGCGATGTTGACATGACCACCACGAATCATGGCAAAAGATTCAGAACTTGAGAAAAATGCAGCGCCTTTGCGTGCGGTCACGGTCTGTTTGCCCGCGTTAATCAGGTCGGCATCTACGGTTGCTTCAGTTGGGAATTCTCCAATACCCAATAAACCATTTTCAGACTGTAACCAGACATTGATGTTTTCTGGAATATAGTTGGCAACCAGCGTCGGTAAACCAATACCTAGATTCACATAAAATCCATCTTCGAGTTCTAGTGCAGCACGTGCAGCCATTTCATTGCGTGTCCAAGCCATGATTAAGCCTCCTGCTTAATGGTTAATTGTTCAATGCGTTTTTCAGGGGTGGCATTCAAAATAATGCGGTTGACATAGATACCGGGTAAATGAATGTCATCGGGATCGAGTTCACCAATTTCAACCACGTGTTCTACTTCAACTACAGTAAATTTGCCTGCCATTGCACATTCTGGATTAAAGTTACGTGCAGTTTTACGGAAGATTAAATTACCTGCTTTGTCAGCTTTATAGGCTTTGACCAATGCAACATCTGCCGTTAATGAGTTTTCGAGAATATATGGCTTACCGTCAAAATCGCGTTGTTCTTTGCCTTCAGCAATCAGCGTGCCAACACCTGTTTGAGTGAAGAATGCAGGAATACCTGCACCGCCAGCGCGTAATTTTTCTGCCAGTGTGCCTTGTGGGGTGAGTTCAACTTCGAGTTCGCCATTCAAATATTGGCGTTCAAATTCTTTATTTTCACCGACATAAGATGAAATCATTTTTTTAATTTGTTTGGTCTGTAACAGTTTGCCTAAACCGAAATCATCGACACCTGCATTGTTTGAAATACAGGTGAGGTCATTTACCCCAGTTTGTTTGAGTGCTTCAATCAGCGCTTCTGGAATACCACATAAGCCAAAACCACCGACTGCAATCGTTTGTCCATTTTGCACGACATCTTGCAAAGCAAGTGTTGCATTTGAATAGAGCTTATTCATATCAACTTCTCTAAATCCCTTAGTTTGTATGAACTCATTATTAGCATTGCTCGTGCGTAGAATGAAGTTTAAATTTTCAAACAGTTAATCAGAAAAACTCAATAATGGGGTGGAAAATAGGCAAAATTCAGCATAAAAAATGGCGGAACCCTGTAATCAAATCAGATAGGTGAGTGAGGAGGGAAGAGAGAATAATTGTAATTGATTAATTTATATGTGATTTTTATAATTGTATTGTTTTAAGGTTTCGATAAACTGCGCTGTGATGTTAGAAATCTCAAAATTCTTTTTATAAATAATTCCAACAGGTTTAATTAGATCCTGATCTTGTAATTCAATCAGTACATTTTTTTCAGTATCGATAAATTGCTGAAAATGACGTGGAATTACACTGACTCCAATGCCAAGCGCAACAAAACTCGATAACGAACTGATTTGATGACACTCCACTTTTAAGTCCAATTGAATATCATTATTTTTGCAATTTTCTTCAATCAGATGACGCACAATCGAAGGCTGTTGCAAGGTCACGAAAGGATTGGCACAGAGATCTTTCCATGTAATTGAAGTTGCATGGGCTAAAGCATGTGCTTTGGGTAATAAGGCGAGAAAATCTTCATTGAATAGCGGTAAGAATTCAAGCATATCAATCTGTTGTGGTTCGAAACATATACCGAGTTCAAAAATACCATCGAGCACATTTTCAATAATTTTCTCATTGGTAATGTCATGAATAGAAAAATTAATATTGGGATGTAAGCTTAAAAAATTTTGAATCACGTTCGGCATGATTGCGTGTGTGACAAAAGGCATAGAGGCAATATTGAGCGTACCACGTTGTAATTTAAAACGTTGTTTCACATCTTTTTCCATATCTTCCCAGTTTGCCAATAGTTTTCTGGCATAAGGAATTAGGGATTTTCCCTCAAAGGTCAATTCTACTCGACGCGTGTTTCGCTTAAAAAGTTTTCCACCTAACTCTTCTTCTAGGGTTTTGATGGTGAGGCTTAAAGCAGATTGACTCAGGTGGAGTTCATTTGATGCATTGGCATAGTTCAAGCTGCGAGCGAGGGCTAAGAAGGCTTTTAGTTGTTTTAAAGTCATAAGTAGGTGTGTACTACAAGGGCTAAGCGAAAGATGAGGTCTGGCTTGATTTTGAGCCTTTTTCACATAAAATGCAAAAAACAATGAAGTTACAGATGATTAGATTTATTTATACTTTATTTTAACCTGAATCCTGCTTAAGCCATAGGTTCACTAACTTGAATCCTTGGTTTATTTTGATGACAAAACGGATAAGCACATAACGATGCATAAATCCCTGAAAAAGAACTTGCTGGGCGGTAGGTTTGACATTGATTGTCGGTATTATCAGTGCATTTTTATATGACTATCAACGTGTGATTGTACAGTTCAAAGAAGATGTGAATTACAGGGCGGGCTGTAGTTATGGATGGTGCATACACCACACAATAATAATACGTACAACTCAAGATACGGCTCTATCTAACCATAAAAGAATCGTTTTTCTTTAGATAGGGTCGCCGCTTTTTCCTTGACCAGTGGGAAACGACTGGTTCTTTTTAGAGGCGGAGTATATGCCCGCTTAGCTCTTTATTTCTCACTTTTAAAAAACAGCAACAGCATTGAAATTAAAGTTAATATGAAAATTACTGGCCAGATAATCAGTAAATCAATACGGATATTAGCGTTTGGTGATTTGAGTTGAACTAAAAATTCCCAGAGCGCATAAAGCAGCCATAAAATTGCGGTCAGTCCTAAATATTTCGCGCTATGCTGGTGGCTAAAATTACGTACGATTAAATAGCCGACAAAAAAAATACAGGCAATCCCGAAAATGGAAAGAGGCTTTGCGACCAATAAATTTGTTAGAAAATTCATATCAACCTCCTGTAAAGATTCTTATGTGCAAACTTACAGGACTGGGATGAGTGACATTTTGACCCGGAATTCTTTGGATCATACCTGAGTCTAGCATTTGAAGGTCTTTAAGTTTTAGGGGTGATTTAACTTATCGACACAGACCAATTCGCTCTAACTCACATGAGATCGAATCGTTTTCATTGGCTTAAATTATCCATGTATCCTTATCGTAACAAGTGTATGCACGGTTTGAATCTTGTCATTCTTCTTATCCTGTAGCGTATATAGATAGTTTATAATTTAGCTGATTTTTTAATCAATTGCCTGACGTATAAATGTGGTGATGAGTTGTAAAAAATGGTGAGCCGAAACAGGCAAGATATGTTGGATCTAAGAGAATGATGTTGATGTTGCAGATTTGAAAAAGGTGATTGCCAAATCACCTTCATTTTCATTATCAGTTATTTGCTAGGATTTTTTGACTCAAACTCTTTGAAATCGGCTTTGCGGATTTTGGCATGAATACCTTTAGTACGGTCAACCACCTGTGAAACTTCAAAATCTGTTGCGGCACTTAAATACGCATAGGCAGTCGCTTCATCAATACCGTATTCCTGATGTAAAAAACGGATTGCTTCACGGGTAGATTTTTTCATTGCTTCATCTAGATCCGCATCTAAACCCGGAGTAATCCAAAATTCTGCATTTTCAGCTAAAGGTTGTTTAATTTCTTGCCCCGGAATCTTGTCCTTACCTGCTTTCAACAACGTAAATTTGAGGGTCGCACGTGCAGATGCTTCCAATGCCGTCAGTGCAACTTCACCATCCCCTTGTGAGAAATGGCTGTCACCTGTGTAAAAAAGTGCACCTTTGACTTGTACTGGATAATAGGCAGTTGCACCCGCACCAAGCTCATTAATGTCAATATTTCCACCATACATTGAGACTATTTTTAAAAAAAGTGAGGTTAGCTCAATTTTTGAAAATAGGTGATGTTTGAAATTGAAAGATAAAATGCGTACAAATTTTCACCTTTACGTCTATTCTATTTGCTATGATCAAAAGAAATAATTCATCAATACCAAGAGAACAAGAATGAGCTTTATTACAGCCGAACATGCCAAAATTCTTACGGCAACTGCCAAATTAGATATCAACCTCTATAAAGAGCGCTTAGCAAAATTAATTGAAGAAAGTGCTCAGCAGGGGAATACCGCCGTATTTGCTGTTTTACCTAAGCACTTACCGCTAAGTGAAATTCGGGAGCTTTCGGCTGAATTGACCCAGTTGGGTTATCAAGTTCGCTTTGAAGTGAATGAGTTTTTTTATAGTTTTAACGTGTACTGGATATAGCGTAATTGCTTTAATTGAAGTTTATGATAATAAAAAACCCTTTAAATCATGTATTTAAAGGGTTTTTAAAATCAAAGACTTAATTAAGCTTCAATCGTTTGCACGGCAATTTTCTTTGCTGGATCTACTTTACGACGCACTGCGGGTACAGGTTCGCCATAATATTGGCGGTCAGCAAAGTAACTTGATCGAACCATTGGTGCAGACCAGATGTTTCTAAAACCAAGTTTACGACCATGTTCAGCATAACGCTCGAATTCTTCTGGGCTGACAAAACGGTCAATCGGTGCATGTTCTTTAGATGGCTGTAAATACTGACCGATGGTCACATAGTCCACATCATGCGCACGTAAGTCATCTAATAGTGCAATGACTTCTTCTTCAGTTTCACCAATACCGACCATCAAACCACATTTGGTTGGAACGTCTGGGCAGTATTCTTTAAACATTTTAAGTAATGTTAAAGAGTGTTGGTAATCTGAACCTGGACGCATGGCTTTATACAAACGTGGCACAGTTTCAATATTGTGGTTAAACACGTCTGGTGGGCATTCGGTCATAATGCGTAAGGCAATATCCATACGGCCACGGAAGTCTGGCACCAAAATCTCGAGTAAGGTTTTCGGGCTTAAACTACGCGCTTCTTTAATACAATCGACAAAGTGCTGTGCGCCACCATCCAATAGATCATCACGGTCTACCGAGGTAATGACTGCATATTTCAAACCTAAATTTGAAATGGTTTCAGCCATATGACGTGGTTCATCTGGGTCAAGCGCATTTGGACGGCCATGAGCAACATCACAGAATGGGCAACGACGAGTACAGATGTCACCCATAATCATAAAGGTTGCCGTACCACCACCAAAACATTCTGGTAAATTTGGGCAGGCAGCTTCTTCACATACAGTATGTAATTTTTGCGCACGTAAAGTTGTTTTAATGCGTTGAACTTCCTCAGGCGCTGTCATCTTGACACGAATCCAGTCTGGCTTACGAGGCACTTCAACCGTAGGAACAACTTTGACAGGAATACGTGAAACTTTTTCTGCACCACGAAGTTTGACACCCTGTTCAGGTTTACGGCTTTCAGACATATTCAACTTTTCCACTGTTTACACGGAGAGATATGCAAATATTATAACGGAATTGCACATTGATAGGGCAAAAACACTATTCATTTTCTAAATGTCGTCATCATTCAATATATGACTATGAAATACAGCAAAGTCAGCTATTTTCAGTCATAATAGAGCGAAAATAGACACAGATTTATAGAAAAGGAGCGTTGAATGGCACGTAAGAAAGAGGTCGTTAGTGGAACTTTCGTGAAATACGATGCGGTCGTTCTCGGTTCGGGTCCTGCTGGCGAAGGCGCGGCAATGAAACTTGCTAAATCGGGCAAGCGTGTTGCAATTATTGATATGCGAGAGCAATTGGGGGGCAACTGTACCCACGTTGGCACAATTCCAAGTAAGGCATTGCGTCAAACAGTATCGAGCATTATTCGCTATCAACGCGATCCAATGTTCCAAAAAGTGGGGGATTGGAAACAATTCACCATGAAACAAGTGCTACGCAATGCGCATAAAGTCATTCAACAACAGGTTGAGACGCACTCGCGTTTTTACGATCGTAATAAGATTGATATTTTCCACGGCCGTGCCTATATCCAAGATCAAAACACAATTTTGGTTTTTACGCCTGAAGGGATTAAAGAAACCATCATGTTCAAGCAGTTGGTGATTGCGACGGGTAGCCGTCCGTATCGTCCTGCCATGCTTGATTTTAATCATCCACGTGTATTTGATTCAGATAAAATTTTGGATTTGGATTTCTCGATCCAGAAAATCATCATTTATGGTGCAGGTGTAATTGGCTGTGAATATGCGTCAATTTTCATTGGCTTAGATCATAAAGTTGATTTAATTAATACCCAAATGAAATTGCTCAGCTATTTAGATGATGAAATTTCAGATGCACTCTCTTATCACTTACGTGAACAAGGTGTGTTGATTCGTCACAATGAACAGATTGATCATCTCGAAACGTTTGATGATCACGTGGTCATGCATTTGCTCAGTGGTAAGAAAATTAAGGCCGATGCGATTTTATGGTGTAATGGCCGTTCGGGTAATACAGATGGCCTTGGACTAGAGAATGTTGGTATTACGCCAAACAGCCGCGGTCAAATTACCGTGAATGATCAATATCAAACTGAAGTTGAGAATATTTACGCTGCGGGTGATGTCATTGGTTGGCCATCGCTGGCTTCTGCTGCTTATGACCAAGGTCGTTGTGCGGGGGCAAACATGAGTGGTGAAGAAGGTGTTGAACCCGTAGTTGATATTCCTACAGGGATTTACACCATTCCAGAAATTTCTTCGATTGGTAAGAATGAACAGCAATTAACGGAAGAAAAAATTCCGTATGAAGTGGGTCAGGCCTCTTTCCGTCATTTAGCCCGTGCGCAAATTACAGGTGATACCGTCGGTGAATTGAAGATTTTGTTCCACCGCGATACTTTGGAAATTTTGGGCGTACATTGCTTTGGTAATAACGCTGCGGAAATTATTCACATTGGTCAAGCAGTGATGAACAGTCCAAATAATACCATCAAGTATTTTGTGGAAACGACATTTAACTACCCAACAATGGCTGAAGCGTACCGTGTAGCGACTTTGAATGGTATGAACCGTTTGTTCTAAACATTCAGTGAAGTGAATAAAAAGCCCATTTTAATTAATGGGCTTTTTTATGTGCTGCGGAATGATGAATATCGTTTAGAAAGGTCGAGCACCTGCCAAGCTAATACGTTTTAATAGGCGACGTTGTTCTGCGGGAAAGGGTGTTCTCGAATGTAATGTGACTTGATTGTCCCAAAACACGATATCTCCCGTTTCCCAATGATGTTCGTAGCGGAACTCTGGTTTTAGAATATGTGCGCGTAGCTCTGCGATGAGTTCACTCCCTTCAATATCATTCACATTGACCAATTCAACTTCCGAACGTGTATTCAGCCACAATGCTTTACGTCCCGTTTCAGGGTGAATGCGTACAAGTGGATGTGGGTAGGCATGTCCTAAAATCGGTTGATCTTTAAAGCGGTAGTAAGGTGAATCTGCATAACCGCTTGTCCCTGTATTACTTTGTACACGGACAAAGGGGTTATAGGTAATGAGCTGTAACGCGTCGATTTTCTTTTTAATTTCATCTGAGAGGGCGTCATAGGTTTTAATGGTATTGAACCAAGTGGTTTGTCCACCGTTTTGTGGAAGTTCAATGGCATAAAGCAGTGAGCCGAAAGAGGGAAGAGGTGTCCATTGGTGATCGGCATGTGGACTTAGCTCGCCGTGACCTGTGTAGTCTCCTTGCCCCACTGCATTTGACACAGGGACAACATCAGGTGGGACACCAGTGTCCGATTGGCTGGCAAGTACTGAATTGTCAGCGCTTGGGCGGAAAATGGAACCAAAGTAGCTAGCAAAAGCTAGATATTGTAAATCATCTAAACTTTGTTGTTTAAAGATCAAAACTAAATGTTCGGCTAGGGCTTGTTTAAGACGGAAAATGGTTTCGCCTGACTGAGCTTTACGTGCATCTAAGCCTGTCACAACCGCACCTAAAGCTTGATCTTTCAATGGGGTAATTTGAATTTCATTTGGATGTTGAAGAGCATCAGCTAAATGCCATTGCGGTTCATCGTGAATGGCTTGAGAAAGTTGTGTAAGATTGGTCATTATTATTACTCTAAATTTCTTGTTGTTTTAAACTAAGAAAAACTCAGCATTTTTTGAAATAAGAATAAATGCTGAGTTTATGAAAACTAGAGCCAGTCTTGAAGAGATTAGTGTGGGCAGAAAGCTTGATTAAAGTATTCGAAGAGTTGCGGTGTTTGTAGCCAGAGTGCAATGGCAGCAATAATCAGTCCCAGTACAACCGCGCTAATCGATGTCTTAAGCCAAAACAGAGATGAATTATTCATGGACCACCGCCTTTTCATCGACAAAGAAATGAACCAGTACACCTAAAACGCTGAGAGCAATTGAAATCATCCAAACCGCTTGATAATTACCCGTCATGTCATGATTCACACCACCGAGCCATCCACCAAAAAATGAACCGACTTGATGGGTAAAAAATACAATACCACTGAGCATAGACAAATAACGAATGCCGAACATATTGGCGACAATTCCGTTGGTTAATGGGACGGTAGATAACCATAATAAACCCATAATGACGCCAAAACTATAGATTGTCCATGTACTTAACGGTAAGGCTAAAAAAGCAATAATGGCGATGCCGCGCAGCGCATATAAACCCATGAGTAGTTTAGGTTTGGAAAATTTTCCCCCTAACCAGCCTGCACCGTACGTACCAAAGATATTGAATAATCCCACTAAAGCGAGAAACACGGTGCCTGTGGTTGCATCAAAACCATGATCAATCAGATAACCAGGGAGGTGAATACCAATAAAGACCACTTGGAAGCCACACACCATAAAACCTAAAGATAAAAACCAGAAAGGTTTATGGGCTTTTGCAATGTTCAAAATTTGTTTAAAACTGAGCGTAGGTGCGCTACTTGACGTTTGGCTATTCGGTGCAACATACATGGGTGCTTTTAGCATCCAAGCGAGCGGAACAATAAAGGCAATTAAAATCGCACTAACAATTAAAGCGGCTGACCAACCAATATTTTGCAATAGCAATAAGGTGGATGGCAGCATAATAAATTGTCCAAACGAGCCTGCTGCACTGGCAATACCCATAGCCAAACTACGTTTTTCAGGTGGGGCTGCACGCCCAACCGCAGAAAGTAACACAGGAAAAGAGGTGGCCGATAAGGCTAAACCTAAAATCAGACCGACACTGACATTTAGCATAAAGCCAGTTGAGCTGACGGACATGAGTAATAAGCCAATCGCGTAGAGAATACCTCCTACCGTGATGACAATTTTACTGCCGTATTTATCGGCAAAAGCCCCTGTAAAGGGCTGTACAGCACCCCAAATGAGGTTTTGTAAAGCAATTGCTAAACTAAAAACGTTATGCCCCCAACCAAATTCATGGCTCATAGGAACCAAATAGAGTCCAAATGCATGCCGAACACCTAGCGAAAGCGCCAAAATGATAGCGCTGCCAATCAGCATATAAATAAGGGGTTTTGAAAATTGACTTTGGGTCATTGCCGCATTCGTCTTTGAAATATGAGTTTGGCTGTATTGTACGCAATATATCGATTACATTCGATATGTGATTAAAATATTTGAAAAGTGACGTAATGATTGGGGGATTAGTGCAGCCTTATGAATATGTGAAAGCTACTGAAATAGTCATTATTTGCATATTTAGGACACTGCTGGATTAGAAATAGTTCAACATTTGATGCCGTGGATTTGTCATTTATCAGGATTTATACATTCAAGAATTAATTCTATATTGATGAGTGATTTATGGGTCTATGAATCAAGTTAATGTTTCACATAAGAAAGAGTAGGTTATTTTGATCAGGTACAGAGCGTGAATACACCATCATCTGTACCTGAGGATTTAAAGTTTTACGCTAAACTATTTCGCTCTAATACAGCTTGATCAAAAAGTTGTTTTTCTTTGGTTTTATGTTCAACTGAAAAGCGAATTAAAATGACACTAAAGGCCGCAACTGTGACTAAACCACCAAGGATAAATAGGCAAGTTTGTACGTCTAATACGCCTTTCAATAAAAAGCCAGCAGCCACTGCGCCCACATTACCCCCAGCACCAATAATCCCTGTAACACCTCCTAAAGCATCACGGTCAATAAAAGGCACCAGTGCATAAGTTGCCCCACATGCCATATGGGTAAAGAGTGCAAATACGGTCATGCTGATAATAGCGAGTGTGACGGTATTCATTTGAGAGAATACGATTAAGAATAAACCTTCAAGTAAGACTAGAGTGAATAACACTTTGGTGCGTCCATCTAGGCCTTTTACGATTGCAATTTTATCTGAAACAATGCCACCCAAAGCACGAGCAAAAAGTGCCAATAGACCAAAGATACCCGCAGTTAAACCTGCCTCTTTAAGGCCCATATTGAAGTGGTCTACATAATACATTGCAGCAACATTATGAATGAAAATTTCAATACCAAAACATGCAGCATAAGATACAAATAGAATCCAAACGCGGTAATTGCGTGCAGCTTGCAGCAAAATTGCTGTACCGCCTTTTTTGCCACTTCCTACCTCAATGCCTTCTTTACGAAGTTCTTTAAAATTCCCTTGAGGGCAATCTTGAGTAAGCTTCCAATATAAGATGCCCACGATCACCATCATGATGCCCGGTACAAGCAGGGCAATACGCCATCCCATGCTTTGTTCTACACCAAACATTACAATTGCCCCAAGAAGAAGTGGCATGAGGGCTTGTGTTGCGCCGCCGCCTGCATTACCCCAACCCGCCGCCGCCGCGTTTGCTGTACCCACGACATTCGGTGCAAACATAATACTGGTATGATATTGGGTAATGACAAAACTCGCGCCAATGGCACCAATCAGTAGGCGGAAAAATAAAAAGGATTCGTAGGTATTGGCAGCGGCAACCCCAAATACAGGAATACTGCCGAGTAATAAAAGGGCCGTATAGGTCTTTCTGGGACCATATTTATCACACAATGGACCGACAATCAGGCGAATTAAAATAGTAATCGCAACGGCTGCAATATTAATGTTGGCAATTTGATCTTTGGTTAAATTAAATTCGCCTTTAATTACAGGCATGAGCGGTGCGCAGGCAAACCATGCAAAGAAGCAGACAAAGAATGCGAGCCAAGTCATATGGAACGCACGCATGGCGGGTGTAGAAAAATTAAAAAGTTTAATTTGTGTCGCTTTTTTTGCATCGCTATTTATTGTTGAAGACATAACCATCCCCTGAACTGAGCGTAATTTTGTTTACAAGTTTTTTAAGCTGCTTGTAATCCGATCAGAACGGACATCGTTGGCCGTCTATGTACTGTGTGAATCGACGTTGATTCATCTTATAGATTAAAATGCAAGCAATATGCCAAAAGTGTGATTTTGGCTTGATTCAACGGATACTGTGATTAAACACGTGAGTTTGTTGGTCAACATGAGTTTAGAGGTCATGAAATTCTGAGAAAACCCCGCTGGATAAAAAGGGATAAAATCTGATCAAAAATAATTCATTCTTTAAAGCATTCAATAAAAGTGCATCAGAACAATGCACTTTAGATGATAAGTTGGGGGGATAAAACTCAGCAGTTATTCCACGGTATTCATACTATTTTAATGAATACCATGAAGAGAAATCCGAATGAGTTTTCAAATTTTAAAAGCGATAACCAATGCCTGCATAAGCGAGAATTGGATTGATCTCAATATCGGCTTTGGAGCGGATAAGTTCACCGAGTTTGGCATCGGTCACGGTAATGGTGGTGTCATTACTGAGTTGAGCATAACTGACCGAGCCGACAGCAAACCAATTGCTATTAAAATCGTAGGTAAATCCAACTGTGGCAATTGGTGCAAAGGCATCAGATGCTTCAAGATCCACTTGAGGGTTGGCAGAACTGGTTTTACCTTCCAAAGATCCGCCAGCTTGACCTTCTTTAATGTTGGCAATCATATGACCAGCGGCAATTAAATCTTGTTCAATACGTGGGTTCATTTCTAATTCATTAAAATAAGCATACATGACGCCAAAACCGACATAGGGGCGAAATTTATTCACCCCAGTTTTGCCAAAGTGATATTGCAATTCAAATGCAGGTGTCCATGCCCGAGCCGAAGCAGCAGTGCCATGAGTAGACAAATCGGTAATCAAAATATCATTTTCAAGTTCCAGTTGACCTAAAACACTGCCTAAAGGACTGGCAATGGCTGAAAAGGGAGCATAGATTTTTCCTTGACCTTGTAAATCGACCTTAGGGGGAATCCCAGCTTTGACCTCAACGGAAACATGGTCGGTAAAGAAATAATTGCTCATGATGCCTAAAGTTGTAACATCATCTGCCTGAAGTCCAGTACCCGCATTATCCCATTGGCTTAAGCCGTGTATTTCGGCAGTACCACTGAGACTTGAAGGGACGGGAGCATCAATTGCAGCCAATCCTTTAAGAGCTGCTTTTAACAGTGGATTAACGTCACTGCCTGATCGAATATTGTCTAAAACGGTTTGCGCTTGAATACTGCCGACTTTCGCAGTTTCACCTTCCTTGACTGCCGTATTGACTCGAAACGGTTGGGCTTGACCTTGTGGCATAACATGTAATGCACCCACAGAAATGGAAAAACGTTTAAAGCCATCACCATCTTCTAGGCTGAAATAAGGGGATTTAGCATGGCTAAATGTAGGGATAAGGGTCATCGCAATTGAAAATGCTAATCCTGTTTTCTGCATAGGGGACTCCATGTCCATTTTCATCATTTTTATTCAGGGGCATTATTCAATAGAGCAGCGAAAGAAAACTGTTGTTTTCGAACAGGTATAGTTTTAAAAAATTGTGAAAATTACCGTGATTTTTTTATGGTTCTGTTACTTATCAATCAATCATGTTATTTCTAAAAAGCGTGAGCGCACGTGACACAACTTATTTGAGTCTTTTCTAAATACTTATTAATGAAAAAGAAAAAAGTTTGGGGTGGTTGTTTTTGGATATAAAAAAAGATCACCCGAAGGTGACCTTTTTGACAACTGACTTAGATTTTAAGCCAATGACACGGTTTCAGTCTGAAAACGAGATAAATCTTCTTCAGGACGGGCTGTTAAAATTTCAACGCCATCTTTAGTCACTAAAATGGTATGTTCATATTGCGCAGAAAGCTTATGATCTTTGGTCACAACTGTCCATTTGTCACCCAATAACTTGGTTTGCCATACGCCTGCATTGACCATTGGTTCAATGGTAAAGGTCATGCCTTCTTCCAGAATCATGCCACTGTTGCCTTGACCATAATGCAATACTTGAGGTTCGTCATGGAATACCGTACCAATACCGTGACCACAGTATTCACGAACGACGCTAAAGCGTTCTGATTCAACATATTTTTGAATTGCTAGACCAATATCACCAATGGTCGAACCTGGTTTAACCGTCGCAATACCACGATACATGGCTTCTTGAGCAACTTTACATAAGCGGTCAGCAAGAATCGAAGTTTCTTCACCCACCACGTACATCATATTGGTATCGCCGTGATAACCATCTTTAATTACAGTGACATCAATGTTTAAGATATCGCCTTTCTTTAAGATTTTACTTTCAGATGGAATCCCGTGACACACCACATGGTTCACTGAAGTACAAATGGTGTGCTGAAACGCTGGACGACCAGGTGCCGCACCATAACCTAAACATGCAGGGATCGCATTTTGTACGTTCACAATATAATCGTGACAAATCGTGTCTAATTCGAGGGTCGTTACCCCTGGTTTGATATGCGGTTTGATCATATCCAACACTTCTGCCGCCAGTCGTCCCGCCACACGCATTTTTTCAATTTCATCGGCAGTTTTAATTAATCGACGGGGAGCTTGATAAGTTGTATTCATGATCTCTAAAAACTTTTGGAAATTTATATGTGACTATGGTATAAATAGCCGCCCATTTTATCAAATGCTTTTTCGTGAATATCTTTACGAGTCATTTGATTGAAATAGGTAAAAAATCCGCACATATATCGACACATTACTCTGGGTGCCCTTTTAAGGGTGGAGAATGCGGATATATGGAGGCCTAACCCAAACTTTAAGGTAAAGAAAATGGCAGATTACAACGTAAGCATGCGCGACCTTCTTCAAGCAGGTGCGCACTTTGGTCACCAAACTCGTTTCTGGAACCCAAAAATGCGTCAATACATTTTTGGTGCGCGTAACAAAATTCACATCATCAACCTTGAGCACACTGTTCCTGCGTTAAACGATGCTTTGAACTTTGTTAACAATCTTGCAAGCAAAAAGAACAAAGTATTGTTCGTTGGTACTAAACGTGCTGCTTCTAACATCATCCGTGAACAAGCTCAACGCGCTGGTCAACCATATGTAGATCACCGTTGGTTAGGTGGTATGTTGACGAACTGGAAAACACTTCGCCAATCTATCAACCGTTTGAAAGACCTTCAAACTCAATCTCAAGACGGTACTTTTGCTAAGCTTACTAAACGTGAAGCTTTAGAGCGTACTCGTGAGATGGACAAACTTGAACGTGCTTTAGGCGGCGTTAAAAACATGGGTGGTTTACCTGACGCATTATTCGTAATCGACGTTGACCACGAATCAATCGCGATTAAAGAAGCTAAAAACCTTGGTATTCCTGTAATCGGTATCGTTGATACAAACTCTAACCCAGACAACGTAGATTTCGTTATCCCGGGTAATGACGATGCGATCCGTGCAGTAACACTTTACGCTTCTGCTATGGCTGATGCGATCCTTGCTGGTAAAGAGTACGCTCAAACACAAGCAAATGCACAAGCAAAAGGCGACGAAGCTGCTAAAGAAGCTCCTGAGGCTTAATGCGTTTTGACGCAAGCTTGTCATTTTTGCGACATGTGATGGTGGCAAAGTAAGCGTCATGTATGCAGACGGCCCATGAGCATCCCTCTGGGCCGTTTCTGTTCTAAAAAGAATTCATTTTCTACCGATTTTTAGGAGATACACATGACTGCTATTACTGCAAGCATGGTTAAAGAATTGCGTGACCGTACTGGTTTAGCAATGATGGAATGTAAAAAAGCATTAACAGAAGCGAACGGTGACATCGAATTAGCGATTGATAACCTTCGTAAATCTGGTCAAGCTAAAGCTGCTAAAAAAGCGGGTAACATCGCTGCTGACGGCGCGATCACGATCGCTCAAGAAGGCAACAAAGCTATTCTTTTAGAAGTAAACTGCCAAACTGACTTCGTTGCTAAAGACGAAAACTTTGCTGGCTTCTCTGCGAAAGTTGCTGCTGCTGCACTTGCTGCTGGCGAAACTGATGCTGCTAAAATTGCTGAACTTAAACTTGAAGATGGCACGACTGTTGAAGAAGCGCGTATTGCTCTTGTTCAAAAAATCGGTGAAAACATCCAAGTACGTCGTGCTAAAATTGTTGAAGGTGAAAACCTTGCAGTTTACAAACACGGTTTAAAAATTGGTGTTGTAGTTGCTTATACTGGTCAAGCTGACACTGGTAAAGGTGTTGCAATGCACGTTGCTGCGTTCAACCCAGTTGCTGTAACTGCTGAAGGCGTTTCTGCTGAGCTTATCGCGAAAGAGAAAGAAATTGCTGAAGCGAAAGCGATTGAATCTGGCAAGCCAGCAAACATCGTTGAGAAGATGGTTACTGGTTCAGTTGAGAAATACTTGAACGAAGTTGTACTTGAGCGTCAAATGTACGTAATTGACAACGATAAGAAAGTTGCTGACGTATTAAAAGCGACTGGTACAACTGTTGCTCAATTCGTTCGTTTCGAAGTGGGTGAAGGCATTGAGAAGAAAGCTGAACTTTCTTTTGCTGAAGAAGTTGCTGCTGCTCAAGCTGCTGCAAAATAATTTTATTTTGCAAAAAAAAGCCCCTTCTGGGGCTTTTTTTATATCAAATAAAAAGGATAAAAAATGATGAATAAAACAAATTTGAGAATAGGCGTTGTTATTCTGGTGCTTATTGCTGCATATCTAGGAATAAACCGAGAACAGCATACGCCTCCTAAGAATGAATCTCCAATCACAACGCCATCGGAAACAGTATCAACAGTTGATGATCGTCAGAAAATACAACAGGCATTTCAGCAACAACAAAATAATGTTCAAGTCCGTGCAAGTGGCGTAGTTAAAGCGATTCTTGCGGATGATCATGAAGGCTCAAGGCACCAGAAATTTATATTGTCCTTGCAGAATGGCTTGACTGTATTGGTCGCACATAATATTGATTTAGCACCCAGAATAGAAAATGTACAAAAAGGGGATACGGTTGAGTTTTATGGTGAATATGAATACAACCCGAAGGGTGGGATAATTCATTGGACGCATCATGATCCAGAGCGGCAGCACATTGGTGGTTGGTTAAAACATCAAGGAAGAATTTATCAATAAAAAATGAGAGAGCAATTTTGTTCTATACAACAAAAATAGACATGCTATTTTGCATGTGAAATAGATTTGACTGGCATGAATGAAGAATTAATTGTATGAGCGAAGTGAAGCATGAGTTTGTTAAATTTAAGCATGTCCAAGAATTGGGTGGCTTAGAGTTACTGAATGCTTCGTATATACAAAAGCAATTCTCTAAACATGTGCATGAAGGCTATTGTATCGGGGTGATAGAAGAGGGTGCGCAGTCTTTTTATCGGACAGGTGCACTGCATATTGCACCTAAAGGGCATATCATTTTGGTGAATGCAGATGAAGTGCATACGGGTTCATCTGCAGTGGAAACAGGGTGGCGTTATCGCGCCATTTATCCGACACCTGAAATGTTAAGAGATGTGAGTCAGGATTTTTTTCAACCTTCAGGAACCATGCCGTGGTTTCCCCATGCCGTGATTCAGGATGAAGGATTGGCGCAACAACTTAGCTTACTGTTTGATTTATTAGAAAATAAAGATAATCAATTATTTAAACAAACTTTATACTTATCTACACTGGCTTATTTAATGTCACATCACAGCCGCACTAAGCTGGGTGAGTTGCCATTGCCTGAAGCTCAGAATCGTATATTGATGATTAAGGATTTGTTGGCGAGTGCGCCTGAAAAAGATTATTCCCTGAATGAGCTGGCAGAAACAGCAGGTTTAAGCCCTTGGCATTTTTTGCGACAATTTAAAAAATATACGGGTCTTCCACCCCACGCATGGCTCATTCAGTTTCGTTTGCATCAAGCGAAGCAGCTTTTAAAACGCGGTGAAAATATTGCTTTGGTGGCCGATTTATGTGGCTTTTCAGATCAGAGTCATTTTAATCGGCATTTCAAAAAATCGGTGGGAGTGACACCTTTGCAATACGTGATGAGTCTACGTTAGAAGAAGTGACTCTAATTTCAATGCGTTATTTAAATGATTCAAGTTTATAAATTTAATTAAGATTATTCGCTTCGTTCCATGCTTTGATTATTTCATGATTATTCAGCAATTTTGTACAAGATCATCCTTCTGCAAAACGCCTATTTTATAGATGTGTTTATTCAGTAGATGTTGTTATGGATCTTTCTCAACAGCAATTAAGAGCTAGGGCCTATCATAAGTCGCAAGATTTTATCCAAGGCGCAATCGATATCGTTCCTTTATCGATTGCGGTACTACCATGGGGGATTTTGGCGGGTTCAGTTGCCATTGATGCAGGACTGAGCATTCCACAGGCAGTAGCGATGTCGGCGGTTGTGTTTGCGGGTGCAGCACAACTGGTAAGTTTAGGAATGTGGTCTGCGGATGCAACAGCACTTACAATTGCAATTACAGTATTTTTCTTAACCAGTCAGCATTTTATTTATGCCTTAACCTTGCGCAAAGATATTTCGGTTTTGGCGAGTTATTACCGAATTCCTTTGGGATTTTTATTGACGGATGAGTTATTTGCTGTCGCGATGACCAAGCAACTGCGTCGTCCATATTATTTATTGGGTGCAGGCTTATGTTTTTATCTCGCGTGGGTGCTATTTAGTCTATTGGGAATTTATTTGGCTTCGACAGTTCCTAATTTGTCGAACTTGCATTTAGATTTTTCTATCGTTGCTGTTTTGGTGGCGATTATTGTTCCATTTATTAAAAATTGGATGAGTTTGATTGGTGTCATCACCACAATTCTAAGCTCGCTGTGTTTAACCGCATTGCATATAGAAGCCTCAATTTTAATCTCTGGCATGTTGGGAATGTTTGTTGCGGTGTGTCTAGAACGTTGGGAGCAAAAAACATGAGTTGGTCATTTATTTTTTTGTTGGCTGCAATTGTATTTTTTAATCGTTATCTGTTTTTAGAACCTAAAGTTGCTATTCAATTTCCGATGTTTTTCGAGCGAATGTTGAAATATTCAGCACCCTGTTTATTAAGTGCAATTTGTATACCGATTATTTTTTTTGATCACGGTGAATGGAGATCGTTGCAGGGCAATAGTTATTTTTATGCCACGATATTTTGTGTTCTTGTATCCTTATTTTTAAGAAAAATTTTAATCAGTTTGGCTTTGAGTTTGCTGTTTTTTTATGCATTAGAAGCTTGGGTGTTTTAATCGAGTTCACAGTGGAAAACATCAGGAAGATCAAATTCCACTGTGAAAATTATACTTGTGCGCTAAATGGCGTTCATTTGCGCTCTAGCATGGGTTTTTAATTTGGGTACCAGTTTATTTAGATATGCATCCATACACCAAATTGGGCCAATGAGGAGGAATTGGAGGTCTTTAAAGAAAGAAGGTTTCTTTCCTTCAATTTTATGCCCATAAAACTGCCCAATCCAAGCAAAAATGAACAATGCAATATAAAAACCCACGCCAACAGGTAAAATTAAAATTAGCCATGCCATTACGAATAAGAGGGCAGCCATTGCCAGAGCCAAAACAAGATCAAGTCGGCTATAAAAAATAAGAGTGAAGGCCACAATGAGAGCAGTAAGTAGCACACTAAAATGCGCCAAAATACCAATAATTGAAAATAGGATTGTCGGTACGCAAAGCCAGTGAATCATTTTATTGGTTTTATTTTGGTGGCTTTCACTGTATTCATCGAACCATTCGGTGATAGTTTTCATCTGTTGCTCCTGCAATTGCTTATTGTACTTTTTTTATCCATGTTTCGAAGAAACTATAAAATAGAAAACAACTGAGGTCAAAATTTGAAATTAAATTTTAGTCCATTTCTATCATTTGTTTTGTCATACATTAACGCAGCTCAATGATTTTGAACTGCGTTTAGGGATGCATTTGCAAATCTAATTTCCTGCGTGAAAAACTTCTTTGCCTTCTTTGAAAGTAGCAAGCACTTTAATATTTTTAATTTGATCACTAGGTATAGTCATGGGGTTCTGATCCAGAATCACAAAATCAGCTACTTTCCCTGGAGCCAGTGTACCTTTGCTGTCTTCTTCAAAATATTGATAGGCGGCCCAACTGGTCATGCTCTTGAGCGCAAGATAAGGACTGACACGTTGATCTTCACCTAAAACTTCACCACTTCGTGTGACACGATTTACAGTAGTGTCCAAAGTCATCATGCTATTTGGGGGAATGACGGGTGCATCATGATGTTGGGTAAATAAAATCCCTTTTCTTAAGGCAGAGCCAGTAGGGGAAATGTTTTGAGCGCGTTGAAGACCTAAAGTCTCATGAATATGCCAGTCTCCCCAGTAATAAGTGTGTAGCGAGAAGAAAGAAGGAATGAGTTTTAGTTCTTTGGCTTTGTCTAGTTGGTCTTCCCGCATGGTTTGCGCATGAATAATTACATTGCGTCGATCTTGGATTGGAAATTTGGCTGTGGCTTTTTCAATGGTATTTAAATATTGATCAATAGCAGCATCACCATTGGCATGCGCTAAAATTTGCCAATTATTCTGGAAAGCCAAGTCAATCAGATTTTGTACCGTGCTTTGTTGAGGGAAGGCGGCATAACCACGATAAGATTTTTTTTGACCTTCAGGTGGGATTAGATAGGGTTTGGTCAGCCAAGCGGTTTTACCTTGTGGAGATCCATCCAGACTAATTTTAACGCCCCCAATTCTATAGTGGTGTTTATATTCTCGGTTGGTACCATGTTGCAGCATATAGTTTTTTTCGGTGCTAATGTCTGGATAGACCACCAAATCTACAGGTAATTTGCCATTTTTCGCTAAATCGCGCCACATCTCTGAAGTCCCTGCATCTGCTCGACCTTCTTGAATGGTGGTGTATCCATTTTTGACATAGGTCTGTACCGCAGTGAGTGCCATTTTTTCCATGGTTTCAGGTGGCATATGTTGGAAAATTTGAATCATGGCTTTAAAAACTACACTTTCCTCAAGTACGCCATTGGGTTCTTTAGAATTTGCTTTACGACGGATGACTCCACCAGTTGGATTTGGTGTTTTAGCATCAATTTTGAGTAGTTCGAGTGCTTTGGTGTTGACCGTGGCCAAATGACCAGATTGATGTAAAACAATGACAGGTTGGTCGGTTGAGATTTTATCTAGTTCAGTCGCGGTAGGGTGACGCTTTTCAGTTAATTGGGCATCATCATATCCGTTGCCAATAATCCACCCCGAAGCTTGTTGAATGAAAGCAGGATTATTATTTTTCCATATTTGCATTGCTTGAATCAGAGAGGGGATATCTGTGACTTTGCCATCTGGCGGGGCATAAAGATTAGCAACGGTTTGTTGTAAGCCGACACTGTTGGCATGGCTATGCGCATCGATGAGCCCAGGAATAACGGTGTGGTTTTTTAAGTTAAAACGTTGCGCACGCAGATTGAGTCGCTTTGCCTCAGCAAGAGAGCCAGTAAATCTGATCATCCCATTTTCAACCAACATCGCTTCAACGTATGTCGGGGTATCGCCTTGCATGGTTAGAATAGGGCCACCATGCAGAATAAAGGTAGAATTCTGTCTGGGGTCTATTTTTTGACCGCGATGAATATGTTTTGAGATGGAGTAGCTACAAGCAGACAATAAAACCGTACTCATTAGAGCAAAAACTTTTAAATGCGAAGTTGTTAAATATTGGATTGATTTTGTCATTAGATCGTTTCCCAGACAGGTTGTCGATTTCTTGTCTTTTTTTTAAAATAACATATTAATTAAATTAGAAAATAAAAAAAGCCACTTAGACGTGGCTTTTTATCAAATGTATTGTGCATCAGTGAAATTAAGAATTGGGACCTGCAACGCGTTCAATGCTTACTTTTGCTGTTCCTGCATTGGTGATACCAAGTTGTTTTGCAGCACCATAAGAAAGATCGACCACACGGTTGCCATGGAATGGACCACGGTCATTGACTTTGACAACCACACTTTTGCCGTTATTTTTGTTGGTCACACGAATGTAGCAGTTAAGTGGCAAGCTACGATGAGCTGCTGTTAATGCATTCATGTCAAATGTTTCACCATTTGCAGTTTTACGACCATGGAACTGACGACCATACCATGAGGCAACACCAGTTTGGCTAAATTGACGAACAGTATTTGACGCAACATTATTTAACTTGTCAATGACTGAGGGCTCATTTGCTGGGATTTCAATTTTCGCAGCAATGGTTTCGCGGCGAATTTTATCTCCAGAACTCTCAGTAATTGAAAGGCTATTTAGATTTGAAAAGTGAGAGTTAAAACTCTGAGCATCTTTGTTTAAAACACGTGCTGCTAAACGTGAATTATCATTGTCATTATTTAATGATGATGATTGAACCAATTCGGCCTGTGACTGGGTCAGGGCGAACGTGGTGGTTATGGCAAGAATATATTTCATTGAAGAATGCATAAAATCTCCTAAAGGCGGGTTTGCAGAGCAGTAATTCAGTAGTAAAACCTTGAATTACAAGCAAACGGGCCGATTTATTCACTTGTGCAACTACATTTGACGAGATGGATAATATTCATGCCACAGTGAGGGTGTCTAGTCTTTATACCGAAATCTTTACAAAAAGTAGGTAATTAAATTGTTTTGTGGTTAATAAGTATACAATATTGTAACATTGTATTTAATTTGTCTATTTTATACACTTTATGGTTAAAAAAAAGATTGACTTATTTTCTTTCTGTAAAAAGCTAGCCTTAGCGGCTAGCAATTTCAGTACCTAATTGCCACACAGCAGTGGCATACATACGGCTCTTATTATAAGTGGTAATGACTTGAAAATTCGGGTAAGTAATGTAGTAAATTGAACCATAATTTTCTTGAAGTTGAATGACATTGATCATATCTAAATCATCAATTTGTACCACTGGATTGATGGGTGAAATACCCTGTGATTTTAATACGCCATAAGGGGTCGGTTGTTCAAGGTTCTTGGCAATAATGGCATCAGGTGTCGAACCTGTGTAACGCGCCGCAAAACCAATCGGTTGATTTCTTTGCCAACCATGTTGCGCGAGATAGTTTGCAATAGAACCAATCGCATCGACTGCTGAATTTCTTAGGTCAACATGTCCATTTCCATCGTAGTCCACGCCATATTTAGGAATGTTACTGGGCATAAATTGTGGATAGCCAATTGCACCTGCATAAGACCCTACGACAGAGTTGGCCGGCACACCATCTTTATAAGTCCATGCAATCAGTGCAGACAGCTCATCTTGGAAGTAGGCAGCACGACGTTCATAACCAAATGCAAGGGTTGCTAAGGCATCTCGAGTGATGAAATTGCCTTTATTGGCACCAAAACCTGTTTCTACCCCTAAAATGCCTAAAATCACAGATTGTGGAACACCAAATTGCTGTTCCGCACGGTTTAAGGTATCTGCATATTGATTTTTGAATCGAACGCCACGTTGAATAGTGCTTTCCGACATGAAATTGGTTTTATAGTCATACCATGGCTTACTTTCACCAGGTCGGTTCATAATATTGATAATGTTGGGAAGATTACGTGAGCCATTCATTGCCCAATCGACTTGTTCAGCAGTTAAACCATAGCTTTGCATGGTTTTTTGTTTGAAACTGGAGTATTGGGGATCATTGGCAAAATCATTTGCTTGGCAAAAACTGGTAATTGAAAAAGCACCAATAAGTAAAGATAAACGCTTCAGTTTTTTATAAATAGACAAATTCGTCATATAGGTTAAATCCCAAAAATTATCGATGTGTATGAATTGACATCACAACGCCAAAAGTGGCCATTAAAGTAATAATTGCAGTACCGCCATAACTCATAAAAGGTAAAGGCACACCCACTACCGGTAAAATACCACTGACCATGCCTGCATTGACAAAGACATATACAAAAAATGACAAAGCAAAACTGCTTGCCACTAAACGTCCAAAGTTATGAAAACTGTTTAATCCAATTTGAAACGTTCGGCTAATGATTGCAAAGTACAGTATAATCAATATGATAATACCAATCAGCCCAAATTCTTCAGAAAATGCAGCAATAATAAAATCGGTATGACCTTCAGGCAAGAAATGTAAGTGAGATTGAGTGCCTAAGAGGTATCCTTTACCTAAAACTCCACCAGAACCTATGGCAGTTTCTGATTGAATAATATTCCAACCCGTACCCAGTGCATCGGCTTCGGGATGGATCAAGGTTAAAACGCGTTGTCGTTGATAATCATGCAGTAAAAATTGCCAAGCAATAGGAATAATCAGTGTTGCGAGTCCGATTGCAGTTGCAATCAAACGCCAAGACAAGCCACTGAGGAATAAAACAAAGATCCCACTGGAAAGCACCAGTAATGAAGTACCAAGATCGGGTTGTTCAGCAATTAAAATAAAGGGAATGCCAATAAAGATTAAACAAATGCCAATCTGACTGATTTTAGGGGGTAAAGGCCGCCGAGATAAAAACCATGCAATCATCAAGGGCATGGCAATTTTCATAAATTCGCTAGGTTGTACACTGCCCAGTCCTGGAATATCAATCCATCGCTGTGCACCTAAACGAACTTCCCCAAAGAGTTTGACCCCAATAAGTGACAACAGTGCCACTATATATAGATAAGGTGTAAAAGATTGATACACCTTTGGCGGAACTTGTGCCAAACCTAACATGGTGAAAAAACCAATCGCAAAACTGATGGCTTGTTTCGACACTAGACTCCAGTCTTGTTCGGAAGCACTATAGAGCACAGTTAAACCTAATAGTGCTGTAAGCAATAAATAGAGGCATAACCATGGATCTAAGTGTAATTTGTGCCATTTCGATGGCAATAAAGTTGTGCTTAAACCGTCACGGGGTGCATGACGTAAGAATTTGGACTGAGGAAGAGTAGTCATGGAAGATATTTGTAGAATAAAGTCTTAGGTCGTATTTTGCGCCTGCTACCTTATACCTGTGTATGGATGCTGTATATCAATATTTAGCAATAAAAAACCTAGCAAAAGCTAGGTTTTCGATAGTTTAAATTTCTATCAATGATGGAACAACGTATCGTGATACTCAGCCAAAATAATCAATTCTTCCTTGGTTAAATGTGGGAAGATTTTATCAATTGCGATATGTACGGCTTTAATGACCGCCGCAGAGCCGATATCTGCCGCTTTACGCTTAATCATGCCTAAATCGAGGGTTTTGTTAAAATCATTCATGAAATGACGTACAGTGGCTTCTGCGAACTGTTTGTATAATTCGATCAAAACGGCTTTATTGGTATCGCCACCTGTACGAATATCAGCAAATGTGGTCTTTAAATTAGTCACCAAGCTGGCATCTAAACTTTCACCTACGCGATATTGACCTTGTGCATCTTTAAACAAGCTTTTTTCAGAAAACTCAATCGATTGTTTCACCACATCATTTGGAGCTTTACTTAGAAGTTGCTTCAATAACACTGCGACAGTTGATTTAATGTAACCTGCTAATTTCTCGGCAGTATCACGTTTATCACTTGGCGGAAAACGACGGACTAACTCCGTTAAAATGGCGTCAATAATTTCGTCATTAATCAATAAAGCAGTTTGGTCACGTAAAGGGTAGAGTACTTCACTCGAATTTTTCTTTTGCTGACCAGTTTGAATACTATTTAATAGTGTTTCAGAAGGGACAAAACCAAAAAAAGGCATTGTTATTTAACCTCAGTATTATTCATTTTATTGTCGCGCCAAGCGAATTGGGCGAGGCATCCATGTTAAATCCGATACACGACAAGGATTGATGTCTAAACCACCTCGGCGGGTATAAGCTGCATAAACCATAAGCTTTTCAGGTTGTAGATTTTGCCAGATATCGGCAAACATCTGTTCAACACATTGCTCATGGAAACCATTATGCTGGCGGTAGGAGATAATATAGGCTAAAAGTGAGTGATAACAAGGCTTTTTACCTTGATAGCGGATAAATACCGTACCCCAATCGGGTTGACCTGTCACAGGGCAGTTACTACGCAGTAAATGTGAATAGAGTTGTACTTCTAGGTTGTCTGTATTTTCATGATCGAAACTGAGTAGGGAAGCATCGGGTTGATTTTCCAGACGTTCAGGAACAAAGTCATCAATACAGATGCCTTCGGGCTGATAAATGGCTAAATCATCCACTTGGAACAATTGAATTGTTACTGTAGCGCCCGCAGCCGCAGATAAATCTTTTTCTACTGTAGCTATAAATGTGGCTTCAGAATCGAATTGGGTAAAGTTCAGACTATTAAAATAAAGCTTGAGTGATTTGGACTCAATTAAATTGGGCGAAGAAGCTGGCAGTGTTAAGCGACCAATCGCAACTTGAGGAATACCTTGAGCATTGAGCCAAGAAATTTCAAATACATGCCACCAGTCTTTACCCTGTTGAATACCCTCAATATGGGCATAGCTTGAACGTGCCTGAGCACGTGCAATTGGAAAAAGAATATCTGGTTGATATGTTGATGGATATTGGGTGTCTTTACCGAGTAAAGAAAGTTCTACACTCATTATTCACGCATTCCTGAGCCACGAGAAAGTAAATAATACGCTATACCGTAAAGCACAGCACAACATAAAGTAACCACGGTGAGTGAAATCGAAACGTTCACATCACTATGACCAAGAATTCCGAAACGGAAGGCATTAACCATATAGACAATTGGGTTAATTAAAGACAGGTTTTGCCAAAATGGGCTAAGTGCGCTAATCGCATAAAACACACCGCCTAAATAGGTTAGTGGAGTCAGTACGAATGTTGGAATAATAGAAATATCGTCAAAAGATTTGGCGTAAACAGCATTAATAAAACCCCCCAATGAAAATAATAATGAGGTCACAATCACTGTATATATAGTCACAAACCAGTTGGTAATATATAAGTCAGTAAAAAACAGACTCATGGCAGTCACAATAATCCCAACCAGTACACCACGACATAATCCGCCCAAGACATAGCCCCAAAGGACTAAATGTAAAGGGACAGGACTCATAATCAATTCTTCAATACTTTTTTGGAATTTGGCACTAAAGAAACTGGAGGAAACGTTGGCATAGCTATTGGTAATCACCGCCATCATAATTAAGCCAGGCACAATAAACTGCATATAGCTAAAGCCGCCCATTTGCCCAATACGAGAACCGACTAAATTACCAAAAATCACAAAATATAGACTCATGGTAATGGCTGGTGGTAATAGTGTTTGCGGCCAGATGCGCATAAAACGGCGAACTTCTTTATGTACTAATGTGAAAAGGGCAACACGCATTTGAGTCATATTCATGGTGTAGCTCCCTCCAAATTTTTCTCCACAAGTCTGACAAACAGTTCTTCAAGGCGGTTAGATTTATTGCGCATACTACGAACCTGAATACCTTGTGCTTCAAGTAACTGGAATAATTCGTTTAAGGTATGGGCTTTGTCCATGGTGACTTCAAGCGTGACGGGATCAATTAAATTGAACCGTACCCCAATAATATCAAGATGTAGGGGTTGAATTGGTTCAGCCAAGTCAAAAATAAAGGATTCTTCGTGTAATTGATTGAGGAATGCTTTCATGGAGGTATCTTCTTTAATCACGCCGCGGTCGATGATAGCAATACGGCGACACAACATTTCAGCTTCTTCTAAATAATGGGTCGTTAGAATGATGGATGTACCATTTTCATTCATTTCAGTCAGGAAATCCCACATTGAACGACGCAGTTCAATGTCGACACCTGCAGTAGGTTCATCCAGAATCAAAAGTTTTGGTTCATGCATCATGGCACGTGCGATCATGAGGCGGCGTTTCATACCACCTGACAGCATACGACCTTGGGTATTTCGTTTTTCCCAAAGCCCTAATTTTTCTAAATAATGTTCGGCACGTTGCTCTGCAATTTTACGAGGAATACCGTAATAGCCTGCTTGAGTCACCAAAATATCGAATGTTTTTTCAAATTGACCAAAGTTAAATTCTTGTGGCACAACACCTAAGCACTGCTTGGCACGTGATGGGTGTGTATCGAGATTATGGCCAAAAATTTCGACAGTGCCCGCGGTCTTTTTGGTTAAAGAACTAATGATGCCGATGGTCGTCGATTTGCCAGCACCGTTCGGTCCAAGAAGCGCATAAAACTCACCTTCTGGCACGGTTAAATTAATTCCTTTAAGGGCTTGAAAGCCATTACGATAAGTTTTGGACAAATCTCTGATCAGTAATGCATCGGTCATGAAGTTCTCACAGCATATAGAGTGTGACTATTGTGAGCGATCTTGATGAATAAACCAAGTAAATTACAGGGAATACTGCGTTGCATGCTTAGAACATTGATTAAACTCTAATCATAAAAATGAATGATTTATATATAGTTGCTTTCACTTCTTTATTTTTTTGCTATGATGTGCACGCGCGGCCATAGCTCAGTTGGATAGAGTACAAGTTTCCGAAGCTTGGGGTCGTGGGTTCGATTCCCGCTGGCCGCACCATATATCACTATAAAATCAATAGCTTAATAATGATTAAGCGTAAAATTAATAATAAAATTTCATGCTAAATTTTGTGAGATTTTCCAGTCCTTGTTTTTTTAAATCTTTAGATCTTGCATTTAGTCATTTTAATACGTGAGCTAAATTTTGCCGTTTCGGGAATATTTCGAAATCCTTTTAGGCACATAATTGATGCTTTGAAATAATTTATTTTGTGGTAAAGAAATTCTACATATTAAAAGATAGCTTAATCATCAATTCATTAAGCCATCTTTTAAATATTACAATAAAAGCGTGAAACTACTTCGCTTTTTTCTTATTGGCTTTTTTAAATTCATCATAGGCTTCTTCGGCAAATTTGCGTAAAGATGTTCCTATGGCTGCATATTGAAACTCATTTAAATTTGCCAATGATGCTCGAGCAGATGGATGCTGAACGCCGAAGCCAGAACCTGGTAAAAGTACGACACCTGTTTCATCCGCAACACGGAATAATAATTCTGTTGGATTCTTATTTTTCATAATCCATTCAGCAAACTCATCGCCATATAAGGTGCGAGAGGTTTTTTCCAAATTCACCAATGTGTAATAATCGACAGAATTTGGGTCTTGTGGAATTTCAACACCCAGTTGACGATACAGAGTGGCATCACGTTCACGAACCACGGATTTCACCGCTTTTTTGTAGCTTTGACGTGAATCCATCATATTAAATAATGCAAAAAGTACCATTTGAACTTGCTGCGGCGTTGATAAGCCCGCAGTATGATTTAAGGCGACATTTCGACTGTCGGCTACAAGGCGATCAATAAACTTGATGCTCGATGGATCGGTGGTCAAAGATGAATAACGTTCTTCGAGTTCCAGTTTATCTTTTTTAGAGAGATTGGCAATTTTCTGATCTAAAATATTGTTGTTACTGAGTGCAATTACACCGAGTCTCCAACCTGTAGCTCCGAAATATTTCGAGAATGAATAAACCAAAATCGTATTGTCTGGGCATATCGCAAATAAGGATTTAAAGTTATCTGCAAATGTGCCATATACGTCATCTGTAAGAATAATCAGGTCTGGACGTTTTTTGACGATATCCGCCAGTATCGCTAAGCCTTCGTCACTCATTTTCACAGATGGAGGGTTACTTGGGTTAACTAAAAAGAATGCCTTGATAGAGGGGTCTTCTAATTTACGTAATTCAGATTCTGGATACTGCCAGCCAAGGTTAGCATCTGCTTCAATAAGCACTTCTTCAAGCTGATAATCATTGAGTTTTGGGATTTCTAAATAAGGGGTGAAAATTGGAGAACCAATTGCAATTCGGTCCCCAGTAGAAATAATTTTATTTTCTTTCAGTGAATTAAAAATATACGCCATTGCAGCTGTGCCACCCTCAACTGCAAATAGGTCTAATCCTTCTTGTGGCATTCCTTGAACACCCATTTCACGTAAAATATATTCTTTAATAATTTTTTCACTGACTTTAAGCATTCGGTCTGGTACGGGGTAGTTACAACCGAGAATACCTTCAACCATCTCCAGTAAGAAAGCATCTGGATCTAACCCCAATTGATCACGGACATAGGAAATTGCTTTACCCAAAAAGACGACACCAGGTTTGTCTCGATTTTCTAGTACGAAATGATCAAAGCGTGATTGTAGCCCTTCGGCTCTAGGAAAACCACCTAGCCCTTCTGGCATATAGGAAAATGAAAATTCAGACTCAGTTGCCGAGAATAAACCAAGCTGAAAAAAAGCACGGCGTGGTACGGTTGCAAGAAAGTTTGGGTTTCCGCGACCCGCATTGAGCATCATACGATCTGTATGGCTTAAAGCTAATGCAATGAGTTCATCTTTGAGTTCAAATGGGCTTAGTTTTGCATATTTTGAGTAATCAACATTCCCCATGGGGTGTCTCCTTAATTATCGTGAAGTGTAAGTGTTTTAGATATAAAAACTTGTTTAGGCCAAACCGACAATGAGTGGTCCGAGTAAAGTCAAAAATACATTTGCTAATGCATAGGTAATGGCAAATGGTACGGTTGGAATAGAGTTTCCAGCTTTATCTAGTACTCCACCGAATGCTGGATTTGCACTTCGCGCACCCGAAAGGGCACCTGCCATAACTGCAACATTGTCATAACGAAGCACATAGCGTGCAAAGAACATGGACAGAATTAAAGGCACTAGAGTGACAACGACACCAATCATAAATAAAGACAGACCGCTTTCTTTAATGGTCTGAATTGCTTGTAAACCTGATTGTAAGCCGACGGCAGCGACAAAGCCTGCAAGACCTAAATCTTTAAGCAGTTGTGATGCGGCTAAAGGCATATTGCCGTGAACTTTATTTCGACTACGTAGCCAACCAAATAAAAGGCCCGATAATAATGCGCCACCGCCTGCACCGAGTGTGAGAGGGACATCTCCAATACGAATGACAAATAAGCCAATCAATAAGCCCACCACTAGACCTGCACCATGAAAAATCCAGTCTGTTTTAAGACTTTCTGGTAATGCTTTACCGGCTTCTTTGATTAAACGTTCTAAATCACTTTTAGTCCCATAAACTGTCACAACATCGCCTTGGCGAAGAATCGTGTCATCACTTAAAGGTTGAGCTTCTTCATTACGTTTAATACCGAGAACGTAAATGCCATGCTTTAAATAAGCAGGGGTATTGGCTTTAACATCACCCAGTGTTCGGTCAATATATTTAGAGTTTCTAAGAATGATATCTGTTGTTTCCATGACCATTTCCATTCCTGCTGAGGATTGGAGTTCGGTCCCGATATGATCAGCGGCGGCAACTACACTGGCACGACGACCCACCACAAGTACGACATCATCAGTTTGAAGTGAGAGTTCAGGGCTCACATCAATAAATTTATCTTTTCGTTTTAACCGTTCAATAGTCAAGCTTGGTGTTTGGGTTTCAATTTCTGCTAGCGTTTGTCCCGCTGCTTGTTGGACTTTATAAATACGACCGACAATTTCAGGTATGGCAAGCTCTTGACCTGGAGCGAGTTCAAAAGCACCTTTAAGGCGTTCAGCTTCTGCTTTTAAAGCATCATCGTGAATTTCTCGCCCCATGAATTTCGGCAAGATATTCACACAGATAATAATTGCGCCCAGAGATCCAAAAATGTAGGTGACGGCATAGCCAATAGCGACATTCGCTTGGAGTTTTTGAATTTCTGCAAGTGGTAAGTCTAGTCGAGACAGGGCATCACCAGCAGTACCAATAATTGCAGATTGCGTCATTCCACCTGCGGCTAAACCAGCAGCTAAACCTTTATCTAGATTAAAAATCTTTGCCATCAGCAAAACAGTAATCAGTCCACTAATGGCCATAAATACCGCAAGTAAGATTTCTTTTATTGATTGTGGTCCCAGCGATTTAAAAAACTGGGGACCACTTTCGAAGCCTACCGCATAAATAAAAAGTGCAAATAGAAGAGCTTTAACTCCATTATCGACAGGGACACCAATTAGACTTAATACAACAGCGACAAGTAATGAACCTGCCACGCCTCCAAATTGAAATTTTCCAAATTGGAATTGACCAATCCAAAAACCAATTGCAAGGGATAAAAATAAGAGTATTTCAGGACTATGCTTTAATTCATTTTGTAACCATTCAATCATGTGGATAGTCTCACTTTATCATTTGGTTAATGTTGTTTATTAAAATTTATTTATTTTTGTGCTTTTAAAAATACTCTGCGAATAGGTGTTAAGCAAATAAATTTACAATTTCATTTAAAAAGTTTTATTTCATTTAATGGTTTTGT
The DNA here is from genome assembly GCF_023824315.1 of Acinetobacter tibetensis. Taxonomy (NCBI): domain Bacteria; kingdom Pseudomonadati; phylum Pseudomonadota; class Gammaproteobacteria; order Moraxellales; family Moraxellaceae; genus Acinetobacter; species Acinetobacter tibetensis. Next base: position 2,237,622 of record NZ_CP098732.1, on the reverse strand, counting down.
TAATTATTGATTTTTAATTAGATAATTGTTTTTTAGATGGGTTTTATAAAACTTTATATTTTTTAAATAATTGATAAACATAATTAATTTATATTTCATGTTATTTTTTGAGCTTATAATTATTTTTGAATTTCATTGATCTAAATATGAAGATACACTTTGTAAACAGGAGGAGAACACAGTATAAGTTATTGATTATTAATTAAATTAAATAATTTAAGTAAGCTTTTATTATTGTTAATTTGTTTGAATAATGTATCATTTGGTAAATAATAAAGAAAAAGATGAAGGAGTTGTGCATTTTATTATCTATAAAAATTTGCTTCTTCTAATAAATCAAAGACGTTTTATAAGTATATAGGTAAAAATATGAATAAAGTGTATAAGTTGGTGTGGAGTGGTATTTTGGGAGCTTGGGTTGTAGTTTCTGAAAATTCAAAAGGTAAAAAAAATCTTCAGCAAATAAACTCATTACAAACTCGGTCTTAATGTTGTCATTATTGAGTTCTGGTGTTGCAGTAGCACAAGATATTAATGAAGATTTGAACATTAATGGTAATTTATCAGTAGTCGGGGATACTACCTTAACAGGCACTTTAACTTCTACAGGGGACGTTGTTGCAAATGGGGTGTCATTATCAACAGTGGGTAGTGAATTAACACAAACGCAGAACGATCTAACGACATTAGATGATCAAGTCAATAATAGCTCAACAGGTTTAGCAACCAAGGTATCTCAAACAGATTTTGATACCTTAAATAATCAAGTCAATGATGCAAGTACTGGATTAGCCACTAAGGCTGCTCAATCAGATTTACTTCAAACTCAAAACAATTTAAATACTCTGAATAATCAAGTGAATGATGCCTCAACAGGTTTGGCAACCAAAGCATCCACAGCAGATTTGAATGCGCTAAAAGATCAAACTTGGAGTTTGCAAACGAATGGTGGTAGTGCAACCGCTATCAAATCATCTGATACCGTGAATTTTGTGAATGGAAAGAATATTGCTGTGACTAATACAGGCACCAGTATTTCAATTGCAACGGTCGATAACCCTGAATTTAATACGGTAAAAATTGGCAATACAACCAATAATACCACTGTGTCTAGTACAGCAAATGGTTTGGATCTTGGTGGAGATAAGCTGACTAATATTGCAGATGGGGATATCGCAGCGGGTTCAAGTGATGCTGTTACAGGTGGGCAAATTAATGATTTACTGTTTCAGAGTGGGCAGGGTATAAAATATTTTCATAGTAATTCCACCTTAGCTGATTCAGAGGCGACAGGGCTGAATTCTGTTGCCATTGGTCCTATTGCAAAATCAATTGGTGATTCCTCGATTGCAGTTGGGCATTTCTCAAATGCAGCAGGATTGAACAGTATTGCAGTCGGTGATACAGCAAATGCACTTAATGACAACTCTATTGCCTTCGGTAAAGAAACGGGTGCTTTAGGCACCAATTCAACCTCTATTGGTAATGGTGGTCAGGCACGTACACTTACACCAACTTATAATGTTTCAAATACTCAAATTATTGCAATTAATGGCATTCCTGTCACGGCAACAGGTACGGATACCAGTACAATCTCTGAAATTAATGGAGTGGCTGTTTCTCCAGACCAAGTAACACAATTTTTAACCGCTTTACAAAATGGCGCCAATATGGCTGTGGGTGATAAAAGCCTTGCATTAGGTGCATCAGCATTGGCAGGGGGGCCATCTAGTGTAGCGATTGGTGATGCAGTTCAGGCAACAGGGACCAATGCAAATGCAATCGGTAAAGGAGCGAATGCCTTTGGATCGAATTCGAATGCGATCGGAACTTTAGCTTCAGCTTCTACAAATGCCAATGCAATAGGGAATTCGGCTTCTGCGGGTGGAAGTTCCAGTGTTGCAATTGGTAATCAAACGACATCTTCTGGTACCAATGCAATTGCTTTAGGGAATGGTGCAAAATCAAGTGTATCAGACGGTGTTTCCATTGGTAGTTCGGCAGGATCAGGCTCAGTTGGCTCAGGAACTGAAGATAGAAATGGGCATATCGCGATAGGTGCAAACGCAGGGCAAAATATTGGTGGTAATCAAGCGATTTCTATAGGTGTTGGGGCTGGTAGTAATTCTAGTGTGAATACAACCAGTTCGGATTACAACATTGCTTTAGGGACAGAAGCAGGAGCAAATTTATCTGGTAATCAAAATATTTCAATTGGTTATCAAAGTAATACGGATAGAAATGCAACTATACAGAATTCAGTAGCGATTGGCTCCTCAACAACCTCAGATAGTTTGGGTGTTGCTGTGGGGTCTCGTGCCACTGTAGCGCAAGCTGGTGCTGCTTTAGGGTATGACGCTATTGTAAACGGAACCTTTGGTGTTGCTTTAGGGTCTGATGCATTGGCCGGACAAAATGATGTCGCATTAGGTGCTGGAAGTATTGCGGATGTGAATTCATTTGGTAATGGTTATATCACTAATGCTTCTGCAGGTGTGGGGGGATATAACGTTGTATCGGTCGGGAGTAGTAATACACTCCGTCGCATTATCAATGTTGCAGATGGCTCAGATCTACAAGATGCTGTGACCGTCAATCAAATTAAAGCATTGCAGAATGATATTATTCGAGTGATGGGCGCAACAGATTCAAGTGGTAACCCTGCCAGTATTAGTAGTGATGGAACACTTCCACTCATACAAGTGAATGTTATAGATCCATCTACAGGTGATACAAGTAAACTTCCAACCACCATTCAAGATGCGTTTGATTTACTCGGTAGTGGACAAATTGGAGGTATCGTACCCGATGCCGTGTTGTATAACTCAGATAAATCTGTGGTGAATTTGGTCGGTACAGATGGAACCATTATTCGCAATGTGAAAGCAGATGAAAACGATTTAACTTCTGCGGTGAATTTAGGGCAGTTGCAAAATGCAGTCGCAGAGGCTGGACCGCATTATTTTTCTGTCAATACAACTGATTTAAATAACGAAAACAATACTGGTGCTCAAGGCACTAATTCTTTAGCCATTGGGCCAAGTGCGAGTACATCTTCGACTGCATCCAATAGTATTGCTTTGGGTAATTCAGTGATTGCGGCCAGAGAGCAAGCGATTGCTATCGGTTCAGGAACTGGAGCAATCGGAATTTCATCGATTGCGATTGGTGATGCTGCCGTAGCATCAGGTACAAATAATATTGCCTTTGGTAAAAATAGTGAAAGCCGAGGTGAAGATAGTGTTGTGATTGGGAAAGGTTCCGAAGCAGATGGTAACAATTCCGATTATGCCGTTGTGATCGGGAGTGATGCGGAGGTGAATACCGCGAACCAAGGTATTGCGATTGGTCGTCAAGCACTTTCGCAAGGAGACAATGCGACTGCAATAGGATACCAGTCCAAAGCTAGTGGTGCGCAGGGTGTAGCGTTGGGACGATTTGCTAATGCAAGTGCAGAAGATAGCATGGCCTATGGGGATAATGCTAAAGCTTCGGGCATTAGTGCAACCTCTATAGGATCGGATGCAAATAGTACGGCACAAGATGGTTTAGCAATCGGTTCACAATCAAAGAGTTTTGCTGCCAAAGCGATGGCAATTGGTCAAAATGCTGAAAGTTCTGGTGAAAATGCAATTGCTTTCGGGGTAAACAGCATTAGTCGTGCTCGAGATGCAACCGCGATAGGTAACAATGCGACTTCTAATGGCGTTAATGCAATTGCATTAGGTAAACAGTCCAATGCAAATGCACTGAATTCTGTCGCTATAGGTACAAGTGCAACAGCACTTCAGGAAGATGCAGTTGCTATAGGAAACAGTGCTTCTGTGACTGCAAAGGGCGCATCTGTATTTGGTAAATCTGCAACGGCTTCGCATGAAAATGCAGTCGTTTTAGGCAACAATTCAGTCTCTGCTGCCTATGTGGCGACACCATCCATGATTATTAATGGCAAAACCTATAATTTTGCGGGTGCTCCGACCATCTCATCAAGTGTGAGTGTGGGAGATGTAGGCTCTGAACGCACCATTGTCAATGTTGCGGCAGGACGGATTAGTAGTTCAAGTACAGATGCCATTAATGGCAGTCAGCTCTATCAAACCAATCAAGCCATTACGGATTTGGCTGACACTGCACTGAGTTTTGCAGGTGATAGTGGTACCAAGGTAGACCGCAAATTAGGAGAGCAACTCAATGTTAAAGGGGGTGCCACAGGAGTGCTTACCGATGGCAATATTGGTGTTGTAGCAGATGGTACAGATACTTTACAACTTAAATTGGCGAAGGATGTAAACCTTACAGCGCAAGGGAGTTTAACTGTCGGGACAACTAAAGTGACCGATGGTCAGGTTGAAATTAGAGACAGTGCAAATAACAGTAATATAAGCACATCGACCCAAAACGTGATGACCTCTGGAGCAGACAGTAACACCAGTAATGCCAGTAGTATTAATTTAAAAAATGCGACCAATAATGTACTGCTTAGTGGCACAACAGGTACTTTAACTGGATTAACCAATAAGACGCTAACGGAAGCAGATTTTGCAACGGTTGGACGAGCAGCGACAGAAGAACAACTTAAATTAGTGAATGACACTGCTCAGAATGCCAACAAAGGCTGGAATTTAACGACCAATAAAGATGTAAGCAGTAGTACCAATATTGCACCTGATGCGACTGTAGATTTCTCAAATAGTGACAATAACCTTTTGATTAGTAATATCGGGGCTGACCTTGATTTGAAATTGGCGGAAGTCGTGAATATTGGTGGTCTGCCAGGTGGTGCAACCATTGCAATTAATGGCAAAAATGGCACGATTACAGGCTTGAGCAATACTACCTTTGATCCACTTAATTATGTGTCTGGGCGGGCTGCAACAGAAGATCAATTGGCAACGCCGCTTACATTTGTGGGTGACAATGCAGGTGTAAATGTCGATCGGAGATTGGGTCAACGCTTAAGTATTGTGGGTGGAGAGTCAGTTGAAGCTAATCTGACGGATAACAATATTGGAGTAGTAGCAGACAGTACCGATAATAAACTGACCATTAAACTTGCCAAAGATATTAAGCTCGATAGTGTTAATGCTGGGGGTACGGTTATTGACAGCAAAGGCTTAACCTTCGTGAACTCAAGTGGTGGTGCGGTCCCGAATGCACCAAGTGTGACAGTGACAGGTATAAATGCGGGAACCAATAAAATTACCAATGTTGCTGCGGGTGATATTACAGATAGTTCAATGGATGCTGTAAACGGCAGTCAAATTAAACAGATTATCGATAAAGGTTTTACAGTCAGTGCGAATGCAGACACTGGCGCTAAAGACACCATTGCTCTTGGTGAAAATGTTGATTTTAGTGCAACAGATAGCAATATTAAAATTACCAATACAGGCAGTAATGGCATTACTTTTGGGCTAGAGCCAGTTGTAAAAATTGGACCTGCAACAGGTGGAAATCCTGTGACTGTGAATGGTAATACTGGTGAGATTACTGGTCTAACCAATAAAACCACAACCAGTGGTGACTTTGCGACTGTAGGTCGTGCAGCCACAGAAGAACAGCTTAAAGAAATCCAAACAGGTTTAAACAATGCGGGCTTTGCTTTAACCGCGGAAGATGGTAATACCGTAACCAAGACGTTGGGGGAAAGCATTGAGGTGATTGGTGCAGATAGTAATATCAGTACCAAAGTTTCAGGTGGAAAAGTCCAAGTCGAATTATCTAAAAATATTGATCTAACCAGTGCAGGTAGTTTAACGGTTGGAAAAAGTAAGGTCACTGATGGCAAAGTTGAGCTAAAAGATGGCAATAAAACCAATACCAGTACCACAGATGGAACATTAGTCAGCGATGGAACCAATAGTAGTTTGATTGGTGCAGGCAGTATTAATCTCAGCAATGGTTTGTTCCAAACTCAACTAGGGCCTACGCAGATTATTGTAGGTGGAGCAAACCCTGTCATTGTAAATGGCTCAACAGGAACCATTGGTGGATTAACCAATAAAACTTTCGATCCAAATAATTATGTCAGTGGGCAGGCTGCTACAGAGGACCAACTTAAAGCGGTCAGCGACAGTATACAAACAGCCAATAAAGGGTGGAACTTAACAACCAATGGAGCAAATAGCAGTCAAGTAAAGTCTGAGGATACTGTAGATTTTGGCAATAAAGACGGAAATATTAATATAAGTAATAGCGGAAATAACGTCAGTGTTGAACTCGCTAAAGATATTAAAGTTGATAGTGTAACTACAGGCGATACTGTTATTAATAATGATGGACTTACAATTACTGGTGGGCCAAGCGTTACCAAAAATGGCATTGATGCAGCTGGAAATAAGGTAACGAATGTTGCAGAGGGTAGTATCGCACAGAACAGTAAAGACGCCGTGAATGGTAGCCAAATCCATGACATTATTGGTGATGGAGCATTCCAAGGTGGAGATGGTAATACCATTGTTAATATTGGAGGAACAGGTGAAACCAATATTAATGATGCCATTAGCTCAATTAATCAAAAGGCTGGGCAGCATTCTACAGTTGTTTCGGGTCAAAATATTACAGTGACTGAGACTAAGAACAGTGCAGGTGGTAAAGAGTTTGTTGTAGCCACAGCGGACGATGTGAAATTTAATTCCGTTACTTCTAATACTGTCACTGCAAATACCGTCAAAGTTGGAGACGTCACGATTGACCAAAATGGTATTAATGCAGGCAACAAAAAAATTACCAATGTGGCGGCTGGAGAGGTTTTAAGCACGTCTAAAGATGCTGTGAACGGCTCACAACTGAATACTTCAAATCAATATATTACGACCTCATTAGGTGGGGGCGCAAAATATGAAAACGGACAATTCACAGCCCCTACTTATAATGTAAACAAGGGGACATACCATAATGTAGGTGATGCTTTAGGCGCACTCAATCAAGCCGATATTGATTTGGGCGACAGAATTACCAATTTAGGAGATCGAATCGACCAGATATTCTATAACACCAATGGGCGAATTGATGATGTAGAGAAAAAGGCAAATGCAGGTATTGCGGCAGCTATGGCAATGGAAGGTGCACCATTTGTAGCAGGAAAATTCACTTATGCTGCTGGGGCTGCATACCATGGTGGGGAAAATGCGGTTGGTGTCACCTTGCGTAAGACAGCCGATAATGGGCGTTGGTCATTTACTGGAGGCATGGCTGCGGCATCACAGGGGGATCCAAGTGTACGTATTGGATTTAGTGGTGTGATTGATTAGACCTCTCAGTGAGGCTCTCAAGTTTTGTCCATTTTAATTAGAATATGAATGAGAATAACTGCTATGAAAAAAACCTTTCTTTATAGTGTGATGCTATGTGTTCCCTTATCGACTATGGCTGCGGAAACGGTTGTGTCAACGGGACAGCAAGTTAGTTTTCCGGATTTAAAAAAAAGTTATTTAAAACAAGTTAAACGTTATGACGTGAATGATATTGCACGACTTGATGTGGGTTTGGATAAAAATCAATTTCGGCATATTTTAGGTGATCCACAATTTAATGAAGGTATATTCGGTCCAAAAACATGGAACTATGTTTTAGATATTCGAGTACCGAATACACAACAATATAAACGATGTCAGTTAAGAGTCGACTTTGATCGAAAATCGTTATCAGAACGTTTAAGTTGGAAAGGCGAAGATTGTGAAAAACTCGTAAAGTATCCCGAGCAGATTGCGAAGCCTCAACCCGAATTACCAGTGACTCAAACTGTAGACACAACAGAGAGTGTAATTGATATTCTTTTTGAGTTTGATCGCTCAGATGCAGCAGGAATAGTGACTGGTGAGCGTTCCATAAGCACACTTGCAAATCTGATTAATCAAACCAGTCAGACCAGTCAAGTTGTTGTGTCTGGCTATACAGATAGATTAGGCTCAGATGATTATAATCAAAAGCTCTCTCGGGCACGTGCCAATACTGTAGCCCAGTTACTGGTTCAATATGGTGTTGCTCCACAACGGATTAAAATCAAAGCGAACAATAAAACTGATTTGTACCAGCAGTGTGATGGTAGTCAGCGTAATGAAAATCTAATTAGTTGCTTGGGTCCTAATCGACGTGTGAATGTAGATTGGTAAGACATGCTTTATAAAAACATATTATTTAATCATCAATTATAACTTATGAGAGGTTTGATTATGGAAACAAAAAAAAGAATGTGTGCCATTGTCGTTAGTTTCTTGGGATTTACTTCAACTGCATTTGCGGAGTCTCCTATGTCGGATGATATACAAGAAGTTCTATTTCAAAATGTTCAAATTTTTGATGGAAAGTCACAGAAAGTAACTTCTCCAATGAATGTCTTGATTCGAGGCAATAAAATTCAACAGATCTCTAAGAGCAATATACCTTCGAATGCTCATACACAAATTATTAATGGCTCTCAAAAGGTATTAATGCCGGGTTTGATTGATGCACATTGGCATGCCATGATGGCTGCAATGCCAGTTTCTAAGCTTCTGACATCTGAAGTTGCAGATTTCAATTTCAACGCAGCGCAAGAAGCACGAAATACTTTAATGCGAGGGTTCACTAGTGTACGAGATATGAGTGGTCCAACTTTTTCTTTGAAACGAGCAATTGATGCGAAGATTGTAGAAGGACCGCGCATTTGGCCATCTGGTGCCATGATTTCGCAAACCGGTGGACATGGTGATTTTAGAATGACTTATGATATTCCATCCTCAGGAGGAGGGGGATTAAGTCGTGGAGAACAAATTGGTGGTGGGGTCATTGCAGATGGACCGAATGAGGTGACAAAAAGAGTTAGAGAGCAATTAATGTTGGGAGCCAGTCAAATTAAATTGGCGGCTGGAGGCGGTGTATCTTCACAATATGACCCAATCGATGTTGCTCAGTATAGTGAAGAAGAATTTCAGGCAGCCGTTAATGCAGCAGAAAATTGGGGAACCTATGTTTCAGTTCATGCATATACCCCACGTGCGATACAAGCCGCTTTACGTGGCGGCGTAAAAGTTATTGAGCATGCTCAGTTAATGGATGAACCGACTGCAAAAATGATGGCTGAAAAGAAAGCTTGGCTCAGTGGGCAGGCATTTATTGATAATGAATTTGCGAATCCACAACAAGGTGAAGCTAGAGAGAAGCAAATAGAGGTACAAACAGGGACAGACACAGCATTTAAATTAGCAAAAAAATATAAGCTGAAAGTAGCATGGGGAACTGACATTTTATTTGACTCTAAAGCAACTAAAAATCAAGGAGCCATTCTTACAACTATGACTAAATGGTATAGTCCCCCAGAAGTATTACGCATGGCAACATCAACAAATGCAGAACTGCTAAGCTTATCTGGGCAACGAAGTCCTTATGCTGGAAAACTTGGAGTCATTGAGGAAGGTGCTTTAGCTGACTTATTACTAGTAAATGGAAATCCATTAGACAATATTCAGTTGATTGCTAACCCAGAAAGTAATTTTCTCGTGATTATGAAAGATGGTGTTATTTATAAAAATTTAATTAAGTGAAAATCTAATGAATTGCATTAGGGTAAACCGACGTGTAAATGTGGATTTTAAAGCTCATCTATTGGATCACTTGATTAATAATTATTCAATGTGTTTTTTGCATATAAGTTGTTTTGAAATGTCACAGTGACTTGCCAAATATATGGCATAGACTTATAGTGAAACTACAGTAGCTAGCAACACAAAGAGCTACGAAGTAGTTGGACGGATCATTGACAGCTAATTGAATTTGCAACGTTAAGTTCAAATAAAAAATCAGCACTAGCCATCCAACATAAAAGAACTCGCAGAAATGCGAGTTCTTGCTGTTTTAAGGTTCTATATTTTACGACAGCATTTATTGCCTTACTTATAACAAGTATAAATCTTTAATTTTTATTGCAACTCGACGTACACATCATATTTTTTCAATTCTAAAATCAGACCATTCATCATTTTATCTGCATCGATATTGAATTGTTCAGAATTTAACTTTTTCAAATGTGTTCCATCAAAATAAGATATCGAGATGATTTCCCAGTGTTGGATGACTTCAGTTTGCTGAATCTCTAAACTTTGCAGTTGCCACTGTTTGTCCATTTGCGGTGGAATTACACTGCGAATAATTAATTGTGAAGTACATTCCAGAGGCGAATCAGGTGGAAAGGTAATGACCCAATTGCCGACTTTTTTAAGATGTGCAGGATGATCATCTGGATGAAAAACTAAAATGTGCGGCATTATTTCAGAACCTAAATAGCTCTATTTCATTGAAAATTAGGTTTAAAACTATATGACTTAGGTGGAAACAGGACATACAAATAATCCTAACATTAGGCATATTAACTGATTGTTTAGTTCCAATTAATTGATTTATCAGATGATTTCTCAATTCGTTTATGCATAGATAAAACATTATTTAGAATGGCTTAAAACAAAATAAGTCTTAAATTTTCACGCTGGATTAAGCCGTTGCAGTGAAAAATTAATTTGATGCAAAATTCGATTCAGTTCTTTGGGCGGAATGCGAGTTTCCTGTAACTGGGTAATCCATTGCATCTGGCATAATTTGAGCGCACGAATATCCTCTGATCCTTGAATGCGTAGAATTAGTTGTTTTGCCATGAGTCCGCAGTATTTTTGCAGCAGTTGCGCCATTAAATATTTGACATCATCAAAATCCAGAGCGACTAAATCTTCAAATTTAGGTTCAACTTCTATAGATGGGTTAGGTTGAACAATTTGTTCTTCACTGAGTCGTACAGCTTGTGGTCTAGGTTCAGTAATTTCTAATTGAATAGGCTGTTGAGGTTCTTTCGTTAGACGATGGGTAAAAGCATTTTGCTGCGCTGTATGAAGCGATGTAGTTTGAATTTGATCGGTTGTTTCAGCCAAAGACCGAATACTTGAAGCCATAATTAGCCCCATTTCACTCAACTGTTCAATCAGTTCTGGTGGGGCAAGGCGCTGTTTGAAGATTTCGTTCATGGAGTCGAAATCTTCAGTTCCGATAAGAACCAGCAAGCGACGCTGTCTTGCATTTAATTGCAAGCTACGTTGTTTTAGTGCGTCATGTCCTAATTGTGTTTTAGAATAGTGAATCATGTCTTAATTTATTCCATGAGATAAATTAAGCAGACTATACTGCGTAAAAATTACACTATTGTTAAAATTTAATTACAAATCATAGATTTATACTGTGACCAAATTCACATTTTCTAATGCCTTACGTAAGTAGGGATCAAGCTCATCTTGACGGAGTAACCACTGGATATAGTCCGCAGGCAGATCTGTGATATTGGTACCGCGATGTTTGCCAAAGTTAATGCTTCGTGGAATTCTCGCATCTTCAGAAGCGGCATAAAGTTCTTCAATACTGTTAATATTTAGTTGATGAACAATGTGCATTAAAATGTTGGCCGTCAGAATAATGTCCATGTCTGCACGATGTGCTTTTTTAATCATTTCTCGGGCTTTTTCACTGCCTTTACTGATCATATAAATTAACGCTGAGATATTATGCGCTTCAGCATCGGGCCATACACGACGCGCTAGCGCTAATGTGCAGATTGCTTTTATTGAACTGGTATCGACACCGCATTTTTCAATGGCGTGAATATCATAATCAACATTATGACCAATAATATATTGTGTATCGGTTGGGAGGATAAAGCTACTGTAGTGAGGTTGATCGATTAGGTCAGATTCTAAAATATGATGTACTGCCATAGCTGCAAAAGAGATTGGTTCATCCACGCTATAGAGTTGGTCAAATAATTTGGACTTATCTAGAGTCAGTTTGCCATTTTCGACTTCAATAGGTGCATATGCAATTTCGATGGGTTGACCATTTAAGGTATGAGTTTCTGTATCCAAAATAATGGCATGCATATAAAAATCCTAAAGTGCAGCAGAATGCCTCAATTTAACATTTTCGGGACTTATGAAACAAATTTAATGTGTCGATGGGCTTTGATTGCGGAAGGTTAATGCTGAAAGATGTTTAAGATTTATGTTGTCCAAATTGAAATAAAATTGAACAAGATGATAAAAAAGAGTAAAAATAAAACGTTGCTGAAAATGAAGCAAAAAAACAATAAAAACTGAATAAGGACATAAACGATGCAGAGAAGAATGTTGATCGCCGTTTTGACCAGTACGGCTATGCTATTAAGTGCGTGTCATGATGATGATCATGATGCTTATAATTCGGGGGATAATATTCCCAAAAACAACATTGCAAATCCTGTTGTTTCTACACCCACAGTTTATAACCTAACCGACATGTCTGCGACAGCGGGTGAAAGTGTGGTCATGACTTATAAAATGCTCGGCATTAATAATGAAGAAGTGCAAGCTACGGCTTTGGTCTTTACACCAAAAACAGCACCACCTGCGAAAGGTTGGCCAATTGTGGTTTGGGCACATGGAACTACCGGAGTTGCGGATATTTGTGCGCCTAGTCGTAGTCAATTAAATAGCTATATTAAAGCGATGATTGATGGTTTATTAACAGCAGGTTATGTGGTGGTTGCTCCAGATTACGAAGGGCTGGGTGAGCCAGACAATAAGGAATTACATCCTTTCTTAAATGTAAAAAGCGAGGCATTTTCAATTACTGACGCCGTTGTGGCAGCGCGAAATTATTTGGGTAATAAAGTGTCGAATCGTTGGATGACTGTCGGGCATTCACAAGGTGGACATGCTGCTTTGAGTGCAGCGCAATATCAGTCTAGAGCACAACTGGACTATAAAGGAACTGTGGCGGTTGCACCTGCGTCCAATCTTGAGTTGATTTTGCTGGCAGGCGAGAGTCTTGCGGCTCAACAAACCAATTTAACCGATAAAATTACCACGCTGGCTTCCTTAGATACATTTACAGCTTTAATTACAGCAGGCTTACGTAATCCAAATCCAAGCTTGCAATACAGCCAAGTGTTTAAGTCTCCAACCGACCAAATTGCCGATAATGCTGAAACGGATTGTTATATCTCTTTAGGGCAGGAATTTGGTTTAGGTATGCAAGCTTATGCACAAACGCATGCTGGAGATATTACCAATTACCCACGAACACAAAGTGGTTTTATGACCTTATCTCCAGTGAAAAAGTTCTTAAATACAGATTCACAGCCTCTTCAGGTTAAAATAAGTACGCCTATTATTATTTATCAAGGTGCTATGGATACTACTGTTCCAAAAGTTGCTACAGACACATTGCTGAGTGGAGATGCGGCTAAAAACTCGCAAATCACCTATAAAACCAACACGACTTGGGATCATGGTACGGCTTATGTGCTAAATATTCCGAATATTTTGATAGATGTACAAACATTAATGCCAATTCAATAAGTTGAGTTGAACAAAAGAAGCTTATGTTTTTTATCAACATGAGCTTTTTTTATGTAAAACTGAGCAAACATCATTCTCAATATTTGCAAACTTCGTGCTACAATACGCGCCAATCTTAGCACGGCTTAAAAGCCCTAAATACATAGGACCTCGCTAATGTTTGCCAATATCTCTATTGCTGAATTTGATCCAGAATTAGCTCAAGCAATTTCTAACGAAGACGCTCGTCAGGAAGCTCACATTGAGTTAATCGCATCAGAAAACTATTGCTCACCAGCAGTAATGGAAGCTCAAGGATCAAAACTCACTAACAAATATGCAGAAGGCTACCCAGGCAAACGCTATTATGGCGGTTGTGAATATGTAGACGTAATTGAACAATTAGCAATTGACCGTGCTAAAGAGCTTTTTGGTGCAGATTACGCAAACGTGCAACCACACGCAGGTTCACAAGCAAACTCTGCTGTTTACTTAGCGCTTCTTAACCCAGGCGATACTGTTTTAGGTATGAGCTTGGCTCACGGTGGTCACTTGACTCACGGTGCTAAAGTTAGCTTCTCTGGTAAAACATATAATGCAATTCAGTACGGTCTAAACCCAGAAACTGGCGAGATCGATTATGAAGAAGTTGAGCGTTTAGCAGTTGAACACAAGCCACGTATGATCGTTGCTGGTTTCTCTGCATATAGCCAAATCGTCGATTGGCAACGTTTCCGTGACATCGCGGATAAAGTGGGTGCTTACCTATTTGTAGACATGGCGCACGTTGCTGGTCTAGTTGCTGCGGGTGTTTACCCAAGCCCAGTGCAAATTGCTGACGTAACGACTACTACGACTCACAAAACACTTCGTGGTCCACGTTCTGGTTTAATCCTAGCAAAAGCGAATGAAGAAATTGAGAAAAAACTTCAATCAGCAGTATTCCCAGGAAACCAAGGTGGTCCATTAGTTCATGCGATTGCGGCTAAAGCAATTTGCTTTAAAGAAGCGATGGCACCTGAATACAAAGAATATCAACAACAAGTAGTTAAAAATGCTCAAGCGATGGCTGAAGTATTAATTGCTCGTGGTTATGATGTTGTTTCTGGTGGTACAGAAAACCACTTGTTCTTGTTATCTTTAATCAAACAAGACATTACTGGTAAAGATGCGGATGCTTGGTTGGGTGCTGCTCACATTACTGTGAACAAAAACTCAGTACCAAATGACCCACGTTCTCCGTTTGTTACTTCTGGTATTCGTATTGGTACACCAGCAGTAACGACTCGTGGCTTTGGTGAAGCAGAAGTTCGCGAATTGGCGGGCTGGATTGCTGACATTCTTGATTCGAAAGGCAGTGAAACAGTTATCGAAATCGTAAAAGCAAAAGTTGCAGCGGTATGTGCTAAATTCCCTGTATATGCAAAATAATTAGCAATATGCTTGAGAAGCCTCCCTCAAGGGGGGCTTTTTTTATATCTATACAAAATGCTTATCTTCACCGTTCTTCATTTTCTGCTATAAATAATTCAGCATGTGAAAATAAAGAACATACCAAAGCAAAATTTAGAACATGAATTTTTGAGAAGGACGGTTTTATGGACAAACCAACTATTATCATTTCTGAACAAGATATGAATCGTTTAGAAACTATGTTAGAGCATCAATCAAAATTAACGCCAACCATGGAGCATTTAGAAGAGGAGTTGGCGCGTGCAAATGTTGTAGCTCCGCAAGATGTTCCTGCCAATGTCGTGACCATGAATGCACGTGTTTTGGTGACCATTACGCCAGACACAACGGCTACAGAAATCACCTTGGTTTATCCGCATGATTTTCGTGGAGATAAAGGACAGGTGAATGTGCTTGCTCCTGTAGGTGCAGCAATTCTGGGACTCGCTGAGGGGCAGGAAATTGAATGGCCACAACCTGATGGACATTTAATGAAGGTTAGAATCGAACGTGTATTGTATCAACCTGAACGAGAAGGTAATTATTTATAAGTACCCCAATGAATGCATTAAAATTGGGCAAATCTCATCTGCCGAAAAGCCATCATAATGCTATGATGGCTTTTTTATGAAATCTTAGAATTTATCTCTAGATTGATTCTTTAAACCGTTGTGGAAAGGCGTTTTTATGCGTGGTTTATACCTCATTACCAATGATGATCCGTTAAATGTATTGCTAGAAAAATTACACGCAGCTTTGGCAACCGGACAGATTGCAATTCTTCAATATCGCCGTAAAAAAATAAGTCAGGCAGATCAGCCAGTAGAAGTTGAGCAAATTAAAGCAGTATGCGAGCAGTATGCTGTACCATTTGTAATTAATGATGATTTGGCTCTTGCACAACAATACGGATTGGGTGTGCATTTAGGACAGGATGATGGTGAAATTGCTGATGCAGTTGCTCGCCTACCACAAGGCGTCATTATTGGGCGTACCTGTTTAAATTCTTTAGCCTTAGCAGAAAAGGCGATTTCGGAAGGTGCGACTTATGTGGCATTTGGTGCCGTCTATGCAACCGCAACCAAGCCAGAAGCAGGGAATGTGGGTATTGAAGTGATTGCTCAGGCGAGGCAGAAATTTGCAGTGCCTATTTGTGCAATTGGTGGTTTAAGCGTTGAAAATTCAGGGCTTGTGATCACCAAAGGTGCGGACCTTTGCGCGGTAATTAGTGATATATTAGCATTGAACGTAGCTGACATCCCATCCCGTGTGCATGCATGGGCACAGTTATTTGCTAAAACTGCATAATGTTGTAAGTCGATTATTTTCTATTTAGGTTGAGTAAATTCATGAGTTTATCTCCAAAGCAAGAACAACTATTTAAACAAGCCAGTAAACATATTCCAGGTGGTGTGAATTCGCCTGTACGTGCATTTAATAGTGTGGGCGGTACACCCATCTTTATTGAAAAAGCGCAAGGGGCTTATTTGTTTGATGTGGATGGTAAGCGCTATGTGGATTATGTTGGTTCTTGGGGGCCAATGATTCTTGGACATGCACATCCAGCCATTATTAAAGCGGTTCAAGAGGCTGCGGTGGATGGTTTGAGTTTTGGTGCACCAACAGTACATGAAACCACTTTGGCCGATGTGATTTGTGAAATTATGCCATCGATTGAAATGGTGCGTATGACCAATTCAGGTACTGAAGCAACCATGACAGCGATTCGTTTGGCACGTGGTTATACAGGACGCGACAAAATTGTGAAATTTGAAGGCTGTTACCACGGTCATTCAGATTCATTATTGGTTAAAGCGGGCTCAGGCTTATTGACGACAGGTGAAGGGGAGGCAACTTCTGCGGGCGTACCTGCCGATTTTGCCAAACATACCTTAACTTTGCCGTATAACGACATTGCAACCTTAAAAGAGTGTTTTGCCAAATTTGGTGCTGAAATTGCGGGTGTGATTGTAGAGCCTGTAGCGGGCAACATGAACTTGGTAAAACCTGTCGAAGGTTTCTTGCAAGCCATCCGTGAAGTCTGTGATGAACATGGTTCGGTGTTCATTATTGATGAAGTAATGACGGGTTTCCGTGTTGGACTCGGTGGGGCACAGGCACATTATGGCGTAACTCCAGATTTAACCACTTTAGGTAAAATTATTGGTGCAGGTTTACCAGTAGGTGCTTTTGGCGGTAAACGTGAAGTCATGCAATGCATTGCACCTTTAGGTAAAGTGTACCAAGCGGGTACATTGTCGGGTAATCCACTCGCAATGCGTGCAGGCATTGAAATGTTCAAACATTTACGCCAACCTGGTTTCTATGAAAACTTAACAGCTCAATTAGAAAAGCTTTTGGCGGGATTACAGCAAGAAGCGGATGCTGCTGGTATCCCTTTCAAAACCCAACAAGCGGGTGCCATGTTTGGTCTTTACTTTACCGATCAAGAAGACATCACCAGTTTCGATTCAATGCTGAAATGTGATGTAGCTGCATTCCGTAAATTCTTCCATGGGATGTTAGACCGTGGCGTGAACTTGGCGCCATCGGCATTTGAAGCAGGCTTCATTTCAAGTGCACATAGTGATGAAGATATTGCATTTACCATTCAAGCTGCAAAAGAAACCTTTGCTGAAATGAAAGCATAAGACGCAGTGATTGTTCAAAAAAGCCTGTGACCATGTTGCAGGCTTTTTTATGTAAGGAAAATTGATGAAAACCAAATATTGTTTAGAGTTGGCTGATGCTGAATTGATCTTAAATGCAGCCTATGCGTATGCTTTACAACATGGCTTTGCAGTGAGTATCGCGATCGTTGATGAAACAGGCTGTTTGTTGAGTATGAAGCGTATGGATGGAGCATCTCCAATGACTGCGCGATTGTGTCATGAAAAAGCGCAATGTTCGGCCATCAGTAAACGTCCGACTAAGTTATTTGAAGATTTAATTCGTAATGGACAAGACGGATTCCTGACCGTTGAAAGTCTTTCGGGAATGCTTGAGGGGGGTGAACCCATTTTATATCAAGGGGAACTCATCGGGGCGATAGGAATTTCAGGTGTTAAATCATTTCAGGATGCAGAAATTGCTCAATATGCCATTCAAAAATTTCTGGTACAGGTTCAGGGTTAAGATTTTTATTTCATACTTCAAATGATTTGGCGTGAATTTTCTCAAGCGTAATCAATGCTGAGTTTTATCTAAAAGTTAACTGATCATAGGTTTACTCTAGCTAAGAACTCTCGATTAGGTTATTAAGTCAATTGGGGTTAAAGATTTAGCATTCAATTCACAACGCTCAAGCACTCGATACTCCTATTTGGGATTTATAGTGAATATACTGGGTTGAAACTATTGGAGATGAAACCTTTAGAACCGACTGATTGAATGAGTACGTAAATTTGCATTGAGAGTGATACTATCGATGCAGTGTTGGGTGGGGAATCATTTGCATGAGATTTGGTGCAGGCTTTAAAAGCCTATGCTGTTGATTTTATGATAGTGATGCGTTTAGGTAAATTATGTCGCGCCAATCATGTCCATATTCATCATCAAGTTGTGAAGAAAAGTATAACTGTCAAAAAATGATTCAGTGCAGGACTCATAATTCTGAATGTGAGTGAAATCGAACTTTTTTGGATAAAATCGTAAAAAACGCTGACTTTTGTCGATTTTTGCATTGTAATTTATAAGGGAGCTTCTTATTATTGCCCGCTTGTTTGCACAGTCAGCTTGGAATATCTCTTGAGTCAATTTCTGAATGAACATCTGATCCACCGTGACGAGGATTTTATGGTAATCCATAAACCCGCGGGGATTCTTACAGTGCCAGGAAAAACGGCTGACTTACAAGACTGTGTGATTAATCGGTTGCTCCAAGAAGAGCCGAGAACCTTGCTGATTCATCGTTTAGATCGAGATACCTCGGGTATTTTGGTCTTTGCTCTTTCTAAATTCGGACAAAACCGAATTTCACGTCAGTTTCAAGAACGCCAAACGTCAAAAATTTATCAAGCCGTGGTGGCTGGACACTTGCAAGGTGAGGGAACTGTGGATGTACCTGTGGTGTATGATCCATCACGTCCTCCGTTGCATATTGCTGACCCAAGTCACAACAAGCCAGCCCTAACTCATTGGAAGGCGACCGAACATTTTGAAATGCAAGGTCAGCCTGTGACTCGTGTAGAACTAACACCGATTACAGGGCGTTCGCATCAGCTCCGTGTACACATGCAATATTTGGGACATCCTATTGTAGGTGATACGTTGTATGCCACGCCAGAGCAACTGTTATTGGATCGCTTGTGCCTACATGCAGAGCGTTTAAGCTTTCTACATCCTAAAACAGAGCAGTTAGTTGAATTCTACTGCCCGGTACCGTTTTAAGGCGAAAAAAATACGCTTCAGATTCGAATAAGCCCACTTTTTTAGTGAGCTTTATGTCAAAATATATTGCTTAAAGCCATGAAACTTTGTTCAAATAATATTCTCTTTTGAGCAATTATTTCTTGGTCTACATTTGAGATAAAGGTGGAAAAATTGCAGCAGTTTGCTATTGGTCAACGTTGGTTATCTGACACAGAAACAGAGCTTGGCTTAGGGGTATTAATTGACGTTGATGAACGATCGATTAGCATCTTATTCCCAAAAAGCGACGAAACGCGAGTATATGCCCGAAACAATGCCCCTTTATCTCGTATCGTATTTAATACGAATGATGAAGTGCATGATCAGGAAGGAACGCAATGGCTGGTCGAGTCATTGGAGCATCATCATGGTGTGGTACGTTACGCTGTCGTGCGTAGCTTAGAAGATGGTACGCAAGAACGTAAAACCTTGAATGAAACCCGTATTGGCGCTCAAATTCAATTATCTAAGCCTTTAGATCGTTTACTGGCAAGCCAAATTGACTATAAAGAATGGTATGACCTACGTATTGAAGCATTGCTCATGCAAGCCAATATGCAAAGTAGCCCATTACGAGGCTTGGTCGGTGCGCGCGTCGGTTTAATTCCGCATCAACTTTATATTGCACACGAAGTAGGCAAGCGTTTTGCACCGCGTGTTTTACTGGCAGATGAAGTAGGTCTGGGGAAAACCATTGAAGCGGGTTTAATTATCCATCAACAACTAAAAACAGGCCGTTCTGAACGTATTCTGATTTTAGTTCCTGATTCTTTACAGTATCAGTGGATGATTGAAATGCGCCGTCGTTTCAATCTGGCATTCTCTATTTTTGATTTGGCCCGTACCGCGTCTATTAAAGAACACGACCCTGAACTCAATCCATTCTTGACTGAGCAATGTATTATTGCCAGCGTTGACTTGATGATTGACCATGACGACTTGCGCGAACAGGCGTTGGAAGCTGGTTTTGATCTGTTGGTTGTGGACGAAGCTCATCACTTAATGTGGAATGAGGAAGACGGTGGCAATGATCGTTATGATCTGGTCGAAGAGTTGGCTGAGCAAACACCAGGCGTATTATTGTTAACGGCAACACCAGAGCAACTGGGTGTTGAAAGCCACTTTGCTCGTTTACGTTTGCTTGATCCGCAACGTTTTAGCTCATTAGAGCGCTTCTTGGATGAAGAGGAAAAGTATCAACATACTGCAAAAATTGCAGAAGTGCTGATGTCTGATTTACCGCTAGAAGACAGTCATTTAACGGCAATTGAACAGTTATTGGGTCACCGTATTACGGATGAACCAGAACAACGTTTCCGTGCGATTCATGAACTACTTGACCGTCATGGTACAGGTCGTATTTTATTCCGTAATACCCGTGAAGCGATTCAAGGCTTCCCAGGTCGTGACTGTCAGCCTGCACCATTACCTGCACCAGAAAACTGGTCGAAAGATGGCAAATTGCGTGAGCAAATGTGGCCTGAAGAAGCACAGCTTGATGGTTCGTGGATGGAATTCGACCCACGTGTGGGTTGGCTCATGGAAATGCTACGTACCCAGTTAAAACACAAAAAAGTGTTGTTGATTGCGCGTAGCGGTCCTGTGGTAGAAGCTTTGGAAAATGCGTTGCGTTTACATGCAGGCATTCGTACCGCCATGTTCCATGAAGGCATGAGCTTGCTTGAGCGTGACCAAGCTGCGGCATATTTTGCTGAAGATTCTTATGGTGCGCAGATTTTACTCTGTTCTGAAATTGGTTCAGAAGGCCGTAACTTCCAGTTTGCTTCGGACTTGGTTTTATTTGACTTGCCTGCCAACCCAGACGTGTTGGAACAGCGTATTGGTCGTTTAGACCGTATTGGTCAAGAAAACCGTATTCAGATTCATGTGCCGTATCTAGAAGGTACTGCACAAGAGCGTATGTTCCGTTGGTATAACGAAGCGCTGAATATTTTTAGTAATATTTCACCGACGGCACAAACGCTACAAGAAAACTTTATTGTTCATTTAAAAGACTGTTTGCTGACCGATATGGGCCAACAGTTTGAAGATTTGCTTGAAGAAGTCAGCGTACAACGTGAAGCATTAGAAACGGAATTACAAGCAGGGCGTGACCGCTTACTTGAATACAATTCATGCCGTCCGATTGTGGCGCAAGAAATTGTACAAGCACTTGAAGATTATGATGACAACACCACTTTGCCAATGTTTATGAAGCGTTTTATGGCTTCAACCAACATTGATTTTGATGAGCAAAGCAATGGTACAGTCATTATTAAACCGACAGATCAAATGCAAGTTCAGGGCTTAACCTTGGACGAAGACGGAATGACTGCGACGTTCTATCGCGATCAAGCTCAAGTCCGTGAAGATGCACAATATTTGACTTTAGAGCATCCATTCACTGAAAGTGTTATGGAAATGATCAATACGCAGGCCTTTGGTAGCACCAATGTCGCGATTTTAAAGTCGAATGCATTAAAACAAGGTTCAATTCTGTTAGAGGTTTGGTTCAAGGTCGATGTTATTGCACCGAAAGCATTGAACTTACCTTCAAGCTTGCCACAGCAATTGATTCGCGTATTACTCAGTGAAACTGGGCAAGATCTATCGATGAAGATTGAACCAAGCATTCTTAAGCCGTATTTACATCATTTAGACAGTAATAGTTGCCGTCAGGTGGTGAAAGCGCGTCGTGATGTGATTGAAGAACGTTATCAACAAGCTTTGAATATTGCCAAAACTGCTTTGCCAGAAATGAAGCAGCAAGCCAAAGAAATTTATGGTGGAAAATGGCAATATGAAATTGACCGTTTAAGCTACTTGAAGCAATTTAATCCAAGTATCCGTGAAGACGAAATTACACGCTTGCAAAAATTGCAAAAAGAAGGCATTGCTTTATTGGAGGGTTTATCTGTAACTCCAGATGCCATTCAAGTATTGGTTGTGGTTAAACCTTAAGGTTTAACTTTCGATTTAGCCAATAAAAAAGCACCTGAGGGTGCTTTTTTATTGGGAATTTTAACTGCTGATGTATTTAATGAATTTGTGATTCATCCAAATGACGCGCACCTTCCAAAATCATACGAATCATAATCATAGTTTGCTCTGCCATTGCTTTACGTTCTTCATTCGGTAAATCAATGACTTTGGCTCCCATGTTAAACACCAGTTGGGTAATGGCTTTGGCTGCTAAGTCAGGGTGTGCCATTTTGCTGTGATTGAGACGTTCTAGACGAATCAGGTCATCTTTCAGTTCTTGCTGGAAATAATTGAGCTGTCGATCTACTGCAAGTTTATACGAGGCAGAGCCTGTATAACCTTCACGTAATAGCAGGCTTAAATTGCCTTCATCGGTATTTAACTGCTCAATAAACACTTCAACTGAACTACGAATAATGCTGCTTTGCTTGATCGCTTGTAAACGTGCTTCATGCAGAATTTGGCGTAATACGTTCCCTGAACGGTCTATCAGTTCAATGGCAAGCTCATCTATATCTTTGAAATGTCGATAAAAACTATTAGGTGCAATACCTGCTTCACGCGCAACTTCACGTAGACTTAAAGAGGCAATACTTTTCTGTGGTCCAATCAGTTTGAGTGCTGCTTGGAATAATTCATCTTTCGTAATGGTAGCTTTACGACCGACAGAACGTACCACAACGGGTTCATGTGCCGTACTAAGGTCATGAGTCGTAGTATCGTGTTTTGTTTTGATCGAAGGCTGGTTCATATTTTTCAATAGATTAAATGCTTTTTTGCATTATAGCCTTTACTGCTTGTGATGGGAAATGAATAAAAAAATACGAATATATATACAAATATATATACACGTGTATAATAATTAAAAGTCAATTGCGTGGTCTTGAAGATGTTCATGCTAAAAAAATCAAATTCTCCCCTTAATTTTTTAGTCGACAGTGTTGTTGATCAGCACTCGTTGAATTTCTGGTTACAAAAACTCAATCCCCTTTGGTCGGTTGGCCAAGCCCTCGGCAAGATTGTTCAAAAGGACAATACTGCTGAAGAGATGGTCAGTTTGACGATAGCAGTCAACCGTCATTTCAAAATGGGTCAAGCGGGTCAGCATCATCCTGTGATGGTGGATGTGAAAGGTGCACGTTATGAGCGGACGTATAGTTTGACTCAAATTGATGCCCAGCATGTATTGCTTACGGTTAAAAAAGTGGAGCAAGGCAAAGTCAGTAACTGGTTGATCAACCAAGCTCAAGTCGGTGATGTACTTGAATTTGGCCAACCTTATGGCGATATGTTGTTGCCTGCACAAAATCAACCCTTGATTTTGTTGGCCGCAGGTAGTGGTATTACCCCAATGTACAGTTTATTGACTGCTTTAACGCAGTTAGAGCAACTACGTGAGCGTAAAGTACATGTGATGTATTGGGTAAAACATTATGCAGATTTCGCATTCAAATCGTATTTTGAACAATGGGCGAAGCAATATCCGCAATTTTCTTATCACGTGTTTTATACCCAAGAAGAAAATGCAGATGCACGCTTAAATGTAGCTCAGGTGGATGCATTGACAGATATTGATCAGTCAATCGTCTATGCCTGTGGTCCTTCAGGTTTTGTACAGCAAGCGGAGCAGCTTTTTGCTCAAGCGCAACTGTTCCAAAGCGAAGCCTTTAGCATGACGCCTGTAGCAAATGATGATACGGGCTTTGTGAATGTGACTTTAAGCAAATCCAACAAAGTGGTTGCAATTCCACGCGGACAATCCATTTTGGTGGGATTGGAACACGCCAATGTCAAACCAACCTATGGTTGCCGTATGGGTGTTTGTCATAAATGTGTATGTAATAAAGTACAAGGCTCAACCCAAGACATGTTGAATGGTCAACAGAATAGCGAGCCAAGTAATCCATTAAAACTGTGTGTAAGTTCTGCCAAAACAGATCTTGTGATTGATTTATAAGAGAGTTCAATATCATGAATATGCCTGTAAAAGCACAATATTTTAAGAACCCAAAAAATCGTGAACTTACTCAATTTGAGTTAGATGAATTGGCGCGTGAATTAGACGCGATTAAACAAGAAGTCTTGGATGATATTGGCGAAAAAGATGCCAAATATATCCGCCGTGTTTATTCAACGGTACAGTATGCTTCAATTGCTGGTCGTGCCTGCTTATTTGCAGGTTGGTTCCCGCCAGCATGGATTTTGGGTACAGGCTTATTGGGCTTTGCCAAAATCATGGAAAATATGGAATTAGGGCACAATGTCATGCACGGTCAATATGACTGGATGAATGATCCTAAATTTAGTGGTCAAAATTACGAGTGGGACATTGTTGGAACCGCTGACAACTGGCGTCAAACCCATAATTATAAACATCATACTTATACCAACATTAAAGGTATGGATGATGATATTGGTTATGGTTTATTACGTTTATTCCCAGAACAACGTTGGAAACCAGGCTTTTTATTACAGCCTTTGTATAGCATTCCATTTTGTTTGTTGTTCCAATGGGGCGTCGCCATTCAGAATCTTGAAATTGGTAAAGTTTGGTTTGGACGTAAATCTAAACAAGAACTGAAAGAAGAGTGGAAGCCGTTACAACGCAAAATTGGCAAGCAATTGTTCAAGGATTATGTATTCTTTCCATTGATTGCAGGTCCAGCAGCATTGCCTGTATTTACAGGGAACCTTGTGGCAAACGGGATTCGTAATATCTGGACTTTTAGTGTGATTTTCTGTGGTCATTTTACTAAAGACGTAGAAGTGTTCCCGAAAACAGTTTTGCAAAATGAA
The DNA here is from genome assembly GCF_023824315.1 of Acinetobacter tibetensis. Taxonomy (NCBI): domain Bacteria; kingdom Pseudomonadati; phylum Pseudomonadota; class Gammaproteobacteria; order Moraxellales; family Moraxellaceae; genus Acinetobacter; species Acinetobacter tibetensis. The sequence continues at coordinate 2,212,651 of NZ_CP098732.1, read as the reverse complement.
AGCCGTGGTCACTGGTATATGCGTCAAATTCGTGGTTCTTCAAACTTAACGGGTTCAGAAGCATTCCATATCTTAACAGGACATTTAAGTCATCAAATTGAGCATCACTTGTACCCTGATGTACCTGCGCGTCGTTACCGTAAAATGGCGCCTAAAGTACAAGCAGTGTGCGAGAAATATGGTTTGAATTACAATAATGCCAGTTTGGTAAAACAATACGGCAGTGTGATTAAACGTATCGTGAAATATGCATTTCCATTCAAGAAATAATTGAATAAAAACCACTTCTTCGGAAGTGGTTTTTTTATGTCTCCTCAAGTCCAGTTTTTTACTGGATAGTTTTGGATTAGATCAGAATAAAAATACAATATCTTCAATAGATTGAATTTCCAAATCAGATTGAATGATTTAGCATGAGACATCACAGATTATTGTAGAGTCCAGCGATGTTAGAACGTGGTATTTATCAGCACTATAAAGGTCAGTTGTATCAGGTGTTTTCTGTCGCAACACATAGTGAAACTGAAGAAAAGTTGGTGGTCTATCAATGTTTATATGGCGATTATTCTTTATGGGTGCGTCCTTTAAGTATGTTTACCGAGCAAGTCACTTTAGACGATGGGAAAACGGTTCCTCGCTTTAATTTGATACAAAAAACTGCTATATGAATAGAACATGAAATAAATAATGAAATTTAACGTATAGCCAATTTAAAAATGGAATGTCTCGATGAGTTTGAGCCAACAATTTAAAGCAAGAATAAATGATTTATATGTTTCTTTTAAAAAGCATGATGACACTCAAAAAGATCGATTACAGCGTTACCGCAATATTGAACCAGATTCTGCCCAGTTTTTAGCGATGCAAATTCGGATCCAGAAATCGAAGAAAGTTTTAGAAATTGGAACATCGACAGGTTATTCCACCTTGTGGCTGGCAGATGCCTTACAAGTCACGCAAGGACAGCTCACCACCTTAGAAATTGATGCTACGCGCAGTCAGCAGGCACAGCAGTTTGCGCAAGAATTTGGCTTGGACTCATTAATCCAGTTTTGGGTGGGAGATGCCAAAGATTATTTAGCAGAATGTACCGAAAAATATGATTTGATTCTACTTGATGCAGAACGTGATGCCTATGTGGACTATTGGTCAGATTTAAAACGGTTATTGTCTAAACAAGGCGGAGTGTTGATTGTTGATAATGTCATTTCACATGCAGAAGAAGTGAAAGCATTTACCCATTTGGTAAAAGAAGAGGGCAATTATTTGTTATCGACTTTGTCTTTAGGTGCGGGTTTATTGGTGATTACCGCTAAAGATTATGATGTTTAAGCGCATACGCAGACTTCGTATGAAAAATCAGGGCTTACCCTGATTTTTTTTATTGTTATTTATTGGATGGTAATGCGTGTGAAGTGCAAGTCGTATTCTAGATATTTATGTACAAAAGCGGCTTTATCACTACAACGTAGCATATTGGCGTAAACAAATTGGGGTACAGGATGGTAGAGTTCTCCAGAACCATTATTATAAAAAATTTTTAAGTATCTTGAAGTCGCATTGTATTTCCAAGAAGTCACGGCAAGCATTATTCCCATACATACCTCCTTGAATTTGTGAATAAACTCAATGGGCCTTTCTGTTTAATTCAACGTAAATAAAACAAAAGGCTTACTTCAATGTATAGCAGAAATTACAGGGACTTCAAATATTTTCTAAATAAAGTTACATGAAATTTAATTGTAAAAAAACCACGCTTAAGGCGTGGTTTTTTTGATTCAATCTAATTTAGAAAATTAGATTTTACCTACTAGGTCGATAGACGGAGCAAGAGTTGCATCGCCTTCTTTCCATTTAGCTGGGCATACTTCACCTGGGTGAGCGTGAACGTATTGAGCTGCTTTAACTTTACGAAGAAGTTCTTGAGCGTCACGGCCAATACCACCAGCGTTGATTTCAACGATTTGGATTTTGCCTTCTGGGTCGATCACAAAAGTACCACGGTCAGCAAGACCAGCAGCTTCGATTAATACTTCGAAGTTTTTAGCAAGCGTCCAAGTTGGGTCGCCAACCATTGGGTATTCAATTTTCTTAATTTCAGCAGAAGAATCGTGCCAAGCTTTGTGTGTGAAATGCGTGTCAGTAGAAACTGCATAGATTTCAACGCCTAATTTTTTGAATTCAGCGTAGTTGTCAGCAAGGTCACCAAGCTCAGTTGGGCATACAAAAGTGAAGTCTGCTGGATAGAAGAAAACTACAGACCATTTGCCTTTAAGATCAGCTTCTGTAACTTCAATGAACTGACCGTTCAAGTAAGCTTGTGCTTTAAATGGTTTAACTTCGGTATTAATTAAGCTCATCATTGTCTCCATGATTGAGGTTAGTTTTTGAATTTGGAAGTAGAATATCGAATTTTTAATTATTGCTGAAACAGTATTTTTACATCACAAGCATCGGAAAAACCGAATGAGTAATTTAAACACCATTTCAATCAATAGCATCACCATTTATTACAAATGAATTTGATGATGAAAAAATGACAATACGTCACAATCAAATTGTCGTATTTAGATCGTTATTCAACATGCAGCCATCTGGCTTGAATTTCAAGGCTAAAATTGAAAAAAGATATTTTATGTTGGTGTAGTTGTCTATTTTTCTGACAAATTCAAGTACGAAAATGCGTAAGACGCTTTTACTCTGCTTTAGTATTAAGCCTTTAATTTTAGCCATGAAATGATTAAATGGAGTGAAATATAACCATATTTCATGCCCAGATTGGCGATCACGTTGAAGATGCTTTCTCTATGGCAGCTTAAGGCGTAAAATGGACGATTCAAATTTTTACTGGGATAACTCATCTGTGCAAAGTCATTTAAATATCGATCAATGGGTTATGGCCCGCGACCGTCATCGTTTAAATCGACTACGCCGTAGCAAAGATGGTGATCCACAGCAATATCAGGAACTGTTTGAACAGTCCAATCTTAAAGTGCGTGCGCGTTTTGCCCGTCTGCCTCAAATTAAACTGAATCAAGACCTGCCTGTTACGCAGTCGGCTGAACAATTGATGGCTGCGATTCAGCAGCACCAAGTCATTATTGTGGCAGGTGAAACAGGTTCTGGTAAAACCACACAGTTACCCCAAATTGCCATGTTAGCAGGGCGTGGCTTAACAGGCATGATTGGCCATACTCAGCCACGTCGTTTGGCCGCACGTAGCGTTTCACAGCGTATTGCTGAAGAAGTGGGCGAAAAACTCGGAGAATCCATCAGCTTCAAAGTTCGTTTTAATGAACAGGGTTCGCAAGACTCGATTGTGCGCTTAATGACAGATGGTATTTTGCTGGCGGAGCTTTCTCATGACCGTTATTTAAGTAAATACGATACGATCATTATTGATGAAGCGCATGAACGCTCGTTGAATATTGATTTTATTATGGGTTATTTGAAGCAATTATTGCCAAAACGCCCTGATTTAAAAGTCATTGTGACTTCCGCAACTTTAGATGTACAACGCTTTAGCCAATATTTTCATGGCGCGCCCATTTTTGAAGTGGAAGGCCGAAGTTTTCCCGTTGAAGTACGTTATCGTCCAATTTCCGAGTTAAGCATCGGTGGGAGTGATGATGATGAATTTGATGATTTTGAAGAGAATCTGCCACGTGCGGTAGTACAAGCGGTAGAAGAATGTTTTCAAGATGCACAGGAAAAAGGTCATCCTGAACATGCTGATATTCTAATTTTTGCCAGTACCGAGCAGGAAATTCGAGAATTACAAGAAACCTTGCAGAAATATGGTCCACGTCATACTGAAATTTTACCGCTTTATGCGCGGTTGGCTTTGGCAGATCAACAAAAGATTTTTAATTCTTCAGGTGGTGGTCGACGCATTATTATTGCGACCAACGTTGCCGAAACCGCTTTGACTGTACCGAATATTCACTATGTGATTGATAGTGGTTTTGCCCGTATTTCACGCTATAACTATCGTTCACGTGTGCAACGTTTACCCATTGAAGCAATTTCTCAAGCAGCAGCTAATCAACGTAAAGGGCGTTGTGGACGTATCGCACCGGGTGTGTGTATTCGTTTATACAGTGAAGAAGATTTTTTAAGTCGTCCTGAATTTACTGAACCTGAAATTAAACGTACCAATTTGGCTTCTGTTATTTTGCAAATGCAAAGTCTGAGTTTAGGTTCGCTCGAAGCCTTCGATTTTATTGAACCGCCAGATCACAGGCTTGTGAATGATGGTCGTAAACTCTTGGTTGAACTGGGTGCAATGACTGAGAAAAATCCTTCTAAGTCCTCTTTGGATAAAGGAGGGCTTGAAAATGCCCCTCTTTCTAAAAGAGGGGTTGGGGGAGATTCATTGACCAAAGTCGGGCAGATGATGGCAAAAATGCCAATTGATCCACGACTAGCCCGTATGATTATAGGCGGTGCCCATTTTGGCGTTTTAAATGAAGTGTTGATTATTGTGGCGGCTTTGGCGGTACAAGATCCTCGTGAGCGCCCTGCGGATAAGCAAATGCAGGCAGATCAAAAACATGCCTTGTTCCGTGAAGCCGATTCAGACTTCCTGTTTTATTTGAAGTTGTGGGAAGCGATACATGATCCTGCTGAGTCCATGAGTGAGAACAAGCGTCGTACTTTCGCACATCAACATTTTTTAAGTTGGTTGCGCCTACGTGAGTGGAAGAAAACGCATGAACAATTGTTGGATCTGGCCAAAGGCTTAAACCTTTCCTTTAATGATAAAAAAGCCAGTTATGAAAACTTACATCGTGCTTTATTAACAGGTTTATTGTCGTTTATTGCCAATAAAACCGATGAACGTAATGTCTTTATGGCAGTCCGCCAACAGAAAGCACGTGTATTTCCGGCTTCAACTTTACATAAGAGCAATACGCCGTGGATTATGGCGTTTGAAATGGTGGAAACCTCACAGGTTTATTTGCGTACCTTAGCCAAAATTGAACCTGAATGGATTCTTTTGGCTGCTCGTGATTTATTGAAATACCATTATTTTGAACCGCATTGGTCGAAGAAAGCGGGCATTGTGAATGCTTATGCGCAGATTTCATTGTTTGGTTTGATTATTGAGCCAAAACGAATGATCAATTATGAAAAGGTTGATCATCTTGCGGCGCATGAAATTTTTCTTAGAGATGCTTTGACGACAGGTAATCTGGGCATACTTCCGCCATTTTTAAAACATAATTTATTAAAATTGGAAGAGGTAGAGCGGGTCGAAGACAAATTGCGTCGACGTGATTTGGTCGTAGATGAAGAAACGATTTATCAGTTCTATGCAGCAAAAGTACCTGTTGAAATTGCCAGTCGTCGTAGTTTTGAAGATTGGCGTGCCACCATTGAGCCCACACAACCTCGTTTCTTGTATGTAGAAGATGATTCATTGTGGCTGAATGATCGTCCAACCACACAACAGTTCCCCGATTATTTGCATAATGGTGAGTTGCGTTTAGCCGCGAGTTATCGTTTTGATCCAAGCCATGATGAAGATGGGGCTACGGTTAAAATACCTGTGCAGGCTTTACCACAAGTGGATGAAAACATTTGGTCTTGGGGAATTCCAGGTTGGCGACAGGACTTAATTGAAGCCTTATTAAAAGCGTTGCCAAAAGATAAACGTCGTAATTTAGTCCCGATTCCTGATACTGCAAAAAAATTAATGCAGCGTATAGATGCGGTACACCTACGTGAGCATTTATTTAGCTTCTTGGCATTTCAACTCCGTGGCGAGCAGATTACCGAAAAAGATTTTTCTTTTGAAAGAATAGATCAATATTTGCTGCCTTTTATTAAAGTAATTGATGAAAAAGGGCGTGTGATTGAGAAGGGGCGTAATTTAGCTGAATTAAAAGCACGCTGCCGTACTGAAACCCATAGCCCCGTCAAGCAAGCCAAAGGACAATTCCAAACTTTCCCAGAAGATTTTGTGTTTGAAGCTTCGCATAAAGTCACAGGGGTTGTGGTCAAACAATATCAAGCACTGGTTCCTGTTAAAGTTTTTGCAAATTTAGATGCTAAAGATAATTCAGGCGTTGTGATACAGACCTTTAATGATCAGAATGAAGCGATTAAGCAGCATCGTGAGGGGATTATTCATCTGATGCATTTACAATTGGGGGATTTGGTTCGTCAATTGAAAAAGCAAATTTCCAAGCCGATGGCATTGGCATATTCGCCATTGGGGGACAAAGCACAGTTAGAACAGATGCTGGTCTATGCAACGCTGCAATTGGCGATTACTGATCTGCCAATTAATCAAGCTGAATTTCAGCAATTACTCTTAACGGTTAAGCAAAACTTTTTAACGCATGGTCAACAGGCGTTAAAAATAATGAGTGATATTTTTATTCAGTGGCAGAACATACGTCAGAAATTATTAATGCTAGATGCTGATATTTTTGGCCGTAGTATGGATGATATTGAAGATCAGTTAGACCTAATGCAGTTGGCGAATTTTGTCTATAGCAAACCTGTAGATGTGTGGACTGAGTATCCACGTTATTTAGCCGCTTTGCTATTGCGTTTGGATCGTTTGCCCAATAATCTACAGCGAGATGTTGCTGCCATTGGGCAGATTGATCCGTGGATGGATAAATTATTTCAATATAAAAATGACGTTCGTTTGAAAGAATTGTATTTCATGATCGAAGAGTTGCGTATTTCGCTGTTTTCTCAACCGATGAAAACCAAGATGCCTATTTCTGCGACACGGCTACAAAAGCTATGGGAACGTCTTAGTATCGGTTAAAATTGAGCGAATTCAGAGAAGGAGTTTTACATGGGCATCCGTATTACAGGTACAGGCTTGTTCCACCCAGAACACGTCATTACCAATGAAGAGCTAGTCGAAAGTCTAAATGCTTATGTGGAACAGTATAACCAAGACCATGCTGAGCAAATTGCAGCAGGCGAGTTAGAAGCACGCCGTGGTTCTAGTGCCGAATTTATTGAAAAGGCGTCTGGTGTAAAACGCCGTTATGTGGTTGAAAAAACAGGTGTACTTGATCCAAACCGTTTACGCCCACGTTTAGCTGAGCGCAGTGACGAAGAGTTATCTATTCAGGCAGAGTGGGGCGTGATTGCTGCAAAGCAAGCCATGGAAAATGCAGGTGTGACTGCAGAAGACATCGATGTTGTGATTTTGGCATGTTCAAATTTACAACGTGCCTATCCAGCGGTTGCGATTGAAATTCAGACGGCACTGGGTATTCAAGGTTATGCCTATGACATGAATGTGGCATGTTCCGCGGCAACTTTTGGTTTAAAACAAGCCTATGATGCCATTAAGTCGGGTGCGCGCCGTGTGTTGTTAGTAAACGTTGAGTTAACTTCAGGTCATACGGATTACCGTTCACGTGATTGCCACTTTATTTTTGGTGATGTTGCAACAGCTTCAATTATTGAAAATACCGAGACAAAAACAGGCTTTGAAATTTTAGATACCAACTTATTTACACAATTTTCAAACAACATTCGTAATAACTTTGGCTTCTTAAACGGTTCTGAACTCACTTCACGTGATGACAAACAATTCCGTCAAGATGGACGTAAAGTGTTTAAAGAAGTTTGTCCACTTGTGGCAAAAATGATTACAGCTCAGTTGGAAAAGAACAGCATCTTGCCGAGTCAAGTAAAGCGTTTCTGGTTACACCAAGCCAATGCCAACATGAATGAACTAATTCTGAAATTAGTTGTAGGTAAAGAAGCTGCTGAAGCAGACCCCGCTTTAGTTCCAATTATTCTCGATGAGTTTGCCAATACTTCTTCTGCGGGTGTGATTATTGCATTACATCGTTCTGCACACGAAGTGAATGATGGTGAATATGGCGTACTATGTTCATTTGGTGCGGGTTATTCTGTAGGATCAATTTTGGTTCAAAAGCACGTTGCTTAATGTTGTAGCCTAGAAGCCTGCATTTTTGGCTTAGCTTTATAAATTTGAAAACATCCTTTCATATTCAGGGTTATTGGCTTGAATAATGAGAGGATGTTTTTTTATGTCGAATTAAAAGAGAAACAAGCAATTGTGTTTTAAGTAAATGAAATAAGTTTAAAAATAATAAACCATCAAGCCGTTTCAGTCACTTGATGGTTTTTAGATTCACATAATGAATAATTTAAAATTTCTTTTCTACGCTGAACAATACGCTAGGAATGGCTCGACTTGTACGTGCTTGATACAGACTGCCATCGGATTGATAATTCAGGCGTTCTTTGTAGTCAGTACTTAACAGGTTGCGCGCGCTTAATGTGGTCGCCCAACCCTTTTTAAAGCGTTTAGTTGCACTGATGTCCAGATTAACTCGTTCGTTACTGGTACGATCATAAGCTTGATTTTCTAAAGCACGGGTAAACTCTGGGGTATAGCTGAGATTGGCACTGGTCGAAAGTTGCCACGGCTGATAATTATAAGAAAGCCCCATACTGGCTGTATAGGGTGCAACATCACTGACTAAACGATTTTGATGCGTAATATCATCTTCAACTTTGGCACGAATGGTCGAGAGTTGACCGTTAAGCATCCACGAATGCCCTTGAGCATTTTGTTTTAATGCATAACGTCCAGAGAGCTCGACACCATAGGTGGTTGCATGATCTTGGTTTTGTGGACGTTTAACGTAACGTCCATTTTCTTGTTGAATGACCGACTCAATATAGTCATCAATTTGACGATAGAAGCCCGTCACATTCACACCACCCGCAGGTGTATTAAAGCCTAAAGTGGACTCATATGCTGTGATTTTTTCTGGGCGTAAAAATGGATTGCCACCACGGTCAGGGTTATTTAAGCTGCCTGCATCGCTGTCTGTAGAAATAGATACTGCGGGTAATAAATCGGCAGCTTTCGGGCTACGAAATGCTTGGCTGATATTGGTTTGAAGTGACCAATGATCATCAAAATCATAACGATGTGCAACGACTGGGCTAAGGTTTTGGTCGTCATAATCGACTAAACCTGTACGATGTATCCATTCTTGACGTAAACCAACGGTCAAAGTTTGTTGATCGGTAAAACGCCAACTGCCTTCGCTATACAGCGCATAACGCTGTTCATCTAATGTATCGGCTGTATTACTTTCTAAGCGGCTTGAATGTGTATCTAAGCCAAACTTAATTTGACGATGTTCATCAAATTGGCGGACACCATCATATGCCAAACCCAGTTCTTCAATCTGCTGATCTATATACAGGGACGAAAGTGGAGAGCGGGTAAGTTCAGTTTCATTTTGTTTTTCATAAGACAGACGGACTTTGTCCGAGTTCTTATTCACCTGACGTTCGAAGCGCGTATTTAGGCGCATACTGTCATTTTTGTCCTGCTGAACTTGGTCTGAACGTGATCCATCCCGTTCATAATTGCGGTAAAACAGTTCTGCCACGATTTTCTTTTCGTCATCAATTTCATACTCAAGACGTGGACTGATCATCGAGCCTTTACGTTCAGCGACATTTTTTTGTACACGAGTTTGGTTTGCTGTTTGAGTTTCCGTTATTGAAGTGCTGTCATCCCAATTTTGATTGGCAGATAAGCTATATAACCAAGGGCTATCACGCCCATCCATCTGTAAAGTGATATTCTTGCGCTCTTCTTCTGAAGCTCCAGAGTGGTTAAATCCATAGCTCACTCGAGCTGTTCCGCCAAGACGTGAACTTTGTAAGGGTTCTTTTAAAATAATATTAATGACGGCAGAGGCGGCAACAGAAGCTTGAGTGACACTCGGCTGCTTGGTAATTTCAATACGCTCAATCATGTCTGGCGTAAGGGTATCAATCATGGACATACCCCCGCGAGGCCCGCCTTGTACAGGTTCACCATTGATCATGAAAATAGGCGCACCGCCACCACGGAAGCGCATACCTGATGCTCCACCGGGGCCACGCGGGCCAGCAGCCGATGGCATTTGAAAACCCGCCGCACGTCTTAAAGCATCACTGACAGATTGATCGCCATATTTCAGCATTTCTTCACGATTGATAATGGTTTTGGCAATGGCACTAATATCGTTATTCTTATTTGCTGAGGAGTCTGCTTGGAGCTTTAATGTCTTTAGAACTTGTACAGGTTCTGCTGTAGCGACTTGTGCGTTATCGGCAGCCCAGCCTGTAATTGAGACACCCAAAAGAGCGAAAGTAAGTGCACTAAACTTCCAAGAAGGCTGTAACGCATCCATAACTTTATGTTTCCAAATGTAATGTTGCGTAAGATTAAACTAAAACTATGGAGAAAGATTGTGGAGTTGTTGAATTATTCTCTTGGCGAATAAAAAGTTAGCCAGTTTGATAAATATATAAGTTTAGCTTGTTGTTATTTTCGGGGAATGGCTTTTTTAACTGATTGTAATTTATTTATTGTTTATTTTAGATCCTGACAATTGGCTGCTTTACCTTGATATAAAAAATACAGAGTTGATAATTTTAATGGCTATGTTAAAACAGAGATGTACTGGTCATGATCTAAATTGCAATGCAAGTTACTGAACTGATTCCTTTATCTGAAATAGAGGTCAATCGACAGGACATTTTAGCTATTCAACGGAATGAATTGGTGCCGATTTTTGATAATCCGGCATTATTGGTGAATTACGCTGAACAGATTGTTCAAGCTCAGGCTGTGTTGTTGCAGGGCATTGATCCATTGCTTACACAACAGTTCAGGCAAAGTATTGAAGAGCTTATTCAAGCCTTAACTCAATCGAATAAATACCTAAAAAAACGCAGATTTAATGCTTTGCAGAAGTGGCTTGGCATAGACATTGAGCATGGTTCAGGACAAATCGATTACTATAAAAATCTTGATACACTGTTGGATCGTTGCCAGCATTTAAGTCAAAAATTACGCTTAGAAATACAGAAGTCACAATCAAGATTTCAGCAATTACTAGGCTTACGGTTAAGAATGGCAAATTATGTGGTTGCGGCACAAGAGTTTGTACATGAGTATCCGAAAATGCTACGTATGCAGCATCCTTTAGATCAATTTTCTGAACGCTTATCCAAGAAAATACATAGTTTGCAAACTGTGCAGACCAGTAATGATATTGCCATGCAGCAAATACAGCTTTCTCAGCAACTGTCTTTAGGTTTACTTGACCGTTTTACCGAAGCGCAACAGGTGTTAATTCCAGCTTGGCAATATCATATCAAACAAAGTCAACAGACAGACTCGACTTCCGAGCTATTAAAGCTAGATAATAGCCGTGAAAAACTGATTAAAACTTTAAGAAAATCATTAGAGAAACCTTCGGGGAACTCTTCATAAAATTAGGTGAATTATGACCAATTCTGAGCAAAATCATTTAACTGTTGCCATGACACCAGAAATCGCGGAACAACAGTTTCAGCAACTTAATTTAAAAGAGCTAGGTTTGCAGCCTTCAGATTTGGCTGAGGTGATGACTGCAACCAAAGAATTGGAAGATATGAGTCATCAGAGTGTTGCTGAATACGGTAAGCACATTGCGACTCAAACGTCGACGTATACAGATGAATTGCTGAATTTGGTGCAAAACAAAGATTTAGATGCTACGGGACAAAAGTTGAATCAAGTTGTACAAGTGGCACAGCAATTAAATAGCAGCAGTATTCTGAATCAGTCTAAAAGTTCAGGCTTTTTGGGCAGTATTTTAAGTAAATTCAAAGGTGCGAAGCAGAGTTTTGATCAGCACTTTAATACCACCAAGGAGCAAATTGATGCTTTGGTTAAAGAAATTGAAGCGTCACAATCTGGCTTAAAAGACCGAGTTAAAACACTCGAACACATGTTTGACTCAGTACAAGATGAATATAAGCAGTTAGGCATTTATGTGGCTGCGGGCAAGATCAAGCAGCATGAAGTTCAGCAGCAAATTGCTCAACTCACTACACAAGAACAAGATCAGACCATTACCCAGAGAATTTACGATCTGAATCATCTATCGAATAATCTGGAGAAACGAGTCAGTGATTTGCAGGTGCTACAGCAATCTGCAATGCAGACTTTGCCTATGATTCGGATTATCCAGTCCAATAATTTAATGTTGGTGGATAAGTTTTATGCCATCAAAAACATTACATTACCCGCTTGGAAAAACCAGATTAGTTTGGCCATTTCCTTACAAGAGCAAAAAAATAGTGTGCAGTTGGCAAATACCATTGATGATGCGACCAATGATTTATTACGCCGTAATGCCGATTTACTCCATCAAAATTCTGTCGATACAGCGCGTGCCAATCAGCGTTCTGTGATTGATATCGACACCCTTGAGCACGTCCAAAATACCTTAATCCAAACGGTGAATGATGTACTCCAAGTACAAAAAGAAGGGATGCAAAAGCGAGAAGAGGCGGCACAGCGGTTACGTAATTTACAAAGTAATTTGAGCCAGTTGGTATTAGAGTCAAATCAACGCTAAATTCTTATTTCAGTATTTTACAGGAAGGTCACTTGTCCAAATTAGAAGATGAATATGCAGTCAATACCGCCAATATTCAGCAAGGTGTGCAGATTTTAAAGCGTCGAAAAACACATCTGATGGGGTGGTGTATATTCACAACCAGTTTGGCACTTGTGGCTTTGATCAGTTATTTTCTACAACAGGAAATGCTTTACAGTTGGTTTGGCATCAGCCCAGAGGTCAAACAACTGCATATTCCTGTCTCGGCAGATGCTGAGTTGACACAGTTTGGGCAAGCACCAAATTACTTTTTTAATTTATTGTCTTGGTTTGGTTGGTTGTTTTTAAAAATGACCAGTGCTTTTATTGGCGCTTTTTTTGTTATTTATTTTCTTAAGAAAATTCGCTTCTTTGCGATTCGTTTTCAGTCTTTTATATTGAAATTTGTAGGCTGGATAGTCGCATTTATATGTATTTGGTCCACTCTGACCTATGTTCAATATGATTGGAATGATGAAGCAGCAGATCCTTATGCAACTGCAATTGAGTATAAAAACAGCTTGCATGAAAGTGAATTGGCCCAATATTTAGATCACACCCAATTAGCACCGCCCGTTAAAGCCTACGTGCTGGCGCAAATTGCATTGTTACATTCGCCTACCGATGAAAATGCGGCCATTCCTTATGTGTTGACTTTGGTCGATGCCGAGAAAAGCGATCCTGATTTTATACAATATGGTTTTAGTGCTTCACAATTATGGTCGATGCAGCAGCAACTCTACGGTAAGGCGATAACGCCTTTAGCAAAATCTATTTCTCCAAAAATTGAACAGGCTCAAAAGTGGGGAAATATTTTACAAGTTGTGATTATTTCAGCATTTATAGTAAATGTTATTTTGAGCTTAATTCTCTATTCATTTTCGCGGTACTTTGCTGCAAGAACACGTAGAATTGAGCAAAATTTAAAAAATGTCAGATAAGTAATTCATGTTATTTAAGATTTTTATTTATTATCTAATAAAGCGATTGTATTTATAAATACAAACTGTTTTACCAATTTTATGTTTTTCACTATGATGTCTTCATCAACTTAATTCTCTCCACTGGAGTCGTTAGCAATGTTAGATCAAAATACTTCTGCTCAATTAAAAACACTTTTAGAACGTCTTGAAAGCCCAATTGAAATTATCGCGTCTTTAGATGCTTCAGAAAAATCTGAAAAAATTAAAGAACTGGTGACTGAAATTGCACTGTTATCAGACCAAGTGATCGCACGCTTTGATGGTGAACATTCACGTCGTCCAAGCTTTGCAATTGCCAAAGCAGGGGAGCAACCCCGTGTACACTTCGCGGGCTTGCCAATGGGGCATGAGTTTACCTCATTAATTTTGGCATTGTTACAAGTATCAGGTTACGCACCAAAAGTTTCTGAAGAGGTGTTAAATCAGGTTAAAGGTTTAAATATTAAATCTAACTTTGATGTGTTTGTATCTTTAAGCTGTCACAACTGTCCAGATGTCGTGCAAGCTTTGAACTTGATTGCCATCTATAATCCAGGTTCAACTGCAACCATGATTGATGGTGCATTCTTCCAAGAAGAAGTTGAACAACGCAAAATTATGGCTGTCCCAATGGTGTTCCAAGATGACCAGCATATTGGTCAAGGTCGTATGACGTTGGAAGAAATCATTGCCAAACTGGATACCAACTCTGCTGAGAAAGAAGCAGCCAAGTTAAATGCTAAAGATGCTTTTGATGTCTTGGTAATCGGTGGTGGACCTGCGGGGGGTACAGCGGCAATTTATGCAGCACGTAAAGGGATTAAAACAGGTATTGTGGCTGAACGCTTTGGTGGTCAGGTAATGGATACCATGGATATTGAAAACTTTACTACTGTACAGAAAACGGTTGGTCCGAAATTCGCACAGGATATGGAAGCACATGTTCGTGAATACGGTGTAGACATCATGAATTTGCAACGTGTGAATAAAATTACTGGTGCAGATCAAACAGCGAATGGTTTGGTTGAAGTTGAACTTGAAAATGGTGCCAAACTGGAATCGAAAACAGTGATTCTTTCGACTGGTGCGCGTTGGAGAGAAATGAATGTACCAGGCGAAGCAGAATACCGTACCCGTGGTGTTGCATACTGCCCGCACTGTGATGGCCCTTTGTTCAAAGGCAAACGTGTGGCCGTGATTGGTGGCGGTAACTCTGGTGTAGAAGCGGCAATTGACTTGGCAGGTATTGTTGAGCACGTGACTTTGGTTGAGTTTGATACTAAACTGCGTGCTGACCAAGTGTTGCAAGACAAGTTAAATAGCTTGCCAAATGCCACTGTGATCATGAATGCATTATCTACTGAAGTGATTGGTGATGGTGCTCAAGTGACAGGCCTGAAATATAAAGACCGTGCAACCGATGTTGAGCACACTGTTGAGTTATCTGGGATTTTCGTACAAATTGGTTTATTACCAAATACGGACTTCCTAAAAGAAAGCGCAGTTGAACTCACTCCACGTGGTGAAATTGTGATTAACGAACGCAATGAGACCAATGCGAAAGGCGTATTTGCTGCGGGTGATTGTACTACTGTCCCATACAAGCAAATTATTATTGCGACGGGTGAAGGTGCAAAAGCGTCTCTATCTGCTTTTGATTACATGATCCGTTCTGGTCAATAATAAAAAAGAGCCAACATACACTGAGTTATGTTGGCTTGCTATTAAACTTTTTACTTTTTATAGGAACTGAGGACGCTAACACCGATGTTCCTTTTTTTATTGTTTATTGTTTTCCCCCAATAACTTGGTCAAAACAGTTTTATTTTTAAATAATATTGAGCGCTTTAAATTTCTCCTCTAATACTGCTTTGCTTTCAATGTGTTCAGGATGAACTTCAATGCAATCAATCGGGCAGACTGCCATACAGGTTTGATATTCATAAAAACCGACACATTCTGTACAGCGAGCTACATCAATCTCATAAACTTTTTGTCCTTCAAAAATCGCCTCATTCGGACATTCTGGTAAGCACATATCACAATTGATACAAGCATCCGTAATTCTCAAAGCCATGACTTAACCTGCCACGTAAGCCAGTGAAGAAGCCGAAATATCGATTTCTGAGTTTGGCAGGTTACGAATCAGCAGGGCATATTGCATATCGACATCGGCAGGAATAGGAATATCAACAATATGACCTGAGCCTTTGGCATCTGGAATAGAATTGCCTTTTTTATCCAAAATTTCGGTCAGTACAAATTGAATATTGCCTTGAGGGGTCATGAGTTCCAATGAGTCACCCACCACAAAGCGGTTCTTCACATCAATTTTAATGTAGTCCCTGTGACGTTCTAACACTTCACCACAGAACTGTTGATGATCAAAACGTGAAGAACCTGTTTCATAATTTTGGTATTCGCTATGCACATGGCGACGTAAAAAACCTTCGGTATAACCACGGTTTGCCAAGCCTTCCAGTTGTAACATCAGCGATGGATCGAAGGGTTTGCCTGCCAACGCATCATCAATGGCTTTACGATAAATTTGTGCGGTACGCGCGCAGTAGAAATAAGATTTGGTACGACCTTCAATTTTGAGGGAATGAATACCCATTTGGGTCAAACGCTCGACATGCTGTACTGCACGTAAGTCTTTAGAGTTCATAAAATACGTGCCGTGTTCATCTTCTTCTGCGGCAAACATATCTTCTTCATTACGTTGTAGTAAAACAGGTTCTGTGCATTGATTTTGCGCTATAGCATGTTGTTCATCTGCATCACTATTACAGCACTGGGTTTCATTGACTTGATGCACAGGAATCACATCACCTGTTTCATTTTCTTGAGCTTGGTGCAGTTTGTAATCCCAACGGCAGGCATTGGTACAAGCGCCTTGATTGGCGTCGCGTTTATTCATATAGCCTGAAAGGAGGCAACGTCCAGAATAGGCCATGCACAATGCGCCATGCACAAATACTTCAATTTCCATGTCTGGAACATGATTTTTAATTTCTTCGATTTCTTCTAGGGACAATTCACGTGACAAAATCACGCGAGTCAGCCCCATATTTTTCCAGAATTTCACGGTTGCCCAATTCACAGCATTGGCTTGTACCGAAAGATGTACTGGCATGTCTGGAAATTGCTCGCGTACCATCATAATTAAGCCAGGGTCCGACATAATCAGTGCATCTGGCTGCATGGCAATCACAGGTGCTAAATCACGAATGAAGTTTTTGAGCTTGCTGTTGTGCGGTTGAATATTCACCACAACATAAAATTTTTTACCTAAATCATGTGCCTCTTGAATCCCGATGGCGAGGTTGTCATGATCAAACTCATTATTACGAACACGTAAGCTATAACGTGGTTGTCCTGCATAGACCGCATCGGCTCCATAAGCAAATGCGTAACGCATGTTTTTTAAAGATCCAGCAGGAGAGAGAAGTTCGGTAACGTGGTGAATGCTCATGACAAAATAAAGGCATACAAATAATATGTCTTTATTGTATGGATATAAAAAAAGGATTCAACCCAGTAAATTAGTCGGTTTTATTCTGATAAACCTAGATTTTTCAAAATCTGACAGTGATCAATGGTGGTATTGCTGGAACAGGATTGACGTAGTTCCTGTAACTGGCTTTGAAATGAGATCAATTCGGCAATGTTTTTTTCCACTTGTAAAATATGCTGTTCGATCATTTGATCGACAACTTGGCACCCTTGTTGTGGTTGTTTAATGAGATCAATCAATTGTTGAATTTCGGCAAGTGACATGTCCAAGCCGCGGCACTGTTTGATAAATTGCAGCCGTTTTAAGGTTGCTTCATCATAATATTTATAATTATTTTCGGCACGGTAGCTAGGAATAATCAAATGCTTTTTTTCATAAAAGCGTACTGTATCAACAGGTAATTGCGTTTTTTTTGCGAGTTGGTGGATTAAATAATGCTGCATGGCTTGACCTTAGAGCGAGTCCATAGTTTTAAATAAGCATAATATAGATCAAGGAGTATGGAAATGGCTTGTAGCTGTAGTCATGAACCCGCACCAGTCAAACCCAATAGTAAATTTAGAACAGCTTTATGGATTGCACTGATTATTAACCTGACAATGTTTTTTGTTGAACTGATCGGTGGGGCGTATGCGCACTCTTCAGCACTTTGGGCAGATTCACTCGATTTTTTTGGTGATGCAGTCAATTACGCCATTTCACTAGCGGTGTTGGGTGCAAGTTTATATTGGCGTGCCACTGTTGCGTTACTGAAAGGTTTGACGATGGCGAGTTTTGGCCTAATCGTTATCACAAAAACAGCGTATAGCTATATTCAAGGTATTCCTCCCGAAGCCATTACGATGGGGATGATTGGTGTTTTAGCTTTAATTGCGAACGTGATTTCAGCTTTTATTTTATATGCTTTTCGTGATGGCGATGCCAATATGCAATCGGTTTGGTTGTGTAGCCGTAATGATGCGATTGGTAATATTGCCGTGATTTTTGCTGCAATTGGTGTGTTTGGCACAGGCAGCTTAATTCCTGATTTAATTGTGGCTTTAATTATGTCAATTCTCGGTTTAACAGGCGGTTATCGTGTCATTAAACAGGCATTGGCAGAGCGTAATAGCAGTAAAACTGTGAGTAACTTAGAAGAGTGTTAATGAGTAAAGAGAGCGCTATGCTCTCTTTTTATTTCACTGAATGACTTGTGGCGGCAGATAAATGGTGAATTCATTGATCGGTTCAATTAGTACACTATAAGGATTCAGTTGATCTTCAAAGGAAACCCAATTCAGTCGATCAAGTAAGTCAAATTTTGCATGAAGCAATTGAGCTGGTTTTAACTGTAGACGATCATGCCAAACGCGATAAGTCCCTAATTTACCATCACGACGATGATAAAAACCTGCGAGAGGATGAGTCAGATAAACCAAATGACTTTCTAGATCTGGGAAGCCTGTATAATTCCAAGGGTCATCTTTGGATTGTGTGAGTTGTAATTCAGCATTTGCCCATGCCGACTGGGTTTGCATCTTATATTGCTTGTAGTAGCCGTACTCATCTTGATGACATTCAAAATTGAATACTGCGGACTGCCAAGGAAGTTGCCATAAATAGCGAGGGACAATGAGTGTCCATGAATCTAACGTGGTTCCTAAAAACCAAACGCAACGTTCTTGCGTGTGCTGATCTATAACATAGACGCGGTAATCGGTTTGTCCCATGCTGAAATTGGGAAAAGGAAAAACAGCAGAGCTAAAATCCACATTGATAAATGGCACAACTGACATGAGTACTTGCTCTTTACCTTGATATTCGATGGTATCAAGCTTAAATCGAGGCGGGATGATGTCGTTAAAGCATGCTGGGTCAATGGCATAGGTAATGATTGCAAAATGTTGTAATTTACATTGCACATCAATGCCAGTCGGTTTCGGGCGTGGATGTAAAAAATCTTCAAATTTTAGATTGGGAAAAACCATTGATTTTTTTAGAAAGTTTATTGTAATTGTGGTTATTCTAAGTAAAGTCGCTTATGCCGTAAAGCCATCGACCAAAGATATGTCGATGTGAACATGGCAAGATAAAATTATGTACTGAGTAGATGCATTTTGTTCCAAAACTTTGCCCAAAGATCTAGATATTCCTGTACCACAGTCTGATATTCGTTGCTTTGAATGCCTTGGTAACTTTGGGTGAAAAGCGACCAAATATCATCTTCATGATTATCATCATTGGCTAATCTATTTGTATGATCAACAATACCGTGGCAATCATAATAACCTTCAGTTAAGCGCGAATCATATTTCTCTAAATTGATACGTAATGCTTCGCTATATTTAATCACTTGTAATTCTGCACAGGCTAAAATTAATAGCAAGTGCTCGTATGAGTCTAAATGTGATTGAATAAACTGATCAAGTTCGTACGCTTCATTACATACTTCTTGTTCATTAAATGGATCAATCTCTAAAGCTTGAAGTAATTCCATGAAATAAACCAAATGCGATTTACTTGGAGAACTGAGTGGTAATTGATAGGTGTTAAAACCTAACTCATCAATCAGGTTTAACGACAATAGGTAACGTGCATAGGCCTTCGCATGAATACGCTGCTGCCTATGAATGTTTGGGTGCTGTTCTAGTTGGTACGCTTGATAGATGAGCATACTTAATGCATCGGTAAAGACTTTGACAATTGCGGCGAAATAATTGATATGAATTAACTTGAGCTGCTCAAGTGAAAGCGCTTGGTTATGTAAGCGTTCTAGAATTTTTTGTTGAAATAATGGATGTTGAAGACTGTACTGTTTGAGTGTGTTCACTTGCTCGATATGCCGATGCCATAGAGATGGTTCCACCGAATGCCGAATAAAATTTAAAGCTTCCAATCGCGCATTTTCTGATTGTGTAAAAGCAAGTGTACTCATGTTCGAGATGTCAGATTTTGAATGATTTAATCATATTAAAAAAAAGTTAAATATGCTATAAAGATTTACACAGCATGCTTCACTTTTATTGATTTATTATTATAGAATAGACACATACGAAACTTTACGTATCAACTCAGTCATCACATTTAAATAATGATATAATGTAACTCATATGTTTTTTATTTAAAAAAGATGCCCTTTTTTTATTTCATTTTGACCCACTTCTGCTTAAAGATAAGTTTGGTAGGTAAATAGCATGTCCAAAAAAGACGACATTATTAGTACTGCGCTTCATCTTTTCAATTCTTATAGCTATAACTCGATTGGGATTGATCGAATTATTAGTGAATCGGGTGTCGCTAAAATGACATTCTATAAATATTTTCCTTCTAAAGCGAAACTAATTGAAGAGTGCTTACACCGTAGAAATATGAACTTACAAGAATCTTTAGATGCAGCAATTGCTCAGTGTCGGGCTGAAGAATATTTAGACCATATTAAAACCATTTTTTACTGGTACCACGCTTGGTTTCAGATGGACGATTTTAATGGATGTATGTTTCAAAAAGCAGTTGAGGAGGTTTCCAAGGTTTATCCTTCAACCATGCAACCTGCAATGGAATACAAAGAGTGGTTGACTGAACGTATCCGGGTTGCACTGGAAAAATTAGGGATCACCCAGTCTTTTCAGCTTGCTAGCCTATTGGCAAGTATTTTGGATGGTATGACCATACAAGCTCAAATGGACAAGAATTTAGTTAAAATTGATGAGTATTGGAAACGAGTCTATAAGCTGATTCAGCTTGAGCTTATGGAAGTCTAAATAGACTTCCATTTAACGGATAAGTGAAGTAATTAGAGCAGGCATCTAAATAAAAAAGCGTGAATACCATAAATGGTATTCACGCCTCGCTGATAGTTCCCTGATATTAATATTTTAGCCGGCCCCGAGCAGAAGCTGTCTAAAATATTAATGTTTTAGAGGAGCTTAGAATCTCCTTTCTTATATCGTTTATTATAATTATTATAAAGTACCCTCTGGATTGATTATAAATTACATCAGCTCAACAAAGTCACATATAGAACTAGACAGACCTGTCTGTTCTTGATTCGAATTATAGGTACTTTTGTTGATCTCGACAACACTTTTTAGTCGATTTATTGGAGTTTATGACGAAATTTTGCGCTTTGGGTTAAAAATTGTACATTTTAGGTAAAAATTAACTTACTGAAAAATAAAAAAAACCGAGGGATTTCCTCGGTTTTAACTTGAAAAGAGGATTATTTCTCAACAAATGCGCGTTCAATCACATAATCACCAAGAACACCCATACGTGGTGATTCTTTAAGACCATGTTGATCTAAAAGTGCAGCGACATCATCAAGGAATGCTGGGCTACCACAAAGCATTGCACGGTCAGTTTCTGGATTGAAACGTGGTAAACCAATCTTTTCAAAAATTTCGCCAGTTTCAATGACTGTGGTAACACGTCCTTGGTTTGGATATTCTTCGCGAGTCACAGTTGGGTAGTACACTAACTTGTCTTTAATGCCAAGTTCTTCGAAAAATTCGTTGTTTGGTAACTCATTCAGAATAAGGTCTTGGTAAGCCAATTCAGAAATGAAGCGTGTACCGTGTACAACAATGACTTTTTCAAAGCGTTCGTACGTTTCAGGGTCACGAATAGTCGACAAGAATGGTGCAAGACCTGTACCTGAAGAAAGAAGATACAAATTCTTACCTGGGTTTAAGTCATCAAGAACCAATGTACCTGTTGGTTTTTTAGAAACTAAAAGTTCATCACCAACTTTGACTTGTTGTAAAATAGAAGTTAAAGGACCATCGGGTACTTTAATTGAGAAAAACTCAAGCTCTTCTTCATAATTTGCACTTGCAATAGAGTAAGCACGCATAAGTGGCTTACCATTGACTTCAAGACCAATCATCACAAATTGACCATTTTTAAAACGTAATGCGGTGTCACGTGTCGTCTTAAAACTGAAGAGCGTGTCATTCCAGTGGTGTACGTGAGTAATCTTTTCGACGTTAAAAGCAGCCATGAAAGGTCTCAATAAATTATCAAATTAGAACAGCTTGCTATTCTAATCTAAAATCATTCTCGATAAACTGAATATATTTAATTGAACTTATCAGAAAAAGTGATTATGTCTGAAATTCAGCTCCCCATTATTGGAATTATGCACTCACCGTATCAGGAAAAATTTGGAATTCCACGACAGCCCAATTTGGTTCAAGTGCAGTCTTATATAGAGATGCAAGCGCCTTATAATGATCTGGCTGCATTTGAAGGGATTGAAGAATTTAGTCATCTATGGCTAGTCTGGCAGTTTCATGACAATAAGAATCAGCATAAAAAAGACCAGTTCCGTGCGCAAGTTCGTCCACCACGTTTGGGGGGAAATAAGAAAATAGGGGTTTTTGCGACACGTAGCATGTATCGACCTGCACCGATAGGATTATCTGTTGTACAGTTACAAGCGGTAAAAAAAGAGGGGAAGTCTGTCAGAGTTTATCTCACAGGGAGTGATTTGTTAGATGGAACCCCCATTCTAGATATTAAACCCTATATTCATTATTCTGATGCTGTATTTGAGGCGCAAAGTGGTTATGCGCAACAAGAACCAACACGAATGAACGTACATTGGTCCGAGTTAGCCCTATTAGAAAAGCAGCGATTGTTGGCACAGCAGTTTACAACTCAAGCACGATTTGAAGAATTAGATCAGGTATTGTCATTAGACCCAAGACCAGCTTATCAGGAAGATAGTGAGCGAATTTATAAAATGAAATTTGCTCAGCTAGATGTAAGTTTTGTCATTCAAGGTCAAAGCTTAGAGGTGATTACCTTAGAGTCCATTTAGGCCGTAGTTGCGCTTGAGTTTATCTTGGTACATGTTTTTGTCGGCTTGTAAGCAGGCAGTAAGAATGCCATCACTTGGGTCACGTTGCGCGAAGCCAATTGCTGCACTAATTTGTTTTGCCTGTAGGTTTTGAAGGATTCGTTTTTGGTGAGCTTGGGAAGATTCTAAGTCATTTTCTACGGTTAATATTGCAAATTCATCTCCACCCAGACGTGCAATGATATCGGTATTACGGCAACTTTCAGTTAAAACGACCGCTGTTTGACGAATGAGTTCATCACCAGCCGCATGTCCGTGCATATCATTTATGAATTTGAGATCGTTTAAATCTAACATAAATACTGTGGCGGGATGTCCATAGAGTTGGCAGCGTTCTTCTTCAGCAAGGATAAACTGATCCCAAGCCCGACGGTTATACAGACCTGTGAGTGGATCACGGAGTGCTTCGGCTTGTAAACGTTCATTTTTACGCGTCTGCTCAATTTCTCTCAGTTCAGTTTGTAAGATTTGACTGAGTAAATCTCCCAGTAACTCAATTAAATTTTGTTCTTCTTTAAGGCTCTCAGATTTTGGTTCTGGATCAATCGCGCATAAAGTTCCAAATAGGCTGCCATCTTCTTTGGTTAGGGGTTGACCGATATAGGCTTTAATTTTGAGTTGCTGTGCAATGGGTGCTTGGTGATAAGCGGGGATATCATCGGATAGCGGGGCAATTTTAGGACCATTGCTCAAGACCATCTGAGAACAAAATGAATCGGCCCAATTAAAGACTTGCCCTGCATGTATATCATAAGCATGATCTTCTGTTTGTAAGATAATCCAGTCGTCACCTTCAACACGGGTAATCATCCAAAGACCAAAACCAAAGCGTTGATATAAAAAATTAAGAACAGCCTGTCCTGCATCATGAAAGCTTTTAAAACCAATGTCGTTCATTGCACGAACCTTTGACAACAGAAAATAAGGAAATAAGTTCAGCTATTATTTTAAGTGATTCTTAATTAATAATTGGTTGTATCACACCATAATACAAAAATGAATCGATTTAAAATGCGATTTAAGTCTCATTTAAAATAATTAATGTGTAACATATTGATTATTAATATTTTTATAAAATAAAGGATTTTGCCAAATGTGAGTTTAAATCCTGCTTTTAATGGAATAGGGTGAATAATATACATAGAATTATTTAAGAAATCATCCACCATAAAATCAAAATAAAAACCAGCATATGTAAAATTTGAGCAGGTGCAAAGGCTAGGGCATATTTACGTCCTCCTGTGAGGCTTGCATTAATAGATTTGGCGATTGCATGGGCTACCATTCCTAAAATGAGGGCATAGACAAGCGTATGATTGGAGGGATCCCCTTGTACAACAATTGCAGCCATTGCTGCATGGATTTCAAATAAAGATGCTAAAAGCGTCCCTATAATTAAGCCTGCATCGCCTAAAAGTAAACTTAACCCATAAACGACTGCCTGAATAATTGTGAGTGTTGCTGCAATAATTGCAGCTTCTTTCAGGCTAAACATGCGCCCATCCGGATGTTCTGTTGGAGTAGTGGGTTTAGTTTTACGCATGAGCCACAGTCCCCACAGTATCAGAATACTCATGGCTACGAATGCCGGCAGAATAATGAGCTTGAACCAACTTAAATTAATCCCTGCGACGATGAGGAGGAGTTGTAAAAGGGTAGCTACGCAAGATAGTAATGCAGCACCTGCATTGGGCACTGCTTCCGCACGTCCTGCACGCACTTCCATACCTAAGCTGGCAATAGTGGCTGTACTTGATACAAAACCAGAGGCTAATGCAGACAAAATGAGTGCATTCTGGGCAGAGAGTAAGCGTTTTGCAATATGAGCAAGTGCTTGAACAGCAAGAATTAAAGCCAGTAGTTTAAGAATAATGTGAGGGTTTAATACTGGACCCCAAAGTGGCGTGTTGGGCGTTAGCGGCAATGCAACCAAAATCAGAGCCAGTAAGAATAGACCATCTCGAAATTCGCGCTCTGTTATCCATTGACTAGCAAAGCCATGAATTGGGTGTTTTAGCATTAAAATGATGGTGAGTATGACCGATAATCCTGCTGCGAAAGGTGCATGCCATATACAAAGTGCCCCGATAAAATAAGTCATCACAAAGGCTAATTCAGTTGTTACACCTGGGTCATCTATTTGGTTGCGAAGTGAAAATACCGTTATTGCCCCAATAATCATGGCACCCACAATACCAATGATCGGGCCCAAGGAAAAACACAGTGCGCCCATCAAGGCACAGATGGCAAAAGAACGTACACCTGCAAAACTGTTTGGGTTTTCACGTTGTTTGCTTCTTTCTCGCTCTAATCCAATAACTAAGCCGCAGCCCAAAGCAACTGCCATCATTGTTAACAGTTCTTGAAAGGATGCCTGTTCTAAGGCCAGATTGAAGAGGAGATTAGACATGAGTAATTTAAACCTTGTTATTGTTGATCTATATTTATGTGAATAATGGATTTTTTATACTTTTCCCCTAACTGAGGATATTTTATTCTTTATACCATAATTCAGACAGAAATTATGAACTAACTCACCGAGATTAAAAAAAATCAATCTGGAGATATCAATATATTAATCAGTAGTTTTAATGATTTAAGTCGATAAACATCCTAGAAATAAAGTCTGTTATAGTGTCGCTAGAAATTGAGGCTTAGAATAATGAATTTTAATTTTGAAATTGATACGACTTGGTGTTTAGAGCAATTATTTAAAGATGGCCGCATTGATGAGCGTGAAAAAATATTAGTACAAACTACACACCGTCAGCGTGAGCAACTTAAATGGCATCCTTTACAATGGATTGCAAATTTTAATTTAAGAGATCAGCTTCACCCTCAAGCGACTTTATCCTTGAATCGTTTAATGCAATGGTTGGCAGATAAGTCTAATCTCCCTTTATATGTGATTGATCCACTCAAAGCAGATGTGGGTGCGCTGACCAATGTAATGTCGCAAGAGTTTGCTGTTCGTAACAGAATTCTTGCAGTAGAAGTGAAAGCGGATGAAATTTTAATTGCGACGGATCAGCCGTATAAAACGGAATGGGTTGGTAATCTAGAGCGCAGTTTATTGCCTAAAAAGATTCGACGGGTGTTGCTCAGTCCAGATCAGTTACAGCGTTATTTGGTTGAATATTATCAAGTGAGTCGTGCGGTATCGAACTCGCAGAAGTCTGGTACTCATGATCGTGAAAATAAGGGTGTGGAAGCTTTATTACAATTAGGCGACACGCAAAATCCAGATGCGAATGATCAGCATATTGTGAAATTGGTCGATTGGATTTTGCAGTTTGCATTTGAACAAAGTGCCAGTGATATTCACATGGAACCGCGTAAAGATACGGGTAAAGTCCGTTTTCGTATTGATGGAGTGTTACATACCATTTACAACATGCCTGCCAATACCCTGACGGCGGTGATTTCTCGAATTAAGATTTTGGGTCGAATGAATGTCGCGGAAAAGCGTAAACCACAAGATGGACGTTTAAAAACCCGTACACCTAAAGGACAAGAAACTGAATTACGTTTATCCACTTTACCTACAGCGTTTGGTGAAAAGTTGGTGATGCGTATTTTTGATCCTGAAGTTTTGGTGCGTAGTTTTGAGCAATTAGGTTTTGAAGGCGGCTTGTTAAGCGATTGGCAAAGTTTAACCTCACATAGTCATGGCATTATTTTGGTGACAGGACCAACAGGTTCGGGCAAAACCACGACTTTATATTCTTCCATGAAGAAGTTAGCAACGGATCAAGTGAATGTATGTACCATTGAAGATCCGATTGAAATGCTGGAACCGAGTTTTAACCAAATGCAGGTGAACACTGCCATTGAGCTGGGTTTTGCTGATGGCGTGCGCGCACTCATGCGTCAAGACCCCGATATTATTATGGTGGGGGAAATCCGTGACCACGATACAGCCAATATGGCAATTCAGGCGGCATTAACGGGTCACTTGGTGCTTTCAACACTACATACCAATGATGCGCCATCGAGCTTGACCCGTTTACATGATTTAGGTGTGCAACCGTTTTTGACTGCTGCAACAATTCTTGGTGTGTTAGCACAGCGCTTGGTACGTCAACTTTGTCCACATTGTAAAAAAGAAAGTCATATCAATGAAAATGAATGGGAACATTTAACGTTTGATTACATTATGGAAATGCCCGAAAAAGTTTATAGCGCTGTCGGTTGTGAAGCATGTCGTCATACAGGATATAAAGGTCGTGTCGGTATTTACGAATTTATGCCGCTTAGTTTAACCACCAAGCAATTGATTGGTGCAAATGCAAATTTAAATGAGTTGCGTCAACAGGCGAAAAAAGAAGGCATTGAACCTTTACGTATTGCGGGTGCACGTAAAGTGATTGCGGGCATGACCACTTTAGAAGAAGTGTTAAGAGTCGTGCCATTGAATTAGGACTTGTTGGTGATTCATTTGATTCAAATGAATCACCGTACTTGATTGTTCGGTCTAGGTTTTGCTCATTGTGTTGAAATATGCTGCATTGAGCCCATCTTAAGATTCAACTCATGTTATTTTGTTTTAATTGCATTAACCAAATCAAGACATGAATATGTGAGGGTGAAGTAATGAATGTAATTTCTAAAATAGCAGTAAGTGCAGCTTTGGTAGTTACAGTGAGTAGTTTTGCGCTTGCCAATCCAGCAGTAGTGAATCAGCAGGCGATTGCTCCAACACAAATTACCGTCAAGCAGGCATTAACATTAAAAGATGACACGCCCGTAAAACTGAAAGGCTATGTTATCAAGGCTTTGGGTGATGAGAAATATCAGTTCCAAGACCAGACGGGCAGTATTACGGTCGATATTGATGATGAATTATGGCGTGGTCAGCCCGTATCGGCAAAAACACCAGTTACACTAACAGGTGAAGTGGATATTGATTATCTCCCAACCAAACGTGTTGAAATTGATGTTGATACTTTAACTTTTTAATCAGACATCCATTGAACTGAAGCCACATGCAAAACATGTGGCTTTTGCATTTTAAACCAGATCAAGGCATGCTGAGATTGAGTACCTAATGTGAGTACATGATGCGTATATTATTAGCTGAAGATGATCATTCCCAAGCCGAGAGTATTAAAACTTGGTTAGAAATGGATGGTTATAGTGTGGATTGGGTTGACCGTGGAGACTACGCTATTCATGCCATACAACAGCATCAATATGACTGTGTTTTGTTGGATCGAGGTTTACCGCAAGCCACGGGAGATGACATTCTTAAAACCATCAGAAAACGCCAGCAAGATATTCCAGTCATTTTTATTACGGCAAGAGACAGCATTCATGACCGTGTTGAAGGCTTAGATTTAGGGGCCAATGACTATTTGGTCAAACCGTTTAGTTTGGAAGAATTATCAGCGCGAGTCCGTGCACAATTACGTTTGCAGCAATCATCTACAGGTCAGTATTTATCTTTTGCCAATTTACAACTTGATCCACAAGCCAAGGTTGTTCAGCAAAATGGGCAGGTGATTCATCTTACCGCGAAAGAATTTCAGATTTTATATAAATTAATGCAAAAACCTGAACATATTGTGACCCGAGAACAACTCGAAGAGTCGCTATATGCGTGGGGCGAAGAAATTGAAAGTAATGCCATAGAAGTATTTATTTATCAATTACGTAAGAAAATTGGCTCTAGTTTGATAAAAACAGTTCGAGGACTAGGCTATCGAATGAATCAGGATGGTTAAATGGCTGCCCAACATATTTCGCTGCAAAAGAGACTGGTAAAGACCTCTGTGCTGAGTTCAGTCGCAGCAGGTGTAGTCGCTTTTGCTTTGTTGGTGAGTATCTCAATGTATCAAAGCATGAGTATGCAAGACGAAATTATGGATGAAATTGCCGATGCTTTGCTTCTTGTTCAGCCCAATCAAAATGAAGGACCGCATATCGCACAGTTGAGTGATGAATTTGATCTGCAATATCAGTTGATCCATCAGCAAACGGTCGTGCTTCAATCGGATTCATTTGAATTGGCATCTATGGTGAATTTTTCAAATATGCAGCATGAGCATTTTGATTACGTTTGGTTTCAACATGCGCTGTGGCGAAGCTACCAATCCTTTGATCGGGATACCCAGATGCAGGTGGTGATTTATCAACCCATGCAAGTTCGTTTTGAAAATGTCTTGAGTAGTTTTGCTGTATATGCGGTTTTGTTAATGGTCTTGTGGTTGTTGCAATGGTTGTTTGCACATTTCGCGATTGCACGTCAGTTTAAAGTCATGCAAATGTTATCTAAAAAAATAGCGGATAAAAGTGCGCAGGACTTAACGCCAATTACGCAGAATGCCCCCATCATTGATGAGCTTCAGCCGATTATTTTGCAATTGAATCAGTTATTACAACGTTTAGATCAATCATTACAAGCAGAGCAGCGCTTTACCGCAGATGCTTCGCATGAATTACGTTCACCGCTTTCTGCAATTCAGTTACGCTTACAAGTACTCCAACGAAAATATCAAGATCAGCCTCAATTTATGCAGGAATTACAACAAATTCAGCAAGATGTCAGTCGTGGTACCCAAGTCCTAGAAAACCTCTTGCTTCTCGCGCGTTTAGATCCGACAGAAACGGCAGATTTTCCGCTATCATCGCTTAATTTAAGCCAACTGGTGATGGACGTCTGGAACAGTTTGGAAATATTTAGGCAGCAGAAGCAGATCCAAGTGGTGTCTAATTTGGAGCCCTGTTGGATTGAGGTAAATCCTGAGTTAATGACGGTTTGCTTACGTAATCTTTTGGATAATGCCATACGTTATAGCCAACCCCATAAATGTGTTTATATTCAAGTCATGGTCAAGCAACAACAGGTGTGTCTCTGTATTGAAAATGAAGGTGAAGGCGTGGACAGCGATACGATCTCGCGTCTAGGTGAGCGTTTTTATCGGGCTTTGGGCAGTAAAACGACAGGTTCGGGGCTAGGACTCTCGATCTGTAAAAAAATTGTGCAACTGCATCATGCGAGCATAGATTTTTCGGTCTCATCTTATGGCGGTTTAAAAGTAGAGTTGTATTTTAGAAAATTTGAAACACCTGAAATTTGAGATATTGTTCTATTTAGCCTGTAAATAAAAAAGCAGTACGCGCTGACATACTGCTAGTTCCCACGTTTATTATTATCAATTTATTTTGTTTTTATTTCGTGAGAATAAGACGATTATTCCGAGTTAAACGTAGACGATATTCTTCACCTGCATGCATGATGCGAATTTCACGTCCAAGGGCAAAAAGGTTGTTGGAATGTAGCATTGGTAGTGCATGTGCAGATTCAGTGTGACGTGTAAATAAGCTAAAAGGTGCGTTCATTTTTGTTTGCTCCGTGGTGTATTCTTGAGTGATTTAAATGATAATCATTATCGAATAGATCTGTCAACGAGAATTTTAGCAATTTATAAAAAAACTAAATTTACTTACACTGAAGCTACTTTACTGTGATGGAACTTGTTATGTCCAAGCCGAATATTCATGTCGCAATTGCCTTATTACTGCATCAAAATAAAGTCTTGGTTGGATGGCGCAGTGCTGAACAACATCAAGGAAATAAGCATGAATTTCCTGGAGGGAAAGTCGAAGCGAATGAAACGCCATTAGACGCTTGTCGCCGTGAAGTCTTTGAGGAAGTTGGGGTTGGACTGAATGACTGGCATGCATTTGATGTGATTTGCCATGAATATGATGATGTGGTGGTGAATTTGCATTTATTTCATGCCATGGTGCCCGAAGCATTATTAAATGAAATCCAACAGCCATGGACATGGTATAGCCGTACAGAATTGCTGAGTTTAAATTTTCCGAAAGCCAATTTTAGTATTTTGCAGCGATTATACTGGCCAAACCAAATTAAAATTTCTGAACATTTGACTGATTTGGAACAACTTAAACCACAGCAATTATTGTATTGGCGTGTTGAACATACAGCAGCAGATTTGGAAGATTTAGAACAATTATCTGAACAACAAGCCGAACATTTAATTGTCAATCTGCACGCATGGCAACAATTGACGCTGCCAATGCAGAGAAAAGTAGCTGCAATTCATCTTAAACAACATCAGTTGATGGCATTTAAGCGTGGAGAATTACCTGTCGGTTTCCGTTTTATTGCGGCATGTCATGATGTTGTGGCCATGCAACATGCACAAAATATTGGTTGTGATGCCATCATTTTGAGTCCAGTTTTGGCAACAGCGACCCATCCTGATGTAGAACCATTAGGATGGCAACAGTTTCAAGAATATGCTCAGCAAGTGGATATTCCCGTGTTTGCTTTAGGGGGGATGCATGCTGAACTGTTACAACAAGCACAGTCACATCATGCTTACGGTATTGCAGGGATTCGATATCTTTAAAAAACGTTGGTAACTTATTCATAAAATGTAGAACAAGCAGGCATTAAAGTGTCTTTAATGCCTGTTGTGCTTGCTGTACGGTTTTACTGTTATTTTGCTTTTGCCCCGCTTTGGCTACGGCTCCCCAAAGTTGCTTTTTCATGGCTTGGGTTTGCGCATAGCTTAAACCACGACGAGCTAAAGCTTCTGCGTTGGCAGGCTGATTTTTTTGATTGGCAACTAAAGCCAGAAACAAGAAAGTTTCCGCTGACTGCGGTGCTAGACGTTGTGCACGTAAGGCAGCCGCTTCAGCATCATTCCAACGCCCTTGTTTATAAGCTTGCTGTGTTTGTTGCATTAATTGTTTAAAGGCTGGAAGTGAGCGTCCATCTTCAAATTTCTGCTGAGATTTTTGTTCAGGCACCACGACTTGCACTTTTTGCCGTTTAATCTCGGGTTGATCATACGGTGTAATGACCACACCAGAAGATTTTGGTTGAGCAGCTTTGGGCTTTTCGGTGGTAACAGCAGGTTTAGCACTTTCTGGCTTTGGTAGGCTTTGGCAGCCTACTAAAGCCACAACAGCAGCAGAAAGGAGAATGGATCTCAGCATATGCAATTAAAATTCCTTAGTTGGCATAAGTTCCGCTCGAAATGACACGACCTGAATTTTGATCCAAGTCATTTTGCATGTCACTTTCACTCTCGCGGATATAGTTGTCCATACTATCGGGTTGTGCTGGTTGGTTCTGGTTCATTTCCGTATCAGGTGTGTAAACTGGTTCCACTTGGTAATGAGGAAAGCCGCATGCTGTAGCACGACGTGGTACAGCACTCCTTAATAACGGTATATACAATGCACCTTCACAACCCTGAGCCGATAAGTTGCCTGAGCCACTATCGATCCATTGCCATTGCACATCGTCGGTTTGACGTAAATTGACTGGTTTTTGACGTAATTGACTCATGACATTGGTCCAAACAGGTAAAGCACCTGAAGAACCAGTCAGTCCTGTGACTTTATTGTCATCTAAACCAAGCCAAACCACACTGAGATAATTGCCTGAATAGCCTGCAAACCATGAGTCACGGGTATCATTGGTGGTGCCAGATTTACCAGCAAGCTTTAATGAGCTTGGCAAGCTGCTGTAAGCAGAACGACCTGTACCTGAATTCATCACCTGTTGTAGGCCATAATTCACAATATAGGCTGCCGCAGGATCTATGGTTTGTTGCACAGTTAAACTATAACGCTCTAAAACACGACCATTAGAATCGACCACTGAGCGGATTGATTTAATCGGGTATTTGAAACCGCCTGTAGCAAAGTTTCCATAGATGCTCATGACTTCCATCGGAGACATATCTACCGCACCCAAAAAGATAGAAGGGTAGGTTGGAATGTTAGAAGTCACACCAAATTTTTTCAAATGATTAGTAAAGCTCGCAATCCCAAATTCTTGTCCAAGACGAACTGCAGATAAGTTATAAGAATTGGACAAGGCTTGTACCATTGGGACTACACCATGTTCACCACCACTATAGTTTTTAGGTGTCCATGATTTACCTTCACTTGGAATGCTAATGTAGCTATCTTCAATTGGACTGGCCCAGTTGTAACGTCCAGACTCAATTGCATTGAGATAAATCACAGGTTTGAGTAATGAACCGACTTGGCGTTTTGCATCAAGTGCGCGGTTAAAACCAGTAAAATCTTGGGTTGAACCTACCGCAGCAACCAGTTCACCATTTTCAGGATGAGAAACTAATACTGCACCTTGTAAGTCTTTTAAGCGTTTTGGATTATTATTGCTTAAACGTGCAACAGAATTCTTAAATGCAGTTTGGATATTGGTTTGTGCAATCGGATCAAGTGTAGTGAAGATTTTTAAACCTTGGTTGGTTAAATCAGACTCTTGATATTCAGTCCGTAATTGACGACGCACAATATCTAGAAAATCTGGGAAGCGGGCAGGTCCTAACGTTGGTTTTGCTAAAACATTTAATGGGCGAGCAATTTCACGTTCATATTGTTCTTGTGATAAATATCCCATCACCAACATATTATTTAACACGATATCCCGACGCTTTTTAGCACCTTCAGGGTTACGCCAAGGATTGAATAAAGAAGGACCTTGGACTAAACCAACCAAATAGGCTTGTTGCGAGATATTGAGTTCACGTAAGGGTAAACCGAAATAGAACTGTGATGCCAAACCATAACCATTAATAGAATAGTTACCATTTTGTCCCAAATTCACTTCATTTAAATATGCCTCAAGGATTTCATCTTTGTTGTAATGTAGTTCAACCAAGAGCGCCATTAAGGCTTCGTTGACTTTACGCTTTAAGGTACGTTCTGGGCTTAAATAAAAGTTTTTAACCAACTGTTGTGTGAGCGTCGAACCACCTTGGCGTTTTCCTCCAGTCACATTACTGACCAAAGCACGTGCAGTCCCTCGAACAGAAATACCATGATGCTTATAGAAGTTACGGTCTTCAGTCGCAATTAAGGCTTCAATTAAAGGTTTTGGCACATTGGATAATTTAATCAGGACGCGATCTTCATTGTGCTGTGGATAAATACCGCCAATTAATAAAGGCTCTAAACGCGCAATCCCTGTAGAAGATGGTTTGGTTGCACTCACTTCACTAATCTGGTCATTTGCAAAGCTGACTTTTAAGACTTGTTCAGGTTCAATGCTATCACCGAAGTCAAAGCCGCGGGTGTGCACATATAAAGTATCCCCAGTGCTGACATAATTGCCCGATTTGGCATAACTATCCGCATTTTTATAGCCCAATAGTTTCAATTCTTGATCGAAATCTTTTTGGCTAATAGGGGCATTGGTGTAAATTTCTAGCGGACGAGCAAAAACCTTCGCAGGAATATCCCAACGCTTACCTTCAAACTTTTCTCTCACAATATTATCTAGACGAATCAGGTAAAAACTAAATGCTAGAAAAATACCAATGACCAATATGGAGAAAATAAGTGCGAATAATCCTATGCCACGTTCAAACTTCATAAAAGGTGATAAGATCCTGATAAATTTTGCTAATCATGCGAAGCTTTTTCCCAATTTGCAATAATAAATCTGTCACAGATGCGAAAAGCCATATAAATGTTTGAGCTAATCAGGCTATTTATAAGGTTTTTTATTTCATTCGGGTTTAATGATATGATAAGCCAGAATCCTAACGGAGCGATCACATAGGTGCAACTTTCACACAAGTCTTTTCGGAATATTGGATTAATTGGTCGACCAGACAAATCTTCTGTTGTTGAAACTTTAAGCCTCATTCACGATCATCTTATGAGCTTGGGTTTACATCCTGTTTTTGATGCAGAAACCGCCGAGCTTGTCCCTTATAAAAATACACAAACGGTCAGTCGAGCCTTATTAGGTGAGGTTGTAGATTTGGTTATTGTGGTTGGGGGTGATGGTTCCTTGTTACATGCTGCACGTTCTTTGGTGAAATATAATACGCCTGTTATGGGGGTAAACCGTGGACGTTTGGGTTTTCTTACCGACATTAAACCAACTGAAGTTATCTATAAGTTAGATCGAGTCTTACAAGGTGAGTTTCAGCAAGACCGTCGTTTTTTGTTGGAAATGGAAGTTCGCTCCAAGGGTGAAACGATTCATGATGCAATTGCCCTAAATGATGTTGTGCTGCATTCGGGTAAATCTGTACACATGATTGACTTTGAATTAAACATCGATGGGCAATATGTGTACCGTCAGCACAGTGATGGGCTGATTGTTTCTACACCAACGGGTTCAACCGCCTATGCATTATCGGGTGGCGGACCTATTGTGCATCCAAGTATGGATGCGATTTCCTTAGTCCCAATGCACCCACATACCTTGTCATCACGTCCGATTGTTGTGGGCGGACATAGTGAAATTAAAATACTCATTCGTGAAAATCGTGTATTGCCAATGGTCAGTGCCGACGGGCAACATAGTGTTTCACTCAATGTGGGAGATAGTTTGCATATCCGCAAACATCCATTTAAATTAAACCTCTTGCATCCGCCTGGGTATGACTTTTATATGGCTTGTCGTACCAAACTAGGTTGGAATCGTGATTTTGATTCATTGCAACAACAGGATTAAATATGAATATTGAACAAATGCTGGCTGTACTCGATCCTGATATTGTTGGTCGTTTAAAGACTGCAATTGAAATTGGTAAATGGCCAAATGGTGTTGCATTAACCAAAGAGCAACGTGAAATTTGTATGCAAGCCGTGTATACGTGGGAAATGAAGCATTTACCAGAAACAGAGCGCAGTGGTTATATTGATCGTGGTACGAAAGAAGAAGGTGAAGAGTGCGATGATGATCATCACAAGAATGAACCTGAATTTAAGCCAATTCGTTTTGTTTAAGTCAAAACAGTTTTGCAAATAGCCAAGATGTGAAAAAGGACTCTCAATTGGAGTCCTTTTTGTTAATTGTCATATTTTTGTCATTACATTGGAATGGCAGAATTAAAAACGATTTAACCAAAGTTGTTTCGCTTTCAGCATCGCGTCAGGGTAACTTTCGCATACTTCCATGGTATACAAAGCAATGCCCATAGTTTCTATGACCGCAGTTTCACCATATTCATGCTGTTGCTGACCTTGCCAAACAGATTTAAATATAGCCAAATCGAGTTCTTCTTCGACAGGACTTCGGTTGTCTGTCAGTTTAGGAAGCTCGTGTTCATAGAGTTCCCCATTTTTAATGCCACAAATTAAGGTTTTGGCATCAGGATTACGTTCGAACTCACCACCTTCACCTTTAATGACAGCACTGTTTTGATAACCGAGTTTAAAGGCAGCCTGTTGATGAGAGCTACGATAGGCAGGATGAAAGATGGCTTGTAAAGTGGCTTTAGCGTTAAACGGATTAATCAGTCTTGCTAGGGTATGAATTGGTGAGCGTAATCCCATGACATTGCGTAATGCAATCAGTTCACTCAGGATGGGTGAAATAACCTCCAAGGGTAAATAGGCAAAATTACGTTGTTGTAGTTGCTGCTCAACCTCATCTTGATTTTGGCAGATAGGGAAATCTAAATATTCAAGCACTTGTTCGGTATAAACACGATTTAAGGTATGTCCCGCAGCACCATGCATGACAATTTTATAGCCGTGATGAGCTAATGTTAATGCTGCCAATAAGAACCAAGGATAATGTTTACGTTTCCCTGCATACGAAGACCAATCTAAATCTACGTCAAGGGCTTTAAAATTTAGTGAGTCACGTGTTGCTTGTACAAAACCAGCCAATTCATCTACAGATTCTTCTTTAACACGCAACAGCATTAAAAAAGCACCCAATTGCACATCCAAGACTTCATCGTTCAAAATCATTTTGAATGCTTGATAGGCTTCATCATAAGTGAGTGATCGTGCACCATTCTTGCCTTTACCGACAATACGGACAAATTGGGCAAATGGATGCTCAAAATCTTTGTATAAATTTCTTTTGGTTGTCATTTGCTTAGATCACTGTGTAATTTCGTGTTTCGAGGGAGAATGCTTAAATGGATAATAGAAAGATTTTGATGTAAAAGAAAGAAAAATGACGGGTTAGGTATACGACCAATGTCTAATAAAAAACGAACACAATTTAATCGAATTTAAAAATATATGTAGATTTACTGTTCAAAAGTTCGGTAGAATTCCATCGAATAAGGATGACTGTTAAGTTTTTCTTATTAGTTGTTTATTCTATCATATTGAAAATACTCATTTTCAATAGTCTAACTGCGATGGAATCGCGGATATTATTATTTAGTTTAATGAGAAGGTATTAAGACTAACTTAATACCTATAGCCTTTTGTAGTGATTATAAAAGGAATTTTTAAGGGCTGTGTATTCTTAGGAATAGACAAATATTGGATGTTTCTAGTTCTAGAAATATGTTTAGAAGTAACGCTATGGCTAAAAAACCCATCTATAAATCACTGTATTTTCAAGTGATTGTTGCCATCATTGCAGGTATTCTGGTTGGTCATTTCTCTCCAAGTGGAACCCAGATTGTAAATGGTGCTGAACAATATGTCCCAGGTTTAGGCGAACAGCTGAAACCTTTAGGTGATGCATTTATCCGATTGATTAAAATGATCATCGCCCCAGTGATTTTCTGTACAGTTGTTAGCGGTATTGCTGGCATGGAAAGCATGAAATCGGTGGGTAAAACGGGTGGTATTGCTCTCCTTTATTTTGAAATCGTTTCTACAATTGCCTTATTGATTGGTTTGTTGGTGATTAACATTGCCAAACCTGGTGTAGGCATGAACATTGACCCTGCATCTTTAGATGTATCGGGTATTTCTAAATATGTAGAATCAGGTCAGTCACAAAGCACTGTCGATTTCTTAATGAATATCATCCCACATACTGTGGTAGGTGCCTTTGCTGAAGGTGAAATTCTTCAAGTATTGTTATTTGCTATTTTATTTGGATTCGCACTACATAAATTAGGTGATTCTGGTAAGCCAGTTCTTAAGCTAATTGACCAAATTTCGCATGTCTTCTTCAATATTGTAAATATGATTATGAAGCTTGCGCCTATTGGTGCTTTTGGTGCAATGGCATTTACCATTGGTAAATATGGTATTGGCAGCTTAGCGCAATTGGCTCAGTTAATTATCTGCTTCTACCTTACCTGTTTATTGTTCATTTTTATTGTACTGGGTTCCATCAGCCGTTTTTGTGGTTTCAGTATCTTAAAAATGATTCGTATGATTCGCGAAGAATTATTGATTGTTTTAGGAACATCATCTTCAGAATCTGTTTTGCCACGTATGTTGAAGAAACTTGAAATTGCAGGTTGTGAAAAATCTGTAGTGGGTCTCGTGATTCCAACAGGTTATTCATTTAACTTGGACGGTACTTCAATTTACTTGACGATGGCTGCGGTATTTATTGCTCAAGCGACCAATACTCAATTAGATATTTCACATCAAATTACTTTGTTATTGGTGTTGTTGATTTCTTCTAAAGGCGCTGCAGGTGTAACGGGTTCAGGCTTTATTGTAATGGCAGCAACGTTGTCTGCGGTAGGTCATATTCCAGTTGCTGGTTTAGCACTGATTTTAGGTATTGACCGTTTCATGTCAGAAGCTCGTGCTTTAACTAACTTGGTGGGTAACTCGTTGGCAACTATCGTGGTTGCGAAATGGGTCGGTCAGCTCGACAAGAAAAAACTAGATTATGCTTTAGCGAATCCTGAGGAAGTGGATAAGCTTATGCTAGAAGAAAGTAATCCATCTCACGCTTAATGCGATTTGTTTAAAAAAGGAAGCTGCGGCTTCCTTTTTTGTTTTTGCATTGACCTAAAGTAGCCATAAATAAGACAAAAGCTGCACATGACAGATGCAGTAAAATTGCCTAGCATGTCTCATGAAGATTAAAAATAACTCAGGAAGAATAATGTTAGCCTACGATGCAGATTTAGAACTATTTAAAGATAATTTTAAGCGCTTTATGCAAGAGCATATTGCCCCAGATTATGACCAATGGGAGCGCGAAGGCATTATGCCGCGTTCGGTATGGAATAAATTGGGTGAAAATGGTTTTTTATGTGTAGATGTGCCTGAGCAATATGGTGGCTATGGTGTGCCTACCCATTATTCTTTAATGTTGGTGGAAGAGTCTGCTCGTGCAGGATATGGCGCACTTTCTACCGCGATTTCATGTCATTCTGAAATTGCTGCGCCTTATGTTTTGCATATTGGAACAGAACAACAGAAACAATATTGGTTGCCGAAAATGGTTGCCGGCGAAGTCGTGGGTGCGATTGGGATGACTGAGCCAGGCGCTGGATCAGATTTGCAGGCAATTCGTAGCACTGCAATTTTGCAAGACAATCATTATGTGCTAAATGGTTCTAAAACCTTTATTTCAAATGGACAACATGCTGACCTCGTGGTCCTTGCAGTGAAAACCGATCCGCAAGCACGAGCTAAAGGGGTGTCTTTACTTTTATTAGATACTCATTTAGATGGATTTAAGAAAGGAACCAATTTAGACAAGATCGGTTTACATTCTCAGGATACTTCAGAATTATTTTTTGATAATGTGCAAGTGCCTAAGGATCAGTTATTGGGCCAAGCAGGGCATGGATTTAACTATCTGATGCAAGAGTTGCCACGTGAAAGAACAGCGATTGCCGCGACAGCTTTAGGGGCGATTCGTGGGGCACTCGATGTGACCACACAATATGTACAAGAACGTCAGGCTTTTGGACAAAAGATTGGTCAATTTCAAAACACGCGGTTTGTACTGGCACAGGCAAAAATTGATGAGCTGGCGACAACAGCTTTTTATAATCAAAATGTAGAGCTCTATATGCAAGGTAAACTTGATGTAGAAACAGCCGCAGCACTAAAAAGTTTTTCAACCGACATGCAAATGAAAGTTGCAGATCAATTACTACAATTGTTTGGTGGCTATGGTTATATGACGGAATATCCAATTTCCCGTTTCTTTGTCGATGCTCGAATTCAGCGGATTTATGGTGGAACCAACGAAATTATGAAAGAAATTGTCGCGCGTGGAATGATAGGACGCTAATAATAAAAAAGAGCCGAAAGGCTCTTTTTTTGACTTAAAGCTTGAGCACAGTCAAACTTTCGCGAATAAATGCGGGTAGATCTTCTGGAGAGCGCGAAGAAATATACAAATTATTGTCATTCACCACGGCTTCGTCATAAAACACTGCGCCCGCATTAAGCAAATCGACAACAACAGATTTCATGGTGGTCATACGCCGACCTTTTACAACGCCTGCATTAATCAGTAATTGTGGACCATGACAGATACTCATAATCGGTTTTTGTGCATTCGCAAAGCGACGGACAAAATCGACATAGCGCTCATCTGCTCTTAAGTGATCTGGTGAATAACCACCAGGAATAAGCAAGGCATCAAATTCATGGACTGTAACATCATCAATGCTTAAATCAATAGTGACGGAATATCGACGTTTTTTCCCATAAACAATATTGCCAGCTTTGTTTTCAATATTAATTACACTATGGCTCGCAGCACGAAAGGCTTCAACGGGTTCGACATATTCCATGTCTTCGAAGTCATGCGTGACTAAAACTGCAATTCTTTTTGGCATTTTTATTCTCCGAATAGCATTTTTAAATCTAAAATAACAGACAAATTGTGAAATACGTCATATTAAATTGTGGTTAAATTGTGATCTAAAGTAATATGCCTTGATCATGTCATATTCTTAAAGAAATTTTCTAGTGCTATGTTTTAAATAAAAAATAATAAAAATAACGTGATTCAGCAATTTTTAAGGTTGAGTTGTATTTATCAGGACATTTCATGGAGGGTTTCAATCATTCAGTCTATGTATTCAAATCATCTTATTCCCAAGATTGCTAAGCCAGACGTTATATCTACTCGATAATTCAAAACTTTAGTTGGATTTTGGCAAATATTACTGGCTATAGTGTTGAAATCAGGATGAATCCAGATTTTATTGCCTACCATTTAATTGAAGTCTTGATATACTGTCGGCATTCACGTTTTCGAAGGGCGAAATAACAATGATCAACGACGATCAAAACACTACGACTTCTCTGGACTTGACCAAGATTCGCGAAGATATTGATTCTGTCGATCAACAGATTCAACAACTGATTAATCGTCGCGCGCGCTTGGCCGAAGCAGTAGCAAAAGCAAAGTTTGCATCTGAAGAGAATCCAATGTTTTACCGTCCTGAACGTGAAGCACAAGTTCTGCGTAATGTCATGGAGCGTAATGAAGGTCCTTTGTCCGATGTAACAATGGCACGTTTATTCCGTGAAATTATGTCAGCATGCTTAGCATTAGAAGCTCCACAAAGTATTGCGTTTTTAGGTCCAGTCGGTACCTTTACGCATTCGGCTGTGCTTAAGCATTTTGGTCAGGATGCGGTGGTTCGTCCTTTACCAACGATTGATGAAGTATTCCGTGAAGTTGAAGCGGGCAGTGCACACTACGGTTTAGTACCAGTCGAAAACTCATCTGAAGGGGTCGTGAACCATACTTTAGACTGTTTTAAATCATCGACATTAAATGTGATTGGTGAAGTGGAATTGCGTATTCATCATCAATTCTTAATTTCCGAAAATACGCGTAAAGACAGTATTAAACAGATTTATGCGCATCAACAAACCTTGGCACAATGCCGTAAATGGTTGGATGCACATTACCCTGGTGTAGAACGTGTTGCGCTCAATTCAAATGCAGAAGCGGCGCGCCGTATTCGTAATGAATGGCATTCGGCTGCGATTGCATCGGATGTTGCTGCAAGTATTTATGAGCTAGAAATTCTGCACAGTAATATTGAAGATAATCCAGAAAACACCACACGTTTCTTGGTCATTGGTCGTGAAAAAGTGCCACAAAGTGGTAATGACAAAACCTCTTTGTTGATTTCAGCACATGACCGCGCGGGTGCATTACTTGAAATCTTAGCACCTTTTGCAAAACACCAAATTAGTTTGACCAGTATTGAAACGCGTCCAGCTTTACCAGAAAAATGGGCTTATGTGTTCTTTATTGATCTTGAAGGTCATATTGAACAAGAAAATGTGAAAGCAGCAATTGAAGAAATTCGTCCTTTAGTCAAAGAAGTGCGTGTATTGGGTTCTTATCCAATTGCTGTGCTCTAAAATTCGCTATAAAAGATGGTTTGCTGT
Source organism: Acinetobacter tibetensis (assembly GCF_023824315.1). Lineage (NCBI taxonomy): Bacteria > Pseudomonadati > Pseudomonadota > Gammaproteobacteria > Moraxellales > Moraxellaceae > Acinetobacter > Acinetobacter tibetensis. Next base: position 2,170,810 of record NZ_CP098732.1, on the reverse strand, counting down.
CTCGCATGATTGAAGCTTAATTTTGATTAGATCAATAATGTCGAGACTGCTTACAAAAACCTTTAAGTTAAACAAACTTAAGCATATAGATATCGTTGAAATGCACTTGCCAAAGTGTGGGGTTTAGAGGCGAAAGCATAAAAGATGACACAGCCATTATTTGAAAAAGTTGCATTTATTGGACTTGGCCTGATTGGTTCAAGTCTGGCTCGTGTAATAGTTGCTGAAAAACTGGCGAAACAAATTGTCGCATCAACACGTTCAAGTAAGACCTTGGACGATGCAAAAGCTTTGGGCTTAATTGCAGAAGGTTTTACTAATCCAGTTGATGCTGTTCAAGGTGCCGATTTGGTGGTACTTGCCTTGCCTGTACGAGCGACAGAAAAAGTTTTAGCCACCATCAAGCCTTATTTGTCTGAAAACTGCATCATTACCGATGTGGGCAGCACCAAAGGGAATGTTGTTGATGCAGCCAAAGCCGTTTATGGTGAAACGCTGCCTGCTGGTTTTGTACCAGGCCATCCCATTGCGGGTGCGGAACATACAGGTGTTCATGCAGGTAAAGTCGATTTATTTGCGCATCATAAAGTCATTCTGACACCACTTCCAAGCAGTGCACCTTGGGCGGTTGAAAAACTGATTACCCTTTGGCAAGCGGCAAAAGCTGAAGTCATTTGCATGGATGTGGAAAAACACGATGAAGTGTTGGCGCATACCAGTCATTTACCGCATTTGATGGCATTTAACTTGGTCGAACAATTGGCCAATCGCGCAGATAATTTGGATATTTTCCGTTATGCTGCGGGCGGTTTTCGTGATTTCTCACGTATTGCGGCCAGTGATCCGCAAATGTGGCATGACATTTTCTTTGCCAATAAAAAAGCCATTTTAAATGCTGTAGATGGATTTGAACAACAACTTGCTGTACTCAGAAACCTGATTGAAGATGAAGATTCGCCAGCCTTAATGGGCTTGCTTGGCAATGCTCAAGCTGCACGACAACATTTCAATCACATGTTAGCCAAGAAACCCCTGATGGAGAAAAATAAGGTGACACAACAATTTACCATTTTGCCAGGCCCTAAGACGTTCCAAGGTAAATTTACCGTGCCTGGAGACAAGTCTGTGTCTCACCGCTCTATCATGTTTGGTGCGATTGCAGAAGGCACGACCCATGTAACAGGTTTTCTTGAAGGTGAAGATGCTTTAGCAACGTTACAAGCCTTCCGTGATATGGGCGTGAGTATTGAAGGTCCTAAAAATGGTGAAGTGACCATTCATGGCGTTGGCATGCATGGTCTAAAAGCACCTGCGGGCGCATTGTATATGGGCAACTCTGGTACTTCGATGCGTCTTTTGTCGGGAATGCTGTCTGCACAAAAATTTGACTCTGTGATGACGGGCGATGCTTCGTTGTCAAAACGTCCAATGGAACGTATTGCGAAACCGTTACGTGAAATGGGTGCACAAATTCAAACGACAGGTGAACGTGGTACACCGCCAGTTTCGATTACAGGTAGCCAGCCATTAAAAGGCATTCACTATGACTTACCAATGGCTTCTGCTCAGGTGAAATCAGGTATTCTATTGGCAGGTTTGTGGGCAGTAGGTGAAACTTCTGTGACTGAGCCAGAGCCAACACGTGACCATACTGAGCGTATGTTGCGTGCTTTTGGTTATGAAGTAAAAACGGAAGGTAATCATATTTCACTGCAAGGTGGCGGTAAGTTGGTCGGTACGGACATTCAGGTACCTTCAGATATTTCTTCTGCTGCATTCTTTATGGTCGGTGCTGCAATTACTGAAGGTTCAGATGTGACACTAGAAGCTGTAGGCATTAACCCAACGCGTACAGGCGTGATTGAAATTTTGAAACAAATGGGTGCTGACCTTACTGTCGAAAATGAACGTATTGCAGGTGGCGAACCCATTGCAGATATTCGTATTCGTGGCAGTCGTACTTTAAAAGGTATTCATATGCCTGAAGACCAAGTACCACTAGCGATTGACGAGTTCCCAGCGTTGTTTATTGCTGCGGCTTGTGCCGAAGGGCAAACTGTACTTACAGGTGCAGCAGAATTACGTGTTAAAGAGTCTGATCGTATTCAAGTCATGGCAGATGGTTTAAAAACTATGGGCATTGACTGTACACCGACAGAAGATGGCATCATCATTGAAGGTAAAGGTCAATCTGGAGATTGGTCTGCAATTTTCACTGGCGGTGAGATTGAATCCCATCATGACCACCGTATTGCGATGAGCTTTAGTATGGCTGGCTTACGTAGTTCAGGTGAGATTAAAATTCTGGGTACAGAAACAGTTGCAACCAGTTTCCCGACATTTACTGAACTTAGCAATCAAGCCGGTTTAGCAATTCAGGTCACTGAATAAGCATTTTGACTCAACAAGTCCGTTATTTATGATTTAACAGCCAAGCAAAAGCTTGGCTGTTTTGTTTTTATTGCTTATGCTAAACCCATAAAACAAAAAAGCCTTTAGGTAGAGCTATGCGAAAATTACAATTCACTGCCAATTGCGAGCAGCATCAACATATGGTGGAATCAGGGAACCAATGTCATATTACCCAAGAATATGTGGCAGATTTGTTGGTAGGTAAGCTGAATCAATATGGATTTCATACCTTGCCACAAAGTGGTGATCATGTTGCTGTAAGTGTCGATAATCATGCTTTACCTTTATCCATTACCTGTCAAAGTTCAGATCAAGAAGGGCATCTTGTTTGTGAAATTACTTCATATCCAACCGAGGATCAGGATTGGCTAGATCGGATTACAGAACAAAGCTTATTGAATCAATTAGCACAAACAGTTGAAAATACATTAAAAAAAGATCAAAGTTTTAGTGAATTTGAGTGGAGGAATGGTTAATATTTAAAACCATTATTTCCACAAAAATAAAAAAATGTCTTCTAAAATAGCTATATTTATTGCGATATTTTTATTTTTTTTATCGTGGTGCGTGCCTGCTGTTGATGGTATGGTTGGTTTTGGCGTCATGGTGACATCAATTTTATATCATTTTTTGATTGTCCCTATTCCTAAAGTGTTTCCTGTATGGGCAAATTTAACTTTTTTATTAGCAGTGAGATGCTATTTTAAAGAAAGTGAGATGCTGGAAACATTTGAATCCAAAGCATGGATGTATGGTATTGTTACATGTGTTCTTATGTGTATTGGATTTTCTACAGCAATTACTAAAGTTAATATAGGTGCTGTGATATGGTTATATTCAGGATTCTTTTTAATCTTGGCGCTAGCATTAACTAAAATATCTCCTTTCTGGGATAAAATAGGCTTAGTTCTGGGAATTGGGTTTATTGTGTTTTTAAGTTTTAAACTTTATCAAAATGAATCCTACGTGTCTAAATATCAAACAGGCTTTAAAGAAGAAGGTCTAAAACATTATTTATTTCGCCCTAAGAATAGTGGATATGTAATACCAACTTTAACTCAGGTACAGCAAAACAATTCATACAGATGGTTGAATGGGCAGAAAGTAGCTAATGATACTGTGGATTTATCAAGTTTAATCAATGAGACGATTGAATTAGATTTTAACAAAACGATTGATGTTCCAGAATCTAATAATAAAAAGGCTGAATGTAAGTTAAAACAGAATAACCAACATGCTTTGTATTTTCCTCCACGTTATATTGATAATGGATATTCTTGGACACGATATTTAAATTCAGGAAATATCGCTGTAGGATATCCGACTCAACAGGAAGGAACGGTAATCTATCGCTCTAAGAATATTGATTCGTTGCATACGGTTATTCAACTTATTCGTAAAGCAGATCAACATATTTTATATCAGCAAACTCTTTTGGCAAATGGTGGCTATGATGGATGTACATATGAACCTAAGCAGTATGAGCAAGAACTGAATTCAGTGTTTGAATTGGATTCATCTTCTTTAAATAGAAAATTTGGCAGTTTCGTATCTCTTGAAAAATTTGAAGCACCAGAAAAATTAATTGAAAAATGTGAATGGATAAATGAATCTTATAATATTTTTATATTTGAAAATAAAAAAATTAATTTTCTGAATAAAAAAGTATTTAGCCCTCAAATTTTATGTTCTGAACATTATGTTGCAGTTGCATCGTTAACTGAATATCATGTTGGTGATATAGAAAATACATTACAAGTTGAAATGTTTAAACGAGATGATTTACAGCCAATTTCTTGCGGGCTACTTCGTTATGGCTTGACTAAGCCACAGACAGATGCATTTTATAAAAGAGAATTAGAAGTAGTAGACGTAACAATATTATCAGATAAGTTAGAACATGCTAAATGCCCTTATGTTGAATTACGGCTAAGTGATGGGCATGTGGATAAAGATTATAATTGGATCGAAAAATTTTAGCAGCACGTTGTATTCAAATGACTTTAAAGTGCTAAATTACGTATGACTTAGCACTCAGATCATTTATGGTACCTTTGATTTAAAGAATACCAAATGCGATAGTATGCAAAACAGATCTTATTCCACACGTAACCAAGTCTGACTACGACCTACAGCAGAAACACCGAAATAGCCACGTAAAAAGAGCTTTTTACTATTCGCACTAACCTTACCTTTTAAGCTATAGATCTTTCCAGAAACAGGGTCAATAATTTTACCATTACTATAATTTATATGATCATTCGTCTTTAAGCCTGTAATGACTTTCATGCCGATAATTGGTTTGTTGGTATACGGTGCAGGGCAATGAGTACAAAATTCTTTTGGCGTATAACCAGGACGTGGGGTCAGTTTGAGAACAGTACCTGCGTACGTGTTATTTGATTGTTTTTCAATTTTTACCAGAGCTTTAGGCTCACCTGTTTTGTCATCAATAAAGTGCCACGTACCAGTAATATCCTGTGCAAAGCTTGATGTAGTGGCTAAAGCAAGTAAAATTGCCCCAAAAAATGTTTTCATAGAATTGTTGACCGCAGTTTTGAAATTTAAAAGTGGAAAGCTATGGCGAGCTAAAGTATTGATTGTACAATTAATTATTTAAATAATGATGTGCATAAAATGCCAAAAATATATCAGAAAATAAACTTGTAAAGCAATACTCCATGTTGCATGAATGTCGATAATCCAAGAGTGTTTAATTATGCATTAATCAAGAAATTCAGGCAGATAAATTGGTATCTTAGCCAAATAAAAGTGTTGCAATAAGGATAGGAATGAATTGTGAAAAGACGAAATAGCATCCGCTAGACCGATTCAAGATTTTAAGCTAGTAGATCAAATATAACGAGTAATATTCAGCGAGAGTATAGGTTCAAGAAAGAAACCATCTTGAATGATCATGATTTCTTTCTTGATATTTGCAGATTAAACCAGCAGGAAACGTGAAATTGCAATACGTAACTGTTTTAAATACCCAGTAAAGAAGTGATTCGCACCTGGTAAAACTGTGACCAAATGACGCTGTGGCTTTGCCCAAGCAATCATGTCTGAGAGTAAAGTTACATCATCGGCTTCACCGTGAATAAATAGAATATCACCTTTAAGATCAGGCGTTTGATAGTGACGAACACCTGCAACAGTCGCAGTCGGCAAACCACACAAAATAGTTTGAATAGATCTGAGTTCACTTGGTAAAGCATCGTAGCATTTTGCCATGACATGTGCACCAAAGCTAAAGCCGCCCGCATAAAAAGGCAAGCCAATATGCTGTAAACGCGCATGATGAATAACTTTTAATACATCGTCAGTTTCACCATGCCCTTCATCATGAACACCTTCACTCTGACCTGAGCCACGGAAGCTTGGACGATAAACCACACAGCCATTTTCAGCTAAAATTTGAGCCAAAAGTGCTGGAACTTTATGTTGTGGCGTGCCGCCTTGCAATGGATGAGGGTGGCAAATTACCGCGAATCCTTTCACTTCGCCTTGTGGATAATCAACGAAAACTTCAATTTGACCCACTGGACCGGGAATGAAAATTTGCTCGGACATAAGATAAATGGATTAATAGCAGGAGAATCCGCTATTTTACCGATTATGATCAGTAAAAACACAGATTGGAAAAAAAATAAGTCTACTGTTATAGTTTGTTTAATTATTTTTTAATCAAATTGTATATGCTTGCCTTAATTTCTCCTGCTAAGACTTTAGATTATGAATCTGCACTTCCAACTGACCAATACACTTTACCAAGACTGTTAGAGCATTCACAACAACTTATAGACGTAAGTCGTAAACTATCTGCTTCAGAAATCGCCAGTTTAATGAGTGTCAGTGAAAAAATTGCCCAATTAAATGTAGCTCGGTTCCGTGACTGGCAACCTGAGTTTAATTTTTCCAATGCTCGTCAGGCCATTTTTGCTTTTAAAGGCGATGTTTATACGGGTTTAGATGCTTACGATTTAACTTTGCAAGACTTGGAATTTGCACAAACACATTTACGTATGTTGTCTGGTCTTTATGGTTTATTGCGTCCTTTGGACTTGATGATGCCGTATCGATTAGAAATGGGCACCAAATTAGCCAATGCGCGTGGTCATAATTTATATGAGTTTTGGGGTGACAAGATTACGCAATTGGTGAATGCAGATTTAGAAGAGGCAAATTCAGATTTGTTGGTGAATTTGGCTTCGGATGAATACTATAAATCTGTGAAAGAAAGTAAAGTGAAGGCTGAAATTATCAAGCCTGTATTCTTAGATCAGAAAAATGGCAAATACAAAGTCATTAGTTTTTATGCGAAGAAAGCACGTGGCTTAATGGCGCGTTATATCATTCAGAATCAATTGAATTGCGTAGAAGATTTAAAATCTTTCAATACCGATGGTTATTATTTTGATGCAGTCAGTTCAATGCAAGGTGAGTTGGTCTTTAAGCGTGATGAACAAGCAGCTTAAAAATCTGAAGATCACGCTTGAGTGGTTCTTTATGAATGTTTTATCAAGCACTACTTAAAAATAAGCCCCTTAAAACAAAGGGGCTTTTTAATTTAGCCAACCCAGCCACTTGGCGTATCTTGAATAAGTGGTTGTGTAGACGGTGGAGGAGGTGTCACAGCTCCTTGGCAGCCAACCAAGTAATATGATGTGAGTAAAACCACTAGAAATGTACGCATAAGCACCTCATTGAAGGAAAAAAAAGAGATTCATCTACCCTTTATTGCCTTGTTCGCTAGATACTTTATATACAGATGTACCGATTGACGAAGTTGTATATGCATAGTTAAGTGCATATTAGACTTATGATTCAGTCAAATAAGATCTGATGAATGGCTCATAACTGACTCAAATTCATCAAAGCTAACCACACTTCATGTTGTTGTATGTAAGCATAGCGCAAGTCAACAAAACAGCATTCTTCATGTGAAGATCTGACTTTTTGGAGTGGCGAAATATCGCCAATCAAAATCTTTGGGCAAGATCATACTTGTGAGATAGATTTGCTCAATGTAAGTAAAGCAAACTTGATCAGGACAACGTTTTAGTCCGAGGAGATATCAAGTTATTTAATCTAGGAATTAAGTCAGCAAGAATCTGGTTATAGAAAGACCCGATTCGAAAAGAATTTAGCTGGGTAGATTATTAAGTGAAGTATAACATGAAAAATCACGTATAAATTGTTTATTATTAGAGCACTTCCATATTCTTCTGCCTACAATGAGCAACAGTTTGAAAATGCTGATAAAGAAACTTTAGTGTACTTTATCAGCTAAATGGATTAGATACCTTTAAAGGCATCAATTGCCCGCTGACGACTGGATTTTAAATCTACAATCGGGTGGGGATAGTTTAGTTTTAAGTTTGCATTTTTGGCAAATGGTTCATGAATACTCTTGGCATCGAGATGGGCTAACTCGGGTAGCCATTTGCGAATATAGTCGCCATTGGCATCAAATTTTTGTGATTGGCTAATTGGGTTGAAGATCCGAAAATAGGGTACAGCATCTGTACCTGTGGATGCGCACCATTGCCAACCGCCATTATTTGCAGCTAAGTCACCATCAATTAAATGTTGCATAAACCATTGTTCGCCAAGCCGCCAGTCAATCAGTAAGTTTTTACATAAGAACATTGCAGTGATCATACGGACACGATTGTGCATCCAGCCCGTGGCAAGCAGTTGTCGCATTCCTGCATCAACAATCGGGATGCCAGTCCGTCCTTGTTGCCATGCCGCTAAGTCTTCAGGTGCATCACGCCATTGAATATATTGGGTACTTGCTTTGAAAGGTAGGTGCTTAGATACCTGCGGAAAGTCATACAAGATGTGTTGATAAAACTCACGCCAAAGCAGTTCATCTAACCAAGTTTGCTGTCCTAAATTTTCAGGGAGGAAGTGTCCTTGTTGCGCTCTGAATAGGGCTTGAATACATTGGCGAATGGAAAGCATACCAATGTTTAAATAAGCCGATATTTGACTAGTACCCTGTGAATGAGGAAAGTCCCTTTCATTATGATAGTAGCTAACTTTGTTTTTAATGAAATCATCTAAGCGTTGTAAGGCATAGTTTTCACCGACAGGCCATTGAGTTTCAAAATCAGCATCAAGTGTATTGCTCCATAATTCAGCGAGTTTAGGAACCTTGTTATCTACCATGAGATTAACAGGTGCTTGAGCGATGGGTGTCGGGTAACATTGCGGCAGACTCAAACTGAATTGTTCATAACAATATTTTTTAAATGCACCAAAGACTTGATAGGGGTGTTGGGATTTATTTCGAATTGAGCCAATCGGGAAAAGCGTACGATCTTGATAAAGCTCTAATGATTTTTTATGTTGTTGAAGTAAATTCTGAACTTCACTATCACGCTTTAACTCATTCACACCAAACTCAATATTGGCATGAATTGTTTCTACTGCATATGTAGTACTCAAATCCAGTAGTGCTTGAGGAATATCTTTCCACAAAGGCACTTGGTGAATGATAAGAGGAATATTGAGTTGATGGAGTTGTTCTTTTAAGGAATGTAATTGACGTAAGTAAAAATCTATTTTAACAGGTGCATCATGGTGAATCGCCCATTGTTCAGGAGATAAGATAACCACAGCCAAACAGGAATCGGCTTGTGTGGCATACCAAAGTGCAGCGTGGTCTTGTATACGTAAGTCTTGTCGGAACCAAATCAATTGCATGAGCTTAGTGCTTGAATAAACTACTTCACTTGATTCTAAAACGATTTGCTAAAATTCAGTAGGATGAGATGTATAAAAATAAAACACTAGGTGTAAAAAAGGGCAAAGTTAAATTTGCCCTTTTTTGATCGGTCGATCTTAGTGGTGATGACCACCCGCACCGTGTACGTGACCGTGATCTAATTCTTCTTGAGAAGCTTCACGGATTTCTACGATTTCAACTGCGAAAGTTAAGTCTTGACCAGCAAGTGGGAAGTTTGCATCAACGATTACGTTGTCGCCTTCAACTGCTTTAACAGTAACGATTTGAACGCCGTCATCAGTTTGCGCTTGGAATTGCATGCCCGCTTGAATGTTGTCAACGCCTTGGAACATTTGCGCTGGAACTTCTTGTACTAGGTCTGGGTTGTATTCGCCATAGCCTTCAGCAGCAGGAACGTTAACAGTAAATTTTTCGCCTACTGTTTTGCCTTCAAGCGCTTTTTCTAAACCAGGGATAATGTTGCCCGCACCGTGCAAATATGCAAGTGGTTCACCTTGAGATTGGTCGAGAGTTTCACCCTCTGCGTTAGTCAATGTGTAGTGGAAAGAAACCACGTGGTTATTTGCAATAGCAGTCATGTTATTGATCCATTCAATTTTTAAGGGTACATCATAAAGTGAAAAGCAGAATTTGTTGACTGTATTTCATCAAAAATTCTGCAATTTGTACTTTTTTACGACATTTTAAAGTTAATAAGGGCAGTTTGAAAAAATTCAATGCAATTTAATATTAGGTGCCAGTTTTTTGTTCATTGCATCTTTTGCCATAAAATAAGCTGTGCGGGTATATCCATGTAAGGTTGCTTGATGCATACGATATAACGAGATGTAGAGTGATTTCGCCACCCAACCTTGCACATTCACTTGCCCGAGTAATTCTCCTACAGCTTTATGATGACTTAATGACACTAGGGAGCCCTTATCTGCAAATTTAAACATCGGCTGTGCTTTGTTTTTAATTCGTGCAGACATTGCACTCACCAAGAAATGCGCTTGTTGACTCGCGACTTGTGCGCGGGGTCCAAGTACAGGTTCATCGGCAATGGGCTGACAATGTGCACAATCACCAAAAGCAAAAATATTCGGGTCTGTTTGGGTTTGTAGGGTCGCGTAGACTTTTAAACGATTTAAATGATCTTTTTCAAATTCCGTCAATTGTTGAAATACTTTAGGGGCTTGAATCCCTGCACACCAAACTTTTAGATCTGCGGGAATACTGGCACCATGAGCGAAATAAATGTGTTTTTTATCAATTTTGCTGACCCGCTTATGGGTCAAAACTTGAATATTGGCATGATGAAGTTCACGTAAAGTATGTTGCGATATTTTCTCTGACAGTGCGGGTAAAATTCGGTCAGCAGCTTCAATGAGTGAGATTTTTACTCGTTTAGGATCGATTTTATTGAGCCCATATTGATGAAAGCTTTGTGTGCTCTGTACCAGTTCTGCCGCCAATTCTACTCCAGTTGCACCCGCGCCAATAATGGCAATATTCAAATCCGTGGGCGAAGACTGGGTTTGTGCGGCCACATATAAGTGCAAAAGTTGTTGCTGAAATTGCTCGGCTTGTGCACGACTGTCTAGAAAATGGCAATGTTCACGTACGCCTTCTGTGTTGAAGTCGTTCGATGTAGAGCCAATAGCAAAAATAAGCGTGTCATAGTGAAGGGAATAGTGATGCTGATCTTCGTTCGCACCAGAAAGTGGATGTTCTAATAAAAGACTTTTATTGGCTCGATCTAATTCAGTAAAGCGACCTAAGACAAATTCGTAATCATGTTGCGCTGCATGAGCATAATAATTCAGTTCTTCGCTGTGGGCATTCAGTGTACCGACTGCAATCTCATGTAATAACGGTTTCCAAATATGCGTTAGGTTTTGGTCAACCAAAATAATTTTGGCTTTAGCCTGTTTACCAAAATGTTCTCCCAATAAAGTAGCCAGCTCTAACCCTCCAGCGCCACCACCGACAATCACAATTTTATGTAGTTCGTTCATTTTGACCGACCTATTTTATTATTAAAAAAAGAAGATGGCTTAACATGCCATCTTCTTTTATTCGGTGTGTTGGAATTGTTTTACAAGTTACAACAACTTACATAAACCAAACTAAAGCATTTAATTTTAATGGAGTGGATAAATTTTCACTTTAAAATCATCTGAACCAAAAAATGGGAGGATATTTTTTAACCAGATAAAGAAGCGCTCAAATACATTGGCCTCTTCAATTTGAACATCATCTTCAATTGCAATCGTACGAATCAGTTGGTTGTTCTGATAAACATGTACGGTTGCCAACTGCATGACTTTCGCCAACGGAGCAGTCAAAGCATGCTCATTCATTTCAATATTTAAATGTGTTTTTGTTTCTGCCAAAGGGTTAATTGGATGTAAGCTGCCATCACCTGTATTGAGCATAATACGCTGATTGGCCTTATCGTAGGTGCTTAAGTCAATCGCATAAGGTTGATCATACAACGACGTTGTAATCAGTTCAGGTGCTTGCGTTTGAACTTTAAACATTTTCAGTGTGGATTTCACCACAGGTAGCTCAGCAATCAGTTGCTTGTCCTTAATTGCAACTTCGTTGCGTGTGTAGGTGTAAGCCAAATTCATCAAGTCATAAGCAACTTCTGCACGTTTTGCAGCACTCTTGGTTCCCATGACCACAACGACTAAACGACGATTTGGTGCATCAGGGTTCATGGTTGGACGATTTGCCGTGAGGGCAAGGTTATAACCCGCTGCTTTGGTATAGCCTGTTTTTAAACCATCAACGGTAGGGTCCATTTTCAGGACTAAATTGGTGGCGTGGTGGAAGCGTTGGTTATAGCTAAAACTTTGTTGCTTGGAATAATAAAAATAGTCTGGCGTTTGCTTACTGATCGCTTGTCCTAATTGCGCTAAATCATTTGCAGATGAATAGTGCTCTGGCATGGTAATGCCTGCTGGGTTTTGAAAGTGCGTGTCTTTCATACCGAGCGCTTTTGCTTCCTGATTCATACGTTCGACAAACTTTGGGATACTGCCTGAAATACGCTCGGCAAGTGTCACGGCCGCATCATTTGCCGACATCACAACTAAGCCTGCCAGAAGTTGATCTACCGAAATTTTTTCGCCTTCCTTTAGGTACATTTGAGATTCATCCCACATGACTGTTTTCACTACAGGTGTGGCTGTGAGTACCTCATCTTTACGCAAATGTCCTGCTTGAATTTCTTTCAGCACAATATAACCGACCATCATTTTTGTTAATGAAGCAGGTGCACGCTGCGCATGGCTATTATGTTCAGCAATCACTTGTCCAGATTGGGTGTCTAAAATCGTCCATGATTCGGCTTGAACACTTTCGGGAACTAAGTTAAGGAGTGTTGCGTTTGCAAAAGAAGTGCAGAGCAAAGCAAATAAAGCGAGGAGGTAAGTGAAACGTTTCAAAGGTATTCCTATCAAGCTAATCCATCAGCAAGAAACTGACAAAACTAGTGGAATGCTATGCCTTTTTTAACTTGATAGCTAGTCCGAGTTGCAGACAAATAACACAGTTCTGCATCGGTTTAGAAAAAAATGCTAAGCTAGCTGCTAAGATTAATTATTTTATTTTGAACTGCCTATTATGTTGCATTATCAAATCGAATTTGACGATTATCGTCAGCATCTTGTACATGTCACACTGCGTTTTTTGGCAAACCCAACTCAAGTCCTTTCTCTCCCAACATGGATTCCTGGTAGTTACTTGATTCGTGAGTTTTCTAAACACATTGAATCTGTGCGCGCGTATGATGAATCGGGGCGCATTCTAAAAATTCAGAAATTTGAAAAGAATAAATGGCGTTTGTTCAACACGGATCATGAATTTATTACGGTTGAATATGATGTCTATGCCTATGATTTGTCCGTACGTGGTGCTTATGTCGATCAGAACCGTTTATATGTCAATCCTGCATGTGCTTGTTTAGGTTTGGATGGTCAGGAAGAAAAAGAAATTGAAGTTGAACTGTTCTTGCCTGATGAATTAAAACATTTCCAATTGGCAACAGGCTTGGTATCTAAAAGTTTGGTCAAAGGTCGTTATACCTTAAAAGCCAAAAACTATGCAGAACTGATTGATGCACCGTTTGAGTTGGCAGAGCAAACTCGTTTTAGTTTCAATGCTGAAGGCATCGCGCATGAATTTGTGGTTTCAGGGCAACATGCCATGAATGCCGAGCGTATGCAGCAAGACATCGAAAAAATCTGTGCGACTGAAATTAAAATGTTTGGTTCGGCACCGTTTGCCAACTATACCTTTATGACCATGGCAACAGGCAATAGCTATGGTGGATTAGAACATCCAAACAGCACCAGTTTAATTACACCGCGTAGTGATTTGCCGAAAGTTGATGAACCTGTAGAACCGTCGGAAGATTATCAGCGCTTTTTAGGCTTGTGCAGTCATGAATATTTCCATTCGTGGTTGGTGAAGTTTATTCGTCCTGAAAATTTGGTCAATTACGATTTAAATAAAGAAAGTTACACCACCTTGCTTTGGGTGTTTGAAGGCTTTACTTCATATTATGATGATTTGATTTTGCTACGCAGTGGCGTGGTATCACAAGAATCTTATTTAAAACTGCTCAAAACCCAGATTGATCGTTATTTACAGAACCCTGGTCGTAACGTGCAAAGCGTAGCTGAATCCAGTTTTGATGCGTGGGTCAAGTTCTATCGCCAAGATGAAAACTCGAACAATGCAGGCACCAGCTATTACAATAAAGGTTGTTTAGTCGCATTGTGTCTAGATTTAGGTCTGCGTTTACGAGGTTCAAGCTTAGATGCTTTAATGCGCAAATTGTATGAAAATGCGCAAAAGGGTATACAGGTACACGAACGCACGATTGTTGAACTGTGTAATGAGTTGACAGGTGACAATTGGATTGAACAAATTAACCATTTAATCAATACAGTCGATGAATTACCGCTTGATCAATTATTCCCAGAATTTGGCTTAAGCTATAGTTTAAAAAATGACAAATCATTGCCGTTCGGCATGAAAGTTGTAGACAAGCCAGAAGGTGTGCTGATTCAGCAAATTCGCCGTGATGGTGCTGCTGCGCAAGCAGGTCTTTCAGCTAACGACGTGATCCTTGCGATTGATGGCTTAAAAGCCAGTGAAAAGCTTTTGGCGCAATATGCAAAATGTAAAGAGACGTTCACTATCTTTGCCTTCCGTCGTGATGAGCTGATGCAATTTGAAGTTCAAGCTGGTGAAATTGGCTTAACCACTGTGGAATTAAAAGTGGAAGATCAGGCGAAGGCAGATGCTTGGTTAAAAGCTTAAGCTGTCGGGCTTAAATAGAGTTAAAAAAACGATGCTTTACAGCATCGTTTTTTTATATTGAATTCAAAACCAGTTTTGAAGCATCAATTCCCACGGTAAGTAGAATAACCATAAGGGCTAATCAGCAGTGGAATATGGTAATGCTCAAGTGAGCCATCAATCACAAATACCACTGGAACCTCTAGAAAGAATGAACGTTGATTCTTTTGACGGAACCAGTCACCTGTTTTGAAGGTAACTTTATAGATGCCTTTCTGTAAAGCTGTGTCTTTGGGATAAAGCTCAGTGATTCGACCTTGTTCATTGGTTGTACCTGAATTGATCTCGACCCATTGATTGTTTTGTTGCGTTTCTAGCATAACTTTTACATTTGCGGACGGTAAACCATTGTCCAAATTGAGTACATGAACACTTAAGGGATTTTGTGCAAAGCAGAAAGAAGAGAGGCCAAGTCCAACAAGTGGCAAGAAATATTTAACCATCTGATTGTTCCTAAAGCTTAAAAAAGATTGATTTTAAACAATCAATCAGAGATCAACATTTCATTATGTAACCTTCACCAGAAGCGACAGAACATTAATGAACAATGGATACGCAGAGCCAACTCAGCGTTATGGTTGTTCTCTTTTAGTTGGAACCAACATCCGTGATACACCTCTAAACTCTGCAATTGTTTCTTGCTTTTGGTTCACCACCTGAATGTCGTAAAATTCGGAACGACCTGCTTGGGAGCGTAACTCCGCAGTTGCAGTGAGTACATCGCCTATCTGTCCAGGTTTAATGTAGCTGATATTACAGTGCTGTCCCACGGCAGGGTAATCACCTGTATTGCAAGCTACGGCAAAAGCACCATCTGCTAAAGTGAAGATAATTCCGCCATGACAAGTACCATGCCCTTGAGTATGCCGTTTTTCAACCAAGAGCTGCACTTTGGCATAACAGTCTTTATAGTCGACCAAGCGGGCACCAATGTCTTGCATCACCTGATCATTGTTAAATAATGTATGTCCTTTTACAGTGTCCATGTTTCATCCTTTTTTGATACGTTATTGCTTAATTTTTTATTAAATTTGAATCATAATTAGCATTATCATAGAGCCTGATCAAGTGGTTTTCATAAAAATGAGAAATTTGAAAGTTCAACAAATATTCAAGACTCAGGAGGAAATAGATCGTAATTTAAGATGAATTGGTTATCGCATCGCCATATATTGGATTACATATGAACATTAGCGATTTGAAAGAATAACGATAAAAATAAATAGTGCAGGGGATATTTTGTTCTATATGTAAATGATTGACTTTAAAAAACGTTTAAAAAAACCACATAAACTGTTGGGTATTTTCTGACGAAATGTCGTTATCACAAGATATATCGTTGACTGATAAGCGTTGAAGGCCGATACTCTCAGGGTTTAATCAAGCAATCGGTTCGTAGGACTGGGTCAAAAGTCTAGTTCTCAATACTCAATTTAACACAAGGGGCTATATATGGCTGGTGGAAAGTCAAACATCATTTACACACTGACTGATGAGGCGCCATTGTTGGCGACTTATTCGCTACTGCCGATCATTGAGACCTTTACTAAATCTGCTGGTGTAGAGATCGTTAAAACGGATATCTCTGTTGCCGCACGTGTTCTTGCAGAATTCTCTGAATGCCTAAAAGAAGAGCAAAAAGTGCCAGACAATCTTGCAGAACTAGGTCGTCTTACACAAGATCCTGACACAAACATCATCAAACTTCCAAATATCAGTGCATCTGTTGCTCAGTTAATAGCATGTATCAAAGAGCTTCAATCAAAAGGCTATGCGATTCCTGACTATCCTGAGAACCCAACAACAGAAGAAGAGAAAGCGATTAAAGCACGTTATGGTAAGTGCTTAGGTTCAGCTGTAAACCCTGTCTTACGTGAAGGTAACTCTGACCGCCGTGCACCTGCTGCAGTAAAGAATTATGCTAAAAAACACCCGCACTCTATGAGCGAGTGGAAGCAATGGTCACAAACTCACGTTTCGCACATGGAAGAAGGCGACTTCTACCATGGTGAAAAATCGATGACGCTTGATCGCGCGCGTAACGTGAAAATGGAATTGATCACTAAGTCTGGTGAAACCATTGTACTTAAGCCAAAAGTTGCGCTTTTAGATGGCGAAATCATTGACTCAATGTTCATGAGCAAAAAAGCACTGTGTGACTTCTACGAGAAACAACTCGAAGACTGTCGTGAAGCAGGTATTTTGTTCTCATTGCATGTTAAAGCAACCATGATGAAAGTATCGCACCCAATCGTATTTGGTCACTGCGTTAAGATTTATTATAAAGATGCATTCGAAAAGCATGGCAAATTGTTCGATGAGCTCGGTATTAACGTAAACAATGGTATGGCTGGTCTTTACGAGAAGATCGCAACTTTACCGACGTCTTTACGTGAAGAAATCATCGAAGACTTACATGCTTGTCAAGAACACCGTCCTGCGCTTGCAATGGTTGATTCTGCGAAAGGCATTACAAACTTCCACTCTCCAAACGACGTAATTGTAGATGCTTCAATGCCTGCAATGATCCGTGGTGGCGGTAAAATGTGGGGCGCTGACGGCAAACCTTATGACTGTAAAGCAGTAATGCCTGAGTCAACTTTTGCGCGTATCTACCAAGAAATGATTAATTTCTGTAAGTGGAATGGTAACTTTGACCCGAAAACTATGGGTACTGTGCCAAACGTAGGCTTAATGGCGCAAAAAGCTGAAGAATACGGTTCACATGACAAAACTTTCGAAATTTCTGAAGCGGGTGTTGCAAACATCACTGACCTAGAAACTGGCGAAGTGTTGATGTCACAGAACGTGGAAGAAGGCGATATCTGGCGTATGTGTCAGGTGAAAGACGCACCGATTCGTGACTGGGTAAAACTTGCAGTAAATCGTGCACGTAACTCAGGCATGCCTGCAATTTTCTGGCTTGACCCGTACCGTCCACATGAAAATGAACTCATCAAGAAAGTACAAAAGTACTTGAAAGATTATGACACTGCTGGTTTAGACATTCAGATCATGTCTCAAGTACGTGCAATGCGTTATACACTTGAACGTGTAGCGCGTGGCCTAGATACGATTTCTGTAACAGGTAATATCTTACGTGACTACTTGACTGACTTGTTTCCAATTATGGAATTGGGTACTTCAGCGAAAATGTTGTCTATCGTTCCGTTAATGGCGGGCGGTGGTATGTACGAAACTGGTGCGGGTGGTTCAGCGCCTAAACACGTACAACAACTCGTAGAAGAAAACCACTTACGTTGGGATTCTTTAGGTGAGTTCTTGGCGCTTGCAGTCTCGCTTGAAGAGTTGGGCATTAAAGAAAATAACGCTCAGGCTAAACTTCTTGCGAAGACTTTAGATCAAGCAACTGGTCAGTTATTGGACAATGATAAGTCTCCATCACGCCGTACAGGTGAGTTGGACAACCGTGGTAGCCATTTCTATTTAGCGAAGTTCTGGGCTGAAGCTTTGGCTGCTCAGGATGAAGATGCTGAGTTGAAAGCGAAGTTTGCGCCACTGGCAAAAGTACTTGCTGAAAATGAAGACAAAATCATTGCGGAGCTTTCTGCTGTTCAAGGTAAAGCTGCGGACATCGGTGGTTACTATGCTGTAGATACAGCGAAAGTAACTGCTGTAATGCGTCCAAGTGCAACGTTGAATGCTGCGCTTGAAACTGTTTAAGTTTAGCAAAATCGGTTTTTAGCCGATGATGTGAAAAAAGCCGATGCAAATGCATCGGCTTTTTTTTGTTTATATTTTAAACCTTAGAAATTTAACCTTTGCTTTATTATTTAGCAGATTGTAGCTAATCATTAGATATTACATTTTGTGCTTAACCTTCGGTACGAGCTACTTTTGTTTAGGCAAAAGTAGCCAAAACCATCGTCATCTACTGAACTCGTCAAATGACATTTTTGATCGAAACTTCGCTGAAACAATAAATATTGTATGCTTCCTGCCTCGAACAGCAGTAGACGACATTGTCGTGTATCAGAATATTTTGTGAGATTTAAGAAAAATGAATAAGAAAAGTTTGATCTTCGGAGTTTTGGTTAGCTTTATTTGGTTATTGGGAATTTATCTATTTAGCCGAAGCAACGGCTATACTTTGCCTACATCATTAAATGAATTGGGTGATTTTCTTGCAGGAATATTTGCACCCATTGCTTTCTTTTGGTTGATTTTAGGTTATATACAGCAAGGTAAGCAGTTAGATCAAAATACGAAAGCCTTAGAACAACAAGAGCGTGCGCTTCAGCTCCAAATTAATGAGATGCAGGAAAGCGTAAAGCAGCAAAAAGAATTAGCCACTATTCAAAAGCAGCAGTTTGATGCCCTCAACAAAGCGGTTAAGCCAATATTTGTGATTAGAGATAGTGGATTCACATATTTTTCTCATTCTGATGGCAGTGATTTCCTAGTTGAAGTGAAGTTTAATCTGACAAATTTAGGTGGAGTAGCTAATGCACTTTATATTCGAAACAATATGAAAAAAGCCATATTTTATGTAGATCAAATTGCTGAAAAAGAAACTGTGGAAGTCAAATTAAATCTATATGAACTTGATTTAGATATTAATAATACGCAACAAACTATGCTTGCTGAAATTGCGATTAATTTTGAGAATTTATATGCAGTATATGAAAAATATAACTATGAAATATATATGCAAACTGAATTAGAAGAATTAGATCGTGAAGAAGTATGTCTCGTTTATAAGCGAGACTAATTTATTAAATAAAGCCCACTGATGTGGGCTTTAAAACAATCAATTTTTAACGACCGCTACGTCCACGACCACGTGGTGCTTTGGTATTTGGGCGTGTTGTACCATTGGTTTTACGCTTTGGTTTCTCACTTTCATCCATTTGCCAGATACGTTTAGTACCTGAAGTCTTTTTCACTGAACCATCTTTGTTCTTACGAACCATAGGTTTACCACCAGTACCGCCCGGTTTTTTCACATAAGAGCGTGAACGGTAAGGTTCTTCAGCAGGAATATTTTGAAAGTCAGGGTATAAAAGTGGCTCAATTTCTTTAGTTTCACCTGGTTGTAAACCCATTTGAACCAAATCAATTGCACCAATTTTAGTACGAATTAAACGTAAAGTTGGAAAACCTACAGCAGCAGTCATACGACGGACTTGACGGTTACGACCTTCGCAAATTGAAATTTCGGCCCAAGATGTAGGAACAGATGCACGGAAACGTACAGGAGGATCACGATCCCATAACCACTCAGGTTGTTCAACCTTAGATGCTTTGGCAGGTAAGGTCATGCCATCTTTTAATTCAACACCTTTGCGAAGTTGCTCTAATGCTTCTTCGGTTACATCGCCATCAAGCTGTACTAAATAAGTTTTGTACTTTTTGTTTGCAGGGTTGGTAATGTATTGATTTAAACCACCGTGGTCAGTTAAAAAAACTAAGCCTTCAGAGTCCATATCAAGACGACCAGCTAAACGCAAAGTCGAATCGTCTATAAAATCGGACATCGTCATGTGTGCTTCGTCTTTACGAAACTGCGAGAGCACATCATAAGGCTTGTTAAGAATGACTATTTTCACTTTAACCTACTAGAAAATTTAAAAAATTTGTGTGGACTTGTTTGAATTACCCGTTTGGTTACCCGTATAAGTGGGAGTAGGTCGGGAAGGGTAAAGAAAAAGCCCACGATATTGGGGCTACTATATCAGATTTCGGCTTGTGCTCCTCAATTTTATTCTTTACATATGATGTGTAACTCTCTTTGCTTTAAACCCTGCAAGTATTCATTGAATATCTGATTTCATGCGCTCTTCAGTAGATTAAGGTATGGATCTAATTCAGCACGATGTTTATGTCTGAGCTTGAATAAACTCATCGCATGCTGAAATATCGCTCTCAAGAGTATTCAATGAGTGAGATTTATCTCCTTTCAAATATGAACGGATAGGGAGACAGACATCTGCAAAAGTCAAACCACTTGCTACCTATACAGCCAGTAATCGCGGAAAACACAGTGCAATACACATCAAAGACCGGGTTGATGATTTCTTCCATCATTGCAATGGCAATGTGTGCTGGGTAGGTGATTGCGTTGCACTGATCAACATGCGGTGGATGCTTAGTTGCATACATCCTTAATACAGTTTCTGATGCGGTAACTGAATATGTTGTGGAAGAAGTTCCGTGCCCATACGGACATCTTCTTTAGACACAGATATTCACTGACCATTGAGTTAAAGCATAGGGCTCCTTCATTTATTTTCATTACTATCAGGGTTCGAATCTTTCAGTCGAATTCATTTCATGTCGGACGCGACTAATCTGGTCATAGATGACTTTGCGCATTCGGTTTATAGCGCCAAGTGGTTTGTGTTCGGCTAAAGCATGCCATGGCGTAAAGGAGAGGTTTTCACAAAATTTATTTTGCTCTGGGGTATCAAATACTTGCTGAGGAATACGAATCGTTGCCACCTTGTAAAAAGGGGCTTGGTCTTCTTTCCATTCAGTCATAGAGTCTTCAACGGACATTGAGCTGGATGTTCGAGGTTGGACTAAAAACTCCATGCATGCATCAATTTCTTGCAAACTCGTACGGAGCGCATCTCTTAAGAAGTTCTGCTGAGGTTTAGCTGGAATAGGGCTGACAACGGTCGAACACGCTCGTGCAGAATATTTTACCGCTTGACGATTGGTACCTAATCCCAATTGATAGGGCACCATAGACCAGTATCTAGTTTGCAATGGATTTGAAATTTTATTTCTAGTGTTTAAGGCAATCCAAGTCCCTTTAGCCCCTAATGCAAAAGGGATATGCAGTTTTTTTAGAAATTTATCACTATTGATATCTTGCATGAATGACAGATAACGAGCGGGATCATTGGCAAAAAAGACAGGGTGATTGATCATGATGAAATCTTGTGTGGAAGTGGCCTCATCTGAAAGATTTTTCCCTGACACTGCTAAAAGTTTGATTGCCATGCCACGTGCATCTTTTTTAATATCTGCTTGTTTAGCATTACTCGATCCATTGGAAAAACGAATCCATGCTTGATAGGTTTTGCCTGGAATAAAAGCACCTTGAATCAGGTTTTGAGGCAATGTTTCATTTATTTTGAATTCTGCACGTACGCAACCATGCGCTTTAGGGTGTGCATCACGTAGTGCGATATCTGCGGCATATTGTTTTCGGATTGACAGTTCAATGATGTCTGCAATTTGCTTGGCCGTGGCTGCCTCATTTGGATAAAGACTTTCACTTAAACTGGGATCTATATTGGGGTAAATAAGTTCTTTAGGGGTATTCAGCCCAACAGGTGAAGTATTCGCATGAAGGGCAGTAGTAACGCCTGTGAGCAATATGATGTGAAAAATTAGACCTAAGCGCATAGGTCTTTTGAAGTTATGCATTGATTGCCTCCTTGCTTAAAGTTGTTATTTTTAATTCTTAGATTTTTAGCCAGATGATGGAAAATGATCTAGATTTATTCAATATATAGGATAATAAAAATATCTGTGGTTTTTATTTATCGCTTCTTTTTTAGAAAACTTAATGATGGTTTTTAAAAAAATGATGAAGATTTGAAAGTGTTCGGTGATGACATTACGTACCTGAATATGTAGCGATGATAAATGTGTGAGCTAATCAGAAAAAAGTAAATTACTGAGTCAATTGTCATTTTTTTATTAAAAAAATCTGAATGTTATGCGCTTTAAAATTGGATAATATCTATTCTATTGGGTAGTGAAGATTATTTTATTCAGCTAAGGCTGTAGCTCTAAAGTTATGGGGAAGTTTTTTGATTTAGTTTGTACAACTAGCATTTTATACGCTGTAGTTTTAGAGATTGATCATGCAGCTCTTCTTTGAGAAGGGTGCGAAATCTTCTTATGCAATCGCTTTAAATACAGGGTGAGTGGCTTATTCTTTTTAAATTTTTTGTCTGCAACAAAGTCTTAACATTTAGCAGATTGAGCTGTGGTTGCAGCTAGGATTATTGGATTCTTTTCCATTAACAATGAATGGCAGTAAAAACACAATTTGAAAAAAATGGTAATGCATTACGCTTAAAAATAAAACAGTTTGTGAACAGAGCATATTTTGTGAAATGTTCATAGTAGGTGCATATCCATAAAATGAGTTTTGAGGATTAACCCCAATGACAAATACAACAATTTTTGAAGCATTAAGACAAAGTCACGACAAGCAAAGAATGTTATCTGAACAATTAATTCAGACTTCGGGAGACACTGAAGAAAGACATGAATTATTCAATGAATTAAAAAATGAATTATTTGCACATTCAGTCGCAGAAGATAGATATCTTTATATTCCACTGATGATGACCGATTCAGGTCTTAATATCACCCGTCATGCATTAGCAGAACATCACGAGATGGATGAGTTGTTAGAGCAATTGAGCGAAACTGAGTTTAGCCATCCAAGTTGGTTGGTAATTGCAAAAAAATTATCTGAAAAAGTCCACCATCATTTAAAAGAAGAGGAACATGGCTTTTTTCAACAAGCAGGAAAAATTTTAGCTGAACAGCAAAAAACTCAATTGGCTGAGCAGTATTTGAAAGAATATAATAAATATCTGAGCAAGGAAAAAGATAGTCTAACCAGTTGATGTGGGAGTGGATGTATATAAATTGGCTCTACATGAAAATTGTTTAAAAAAAAGGATCTTTTAACAAATATTTTAAATATATCTTTAACCAAAGTATTGTAAATAGTTCTCAGTTTTGGCAGTATTAGCACAAGATTTAAAGCTGATAGTTCCCTGACTTGTTTTAAATTTTTAAAAGCCTACATGACTCATTTGTAGGCTTTTTTTTGCTTAAAAATTATATTGCATAAATTGAGGTTGCAGTTTCATCTAATGAAGAAATTGCTTTGTTTTCTGTTTTGAAGTGGTGGGGGATTTTGCAAGATACCAAAACACTATTGGGAATTGTAGGGCTCATCGTTAGAATTGAGTCAATTTAAAAAGCTCACATTATTAGAATGAAACCTCAATACCGAAGCATTAAAATTATAGCTGTATTATTACCTCTTAGTTGCATGTTGCTGGCATGTCAACCGCCTGTTTCAGGTGAGTCTACAGGTTGGAAATATCCTGTCTTGCAGTTTCAATTGGCTCGTCAAAATCTCTCGACACAATTACCTATGCCTGTTAAAGACATTACCTCGAAGCAAATAAATGATACATGGGGTGCTGCAAGAGGTCAGAATCGTAAACATGAAGGCATCGATATCTTTGCGAAACGAGGCACTGAAGTACTGAGTACAACGCAAGGAATCGTTGCTAAGGTGGGTTTAGATAGCTTAGGTGGCAAAGTTGTGTGGGTGATTGGTCCGGATTTAAGTCGACATTATTATGCGCATTTAGAGTCTTATGTTCCACATTTAGAAGAGGGTGATTGGGTGGAGCAAGGCTCAGTACTGGGTTATGTGGGAAATACGGGCAATGCGAAAAACACACCACCACATTTACATTATGGTATTTATTTTACTGGGCAAGGGGCGGTGAATCCTTATCCATTTTTAAGCCATAAGCAGGGTTTATAAAGGCATATTCTTCGTGTGTCAGGTCAGCAAGATGATTGTTCAGATCGGATTACATGAAAGACAAGAACAGGTTTTAGGGCATGTTGAAAAAAACAACATTGCCCTATTTTTGATGATTATCCAATTTCTTGAGAATATCCAATTCTTCTCAATACGACCAATTTTGAAGGTCTAGAATAAAATATCTGCCCACCTAATCTGTTATTTGTTTACTGTTTTGGCTGGTTTTTGCATGCGGGCGAGTAAACCAAAACAGTTGCAAAGTGCCGAGCAATAGTACCGCAGAGGCAATGCTAAATTGTTGATGATAAGACACACCAAAATGCTGCAAAGTGCTAAAACTAATCCCACCGAGCAGTTGAATGGTGGCAAAACTGAGCGTTGCCATACTCCACAATTTTTTATATGCCAGACCGTACAATTGCAAAATGGTATAGGAGGTTAGGAAAACCACGGCAGGGTTAAGTAAACCTGTGAGGAATGAAGATATAAAGGTAAAAATAGGCGAAAAACTCAGTACTGCAATTAAAACAGCAAAGATGTAGATGCTATATAACACTTTCAGTGCGGCAAAATTCCCAAGTCTACGCGCCAAGGCGTATGCACTATACGCCCCTAAAGCACTACCCAGACCATATAGAATCCAATTGAAATTCATCCAGAACAAATTCAAAACCAATACATGGCTCAAGTAGTCAATCCAGAATAAAGAATGGGGAATATAGGCAAACGCACTACAGGCATATGCAATCAACAAGCTGTAGTAAATGAAACCGACTTGATCTGATTGGGCCTGTGTTGCTGGAATAGTTTGTAGTTGAGCTTGAAATGGACGTACCAGAAACCAGAGCAACGCACTCATGCTAAAAGCGAAAGCACACAAGATTAGCCACGCACTTGAAATGGCAATTCGGTCGAGATAAGGCATAAATAACGTGGCACATAAAACGCCTAAACCGATACCACTAAAACCAATAAAGTTGATTTTAAAGCGATGCTGTAAATCGCTACATTGTGCGACCACACTTGGAGACAGAATCATCAGTAAGCCGCCACTGATGCCTGAAATAAAGCGCCATATTAAATACCAAATTTCTGAAAAACTGGAAAAGGCGCAAGCAAACAGACTGATTGAACCCACAACAGCAGCGCTAATGATATAGATGGGCATTTTGGGGTTTTGTGGGATTTTCATTGCCCAGTAGGCACCGACTAAATAGCCCAAAAGGTTGGCACTGCCTAAAATACTGGCAAAGTTATGACTCCATTCATAGGCTTCGCGTGTTGAAGGCAGTAAAGCGGTATAGGAAAAGCGCAAAATGCCGATGCCCAAGCACATACTCAAACAAAGAAATGCGCTGAGTTTGATGGTATTTGAGAACGTCCTGTTCATATAATTTGACTAATTGTTTAAAAAATATACTTGAACTATAAGGTGAAAAATCTAGAAAAACAATCGCTGACGTTTCACCTTTAGTCGAGCATCATTCAAGGTTCGGGAAGATTAAAGCCTTCACTTTTGTTGGCATCAACAGCATCCCCAATGGTGTAGTAATGACCACCCGCAACATGATGTACGCTTTTCCAAGATGGGTCAGTTTCATGGTAATACCAATGTCCATCGCGGAACACGCGATCATCTGCATAGGCTGCAATGACTTTACCAATAAATAAATCATGTGCTTGCTGATTGTGTGGTTCAGGAATTAACTCACAAATGAGCCAAGCAGCACAGCCTTCCACCACAGGTAAGTCAAAACCGTCAAAGTGAAAGAGTGGAGTATGACAATGCTCAAGTTTAGCTGGATCATCAAACTGGCTGATTGAACCTAAGGCTTGTACCAACTCAATTTGCTTTAAGGTG
The DNA here is from genome assembly GCF_023824315.1 of Acinetobacter tibetensis. Taxonomy (NCBI): domain Bacteria; kingdom Pseudomonadati; phylum Pseudomonadota; class Gammaproteobacteria; order Moraxellales; family Moraxellaceae; genus Acinetobacter; species Acinetobacter tibetensis. The sequence continues at coordinate 2,144,863 of NZ_CP098732.1, read as the reverse complement.
GGAACTTGTAGTGCAAAATAACCTGAACCTTCAATTAATTTTCGGGTTTTGGTGCTTTTATCCAGTACTACAGAGACTTTGGCTGGAACCAACTCTAGAGCACATGCCCAAGCAGCAGTCATGACATTTGCTTCTTGCTCATGTTGTGCAGACACCAATACGGTTGGGCCATGATTGAGTAAACGATACGCCTTTGCCAGTTCGACGGATTGAATGTGTGGATTTAACAGCTCAGCCATATTTAGATTCAATAAGATTATTTTCTCGGACATATCATAACTCTGATTGTTGCAGGAGTAGTCTAAATTTGAACACTTGGTGAGTCTGTACAGGTAAAGCCAAAAGTCGAATTGAATTTTGATTTATAATAGGGGTTACATTATTTAGGGAAAAAACATGAATATGCCCTTAATCATCAATGTCATCCTCTTTGTGGCATTGCTGTTCTTATTAAGTCGGACACGTCATACCAATTGGAGCCTTGCCAAAAAGGTGCTTGCTGGTCTCTGCTTGGGGGTGGTGTTCGGTTTGCTCTTGCATGTGGTGTATGGCACAGGTTCAACGGTGCTGCAAGAGTCGGTGCAATGGTTTAACTTGGTCGGTAAAGGCTACGTCAAACTGCTGCAAATGGTGGTCATGCCTCTGGTCTTCGTTTCCATTTTAGGTGCGGTGATTAAGCTGCATGATGCAGGGTCACTTGGCAAAATCAGTTTTATTAGTATCGGTACCTTATTGGTCACAACAGCGATTGCCGCTTTTGTCGGTGTGGTGGTGACCAGTGCTTTTGGACTCACCGCGGCAGGTTTGGTTCAGGGGGCACAAGAAACTGAACGTCTGAATGCCATTCAGACTGACTATGTGGGGCAAGTGACAGGTTTACAAGTTCCAGATCTGTTTCTATCTTTTATTCCGACCAATCCTTTTGCTGAACTCACTGGCGCTCACCCGACTTCAATTATTAGTGTGGTGATTTTTGCCGTATTCCTTGGTATGGCTGGCTTAAACTTAATTAAGTCAGATGCAGAGAAAGGGCAAAAACTGCTTGCTGCGATTGAAATTATGCAAGCATGGGTGATGAAATTAGTCCGCTTAATTATGACCCTTACGCCTTATGGTGTATTTGCCTTAATGACCAATATTGTGGCGAATTCAAAATTGGCAGACATTCTAAATTTGGGTGGATTCCTTGTCGCATCTTATATAGGTCTGGGCATTATGTTTGCTGTGCATGCACTCATTTTGTTGTTTACAGGTGTCAATCCCGTTCAATTCTTTAAAAAGGTTTGGCCTGTACTAACTTTTGCATTTACCAGTCGTTCTAGTGCAGCCAGTATTCCACTAAATATTGAGGCACAAACGCGCCGTCTGGGTGTGCCTGAGTCGATTGCCAGTTTCTCAGCCTCTTTTGGGACAACTATTGGTCAAAATGGTTGTGCGGGTTTATATCCTGCCATGTTGGCGGTGATGGTGGCACCAACCGTTGGGATTAACCCATTAGATCCAATCTGGATTCTAACTTTAGTCTGTGTCGTGACCTTGAGTTCTGTTGGTGTTGCAGGTGTGGGTGGTGGTGCGACTTTTGCTGCCTTAATTGTGTTGCCGATGTTGGGCTTACCCGTGACTTTAGTGGCGCTACTGATTTCGATTGAACCTTTGATTGATATGGGACGTACGGCATTGAATGTGAATGGTTCAATGACTGCTGGAATGGTCACCAGTCAAGTCTTGGGGCAAACCGATCAAACTATTTTTAAACAAGAAAATGTTGATTTAACCGAGAATTAATTTCGCTGTTACATCATAAACAGGAAAGTCAGTATTTTGGATATTGGCTTTCTTTTTTTGTGTCATGCAACAACTGTATCCATAAATCAAATAAATTTGTATCTGTTATTGTTTGACTGTAACGGCATAATCATAATGAAACAATGGAGATAAATCATGAAAATGTATCAAGTCGATGCTTTTAGCAATGCATTATTTAAGGGGAATCCTGCGGCAGTAATTGTGACTGAACAATGGTTAGATGAAGCACTGATGCAAAATATTGCTTTGGAAAATAACCTGTCTGAAACTGCATTTGTAAAAAAGATTGATGCCGAGCATTTTGAAATTCGTTGGTTTACACCTACAGCAGAAGTTGATTTTTGTGGGCATGCAACTTTAGCCAGTAGCTTTGTACTATTTAAAGATTTTACTCCAGCCAAAACCATTCATTTTCATGTGAAAAAATTGGGTGTTTTTGTTGTGAGTCAGGCGGAAGATGGCAAAATTTGTATGAATTTTCCAATCCGCCGTGCAGAAAAAGTAGAAGATTATCCTGAACTTTTAACACAGGCACTTAGCAAGCCATTTAAAAATGTTTATCTGAATCAACAAGCTTACATTGTAGAGTATGAAAACGTACAAGATGTTTTGGATGAGCAACCCAACTTAGAATTGTTAAAGCAATTGGGTTCTTTACGTACCGCTATTACCGCACATGGTTCAAGTGTAGATGTTGCGATTACTGCTTCAAATGCAGAGTATGATTGTGTGTCACGTTATTTTGCCCCTGCAATAGGCATCAATGAAGACCCTGTCACAGGTTCTATTCACACTGCCATAGCGCCATTGTGGGCAGAACGATTAAACAAAACAGAGTTGATTGCATATCAAGCCTCTGCGCGAGGTGGCGAATTGTATTGCAAAATTGTTGATCAGGAACGCATTGAAATTTCAGGTTATGGCAAACTCTATATGCAGGCAGAGTTGTTCTTAGATTAATCATATTTGAACAAAGCAACACTCAAAACTGAGGGTTGCTTTGCAAAACTTCACTATAAATACCATTTTCGATTCCGTAAGATAGTCAGCCTATAAAATATTTATATGACTGAATATATTGGAATTAACATGTTAATGCGGTTGAAAAAACTTACTTTCTCTCTGTTTTTTGTTGGTTTAAGTTCGGCTGCTTGGGCACAGCCAGTTTTGGTCAAATCAGATCATCAAATTGAAGAATATAAATTAGATAACGGTTTTCGGGTGATTTTGGCACCGAACGATAAAGAAAATAAAGTCTATATGAGTACCATATATCTGACAGGCTCATTGAATGACCCGCAAGGTAAAGGGGGGCTAGCACATTTGTTAGAACACCTTGCCTTTAAAGGGACGCAAAATGTCAAAGGTGAAGAATTCCAGCGCAGATTGGATCAATACACTTTAATGACCAATGCCAGTACCGACTATTATTCGACCCGCTATATAAATGTTGTCCGCCCAGAACAAACCGCTTTGAATGAAATCTTGCATTTAGAAGCAGAGCGTATGGATAAATTGGTGCTGCAAGAGAAATTTGTCCCTTCAGAAATCTCTATTGTGAAACGTGAGCGAGAAGTACGTCTGGATCAACCTTTTGCAGTGTTGATGGATCAGATGTGGAAATCGGCTTATGGAAACCAGTATTTAGGACGTTTACCAATTGGCGATTTAAAAGAATTGCAGTCCATCAAAATGAATGAACTGAACCAGTTCTATCGCACGTGGTATGCACCCAATAATGCTGCCATGGTGATTGCAGGTAAATTTGATAAGGCGCAAGTCCTTAAGCAAATTGATCAACAGTTTAGTTCAATTCCTGCACGTCAGATTCCTGCTCAGGTTCAAGTGCCACAGCTTGATGCAAGTAAAATTAAACAGCGTGAATTTAAAGTAGCGAAGGGCAGTGATTTAGCCAAGTTCAATATTTACTTAAACGGTAAAAATGAACAGATCAAACCCGCTTTAGCTTTGTCTCCACTGTTGTATACCATGCAGCCGAGCGGGCATTTATATCAAAGTATGGTGGAAACAGGTACCAGTACTATGGTGCAGGCAACCACATGGTTAGATCGTGATTTTAATTTGGTCTTTATGGGGGCAATGTATGCACCGAATCATAATGCCGAACAAGTCGATCAAGCGCTCGATCAAGGAGTTGAAAAAAACCAAGCTTTTAATGAAACTGAATTAAAGCGCGTGAAAAGTCTCATTCAAAATCAGGCCGACAGTATTCAAAGTAACTCTGCGGCATTGGGTTCACGTCTGGCGGATTATTTTGTAGCGAGTCAGGGACGTTGGGATCAATATTATTTGGATTTAAATAATATTCAAAACTTGAGTCTGAATGAGGTGAATCAGACCTTAAAACAATTTTTAGTCAAAGAGCACCGTATTTCTGGGGATATTGAGCCTACTCCAGAAGATCAGAAAAAAGCCATGCAACAGCAGCAGGCAAAAGCACCAAGTAAAACTTTAGACCAACAGGTTCAAGCACCAGAGCCGCTAAAAGATGTGAGTGTGTATCAACAAGAAGTGGCGCAATATGTTGCAAGCTCTCAGCAATATTTGGAAAAGAACGAGAGGAATATTCAACGTGGTGAATTCAAAAATGGGATGAAATACGCGCTTTATCCTGTTACGACCCGTGACAATAAAACCTATGCCACCATTAATGTTGAGTTTGGTACAGCCCAAGCTTTAATGAACAAAAGTGAAATTATTGATTTCACCTCTTATTTATTGCTCCGTGCTTCGGATAAATATAGCTTACAAGATATTGCCGATAAATCGATTGATGCTGGTGGTTCTGCAACAGCATCGTCTAATGGCAACGGTATGACCATTCAAATTGTGGCGAAAAAAGAAAAATTTGAAGACTTCTTTAATTACATTGTCGAAGTCATGAAAAATCCGAAGTTCGAACAGTCACAGTTTGATTTAATTAAATCTCAAACGCTCTCTAGTTTAAACCGTCCCTACACGGAGCCTGAAACCGTTGCAGCTCTAACCATTGCACGTTTAATTGAAGTTTATCCGCAAGGAGATTTGCGTTATCACTTCGAACCTGAATATGCCAAAAAACAATTTCAAGCCTCTAGTAATGCGCAGGTGAAGCAACTGTATCAGCAGTTCTTTGCCATGAATCATGCACAAATCGCCATTACAGGGGAGTTTGATGCCAAGAAAATGTTACGTACGGTAAAACAACAGTTTGGGAACTGGAACGGTACTCAAGCTTATGCGCAACTGACATCTGAATATACGCCGTATAAAGCACAGAAGCAGCATGTGCTGTCCGAGCAACGTGAATTTGGCAGTTATCAAAGCTTACTGACTTTCCCACTAGGTGAGGATCATCCAGATGCACCAGCCATGTTGGTGTTTAGTTACATTCTTGGAGATTCTCAACTGTCTTCACGTTTAGCTCAGGAATTGCGTGAGAAAAATGCTTTGGTGTATGGCTTTGGCAGTGAAATTCAGTTAGATGATTGGGTGAACTCTGGTGCGCTGAGTATTAGTGCCAATTACACCGCAGGTAAAGCTGAGCAAGTGTCTCAATCAGTACATAAAGTTTTACAAGAATTGCTAGATCATGGTGTCACAGAACAAGAGTTAGAAGCGGCTAAAGCCGATATTCTAAAAAACCGAGTGACAGCTTTGGAAGATGAGCGCAATATTCATCAAATGCTGACTTCGCAATTAGAACGAAACCGCGATTTATTGTTCCGTAAAAAACGTGATCAAGCGATTGCCAACTTGACCAAAGCAGATGTGGACCAAGCCATCAAAAAATACATTCATCTCGATCAATTGGTTGAAGTCATGGCAGACCAATATGGGCAGGCTAAGCCTTAGTTTTTCTGAGTTCTAAGCATCTTGAATGTTTTAATAAAAAGTCACAATTTTGTGGCTTTTTATTTTATAACTTGCAGTTAAATTAAACGGATGGTAAAAAATAAACAAAATTTTATATTACTTCTTAATAACGAAAACATCATTTTGATTGAGTCTATCTATATGAAGAAAATTCTAAAAATTTCTGGTTATCTGCTTTTTGTATTTGCAATCGGTACTTCTTACGCTACAGCAGCGACTGAAACGCGTGTCATTCGTGCTGAAAATGGGCAATTGGTATCGCTTGGCGATAGCTATATTCAGTTGGTGCAAAATATGCAGCAATCGCCAATCTCGGTGCGGAATTACGAGTGGAAAGAAGACAGGAAGCAGCTTACTGCATCAGACTATGTGTATTTGGTGGGGAATACCTATTACACCGTCACCATTGTCGATAACGTAATAAAAAAGATCGTTTGGGATCGTAAAGTTTAAGCAATAAAAAAGCCCTGAGTCTAAGCTGAGGGCTTTTTTATTTTGCCATTAATTAATGGTCATGATCATGCTTGTTGGCATGGAATTCCTCGTTATGGCGGAAACGTAAATAGTTCTCGAACTGTTCACAGTATTCGTCATAGTTATCTTCTAACATCATTTGGAATTGTTGCATGACATAAGACATCACTTGTTCTTTGGCGTCACGCATTTCATTGCCATCTTTAAAATTATTCGCTGCGACCCAAGTATTGAAACGTGCTGTTGCAAACAGCATAGAAGCACTCACTTGACCACGAATTTCATTGGGTTTGACTTGCTGTCCTTTGGCTGGGCGACAAAATTCATTGGCATGTTTAATAAATTCATCTGCACGTTCAAAAAAAGCAGCATTCAAAGCTTCTTCTTCGGTGACATCGGTAGCGTCAATCTTTTGAACCATGACTGTTCCTAGCTAAAATTTCATTCTGCATTATAGGCAAAGCCTTGCAGAAACAAAACCTTTGACTTAATCTAAAAATAGCCTAAGCATTATAAAAATGGAACGCGTTATGTCAGATGCTATTGCAATTCAAAATCTTAAACATGATATTTCACTGTTGCGCCAACAAATTTGGCCGCCACAAACTTTGGCAAATGTAGAAGGATTACCCATTTATTATGGTTCGGCAGAGGATGTCGCACACTATTATCAACAATGGCAAGACTTAATTGAGCGGGCGCAACTGTTGAGCCAACCTTTTTTAAGCGATGAAGTGGTCGATGCCATTCATTTACCCAGTCATCTTAATTTACCGTTGTTTTATTTCCATGTAGATCGAATTCGAATTAATAAAACTCGGGCTAAAGAATCCAAAACTTTTAGGGGAATTGCTAGTTTATTAGATAAATGCGGTGAATTTTCTGCCGAGCAAGTAGCTGTAATGCAAGCTTGGCTGAATAGCGATGAACAGGCAGCATTGGTCGCACACCGTGAGTTTATTGATCTTAGAACCTATGTGTTTCAGCATGGGCAAAGTGAATATACCCGAACCCGATTTTATGTGAATGGTATTGTGTTAAGCACCGAAGAACACTTTAAACTGGTCGATGCACGGGATAAGCCACGTAAGCAACGCAGCGATAGTTATAGCGACCCGCTGGCAGACAATGAGGTGTGGAAGGTTTTTGGGAAATATCGCTAAGTCAGTTTTATGCCCAAAACGGTTTAATTTTCCTAAATGCTTTCAGTTGTTTATCGACGTGTTTGAGTTGTTGTTTTTCCTGTTGTTTAAGCCAGTGTATGGCACATGTTACCTCTTCATTTTCGGGTAATTCATGAAAAAATTGCTCGGCAACCAAGAGGTCATTATATTGCCCTAAAAGCTCTTGAATGGGTTTAATGGCTGTTAAATAGTGTTTCACGGCTTTTTTACGGTATAAGCTACGCACAAATTCAATGTTGTAACGTAAATGTTTAAAGCGTTTACGCAGCATGTGTTTTTCTTCATCTTCTAGCTGAGAAAAATGACCAATATCATGCGCAATCTGCTGATGGGTTTTCTTTAAGATTTTCTCAGCATATTTTATAAATGGTTTTTCCTTTTTATTTTTAAGGTTCGGTTCAGAAGTCATGTAGTCCATCAATTCTAATATTAATTGATTGGTTTCTACGGATTGAAAAATCCACATGATTTGATTGTGATAATTCTCAGCATTTGGAATATCTAAATGTGAGCAACCTGCTTGTTGCAATTGCGGTAATAGGGTTTCACGAATGGCATCGGTATCTCGTGCATGACCTAAAGATTGAAAGATAATACGGAGCTGAGCTGCCCAGTGTGGCGGGATATTATGCACCAAGTGGGCATAACTTTTTAAAGCACTCCGCATACGCCGTATTGCGACACGTGCTTGATGTACATGTTCGCTATTATATGAGCCGCTAGCGAGGGCAGTGGCATTGGGCAAAAAATGTTTAAAGGTGTTATCTAAAATGATCTGTACAGCACTATTGGTTGTCATTTCCTGATCTAAAAGAATCGGTTCAGCATACTGTGGTAATAACATATCCTGTTGTTGTAGATGCAAATCGCCCCGCTGAGATTTACTGCGAGTATCTAACCAAAGCTGGTATTTATTCATCCATGGTTCTATGCAGCGAATTAAGTCATGAATGGAGCCTTGTACCAGTTCAAATTCAATTTCAAATATTCTTAATTTTTCATTTTGGAAAACCAAATGACCGATGTCCAGACAAACTTCAATTTCAGATTGATTAAACAATAGTATTTTGGAGATGCGCTTTACATCGGTAGAAAATTTAATTTGAAATTTTTGAGCAGCATCAGGAGTGGTTAATAAGGTGGGAAGTTCATCTAAGTGGTCTTGATACACGTCTAAATTAAGTTTGGGCTGCTTTTTTTTGCCCAAGTCAGATTCAAACTCAAAACGTTCAATCTGGCGTGCAGTTTTATATTTTAGGGTCTGAATCCAGTGACTTTGCTCTAAACGTAATCGGAGAGCAATAGATTGCTGTGCCAATTGAAAATCTTCGGTGTCGTAATAATGGGCGAGCAAACGCTGCTTATAGACTTTGGAGGCGCAGAAATCTTGATAAATCATGTCCTGAAAAGCTTCTGGAATTTGAAATTTGAGTTCAATTTCTGACATGTTCTAGCCCTCGCACTGGAGTTTTTAAAATTATTTTAATCGCGCTAAATTTATATCTTGGCTAAAGTGACTGAAGAAGTCCAGTAAAAATGTAATTTGTCTATTTCTAGATGTAGCAATCAAGTACATCCACAAACTGAATTTGTGGATGTAGGTGTATTGAGGTATCAAGCAGTTTAGAATTTAAGGAACTTACGACTCACCATAAATTGTTCAGTCGCATCTAAAAGTGCTTGAGCATACACTTCTTGTTTTGCAGTCAACCAACCCAAAACAAACCAGTCACTTGCTTCTAATTCAGTTTGCTGAATATAGGCGGCAGATGAACTGAGCGTTAAGTATTCTTCGGCAGCTTGATGCGCTTCATTTAATGCCTTGCTATATTTTTGCAGATTTTTCACATCGTAAATTGAGGTGAGTATGGGGAAGCTAAACTTGAGTTCGCGAATACGTTGTGAAAGTTGCTCAAGGCTTTCAAATTTTGTGACTTCAGTTTCTAAAAGCTGCTCGTGGATCTGTTTATATTGCTGTTGTAAGGTGTTTTGTGCATAAGCTTTTAAGTCCAGCTCTTGCGTAGTAGTGCTGCTTTGTAAGCTAAACATTAAAAGCTCTAAAAAGTGATGGACATTGAGTGTTGAGCGCACCAAATTATTCAGCTTTTCTTGTGCATATAAAATATCTTGGGTTAGGCTTGCGACAGTTGTTGGGTTTTGAAGTAATGCACCCAAAGTACTTTGCATGTGCTCAAGCTGTTGTAAATTTTCAAAATGATGTTTAAACGCTGCCAACTGATATGCCCACTTATCCGAAACGTCCTTGCTCCACGTTTTAAATAAGGCAGAAGTTAAATAGAGATGATCCAAAGCCAAATAAGCTTGTTCAAGATGCTCTTTTTCGGCAACGCCTGCGGAGATGGCTGCAATATTTGGAAGTAGGTGCTGTAACTGTTGCGCGATGAGCGAGCGGACATTACTGTCAGCACTGTCTTTTTTGACTAATTGAAAAGTTTTGCTCTGTTGGGCAGGGCTAACGTGTTGCTGAATAGAGAGTAGATGTCCCATTTCGGCTTTACTGCGTACATCTAACCAAAGTTGATATTTTTTTACCCATTCAAAACTAAAGGCAAGTAAAGACTGAATAGAACCTTGTTTGAGTTCAAATTCAACTTCATGGACTTCTCTTTCTTCAGTTTCAGTGGCTAAGCGACCAATATCGAGGCTGACTTCAATTTCAGCATCTTCGAAGTGAATCACACGATAAGTACGCTGAATATCAGATTCAAACTGTAATTTTAATGAAGCAAGCTCATCACCCAAAGCGTGTTGCAAAATGGCTCTTGCTTCAGGTTCATGTTCATAAATCGTTAAATCTAAAGCAGGAGCATGTTCAGAAATACCAAAATCATGATTATGCTCGAAACGGTGCAAATGGCTTTTTCCAGCCGCTTTTAAGGTTTGAACCCAATGCTCACCCTCAAGGCGCAAGCGTAGGGCAACGCCATGTTGTGAAAGTCGTTTATCTGGCGTGTCGAAGTATTTTGCTTGCAGTTGAATCAGATTTGATTTTTTTGGGTCTAAGGCTTTAAGGAGCGTTGTTCTTTTTGCTGTAGGAATTTGAAATTTTAATTCAACTTCAATCATAAATTTGCCTTAGATTATGGTTCAAAAAAGGGGAGGTTTTGTTCAGCTTGTGCTAAAAACTGATGTGACGCTTTAATATTAAATTCTAGCTGAAAAATTCTATGCTGTACGCGCTGATGAGTGAAATTATCGGCAGTTAATGCATTCTAAATTTTGAGTGCTGATGAAATGCTTCTAGCAAACTCATAGGTGGTTTCTTTTGCAATGCGAGACCTAATCTGAAGTTTCAGATTGATTATTGAATTGTAAGGATAAACATTACTTTTGCCAATTTAAAAGCTTGAACGTAAGCAAAAATGTAATTGACCCATTTAAAACAAAGCACAATGATATGGGTGCAAAATCAAAAGTTATACTTTAAAACAATCAGGATGATTTAAATATGAATGCAACTGTTCAAACCACTGAAAATTTGGAGCATGTTCAAGCGCCACAATTACCCATTCGAAATTATAATGAATTTTATCGTTTTTATTTGACCGAGCACCGTAATATTACGAGTCGGCGTCTACATGTTTTAGGCACTACTATTGGTGCATATTGGATAGCGAAAGCCATTCGCCATCGTAAACCTAAATATGTGTTGTATGGTTTAATTCCGGGTTATGCATGCGCATGGGCCGGACATTTTCTGTATGAAAAGAATAAGCCAGCATCTTTTAAACAGCCCCTCTACAGCTTTATTTCGGATTGGCGTATGTTGTCTGATATTGTCCGCGGTAACCTGAGTTTAAAATGCCGTTCATTGGATAAAATTCCAAGTTAACTTTTATCCAAATTAAAGTACATTTGTCTAGTAATATTGGGTCATAACGCTTATATATGTATTTGTTATACATGATTTTTAATTGTGCAATAAAGTGTAATCTTCAAATATATTCATGAAAATGGCTAGGATGTTCAATCCTTCTGATGTAGTATAAGTTTCAGAATTTTAGATGATCTTGTGTTTACTCAAGATACAGCAAGTTTCCAATGCCTAGAGTGACCTTTCTCTGGGCTTTTTTTATTTGAGATGTAAATAAACAAATACCTATAATTAAAAAAATTGGGATGATGAATTGAAAGACTCCCTAATTTTTTGCCCACATTGCCCATGTGGTTGGTGCAAAAAATTAGAGAGTCATGTTTATTTTCAGTTGTTATTATAATTATTGAAAATAAACGAAATCTTTCAGTTTTATCGTTGTATTTTATTGCTTTTGTGTCTTTATTAAACCGTGATTTGGGTACTTGCTCTATCCCCAGAACTAGGGATTTTTGTTAAATGCAAAAATTAAAAGTTATCTTTTAATTCACGTAATTTTTGAAACTCTTCGACACTCTGTGCCCTTAAAAAAGGATTGGTCTCTAGTTCAATGGCAATATTGCTAGGGAGTGTGGGTTGACCCAGCATTCGCAAAGCCTCAACTTGTTCAAAGCGTTGCTGAATTTTAAGATTATCAGGTTCTACATGTAGCGCAAATTTGGCATTCGAAAGGGTGTATTCATGGGTGCAATATACTTGGGTTCTTGGGGGTAATGCCGCTAAGCGATTCAAGGAATGGTACATCTGTTCAAAAGTCCCTTCAAATACTCGACCACAGCCCATTGCAAATAAAGTATCCCCACAAAAAACCAGATCAAGCGCATCACTAAAATAGACAATATGGCCTAAGGTGTGTCCAGGAACGGCAATCACATCTATACGAATATCATGAAAATTAAAATGCTCACCATCCGTGAGTGGATGGGTAATAAACGGAATTTTGCTCAGTTCATCACGAGGGCCATAAACTGGAATATTGCGATTGACTAATAGCGCTGCTACTCCGCCAATATGGTCTTTATGCCAATGCGTAAGCCAAATTTGATTAAGGTGCAATTGATGTTCTTGACAATAATCTTCAACCAATTGTGCTTCGGTTGGGTCTACGGCAATTACTTCATGGGTTTCGGTATGTTCAAGTAACCAAATATAGTTTTGTAATTGATTTTTTACATCAATGATATGTACTTGATAAGTCATGTTATTCGCTCGTTATCTCTTGTTATCAAGTTTAGCATTGAATGCCTTAGGCTCACTATTTCAACGTTGTAATTAAAAAGTCATGGGTATGAGATAAATACAAAAATGCCGCATCAAAATGCGGCATTTTCAAATATTAGAATTAACGTAATTTTGCCAAGAAACGACCCACTCGGGTAATGGCTTCACGCAGTTCATTTTCTGCAGGCAAGAACACGACACGGAAATGGTCTGGTGTCGGCCAGTTAAAACCAGTACCTTGAACCAATAAGACTTTCTCTGCGCGGAGTAAATCGAGCATGAGTTTCTCATCATCCTGAATTGGATACACGTTTGGATCAAGTTTAGGGAAGCAATACATTGCACCTTCAGGTTTGACACACGACACACCCGGAATCTCATTCAGCATTTGCCATGCGATATTACGTTGCTCATACAAGCGACCACCTGGACGAATTAAATCATTAATTGACTGGTAGCCACCTAATGCAGTTTGAATCGCATATTGTGCTTGATGATTGGCACACAGACGCATAGACGCAAGCATGTCTAGCCCTTCAATGTAATCCATTGCGCGTGATTTATCACCAGTAATGGCCATCCAACCTGAACGATAACCCGCAATACGATAAGCTTTTGATAAACCGTTGAATGAGATACACAGTTGATCACCTGCTAACGCAGCAACGGAAACATGTTCGATACCGTCATAAATAATTTTGTCGTAGATTTCATCTGCAAATAAAATCAGGTCATATTTTTTGGCTAAAGCGACAATTTGTTCTAATACATGGCGTGGATAAACAGCACCGGTCGGGTTGTTTGGGTTAATAATCACGATACCACGGGTATTTGGCGTGATTTTACTTTCCATATCCGCGATGTCTGGGTACCAGAAATTTTCTTCATCGCATTTATAGTGAATTGCAGTACCACCCGATAAGTTTACTGCTGCAGTCCACAGCGGATAATCTGGCATTGGCACCAGCATTTCATCGCCATCATCCAATAAACCTTGCATCGCCATAACAATGAGTTCAGATACGCCATTGCCGATATACACGTCATTCACATGCATATCGAAAATGCCTTTTTGCTGGTAATACTGGCAAATGGCTTTACGTGCAGGGAAAATTCCTTTTGAGTCGGTATAACCTACAGCATTGGGTAAGTTTAATGCGACATCATTAATAATTTCTTGTGGGGCTTCAAAGCCAAAGGGAGCGGGGTTGCCAATATTCAGTTTAATAATTTTATGGCCGGCTTCTTCCATCTCGATGGCCGCTCGTAACACTGGTCCACGAATGTCGTAGCATACATGCTCGAGCTTAGACGATTTTTTTATTTCGCGTGGGGTTTGGGTAGTGTTCGGCATTTTGATGTTCTCGGAAAGAGTGGAGGTCACTTTTGCATAACGATATAAATAACTTTTAAATGTTTCAGTTGTTACCAAATCGAGATCATGTTCATCTCGGAGTAAAGCAACAATTTTTTCATGCGTAAATCCAGCCTGTTGATATTCTTTAATCACAGGCAGTAGATGTTTAAAAATAACGCTCTTTTTCTGCGACATTTTTTAATCCTGAATAAGCATGATCATAAGAATAGCACCAATTTTGCTCACAAAAAAGCATTGGATTAATAAAAATGCTTACTATATTTTGAGTATTTGCTTACTTTTTGCTTTTGCTGGATGTATAAGTCTTTTGTAAATTGTTAAGTAAAGACTAGAAATTTTAAGATGAATCACGTAAATATAAGATTATCTTATTTGAAACAGCAAGATAGAAAGGGAAATAATCATGGGAAAACTCAGTAAAACAGACCGAGAATGGCAAAGAGAGTTATCACCAGAAGAATTCCGTATAACTCGACAAAAAGGAACAGAACCTGCTTTTACGGGGAAATATTGGAATACCAAGCAAGAAGGAACTTATGTGTGTCGTTGCTGTGGTACACCGTTGTTTTCGTCTACGACGAAATATGACAGTGGTTGTGGCTGGCCAAGTTTTTTTAAGCCAATTGTTGGAGGAGCAATTGATGAATTACAAGATAGCTCACATGGTATGGAAAGAACTGAAATAGTTTGTCATCATTGTGACGCTCATTTAGGGCATGTTTTTGAGGATGGCCCGCAGCCGACAGGATTGCGCTATTGCGTAAATTCGGCTTCATTAGAACTACAATCACAAGAAAAAAATGACGAGGAAACCTATCCATGACCAACATTTATCAGTTTGAAGCTGAGTTGCTAGATGGAAAAAATAAAGCTTTTGCCGATTATGAGGGTAAAGTTTTATTAATTGTAAATACAGCAAGTAAGTGTGGTTTCACACCGCAGTTTGCTGGTTTAGAAAAATTATATGAAAAATATAAGCCGCAGGGGTTAGAGGTGCTTGGCTTTCCATGTAATCAATTTGGTGGACAAGACCCAGGTTCAAACGACCAAATTGGAGCTTTTTGTCAGAAAAATTACGGGGTCACTTTTCCAATGTTTGCCAAGGTCGATGTAAAAGGACCAGAAGCCCATGCCATTTTTCGTTATTTAACCAATAACAGCAAAGGTATTTTAGGCAGTGGTATTAAATGGAATTTTACTAAATTCTTAATTGGTAAAGATGGAACGGTTTTAAACCGTTTTGCCCCAACAACTAAACCTGAAGCCTTAGAAGAAGAGATTGAAAAGGCATTACAACAATAATTGTAATGTTAAATGGATTAATGCCGCAGCAAAGTTCTTCTGAAATTCAGGTTGAATTTTGGAGTAATCCCAATATGCCTTATGTGGAAACACGTAGGGCATGTGACAGTCGTGCTTGTTATAAAGCACATAGCCATCCGACCTTTTCTATTGGTGCAGTAGATGTTGGTCGAAGTATTTTTAATAGTCATTTTGTGGGGACACAGCCCATAGAATCGGGAACCCTTGTTCTTATTCCAGCGCATGTTGAGCATTCCTGTAATCCTGAACCCGATCAGGCGTGGAGTTATCAAATGATGCATCTGGATATGCTCTGGTTACAACAGTTGCTGCATGAAACTAAACAGGATTTTCATTGTAATGCAGTTCCGCAATATCAGCCTAAACTCTATCAATCTGAGCAACTTTACCGAAATTTTTCTCACTTAAATAGAAACTTATTCGAGCACTCAATGTCGTATTTGCAAAAAGAGCAATTACTGATTCAAACGCTGACTGAGTTATTATTTCCGAATTTGCACCTAGAATTACTAGCAATAAATAGTTATGCACAACAGGAGTTTCAACAACTCCTTTGGGAAATAAGCACAAGTGAAGAATTACTCTCCTTACAAGATTTATCTGAGCAAAGTGGGTTAAGTCGTTACGCCATCATTCGTTTATTTAAGTCGAATTTAGGTTTAACTCCACATGCCTATCAGCTCAATTTAAAAATTAATCAAGCGAGAAAGCTCTTAAAGCAGGGTAAAGATATTGCCGAGATGAGTTATCAGTTGGGGTTTAGTGATCAAAGTCATTTTCAACGTGTGTTTAAGCAGTTGACAGGGACTACGCCGAAGTTCTATCAAAAGCAGCACCGCCGCGCAATTTTATACAAGAATTCAATTTAAGTAAGTTCTAGGCTTATCTCAGTTTTTAGCTGAGCTGAGTTATGGAATTATTCTTTTTTATTGCAGTTACACATTTTATTGCTTTACTTTCTCCGGGACCTGATTTTTTCCTTATCTTAATGCATTCAATGAAATATGGTTCAAAATTAGCACGTTATACCGTATTGGGAATTGCGATTGGAAATGCACTGATTTTGTTGTTGATCTTTATATTGTTGTGGGGTTTAGGTCAAATTCATCCCATTCTATTACAACTCCTACGCTGTTTAGGGGTGGCTTATTTACTTTATTTGGCGTTGCAATGTTTTCGTTATCGTGATGATGAAAATAAGCATTTAACAAATCATGATGAAATCCAAATAAAGACATCAAGCGCTATGTGTTTCGCTCAAGGTTTGCAATCTAGTGTGCTTAATCCGAAAAATCTGATGTTTTATAGCAGTCTGATTTTATTGGTCTACAGTCAATTTAGTGTTAAACAACTCTCTTTGATTTGCTTTTGGATGGTAAGTGTCGTTCTATTTTGGAATTTATTTCTGCTCAAATTGTTTAATTTTAGGAGTTGGAATCAGTTTTTAAAAAGGAATACGAAGATATTGTATAGGCTTACAGGTTGTTGTTTTTTAGGATTTGCTATGGTTTTGATAATGCTTTAATCAATGCCTCTACAGATCTATTTTATTTTGTGATGAATAATTATTTTACATGGCAGACTTTTGTGAAAAGGTGGAGTCATCAAATGAACTGCTTTGGATACCAGTGTGCATCTAAACCTTTTTGCAGGTGAACAATACAAGATTGGGATGAAATATGAATCTGAATGCTTTAATCACGCAGGCATCCTTTGATTTGACTGAAAAAATGCATAGTTACAGACAGTTCAAATATACAAGTGCAAACGGACATATAAAGGAGCGGAATTACAAGAAAATCTGAGTCTTACAGATCAATACGCATAATGATTTTGAACAAGAGTTAAGTGTGAAAAATATGATTCGGATACCTGCAACGTTGAATAATCAGGTTTCAGTATGTTGTCAATTCAGCAATGAAAACCTGTTAAACGAGCTACATTTGCGTGTTGGGGGCGTTATGTGGATAGCACCAATGAGGAACAGTATTATCCAGAGCATAAAGTTGGTTCATATACTTTGATGGATGCTATTGCGAGTTCATTGTTAAATGGGCAATTAGATATTCAAGTCAATATGACTAATTTAACCAATGAAAAACATTTAAGTACTTGTTCTTTCTATTGTTACTCAGGTACAGAAAGAGCCGTAGATTTATGTGTAAGCTATAAATGCTCATTTGAAATATTTTTAGTGATTAAGCCAAGGGGCATTTGAGAATGCCCTTTGGTTTTTTTAGATTAATTATAAAATGGCTTTTAACCGCGCGATTACTTGCTCACATTGTGCAAGGTCCGCAACTAGAGCGAGACGGACATGGTTTTCACCAGGGTTACCCGTCGCGGTATCACGCGATAAATAGCGACCTGGGAGGACTTTTACATGGGCTTTTTCCATTAACATTTTGGCAAATGATTCGTCATTATCCACTTTAAGCCAATAATAAAAGCCCGCATCAGGTTTCTGAAGGGGTAAAAGATGTCCCAATTCATTTTGAAATAAATCAAACTTGGTACGGTACTGCACGCGATTTTCTTCAACGTGTGCTTCATCATCCCATGCTGCAATAGAGGCCAACTGATGTTGAACAGGCATTGCTGCACCGTGATAAGTACGATATTGCAAATATGGTTTTAATAAGGCTGCATCACCCGCAACAAAACCAGAACGCATACCCGGTAAGTTTGAACGTTTTGACAGTGAATGGAACACGACACAGTTTTTGTAGTCATCGCGTCCAATTTCAGCACAAACTTCTAAAAGTCCTGTTGGGGCTTGATCAAACCAAAGCTCTGAATAGCATTCATCTGATGCAATCACAAAACCGTATTGATCGGATAGCGCAATTAGCTTTTTAAATTGTTCTTTAGACAGTACCGCGCCTGTTGGGTTGCCCGGTGTACAAACAAACAAGAGAGCCGTTTTTTCCCAGACTTCAGTAGGTACAGCATCAAAATCACCTAAATAGCCATTTTCTTCAGTACAATTGATGAAGTAAGGCTCTGCACCTGCCAATAAAGTTGCCCCTTCATAAATTTGATAGAAGGGGTTTGGCATAACTACATAGGGTTTTTCGTCACGATTAATCAGCGCTTGTACGAATGAAAAAATCGCTTCACGTGTACCTGAAACAGGCAAAATTTCCTGTTCAGGATTAATTTGATTGAGATGAAAACGTCGCGTTAACCAGTTGGCAATGCTGAGGCGTAATTCAGGTAAACCTTTACTGTTTGGGTAGGTCGATAGATGTTGGAAATTATCAATAATCGCCTGTTTCACAAACTCTGGTGCAGGATGCTTTGGTTCTCCAATTGACAGGGGAATCAAAGGTAAATCTGCGGGTTGTACATCCTTAAAAAGCTTATTTAACTTTTCAAATGGATAAGGATGTAATAGGGATAAACTAGAGTTCATGAAACGGATACCCGAACGTTAAAAATTAATGTTGACCACAGACCTGATTAGAGGCTTCATCCAATGCGAGCTTCAGTTGATTGGCAAATAATACCGTTTCTTCTTCCGTCATTGGTGAGCCATCTTTTTTGGTCACAAAGAAGATATCTTCGGCGCGTTCGCCTAAAGTGGCAATTTTAGCAGAATGAATGTCTAAACCTTGCATCATAAACAGACCACCAATTTTCGCAAGTAATCCTGGATGGTCAAGTGTAGAAATTTCAACCATATTTTGCTGTAACGCTTCATTCAAGGTTACATCTACAGTATTTTCAATATCAAAATGGCGAAGTTGGCGTGGAATACGGCGTTGCATTAATCCCGGATATTTATCGGATTGGCTGAGTGCTGAGGTGAGCGAGTGAATAACCGTAGCCTCACGTTCAGGATCGGTTAATAAGGTGCCGAAACGGTCTAGAACCAAATAGGTATCCAAACTAAATGCTGTAGTCGCAGTAATAATTCGCGCATCCTGAACATCCAGATTCATTCGATCTAAAATGGCCACAGTGGTTGCGAATAAGTTGGGTTGATCGCGTGTATAAATAAAGATCTGCACCGCATCTTGTGCTGATTTACGATGTGCTCGCATTAATACCAGAGGTGCTGGATTTTCACCATGTTCCAATATTGCACGGGTATGCCAAGCAATTTCATCAGCCGATTCTTTAATGAAATATTCATCGCCGAGTTCTTGCCAGACTTTTTCTACATCAGTCAAAGAGAAATCATTCACTAACATTTCACTGGCTGCAAATTTGGTGTCTTCAATCAGCATTTGATAGTCGACAGGACGACCAAGACCGGTACGAATAATGTCGCGAGCATGGGTATACAATTGACGCATGAGTGATGCGCGCCATGAGTTCCATAATTTAGGATTGGTGGCATTAATATCGGCAACAGTGAGGGTATAGAGATAGTCTAAATGCTCCATATCCCCCAGTTTTTCTGCGAAATCTTTCACCACATCTGGGTCAGAAATATCTTTTTTCTGTGCCGTCAGTGACATGAGCAGATGATTGTGAATTAGCCACGCCACCAGTTTGCATTCGCGCTCAGTAAATCCGTGTACCCGACAGAATTCAATCGCATCTTCTGCACCGAGTTCACTGTGGTCACCGCCACGTCCTTTGGCTATGTCATGGAATAGGGCAGCTAAGAATACGATGTCACGTCGCGCTAAACGTTGGAATACTGAACTGACGACAGGGAAATCTTTGGCAAATTCAGGTTCTTTAAAGCGATTTAAGTTACGCAATAACAAGAGAGTGTGTGCATCGACCGTATAAATATGGAACAAATCATATTGCATGAGTCCCATAATTTGTCCGAAAGCAGGAATATAATTGCCTAAAACGCCATAACGTTTCATCGCGACCATGGTGTCATATAAGCGGTAAGGCGAACGAATAATTGCCATGAACAAGGCTTGGTGTTCAGGATTATCCCGATAAGCCTGATCAATGCGTTTCGCTGCTAGTATGAGTAGACGTAATGTACGCGCACGAATACCTTCAATTTCTGGACGGTTCGCGAGTAAATAGAATAATTCTAAAATTGCGCTAGGCTTTTCAGCAAAAATTTTATGGTGTTGAACTGCTAACTTACCATCGACCAGTTTAAAATTATCATTAATTTCTACAATTTGACGTTCATATTGTGGCAGTCGAGGGGTAATGACGGATTCACTAAAATACGCCAACAACATTTCATTCAGGGTAGACACCTGTTGCGCAGTACGGTAGTACCGTTTCATGAATTGTTCAATTGGGTAGTTGGGTGACTTATCTTCTTCACGTACATAACCAAACATACCAGCAATGTCACGCTGATAGTCAAATAATAAACGGTTCTCGTCACGTTTGGTTAGGCGGTGTAAATGATGGCGAATTTCCCATAAGAAACTTTCGGCTTCTTCCAAGACACCGAGTTCAAACTCAGAAATAAAGCCCAAATGGACCAAGTCATAAATACGGTTGACTCGGAAATGGCGTTTAGCAATCCAGCCAATTTGGTTAATATCCCGGATACCGCCCGGAGCGTTTTTAATGTCGGGTTCTAAATTACTTTCAGTATTGTTGTGCTGTGCGTAACGGCGGTGTTGCTCTTCCATTTTCGCATCATAGAAAGTTTTATCGGTCCAAGTTTGTGAAACGATACGACGAGGCCAACGTGCGAGATGTTCATAGCCGATAATTAGACGCGCTTCAATTAGGGTGGTGGCAACTGTGAGATCATTGGTGGCTTCTTCGACACATTGGCGAATGCTGCGCACACTGATGCCAGGTTTAAAATTCCCTACATCCCAAAGTGAAGAAATAAAAGTGGAAATCAGTTTCTCTTGATCTGCGGTAATTTCATCTTCCGACAAAATCATAATGTCGACATCTGAATATGGCAGCATTTCATGGCGACCGTAGCCCCCGACCGCAAACAGACCGAGATTGGTTTGATCTAATTCAGCATGTTGCCAGAGAAATTGCAGTGCTTCATCAATCAGATTAGAGCGCGCTAAAATGATTTCACGAATGGGCTGTCCATGTTCAAAACTTTCCTGTAATTGCTTTTCTACATCGGTACGCCATTGGTTAATCGCTTGAATATCATGGTTACTTTTGACGTAATTCAACAATGGTGAAGTATTGATCATGAACAGTGGTCCGTAATATGTATAAGTTAGTTCTGATTCACAATGACTTGATCCGCAGCGTGTTGTGCCAGTTCACGTGCTTGATCGGTGGTTTCCGCGCGTGCAGTAGCAACACCCATACGGCGGCGTTTAAAACCTTCAGGTTTTCCGAACAGACGTAAATCAGTATTTGGATTTGCCAAAGCAAGATTTAAGCCAGAGAAGGAAAGATTGGTATCATCTACACCTGCATAAATGACAGCACTTGCAGCAACACTGTGGCGAGTGGTATTGACAGGCAAGCCTAAAATGGCGCGCGCATGCAATTCGAATTCGCTTTGATACTGGGAAGCTAAAGTCACAAGGCCTGTATCGTGTGGACGAGGTGAAACCTCACTAAACCACACTTTGTCACCTTTGACAAACAATTCCACACCAAAAATACCGCAACCTCCTAAGGCTGTAGTGACTTTGTGAGAAATTCGTTTAGCTTCTTCCAAAGCCACGGCTGTCATGGGTTGTGGCTGCCAGCTTTCTACATAATCACCAGAATCTTGACGATGACCAATTGGGTCGCAGTATTGGGTTTCAATTTCACCTGTTTCAGCATTTTTGGCACGAACAGTGAGTAAGGTAATTTCAAAATCAAAATCAATTTGAGATTCAACAATCACTTTACCTTGATTGACGCGACCACCTGTTTGCGCATATTCCCAAGCAGCATCCACTTCAGCAAAGCTTTTTACGCGTGATTGACCTTTGCCCGAAGAGGACATTACAGGTTTCACAAAGTTTGGATAACCAATGTCATCGCAAGCAGCACGGAAAGATTCAAGAGAATCGGCAAAACGGTAAGCAGAGGTGGGTAAGCCGAGTTCTTCTGCGGCCAAACGACGGATACCTTCACGGTTCATGGTGAGGTTCACGGCTTTTGCAGAAGGAATGATGGTTGCGGTTTGGCTTTCTTCAATTTCAACCAGAACTTCAGTAGCAATCGCTTCAATTTCAGGAACAATAAGATGAGGCTTTACTTGGGCAATCAGTTGTTTTAATTCTTCAGGATTTGCCATATTCAAGGTGTATTGATAATGCGCAACTTGCATGGCAGGAGCATGGTCGTATCGGTCAGCAGCGTGTACTTCGACACCTAAACGTTGCAGTGAAATCACCACTTCTTTTCCGAGTTCACCAGACCCTAATAGTAGAACTTTAAATGCAGAAGATTGAAGGGGAGTACCAATAGTCACGCTCATGTGATTCATCCTTGCGTAAATGGGGTTTTAGCATAGCAGAACTCAGGGCCGTGTTCAGGTCGCTTTCACATAAAATAATAAGATTGTCGAACAATTTTTTGAGCAATTTATTCTGACAGGATCATTTATGGTTTTAATGAAAACGCATTAACTTTCGTAAAGTAAGTTTATTTCCTATTTTTAGTTAATCACCTGAAAATTGCTCTCAAGTGATTAATTGTGTTGTGAATCATTCGTTCAAAATAAATTAAAAATGAAAAGGGATGTAGGTATAAACCAGACCATAGGTCAAAGCAGCAGTTAACGTTGCGGGTACAATTTTCTTAAACTTAAAATATAAACCTGTAAGTACCAAGAACCCAATGAGCATTGCCAAACTTTTATTGGGTGTTTCTAACAGTGGAGGAAGAGTCGCAACGACCAACATGGAGCTAATAGCAGAAATCCCAATCGAGCCCAAGGCGATTTTTAACCACAATGCACCACGCTTTTGTGAATTTTGCTGAAATTTCTGAATGACAAAAAATGGACCAAAACGTGAGACAAAATTGGCAATACCGACCACAATACCGACCAATATGATTTCAAGATTCATGTGATGCTCCTGTGTGCTCGGCATCATGTTGTTTGAGGATGTAGTGCTTAAATAAACCTGCAAATATACCTGATGAAATACCAATGAAAATTGCCGCAGAGAGATCAATGAAATAACAGGCAATCGCAGACACTAAAATGGTCACGCTCACCACAAAAATATGTTTCTTCTCAAAGGCAGCCAGCAAGAAACTGAGGAATAACGCAGGTAACAAGAAATCCAGTGCCGCCTGTAAAAACTGGGGTAAATGAGTTACCTGATCGGCAAATAGCCCACCCAAAAAGGAGCCTGTCGCCCAAGACAACCAGCTAAATAAACTGAGTCCTAACATCCATGATTCAGACCATTCTTGGCGTCTTTGAGAGAGTTTGATCATGCCTGAAGCAAAGACTTCATCAGTCAGTCCCCACGCCCAAATCGCGGTTTTTTTTAGGTTTAATCGGTCTTGAATTAGATTTTGTAAGGCTGGACCATACAGTAAATGACGAATATCCAAGGCAATGACCGTCAGTGCAGTCATCCAAATAGACGTCCCACTGCCTAAAAGTGCAACCACCAGAAATTGGCTGGCACCCGCGTACATGGTACAAGAGAGAAATAAGGCTTCCCAAGCACTAAAGCCAAACTGTGTTGCTGAAACCCCAAATGCAAAAGATACAGGTAAATAAGTAAAGATAATTGCTTGGCTATCTTTGGCACCTTGCCAAAAGCCCGCTGTTTGCGTGGGTGTTAATTTGTGTTGTGACACGACACACCTTGTTAGAGTTAAACGATAGGTCAAATAAGATTGTGTATTGTAGCCGAATTTACTAGCATAGTGCTTACTCGATTGTTGCGGTGATTCCCTAAATGCGAATACTTAGAGCGCCTGTGCTTGTTGTTTCTGTAATAAGTAGTGCTTTGTTTTTACAAGGTTGTGGTCAATCTTCAGATCATGCTGAAAAGAAAGCAGAAATTAAAGCTGCGCCTAAATTGACCAATGATGCGACCACTTATGCACATGAAGCATGGCGATTCATGAACGAGGCAGATCCTTATGTATATCGTAAGCAACGGAATTTAATTGAAGAAAAGGTACGTAAACCTGCGCGTAAACTGAGTACAGAATGGCGTATAAACGTCAAAATGACGGACTCGGTCACTGAAGGCAAATATGCGTTGTGTCGAAAAGCATTGACCAGTTTAGATGTTTGGGCGCGTGAAACCATGGAAAACTCAGCGACAGTATCGCAGAAAAAAGCGGATTACGAACGAGACAAAGCACAATGTAAAGATGCACTAGAGCATCCAGAATTAGGCAATACAGACCCGAAGAAAAAGGCATTTAGTTCATAAAATTTGCATGTTTAAAGCTGCATTGTGGTTTATAAAATTACAATGCAGATGCGAAAACAGCCACGACGATAATAGAAAATAACACTGTCTTGATTAATTTAATGCATTATCCTGATGTGATAAAAAGTGTATAATTTACGTGAAAAGTCACATTTATTGTCGTGAGGTTATCGTTCTATGTTGAAAACATCTATGCTTGCTTTAAGTCTTTTCTGGGTATTCAGTTCAACTGTGAATGCTCAGATTGAACAGCCGAAAGTACACGCTGCTTTACATTTTTCTGTTGCACAAGAAGTTGCACCTTGCACCAATGGCTTTGATGAGGTCAATGTCTGTCAATTAACCTCTTAAATTAATGTTGCTTTTTGGTGCCTTTAATATTTAATGCACATTTATGGTGAAAACTTTTGCACCATAAAATGACCGTTGATGTTGATGAATTCAACTCTGTCGAGTATGTGCCAAGCGATGTAACTGTTCCTGATCTAAAATTTCAATTTTTTTAAATGCCAGATTTAACACACCAAGTTTTTCTAAAGCCTGCAATTCCTGATTCACCGTTTGCCGTGAGCAAGTTAGCATCTGTGCAAGTTGCTCTTGACTGAGTTGAATGACATTTTTTTCAATCAGGACATGATTGCCATAGCCTTGTAAAATCAGCATTAATCGTAGAGCAAGCCGTTGTCTGATGGTCTGAGTTTGAATTGAAATCAGCTCTAAAAAGGCAATACGTAATTTCTGGCTGGTGAGTTGAGCAATATGAAACCAGAACTGAGGCTGTGTAGTAAGTAAAGTGTGGATAGCCGCACTAGGAATATGCAGGATTCGTGTTTTTTGAATCGCAATGGCATCGTGGGAGCGCGGTTGCTGATCAATTAAAGAGATTTCACCGAACCACATGATGGGTTCTGCAATTGCAGCAATAGATTCTGTACCTTCAATATCGACATAACCTAAGCGTACTGCACCATCGAGCACCGCATAGATTCCATCAAAAGCATCTCCAGAATAAAAAATAGCTTGTTCTTTCTGATAGTGCTGTATAAGCGCATGTTCCTGAATAAACTGCTGAAAAGGAACTGGTAGCTCAGAATACCAACGATTATTGGCAAGATGTTGAAGATCATCCATTTGCAGTGTCATAGACATCCTTATATTTTGAATTGTCGGCTAGATGACAACTATAAAAATGATTTTTTTATATAGTGAGTTGATGCATCTTACAAGGACGATTCCGATGAGTAAATTAGAACAACTTTTAAGCCAGTACGCGGCTTATCATCTTGATCATAAAAATATTTTAACGCATTTTGTGGGGATTCCGCTGATTGTGTTCTCCATTATGTGTTTGACTGCACGGGCAGGGTTTCACTTTTCAGGATTTGAAATCACCTTAGCATTGGTCTTGATTATAGTGTGTTGTGGGTATTATTTGAAATTAGATCTCTGGTTTGGCTGTATTATGTTATTGCTATTTTCTGCGGTCTATCCTTTGGCATTAAAGATTGCTGGTTTAGGTTTTGCGGTGTGGTTAATGCTGAGCATTGGTATTTTTGTGGTGGGCTGGGTATTTCAGTTTGTTGGGCATTTTTATGAAAAGAAAAAACCTGCCTTTGTCGATGATTTAGTCGGTTTGATCATTGGCCCTTTATTTGTGTTAGCCGAAGCGATATTTATGATGGGCTTTAGAAAAGAATTGCAACAACACATTCTTGAACAAGCCAGAAAACAAAGAGCTGCAATGGATGCAAAAACTGTGAATGCTACGACATCTTAATATTATTTAAATCTTTATATATTTTAATCCAATGCTCTGCGATATGGAGCATTGGATACAGTTTCTCAAAAGTTAAAATACATATAGGGATGTAGCCACTTTATAAATGCAAAGTAATGCACCACTTAGCAAAATAAGAACGCCCAATATAAAGCGTAGTTGATGAAATGATGACATAGGTAGGTCAGTGGCTGCGTACATATTACTGAATGGCCTGTTCATAACGACGGTTGACTTCCTGCCAATCGACGACATTAAAAAATGCGGCAATGTACTCAGGACGACGGTTTTGATATTGAAGATAATAAGCATGTTCCCACACATCGAGTGCTAAAACGGGCGTGTGACCCTGCATGAGTGGCGAGTCCTGATTGGCGCTGCTCTCTACCAATAATTTTTGATTTGGGGTAACTGTTAGCCATGCCCATCCACTACCAAAGCGGGTGAGTGCCGCTTTGGTAAAAGCCTCTTTAAAGCTGTCAAATCCACCCAGCTCAGCCTCTATCGCTACTGCAATTTTACCTATAGGTTGTCCACCGCCTTGAGGACTCATAACAGTCCAGAATAAGCTGTGGTTGGCATGTCCACCTGCGTTGTTGATGACATTGTTTTTGAGTTGTGTTGGAACATCATTTACCTGAGTGACTAATTGCTCCACAGTTAAGTTTTCCCACGGTGTCCCTTCAATGCCTGCATTAATATTGTTGATGTAGGTTTGATGATGTTTACGATGATGAATCTGCATGGTTTTCGCATCAATATGCGGTTCGAGTGCATCATAGGCATAAGGTAAATGGGGAAGGGTATAAGCCATAGCATCATCCTTTCAATCTAAGTTTTTAGTTATGAATAGGAGTGTAGGTGATGTTGGATTTAATGTAAATATAATGATAATAATTATCATTATATTTATCATGTAGTGGCCGCATTATCTATGTCCAGTTTGATTCTGTTCTAATGGAGGATGGATCAAGAGGTGGGTAAAAGCATAAGATTAAAAGAACATAATGCCCTTATGTAGATGGTGCAAAAAATACACTAATGAAGGCGTTCTTGTTGAATATCAGCAATAAAAAAGCCAGTGTAATCACTGGCTTTTTAAAACATCTAAGTTAATTAGACGTTGAAACGGAAGTGTAAAACGTCGCCGTCTTGTACCACGTAAGTTTTACCTTCTAAACGCCATTTGCCTGCTTCTTTGGCACCCGCTTCGCCGTTGTATTGAATGAAGTCATCATAAGCAATACATTCAGCACGGATAAAGCCTTTTTCAAAGTCAGTGTGAATCACACCCGCAGCTTGTGGTGCAGTTGCACCAACTTTTACAGTCCAAGCACGAACTTCTTGTACGCCTGCTGTGAAGTAAGTTTGTAAGCCAAGTAATGCATAACCTGCGCGGATCACCACGTTAAGACCAGGTTCTTCCATACCCATCGCTTCAAGGAATTCAGCACGGTCTTCATCTTCAAGTAATGAAATTTCAGCTTCGATTTGGTTGCACAGTGGAACCACAATTGCATTTTCTTCAGCAGCAAGTTTTTGCACTGCTTCTAAATGTGGGTTGTTTTCGAAACCATCTTCAGCCACGTTGGCAATGTACATGGTTGGTTTTAAAGTCATTAAACCAAAACCACGCACCAATTTGCGCTCATCGTCATCAAGCGTAGCAGCACGAGCTGGTTTACCTTCATCTAATAAAGGTAGAATTTTGTCTAGAACTGCTTTCGTTGCAATGGCTTCTTTGTCGCCACTTTTCGCTGATTTTGCTAAACGTGTAACGGCTTTGGTTACAGTTTCTAAGTCAGCAAGTGCAAGTTCAGTATTGATGGTAGCAATATCATCTAAGGGGTCAATTTTACCATTCACGTGAATGACGTTTTCATCTTCAAAACAACGAACAACGTGTGCAATGGCATCAGTTTCACGAATGTTGGCAAGGAATTGGTTACCAAGACCTTCACCTTTAGATGCGCCTGCAACCAAACCTGCGATATCTACAAATTCCATTGTGGTTGGAATCACACGTTGTGGTTTTACGATTGCAGTTAATTTGTCTAAACGTAAATCTGGAACAGGAACAATCCCTGTGTTTGGTTCAATGGTACAGAACGGAAAGTTTTCTGCCGCAATTGCTGCTTTAGTTAACGCATTGAAAAGGGTAGATTTACCAACGTTCGGCAAGCCGACAATACCGCAATTAAAACCCATGAAATGACTCACAACGTATTATTTAAAAATTGGCGCTGATTTTACATGAAAGCCATGACAAAGTCAGGTCATGGCTCGTATCTTTCTTTTCGGCACCTTCAAGTGCATGATTGTTAAACTTTTCGCTTGTCTAGTTGTTGTGCAAGAGCATCTCCTGTTGCTTGTACCAACATAACCAGAACCACTAAAACTACAATGACCGCAAGCATCATCTGCATATCAAAGCGTTGATAACCATAACGATAGGCAATATCACCTAATCCACCTGCGCCAATGGCACCTGCAATCGCTGAAGAATTAATCATGGTGACAATTGTTACGGTAAAGCCTGCCACAATTCCAGGTAAAGCTTCAGGCAGTAATACATGCCAAATGATTTGTTTACGGTTACAACCAATTGCTTGCGCGGCTTCAATTAAGCCCTGATCGACCTCACGTAAGCTCACTTCTGCAATGCGTGCAAAAAACGGTGTTGCAGCTAAGGTCAGAGGCACAACGGCAGCCCAAACGCCATAACTGGTGCCGACAATCAAGCGCGTTAAAGGAATCAAGGCTACCATTAAAATGAGGAAAGGCACCGAACGGGTAATATTCACCACCCAACCCAAAGCTTGGTTAATCGGTTTTGAGGGATAAATGCCGTGTTCACTGGTATTCACCAGTATGACTGCCATAGGTAAGCCAATCAGGAAAGCTAAAATCGCGGATACACCGACCATAATCAGCGTATCAACAGTTCCTGTGAGCAAAAGTTCAATGAGTTGGTCGTGCATAGCCCAATACCTCAATTTTGGCAAACTGGTGTTGCAGTTGTTGTTTAAGCTGATGGATATCCAGATCATGGTGTGGCACAGTCACCACAAATTTTCCAATCAAATGTTCCTGAATCGAATCAATATGACTTTGATACAGATGAACAGGGCGATTGATTGCCGAGAATATCGAATTTAGATCGGGTGAATGTTGTAGAGGCGAGGCATAGCTTAATCGCAAAATCACATGACTTGATTCTGCTATAGGTTGCTCGTGTAACTGAAATGGCAAATCCAATTGTTCTAAATTGAGCAACTCTTGGGTAATTTGCTGCTGAGGATTGGAAAATACCGACCAGACTTGTCCAGACTCCACGATTTGACCGTGTTCAATCACCACCACTTGATCGCAAATTTCACGGATCACTTGCATTTCATGAGTAATCAAGACAATGGTAATACCGAGGGTTTGATTGATTTCCTTGAGCAGTGACAACACCACTGAGGTACTTTCTGGATCAAGTGCAGAGGTCGCTTCATCACATAACAATATTTCAGGATGATGTACCAACGCCCGGGCAATGCCGACCCGTTGTTTTTGCCCACCTGAGAGTTGGGCAGGATAGTGTTGCGCTTTATTGCTTAAGCCAACCAGTTCTAGCACTTCGCTGACGCGTTGCTCAATTTCAGCAGCGCTGTAATGGGCAATTTTAAGCGGTAGCGCGACATTGTCCCAGACGGTTTTGGCAGACATTAAATTGAAGTGCTGAAAGATCATACCAATGCGTTGACGTAATTGGATGAGTTCTGCATGATCGAGTTCCGCCAAATTCTGTTGGTGGATGTGAATGCTACCTTCACTGATTTTTTCTAGGCCATTGAGTGTACGCAATAGGGATGATTTTCCCGCACCACTTTTACCAATAATGCCGAAAATCTTACCTTCAGGAATATCCAAATCGATATTTTTTAGTGCATGGACTTGCTGATTTTGTACTGCATAATATTTGTTCAAATTACGGATTTTGATGTGTGGAAGGGAAAAATCCACATGAGAACCAAAACTCACCATTGTCTTTCTCCTTATTTCCAGCCTTCAAACCACATTTTGCTGCCAAAATCTCGGTCTAAAATCTCTTGAACTTTTTTAGAGTTTTGGAAAGCTTTAACGAACGTGGCTAATTTTTGATTGTGATCGCTATAGTCTTTACGCGTGACGAACAAAATTGCATATTTTTTATCGATAGGATCGAGAAACAGAGCGCTATGCGGATCGGTTACTTTCGCCATTTTTAAGTAATGCGGAAAACCAAAGATGAGGTCGGCATCGTTATATGCATGTGCAGTTTGTGGTCCTTCAACTTCAATAAATTGCAGTTGTTTTGGATTTTGAACGATGTCCTGCACAGTCGAAAGTTCGTTATTGATATCTTTCAATTGAATTAAACCTGCGCGGTGCAGCAGAATCAGCGCGCGGGCAGAGTTCACAGGATCATTCGGAATGACCACACGGGCTTTGTTTGGAAGTTGCTGTAAAGACTTATATTTCTTTGAATATAGTCCAACATGGCTACCTGTACCCGTGGCAAAGGCATGTAAGTCATATTGAGTTTCACGAATTGCATTGCGTAAAAAGACGCTTTGCTGGAAAAAGTTGGCATCAATATCGCCGTTTTGTACTGCGACATTTGGTGCATGCCAGTCAGAAAATTCGACCAGTTTGACCTGAATACCTTGTTTTTTCACTTCATCTGCAACACTTTGTAGCAGTTCGGCATAGGGTGGGCTAATGCCAATGGTTAAAACGTCTTGTTCGGCTTGGCTTTTGCCGTAACGGTAAACCGCTACAGCAGAAATCAAAATCACGACTGCCAGTCCAATCAGCCAGGCCTTACGATTTTTGCGGGTAAAAACTGAATTTGTCATTGCTCAATCTCACTTCCAGCCTGGGAACCAAAGTTTTGAGCCAATTTCATCATTCAACGTTTGTTTAACCTTGGCAGAAGTTTGATAAATTTTGATAAATTTTTCTAATTGTGCTGCTTTCTCTGGGTGTTGCTGTTGGTAGTCATCACGCACCACAAATAAAATGGAATAACGGGTATTGGTATTGTCATCTAAAATCAGCGCATCATTCGGGTCAATGGTTTTGGCAAGACGTAAATAATGTGGGTAGCTGAAAACTAAGTCAGCATCATCCACTGCACGTGGCGTTTGCGGACCTTCAACTTCAATAAATTGCAGCTTTTTAGGATTGGCAGCAATGTCTTGTAAGTTAGATAAATGATTCTCTGGATTTTTTAAAGTAATCAGTTTGGCTTGTTGTAAAAGCAACAATGCACGACCTTGATTCACAGGATCATTTGGAATGACCACACGGGCTTGATCTGGTAGTTCATCCAGTGAATGGTATTTCTTGGAGTATAGGCCGACATGCGTTGTGACGCCTTTATCCAATGCTTTCAGTTTGAATTGAGTTTCTTTGATGGCATTGTCCAAGAAGGGTTGATGCTGGAAATAATTGGCATCAATATCGCCATGATTCAAAGTAATATTCGGGGTATTCCAGTCGGAAAATTCCACCAGTTTGACATTGATCCCTTGTTGTTTCGCCTCTTCGACGGCAACCTTTAATGGGTTAGCAAAGGGTGGGCTAATACCAATCACTAACTCGGTATTGCTGCTCTTTTTATGGTAACTCCATGCCACAAGTCCGATCACCAGTGCAGCGACAAGTACCCCTAAAAAGGTGAATTTATTTTTTGCAGTTAAAGCCATGTTATCTCTCGTATTTTTAAATTTACAGCAGTTAAGCTGTCTGTTTTTCTGAATGTGTGGTTAAGTCTGGAGTCGAATTTGAGCTTAAACATCGGAACTGCTGTACAGGATGATGGTCGGCAAGATGGTCGCCTTGTTGAAACAGTTTGTGTCTTAAACTGCCTTCGCTGTAGCTTGTTTTGTAGCGCCCACGTTGTTGTAATTCAGGAATGACATAACGAATAAAGTCTTGATGTGATTCTGGGGCAACCGTGCGGGTCAGATTAAAACCATCAATGCCTGTTTCATCGATCCACTGAATCAGTTGTTCCGCCACAGCCGCGCCACTTCCAATAATGAGAGGGTAACGTCCACCCAAGACATGCTGTGCTTTTAAGTCATTGCGTGTAATGGTTTGCTCTTTAAACTTTTGATTGACCGAGGCTATGCTATTGGTTTTTTGATAGGGAATGGCCTCATCATCTGCAAATTTGGATAAATCGATGCCCACTGAACTGGAGTAATGTGCCAAACCTGCTTCTGGACTGGCGTAGCGGATATATTCTGCTAATTTTTCCTGTGCCAGTGCATCCGTTTCGGCGGTCACAACCGTAATCCCGACAAAGATTTTTACCGTATTGGCATCTCGACCTTGAGCAACTGCGAGGGCACGAATTTTATCGACCTGTTGCTTAATCTTCTCTGGTCGATCTCCACCAATAAAAATACCTTCTGCATGTTGAGTCGCAAATGCTAAACCACGCGGAGAAGCCCCAGCCTGATATAAAACAGGGGTGCGTTGTGGTGAGGGAGAGACTTGAAACACCCCCTGACTTTGATAAAACTGTCCCTGATGCTGAATGGCATGTACTTTAGCGGGATCGGTAAAAATACGCTGTGCTTTATTTTTCAGTACCGCGTCATTTTCCCAAGAGCCTTCCCAAAACTTATAGCAAAGCTCAAGAAATTCTTCGGCTTGGGCATAACGCAGGTCGTGTTCTTTTAGGCCTTTTTGTCCCACCAATCGTTCTGCGCTATCTAAATAACCCGTCACAATATTCCAACCGACACGACCTTGGGTTAAATGATCTAAACTGGCAAAACGACGGGCAAATTGATAGGGATTTTCATAGCTTAAATTAACCGTAACACCAAAGCCCAAATGTTGCGTTGCAGCAGCCATAGCTGAAACCAAGGTACTTGGATCATGACTCGGTAATTGAATCGATTCTTTCAGGGTTAAATCAATACCATTCTGATAGACATCATAAACACCCGTAATGTCGGCAATAAATAGACCGTCAAATAAGCCTTTTTCTAGTGTTTGTGCCAATTCAGTCCAATAACTGAGTTCATTAAAACGGTGCGATTGATCTCGCGGATGTGTCCATAAACCATGATTGATATGTCCAACCGAATTCATATCAAAAGCATTTAAAATAATCTTTTTCGGCGTTTGTTGTGTCATTACAAAGTCCCCCGACGAGGAGGGCGAATGCCATTGAGGGTGAAATTGGCAATGAAGTAATACTTCCAGCGTGCCGCATCATGTAAGGTATGTACGCGGGCATTACGCCAGAATCGGTCTAAACCATCTACACGCTGGCTACCACGGCTACCTGCCAATTCAATCAGTTTGGACGATGCTTTAAGTGCGATTTCACTGCTATGGGCACGTACTTTGGCAACGTCTAAAGACGCTTGAGTAATGTTGTCTTCAGTGGGTTGCGGTTTGGCGGCATCGATAGAGCGAGCGGCTTGTTTTAATAACACTTCGCTAGCGCGAACATCTGCCACGACACGACCTAATTCTAATAAGGTGAGTGGGTCTTGGGTTGCAGCATCTACACCTGAATCAATCCAAGGACGGGCTTGACGAACGCGAATCAACGTTTCTTCAAAGGCAGCACGGGCGATGCCGGTTTCAATTGCCGCATGCATAATTTGGGCAAAAGGTCCAACCAAAGTAGGCTGTTGAAAGGCTTGATCGAAAGGAATCACATCTTCCGTTGCGACAAAGACTTGATGGAATTTGACCGTTCCACTGCCTGTGGTGCGTTGTCCAAATCCCGACCAATCATCAATCAGCTCTAAGCCTTCACTGTTACGCGGAATAAAGGCCAAAAACTCACGGTCATGGGCATCTTTGACTAAAGTTGGAATACGATGTGCAAATAAACTACCCGTGCAATAGAATTTTTCACCATTGACGATAAAACCATTCGCTGTCGGAGAAATTGCGGTTTGTTTTTGTGCGGCATTCTTGGTTTTAAACTCTGCAAGGGCATTACCAAAGCGTGCACCTTGCAATACTTCCCGATAAAGCTTTTGTTTTTGTTGTTCTGACCCTGTATTACGTAAAACTTCCAAGGCATAGAAATGGTTTTGCGGAATCTGACCGATTGAACCATCCACACCACTCATGAGGGCAATAATCTGTGCCACGGTATAGCTTGAAACGTCAGCACCACCATATTGTTTAGGCACCGTAATGGCCCAAAGTCCAGACTGGCTATAAGCTTCAATTTCTTCAAACGGCAAAATACGTTCAGCATCGCGCAGAATTGCATTGTGCTTGAATTGTTCTGCCAAGGTATGCGCAATTTCTAAGGCTTCGGCATCGGATTGAATAATATGTGCAGGTGCAAGTTGCGCTGCCTGTGCAGGGGAAATACTTTGATATGACGTCATGTTGCTCTCCTTAAATCCATGCATGGCGGGCAGGTAATTGATGATTCAGGTAATAATCGCCAAGCGCATGCAGTTTCCAGCGCACTGGGTCATGTAGGGTGTGCACACGTGCATTACGCCAGTGCTGATCTAAATTGAATTGACTTAAACTCGCACGACTGCCCCCGAGTTCGAGCAGCTTTTCGGAAATATTCAGTGCCGCATCATTGGCATAAATTTTGGCTTCAGCGACGAGAATAGAGGCACGTGCTGCTTGCTCATCGGTTACACCCTCAAGCTGATCTAACTCATCTAAATACTCTGCGGCTTCATCGAGCAGTAAAATAGCGGCTTCAAGTTGAATTTGCAGTTTGCCTACTTCTTGTAAGGTGTAATGCTCAAAGCTGGCTTTTTCCACTTGGGCATCGACAATGGGACGCGCTTTTTTGACGGTTGCCAGCGTATCTTCAAAAGCGGCTTCTGCAATGCCCACATCAATGGCAACTTGTAAAAGTTGCGAATAAGCCCCGCGATAGGTTGGTGCTGCTGTTAAGAGACGTTCATCAAAGATCAGGAAAGGATCAATTTCCACATGGTTCAGACGGACTGAGCCACTCGATGTTGTACGTTGTCCAAAACCATCCCAATCATCAATGACTTCAATGCCTTGCGCTTCACGATTTACGATGACGAGTACTACATGACCTTCTGGGTGAATGGCCTTAATGGCTAACCAATGCGCGAAGCTGCTGCCTGTTGAATAGAATTTTTCACCTTGAAGATAGTAGTGACTATTCTCCAAACTTAATGTGGTATTGAGTGTTTTCGCATCTTTGGTATGGCGTTCTGGTCCACCATTGGCAAGGCGTTTACCTGCTAGAATTTCTTGAAAAATGAACTGTTTTTGCGCTTCAGTGCCCATCAAGTCAATGAGATAGAGCAAGCTAATTTGATTCTGTGGGATTTGTCCTACACTAGAATCGGCTTTATTTAAAATACGGAATACACGTGCCAGTGTTTTATTGGACACATAAGCACCGCCATATTGTTTGGGAATTCTTAAACCGCCTAAGCCTTTTTGGCTAAATTGTTCAACTTCTGCAAAAGGTAATGCTCGGTTTTGATCGCGAGCATTGCGACCTTCAAGGGCAAAGTCCGCAACTTGGTAAGCGGCATTTATTGCATCCTGATCATTTTCGATGATC
Organism: Acinetobacter tibetensis; assembly: GCF_023824315.1. Taxonomy (NCBI): domain Bacteria; kingdom Pseudomonadati; phylum Pseudomonadota; class Gammaproteobacteria; order Moraxellales; family Moraxellaceae; genus Acinetobacter; species Acinetobacter tibetensis. Next base: position 2,109,068 of record NZ_CP098732.1, on the reverse strand, counting down.
TGTATGTTTTTGGAATTGATATAAGCCATGATGACACCTTTGAAACAATGTCAAAACGTTAGTCTGTCTGTTATAAAAAATTAACTGACTGATTTCTATGTACTTATGAAAAACAATGTTTAAAACTTAAAGTGGTAAAGTTTGAATAAATTTAGATAAGTTAAATGATTGATTTTAATTAATAATTATAATTTTAAGGTTTTTAGGTTGTTCCAAAAATGGAAGGTTATCTTGTTTAAAGATATTCAAGACAGAAAATTGTATAACCATATAAGGTTAAGACGTATTTATTTTGGGATAAAAAGGACATTGTGTTTCTGGCTTTGACTGACTAAAGTAACAGACTGAAAGCGTTGGTTTTCTGAATAAATCAATGTTCCTCTCATCTTTTGGAGTGTTTATGCGAATTTTATACCAGTTTCCTTTATCTCATTATTGTGAGAAAGCTCGCTGGTTACTCGATTATAAACAACTCGATTTTGTTGCACAGAATTTAATACCAGGTGTACATCGTGCTTTTGCACAACTCAAAACAGGGCAGAATAAACTGCCAATTTTACGAGACAATGAGTATTGGGTTGCAGATTCAACCCAAATTGCATTGTATTTAGATCAGACTTATCCAGAACATGCTTTATTACGTGCAGATTCACATTTAAGAGAAGTTGCATTAGAAATTAATGCTTTGGCATCAGAGCTTGGCTTACATGTACGCCGTTGGGGTTTAGCGCAAAGTTTATCGGAAAGTGATGAAACTTTAGACATTATGATTGGTGAAAAAGGCTATCTACGCCAATTTGAGAAATTTTCTAAACCGATATTAAAAACACTGGTGTCTAAGAGTTATCAGCTTGATACTGAAAAAGTTGAATATTCTAAGCATCAGATGGAACAACTGATTACTGTATTGAATCAGAAATTATTAGAAAATGATGGGCGTTATTTTGTGGGTGAGCGTTTGGGACTTGCCGATATTTCAGTCTGTTCCATGCTTGCACCTTTATTAGAAATAGCTGGAACCCCTTGGGAGCGTGAAGAAGACTACATTTCGGGCAGTTCTGAAGAGTTTTATGCATTTAAGCATCAACTTTTAGATTTACCTTTGGGACAATATGTACAGCGTATTTATTATACCGAACGCAATGCACGTGTAGACTGGCGCGGCATGTAATCTTTTAAGAACCACTCAAGTAAAAAGATAGTTAAATATTACCTAAGAATGACATTTAATTTATATTCAAGGGTATTTATTGCATTGAATTTCTGTAAATCTATGAATTGGTAAAAATAAGTAGCATACGCGACTTTATTTTTAGTGGAATAAACGAAATAATCGTTCTCGGATGTTGAGCACGTATCTTGCATAATTCAAATAACTCATACGTGGTTTTTATTTACACCTTATTATTTCATTTTTGGAGCCAGTGATGGAATTAGACCGCTTTGACAAACAAATTCTGGAAATATTAACCCATGAAGATGTGAATCTGAATGAACTGTCAGAGCGAATTAATCTTTCGGTCAGCTCGGTTCATCGTCGTATTAAACATTTAATTGATACCAATGTCATGACCAATGTACGCCGCGACATTAATTATCAAAAACTCGGCTTTAGCTTACATGTATTACTGCAAGTTTCTTTAAGTAAGCATGATAGCGATACTTTTTCCAAATTTTTAGAAGAATTAGAAAGTATTCCAGAAGTCATTAATGCTTTTTTGGTCACAGGGCAGTCGGCAGATTTTATTGTGGAAGTGATTGCACGTGATATGGAAAATTACAGTCAGATTCTCCTGAATCGGATTGGTAAGATTGAGCATGTGGTTGCATTACATTCCAGTTTCGTCATTAAGGAATATAATGTATTTAACTGTCGCGGTTTATTGAATAAGGTTTAAACATTCAAAACTTTTAATATCAGTTTAATCGCTGATATAAGCAATACCGTATGTATTCATCAATAAAAAAACGCGCTCATAGGCGCGTTTTTTTATTTTTTGAAAGATTACTCATCTAGCTGAGCTAAAACTTCTTCTGTAAATTCAACGTTGGTATAAACGTTTTGCACATCATCTAAATCTTCAAACATATCAATCATTTTCACGATTTTTTTCGCTTGATCGATATCAGAAATCAATGCTTTCGTTGAAGGGTTCATCACGACTTCAGCATTGTCAGATTTTAAGCCCGCAGCAGTCAACGCATCCTGTACATCACCAAACGATTCTGGTGTAGTAATGACCAGAATTTCGTCTTCAGTCACTTCAATATCTTCCGCACCTGCTTCTAAAGCGACGTCCATAATTTTGTCTTCTAAAGAAACATCTTCAAAAGTAATTTCGCCACGCTTAGTAAACAAGAATGCCACTGAACCATTGGTACCTAGGTTACCATCGGTTTTAGAAAAACAGTGACGAACATCTGGCACAGTACGGTTTAAGTTGTCAGTCATTGTTTCTACGATTACCGCAACACCACCCACGCCATAACCTTCGTAAGTGACCTCTTTTAAATCAGCATTTTCTTCACCGCCAACACCGCGCTGGATTGCACGGTTGATCGTATCACGTGTCATATTTGCGACTAATGCTTTCTCAACGACAGCACGTAAACGTGGGTTAGATGCAACATCACCACCGCCTAAACGTGCGGCTGTAACGATTTCACGAATGAATTTTGTGAATACTTTAGCGCGGCTCGCATCTTGTTTTGCTTTACGATGCTTAGTATTAGCCCACTTGGAATGACCCGCCATGCGAAATATGCTCCTTGTAGATTGGCCTTATGCCAAATCAAATTGAGCAGATTCTACCATAAGCCCTTTTTTTAGAGAAAGGGCTTAAGTTTGAGTTTTTAAACAATTGAACGGTGCTATTTGGGTTCAGGAATAATAATGTCCAATCCCACATTTTCTTTATACAACTTTTGCATAAGTGCTAGGTCGTGATGAAGTTCAGTGGGATAAATTTTGCCAAAAATACCACCTTGCTTGGTTTGTGAGTTGGCATACATCAAAACAATAGGCACATTGGCAGCTTTGGCAATATGCCAAAATCCTGTACGGATAGGTTTGCGGACTTCACCATCTTTTGCACGAGTTGCCTCAGGTGCAATGACCAAATTAAATTTTTCGTGAGAGGCAAAAAGGTCGACCATTTGTCCCACAATATCTTGATTAGATTTACGGTCAACTGGAATTCCGCCAATAGCTTCTAGCAATGGTTTCAACGGGCCCTTAAACAATTCTTTTTTGATGAGGGTATGAATTTTAATATCGTAAATTTGGAACAAGGCGAGAGATAAAACAGCATCCATCATTGAGGTGTGCTCAAAACCCACAATTACTTGTTTGTTTTCGAGGGTATTGGGTTCTACGTGATATTGCCAGCCCGCAAGTTTAAATGCGGATTCGCCAATCATTTTTTTTAACATAGCGGATCTTAATGTTATGGGGTTAATCAAGCTTGCTAATGTCTGCTTATTTCAAAATAAGGTCAATAGCTGGAATGATGTAATTGCATATATAAAATACAAGTGTATATTTGGTTTTTTGTTTTGTTGTAGCGTCTCGGTTATACCAACAAATTGTCATATTTATTCGTTTTATTGATCAACTCATTGAAAAAAAGTCTTAATTTATTGGAAAAATCACTATTCATTGCACTTAAACCATATTAGACTTTTGTCTTAGATGAAATGGAACTTCATTGGATATCTGTCGTTTTACTAAAGCAAGTTTAGGATTGAACAATATGATGTATTTTTCCGCTTTTCTGTTGGTCTTTTTGTTTTTTTTATTGGTCGTGATTTGGTCTTTAATCGAATTCTATTTAGATTTTCGAAAAAATAAATCAGTTAAATCATAATGAATGAGACAATTTACTGTATTTTTTGTTGATCTATTGAGTTTAATTTTTATATACAAAGCATGAGCTTTACGACCAATGCTTTAAGTTGAAAAATAAGAATTCTGTTTAAACTTAAGGGTGAAATAAACGTCAAAGTATGTCGTTTTAAATTCAAGCTTTATATATTTTTCTAATAATTTTTTTATACTCATTTTAATTATTACATTTATAGTTTTATAAAAATGGAACAACTGAATCCATCTGACTTAAAAGCAATTCTTCATTCAAAACGTGCAAATGTCTATTACCTTGAACATGCTCGTGTCATGCAAAAAGATGGTCGAGTGCTTTACCTCACCGAAGCCAAAAATGAAAACCAATACTGGAATATCCCAATTGCCAATACCACAGTGATTTTACTCGGTACAGGTACGTCGATCACTCAGGCAGCGATGCGAATGCTCGCCAGTGCAGGGGTATTGGTTGGTTTTTGTGGGGGAGGTGGAACGCCACTTTTTATGGGTAGTGAAATTGAGTGGATGACACCGCAAAGTGAATACCGACCAACAGAATATATGCAGGGCTGGATGCAATTTTGGTTCGAAGATGAAAAGCGTCTAGCTGTGGCAAAACAATTTCAACATGCGCGTATCGATTTTATACGGAAAGTTTGGGATAAAGACCGGGATTTAAAAGAACAGAGTTTTTATTTGGATGATCGGGATATTCAAACTGCACTGGATGGTTTTGAAAAGAAGATTCCTAACACCACAAAAGTCGGTGATTTGCTTTTGCATGAAGCGGCCATGACCAAACAACTTTATAAAGTTGCAGCCACACGCAACAAAATGAGTTTTGAGCGCAATCGTGAACAGGGTGATTTAGCCAATGATTTTCTCAACCACGGCAATTATTTAGCCTATGGATTGGCAGCGACGACACTTTGGGTTTTAGGCATTCCACATGGTTTTGCTGTGATGCATGGCAAAACCCGCCGCGGGGCTTTGGTCTTTGATGTGGCGGATTTAATTAAGGATGCTGTAGTACTTCCTTATGCCTTTATTTGTGCAAAAGAAAAAATGACTGAGCAAGAGTTTCGTCAACAGATACTTCAGAAATTTACGGAGCATAAATGTTTGGATTGGATGTTTGATCAAGTGAAGGAAGCGGCTTTGTCTTCTAAAAGTGGAGATGAAGCATGATCGTGACTTTCGTTAGCCAGTGTGAAAAGAAAGCTTTAGTTCGGACGCGCCGTGTATTGGATGCTTTTGCTGACCGTATTGGCGATAACACATGGCAAACGGTCATTACCGAAGATGGTCTAATTGCCGTTAAAAAATTATTACGTAAAGCTGTCACGAAAAGCACTGCGGTAAGCTGTCACTGGATTCGGGGCAGACGTCGAAGTGAATTGCTGTGGATTGTGGGGAATCGGAATAAATTTAATGCGCAGGGCATTGTGCCTGTGAATAGCACTCAAAAAGAAGTATTTATGGATGTGACAACAATGAAAGCTAAACAAGATCAATTTTATGCGAATACAAAATTACAGCCTTTAGCAGAACATTCTTTTGCAATTGGATATATTGCACAGAAACTTTTTGAACGTATATTAGATAATGAGGAACATCAAAATTTATCGAAAGTTGCTTATTTGGCAGGGTGTTTACATGATTTGGGGAAGCTAGATCCACATTTTCAAGATTGGGTGAAAAAGCAAAAACAGAAAGATCCTGATGAGGATGGGCAGCATATTGATGTTAAATTCACATTTGATAAACATCCGAGACATAATGAAATTTCTCTCTTACTGTTTAACTTATTAGAGAAGCAATGCGTAGGTTTAAATAATCCTCAAAAAGAAAGCTTGCAACATGTCATTTATTGGCATCATGCCAAGCCCTACCGTCAGAAAGATGATTTTACAGGTGTTATTAAGGTATATGAGTACTTAACAAAAAATCTGAATGATGATGCATTTGAAAATTTGGTTAAAAATGCAGTTTTAATGCTCAAAAAAATACAACAATCTGCAAGCCATTATTCAAGTGAATTTACACAGATTGAAAAACACTTACTTTGGTCTGTTGAGTCTTTTAATGATCTGATTGAAAGTTTTCAATATGATTTTAAAAGTGCTGAATTCCCTGAATTTAAACGCTACTTGATCACAGATACTTTAGCAAAGACAAGACAGAAAATTTCATATAATGCACAGCATAATTTACTGCGTGCCTGTGTTATTAGTGCAGATCGTTTAGTATCTTCATGGTCAGCAGATGAGTTAATTGAAAATTTAGCACAACAGTGCTTGGATGATTTTATTGAAGATACTCAAGAAGAAATTTCAACATTAATGTCTTCTTTAGAGGGGGTAGCACAGAAATTTCCAAATAGTGAGCGAAGTCAAAAACAAAACGAAATTGCACAAAAACTTGCGGATGTTCGAGATATTTCTGTGCTTTCAGGTGCAGCAGGATGTGGTAAAACCAAAATTGCACTAGAGTGGGCGAAGTTAAAAAATGCACAAAAAATAATTTGGGTTTGCCCACGTATACAAGTTTGCCAAGGTATTTTTGAGGAACTGACAACTGATTATTTACCCGATGCAAAAATTGAAATATTTACAGGTGAGTTTAAATATACCAATTCATGGGAAAACCTAACACCTGAAAATGAATATTTTTCGGGTGATGTGGTGGTTACAACGATTGACCAGATTTTAGGATCAATTACAACCCATTCCAAAGTAAACAGCTTATTACCCTTTATGAATGCTCATGTGGTCTTTGATGAATACCATGAATATATTGGTATGGAAATTTTCAATTTATTGTTTGCAGAATTAATTGCCAATAAAAATATGCGTAAAGCGTATGAAAAAAATACGTTATTGGTTTCAGCAACACCACATTATTTATATTTAAAAGAAATTCTTGGTATTGGAAGCGATGATGTTATTGAAATGCCATCATTTAATCAGAGTCATTACCAAGTTAATTTTATTGATTATGACGATGCCGATAAGCTCAACAGTCCATTTTTTAAAAAATATGATACAAAAACTTTTGTTATTAGTAATACTGCATTAACAGCACAACAAAGTTTTATTTATCATCAGCAACACGAAAATAGCATTCTATTCCATTCAAAATTTAAGCGTAGTGATAAGAAAAAATGGTTTGGGGAAGTGTATGAATCATTCAAAAAAAATGGAACAGCACAATATGATGTTTTGAGAAGTGGCCCTATTGTTCAGGCATCTTTAAATATTAGTTGTAATGCAATGTTAAGTGAAATGACGCATGCTGAAAATATTTTGCAACGTCTAGGACGTTTAGATCGTTTTGGGGAAAATAATGCTGTAAATATTCTAACTATTGCAATTACCGATGATATTAAACAAGGAAAATCTAAAGGTTCATCTGCAAAATTTTTAAACTCATTGCATGGTTTGCAATCTGCTAAAGTTTGGTATGAGTTTTTACACCATCAGCTTGCAGATCAAACTTTTACTTTACCCAAGTTGTATAAACTCTATAAAGATTTTTATTTATCTCCTGAGAATGAAAAAAGTCAGCAATTACTTTTGCAAGATCTAGACAAAGCAATAAAGAGCAGTATTCTGCAATTGAATAATAAAGTGACTGAACCTGTAAAAGTAGTCAAAAAATCAATAACAGAGCGTAAGTCTAAAATCAGTAAAAACTCATTACGGGGTGATAGTCGTTTTGTACAATTGGCTGTGCTGAATGTAAATGATTATAAAAATCCAATTTTTGAGAACTCTTACGCTTATCAACCACCTTTGGATGATACAACTGAGTTTGATAATTTGACAGAATCACTAAGCATAATTCGAGATTTAGGGTTAATCACTTTTATTGCACAAAAGCATGGAAATATCGATGTTACACATCCTGTGCAAGGTATTCCCGAAAAGAAACAAACTACAAGATGTATAGTTTTAGAAAATTATGCACGAGATGCAGAATATCCACTTTATTTAAGTTACATCGAAGATGATTTAAATAAGGTTGGAGGGACGGGGGTAAGACATACAGAGGCAATTTATTATGCAGTTTGCGATAAACAACCAATTGGTGCAATTTCATTAAATAAAATTCAAGTTTTAACTACAAACTAAAAAGAGGGTGAAAAAATGTCAAAAGTTACAGGAATTAAAAGCGTAGATTTTAAAATTACAGCATATGGTTATGGCGTTGTGAATTGGAATGGTCCAACGACATTAACAGGTGATGATGGTACGACTGTAGATAATCATAGTTTACCTAAATTACGTGGTTATTCTAATTTAACAGGTAGAATTAAAGAAACAGGTTATAAATATAAGAAAGAAGCATCAGATATCGACTTTTCGAAAACGCCTTTATATATCAGTCAAAACTGTATTCGTCATCATTTGTTCCGTGACCAAGCATATGATTTACATTATGCCAAAGATAAAAACTTGATTGATGTACTAGCATCAATCACAGGTTTAATTCGTGGTTATGTTGTGCCATCAAGTCAATGTAAACGTACAAGCCCATTGTTGATTACAGATTTTATTGATCAGTTGGGTAATGGTAACTTTGAACAAATGGGGCGTTCAGGTTCTAAAGAAAAAGGTAAAGATGATAAAGGGAAAGATGTTGCAAGCAACTCTTTCTATTCAAAAACTACCTTTGGCGATACTGAATATGTGGCTTATGGTTCAATTAGTATTGAACAATTAGAATTTATTTCACTGGATAAAAAATTTGATCGTGCATCCATGATTATTAAAGAAGGTGAAGGTGAAAAAATTGCCGAAACCGTACAAGAATTTATTCAACAATTGGACGCAAGTCGTCAACCTAAAGCAGTTTTCCATCCGAATTATGTCCGTAAAGGTACAATTTTTGAAGAAGGGGAAGTGGGAATTTTATTAGATAACACTGCAATAGATATTCTGGTAAATGAAACATTAAATTTATTACGTGAATTGAGTATTAAGCAGGCAAAAGGCTATATGTACGTTGAATCAGTAGAAGTTGATTATAATGACAGTAATAAAATGATGCGTATTAAGCGTTCGCCTGAACAAGCAAATTTAGAACCGCAAATGGATTATGCCGTTTACTTCGAAGCACAATAATGGGGTGATTTATGCAAATCATTATTGAATATGAGTCTTCATGGCGAAATTCATTTTTGGATGGTGAAGATAATACCGTTAAAAGAAATTTTATCGGTTCAATGACTGCTTTGGGTGATAAAAAAGCGAATAATTATAAGGCAAGGGCTATTACTAAAAATACTGTAATGGGGATATTAAATCGTTTGATTGGTGATCAGCGAAAATTATATGATGCAAGAAGTCGTAAAGATTATTATTTTAAAGAAATTGAAGAAACCTTGAATGAGAGCGATATTAAAGATATTGCTGTACTTGATCAGGAAATAATATTTTTGCGAAATATATCGGGAAGTACAGATCAAAATGCATTTACAGGAATGATCAAAGCTCAGGATAAAGCTTTTACGTCTGAATTTTCATCTAGGCTTTGGGGAATACTTTTTCAGGATATTGATACTGTTGTCCAATTTATATTAGATGAAAACTATCGATTCCCATCATTTGATGAGGTATTAGATCCTTTGATTGTCATTAACCAGTTAGAGGAACTGAATGCCTTAAAGCCAATTGAACTTGTAGATGAATTACAAAAAGCATATGAGTATATTGTACAAAACTTTCCTGATGTTGATTTCAAATTGACAGCAAAAGGTTTGTTCACACCAGTTAGTTTTTATACTTCGGCTTTATATATACAAATCTCTAGGCTTGCTCAGCATTATGATCTTTCAGAAATTTTGACAAAATCTGGTGGGTTAAGTGGTATTTCAAAAAGAGGATTTACGAAGAAAGACTTTATGGATCGTTATACAACTGGAAATAAAAAAATCATTTGGGGAAATCCATATATCAAGAATGATTTTTTAGCAGGTGAAGGTAAAGTTAAAAACTTCTTAACAAAAGCGAGTGGTCGTTTGGAAATTACGCTTCATCTTTCTAAAGATCAGGCTAAAGATTTGGAAGAAAAAATTGAGAATGCAGGCGTATCATCTTTTTACTTAGGTAAAAAAGGTCTTGCTTATGTTATAGATATTCGATGAGGTGATCGATGAAATATTATATTGAGGTGACCTTAATCGAAAATCCTGAATTGGTGACTTATCAATTATGGTCGAAACTTTATACACAATTGCACATTGCTTTTGCTGAAGTAAAAGACATAAATGATAAGGTAAATATTGGCGTATCTTTTCCCCAATATCGTTTTAATCAGGAAAAAAGTATTGGGTTTTTAGGTACAAAGCTTCGACTTTTTGCTCAAAATGAAGCTGATTTGAAAAAACTTGATCTTAAAAAATGGTTAGATCGATTCACTGATTATGTTCACATCACTTCTATTCGAGAAGTCCCAGAGAATATAAAAAGTTATGCCATCTATAAACGTAAGCAAGTGAAAACCAATGCCGAACGTTTGGCGCGCCATCGCGTAAAACGCGGTGATATTGGTTTTGATGAAGCTTTGGCTCGTTATAGCAATGTTGTTACAACAACGGATCTGCCATTTGTCCAAATGAAAAGTTTAACTTCAGATCAAATGTTTAAACTTTTTATAGAAAAGAAAAATGCTGAACAATCTGAAAGTCAGGTTTTTAGTACCTATGGTTTAAGTTCACAGAGTTCCGTACCTGAATTTTAACCCAATATTTTTTCATTCTTTAACAGCTTAATAAAATCAATAGGTTATAAACGTGAGTTAAAACTTGGGTCTTTTATGGATTTTTAGTATTAACTCACTGTTATAACTTTATTTTTTGCTATAAAATTACTGTTCACTGCCATGTAGGCAGCTTAGAAAATAAAAAAACCACCGAAATGGTGGCTTTTAATGTTCACTGCCATGTAGGCAGCTTAGAAAGATATTTAAGCTTCCTCTACTTTGTCGGTATTGTTCACTGCCATGTAGGCAGCTTAGAAAAAAGCTTCATCTAGACGAAGCCCGATATTTAAGTTCACTGCCATGTAGGCAGCTTAGAAAATCATCACAATACTCACATATTTGATTGATTTGTTCACTGCCATGTAGGCAGCTTAGAAAAAGACTGCTCACGCTACGTAACAGTAGGTTTTGTTCACTGCCATGTAGGCAGCTTAGAAATTAATAAGAGTTAAAAGCTTTGTTATGTGTCCGTTCACTGCCATGTAGGCAGCTTAGAAAATTTAGGAAAAACATAGACTGAACAGCAATCAGTTCACTGCCATGTAGGCAGCTTAGAAAGACTAAACTGCAACTTGTTCCATGCTCGCCAAGTTCACTGCCATGTAGGCAGCTTAGAAATTGGGTACAAGATTACCAGATTTATGTAGGTGGTTCACTGCCATGTAGGCAGCTTAGAAACAACAGACAACCACTTAGCAATCATTTCTCAAGTTCACTGCCATGTAGGCAGCTTAGAAAATAAAGCTTTACAATCTCTGCGTTAGAACGACGTTCACTGCCATGTAGGCAGCTTAGAAATTTTCCGCTTCTGTAGCTTTAGGATGGGGTTTGTTCACTGCCATGTAGGCAGCTTAGAAAGTACCTCACGGGTTTACTCTCTAATGTTATTACGTTCACTGCCATGTAGGCAGCTTAGAAAATATTCTGCTTATGCAGATACTTGAAGTGCTGGTTCACTGCCATGTAGGCAGCTTAGAAAAATTGCGGATAGGCTTTAAGGACAATGAATAAGTTCACTGCCATGTAGGCAGCTTAGAAATACCACGCTGACCAAACAATAGCGAGTTGGTGGTTCACTGCCATGTAGGCAGCTTAGAAAGTTGGAAGAATACGGACAAGTCGGCTCAACTGGTTCACTGCCATGTAGGCAGCTTAGAAATCCAAAGAAGCGGATTAGTTTTTTAGCGCACCGTTCACTGCCATGTAGGCAGCTTAGAAAAAGGCAAATAACGCTTTCAAATTTTACTCACTGTTCACTGCCATGTAGGCAGCTTAGAAAATCTCTATCACTCAGCCAATGTACATACACACGTTCACTGCCATGTAGGCAGCTTAGAAATTGCTGATGTAATTGCTCAAGCGAAATCACACGTTCACTGCCATGTAGGCAGCTTAGAAAAAAACCAGAATGTCAGCAATCTATTCTCAACGGTTCACTGCCATGTAGGCAGCTTAGAAAAGTAGAAGTACCGAACATATCAAACTTATTTCGTTCACTGCCATGTAGGCAGCTTAGAAATTAATATACGATATTTCGTATAATGTATAATAGTTCACTGCCATGTAGGCAGCTTAGAAAATTATCATTCGCAAAATAATTATAAGGTCGATGTTCACTGCCATGTAGGCAGCTTAGAAAGTGAATGAGTTTGTTGAGCCCGCAGCAACAGAGTTCACTGCCATGTAGGCAGCTTAGAAAAAAGCTATTCTGAATATGCGGAGGGTGTTTTTGTTCACTGCCATGTAGGCAGCTTAGAAAAAAGCTATTCTGAATATGCGGAGGGTGTTTTTGTTCACTGCCATGTAGGCAGCTTAGAAATTTTAAATCCGAACTAAAGAACACATCAACAAGTTCACTGCCATGTAGGCAGCTTAGAAAACTAGATATTTAAATGGTCGGTCTACGTTATTGTTCACTGCCATGTAGGCAGCTTAGAAATAAAGGTTATGGTGATAAGTCTTTAATTGCACGTTCACTGCCATGTAGGCAGCTTAGAAAGATGGGGAGATTGTTGCATGGTCTGGATTAAAGTTCACTGCCATGTAGGCAGCTTAGAAATAAAACAGCTTCAGATCTCGTTATAGCCTCATGTTCACTGCCATGTAGGCAGCTTAGAAAATGAATAGTAAAGGCTATTTGGCTTACTATCAGTTCACTGCCATGTAGGCAGCTTAGAAATTACACTTCAGCAGATTAATTTATATTTCAAGGTTCACTGCCATGTAGGCAGCTTAGAAAATCACGCTGTTCGGCTTTCATGCCTACTTTTTGTTCACTGCCATGTAGGCAGCTTAGAAATGACAGAAAACGATGGTGTGTTGTTAAAGCAAGTTCACTGCCATGTAGGCAGCTTAGAAATATTGCTTTGGTAGGTTCTTTATTAAGTTGTAGTTCACTGCCATGTAGGCAGCTTAGAAAATCTGCTGAGCACGAGTGTTCGTCATCGAGCGGTTCACTGCCATGTAGGCAGCTTAGAAAATTAATCGTCACACCTCGAGCAATATCAATCTGTTCACTGCCATGTAGGCAGCTTAGAAAATGCCCATTTTGTGGCGGTGAAGACCGCTTTCGGTTCACTGCCATGTAGGCAGCTTAGAAACACTTAATTAAATCATCTTCGATAATCAGCGCGTTCACTGCCATGTAGGCAGCTTAGAAAACGATCATTGGTAATTCCTGGTTTAAACGTACGTTCACTGCCATGTAGGCAGCTTAGAAAACTCAAAACCGCATAATTATTCTCCAATCCCAGTTCACTGCCATGTAGGCAGCTTAGAAATCAAACAGCAGTACATCAGTATCTATCTGATAGTTCACTGCCATGCAGGCAGCTTAGAAATCCATAACAAAGAAGCCATTGATTTGATGTACGTTCACTGCCATGCAGGCAGCTTAGAAAATCCAGACTTAAAAAATATCGAATCATTTCTTGTTCACTGCCATGCAGGCAGCTTAGAAAAGTCACATAGAAAATACCAATTTGAATTTGGAGTTCACTGCCATGCAGGCAGCTTAGAAAAGACTGTAAAGTGAGTGTTTTACTATTAATTTGTTCACTGCCATGCAGGCAGCTTAGAAAAATCAATGGACCCCAGCCAAGCGGATAACCCCGTTCACTGCCATGCAGGCAGCTTAGAAATACTTGCTATTAATGAACATCCAACATACCAAGTTCACTGCCATGTAGGCAGCTTAGAAATGTCTCCAGTTCGATCTTTTTATCTATGGCATGTTCACTGCCATGTAGGCAGCTTAGAAATTTAATTTTAAACAATAAACATCACTATAATATGTTCACTGCCATGTAGGCAGCTTAGAAATGACTAGATGAATACACGCTATGCCAAGCTCAAGTAAACTATAAGGATTTAAAAAAGGAAGCTGGATACGATTTCAGCAAACTATGCATATGATTTAAATTAATAATTCTATCGGAGATGTGCTTTGCTATAATCCCGAGGCTTTTTAATATATGACAATTTTATGAAATTTAAAATTTTATTTGCTTCGACTTTATTGTTAGGTTCAACTCAATTTTTAGCAGCAATGCCTGTTGATCAACTATTAGGCTCATGGAAGGTAATTGATGATAAATCTGGAAATTACATTACAGAAATTGCAATTCGTAAGAATTCTAAGACTCAACAATATAGTGCAGCTATCACTAAGTCGTATGCATTACCGGGTACACTAGCGGCAGATGTCTGTACGAAGTGTACAGGGGCATTAAAAAATAAATATTTGTTTGGTTTAGAAATCCTCACGAATATGCAGGCAACATCAAAAAATAAGTTTAATAATGGGGTATGGGTTAACCCACAAAATGGCCTTGTTTATATTATTAATGCAGATCTAAGTAATACTGGTGAGCAAATGAAGGTTTTTGGTAAGTCAAAGTCTGATAACACCACGACAATCATGACTTGGAAGAAATTATAAATAACTCTCCGAATGTGGCTGTCGTAAACCACTTTTGTTGATTTCTAAAAAAACCATCATTTGATGGTTTTTTTTACATGGATATTCGTGTGAACGAGCATTAATCCATGAGATGTATATTGTGATGATGTCTGCAAGATGGAACTATTTTGAGCACAGGAAAAGAGTCTTTCTATATCCTCCAGAGCAATAAGAATTCGCCCACAACCATTAATTGCTAAAACATGTAGAACATTATCAATAATCCCTATAAATTTCTCCATTCTACGACGCCCATCTTTTAATTGAACTTCAGCTTAGTTGCACAAGTATTCATCATTAAACAGTACTGAATAGCTGTCTGAGTAAGTTGGATTTCGTTCTTGTTTGCGCATACCATTGAGTATTGGGATCAACCCAGAGCAAGATATTTACTCGATTCATCAAAGTTTGATGATAAGAAGATCAATTGGTTGAGCGATAGATTGTAGGTGTAGGTTAGTTTATCTGAGGAATATATGACTGAACAAAGCATTACAGACAGCTTTGTGTAACAAAGTAAAAGTAAAAAAATTTAATCAGATTTATATGTTTTTATTTAAAAAAGAAAAATTGGATATCTTGTTACGATGACTTTGAAAAAATATTGGAAATATCAAATCAAGTATCAAATTCTAATCAATAGCTTCTTCTAAGCTTGTTTTATAAGCCCCTAAAACAATGTCTTCAATAGCATTCATTACTTCTCTCAATTTCCTTTCGCGGACCTGATCACCTACAGTTACGTCTCGATCATCATCTTTTGGATTCAGTAGGCACTTAATTGTGTACTGCCCGTAATCAAGGTTTTCTGCAATAGTGCCAAAGGTTCTACGCAGATCATGGAAGCTAAACTCAATGCCACAGGATTTATTGATTTTTTGGCGTACTTTGGAAATATTCACAATATGACCAGAAGTAGATTTGGCAGAAGGGAATACCCACTCATTTGTTGCTTGAGCATAACGTTTTTTCATGAGGGTAAATAGAAAGTCACCCATAGGCAGGCTGTGTGGCGCACCATTCTGTGAATCTATTGAGGTAATTCGACCATGCTTTAAGTCAATACGGGTCCAAGGCAAAGATTCACATTCTTCACGTCTAAATCCTGTAAGAATCAAGGTAAGTAGAAAATCTCGATTGGTTTCTCGCTGTTGACCACGGTCTTTATATTCAAATACTGCTTTAATCCAGTGAGGTAGTTGCTCCTCATTAATATAGCTTTTGCGTCTGCTCATTTTATTCCATGCTTTTTTAGCATCGAGAGTTTTGGTTGGATTATGAGTATCCAGAATAGATCTACCATTTTCATCCAGATAATGCTCAACCGAATAATTATAGATGGCTCGGAAAACACGCATCGCCATATTTGCTTGAGCCATACTTCGTTGTGACAACTCAGAATGCTTGGCTTGAATCATTGATCTGGAAATTTTATCCAGTGTTATGTTATTCCAATCTTTTAGGTAGTCATCAACCACCAGCGTGTAGTCTTTAATTGTTCTAGGCTTAAGGCTTTTATGGAATAGGTAATGATCAAATGCCTGTTTTAATGTTGGCTTAGTCTTAGATAAATCTGATTTTACTTTTTCTTTAGCAATCGCGTTTCTTTTAACGTCATTTGGATTGATGCCTTGAGACATCTGTGCAAGTTTGTCACTGGCAATATCGCGTGCTTGGGAGAGGGTTAAGTTTCCATGTAGACCAATTGTAGACCGCACAGTCTTGCCAAGGACTTTTTTCTCAACGATATAGGTTTTACAAGTAGTATTGACCCGAATAGCAAAGCCGATCAAGTCACTGTCTCTATAGATAGCAGGCGTCATTTCGAGTTGATCAATAAATGTCTTTGTTAGCTTTACTCTTTGAGATGACATCGCTAGAATCGCTATCAATTGCAATATTTAGCAATATAGCACAATATTTTCTAGCGTCTACTATGCGTCTACAAGCAAAAAATACTTGCTCAATAAGGAAATGTTAGATAGTATTGCTGCACAGCCAAACTGTTGAATATAATAGTTTTGCAATAGTATAGGGCCTATAGCTCAGTCGGTTAGAGCAGCGGACTCATAATCCGTTGGTCCCCAGTTCGAGTCTGGGTGGGCCCACCAAATAAGATAGCCACTTACATGTACTAATTGTGAGTGGTTTTTTATTTTTAGAATTCATGTAAGCACTTGAAATAATTCCTATAAATATAAAAGTATTTGAGACCAAGCTGCTTAAATAATAAAACCCCCTATAAGGAGGTTTTTTACTTGGTTCATATTTTCATAACATATACCACTGTAGGATGACACCATACAGATATAGTGAACCTACAAATAAACAGATTCCTGAGGAAACCAACCAAAAAGTCATAGTATTTTCAGGGAAAATTGGTTTGAGTATAGGAAATGCAAGCGCACGTCCTAAAAACACAGCAGATATTGCAACCAGAACCCATTTTGTAAAGGGAAGGGACTCAATAATTCCAGCTCCCGAAAGGGCGTAAATTGACCAAATCAAAAGTATGATTGCAATCATGGCTGTAATTATTGTCGGTTTAAGCTTTCCTGCCTCAGCCCCACGTGCCATACGCTCACCAGCACCTAGAAAGCGATATGCTGGAGCTCCTATAAATATACATACTAGATGGGCAATCGCTGCAAAAGCACTCAACAATGCACCAATAACAAGAACAAGACTACCAGAAGTAGACATTTTTATACTCCCTACGATTTTTAACTGATTTAAATAACATTTTTATGGATACAGTCATTCTTGTTGGAATGGTAATTTACAGTATTTAAACTTAGCATAAAATTTATGCCATGATGCCCTAGGTGTAGCAAAACTTTTTGAAAACCTGTGTTCAGGATAACGCCTTCTAACTGCGGTTTTTTATTAACTGGAGTAATGTAAATGGCTGGCAGTTTAGATTTTAACTTGAACTTATTAGCCAATACCGCAGGCTTTAATCAAGGAATGGATGGGGTGAAATTTGCGGTAAGCACTATCACTCTAACAATATATTGCTGTCTAGCAGACCATATTTACGTGTCGTGGATGCTCTTGATCCTACCTATACATCAACTTAAGCTTTACGTATTAACGCTAAGATCAATCCGCATGATTTTAAGCACTGAAGAAAAGCTTAAAAACAATGAAGATAGAAACGATGATTTGTTTTCAAACTAAAATAAAAAAAGGCGGATTTTATGCCCGCCTTGTAGTTTCATCTGTTGCAACATCATTGCAAAAGCTATCCCACCAAATCCTAAGTTATCCCGTTTTATCCTATAATTATCTCAATAGTCTGTATTAGCTATATAGTCTCTTCTCAAGATGAGGGAAGATAGATACTGTTGTTGATTTAAGCCTTACACCCAGTATTTATGGTGAGTTTGATATAAATCATATGCTTGGGTTGGTGTGTCATCTTTCAGAAGAATACCATCAGGCAGTACAGTGTTTAATAACGTCAGAAATGACATTAAAAAAGGAAACCCTACATGAGCGTTTCCTTTTCATTCCACTGATTGTGGGGTTCGGTACTGAAAATATTGCATCACATCAGCCACTTGTCTTTAGGGCCATTATCTACATATTCCCAAAATTGATGCACTCCATTATCGTGAAATTTGAGGGTAAAGGGTTTATCGGTGACCAGTTCGGTTACACAATTTTGATATGAAACAACAACTTTCGCAAAAATTTCATGATCATTATTTTGATAAAAGTTTATTGTTGGGCTTAGGTTTTCTAGGAAATAACAGTTCTCTGGCAAAAATACCATTTGCTTTGCAGTATCTATCGCTTCATGGCGATCTTTGTCAGAAAAGAACACATCGAAATTCATGAGCTTTGAGCCTCTTTTTCTTATTCCTT
Organism: Acinetobacter tibetensis; assembly: GCF_023824315.1. Taxonomy (NCBI): domain Bacteria; kingdom Pseudomonadati; phylum Pseudomonadota; class Gammaproteobacteria; order Moraxellales; family Moraxellaceae; genus Acinetobacter; species Acinetobacter tibetensis. The sequence goes on along the minus strand of NZ_CP098732.1, from coordinate 2,090,610 downwards.
TCTTTATTTTAGAAGCATATGAAATAAATGCAAAGTAAATCACATTAAATTAATATAATGATACATTAATCTTATTAATATGGTTTAAGTTTAAATGAGACACATTTTTGAGGGTAAAGTTATAATTAATAAACTTTATTTTTCAGTTCGTTTTTCTTTATAAAACAGTGATGTATTTATCTTTAAATTATCATATGTTGATAAAAATCAACATATGTGTTAAAATTTGAGCTGATTTAGGCAGTTCGAGGTTGTTATGATCTTTTTTGAAGGAGAACAAGTTTTCCCTGATCAAGCAAATAACTTTAAAACTTTCTTAAAAAAATATCTTAGTGAACAAGATGGCGAATACTTATTAGAAGAAAAATCTTTTGTTTATGATGCTGAAAATGATGAATTTCTTGAATCCGATATTCAGGCATTCTATTCACTCTGGTCTGCAATGTTAGACTAGTAAAAACCGCCTTTCAGGCGGTTTTTTATTGGGACTATAAAGCGTGATATGAATTAGCAGCAGTAAAATCTTAAAATTGTGAATCTTTTTTGGGGTTATAACGCACCAAATTGTTGCCAAGTCTCACCGTTATGTAAAGAGTCATAATAATTTTGCAGTTCTACTAAATCATAATATTGGCTATAAGCTACGAGCAGTAAACTGATGATCAGTCCGATTTTAAGACATGCAAGTCTGTTCGAATTTCTATATAAATTATCTAGTCCAAAGGCAGTTAAAATTAAAGCAGGAATCAGCACAATCGCTTTTAAATGGTTCAGAAAGTCCAGCCCATGTGTATACAATAGCCCAATAATCAGTAGTACAAGCCCTAAACTGGCATAGATACGGCTGTCGAGAGAAGTGCGTAAAGCAAAAATACATTGAAGCGTTAAAATAAAACTGGCAAATAAATAAAAAGTAGTTCCGCCAATGATGACCGTATAAATTGCATTGAGTACGCAATACGCCAATATAAGAAAGATGATTAAAAAGTAAATGAGCGTATAAAGTCGATGGGTCAATTCGGTTGTTTTTGCCATAAAAATCAATCCTTATCTTAACTCATTACGCATAAAATAAGCATAGGCATATTCTCTGTAAGCTTCTATTTTTCTGTTGTAAGTATTGTATGTTTCTCATGACTTAATGGTGTTTTTAGTAAATGTCTGGTGAAAAAGAAGCTGATTAAACAGAAGCTTAAACAAATACTTCCACCAATAAATAGGGTAGGAGTAACCGATAAATATCGAGTTGTAAGGCTACTTTGTAATGCTCCCAATTGATTTCCAGAGGTCACCAATATGCCATTTAGGGCGGCAACGCGTCCAAAGAGTTGTTTCGGTGGAAGCAATTGTAATAAATGTTGGCGTATAACCATACCAATACTGTCTAAAGCACCAATCAGCACCAATAAAATGAAGGAAAGCCAGAGTAATTTTGAGAGAGCAAATAACAGTGTCAACATTGCTATCCCTGTACAGATGAGCAACATATTGCGTAAAGCATTTTGTGTGGGAGAAAAATGCAGCAGGACGAACATCATGATGCAGATGCCTAGAGCAGGTGCCGCTCTTAATAAGCTTAAACCCTCAGCACCAAGCTGTAGGATGTCTTGAGTAATAATTGGCAGTAACACAACAATGCTGCAAAATAATGCCGTAATGAGATCAAGCAATATACTCCAAAATAACACGCGTTGTTGCAGCATAAAGTGAAATGCTTCTTTTAAACTACGATGAATTTTTGTTTCAAATGTCGTTGGGAAGGTACGTTTTGACAGTTGTAAAAGGCTTACACTTCCTAAACAGCAAAAGACAAACACGACCATAAGTGTGAGCTTTAGTCCAAACTGACTCAGTAAAAGTCCCGCACACAGTGGTGCTATGATTGCCCCGAACTGCCATATACTGCTTGTCCAAGTAGCAGCGTTTGCCTGTGCATCAGTTGAAATTAAAAAAGGCCGTAATGAATTAAAGGCGGGGCTGTAAATTCCACGTATAACCCCTAAGCAAAAAATTAACAAATAGATGCTCCACAAAAGAAAATCTTGCGTAATTTGTTGCTTTTCATAACCATTAAAAAGAACACTAAACAGTAGTGGGATCGTACAACTCCAACAAAAACTGGATTGTAAAATTTTCTGACGGTTATAGCGGTCTGCCCAATGACCACCAATAAAAGAAAAACCAATAAATGGAATTAGTTCTACAACAGCGATTAAACCTAAACTTAGAGGGTCTTGTGTAATTTGATAGAGTGCATAACTGATGGCAATTTCTTGCATGACAATGGCAAGAACCAGACAGAATTGATTGATACTGAGCAAGGAAAAATCGCGCGAACGAAATGCAGCAAATGCATCGGAGCGTAAAAAAGGCATAAATCAAATTTGTAATGATGATAAGGCCAAAAGGATGAACCGAAGTCCATCCTTTTGTATTTTAGAAAGGCTTATTGTGCTTTTGCTACAGCAGCGGTTTCGTCATTCGCAGCTTTTGCCATAGGTGTGTATTTCAAACCTAGGGTCGTGCTGGTGTACTGGCGAACTTGGTCAAGAAGGACAGGATTGGTACTGAGTTCTTGTTGGTACGATTTTACAATCTCATGTAATTTCGGGTTCCATTCGCCTTGCACTTGTTGTGGGAACGCTTTTTCAAGCAAACTCAACATAATATAAGGTGAAGTTGATGCACCTGGTGAGGCACCCAGCAATGCGGTTACAGCACCATCTTTCGACGCAAAAATTTCTGTACCAAATTGCAGACTTGCAGGTTTCCCTGATTCTTTCTTAATGATTTGAACACGTTGACCACCTTGATTCAAATGCCAGTCTTCTGGTTTTGCATCAGGATAGTATTTTTTCAACTCATTAAAACGATCTTCATCAGACATCATGACCTGACTGACTAAGTATTTGACCAAATCAAGGTTTTCCATGCCTACAGCAGTCATTGGTAATACATTGTTTTTCGTGGTCGATTTTAATAAATCAAGCTGAGAACCTTGCTTTAAGAATTTATTCGAATAGGTCGCAAATGGCCCAAAGAGCACATATTTTTTACCATCAATATAACGGGTATCAATATGTGGAACAGACATCGGTGGAGCACCTAATTCGGCACGACCATAGACCTTGGCGGTATGACCTGCGGTGACTTTAGGATTGTCTGTCATTAAGAACACGCCACCTACAGGGAAGCCAGCGTATTGTTTTGCTTCAGGAAGCCCTGTCATTTGCAAGAGTTTAACTGCTGCACCACCTGCGCCAATAAACACAAAACGAGTTTTGACATGATTGGTTGCACCTGTTTTCAAATTCTTGAAAGATACAGTCCAAGTTTTGTCATCATTTTGGCTAATGCCAGTCACTTCAGTAGATGTTTGTAGTTGGAAGTTAGGTTGCTTTTTAAGGTGATCGACCAATTGTGTGGTGATTGAACCATAGTTCACATCCGAACCCACATCCATGCGTGTTGCAGCTACTTTTTGTGTTGCATCACGACCATTCATCACCAAAGGTGCCCATTGTTTAATTTCGGCAGGGTTCTCAGAGAACTTCATGCCGTAGAACATTGGGTTTTTAACCATAGCAGCATAACGTTTTTCTAGGAAATTGACGTTGTCACCCCATACAAATGCAATATGAGGAACAGGATTAATAAAGCTAGTTGGTTTGCCTAAAACACCTTGCTTGACTTGATATGACCAGAATTGTTTTGCGACTTCAAACTGTTCAGCAACTTTTACAGCTTTGGTAATGTCCATCTTGCCGTCTTTTTCTGACGTATAGTTCATTTCCATAAAGCCAGAGTGACCAGTCCCCGCATTATTAAAGCCATTCGAGCTTTCTTGGGCAACTTGATCAAGTCGTTCGTACATGCGAATTTGCCAGTTTGGTTCAAGTTCGGTCAGATAAGTACCTAAGGTGGTGCTCATAATTCCGCCACCAACCAAAACAGCATCAACCACAGGTTCATTATTTGAGGTTTGAATTTTTTTAGACACAGTTGGTCGGAATAAAAAAATCAATACTGCAAGCAAAAGTAGTACGACAAATACCGCGAGGTATTTTAAAAAAGTTTTCATGCGATTTAGACCTTGGGAGCAGGTGTTGGCATCGCTTTAGAGCGAATAGAGAGTAAAAACGAAAAAATAAAAAAGAGGTTGACGGAAATGGTGGCAAACTAAAAGTTCAGAAGAGAGGGAGTGAAATACATGAATCCTTATAACTAAGAAAAAATGTACCTTTTAGTTCAACCACACATTTCCAATCGGTTGCCATTTTAGACGAAATAAGTATTGACTCAGTAATTTTTATTATAAATGTCGATATAATATGTATAAATTTGAGTGATGGTTGATTTATTTTTTATGAATTTCAGTGATTTAGGTAAAATTTATTTCTTCTATAAATCAATAGACTAGAGTTTTTTTGTTGATTTACCCCGATTTTTTACTATCAGTACAGCATAATACCCGTCATAAGATAATGCAGAAGTAGTGAACAAGTGAAATAATGAAAACATATTCAAAATATATCTAATTATAATACCTAATAAATATAAGGGAATAATAAGACCACATTAATGGTTCTCAATAATGAGGTTTGGTTGATATTCAGTGAATTAGACGATGCAGTTCCAAGTGCTTGGGAATCGGGTGCAATGGATCGTACTAAAGCCTGCCAACTACGAATTTGAGCCGCAATTTTTTCAGTCATCATTGGAGGTGGCATTAATGTTACCTGTGATAATGAACGGCATAATCGCAGCAATGACCCTTCGTAAGCTTAACTTCTCATCTATGTGTCCTTGCCGATCTAACACAGACATTGCAGCTTTAGTCATTTTACAATGACAGAATGGATGGTATCCGTCCCAACATATTGTGAGTGCGGCAACTGGGTAAGCGGTTCTATGACCGTTTTGAAATTTATTTGTGCAACGTCTTTGTTGGCTATACCAAAAGATTAATTTTGTGCTGGATTGTTCTGTCCCCATGACCTTCTTACAGATCAATCGAATCAGTCTGGGAGATTGTCCTTTATTTCCAGACCCTCAAGAGTAATTAGGAGAAACCATGTTGACCTCATATTTACATGCATTTGCTTTGTTTTTCTCATTGCTGAATCCATTTTTAATGAGTATTTACATGATTGGCATGATTCGGAACTCCGAAGCGAAAGTGTTTAATAAGGCTTTGATTCAGGGGTGTCTGATTGCCTTTGTAGTATTTATGCTGTTTGCATGGGGTGGAGAAGCTATTTTTAGTAAATATTTAAATGTGCGCTTTGAAGCCTTTCAAATTTTTGGTGGTCTGATCTTCTTGGTGATTGGCTATCGCTACGTGTTTCAGGGAGCGGATACCATTGGTGAAATGCGTGGTGCACCTGAGCATTTGGCAGGAACCATTGCCATGCCTTTTATGATTGGGCCAGGAACCATTAGTGCTGCTGTGGTGACGGGCATGTCGCTGCCAATTGGAGGCGCAGCCATGATTATTTTCTTAACTTTAACGCTGACCTGTGTGTTGATGATCTTAATGAAATTTGCCCATGATCATTTGCGCTATAAGCATGCCAAATATATAGACCGTTATGTCGATATTGTTGGGCGGTTGTCAGCATTACTGATTGGAACCATTGCGGTGGATATGATTATTAACGGCGTTATTGGTGTGATGGCTGAAATGTAATCTCAAGGTGAATCAACTAAAAAACCGAACATATAAAGTCCGGTTTTTTAGTTTAGAAGAGAAGGTTGAGTTAGAGACTAAACCTTCTAAGTTCAATTAAGATGCGAATCTTTCGATAATTTTATCTAACGTCTTATCATTTTGACCGCGATATACATCAGGTAAAACACATGAAAGTTTTGCAAGAATATGTGCTTGCGCACCTAGAATAATCATAAATTAAGAAGACAAAATACCTTCATAGATCTCTTTACAGGCTTTATCTACTGGCATATCCATGTATTTCTCATCTCAATATCCTGATTTGGACACCTTAAAAGTGTGAAGTGTTAAACCACTTCATCTTTAAGTAGAACATCACCAAATTGTGTACGTAATGTAGCTTTTACAATTTTACCTGTACCATTTATTGGAAGTGCATCAACAAAAATTACAGCATCAGGAATTTGCCAATGAGCAATCTTGTTTTCAAAGTAAGCAAGTGCTTCTTCTTCAGTTAGGTTCGAGTTTTCTTGTTTCACTGCAATCAGGATTGGACGTTCATCCCATTTTGGATGACGGGCTGCAATCGCTGCCGCCATACGAATTTCAGGATGACCAACCGCAATATTTTCAATTTCAACTGAAGAAATCCATTCGCCACCTGATTTGATTAAATCTTTTGCACGGTCACAAATACTCATATAACCATCCGCATTAATCGTTGCAATGTCACCCGTATCGAACCAGCCATCAGCCGTTGTCGCACTTTTCTCTTGGTTAAAGTAGTTTTCAACAATCCATGGACCACGAATTTGTAAATTACCTTGTGTGCGACCATCATTTGGCAAAGCCGTTAGGTTGTCACCATCAACTATACGTAATTCGACACCGAATGGTGGGCGACCTTGAGTTAAACGTAATTTTTCGAATTCTTCTTCACTTAAGGCTAAATGCTTTGCTTTTGGTTGGTTCGCTGTACCCAATGGGCTCGTTTCTGACATTCCCCAAGCATGAATAGTGTCACAAGCATAGTCGTTTTTGAAATCACGGATAATTGAAGGAGGGCATGCTGCACCCCCCACGACATTACGCGCCATGCTTTCTAACTTGGTGCCGCGTTTTTTCGCAGCAGCAAGTAGACCTTGCCAGATGGTAGGTACACCTAAAGCCACGGTGACTTTATAATCATCAATTAAGCTAACAAGGCTATCACCATCTAGATTCGGCCCCGGAAGTACAATTGTACAGCCAACCATTGCAGCTGCATAAGGTACGCCCCATGCATTGACATGGAACATAGGGACTACAGGCATCACAATATCTTTTGCAGACAAGTTAAGTGAGTCTGGTAAGCTAATAGACATAGTGTGCAATAGCGTAGAACGATGGCTATACAATACGCCTTTAGGGTTGCCCGTTGTACCTGAGGTGTAGCATAAAGAACTTGGAGTTTCTTCGCTAAATTGTGGCCAGTTAAATTCGACAGATTGATGTTGAATCAGTTCGTCATAGAAAAGGACATTTGGAAGAGCAGTTAAAACTTTTTCATCGCGCGAGCCGTAGCAGATAAAATGTTCAACCGTTGGCACTTTATCTTGGATTGCTGCAATTAAAGGTAAAAATGTCGAATCAAAGAAAATCGCTTTATCTTGAGCATCATTTATAATGAAAACCAATTGCTCTGGAAACAAACGCGGGTTAATGGTATGGCAAACATAACCACTCCCTGAAATGGCATACCAAGATTCTAAGTGACGATGGTTATTCCACGCGATAGTTGCAAGACGGTCTCCCATTTCAAGACCAAAAGTTGTTAAAGCATTTGCTAATCGTTTTGTATTTTTTTGAACTTGTAACCAGTTTGTTGTTGTAATTTGACCATTTACTTCACGTGAAATAATAGAAGTATCTGCATGATATTTTGCTGCATGTTCAATGAGGTTACTAATCAGTAAAGATTGATGCATCATTTTTCCAAACATTTTTTTTTCATCCTTGTTTACTATTTTTAATTAATAATAAGAACCCTTAGCAGGTGCTAAAGATTCTTATGAACTTATTTTTGAATGAAGTCAACAGTGGACCTTAGGCTCACATAATCATGTGGTTTTTGAATCGCTTATAGAAAATGTTGTTCATATTTAAATGATTCATATAAGCGAGTATTAGGCCACATTATTGATTGGTATAATAAAAAAATACACTGAAAACCATTTAAAAAAATGACTATGCATCCATTTTTAATTTGTATCTAGAATCCATGAGTGGTGAAAAAGCATGGATTCTAGCTTGTATGTCGTTATGGTTTATAGAGTCCAAGTTGGACGAGATGCAACCGAAGAATACGTCTTAACTCTAACACGGCTTCAGGCGTTTCTTGAATTGAATGACCACCTCGAATAATTTTTTCAGAGACAGCGCCCTCTAGGTGAGCACTTTTATAAGGCACGATGCCATCAGTAATGAGGTTTGGATCATCACTTTTGGTGTCATTCCCCATAATTGAATGAAATAACAATCCTTTACGCGGTCGAATATCCGAAGTGATGCTCATAAACTTGGATTTATGACTTAAGTCACTTGGACCATTCTGAATGAGCCCTTGGTCAATTTGTTTGGCTAAATCTGAGAAATCTAAATCTTGGCTTTGTAAGGTGTCACCCACCGCAGTTAAAAATGCACCTGGAAGTTTAATAATTTTACGTGCAGCGCGAGTAAACCACAGGTCGGCATAAGCTGTGCCGTGGTGTGGCGCAGAAATAAAGATAGCACGGCCAAAATTAGGAATATCTTGTATTTGCATGCGCTGTGCAACAATCGGGACTTTTTTATATTTACTGAGTTGTCGGTTGCTCATCATCGACAGTGCTTTTTGGGTGACATCAGCATCACTGACCAACAGACGGGTAATAATTCCTCCCATACTATGTCCAATGAGTACGGCATCATTTTTTGCGGAAGCATTTGCATTGACTTGTGCAAAACTCTGTTTAAGGAGTGCGTAAATCTGAAAGCGACTTTCTATAATCGGCATATTAGTCGAATAGAACACTTGCCAGACTTGGTAATTTTCTCTTAAAACCTTATCTCCCATAATGTCATTGGTTAGACGAATCCAAGCTTCTGGACTGCTGGCTAAACCATGAACCAAGACAATCACTTTTTTATTTGGATTGTAAGGTTCCAACATATATAAATGTGGCATGGTTAAACGGTTTTCACGATCAATTAGGGTTAGATAAGCCGCTTTACCCAAGTTATTTTGGGCTAACCATAAACCGTATGGGGTCGAGAAGTTAGCGGCTAAAGGATATTTACGTCCTGCAAGCTGAATAGATTCATATTGATACGGGTCATAGGCACGAATCACAAATTCAGGTTTGGTTAAAATATCATTGACTGAGGTGGCTGCTTTAGGTTCGGCGGTAAATGTTGCTGCCAAGTAGCGCGCTTTATGAATATTTGGATTGATTCCACTTTCATAAGAAAAATGTAAAGGGTCAAGAATGTATTGATTGGACTCTTTTTGCTGTTGATTGGCATTTGGGAGTACAACCACAAATTCAGAACCAAAACCATCACGACGGTTAATCGAGCGCAGACCTGAAAAATTTAGATTATAACTCGACATGAGTTGTTCAATTTTCTGATCTTTCAGTAAGGGATAATTACTAAAATCAATATCATAAATACTCTGACCAACTTTAATTTGACGCGGAACTTCTTTTTCAGGGTAACGAAGACTATAAGCATTAGAAAGTTTTGCAATTGCTAAGTTATAGAAATCTCGTATTTGTACTTGTCGGTTATCAAAAATTCGATCTTCAGGGCCACGTTGGGTTTTGAACATGTAGGCATAGCTATAGCGAATACTTTTATCCAACATGCCTAATTCTTGGTCTAAGCACTGATTATAAATTTCTTGCTGGATTTTCTGTTTTTCTTCAGATTTATGGCTGGTCAGTAATCCAATTTTACAGTCTGAAGAACCTTCTAACGCCAGTGCCCGTGCCAGATACAGTTCACTGGCTGCGGAATATAATTGTTCATCCGGAATTTGTGGAATTTGCTGTAATTCCTGAACGCATTGAGTGGGATGTGCTGTACAGACTTTAGCCTCACGCCCTGTCATGGATAAAACATTTAGACTCGCTTCACTCAGCTTATCACGTGTCAGAATACTTTCACGTTCATTGGTGATGGTGACTTTTACAGCTTGATTTTTGACAGTAACAACTTGGCAACCCGAAAGTAGAGTGGCGACCAGTACAGAAAGCAGGGCAATATGGCTAAAGTTCTTTGGCATAGGCAGATCTTAACTTTCATTTTGTTTATTTTTTTAAATCATACGATAATTGTCAGCTTTTTCAATGCACAGAAAAAAAATAGACCGTACTGGACGGTCTATTTGATGCAGTGAATGAGATTAAGATGCTTTCGGGGGAGTATTTAATACTTGCCAAACATTCCAACGCCCTTGTGTTTCAATTTCGCTAATTAAACGATCAGCAACAGCGGCTTCTTGCGGATATTTGAGTTTGTAGTTTTTTAGAATTTGGATGGCACTTTTCTTTTGTTCCAGTGCAATGTAGTTATTGGCAGCGGACAAATAAGCTTCCTGAACACCTGCTTTCATGGCTTTGTCTAAATATGGAATAGCTTCGCGTTGACCACCGCCTTCAGATAAACCAAATCCAAACCAAAAGTTGGCTTCAGCATCATCTTGATTAATCTTTAAGATGCGCTGTGCATAAGTTAAAGATTTAGTGGTATACACAGAGCCTAAGTCAAGATTACGTGCCATAACACTGGCTTTGAATGCACGCACTAAAATGTCGAAAGAGGCATCATCGCGGACAGCAAGCGTATCCAATTCTTGCGTGACTTGTTTTAATTTTGCTTCGAAACCTTTACGTTCTTTGCGTTCTGTAAAACGTGGTGGGTAGTGGCGTGCTTTGCCTTCCACTAACTGTAAAAAGTCATCAATATCCGTGATATCAATTTCATTTTCACCTGCCAAAACGGCATATTTCATCGTGCGTTGATTGTTATTAATCGTAGGAATGATCAAACGATTTGTTTCTAGCGTAATTTTTTCATTTGGATTGGCTGAATTTGTTACCACCATTTTTGTTACTGGCTGGGCAGCAGCTTGCTTCAATGCCAATTCAAATGGAGGCGGTGCGGCATAGTCAAATGGGTTCAGGGCATAAAATGGGGGAGTTGTATCAGGTTCTGTGAAAATAATCGGTTCTTTAGAGTTCTTATCTTTGGTTGGGGTTATGCTACACGCCGTTAGAAATGATGCGGCAATTAATGCGATTGCCAGAGGCTTTAACGTCATAGTATTCATCCATTCTTTCTTTTAAAAGTAATAAAAAATTTGCATGTTCGTCAGTCTAAGAAAACTCTGGCGAACATGCAATATAGGGCGTGTTACAGTTGGTTTTTAATTATGTGGTTATGGCTTAGATTGACTACTTTGTGCTTCACATTCGCGGCGCACATCTTCAATAATTTTTAACTCTTCTTCACTGTAGGGTTGTTCATTCAATTGCTGCTTTTTAAACGTTGGATCAAGCAGAGATAAACGTTGGCAAAGCGTGTTCATACGTTTTTCATTATTTTGAATACGGTCTAATAAAATACGCATACCTTCAAGCATTGGGTCTGATTGGTCTTGCGTTGCAGCATAGGCTTGGAATCCAATACTTTCGGCATAATCACGGCGACGTGCTTCATCTTGATCTTTTGGAAGATATTTACTGATGTAGCGTGCAGGATTTCCGACAGCAGTTGTACCAGCAGGTACGGCTTTGGTGACCACCGCATTTGACCCAACTTTGGCACCTTTACCTACGGTAAACGGCCCTAAGATTTTGGCACCCGCGCCAATAATTACCCCATCTTCAAGCGTAGGGTGGCGTTTGCCTTTATTCCAAGTAGTACCACCCAATGTGACACCATGATAGAGCGTAACGTCATCGCCAATCTCGGCAGTTTCACCAATAACCACACCCATGCCATGATCGATAAAAAAACGGCGGCCAATTTTTGCACCTGGGTGAATTTCAATACCTGTCGTAAAACGGCTAAATGAAGACAGTAGTCGAGCTGAGCCTTTACAGTCTTTTTTCCACAATTCATGTGCCATACGGTGCATGATTAAGGCATGAATGCCAGGATAAGTGGTTAAAACTTCTAAAGTGTTTCGCGCTGCTGGATCGCGCGCGAAGACAGCTTGTATATCCTCTTTTAGCTGTTTAAGCATTAGACGGATCCTCTTTGTCTTTGGTCTTAGGTGTAGATGGTTTCCAAGTTCCTTTATTTAAGGCTTGTACGCGACTAAAAATACCGCGAAGTAAATGATATTCCATTTTATCTAATTGTATACGCCCAAATAGTCGACGCAAGCGTAAAGGCAGTAATCTTGGATTATTTGGATCTAAAAACTCAATATCTTCAAGCATTTTCTCTAAATGTGGGTAGAACTGCTGCATTTGGTCATGCGTTACTAACGGTTCATCCCAATGCATTTGCGTAGTCTCTGTGACGGGCATGGTGGCTTCTGGGTCTTCGGTTTGTTCAATCCGTGCCAATGCCGCCATCCGCATTTCATAACAAATGATTTGAATGGCTTGAGCCACATTCAATACGCCATAATCGATATTGACTGGAATAGTGACATGATAGTTAGCCAATGCCAGTTCTTCATTGGTTAAGCCTCGGTCTTCACGTCCAAAGACTACGGCAACATTTTGCTGTTGTGTGACCACGGCTTGAAGTGATATTTCTGCCGCAGGGCGCGCATCTAGCAATGGCCAAGGAATAGTACGGCTACGTGCACTGGTCCCAAAGACAATGTGACAGTCTTGAATGGCTTGTTCTAGGGTGTCTACAATTTTAATTTGCGGAATCAGATCTACCGCACCAGCAGCCAGTGCTTCAATGTCTGGATGAGGATAGGTTTTTGGAGCAACCAAGACCAATTGGCTAAGCCCCATCGTTTTCATGGCTCGCAGTGCGCTGCCAATATTGGCAGGCAAGGTCGTATTCACCATGACAATACGGACATGGGAAAGATGTGCTGCAACCGCAGTATTGTCAAATTGATTCATTGCATTTCCAATCTTGTTTACTTGCTGAATTCGGTTAATCGTTATGAATATTGATTAACATCAGCTTGATATAAATCCATTGCCTCATCCATGCTTAAATCGGCGGGTGGAGGAGGGACTTGTACTGGTTTGGCTTGCTCGTAATTGACGGCTTTGGCAGCTTTAGATTTCACCTGATATTCAACATAGATGGCTTCTTTACCAAAATAATCGCGCAATTTACTTAAAAGTTCATCTAAAGGAGCAACTTTCCATTGCATGCCCAAATGTAATTCCGCAGAAGCATAGGCATAATCGAGTTGCAATAACATAGGAATATGATTGCACAAATCGACATTGCAATAGGGCAACAAGATTTTTTGTAAATCTTGAGTTAAAGTTTTACTTAGATGATCAGCGTGTAACTTAACTTGAATGCTATTGGCACGCTTTTGACGGATTTCATTCAGGCTAAAGGCTTTGGTTAAACGTCCCATTGGACGATCATATCCTTCACGTTCATAAATTTCGCCTTCAATCACCACCACACGTTCATTGACAATAATGTCTTTAAAGCGTTGGAAACGTTCGTGATTGGCAGAAACCTCAATGCGTGATGTGCCATCATCTAAGGTAATCATGACACGGTTCGGGAAGTTAGCAACATCGACCACTAAGCCTGCAAATACCGTGGTTACACCACGACGTGTGGGTGTCAATTCATTAATTTTTGCAGGAACAAAAGATTTTAATTCAGTACGATAGACATCAATTGGGTGCCCTGTTAAATATAAACCTAGGGTGTCTTTTTCACCTTTTAAGCGGACTTCATCTGACCATGGTTTAACTGGTTTTGCAGGCTTACGTTGAACTTCTTCAACTTCGCCAAATAAATCCATAATGCCTGTTTCACGGTTGCTACGTGCTTGTTCTGCGGCTTGTACAGCCTCAGGTAATTGTGCCATTAAGCTTGAACGTTCAATACCTAGACAGTCCAAAGCACCTGCACGAATCAGCGCTTCAAGGGTGCGTTTATTGATTCTCTTTAAATCAATACGATGGCAGAAATCAAACAGGTCTTTATAAGGACCATTCTGTAGGCGGGAGTCAATGACTGACTGCATCGCCTGTTCACCGACACCTTTAATCGCACCTAAACCATAAACAATGGTTTGCTCATCAGTAGCATGGAAATGATACAGCGACATATTCACAGAGGGCGGTAAAACGTCTAAACCATTATTACGACAGTCATCAATCAAGAACACGACGTTGTCAGTATTCTGCATTTCCGAAGACAGTACCGCAGACAAGAATTCGGCAGGGTAATGTGCTTTTAACCAAGCTGTTTGATAGGCAACCAAAGCATAGGCAGCGGCGTGGGATTTGTTAAAACCATAACCTGCGAACTTTTCCATGTAGTCGAAGATATGGTTGGCTGTGGCTTCATCAATGTCTTTTTGTGCAGCACCTTCAATAAAGATCTGGCGCTGTTTCACCATTTCTTCGGGTTTCTTTTTACCCATGGCTCGGCGGAGTAAGTCCGCGCCACCAAGGGTATAGCCCGCACAGTATTGCGCAGCCTGCATCACCTGCTCTTGATAGACCATAATCCCGTAAGTCGGTTCAAGTACACCTTCAAGTAAAGGATGTAAGTATTCAAACTCTCCGCCGTGCATACGATGAATAAAGTCAGGAATCAGATCCATAGGACCCGGACGGTACAAAGATACGAAGGCAATAATTTCCTCAAATTTGCTCGGACGAGCTTCTTTGAGCATTTTTTTCATACCGACGGATTCAAACTGGAATACCGCTGTGGTGTTGGCATCGGCAAAGACCAAGTAAGCATCTTTGTCGTCTAAAGGAATATTGGCAATATCCAGTGGGATGGTCGAAGGATAGTGCTTGTTAATATTTTGCACTGCATCTTCAATAACGGTTAAGTTACGTAGTCCCAAAAAGTCAAACTTGACCAGTCCCGCTGCTTCTACGTCGTCTTTATCGTATTGTGAAACACGACCTGTGCCGTCTGCATCACAGAGTACCGCAGAGAAGTCGGTAATTTTAGTCGGTGCAATGACCACGCCGCCCGCATGTTTACCTGTATTACGCGTAATCCCTTCTAATTTGAGGGCCATTTCCCAGATTTCTGAGGCATCGTCATTGTCTGGATTTGAAGGGTTAGTGACAATATCTTTTAGTTGCGGTTCAGCTTCAATCGATTCTTCTAAAGTCAAACCTAAAGGTTTGGTTGGAATCATTTTAGAAATACGATCCGCTAAACCATAAGATTTACCTAAGACACGCGCAACGTCACGAATGGCACCTTTTGCCGCCATGGTTCCGAAGGTCGCAATCTGAGACACTGCATCACGACCATAGTTTCGTGCCACGTAGTCAATGACTTTATCACGCCCTGCAATACAGAAGTCGACGTCAAAGTCGGGCATGGAAACACGTTCTGGGTTTAAGAAACGTTCAAAGAGCAGGTCATAACGGAGTGGGTCAAGGTCGGTAATTTTTAAACTATACGCGACTAAAGAGCCGGCACCCGAACCACGACCAGGACCGACAGGTACGCCGTTATTTTTTGACCATTGAATGAAGTCCATGACAATCAGGAAGTAGCCAGGAAACCCCATTGAGTTAATAATATTAATTTCGTAAGTAATACGGTCATCATAAGGTTTACGGATTTCAGCCCAATCATCACCGCGTTGTGCTACAGGATACAAATGATTCAGACGTTCTTCTAAACCTTCTTTGGACAAATGTTCAAAGAAGGTGTCAATGGTATGACCTTCAGGAATTGGATAATCAGGTAGGAAGTACTTGCCCAATTGTAGGGTGACATTACAGCGTCGAGCAATGTGGAAGCTATTTTCAATTGCAGTCGGCAAGTCAGAAAACAGCTCGGTCATTTCAGCTTCGGTTTTAAAATATTGCTCAGAGCTATAATGTTTTGGGCGACGATTGTCGCCTAGGACATAACCATCGGCAATACAGACACGGGCTTCATGTGCGTCAAAGTCTTCACGGGTAATAAAGTGCACATCATTATGTGCCACTACGCCAATATTATATTTTTTAGCCAGTTTAACGGCTTCTAAAATGTAATCGTCTTCAAAGGGGCGATCAGTTCGGGTGAGTGCTAAATAAACACGATTGCCAAATTTTTCGATCCATTGTTCGAGTAAGGGTTCTGCTTTTTGTGGGTTTGACGAACACAGCATTTTGCCGACATCACTGTGCATACCCAATAAGGCAATAATGTCTTGATGTTGTTCTAGAACCCAGTCTTTTTGTACGCAGGGAATATCGAGTTGCTGACCTTCAATAAAACCACGGGAAACAATTTCAGTAAGCCCACGCCAACCTTGATTGGTCATAGCCAATAAGGTCACACGATGTTCAGCATCATTCAGGCGAATCACTGAACCTAAAATCGGTTTGATCCCTTTGGATAGGCAAGAGCCGTAGAATTTCACAGCAGCGTGCAGGTTAGACAAATCCGTCAATGCCAAAGCGGGCATTTCATCATTTACGGCAGCTTTAATTAGATCAGGTATCCGAACGATAGATTCAGTAATAGAATATTCGGTATGAATACCAAGATGAACAAAGTGCATAAATGAGTTCCTGCAAAAACCACTCAATAGTTTAGCACGCTATGCGCTTAATCTGAGTTTAATTGAAATGAATTGGTTAAGATTTAGTAGCTTGAAAGCCTTTGCAGGCTTGTTTTATTTTGTCGCATCCAAAATTTAGAATCCATTTCATAGGCAGATTTAAGAAATGGGTGGATAGACTTAACAACCAAGCGCTTACTGAATGGCGAATTGCGCTAGTTTTCCGTTCTTAAACTGAAAGTTGAGATAAGCTGTGTAGGGTGGACTGAACTCTTGAGGATGATTCAAATACGCTTTGACTTGATTGTTTTCTAATATCAGGACTTGTGCTTCTCCTGACGGATTGATGCTGCGAGCACTGTGTTTAAAATCTTGTTTAAATTGCTGTAATGAATATTGCGGTGAGATATGGATGTTTTGTACAAAAATATTTTCAGACATGTCTTTGGTATTGTTCCAAGTCATTCAGATACGACCTTGGGTTTGCCCTAATTGTTTGAAACTGGATTTATTTTGATAAAATTGTTCATCTTTGATTTTGGGATTATCTTCAGTGAAGATTTCAAATTTTAGTGTTTTATTGGGTGAGGGATTTAAACTGTATTCATAGTTCCCAGTACATTCTGAATAGACTTTATGGGTTTTAGTCTTCCCAGTTTTGATCAATTTGTTGACTTGATCTGCTGATACCGCAGCATTCAGTTCAATCTGATTGACTTTGACACTAGTGACATAATTATAAGAAATAGTATTTGCATAGCTGGCTGTCGAAAGCACACAAAGGCTCATTAATATCGTCTTTATTTTCATGATTAAGTTGGGCTTTGTTTGTTGTTATGCTGATTATATAAATTTCGGATTCGAAAAAAGCTCCCACTTAGGGAGCTTTAAAAGATCTGTTTTATCTTAAACGAGACAACCAGTCACCAAAGCTTTGTACTAACTGTACTAAAATCAGTAGAACAATTACTGTGAGGATGACCACACTGGTGTCAAAACGTTGGTAACCATAAGAAATAGCAAGGTCACCAATACCACCAGCACCTACAGCACCCGCCATCGCAGTGGCACCAATCAGGCTAATGGTGGCAGTCGTTAAGTTCAAAATAAGCGAACTGCGCGCTTCAGGTACAATAAATTTGAAAATGATTTGCCAAGGACTCGCACCCATTGCTTGAGCGGATTCAATAATCCCTTCATTGACTTCTAGGAGTGAAGTTTCAATCAGACGACCAATATAAGGCCCTACATAAATGGTGAGTGGAACAATGGCTGCCCACGTACCAATAGAAGTCCCCACAAGTACTTTAGTCAGTGGAATGACTGCAATGAGTAAAATAATAAATGGTAATGAACGTAAGGCATTCACAATCGGGTTTAATACATGATAAACCACACGATTTGGTAAAATACCATTTGGACGCGTCACTAATAAGGCAATGGCTTGAATAAAACCCCAAATTGAACCAAACAGCATAGCAAAAAACACCATGTGAAACGTTTCCTGCATAGCCGTGACAAATTGGTCAATACTGAGTGAACTATGCCAAAATGGTGCCGTAAGGTCTGTCAGCCATTGTACGATTAAATCTCTCATTCGCAGACTCCAGATTGTTCAACTTTCACACCATGTTGCTCAAAGAATGCAATTGTCTCTTGAATGATGTCTGGATCGCCCAATAACTGAATAAACATCTGCCCAATTACCGAACCATTAATTTCGGTCATGTTGGCAAATAAGATATTCAAACTAATATCAAATTGTTTAATTGCAGCTTGAACCACAGTTTCTTGAGCGGAAGTGCCTAAGAATTGCAAGCTATAAATACTGTGCTGATTTTGATTCTCTAAATTATTAAGAATATTGATCGGCAATTGCTGCTGTAACACAGTTTGAATGAAGTTCTTGGTCGTTGGATGTTGCGGCTGACTGAAAATTTCAAGGGTAGGCCCTGTTTCAATCACTTTGCCTTGTTCCATCACTGCCACATAGTCACAAACTGATTCAATCACGTCCATTTCATGCGTCACCATCACAATGGTAATGCCTTGTTCCTGATTAATCTTTTTTAACAATGCTAAAACTGATTTTGTGGTTTGAGGATCAAGTGCTGAAGTTGCTTCATCGCAAAGTAAGATTTTTGGATGATTCGCCAACGCACGTGCAATACCAACACGTTGCTTTTGACCACCAGAAAGTTCATCGGGATAAGCATCTTTTTTATGCTTCAGATCGATAAATTCGAGTAGTTCATTCAGGCGTTTTTCTCTTTCCGCTTTGGAAAAGCCTAAAAGCTTCAATGGCATTTCAATATTGGCTGCCACCGTTTTGGTTTGCAGTAAATTGAAGTGCTGAAAAATCATACCGATATTTGCACGTTCTTGACGTAATGAACGTGCATCCAAGGCTGTAAAGTCGGTGTCACGAATAATGACCTGACCTTGCGTAGGACGTTCAAGCAAATTAATCAGACGGATTAAGGTACTTTTACCTGCACCACTATAGCCAATAATGCCAAAAATACTGCCATCTGGAATAGTCAGGTTAATGTTATCCAGAGCACGTATGGTTTGACCTTTGAGCTCGTAGTGTTTTGAAATGTCTTTAAATTCAATCATAGCGTCAAAAACTGTACAAAATGAAAAAACAGGCAAAGTCACTTTGCCTGTTTTGTTTGCAGCATTATATTACTATTTGCTTTCGGTAAGATAGCTAACAGGTTTGTTTACATCAATTTTAGTACCGCCAAAGTGTTCTTGAACATATTGTTCTACAGCTTTGGTGTGGTAAAGCTCACCCACTTTTTTCAATACAGGGTCATCTTTACGTGATTCTGCAACCGCTAAAATGTTGACATTCATCTTCGTGGTTTGATCAACTGGCTCATAGTAAATAGCATCTTTCAATACATTTAAACCACCTTCCATAGCCAAGGTGTTGCCCAATACAATTGCATCTACTTCGTCTTTAACACGAACAGCAGTAGCCATTTGAATTGGTTTGATGACGATTTTCTTGTTGTTTTCAACGATGTCAGCAGGTGTACCTTTTACATCATCAAAACCAGCTTTTAATTTTACTAAGCCAGCAGATTGAAGCAATAACAATGCGCGTGATTCGTTAGCACCATCATTAGGAATGGCAATGGTTGCACCAGTCTGGAATTCATCAAGCTTTTTCACTTTGCTTGAATAAATACCCATAGGCTCAAGGTAAGTCGTAGAAACTGGCGCAATTTTATCTTTATTGTTGGCATTGAAGGCAACAAGGTAAGCGTAAGATTGGAATGCGTTAATGTCGATTTCTTTATTGGCTACAGCAGTGTTCATTGCCACGTAGTCAGTAAAGTTTTTCACTTCAAGCTTAATGCCTGCTTGTTTCGTTTCAGGAAGGGTTGCAATAAAACGCCAGATATCAGCGTCAGAGCCAGTTGAAGCCATGACTACGGTTTGTTCTGTAGTTGTTGCCGCATCAGTTTTGGTTTCAGTAGCAGGAGCTTCCTGTTTGCTGCAGGCACTGAGTGTTAACACAGATGCACTCAATAAAACGCTAAATAGCTTTTTCATGAATATTTCCTAGTACAGACATCATTTCATCGTTTCACATTATAAAGACATGCTAAATAAATATCCGATGCTCACGATGAATGAAGTTGTCTGATAAAAATTCGGTACTTTGCGATTTTCTAGCTATATACCGAGCTAAAAGTTCGCTTCATCCCAACAAGACCAAAATAATTTCGTATTAAGAAATTCAAAATTTTCACGTTATGATATTGAAATCACATCGTATTACTGTCGAAACAGCTTTTGAAGTCTTAAAAAGTTACGCTATGATAACAATAAAACTATATTCGATATAGTGAATAAGAATGCAATGTTTATCTGTTTAGTCGCAAAAGAAAATGTGGGTTTTAGATAAAATAATAATAAAAACAATATATTGTTTTAAATTAATCTGTTGGATTTATTAATTGTGCTGAAATATTATGCTTTATAAGATTTTATCCAATAGACATACGAAAAATGAATAATTAATGAAAATTGAATGTGTTTAATTGTTTTAATAATATGAAATTATTGAGTTTTTTTATAAATTTAAATGACTGCTTGGAATATTTGTGATGAGTCTGGGTAACCTAGTTTCTTATATATAAGACTAAAGTTTAAGTCGTGGCGTTCAGCTAAAGTCATGAATTGCTTGATGTAAGAAATCTAAAGTGATATTTAAGTCGCGTTTGTAAAAAATGGTTTGGAATGTCACCACGGGAGCTTGAAATTGAAGTTTCAAGTTCGTAATCAATATCACGATCCTCTGAGCTAGGTGTTAAAAAAGAGCTGAAAATGCTAAATGAAGCATGAAGAATGATGTTTTTGCTTCAGTTACAGTCTTTCTAGGTAATGATAAAATTAAAAAAACCCGCAAAATTAGCGGGTTTTTCTACTACTGTATAAATGCGAGTTATGCATTTTCACGTGCAATAGCACGATAACCAATATCTGTACGATATTGCATACCCGTAAATGTCACTTGACCACAAACTTCTAAAGCATTGACTTGCGCTTCAAGTACGGTATCACCAAGCGCTGTGACACATAAAACACGACCACCCGCAGTCAAGATGTGACCGTCAGCGCTCATTGCTGTGCCTGCATGGAAGATTTTAGTGTTTTCTGGCGATTGACCAAGACCAGAAATCACGTCACCTTTACGAACGGTTTCTGGGTAACCTTCTGCTGCAAGTACAATACCAATTGATTTGCGTTCATCCCATTCCGCTTCTGCTGGGAGATTGCCTGCAATACCAGCTTCAACCAAATCGACCAGTGAAGATTTTAAACGCATCATAATCGGTTGTGTTTCAGGGTCACCAAAACGGCAGTTAAATTCGATTACACGTGGTTGACCTTGCCCATCAATCATAAGGCCTGCATATAAGAAGCCAGTGTAAACATGACCATCTTTTTTCATGCCTTCCACAGTTGGACGCATAATTTCAGCCATGACGCGATCAAAGACTTCAGGAGTAACCACTGGGGCAGGAGAGTATGCACCCATACCACCCGTGTTTGGACCTTGGTCACCTTCAAAGATGCGCTTATGATCTTGAGAAGTTGCCATAGGAAGGATGTTGTCACCATCAATCATACAAATGAAAGAGGCTTCTTCACCTGCAAGGAATTGTTCAACAACAACACGAGAACCAGCATCACCAAATTTGTTTCCAGCTAACATGTCATCAATCGCTGCAAAAGCTTCATCGTTGGTCATTGCAACAATTACGCCTTTACCCGCAGCAAGACCATCGGCTTTAATGACGATAGGAGCACCATGTTCTGTTACATAAGCTTTGGCAGCATCGACTTCTGTGAATACATCATAAAACGCAGTTGGAATATTATGACGTTTTAAAAAGTGTTTCGCGAAAGCTTTTGAGCCTTCTAGCTGTGCAGCAAATTGAGTTGGTCCCCAAATTTTAAGACCTGCTTCACGACATGCATCAACTACACCATTTACAAGTGGAGCTTCTGGACCGACCACAATTAAATCAACTGCATTATTTTGAGCAAATTCAATAATTGCAGGATTATTTTGAATGTCTAATGCAACGTTTTCACATTTATCTTCAGTTGCAGTTCCTGCATTACCAGGCGCAACAAATACCTTAGCTACTTTTTCATCTTGAGCGATTTTCCATGACAAAGCATGTTCACGACCGCCACTACCCAAAACTAAAATGTTCATCTTACTATCCTTTTTTTAATCCCTCCCAGCCTCCCTTTGAAAAGGGAGGGGCATCACGAATTTAAAGAGCCCTTTAATTCATGACAAGTCCCCCTTTTTAAAGGGGGATTTAGGGGGATTTTTGAATATGAATTATTGTAAATTAATGACGGAAATGACGCATACCTGTGAAGACCATGGCAATACCCGCTTCATCAGCAGCAGCAATCGTTTCTTCATCACGCATAGAACCGCCCGGTTGAATAATACATTTAATGCCTGCTTTCGCTGCATTATCAATACCATCACGGAATGGGAAGAATGCATCAGACGCCATTACAGCACCTTCAACCACTAAGCCAGCATGTTCAGCTTTAATTGCTGCAATACGTGCTGAGTTCACGCGGCTCATTTGACCTGCGCCCACACCAATTGTTTGGCGATTTTTCGCATAAACAATCGCATTCGACTTCACATATTTTGCAACTTTCCATGCAAAAATTAGGTCGTCAATTTCTTGTTCAGTAGGGGCACGCTTAGTTACGACTTTAAGGTCATCTTTAGTGATCATGCCTAAGTCTTGCTCTTGAACCAATAAACCGCCGTTTACACGTTTGTAGTCCAACTGTGGAGCACGTTCGTCAATTGCTGGTAATTCACCGCAAACGAGAACACGAACATTCTTTTTCGCGCCTGTTACTTCAAGTACGCCTTCAGCGATGCTTGGCGCAATGATCACTTCCACGAATTGACGGTCAACAATCGCTTGTGCTGTTGCAACGTCTAATTCACGGTTGAATGCAATGATGCCACCGAACGCTGATTCAGGGTCTGTTGCATAAGCCAAGTCATATGCTGCTTGAATACCATCTAAAGACACAGCAACACCACAAGGGTTCGCATGTTTAACGATGACGCAAGCTGGTTTTGCAAATGATTTCACACATTCAAGTGCGGCATCTGTATCTGCAATATTGTTGTAAGAAAGCTCTTTACCTTGAAGCTGTTTCGCAGTTGAAACAGAGGCTTCAGTTGCTGTGCTTTCTACATAGAATGCTGCTGACTGGTGTGGGTTTTCACCATAACGCAAGTCTTGAACTTTATTTAATTGTGTATTGAAAGTACGTGCAAACTTGTCTGCTTGACCTTCTTCTTTACCAACGCGAGCGCCTAGATAAGAAGCAATCATGCCGTCATATTGTGCTGTATGTTCAAATGCTTTAACGGCTAAGTCAAAACGAGTTTCATAAGACAAAGCGCCATTTGCTTTAAGCTCAGCAACAACAGTGTCATAGTCTGTAGCATTAACCACAATACCTACAGAGGCATGGTTTTTCGCAGCAGCACGAACCATTGTTGGGCCACCGATGTCGATATTTTCAATCGCATCTGCAAGTGAACAGTTTGGTTTAGCGACTGTTGCAGCGAATGGATAAAGGTTTACAACCACCAAGTCAATTGCATCGATGTTGTGTTCAGCCATTACTGCTTCGTCTAAACCACGACGAGCTAAAATACCGCCATGAATTTTTGGGTGTAAAGTTTTTACACGACCATCCATCATTTCTGGGAAACCTGTGTGCTCTGAAACTTCTACAACTGCGATGTTGTTGTCTTTAAGCAACTTATATGTACCGCCAGTTGATAAAATTTCTACCCCTAGAGCAGAAAGGTTTTGAGCGAACTCAACAATACCAGTTTTATCGGAAACAGAGATTAATGCGCGTTTAATGGTCATGATCTTCGTCACAGTTATCAAGGATTAAAACAAAAAGCTAAAAATAGCAGGTAAAAAAAATGCCCGCGGAAGCCGCAAGCATTTTATCATTTATTCACTCATTAAACCGTGAGCTTTCAACTTTTTACGTAAAGTGCCACGGTTCAGTCCAAGAATCTCGGCAGCACGTGTTTGATTACCACGCGTATACTCAAGAACTACAGATAAAAGAGGTTTCTCCATTTCTGCTAGCACCATGTCATAGACCTGAGAAGGTTGCTCGCCTTGCAATTGAGCAAAGTAATGGCGAACTGCGCGATCTACGTGAATACGTAGAGCAACATCAGATTGTGCAGTAAAAATAGGAGATTTGCTATTCATGCGAATTAATCCGAAAAATCAGATACCACTTGGGTAAAGCGATATATTAATGTTGTCTATAAAAAATAAATGAACTCCGTTTTAGATCCTAAAACGAGGAGTTCTAAAACTCGTACATTTAGCTTGCCACAATCCAGCTACATTGATCAAAAAACATACGTAACAATAATTTAATATTTGTTACTGATCAAATCAAAACAAAAAATAGATACCCTACGCATTATCTGGAATAAAGCGCATTGGCAAAACTAGTAGTTGTTGTGAAAATTAGCGAGGAGTTTGCAGCACAAAGCTTTCGTGGCGCGTATGATACCATTGTCTTAGAAAAAGTGAGCAAGAAAACTGCATTTTTTTTACTTTTTTTTTACTTTTTTTGTAGTTTTTTCATTTTTTAAGGTCCAATGATTTCTAAACTATAGTCATCAAAGCTTTTTCGATCGACTGGAAGCTCAAAATGGATTTTAAATGGTCTTTTTTGAGGGATACGCTCAATACCAACCAAGTTGTCTGCTAAATATTCTTTGGGTTGCAGTGTGAAGCTACCTGTTTCTACTCCTTGTTCACGTAAAATAACTTTAAGAATAGGTAAAGGAATACTCTTATCGTAATAATTGATTAATTCACCTGTAAATAGTGTTTTGTTTTTTGCAACACGCTTGGCTTTTACTTTGGTGGCACTAATAAGAGTATAGTTCTCTTGTTGTATTTCACATTTGAACAAAGCGCAAACTTGGTTAAAGCTCGCGGCTAATTTAGGGCTACTTCTTAAGTATTGAGGATTAAACCAAAAGAACTGGAACAATAATAATAGAATTAAAGCAATATTAACGATACCCCACATTATATAATAGATAGGGCTACGTGGTTTGTGCTCTACATCTTTTTCTGCAAGGTTAAGCGCAGGGAAGTTTCCGATTGGATCGGTACTAAAATAATTGAGATTGTTTAAATACGTTTTTAAGTCAATATTGGAGTGTTCAATTTTTCGATCAAAAATTTCAAGTAATTGTTGACGATTCGACAAAGAATGTTCAAAAGCAATATTAGACATTTGATGGCGAAAGTCAGTATCTTGATTAGATGAGTCAAAATGATCATCCGAAGCTGGATAAGTCGCAAGCTGACCAAAGGACTGATTGATTAAATGTGTTAAAGCATTAAACGTAGTTGAACACTTTGGGCAACAAACCATGCCCTGAGCAACAGTCAGTTGAGCCACAGAGACTCGATAAATTGTTAGACACTCAGGACAGCTGGTTTGTTTTTCACTCATAGTTTTTAAATTAGATAGTTAGGCTTTGTGGCGTTTGCCTGAAATACGGCACCAGTTTTCTTCACGCGTTTCAACTTCTAATATATCAAAAAATTCTGAGTAAATGCTAGAAACATCAGCAACTTGCTCTTCAATTACACCTGCAAGTGCGAACTCTGCCTCATATTTTGTTAAAGTTGCAAACTCAGGTGCAAGAGCCATCAATGGGCCAGCTAGAATATTTGCAACCAATACATCGGCTTTTTGACTGCCAAAAGTTTCATTAAACTCATCTGGCAAGCCTACAAACAGTTGCTCAAGAACACCATTTAAATCAGCGTTTTGTTGAGTTGCTAATATCGCTTGTGGGTCAATATCTGTAGCGTAGACTTTTTTCGCACCTAAAAGTAAGGCTGCAACACCAAGAATGCCCGAACCACATCCGTAGTCGATCACGATTTTATCTTTAAGGTCAGTTTTACCAAGCCATTGTAAGCATAAGAAAGTACTTGCGTGATTGCCTGTACCAAAAGCTAAACCTGGGTCCAGTTTAATGTTGACCGCATCCGCTTCTGGTGGCTCTAACCATTCAGGCACAATCCAGAATTTTTCACTGATTTGAATGGGTTCGTAATAGTCCATCCAAGATCTTTCCCAGACTTGATCTTCTAAGTATTCACTACGCAAAGGTGCGTCTGGCATTTGCGCGCGAATGAAGGTTTCTAATGCAGCAACATCAATTTCTTCATTATCTTCTTGTGCATAAATACCCGTCACAATGACTTTATTCCAAAGTGGTGTTTCACCTGGAAGTGGCTCAAGTAAGTCTTGATTTTCAGCATCGTCCAAAGTCACGCTCACTGCGCCCAAAGAACTTAATAATGTTTCTGTAAAATCGACTTGTGCTTGATCAACAGTAATATGAATTTGTAACCACTTCACGGAATAACCCAAACTTTGCTTTTCTAAAACGCACATTGTAACTGAGAGCAGCACTTACAGCTACACTTTCATATAACTGTAAAAAAGGATGCCGAAGCATCCTTTTTTTATTTTAAGATTTTAGGTTAATTGGGTTGTCATCCTGAACAGATTTTGGCGTTCCTTCTAATTTATTCAACAACATGCCAAAACCAGCAGCGATGAAGTACATAAATAAAGAATAAACTGCAGCAGGCATCGCTACAGTAGTATTTCCAATCACAGTCAGGGCGATTGTGACGGCAAGTGTTCCGTTGTGTATTCCAATTTCGAAAGCACAAGCACGTGCTTGCGCGCTGTTGACTGAAATGAGTCGTGGTAATACATAGCCAAGTGTTAAGCTAATCATACAGAATAGAATGGTAACGCCACCAACCTGCGTGAAATATTGCGCAATGTTATTTCTTTCTTTAATAAATGCAGCAGCAATAATTAAAATTAAAAATACAACCGAGAAAATGCGAACAGGTCGGTGCATTTTCTGTGTGAAATTTGGTGCAAAGTGACGAATTGTCATACCAATACAAACAGGCACAATGATGATACTAAAGACCTGAATAATTTTCCCAAGCTGCAAATTGATTTGTTGACCATCATTAATAAAATGATGAATCGAGAAGTTGACAATCAATGGTAGGGTTACTGCTGCGAGCACAGAGTTAATTGCCGTAAGGGTAATATTTAACGCGACATCGCCTTTAAAGAGATAACTATATAAATTGGCAGTTGTGCCACCTGGTGAAGCTGCAAGAAGCATGACACCAACCGCCAGAAGCGGTGGAAGTGCAAAAAGTTTACACAGTAAAAATGCAATACCCACAAGAAGGACTAGTTGTGTAAATAAGGCAATCATCACGGCTTTGGGTTGTTTGGTAACGCGTGCAAAATCTTTAGGGGTGAGCTCAAGACCTAAGCCCATCATAATGATTGCTAAAGCGAGAGGTAGAATAACGGTAATCAATCCTGAATCCATTTTTATTCCTATTGTTGAATCAATTTAATTTTAAAATCAGTGAAACTCGATCCTGAGTTTTTGATTGAGATTGTGGTTATTTTTGTGTGGGGTCTTTTGCCTAAGCGATACACAATCATTTTGATCATAATGTATTTATAAAAGTTGCAAATGACATTTTATGCACAAAGCTGTTGGTTTAAGCATGGTATATACACTTTATAAGTAAAATAATGAGTGTGACGCTTGTCGCGGTTTTTAAAAGATAAGCGTTGATTTTATAGAGTATTTTTTAATTTAACTTAATGTTTTTTATGTATTTATTTTAGTTTTAATTGTGACGTATTTTATTTGTTGAAGCATTATTTGTAGGGTGTTGTTTTAGATGGAATTTGTCAGTTTTAAAAAATGACAAGTGCATTTTATTATCAAATTGGCTGTAAAAGTGACCCTTGGGTTCTCATTATGAGTTTTTGTATTTTATTGAACCGAAACTGAGGGGGGAGGAGGATATTCACGCCATAACAAAAGTGGTCGAAGATGAAATACTTCAACCACTTTGTGGAGGATAACTGTCTGTAAATTACTTACTATTTACTTAGGATAAGGTGCAGTGAAACCTAAAGCACATTTTCCTTTCACTTCCATCCCATTGATCATGACAGATTTGGCTGCCATATCGGTTTGGCATGCTGTCATTAATTCGGATTCATTTCCCTTCACTGCTTTATTGCTACTAAAGAATTGTGGTTCGCAGGTCCCATTCCAAATAATGCCGCGGTAAGCAAAACTGACAGGAGCGCCTTGAGTTTTTCCTTTGCAGACCTGCATATATTTTTGCGCGTTGTACGTGGTTTCAACTTTATCATTTGCCTGAGTCGCAAATGGAGTAAGACATAAACCGCAGAGCACAGCAGAGAGTAGAATATTTTTATTCATGATGCGTACCTTGTTCCTATATTTTTAAGGTTACTCCTTAATAGAATAAAAAATAGCCAAAATAAAACAGTGTAGATCAGGTAAATAATGCTGAAAAATTGTGATAAATTGCTTAATTATTAGGCTGATCAATGGTATTTGTGTAGCGATATGCAACATTCAATAGGAAATTTTTTAAAAATAAAATTGAGTTGTTTGGTCAACTTATTCAGCAAAATTTGATATAATACTCTGTCATTCTTTTTATTTCTCTCTATACCACTATGCATTATCCTAAAGTTTACGATGTCATTGTTATCGGTGGCGGTCACGCAGGTACGGAAGCAGCGCTTGCTGCGGCGCGTATGGGTCGACAGACTTTACTCCTGACTCATAACATTGAGACTTTAGGGCAGATGAGCTGTAACCCAGCCATTGGTGGCATTGGTAAATCGCACTTAGTCCGTGAAATTGATGCTTTGGGCGGTGCGATGGCACTGGCTGCAGACAAAGGTGGTATTCAGTTCCGTATTCTGAATTCACGTAAAGGTGCAGCGGTACGTGCAACACGTGCGCAGGCTGACCGTGTACGTTATAAAGCTGCGATTCGTGACACTTTGGAAAACCAAGCCAATTTGGATATTTTTCAACAAGCAGCAGATGATCTGATTGTTGAAGGTGATACTGTAAAAGGCGTTGTGACCCAAATGGGTATTCGCTTTGATGCGAAAACAGTCGTACTTACAGCAGGGACTTTCTTAGGTGGTGTAATCCACGTTGGGCTTGAAAAATCAAGTGGTGGTCGCGCAGGTGATCCACCTTCAATTTCGCTTGCACATCGTTTACGTGAGTTAAATCTGCCGGTAGGCCGTTTAAAAACGGGTACACCGCCACGTATTGATGCACGTTCAGTTGATTTTTCTGTGATGACTCCTCAACCTGGTGATTTCCCGTCTCCAGTGATGTCATTTATGGGTGATGCATCTATGCACCCAGAACAAGTCAACTGCTACATTACCCATACCAATGAAAAAACCCACGACATTATCCGTGGTGGTTTAGACCGTTCACCAATGTACACAGGTGTAATTGAAGGTGTAGGTCCACGTTACTGCCCATCAATTGAAGACAAAATTCACCGTTTTGCGGATAAAGACTCACACCAAGTGTTCTTAGAGCCTGAAGGCTTGGATACACATGAACTTTATCCAAATGGTATTTCAACGTCACTTCCATTTGATGTGCAGTTTGAATTGGTACGTTCGATTCGTGGTATGGAAAATGCGCATATTTTGCGTCCGGGCTATGCCATTGAGTACGATTACTTCAATCCACAAGCATTGAAATTTACTTTAGAAACCAAAGCGATTAATAACCTGTATTTTGCAGGTCAGATTAATGGTACGACAGGTTATGAAGAAGCGGGTGCACAAGGTTTGTTGGCAGGTCTGAACGCTGCGCGTCGTGCTTGGGATCAGGAACAATGGACGCCAAAACGTGATGAAGCGTATATGGGCGTGTTGGTCGATGACTTGATTACATTGGGTACGAAAGAACCGTACCGTATGTTTACTTCGCGTGCGGAATATCGCTTGATGTTGCGTGAAGATAATGCGGATCAGCGCTTAACTCCAGTGGGTCGTGAAATGGGCTTGGTGGATGACGTTCGTTGGGCAGCTTACTGTGAAAAAATGGAAGCTGTTGAACAAGAAACTGGCCGTTTACAACACCTTTGGGCTGCACCAAATAACCCGATGGGTAAAAAGTTTGTTGAAATGACAGGTGCGGATTTATCGAAAGAGTGTTCTGCGATTGATTTGTTAAAACGTCCGAATATTTCATTTGCTCAAATTGCAGAACTCACAGGTTCTGAAGTGTCTGCGCAAGTAGGCGATCAAATTGAAATCGCAGTGAAATATGCAGGTTATATTAACCGTCAGCATGAAGATGTCGCGCAAATGAAGCGTTTGGAAGAAACTAAAATTCCAGCCGACTTTGATTATGATGTGGTTTCAGGTTTATCTCGTGAAATTACTTTAAAATTGAAAGATGTGCGTCCAGATACTTTGGCGCAAGCAGGTCGTATTCCGGGTGTAACGCCAGCAGCAATACAGTTGGTGATGATTACGATTCGTAAGAATGCACAAACCAAGAAATCTGCTTAATCTTTGAAAGTTATTAAAAAAGCCCGCTTTATGCGGGCTTTTTTTTAGGTAAAATCAGCGCGGTATAAAACACAATAAAAAATAAGGTAGAGAGATGTCATTACAATATACAAGCGGAGAATAGATTCGCGAGGGTGATGTGGTTATCTGGCTCAATCAAAGTGGTGAGTTTTATCAATTTGATCAGGCCATTATGAAAGTTTGGGACGTTGCTAAAACCAATGATGGAGAGCTGGTTGGAGTGAACTTAATGCCACCAGAAGCTGAATCTCCTATGCAGATGCTGAGAGCTTTGGTTCGACCAGATGAACCTGAGTCATCTGGTGAAATTATGAAAATGGGAGACGTTCCGGGGCTCTATACCATTACACGATGGTTTTTACCTTTGCAGCAAGTATCTAAAAGTTTGGGCTTGGTTGCACGTATTGATTATTTTGCTGAATATGAAACAGGGCATGGAGCGTTAATTCTTCAATTAATTAGAGATAAAGCCGAGCAATATCGGGGTATTTATCAATATTATTTGGCAGATCAAGCTTATCAACAACGTGACTTTCAACGCTATATTGATTTACTACGTCATTCTGCGCAGTCGGGATATAGTCCTGCGATGTGTCAGTTAGCGCAGCAATTGTTTATTGGTGGAATTTTACAAAAAAGTTTGGAAGGAAGCTTTAACTGGTATCGAGAAGCCGCGTCCAAAATGGATAGTATTGCGCTATATCAGTTGGCAGGATGTTATGCGCGAGCACAGGGTACCGAACAGGATTTACAAAAAAGTTTGCAGCTCTTGCAACAATCATCTGAACAGGGTTGTTGGACAGCGACATTGGGACTGGCAGCCTATTATCGTTTTGGCTGGTTAACCTGTTTCTTGGTCAATCCAGTTTATCCGAATTACGGTGTGGTAAGCGACCATGTGATTCATCCGGGGCGGGCATTCTATCTGTATCATCGAATTGCATCTCAAGCGCCTGAAACTGAAAAAGGTGTTTTGGCCAATGCTTACTATCATTTAGCTTGGATGTATCAAGATGGAATTGGGACAAAACGGGATTACGAGCAATGTGTCTATTGGTATCAAAAATCCGCTGATTTAGGTAATTTAGTTGCAATCAATAATTTGGCAGATAAATATGAGCATGGTTTAGGTGTACCGCTTGATTTAGATATGGCAATTGGACTGTATCAACAAGTCGCTGGGCGAGTGATAGCGGCAGATTTAAGTTTGGGGCGTATGTATTTAGAAGGGCGAGGTGTTGAGCAAGACTTCGAATTGGCTCGAAAACATTTAAATGTCGTACTAGATGCACGCATTGACGGTATAGATGCAATGCAGGTGGAAGCGATGCAACTGCTTGCATCCTTTACCGAAGATAGTCCACTGCAACAGGCTCAACACGTTCTCAAAAATGCGCGTGATTATTCGATTGAGCAAATTTCTGAACAGATTAGAAAGATTGATTCCTTTCTGCATATGGATGAAGCCAAGCAATTATTCTTCAAGTTGTTTCTACTGAATGCTCAAAAAGGTGAAGCTTCCTCACAGTATCAAGTGGGTTATTGGTATTTAAATGGTTTCTATACCGAAAAAGATTTAGAAGAAGCGGCATATTGGATTCAGAAAGCGGCTGATCAGAAAGACCAATATGCTGAATGCAAGATTGCGTATATGTATGAAAATGGACTTTATTTTAACTCAGATTTAGATCTTGCAGAAAAATGGTATGAGCGGTCATTAAGGACACCATCAACAGCATATTATCCGGAATACATCGCAGGGCAATTAAATCCTGAGTATTTAAAAATGTATGAGCAAATGAATAGTGAAGCGTTGAGTGGACTTGTTCGTGTTGAGCAAAAGCGTCCGAAACGTAACAAATGGTTTTTTTGGAAAAAATAACAGTAAATTTTCACCACGATTGCTATTAACTATAACTGTATAGTTAATAGCTTTCATTTTTATAAGATATTGTATTTTATAGTTTATATAATTTGATAAGAGCTTTTAGCTATCGTTTTATAAGGGTTTAGCTCTAAATAGACGAATCATTTAAAAATTAGAGGGAATGAATCCCGACCATTGTCGTGCTATTTCTAGCCAGTGATACCTTTCAAAATAGCCCTACAAGTTTTAGCCAACTTGCAAACTATTGATGGAGATCAATTATGGCTCAAACAAACACGGGAAAAATGCAGAAATTCCTCATCGTATTTTTGTGTTTTTGGGTGGCTTTTTTTGAAGGTTTTGACCTACAAGCCCCTGGTATTGCAGCAAAAGGAATCGCAGCAACCTTTGGTTTAGATCAAGTACAAATGGGCTATGTGTTTAGCCTTGGTGTATTTGGCATGCTGTTTGGCGCATTCTTTGGCGGACGCTTTGCTGATTATTTAGGGCAAAAGAAAGTCCTTATGTTGTCTATTGCGATCTTTGGGGTATTTTTTAGTATTACAGCAATCGCACCGAATATAGAAGTTTTATATCTTGCTCGCTTTTTCACGGGACTTGGTTTAGGTGCTGCCATGCCGACCATGATTTCAGTGGTGGGTGATGAAGCAACGGAAGCCAATCGCGGTAAATTAAACAGTTTAATGTATTGTGGCTTGCCTGTTGGCGCAATTTTTGTTGCAGGACTGGCGATTTATTTTAAAGATATTCCATGGCAGACATTGTTCTTGATTGGTGGGATTACCCCATTAGTCCTTATTCCATTCATGGCATT
Source organism: Acinetobacter tibetensis (assembly GCF_023824315.1). NCBI lineage: Bacteria > Pseudomonadati > Pseudomonadota > Gammaproteobacteria > Moraxellales > Moraxellaceae > Acinetobacter > Acinetobacter tibetensis. The sequence continues at coordinate 2,057,396 of NZ_CP098732.1, read as the reverse complement.
TATTTTAAAAGATAAACCGAAGCAAACGGCGCTTGTCGAAAATGCTGACCTAGCACCTGTCCCTGCAATGACTGAAGTATTATTTCAGCAGCAAAAATTTAAACAGACTTTACCACTCTGGGTAAGTTTCTTTTTTACCTTGATGGTGAACTATATTTTAATTAGTTGGCTACCCAATTTATTGATGGAACAAGGTTTAGAAAAGCAGCAAGCCTTTTTAGTGATGTTGGTGTTTCAGGTAGGTGCTGTGATTGGTACGCTTTGCTTTGGTTATTTGTTGGATCGACTAAAATTATGGCAGATGGCGGCGATTATCTATTCAGGTTTATTTATCGCTATATTTTTACTGTTCACCAGTAAAGTCATTACGGTATTAATTATTGCCGGTGTGCTTGGAGGGATTTTCTCTACAGGCGGTCAATCTATCCTCTATGGTATTTCCCCAATTTTTTACTCAGGAGCGGGTAAGGTCACAGGTGTAGGCAGCGCAATCTCTTTAGGACGCCTAGGTGCAATGACAGGCCCATTACTAACGGGTAAAATTTTAGCCTTAGGTTTAGGCACAACGGGTATTTTGGTGGCAAGTGCTCCAGGAATTGTTCTTTCTGCAATTGCAGTCGCTGCATTATCACGTTTTAAAGCTCAGCAAGCGCAAAAATAAAATAATATTTTATGCTCCGATCATAATGAGCTACGCACAAGTGTGATGATTTACATTTGTGCGTTTAGCATTTTATGCCAAACGTTAAATATCAATCGTTGGCTTTAAAAATTAGGAACACTAATTTGTCGTCTCAAAAAGTGATAAATATCAACTTTTTTAAAATGATATGCATAATATCAACATGAGTTATTAGAAAAATGAATTTTGATTAGCTGAAATAAAGATATTGTTTGGAGGATTCAAGCATTAAATCTTTTAAGAGTTTCTCTATAATCAGCTTTTTTATTTAATATAACTTAACTTTATGAAAATCTTAGATGGCGGTTTTGGTCGTGAACTTGCGCGTAGAGGCGCACCTTTTAGACAACCTGAATGGTCTGCGCTGGCTTTAACAGAAGCACCAGACATTGTGAAACAGGTACATTTAGACTTTATTCAGGCCGGTGCCGAAGTTATTACCACCAATAATTATGCAGTGGTTCCATTTCATATTGGCGAACAACGCTTTGAAAATGAAGTAACGAGCTTGGTGAATGTCGCTGTAACTCAAGCGAAAAAAGCGGTTGAGGAGAGTGGAAAAGAGGTTCGCATTGCAGGTTGTTTGCCTCCGTTATTTGGTTCTTACCGTGCAGATTTATTTAAAGAAGCAGAAGCGAAAACCCTTGCAACGCCAATTATTGAAACTTTGTCACCGCATGTTGATTTTTGGTTGGCAGAGACACAATCTTGCCTCAAAGAAGTCGAAACCGTACATGGATTATTGCCTAAAGATGGTCGCGATTTTTGGGTGTCATTTACCTTACAAGATGAAATTCAGTTAGAACAACCATTATTGCGTTCTGGCGAAAGCCTTGAACAAGTGGCTGAGTTGATACAACGCCTTGGTGCCAACGCAATATTGTTTAACTGTTGTCAACCAGAAGTGGTATTGCAAGCCATTATCCAAATTAAAAAATTATTACCCGAAACAGTACAAATTGGGGCTTATGCCAACGCATTTCCACCACAGAAAAGTGAAGCTACCGCTAACGATGGTTTAGATGAAATCCGTGCAGATTTAAATCCTGAATTATATTTAAGCTTTGCACAGCAGTGGCAAGCTGCGGGAGCAACCTTAATTGGGGGCTGTTGTGGTATTGGTCCTGAACATATTGCAGAACTTTCTCAATTTTTTAAACAGTAAGATTTTCTTATGTCTACAGCTAAAATTGGCTTACTTTCCTTAACCGCCTTAGTGTTTAGTTCTATGGTGGGTTCAGGGGTATTTAGTTTGCCACAAAACATGGCTGCAGTCGCAAATGGCCAAGCCTTGCTAATGGCTTGGCTTATAACAGGCGTAGGAATTCTATTTCTTGCCTTTGCACTGCTTTTTTTAACACGGCAAAGACCTGATTTGGATGGTGGTATTTATAATTATGCCCGAGAAGGTTTTGGTGAATTAATTGGCTTTTGTTCTGCATGGGGCTATTGGCTTTGTACCACCATAGGCATTGTTGGATATGTGGTAATTGCCTTTTCTGGTGTGGGTTTATTTACTGATAGTCCAGAGCATGTGTATTTTGGTGAAGGCAATACCCTGTATGCATTGATTGGTTCATCAATCTTTGTCTGGATTGTACATTGGCTGGTGAGTCAGGGGATTAAAGAAGCAGCATTGGTGAATCTTATTGCGACGATTGCCAAGATTGTCCCTTTGGTGATTTTTATTGCCTGCGGCTTTGTTGCCTTCCAGCTTGATTTATTCAAACTCAACTTTATCGACTTTTCTTTACAGTTGCCTGTTTGGGAACAGGTGCGTAATCTCATGCTAATTACCTTATGGGTATTTACGGGTATTGAGGGCGCTGTAGTTTTATCGTCCCGCGCCAAGAATAGACAAGATATTGGTCGTGCAACTGTTTTGGGTGTGCTGCTGGCATTGAGTTTCTATGTCATGGTGACGGTACTGGCTTATGGTGTAACAGGGCGAGCTGAAATTGCCAATATGCATAACCCTTCTATGGCAACCATATTGGAGCAACTGATTGGGCTGCCTGGTACCATTATTATTACGCTAGGTTTGATTATTTCGGTTAGTTCTTCTTATTTAAGTTGGACTTTATTTGCAACGGAAATTCCATTTTTAGCTGCAAAAAATAAAGCTTTTCCTTCTCTGTTTTTAAAAATCAATCAGAATGGTGTGCCGATTGCCTCACTTTGGCTGACGTCTATTGTGGTGCAAATTTCTTTGATTGCGGTGTGTTTCTTTGATAAAAACTATACGCAATTATTGCTGATTTCATCAGTAATGATTTTACTGCCATACTTTTTGGTTTCTGCATTCTATTTAAAAGAATCTGTGAAACATAAACGTAGTAAGCATATTTGGATTGCCGCAGTCGCAGTCATCTATGCAGCATGGTTGCTTTATGCGGCAGGTGTATCATTATTATTGCTGTCGGGTTGCCTATATTTATTGGGGTTGCTTGTATTTTTCTATAGTCGATTCACGCATAAAAAGGTGGCATTTGAGTAAAGTGAATAAAAAGAAAAACCGCGATAACTGAGCGGTTTTTCTTTTTGGCAGGTCATAAAATAACTCAACAAATTTTCTACGATTAAAGCGTCACAATAAGCCTATAGACTTGGATTATTTATCTAGGCTTTTTATAAAATATTGCGCAACTCACGTGCCGTTTCTTGTAACAAAGGTAGAATATGCTGAATCAGGTATTCCTTAGTGGTACGGGTAGTCGGGGACACAATATTCAATGCGGCAATCACTTTAGATCTTTGTTGATAAATCGGTACGGCAAGCGCATGGACACCTAACTCATGTTCTTCACAAGAATAGCACCAGTCTTGTTCTTTGATTTCATGCAGCAAGTTTAAAAATGTTGCATTGTCAGTATGGGTGTATTTGGTTAAACGTTGTAGTGGATATTTTTCAAGCCATTCATGTTGCTCATTCGGTTCCAGATGAGCCAATAAAATTTTCCCTGCGGATGTTGCATGTGCGGGTAAACGATTTCCTAAGTGTAAACCATAGGGGTTAACACGATCTGTTTGTTGATGTGCAGCGCTACGTGCAATGGTAATGGCTTCATATCCATCCAGTACCATCACAGAAAAGATTAAAGACGTTTGGTTGGTCAGTAGATTCAATAGCGGTTGAGATATTTTAGGAAGTTGTGCACCACCGAGATAAGCACCTGAGAATTTTAAAATTTTAGGGGTTAAATAAAAATAATGACCATCCGATTCTAAATAGCCCAAATACTCAAGGGTGAGTAAGTGGCGCCGTGCTGCCGCGCGGGTCATCCCAGTCCGTTCAGCAGCCATTGAAATATTTAAACGATGACGGTCAGCGCCAAAACAATCCAGAATTGCCATACCTTTACTGATGCCAGCCACAAAATCTTCATGTCGAATGATTTTTTTATTGTCTTTATTTTCAAGCCATCTTTCAGTTTTGTGCAATTCCTCATTCATTTAGATACTTTCCTGATATGTATTGTGTTTATATTTTTACTATAGCGTGAAATCTGACTGAAAAAATCAGGTTTTGTTCGATAATAAGTAAAAATGTTCGATCATCGAACAAAAGCGCCTGTAGCTATCTAGTCCAGCGCTAAAAAATGATAAAAAATGAACGGATAAGGAAATCGAACTAAAAGACTAGGGAATGTTGTTTTAGCTGAATTGCTCTCCAGTATAAGTTGGGTTTCCGTGCCTTTTCAAATTTTGCATGATGCACAATGGAGTTATCTAATGATAGATAAAAGTGCAGCGACCTTAATGGAAGCGCTCTCCCAGATACAAGACGGCTCAACCATCATGATCGGTGGTTTTGGTACAGCAGGACAACCTGCTGAACTGATCGATGGCTTAATTCAACTCGGCATTAAAGACCTCACCATCGTCAGCAACAATGCTGGTAATGGTGACTATGGTCTGGCTAAATTACTCAAAGCGGGTGCCGTGAAAAAAGTCATTTGTTCGTTCCCGCGTCAGTCCGACTCTTGGGTCTTCGATGAACTCTATCGTGCAGGCAAAATCGAATTGGAACTGGTCCCTCAAGGCAATTTAGCCTGCCGTATTCAAGCTGCGGGCATGGGACTCGGCGCAGTCTTCACCCCAACAGGTTATGGCACCTTATTGGCCGAAGGCAAAGAAACCCGTCACATCGACGGTAAAGATTATGTACTGGAATATCCAATCAAAGCCGACTTCGCTTTGATTAAAGCCCAGCAAGGCGACCGTTGGGGCAATCTGGTCTACCGCAAATCGGCACGTAACTTCGGCCCAATCATGGCCATGGCAGCCAATGTAACCATTGCTCAAGTGTCTGAAGTGGTGGAACTGGGTGAATTAGACCCTGAACACATCATCACCGCAGGTATTTTTGTTCAACATGTGGTACAGGTTCAACCTGAACCTGTGGCTGTGTAATCGGGAGAACATCATGAGCTATCAAAAACTCAGCCGTAACCAAATTGCAGAACGTGTGGCACAAGATATTCCTGATGGCGCTTATGTCAATCTCGGTATTGGCTTACCGACCAAGATTGCCAGCTACCTGCCTTCAGACAAAGACGTGTTCTTACATTCTGAAAATGGTTTATTGGCTTTTGGTCCACCGCCCGCCGCAGGTGAGGAAGATCCTGAACTGATCAACGCAGGCAAAGAATACGTGACCATGTTACAAGGCGGAGCCTTTTTCCATCATGGGGACTCGTTTGCCATGATGCGGGGTGGGCATTTGGATATTGCGGTTCTCGGTGCCTTCCAAGTCGCGGCCAATGGGGATTTGGCCAATTGGCATACCGGCGCACCCGATGCAATTCCGGCTGTGGGTGGTGCAATGGACTTAGCCGTCGGTGCTAAGAAGGTCTTTATCACCACCGACCATGTGACCAAACAAGGTGAACCGAAGATCGTGGCTGAATTGAGCTATCCCGCGACAGGTTTGAAATGTGTCGACCGTATCTATACCGACCTGTGCGTGATTGATGTCACTGCTGAAGGCTTAAAAGTGATTGAGAAAGTCGACGGTCTAAGCTTTGCAGAATTGCAGGCGATGACGGGTGCTCCGTTGGTGGATGCGACACAACAGAATTAATGATTGGAATCCCCTAAATCCCCCTTTGCTAAAGGGAGACTTTTCCAGCAACAAGTGCGGTGAGTCTCCCTCCTTTTTAAAGGATGAGAAGCATAGCTTCGCAAGGGGGAGGATTAAGAGAAGAATAGATATGAAAGACGCTTATATCATCGATGCCATCCGTACCCCATTCGGCCGTTATGCGGGTGGACTCGCTCCAGTCCGTGCCGATGACTTGGGTGCCGTACCGATTCAAGCCTTGATGCAACGTAATCCCAGTGTCGATTGGACCCAAGTTGATGACGTGATCTACGGCTGCGCCAACCAAGCCGGTGAAGACAACCGTAATGTGGGTCGTATGTCTGCACTGCTTGCAGGCTTACCGGTTGAAGTTCCAGCAACCACCATCAACCGTCTATGTGGTTCATCGTTGGATGCGATTGCGATGGCAGCACGTGCGATTAAAGCGGGTGAAGCAAACCTGATCATTGCAGGGGGTGTGGAAAGCATGTCTCGTGCACCTTTTGTCATGGGCAAGTCGGAAACCGCTTATGGGCGTAGCCAGAAGATTGAAGACACCACCATGGGATGGCGTTTTATCAATCCTAAGCTGAAAGCCATATATGGTGTAGAGACCATGCCACAGACCGCAGAGAATGTGGCACAACAATTTCATATTGATCGTGCAGATCAAGACCAGTTTGCCTTGACGAGTCAACAGCGCACAGCAACCGCGCAAGCTCAAGGCTTTTTTACACATGAGATCGTCCCTGTAAGTATTGCGCAGCGTAAGGGTGATCCGATTGTGGTTGACACAGATGAACATCCTCGTGCATCGACCACATTAGAAGGTTTGGCTAAACTGAAGCCAGTCGTCACAGCAGAAGGCACCGTCACAGCGGGAAACGCGTCAGGCATCAATGACGGTGCGGCTGCTGTACTGATTGCGTCAGAACAGGTGATTCAACAGTACAACCTCAAACCCCGTGCCAAGATTATTGCATCTACGGCTGTGGGGGTTGAACCGCGCATCATGGGCTTTGCCCCAGCGCCAGCGATTAAGAAGCTTCTTAAACAAGCCAATCTTAGCCTTGAACAGATGGATGTGATTGAGCTGAATGAAGCGTTTGCGGCACAGGCACTGGCGGTTACCCGTGACCTCGGTCTGGCAGATGATACGACTCAAGTGAATCCAAATGGTGGGGCGATTGCGATTGGTCATCCACTCGGTGCATCGGGTGCACGTTTAGTCACCACGGCTTTAAACCAATTAGAACAAACGGGTGGAACCTATGCCTTGTGTTCGATGTGTATTGGGGTTGGTCAAGGCATTGCAATGATTATTCAGCGGGTTTAAAGCAGAGTTAAGGATAGCGATCATGAGCCAGTTATATGCCAGCTTATTTTACCAAAACGAGGTGACTGAAATTTTCAGTGATCGTGCTTTGGTGTCTTACATGATTGAGGCTGAAGTTGCCTTGGCAAAAGCACAGGCTCAGGTCGGTGTTATTCCAGAATCTGCGGCAATAGCAATTTCAAACATTGCATCAACTGCACTCGATCAGCTTGATTTTGATGCTTTAGCGGTTGCAACAGGTTTGGCAGGCAATATTGCGATTCCTTTTGTGAAGCAATTGACTGCGATTGTGAAACAAAATGATGAAGATGCTGCACGTTATGTGCATTGGGGCGCAACCAGTCAAGACATTTTAGACACTGCCTGTATTTTGCAATGTCGTGCTGCAATGACGCATGTTGAAGCTTTAATTCACCAATGTTACCGCACAGCTTTGGCTCAAGCAGAACAGTATCGCTCACAAGTCATGATTGGACGCACATGGTTGCAGCAAGGTTTACCGATTACTTTGGGGCATAAATTGGCACGCTGGGCTTCGGCCTTTCGTCGTGATTTAGCCCGTATTGACGCCATGAAAGCACGTGTTTTTACTGCGCAATTAGGCGGTGCAGTCGGTTCATTGGCTTCATTACAAGCACAAGGCACAGCAGTTGTGCAAGCATTTGCAGCGCAGTTACAACTTTCAGTCCCAAGCTGTACTTGGCATGGTGAGCGAGACCGTATTGTCGAAGTGGCGAGTGTTCTCGCGATAGTGACAGGTAGTCTGGGCAAAATGGCGCGTGACTGGTCGTTGATGATGCAAACTGAAATTGCAGAAGTGTTTGAGCCGGCAGCGAAAGGGCGTGGTGGCTCATCCACTATGCCACATAAGCGTAATCCTGTCGCGGCGGCATCGGTTTTGGCAGCCGCTAATCGTGTGCCTGTGTTGATGTCGAGTTTGTATCAAAGCATGGTGCAAGAACATGAGCGCAGTCTAGGAGGATGGCATGCGGAATGGCTAGCATTGCCTGAAATTTTCCAACTCTGTGCAGGTGCTTTAGAGCGAACTTTGGAGGTGTTACAAGGGATGCAAGTTAATGCAGAGAACATGCAGCGCAATTTGGAATGTACGCAAGGCTTAATTATGGCAGAAGCGGTGATGATGGCATTGGCGCCACATCTAGGGCGCTTACAGGCTCATCATGTGGTGGAAGCAGCATGTAAAACAGCCGTTGAAAAAGGTGTTCACTTAAAAGAGGTCATGACTGAACTCGATCAAGTCAAAGCCTATTTTAGTGCAGTTCAAATTTCAGAAATTTTTAAACCCGAATCTTATCTTGGCAATATTCAAGACCAGATTGATGCGGTGTTGCAAGAAGCAAAAGGAGAGGCAAAGTGAATATCACGATGACCAATCGTCAAGGCAAGACTTTATCTGTTGCAATCAGTGGGCAAGACAATGCGCCTGTGATTGTATTTTCAAACTCGTTGGGTACAGATAAAGGCATGTGGCAGCCACAAGTTGCTGCTTTTGAACAGCAGTTCAAAGTAGTGACTTATGACACACGTGGTCATGGGCAAAGCGATGTGATTGAGCAGACCACTGTACAAAATCTTGCAGAAGATGTGATTGATATTCTTGATGGTTTAAACATTGAAAAAGCACATTTCTGTGGAATTTCGATGGGCGGCATGACGGCTTTATGGCTCGGTATTCACCATGCGGATCGTTTTCATAGCATAACTGTGGCGAACTCAGCAGTCAAAATTTGGACTGAAGAAGGTTGGAATGCCCGTGCAGATGCTGTGACAGTCAATGGCTTAGCAGATTTGGTCAAAACTACGCATACCCGTTGGTTCAGCGAACAGTTTGATTATCAACATGATGCTTTGGCACAGCGTACCATTCAGTCTTTAGCGACTACGCCAGCACTGGGCTATGCAGAATCTTGCCAAGCGCTTGCCCAAGCGGATTTATCTACTCAAATTCAACAGATTCAGATTCCAACTTTAGTGATTGCAGGCGCATTTGACCCAGTCACGACAGTGGCAGATGGTGTCTTTATGCAACAACAGATTCAAAAGAGTGAACTCACAGTGATTGATGCATCACATCTTTCCAATATCGAACAGCCTGAGTTGTTTAATCAAACCCTCAGTCAGTTTATTGGATCGATTCAATAGTTTAAGGATTTTTAAAAGGACTTTCAGCCCAAGGAGGCAGGTATGGCGTCTCAGGAATACGCTACTCAAAAAACGAGTATAGACGCACAAGCACTGATTAATGATGCACCGATTAGCAAATATCAGTGGCTTATCGCAATTGTATGTTTTCTCATTGTTTTTGTTGACGGTATTGATACTGCGGCAATGGGTTTTATTGCTCCCGCTTTAGCACAAGACTGGGGGATAGACCGTTCGCAATTGGGTCCAGTCATGAGTGCGGCTTTAGGCGGCATGATTATTGGTGCGTTGGTGTCTGGTCCAACCGCTGACCGCTTTGGGCGCAAGATTGTTTTAAGTATTTCGATGCTGATTTTTGGTGGCTTTACTTTGGCATCGGCATATGCAACTGACTTAAACACTTTAGTGATACTGCGCTTTTTAACGGGTATTGGTTTGGGTGCGGCGATGCCGAATGCAACCACGCTATTTTCTGAATATTGCCCACAGCGCTCTCGCTCGCTACTCGTGACCTGCATGTTCTGTGGTTACAACTTGGGTATGGCGACAGGTGGTTTTATCAGCAGTTGGTTGATCCCAACTTTTGGTTGGCACAGCTTGTTTTTACTGGGCGGTTGGTCGCCACTAATTTTGATGATCGTGGTGATTTTCTTCCTGCCAGAATCCTATCGTTTCTTGATTGTGAAAGGTCGTGACAGCGAAAAAGTTCGCAACATTCTAACGCGTATTGCACCTGAAAAAGTACAGGGTGTCACTGAGTTTCATGTACCTGAAGAAAAAAACGAAGGTGCAGAGAAGAAAGGTGTGTTTGGCATGCTGTTCTCTCAGAAATATGTCAAAGGCACAGCTTTATTGTGGCTGACCTATTTCATGGGTTTGGTGATGATTTATCTGCTCACCAGTTGGTTACCAACCTTAATGCGTGAAACTGGCGCAACGATGGAGCGTGCTGCATTTATCGGTGGTTTATTCCAGTTTGGCGGTGTCCTCAGTGCTTTATTTATTGGCTGGGCAATGGACCGTTTCAACCCGAACCGCATTATTGCAGGCTTCTATTTTGTCGCTGGAATTTTTGCTTTTGCCGTAGGGCAGAGCTTAGCAAATCCAACCTTACTTGCCATTTTAGTGCTTTGCGCAGGTGTTGCAATTAATGGTGCGCAGTCGGCAATGCCAGCACTCAGCGCTCGTTTTTATCCAACCCAATGCCGTGCAACAGGTGTGGCGTGGATGTCTGGAATTGGTCGTTTCGGTGCGGTATTTGGTGCATGGATCGGCGCAGTTTTACTGGGCAATGACTGGTCATTTACTGCAATTTTGAGCTTGCTCATGATTCCTGCAACGACAGCGGCTGTCGCAATTTTTGTTAAATCACTTGTTGCACATACTGACGCAACTTAATTGAGGATTCTCCCATGAATGATGAACAACGCTATGAACAAGGGATCAAAGTCCGAACTGAAGTGCTAGGTGAAAAGCATGTGAATCGTTCGATTGAGAACTTAAATGATTTCAATGCAGATTTTCAAAATTTTATCAGCCGTTTTGCGTGGGGTGAAGTGTGGTCTAGACCGGGCATGCCACGCCATACCCGCAGTTTAGTGACGATTGCAATTTTATTGTCTCTAGGTCGTGAAGACGAATTGCGTATGCATTTACGTGCTTGTTTTAACAATGGTGTGACTAAGGACGACTTAAAAGAATTGATTCTGCACTGCTCACTCTATGCAGGTCTACCGGCAGCCAATGCAGCCATGCATATGGCAGAAGAGGTTTTTGCAGATTTGGGCATTGCCCCGCAAAAGCTGAGCGAACAGCATCTCAACCAAGAACAAACCAATCAAGAGTAATGGAACAAGATTAAGAGGGACGTCACATGTCGCAACTTATTTTAGGTGCTTATGCACAACGTAATACCGATGATCATCCGCCAGCATATGCACCCGGCTATAAAACCAGTGTATTACGCTCGCCAAAAAATGCATTGATCTCAATTGCAGAAACTTTAACTGAAGTGACTTCACCGCAGTTTAGTGCGGAGCAGTTTGGGCCTAAAGATAACGATTTGATCTTGAACTATGCCAAAGAAGGTTTACCGATTGGTGAGCGCATTATTGTACATGGTTATGTCCGTGATCAGTTTGGTCGTCCAGTCAAAAATGCCTTGCTCGAAGTGTGGCAAGCCAATGCTTCTGGTCGTTATCGTCATCCAAATGACCAGTTTATTGGTGCGATGGATCCGAACTTTGGTGGTTGTGGTCGCATGATGACCGATGCCAATGGTTATTTTGTATTCCGTACCATTAAACCGGGTCCGTACCCTTGGCGTAACCGTATTAATGAATGGCGTCCAGCGCATATCCATTTCTCTTTACTTGCTGATGGTTGGGCGCAACGTCTCATTTCGCAGTTCTACTTTGAAGGCGATACGCTAATTGATTCGTGTCCAATTATTAAAACCATTCCTTCGGAACAACAACGTCGTGCATTGATTGCTTTAGAAGACAAGAGCAACTTTATTGAAGCAGACAGCCGTTGTTACCGCTTTGACATCACTTTACGTGGTCGTCGTGCGACTTATTTCGAAAATGATTTGACTTAATTCAGGGAGAACAACATGAACAATTGGAACTTTCAAGAATTGCATGAAACTCCATCTCAAACAGGTGGACCATATGTACACATTGGTTTGTTACCAAAACAAGCCAACATCGAAGTGTTTGAAAACAACTTCAACAATCAGTTAGTTCAAGAAAAAACCTTAGGCGAACGTATTCGCTTAGAAGGTCAGGTGTTTGACGGCTTAGGTTTACCATTACGTGATGTTTTAATCGAGATTTGGCAGGCGGATGCCAACGGTGTGTATCCAAGTGCGGCTGATATTCAAGGCAAAGCAGTTGACCCTAATTTCTTTGGTTGGGGGCGTACAGGTGCAGACTTTGAAACTGGTTTTTGGAGTTTCAATACCATTAAACCGGGTGCTGTTCCGGGTCGTAAAGGAACAACTCAAGCACCGCATATTGCACTGATTATTTTTGCTCGCGGGATTAACATTGGCTTAAACACGCGTGTTTACTTTGAAGATGAAGCTGAAGCAAATGCACAAGATCCTGTGCTCAAAGGCATTGAATGGGCACCACGTCGTCAGACTTTAATTGCCAAGCGTGAAGAGCGTGATGGTGAAGTGGTGTATCGCTTTGACATTCGTATACAAGGCGAAGACGAAACAGTCTTTCTAGATATCTAAGCTCATAAGCGCAAGAAAGCTTGTGCTTATGAAAGAGAAAAAAGTTTATACGTGGTGATTGCATGTCCCATTGCATGAATCCCACGTATATTTGCCATTGATGACAGAAGTCAGGCAATAGTATTGAAAATACAAGGAACTGTAATGATTACCATCAAAAAATTAGCAATGCAACTCTGCTTAAGCAGCGCAGTTATCGCAGCAATGCCAGCGACATTTGCAGCAGAAACAGCTCAATCTAATGCACAACACTATATGGTCAAAAACGTCAATATTGGTGATTTACCTGTCAAAACTATTGTACCGATCACTGCAAAAACTGCTGAACAAGCGCTTGCACAAGCCAAAGTAATTGCGAGTAATCCAGATGTAGATTTGGCTGAGTTCCGTATCGATTTACTTGAATTTTCTGCGGACACAAAAAAAGTCATCGCACTGGGTCAGCAATTAAATCAAACTCTAAAAGATAAACCCTTAATTGCCACCATTCGTACCCATAACGAAGGCGGAAAAATGACGGTGTCTGACCAAGACTATGAAAAGATTTATCGTGAATATTTGAAAAAGCCATTCATGCAATTGCTGGATATCGAAATGTTCCGTGATGCAGGCAGTGTGGCGAAATTAACCAAATTGGCACATGAAAAGAACGTGTTGGTGATCATGTCAAATCATGATTTTGCCAAAACCCCCGAACAACAAGAAATTGAAAACCGTCTGCTAAAACAAGATCAGATGGGTGCCGACATTCTAAAAATTGCGGTGATGCCAAAGTCAAAACAAGATGTCTTTACCCTGATGAATGCAACCCTTACTGTAAGCCAAAAAAGTCAAAAACCCTTACTTACCATGTCGATGGGACAGTTAGGCACGATCTCACGTGTAGCGACTGCCAACATGGGAGGGAGCCTCAGTTTCGGCATGATTGGTGAGGCTTCAGCACCAGGTCAAATTGATGTGACTCAACTTAAGCAGTTCCTTAAAACTGTGCAGCCTACACCTTAAGACTTCAAGATATAAAAGGATTTGAACATGAAATTATCAACTTTACGTTTAACTACACTGGTTTTAAGTTTGGCTGCTTCTGGTTTGGCCAGTGCAGAAACTTATATAGTTGACCGCTATCAGGATGATAGTGCAAAAGGTTCATTGCGTTGGGCAATTGAACAATCGAATGCCAATGCGACGCAAGAAAATGAAATTCAGATTCAAGCTGTAGGTAAAGCTCCTTATGTCATTAAGCTGAATCAAGCTTTACCACCGATTAAATCTGCCGTAAAAATTATTGGGACACAGTGGGACAAAACAGGCGAGTTTATTGCCATTGATGGTTCAAACTATATTAAAGGTGAGGGTGCGAAAGCTTGCCCAGGCGCTAACCCTGAACAGTATGGTACCAATGTTCGTACCATGACTTTACCCGGTCTGGTTCTACAAGATGTGAACGGTGTGACCTTAAAAGGTCTGGATATTCACCGTTTCTGTATTGGTGTTTTGATTAACCGTTCAAGCAATAACCTGATTCAACATAACCGTATTAGTAATAACTACGGTGGTTCAGGCGTGATGCTGACAGGTGATGATGGCAAGGGCAATCCGACCTCAACCACCACCAATAACAACAAAGTTTTGAACAACGTGTTTGTAGATAATGGTGATGGTTTAGAGCTGACGCGTGGTGCGGCATTTAACCTTGTGGCCAATAATCTGTTCACTTCAACCAAAGCCAACCCAGAACCATCTCAGGGCATCGAGATTCTTTGGGGTAATGATAATGCCGTGGTCGGCAACAAATTTGAAAACTACTCCGATGGTTTGCAAATTAACTGGGGCAAACGTAACTATGTTGCCTATAACGAACTGACCAACAACTCAATTGGTTTTAACTTAACGGGTAATGGCAACATTTTTGACAGTAATAAAGTTCATGGTAACCGTTTAGGCATCGCCATTCGTTCAGAAAAAGATGCCAATGCCCGTACAACCTTGACCAAAAACTTAATTTGGGACAATGGTAAAGATATTAAGCGTTGTGAAGCAGGTGGTTCTTGTGTGCCTAATCAACGTTTAGGCGCAATTGTTTTTGCTGTGCCTGCGCTTGAACATGCTGGCTTTGTCGGTTCTCGTGGTGGCGGTGTGGTGATTGAAGATGCAAAACTTCAAAAAACTTGTACACAGCCGAATGAACAAGGCTGTAATGCCATGCCAAACCAAAATATCCAAGCGCCACGTTTAAGCTATAGCAAAGGTCAAGTCACTGCTACAGTTCAAGCACAGCCAAATCAACGCTACCACGTTGAATTTTTTGCCAATCGCCAAGCGAATGCTCAAGAAGCTGAACAGTATTTAGGAATGCAAGTTGTAACAACCAATGCACAAGGTCAGGGTCAAGCAACGTGGAAAGTGGCAAGTGGTGTGGCCAATGTCACTGCCAATGTCACAGACCACTTGGGTGCAACTTCTGAACTGAGTCCAGCCGTTCGTATTAAATAATAAAAACCGCATGGAAAGCTTACCTGAGTTGAGCTTTCCTCACAGAAAAGGATGTTTGGTATGCAACAACTATTAAAACTAGGCACATTATCTTTGGTGCTTTTAACTTGCCAATTGGCTTCAGCCAATGAATTTTATTCGGCAGACCGTCAATGGTTATTGGGTGATTGGAACGGTGAACGGAAGCAACTGGAAGATCAAGGTTATAAATTTACCGCTGCAATTATGAGCCAAGCAGCGACTAATTTGGCTGGTGGTTATAACGATGACAATAGTTTTGAAAATGCTGCACAGTTGACCTTAGGCGCTAATTTCGATTTAAACAAAATTGCAGGTTGGGAAAATACCACCGCAGGCTTAATGATTACCAAACGTGATGGTAACGCCTTAACGCTTGAACGCATTAAAGACCCTCGTGCCAGTACCTTGGGCAACAGCCAAGAAATTTACGGGCGTGGCAAAATTTGGCGCTTAACGCAGGCTTGGATCAAAACAGGATTTGATGATAACCGCGTCCAATTCAAGATTGGACGTATGGGTATGTCGGATGATTTTAACAGCTCACAATGTGAATTTCAGAACTTGCTGCTTTGTGGCGGACAGCTTGGAAAATCCATCGGTTCGATTTGGTACAACTGGCCTGTCAGTTTATGGGGCACCAATCTTAAATACCAATTTGCACCAGACTGGTCACTTGGTGTTGGGGTCTATGAAGTCAACCCAGACAATGTCAAAACAGACTCAGACAGTGATGGCTTTAACCTCGATATGGACAATGTTGAGGGTGCAACCATTCCTTTAGAGTTGGCTTGGAAACCAAAGTTAGCCGCGTTTAATGGCTTGCCTGGGGAATATAAAGTAGGTGCACTGTATTCCACCGCCGAAGCAAAAGATATTCGTAGTGGCGAAATGCAAGATGGTAAATACAGTTTTTGGTTGAATGCACAACAGCAACTCACACAGCATGGGGCAGATCCGAAGCGTGGTTTATACATTAGCTTTAATGGTGTAGTGAACGATAAGGCCACAACATTTGTAGAAAGTACACAACAACTCGCGCTTTGGTACAAAGGGCCTTTTGACAGTCGCCCGAATGACTCCATCGGTTTTGGTTTAGCCAATTATGTCGTGAATGATCGTGCAACGGACAAGCAAATCGCCACCAATGAAGGTCGTGGTTATTACAGTTACGATGCGGTTGCGAGAGACTATGTCCCGATTCAACGTGATGAACTTAATGTAGAACTCAATTACACCTACCAATGGTCACCAGCGGTCATGCTCAGACCCAACGTGCAATACATCTACCAACCGACAGGGGTAAAAGAAGTAGAAGACGCGTGGGTGGCTGGTTTAACCATGAAAGTCAATTTTTAACAGCACTTAGATTTAAATTTGGTTAAAATATAGTCAATAGTGCTGTCCAGTTTAAACACTTTAGTCAAGGCTTTCGCATTGTAAATGCGAAAGTACAAGAATTTATTCGTGATGATAAATGATACTCAAAGGAGAGAGGGAGTGGTCATTTAAACTCACGGCACTTGGAGTAAGATGTATGTCTGAAGCTCAATCTAAGCCAGGAGCCATATTTAAAATATGGTGTTTTATCCTAGGCTTGGCCTTATTGTTAACAGGCCTATTTTATTTAATTGGTGGCGGAAAGCTTATCAGTTTAGGTGGCTCTTGGTACTTCTTTATTGCAGGCTTAGTGACGATCGTTTCAGCGATTTTCATTTTTCGAAAAAAAGCCCTTGGGGTCGGATTATTCAGTTTAGTTTTTGTAGGCACTGTCATTTGGGCATTGATTGATACAGGCTTGGAATTCTGGCCACTACATTCACGCTTAATGTTCCCAGCAGGCTTATTTGCTGCTGTGTTATTCACATTGCCATCCATTCGTAAATACCAGCAACAAACAGCAATGTCAGCACCAGCTTATGTGGTTGGGGGATTGACTGTTTTGGGTATGTTGGGTGGTTTGTACGGTATGTTTATTCCACACCCAACCGTTCAAGCATCGGGTCAGGAATTACCGCTTGTGCCCGTTGAACCAAATAAACAGCAAGTCAATTGGGATCATTATGGTAGTGATGCAGGCGGTAGCCGTTTTGCTGCACTCGACCAAATTAACCGAAATAACGTATCTAAACTCAAAGAAGCTTGGCGCTTCCAAACAGGCGATATGACCACAGGTTCGGGTAATGGTGCAGAAGATCAAATGACACCATTACAGGTCGGTAATAAAGTCTTTTTATGTACCCCGCATAACAACATGATTGCTTTAGATGCGGACACAGGTAAACAAATTTGGAAAGCAGAAGTCAACTCTAAAGCCGATGCTTGGGAGCGTTGCCGTGGCGTTGCTTATTTTGATTCGACACAAGCATTGGTACAGCCAACCTTGGCAGGTGCAACAGCCGTAACCGCAGTCGCAACCAATACGGCTTGCCCTCGTCGTGTATATACCAACACACCTGATGGTCGTTTAATTGCAGTCAATGCTGATACAGGTGAGCGTTGTAAAGACTTTGGTGTTGATGGGACTGTGAATTTGCTTGAAGGCTTAGGTGATGGTACCAAAGCACCGCGTTTTGAAGTGACTTCGGCACCGACCATTGCAGGTACATCGATTGTCATTGGCAGTCGTATTGCCGATAACGTAGGTGCAGACATGCCGGGTGGTGTAATTCGTGCATACGATGTCATTACAGGTAAACTACGTTGGGCGTTCGATCCGCGTAATCCAGATCCAAACTATGTGTTAAAACCGGGTGAAACTTATAAACGTAGTTCAGCCAACTCATGGGCGGCAATGTCTTATGATCCTCAAATGAATACAGTGTTCTTACCAATGGGAAGTTCATCAGTTGACCTTTGGGGTGCAAACCGCCAACCATTGGATCATAAATACAATACTTCGGTATTGGCACTGGATGCGACCACAGGTAAAGAAAAGTGGGTCTATCAAACCGTTCATAATGATTTATGGGACTTTGACTTACCAATGCAACCAAGTTTGGTGGATTTCCCACTCAAAGATGGTTCGACTAAACCTGCTGTAGTCATTGGTACCAAGTCTGGTCAGTTCTTTGTGCTTGACCGTGTTACAGGTAAACCATTGACCAAAGTCGTTGAACAGCCTGTTAAAGCGGCAGATATTCCAAATGAACAATACAGTTTGACCCAACCGCGTTCCATTGAAATGCCACAAATTGGTAATCAAACGCTGACTGAATCAGACATGTGGGGTGCTACGCCATTTGATCAATTGATGTGTCGTATTAATTTTAAATCAATGCGTTATGAAGGTCTATTTACAGCTCCAGGGACAGATGTTTCATTGAGCTTCCCAGGTTCACTGGGTGGCATGAACTGGGGTTCTATTGCTTTCGATCCAACGCATCGATATATGTTTGTGAACGACATGCGTTTAGGGCTTTGGATTCAGTTGATTAAACAAACGCCTGAAGACTTAGCGATTCAAGCCAATGGCGGTGAGAAAGTGAATACAGGTATGGGTGCAGTACCAATGAAAGGCACACCATACAAAGTCAACAAAAACCGATTCTGGTCAGCGTTAAGCATTCCTTGTCAAAAACCACCATTTGGGACCATGACTGCAATTGATATGAAAACTCGTCAAATTGCATGGCAGGTTCCTTTGGGTACAGTCGAAGATACAGGTCCAATGGGTATCAAAATGGGCTTAAAAGCACCGATTGGTATGCCAACCATTGGCGGTCCAATGGCAACACAGGGTGGTTTAGTGTTCTTTGCAGCAACACAGGATTACTACTTACGTGCCTTCAATTCATCCAATGGTGAAGAATTGTGGAAAGCACGTTTACCTGTGGGGAGTCAGGGTACGCCAATGAGCTACATTTCACCAAAAACTGGTAAGCAATACGTGGTCATTTCTGCAGGCGGTGCACGTCAGTCGCCTGATCATGGTGATTATGTGATTGCTTATAGTTTAGAAGACTAAAACGTATTATTGTTTGGAGAGTCCTTCTGCAAAGAGGGACTTTCTACACTCCTACCAAGATGATAAGAAAAGGATGTTTTGTGAAATTATATAGTTGCAATCCACTTCCCTTTAAATATGCTTTATTAGCCACAGTGATTCTAAAATCGATGGCACTGTATGCTCAAGATACAGCGGCATATCAACTCCCAGTTATTAGCGTGCAAGCCGTACGTACTGAAAATGAATTGTTACAGGTACCCGCTTCGATACAGAAAGTGCAAGCTCCAGAGTCTCAACTCAACACGAATGTGAATGTGTCTGAACTATTGCAAGGTGTGGCGGGTTTACAAATCAATAACCGTGAAAATTACGCGCAAGATTTGCAAATTTCCATGCGTGGCTTTGGTGCGCGTTCTACTTTTGGTGTGCGGGGCATACGCCTCTATGTCGATGGTATTCCTGCAACCATGCCCGACGGTCAGGGGCAAAGCTCTAATATTGATTTAGACAGCTTGGACAATATTGAAGTTTTGACAGGTCCTTTTTCTTCACTTTATGGAAACTCATCAGGTGGAACCATCTTAACCGAAACCAAAGAAGGACAAGGGAAAGACTCGATTCAAGTGGGGTTAAATGCAGGCAGCCACCATAAACAACAAGCCAATATTCAGTTACAAGGGGGTTCAGACCAAGCCAACCAACCCGCTTATGTGATCAGTTCTTCCTATTTTGATACGGATGGTTTCCGTGATCATAGTGCTGCGCGAAAAGTGTTGAATAATGCCAAGCTCACTTGGAATTTGGAGGATGGCAGTAAGATTAATTGGCTCATTAACCGTGTTGATATAAATGCCGACGACCCACAAGGTCTGAATCGTGAGCAGTGGAAAGCCAATCCGAAGCAAGTGAATGATGCTAAAAATATTTACGATGTACGTAAAGAAATTGAACAAACCCAAACAGGGTTGACATGGAACAAACCACTGAATGATCAGAATGAACTCTATGGCATGGTTTATTTGGGAAATCGTCAGGTCGTGCAATATCAGTCGATTCCGAGTAGTGCCCAAAAAAATCCTCGTCATGCAGGTGGAGTGATCGATTTTGATCGAGATTATTATGGTGCAGACTTCCGTTGGATAGGGAAAGAGCTCTTGCCGAATACTACATTTATTGCAGGTTTGGCATTTGATCAGATGCGCGAAGATCGTCAGGGGTATGAAAACTTTGATGCGACAGGGCGTTATGGTGTGAAAGGTGATTTACGTCGTGATGAAAATAATACCTTATGGAATCTAGATCCTTACATCCAAGCCTCATGGCAGTTCTTGCCAACGTGGCATTTAGATGCAGGTTTGCGCTATAGCAATGTACATTATGAGTCGAATGACCATTACATCGTCGCTGGCAATGGCGATGACAGTGGTTCAACGGATTATCAAAAATTATTGCCTTCTGTGGCATTAGGCTGGGAAATTTTACCTGAGCTTTATGCTTATACCAGTTATGGTAAAGGCTTTGAAACGCCAACCTTTACCGAAATGGCTTATAACACCGATCCCTTAAAATCAGGCATGAACTTTGAGCTAAAAGCTGCAAGTAGCGATAATTATGAGCTCGGCTTAAAGTCACAAAATCCTTTTGGATTGTTTACTTTTGCAGTTTTCCAGACAGATACAGAAAACGATATTGTGACGGCGGGAACGCGTGATGGTCGAGCGACTTTTCGAAATGCAGACAAAACTACTCGACAAGGTTTAGAGCTTTCATGGCAACAAAAGATTTGGGCGGCGCTCAATATTCAATCGAGTTTGAGTTATATCGATGCTGAATTTGATAGCAATACAGCAGAAATAGCGAATCCAAATGATTCAACAAAACCGTATGCGAAAGCCATTAATAAAGGAAATAAGATTCCCGGAATTGCCAAAAATCAAGCTTTTGTAGGCTTGGCATGGCAACCAGAGCAGGGCTTTCAGGCAGGTTTGGAAGCACGTTATATGGACAAGATTTATGTCGATGATATCAATTCGGATACTGCGCCAAGTTATACCGTGGTGGCTGCAAATGTTGGCTATTTGTGGGTCAATCAGGACTGGAAAGTGAATACTTATGCCCGAGTCGATAACCTATTCGACCGAAACTATGTCGGCTCAGTGATTGTAAATGACAGCAATGGTCGCTTCTTTGAGCCTGCGGATGGGCGTAATTTTAGTGTCGGAATGAGTGTGAACAAGACTTTCTAAGAATGCTCACAGTAAAAACTAAACAAGGGGCTGAATAGTCCCTTTTTTACGATGTAAAATCTTTCATGGTTTAAATACTCGTTTTTTTAGCCTAAATTTGCTTAAATACGCCTCGAAAAATAACAAACAGACATTGGGCTTTATATGAATAAACTTGCCAATACTTTGGTTTTTGCAACATTGTGTAGCAGCATGCTTTTAACGGGTTGTGATTTCTTTAAAGGAAAGAAAGACAGCGCTGAAGCAGAACAAGCAGCACCCGCAGTCAATGAGTGGGACTGTAGCAATGAGGCGAAGTTAAAAGAGATTAAGACTGCTTTACAGCAAGACTATTTGAAAAAGTTAGATAAAGCCTTACGTAACTCGAGTTACTATCAGTCGGATAAAAACCTGACCGATACCATCACGCAGAATATTCAATTTGAAGTCAAAAGTATTACGACAGTGACCGAACAACCTGAGACGGCCAAACAACTGGAATGTCGCAGTGAACTGGTCGTGAAAATGCCGAAAGGTTTACAACAGCGTGCGCAAAATGGTTATGAAGCAGAAAGTTGTGATGAGTGTGATCGCTATGGTACGTTGAATGATTTACTGGAAAGTGAAGCATATGCTTTAACGATGCAAAATGATCAACTGAAAGGATCATTTAATTATCAACTGATTAAAACGGATAAAGAAGGTATTCAACTCCAGCTACCAAAAGAAAATAAAGTGTTAGATGGACTCGTTTATATCACAGAAAAAGCAGTACAACTTGCCGCTTATGAAGCTGAAAATCAAGGTATTGCGGATAGTCAAGAAGCCAATGCTCAAGAAGAGGCAGCGCAACAAGAACTCGCGCAAAAGTCGATGGATATCCGCCAGAAAGAGCTCAATGCTGATCAGGCGAAAGTGGTAGAACGTTTGAATCAAACATGGGATCGTTTTAGTAGTGAACAAAAAGCGCAATTACAACAGGACCAGTCGGACTGGTTTGAAAAGCGTGATGTGGACTGTAAAGTACTTGCGCAAACGAGCATTCATAATATTGCTGAAAAAGATCGTGAAACCTACCAACAGCATTATGATTATTGGGATGAGCAAATGAGAGCACAAAATCAGGACATGCAATACACCAAATGCTTTAATCAGAAAACGTCGGAGCGCATTGTTTATTTGAACAATGTCTTTAATTAATTAGAAAGTTGCTTGAAATAAAAAGGACGAATTGATTCGTCCTTTTTTTATTGGCATGCTTAGCGCAGAAATAGAGAGTAAGCGTAGACATGCGAATTAGTTTTATTGGTGCTGGACGTGTTGCCCACCATTTGGCGTCGGCTTTACAGCAACACCATCAAATTGTACAAATATATAGTCGAACTTGGGAAAAGTCACAGCATTTGGCAGAGCAGGTGGCAGCAAAAGCGTGTCCATCGGTATCCGATTTATCCTCAGAAATTGATTTGCTGATTCTTGCTGTCAGCGATCAATCTATTGCCGCTGTCATCGCTGAAGTTGCGCCATTGTTGCCAGAGGTTCTGATCGTACATACTTCAGGTAGTACTGATCTGCAAATTCTACAGCAACAGCACCCACGTTCGGGAGTATTTTATCCTTTACAGACCTTTAGTTTAGAACGAGAGGTAGATTGGAAACAAACCCCATTATTTATTGAAGCTGCAAATAAAGACCATCAAAAACAGTTATTGGATTTGGCTCAACAGTTGAGCCAGCGTGTCTATGCTTATAGTTCACAGCAACGTTTAAGTTTGCATTTGGCTGCGGTATTTGCCTGTAATTTTGCCAATTACTGTTACGACATGAGCAAGCAAATTGTCGATCAGACGCAAGTTGATTTTAGTTTACTGTATCCGCTGATCTTGGAAACCGCCGCTAAAGCCGCAAAGAATGATCCGAAAACTATGCAAACTGGCCCTGCGGTACGCGGTGATGTGAATATTTTACAGATGCATCAAGCGATATTAGCAGATTTAAAACGACCTGATTTAGCGGAGGTTTATACCTTGATCAGTCAGCAGATTATGCAGCGACACAGCTAATCGAAGGGTGAATAACTCATGTACCTGTAATAAAAACAAGTAAAGCCACTGAAAAAGTGGCTTTTTTTATGTATTAGGATTCGGTAGAGTGCTTCTGAAAATAAATACAAACAACTAGAGGGTGTATGCGTTCACATTTATTATTAGAACAGGTGCAGTGGAAAGATCTTGTGCAGTTAGGCCGTACTGATGTCATCAGTGAGTTACTCATTTCTTTACCGTGGTTACTGGTCTCGTTCATTTTCGCTGGTTTTCAGTGGTATATTTTGGCACTGTTTTGCTCGTTTATGTTTTTCTTAACAGGGCTTAGACAAGTGCATAACGCCTTTCATTTTGCTTTAGGCATTAGCCGACCCGCGACACATTGGGTCATGTTTATCTTAAGTATTGTCATGCTAGGCTCAATGCATGCGGTGCAAATCAATCATCTTCGACACCATCAGTACTGTATGCAAGAAGAGGATATTGAAGCAAAAAGTGCAACCATGAAGTGGTGGCAAGCTTTGCTTTTTGGCCCTATTTTTCCGTGGATGTTGCATAAAAAAGCATTTGAGGTTGGAAGTAAGACGCAGAAAAAGTGGATGTCCGCTGAGCTTGTTGCCAATGTGATCGTGCTGTTTTTGGTTTTTGTCGTCTTGGATATCAGTGTTTTAAAATACCATGTCAGTGCAATGTTGATTGGGCAATGCATGACGGCTTTTTTTGCGGTATGGACGGTGCATCATGATACGGAAGATCATATTTATATGGCACGTACAGTACGTAATGAGTTTAAGCGGGTCGTGACCTACAACATGTTTTATCATGTGGAGCATCATTTGTTTCCAGCAGTGCCGACACGACGTTTACATATTTTGGCAAAACGCTTAGATGAATATGATCCGACGGTTGAAATTCGGCATGTGTTTTAATCATTCAGAATAAAAAATAGGGCATTTAGCCCTATTTTTTTAGATACAAAACTTATTTAATTTTCTTAAATAAGAAGTCGTTGATCTTATGACCGTCTTCCAGTCCACGACGTTCAAACTTGGTTTGTGGACGCCAGTCTGGGCGCGGGTAGCTGTTGCCTTTACCTGCCATATTCTCAAGATTTGGACGGTTATCGAGCACATCAAGCATCCATTCTGCATATGGTTCCCAGTCTGTCGCTGCGTGGAATGTTCCACCCATTTCTAACTTCTGTTCAACCAGTGGCATACGGTCATGTGACACGAAACGACGTTTGAAGTGACGTTTTTTCTGCCATGGGTCTGGGAAATAAAGTTGCACAGCGTTGATGCTGTTGTCTGGCATTTCACGTAGTACTTGAATTGCATCGGCATCTAAAAGACGAAGGTTGGTTAAACCTGCCATGCCAGCCTCATATACACATTGAGCAATACCAGGAACATGGACTTCAATCCCGACAAAGTTACGTTCAGGATTAGCTTTCGCCATAAGCACCAGTGAACGACCCATACCAAAACCAATTTCAACAGTTAATGGACGTTCAGGGTGTTCAAAATGCTGACGTAAATCACCGACTGGATATTCCAAAATTAAGTGACCATATTGTTCAAGCGCAGTACGTTGAGAAGTATTCAGCGGAGAAGAGCGACGCATAAAAGTCACAATTTCACGATGCTCATTCAAGTTGTCTAGCTCGACGACTTGCGGTTCTAATAGATCGGTTGACATAACTTTGGCAAATGTAAAAATTCGAAAGCGGTATTTTAAATCCTGAGACTGGCAAGTCAAATTATTTACCGTTATTTCGGCAATTAAATTGTTTTTGAGTTTTTCAAATCTATATTTTTTCGACTTTTATCGAATTATAAAGTTCATTCATTGAATGAAATCTGTTGGTGGTTTGAAGGGCGAATAAAAAGAGCTGAATAAACAGCTCTTTAGTGAGGTAGAAACATCAAAGCGGATTATAGCGGTCAATCAGGGTACTACTGGCTTCATTTAAACCGACCACTTCAATATCGATATCCTGATCTCGAAACTTCTGCACGATGGTATTCAGCATATTGACGGAAGTAATATCCCAGACATGTGCATGGGTCAGATCCAGAATCACATGTTTGGCAGAAGTTGAGACATCAAAAAACTGATAAAACTTTTCAGCACTACTAAAGAAAATTTGTCCTGAAACTTGATATTCCAAAGTTTCAGCGTTAATTAATTTAGATGTGACTTTCACTTCACTTTCCAATTTATTTACAAGAAAGAGCGCAGAAAGGCAGACGCCAATAAATACACCTAAAGCCAAATTGTGCGTCGCTAAAACAATAACAACCACACTGAGCATGACAATATTACTTTGTTTCGGATGCTTGCGAAACTGTTTGACCGAGTCCCAGTTAAAGGTGGTAAAGGACACCATAATCATAATGGCAACCAGTGCAGCCATCGGAATATAAGCCAACCAATCTTTTAAAAACACCACCAGACAGAGCAAGAATACACCAGCTACCAAGGTAGAAAGTCGTGTACGAGCGCCTGAACTCACATTGATGATGGATTGACCAATCATGGCACAACCTGCCATACCGCCCATAAAGCCACTAATAATATTGGCAAAACCTTGTCCGCGGCATTCTTTATGACGATCACCTTCAGTTCCTGTCACTTCATTTACAATAGTGGTGGTCATCATGGTTTCAAGTAAACCAACTGTGGCCAAGGTCATTGCGTATGGAAAGATGATTTTTAAGGTTTCAAGATTCAGTGGAATGTCTGGAATTAAAAAGACAGGCAGCGTATCAGGGAATTGACCTAAATCACTGACTGTTCGCATATCTGCGCCAAAAACGAGAGCAACTAAGCTCAGTAAAATAATACAGATTAACGGTGCAGGCAGTAATTTGCCAATCTTGGGGATATATGGAAATAGATAAACAATAGCTAAACCTAAAGCTACAAAGCTATAGCCTATAAAATCCATGCGTTGTATTTCAGGAATTTGTGCCACAAAAATTAAAATAGCGAGCGCATTAACAAAGCCATAGACCACGGATTGAGAGACAAATCGCATCAATTTTGCGACTTTAAAATAGCCTGCAATAATCTGAATACAACCTGTCAAAATGGTGGTCGCAAATAAGTATTGAAGACCATGATCTTTGACCAAGGTAATCATCAGCAACGCCATTGCACCCGTTGCTGCAGAAATCATGGCAGGGCGTCCACCAAAAAAGGCAATACTCACTGCAATACAGAATGAGGCATATAAACCGACTTGTGGGTCAACACCTGCGATTGCCGAGAATGCAATCGATTCAGGAATAAGAGCTAAACCAACGACAATACCAGCAAGTACATCTGTACGAATATTGGATAACCATTCTGATCTTTTAAGGCTAATCACTACAACATTTCATAAAATTTAAAGAATGTGTATGTTAAAACATCTAGCAATAAAAAATCACACAGGATTAACTTGAAAAATTGTAGAAATTGAACAATATTCAAAAGTAATTGTTTTTATATGTTTTATATAACAGTTACGTTTTTTGCAATTTACAGGTCTGATCGCTTGAAAGTTTGTCAAAAGCAAGTTTAAAAGAAGTAAAGAGTTAGATAACAAGGATCATATATGAAGCTTTATTATTCCCCAGGTGCATGTTCACTGGCATCTCATATTATTCTAAATGAAATTAATGTCGATTTTGATCTGGTTCGCGTAGACCTAAAAACCCATAAAACAGAAAAAGGTGAAGATTATTATGCAATTAACCCTAAAGGTTATGTCCCTGCCTTAGAAATTAATCCTGGGTTAATTCTGACCGAAAATGTGGCAATTTTACCCTTCCTTGCTCAGCATGATCCTAAACAGGATTTAATTCCGCCATCAGGTTTAGGACGTGCAAAAGTATTGGAATGGTTGGGCTACCTCAACTCAGAGTTACATGATGCCTATGCTGTATTTTTTGGTGGCCCTTTATCGGAAGAAGCTAAAACCAAGGCCTATGCAGAAATTGATCGCTTATTGACCTATATTGATACAGCCATTGCAGAATCTGATCATGACTATTTGGTGGACGATAATTTTGGTCCAGCAGATGCATATTTATTTGTGCTGACAAATTGGTCAAATTCAATTGAGCATGATTTAACGCCCTATAAAAATGTTATTGGTATACGTCATAAGGTTGCCGAGCGCCAGTCTGTGCAAATGGCGATGCGTGATGAAGGCTTAATCCCTTAATAGGGGACATTTGACTTCAAACATGCAATAAAAAAATGCCTCGTGTAGAGGCATTTTTTTATTGATATTCAGCATACTCACTAAAATCTATATCTTGTAATTGAATCTGATATTTATTTTTAAGCGTGCTCCATTCGGTCTTTACTGGTTGTGCTGTTTCAGCAAACTCATTTTTACCCGTGGTGCTTTTTACTTTGCCAGTAGAAAAATTAATGCTCTTTTCGGTGATGTCACCTGAGGCACGATGGAAATCATTACTATCAAAACCAATTAAATTGAAATTATTATTTTGATAACGGAAGGTATAGCTATTATTCGTCACATACCAAGAACCGCAGCTTAACCAGTAATGTAAGCTAATTTTTAACAGACCTTTAGCAATCGTCATTCCGCCATCTTCTAAGGGATCAGCAAGGCAAGGGGATTCTTCGTCATTCTCCGTTGGGAGTGAGTAATTTTCAGTCATCAGTTGATAACCTTGAGCTGTTTTAAATAGCACCAAAAGTTTTCTTGGATTCAGATTTAAGCGATCACTGCCTAAACCTTCATGGTTTTTAATATTGTTTGGATTATTCTGTTGAATAATGAGAGCCGCATCTACTTGACCATCACGGTTTAAATCCCCTGTGGCTGTTTCTAGAATTTTCCAACCTTGAGGTACAAACTTTGAATAAGCAGCAGTATCTGAAGCTGCGAATGCTGAGCAACTTAAGACTGCGAGGGTAAGAGTAAGTATATTTTTTAGCATGATGTTCTGAACTTTTATTATAAGAAGATTATAGACAGTATAAAAAATGGATTCCGAAGAATCCATTTTAAGCTCAGTACTATTTAAAGAAATAACCCGTTTCAGGCGAGCTGGCATTTGCCATGCGTTTACGTGGCATACGTCCTGCAAGGAAGGCTTCACGACCTGCTTCAACCGCCTTTTTCATGGCAGATGCCATTAAAATTGGATTTTGAGCAGCAGCAATCGCGGTATTCATCAGTACGCCGTCGCAACCTAATTCCATCGCAATGGCAGCATCGCTGGCTGTACCAACACCAGCATCAACGAGCACTGGAACTTTGGCATTTTCTTTGATAATTGAAATGGTATGCGGATTTAAAATGCCTAAACCAGAGCCAATCAAACTGCCTAAAGGCATAATTGCAACGCAACCCATGCTTTCTAATTCTTGCGCGACAATGGGGTCATCCGAGGTGTATACCATAATCTCGAAACCATCATCAATCAGTGTGCGCGCTGCTTTTAAGGTTTCAGTGATGTTCGGATACAGGGTCTTTTCATCCCCTAAAACTTCCAGTTTTACCAGATTGTGACCATCTAACAGTTCACGCGCCAACATACAAGTGCGCACTGCACTATTTGCATCAAAGCAACCTGCTGTGTTCGGTAAAATGGTATATTTTTCTGGTGGAATCACAGAAAGTAAATTAGGTTGATCAGGGTGTTGCCCAATGTTCACACGACGAATTGCGACTGTGACAATTTCAGCACCACTGGCTTGAATGGCTAAATCAGTTTCATTCAAATCTTTATATTTACCTGTACCCACTAACAAACGTGAGTGAAAGGTTCTTGAACCAATAATAAGAGGGGTATCTTCCATGGGAGCTCCGAATTAGCCGCCACCAACGGCCTGAATAATTTCAATGCGATCTTGATCACAAATTGGGGTTTGTTCGAGTTTGGACTTAGAAATAATCATTTCATTTTGTTCCACCGCAAAGCGTTTACCTTCCAGTTCTAATTCTTGAACCAGTTGTAAAAGATTGCGACAAGTGGTGTCTTTTGCTTCACCATTCAAAAAAATTTGCATGTTTCATTCCTGAAAATCTGCGACTTTATTTGGCGTATTTGTAAGCATTCCAAGCCAGAACCAGCCATCCAGCCATCATGAGGGCACCGCCAATAGGGGTAATGGCACCTAAGATGCGAGGTAAACCTAAAGCCATGACGTACAATGAGCCACAAAAGAAGAAAATTCCAATTTGAATAAGGGAAAAACTCATTTTAATAGGCAGTTGGGGAACTACTTTTGCCAAAATGGCGAGCGCCAATAAGCCCAAGGCATGATAGAAAAAATAATCTGTTGCTGTGTGCCACCACGCCAGTTGAACTTCGGTTGCACGCGCTTTTAAACCATGTGCACCAAAAGCGCCTAGCATGACAGCAATTGCTAAATTAAGTGCAGAGATTGCGATCCACATAAGCCATGATGACCAGAACAAGTTTGCGCATAACCTTAGCATATTCTGCCTAAGGTGAAAAAGCGAAATGTGACATTGTTCAAAGCGTTAATATAAAAAAGGCACAACTTGAAGTTGTGCCTTTAAAAAACAAAAAACTTAATTAGATGACATTGCGACTTTAATTTTTTCCATCGCATTTTTTTCTAACTGACGGATACGTTCGGCAGAGACGTTATATTCAGCAGCTAACTCATGCAAGGTAGATTTGTCATCATCTAACCAACGACGTTGTAAAATATTCCGTGAGCGATCATCGAGTTGCTCCATTGCTTCATGTAAGGCAGAGGTGCTTTGTTCCTCATAGTCTTCATTTTCAACTAAGCGAGCAGGGTCGTAACGATTATCTTCTAAATATAATGCAGGAGCGACATGGGTTGAGCCTTCGTCATCATCATCACCCTGTGCTTCGAATGCAGCATCATAAGCGGTTAAACGTCCTTCCATTTCAATGACTTGCTCTGGAGTTACATTCAAGTCATTGGCAATCGATTGTGCTTCTTCAAGCGTCAGTTTTTTGCTTGATTTTTTCAGACTACGTAAATTAAAGAACAATTTACGTTGTGCTTTGGTTGTTGCAATTTTTACGATTCGCCAGTTGCGAATAACGTATTCATGAATTTCGGCTTTAATCCAGTGTACTGCAAATGAAACCAAGCGTACGCCCATATTTGGGTCAAAACGTTTTACGGCTTTCATCAAGCCTAGGTTGCCTTCTTGAATTAAATCGCCTTGAGGTAATCCATAACCTGCATAACTACGCGCAATATGTACCACAAAGCGTAAATGCGACATCACCAGCATTTTTGCAGCATCAAGGTCTTGGTCGTAGTAATAACGCTCAGCTAACTCTTTTTCTTGTTCGGCTGTTAAAATTGGAATCTGATTGACAGTACTAATATATGCCCCAAGGTTTACACCTGGTGCAGATAATGACAGGGGCATCAATTGATTGCTGCTGTCACTCATAGGTACTCCTTAATAAAACTGGACATTGATGTTCCACTACCTTTCATCTTAATGCCAATACGCTCACACATTAAGGAAATTTGGGTAGTGTTATGTAATTTTTTATGCCAAATTGAAACCATGTAGTTTAATTGAAAATAATTAAGATTCAATTAAGTAATGATATTCATGCTCTGAAATTTTTTGCACTACACAAGTCATTTGATGCATTTGGCAATACCTTGTTACATCAATTTGGCTATGTGGATCGGAAGACTTAAGTAAGACCCGACAATGCGGCGCATTTTTTAAAGAACGCTTCAACATAAGTAATGGCATAGGGCAAGGCTTACCCATTGTATCAATAATGAGGTCATATTCGTTTTGATTCGACATATGGAGTGAGAAATTTCAGGATACACAGCCAAATATTAGCAAATTTAATGCCAAACCCCAACTTAAATCACAGTAAAACTATATTTATGTTTATAATGGCGATAAATAAGTATCGAAAAAAAAATACTAAATTTGATGTGGAATAAGTGAAAAAAATTCTATTAATTGTCATAAACCCATGTTAAGCTCGATGCCGTATTGAGGATTTAACACAACTATAAATTGTTTTAAACCCATACTCTACAAATGGATGTAACCGGGATTTTGTTAATAGTTATACAGAATGATTACAAGCTTAGAAATAATAAATGTTTTTAAACCTTGTTTGCTCTGCTGTTTGCAACACCGGGTGGTCCTTCTTTTAAATACAATGAGGATTAACTTATGACAGCTCGTGAACAAGGCGTAGTTAAATGGTTCAACGACACTAAAGGTTTTGGTTTTATTCAACGCAATGGCGGTGATGATGTATTTGTTCACTTCCGTGCTATTCAAGGCGAAGGCCACCGTTCACTTCGTGACGGCCAACGTGTTGAATTCAGCGTTGTAAAAGGTCAAAAAGGCTTCCAAGCTGAAGAAGTTCAACCTTTAGACTAATACGCTAAAGATTCTTCGAAACGCCTCAATGTATATTGGGGCGTTTTTTGTTTATAATGACTCTGTTTTTCAATATTCATTAATTTGAGCACGTATTTATGTCATCTGGTTTTGAAACCCTAAATTTACACCCGCAACTTAAACAAGCGATTGACGCTTTAGGGTTTAAGGAAATGACGCCAATTCAGCAAAAGGTGCTCAAATTTACTTTGGCTGGGCATGACGCGATTGGTCGTGCACAAACTGGTACGGGGAAAACAGCTGCATTTTTGGTTAGCGTGATTAATGATTTACTCAATAATCCGATTAAAGAACAACGTTTTCGTGGTGAACCACGCGCTTTAATTTTGGCACCCACGCGTGAATTGGCATTGCAAATTGAAAGTGATGCGAAACATTTAACGAAGTTTACTGACCTGCACTTGGTGACTTTATTGGGCGGGGTGGATTTTGATAAGCAAAAAGCACAACTCGATAAAAAACCAGTCGATATTATTGTAGCCACACCAGGGCGATTGATTGATTTTGTAGAGCAAAAAGAAGTTTGGTTAGATCAAATTGAATTTTTAGTGATTGATGAAGCAGACCGTTTATTGGATATGGGCTTTATTCCTTCGGTCAAACGGATTGTGCGTTACTCACCGCGTAAAGAGCAGCGCCAAACTCTCATGTTCTCCGCAACTTTTAGTTACGATGTCCTTAACTTGGCACAACAATGGTTGTGTGAGCCAGTTACAGTAGAAATTGAACCTGAAAAGAAAACCAATTCAGATGTAGAACAACGTGTGTATATGGTTGCGAAGTCTGATAAATATAAATTGCTACAAGATATTTTACATGACGAGCCGATTGAAAAAGTCATGATTTTCGCCAACCGTCGTGATCAAGTTCGTAAGTTATATGACAGCTTAAAGCGTGATGGCTATAAAGTGGTGATGTTGTCGGGCGAAATTGCACAAGATAAACGCCTTAAAATGTTAGACCAGTTTAAGAATGGTCAGCATAATATTATGATTGCAACGGACGTTGCAGGGCGTGGTATTCATGTGGATGGTGTATCGCACGTGGTTAATTTTACTTTACCAGAACAGTCGGATGATTATGTACATCGTATTGGACGTACAGGTCGTGCAGGTACGCGTGGGGTAAGTATTAGTTTCCTTTCTGAGGATGATGCATTTCATTTACCTGAAATTGAAAAAGCAATTGGGCAGAAGTTGCCTTTAACCCGTTTGGAAGGGTATTGTTAATATAGGTTTAAAACTGAAAAGGGTTAGCATTGAAGCTAACCCTTTTTTATTGCTAGGCAATATGTTGGGCTTAGTTGTGCTAGTTGGCTTTGCAATAAAAGGTAACGACTGTTTGATAGTCTGTATCTTTGGCAATGCTGGTATTGGTGCCTGCAATACTGCCAATTACATCGGCGGCTGATTGAATCATCTGCCCAGTTTTATCATCAACGACGCCTTTTAAAGCGCCATTGTATTCGGTCTTTTCACTGACGACGATGGGTGTTGAGTTTTTACAGGTCTTGTTTGCTGCTTCAATGGCATTATTTTTAGCGGTGATGTTGGTTTTGCCTAGCCCTGTAACTTCAAATTGGTTGTTTTCTTTTTGAATTACAGTGGAGGATGTGGGTGTCGAGGCACAAGCCGTTAGTAAAATAGTAAATAATGCTGTAGTACCTAAGGTTAAAAATTTATTCATGTTTTCCCCAGTCATCATAAGAAATATACGAAACCATAATTTCATGATTGTGCTGTAGGTGCTGTATTAAAAATGCAGTTTTATTTTATTGCTGTGTGAAACATGATTTGCAAAGACAATTTATTTAGTGGGCTAGAGTAATATGAAAATATTGTGATACTCTTGTTGAAGTATTTATGTATAGATCTTTAAATCAATGACGGATTTAACAGCTGACCTTATTCATCAAAATATTCATCAACGTCAGTCAATTGGACATCTTGTTGAACCCGCTCCAAATAAAGCCCAGCTCGAATTGGCATTCCAGGCAGCATTAACTGCGCCCGATCACCATCGCCTAAAACCGACAAAATTTGTGGTGATAGAACCTGAGCAACGCGAGGCATTTGGTTTATTGTTGTCTCAAGCACTAGCAGGCTTGGGGGAGCAAGACCAAGTTCAACTTGATCGAGTTAAGAATCATCCATTTCGTGCACCATTGTTGGTTCTTGCACTGACTAAGTTTCAAGCACATATTAAAGTTCCTGATTTTGAGCAGACTTTAAGCACTGGTGCTGCAATTCAAAATTTATTATTGTCTTTACAAGCACAAGGTTTTTCGACCATGTGGCGAAGCGGTGCTGTGGTTGAGTCAAAATTATTAAAACAGGCTTTGGGCTTAACCGAGCATGATTTGATTTCAGGGATTATTTATGTAGGTACAGCGGCTAAGGCAATTCCAGCTCGAGCTGAAATAAATACTGCTGACTATGTAAGTACTTGGAATAAATAAGTTAGATCCATTTTGGGATATAAAAATAAATGTCTGAATTAAACTTTAGTGATTTGGTTGAACCTGTAATTATTGATCGCAAAACGGCTTTACGTGTAACGGTATTGGGCGGGGGGAGTTTTGGAACAGCAATGGCCAATACGGCCGTTCGGAATGGTTGCGATACCATGATCTGGATTCGTGATGAAACGATTGCTGAAGAAATTAACCGTACTCACGTGAATCAACGTTATTTACCAGATTTTCAGTTAGAGCAAAATTTGGTTGCAGTTTCGAATTTAGAAAAAGCAGTACGTGATCGCGATATTATTTTGGTGGCCATTCCAAGTCATTCGTTCCGCGATGTACTTAAGCAGATTCGCCCATTTATTAGTTCGCAAGCTGTGGTGTCTTTAACTAAAGGGATTGAGGCAAAAACCTTTTGCTTTATGAGCGATATTATTCAGCAAGAATTACCAGAAATCCCTTTTGGTGTCCTTTCGGGTCCTAACTTGGCAAAAGAGATTGTTGCGGGGCAGCCTGCGGGTACGGTCATAGCAAGTGATTCTGAATTAGTGCGTTATGCCATACAGCAAGCTTTGCATAGTGCTTTATTTCGTGTATTTGCTAGTGATGATGTAAATGGTGTCGAGCTGGGTGGTGCGCTGAAAAATATTTACGCCGTCGCGATGGGAATGGCAGCCGCCTATAATGTAGGTGAAAATACCAAGAGTATGTTATTAACTCGCGCTTTGGCAGAGATGAGCCGTTTTGCAGTAAAGTTAGGTGCGAACCCATTAACTTTCTTGGGATTGTCGGGTGTTGGTGACTTGTTCGCGACTTGTAATAGTCCTCTCAGTCGTAACTATCAGATTGGTTATGCTTTAGGAAAAGGAAAAAGCTTGGAGCAAGCAACCAAGGAATTAGGACAAACCGCAGAAGGGATCAATACCGTTGTTCAAGTTCGTGCGCGGGCACAAGAGTTAGATGTGTATATGCCAATTACTTGTGCACTTTATGATGTTATTTTTGAAGGTGCCCCGCCTTTATCTATTGCAGTTTCATTAATGAAAAACGGTCACCGTAGTGATGTAGAGTTCGTACTACCTCACCATGAAGTTTGATGAATTGAAAGCATTAGAATTGTCATAAATCTTGTTTATACTTGAAAATTGGGCGCCTGCTGAATTTTAATTTGATTACGCTGCTGAGCGCCCTGAAATAATAAGGAAATTTTATGTTACTTACATTGGTTCGTCATGGTGAAGCATCACCTGCAATTGACGGTAATGATATGAAAAGACCACTTACTGCACGTGGTCATCTACAGGCACAAGAAACAGCAGATTACTTAAAAGATGTTGTGCAACCCGATATTTTTATTGTGAGTCCATTATTAAGAGCGCAAGAAACTTTGGCGCATATTCAAACCCATTTTAAAGGTGTGCCAGTATTACTTTGTAATGCAATTAAACCAGATGATGATGCACGTGTGGCAGTAGAGTGGTTGTCGCATTTGCCGTATGAGTCAATTGTGGTGGTTTGCCATATGAATGTTGTGGCACATATAGAAGAATTGCTGACGGCTGAGCCTTTTCATCCTTTTTCGTTGGCAGAAGCACGCTGTTATGATCAAAGTGTAATTGCGGCAGGTTTATCAACAGTTCAAAAGCGCTTTGTTCCTCAAGCTTAAATTATTCGAAACGGCAGATAAAAATAAATGTTGTATATATGGATGCCTGAAGCCAATGAGGCATGGCAGTGGTCGCAAGGGGAATTCTGGCAAAGTGCTTTGAGTTTGGAACAGTTGATTCAAGACTTGCAGCCTTTTGCTGCTCAAGAAGCGACTGTTTTTTTTCCAAGCCGCCATGCGCAAATGTTGCAACAGCAGTTGAATAAGGCACAGTATAAGCAACTGGGGCAAGAGGGAATTAAATATCTGTTAGAGGAATATATTGTATTCCCTATCGACAGTATGAAAATCTTGCATCATTTTCAAAATCCAGATCAGCTCACTTTGTTGGGAGTTTCTCAGCATTTGGTAGAAACATGGCAGCATTCGCTTTCTTTACTGCCTACAAAAATTACTGCACTTCTTCCTGACTTTTATGCGGCGCCACAACCTCAACAATCAGATGAAACAGTTGTGTTGGACCTGCATGGGCGTTTATTGGTACGAGAAAGTGAGTGGATGGGATGCTCTATTGATGATTTACCACTCTATTTAGACTATCAAGAGGTGTCTCGAAATTATACTGTCTCTAATTTGAATGCAGGGCAACTGAATAGCTTGCAGGCGCGCGTAACGCAAGATCAAATTCATGGATTTCAATATCACTTTACGGAACTGAACAAGCCGAAACAACATCCTTTTAATGTTTTACCTAAGCTAAAATCAGAAACAAAAATCTCTGGTTATTGGAAAGCTTGCGCTGCTGTATTGTTTACTATTTTAATTGTTCAGTTTGGATATGATGCTAGTCGTTGGTATAAAAATAAGAAGGTGGCTGATGAAACAGCACTTCAAGCAGTATCTCAATTTAAATATTGGTTTGGGCAAAACTATCCTGTAACCGAGCAGACCTTGAAAAGTCAATTTGAGTTTCAGATGCGGACGAATCAAATGGGGCAAAATGCAGGATTGCAATTGTTGAGCCGAGTTGGTCCTGTATTGATGCAGAATAAAATTATTGCTGATCGTGTCTCGTATGATGCCTCAATTCTTAATTTAGATTTAAAAGCCAATTCATCGGCGGTTTTACAAAACTTAACGCAGCAATTGAATCAACAAGGCTTTAAGGTTGAACTTGGTAATATTCAGCCAAATGGTTCGGGAGTGATTGGTTCGGTGAAAATACAATAATGAAAGCAATGGAAAAATTTCAAAATACACTAGATGGTTGGACTGAGCAATTCACGCAGTATTTGGAGCATTTGTCTGTTCGCGAACGCATCATGGTGATTTTTACGGTGGTCTTTGTATTGGTTGCGGCGGTAGGCTCCGCTTTATGGTATATGCATAAAGCGGCTGAACATCAACAGCAAAGGGTGAGTGAGTTGAAGGATTTAGTGGTGTGGATGCAAAGTAATGCGGTCACCATGAAGCCAGCAGGGGATGTGCAACTCAGTGCAGCCGAAAAAGTACAGCGTGCTGCACAACAACAAGGATTGGGTGTTGCTTCACAGCAGGTGGGTGAACAAATTCAAGTTGTGGTCAGTCATGCAAATTATTCTATTCTGGCAAATTTTTTGACTCAATTAGCCCAGATGGGCTTAAGCATTGAAAAAATGGAACTTCAGTCTAATGCTGGACAGATTAAATTAACAGCGACACTACAATAATAGGTCAAAATAAACAGTTGCCAAGCATGGCGTTTTTGGTGGGCTACGCCTATAATATACCGACTTAAAAAGCAGTAGACTTTTCTAGATATGTTGTATTCTCTAGCCCGCCCTCTGTTGTTTTCTTTAGCACCAGAGCGTGCACATGAGCTAACATTATCCTTGCTGAAATCAGCCCATGCAATGGGGATGATCCGCCAACATGTTGCGGCAAAGCCTGTGACTTGTATGGGTATTGAATTTCCTAACCCTGTAGGTTTAGCTGCTGGCTTAGATAAAAATGGTGCCTATATTGATGCCTTAGCTGCTCTTGGCTTTGGTTTTATTGAAATTGGAACGATTACACCGCGTCCGCAAGCTGGTAATCCTCAGCCACGTCTTTTCCGTTTGCCACAAGCACAAGCCATTATTAACCGTATGGGTTTTAATAATGATGGTGTGGATAAATTAATTGAAAACGTTAAAGCGGCTAAATTTAAAGGTGTTTTAGGGATTAATATTGGTAAAAATGCCGATACACCAGTAGAAAATGCAGTAGATGATTATCTCATTTGCTTAGAAAAAGTTTATAACTACGCTTCTTATATTACGGTTAATATTTCTTCTCCAAACACTAAAAATCTACGTAGTTTACAAAGTGGTGATGCGCTGACTGAGTTATTGGCGACATTAAAGAAGCGTCAGCTTGAGTTGGCTGATGAGCATCAACATTATGTGCCTTTGGTGCTTAAAGTTGCGCCTGATTTAACACCTGAGGATATTGGCTTTATTTCGCAACAATTAATTACCAATAAAATTGATGGGCTAATTGTCACGAATACGACCTTATCGCGTGAAGGTGTGGAAAACTTACCGCAAGGTGATGAGGCGGGCGGATTGTCTGGTGCGCCTGTATTTGAAAAGAGTACGGCATGTTTATCTGCATTTGCTCAGGCACTAAATGGTCAAGTGCCATTGATTGGTGTGGGTGGAATTTTGGCAGGCGAACAAGCACTCGTTAAACAAAATTCGGGCGCAACACTTGTACAAGTGTATAGTGGCCTTATATATACTGGACCGAAACTGGTTAAAGATTGTGTTGATGCTATGCTGGCAAAATGAATACCATTGATATCTTCATACTGATCATTTTGCTCATTGGAGGGCTAAACGGTTTGCGACAAGGATTTGTTAAAGCCTTTGCGAACTTGGTGGGTTGGATTTTTGCACTGATTGTCGGTGCAAAATATGCCGCTATCATTGCTCCTTCAATGCGTGTTCTCAGTCAAGATCCAGTGGTTCAAAAAATTGCAGCGTTTGCCTTTATTGTGTTGGTCATAGTTGTCCTGACTTGGCTCGCAACAGCATTGTTGAATAGTGTTTTAAGTACCTTAAAGTTGGGCCCGCTTAATCGTCTTGCGGGTGGTGCATTTGGAACACTAAAAGGGCTGATGGTGGTTTTAATCACAATGCAGGGTTTAAGTCCATGGGTAGAAAGCTCTCATCATTGGAAGCAATCTAAAATGGTTCAATCTTTATTGCCTTATGCGCCATGGGCTGCTCAGTTATCTAAAGATGCAGCACACGAAGCGCTTGAACATATTCAGTCGGAAGATGCTCAGAAATCTTCTCACTCCTTGTCTGAATCAACGCCAAAAGATCATTCGCGTTCAGGCAATTCAACGAATAATCCTTTTTATTAATCCTAGCTTGTCTGCGAGGTTGCTATGTGTGGAGTTGTTGGTATAGCTGGTAAATCACCCGTTAACCAAATGTTGTTTGATGCATTAACGATGTTACAACATCGTGGACAAGATGCAGCTGGGATCGTAACTTGCCATGAAGGACGCCTATTTCTTCGTAAAGACAATGGCATGGTGCGAGATGTTTTTCATACTCGTCATATGCGTGCTTTGCTTGGAAATTATGGTATCGGTCATGTGCGTTATCCAACTGCGGGTTCTTCAAGCAGTGCAGAAGCGCAACCATTTTATGTAAACTCTCCTTATGGTATTACTTTGGCACACAATGGTAACTTAACCAATGCCGAAGAAATTCATGACGATTTGTTTAAAACAGATTTGCGTCATATGAATACCGATTCGGATTCGGAAGTTTTACTGAACGTTTTTGCGCATGAATTGCAAAAACGTAGCAAGTTAGTACCAACTCCAGACGATATTTTTCATGTAGTTTCACGTGTTCATGAGCGTTGTAAAGGTGCTTATGGTGTAGTTGCCATGATTACAGGTCAAGGTTTGGTTGGCTTCCGAGATCCGAATGGTATTCGACCATTGATTTACGGTTCACGTATAACCGAGACCGGTGAACATGAATATATTATTGCTTCTGAATCTGTAGCAATTACAGCACTTGGCTTTAAAGTTGAGCGTGATATTGCACCTGGTGAAGCAATTTTTATTAATGTGAATGGTGAAATGTTCACGCAGCAATGCGCTGAAAATCCACAGTACCGTCCATGTATTTTTGAATATGTGTATTTCGCACGTCCAGATGCAATCATTGATGGGATTTCGGTGTATAAAGCTCGCTTAAAAATGGGCGAGAAGTTGGCACACAAGATTCTAAGCGAATGGGGTGAGGAGCACGACATTGATGTAGTGATTCCAATTCCAGATACGTCACGTACTTCGGCATTAGAATTGGCAAATACTTTAGGTGTGAAATTCCGTGAAGGTTTTATGAAAAACCGTTATATCGGTCGTACCTTCATTATGCCGGGTCAGCAGCAACGTAAAAAATCAGTACGTCAAAAATTGAACCCTGTAGAACTTGAGTTCAAAGATAAAAACGTATTGTTGGTGGATGATTCAATTGTACGTGGTACAACGTGTAACGAAATCATTCAAATGGCGCGTGATGCTGGTGCAAAGAAAGTATTTTTTGCTTCGGCGGCACCAATGGTGAAATATCCAAACGTGTACGGCATTGATATGCCGGCCAAACAAGAGCTGATTGCATCAGAGCGTAGTGTTGAAGAAATTCGTGAAATTATTGAAGCAGATCGTTTAATTTTCCAAGATTTGGAAGATTTAAAAGCTGCGGTTCGCACCAGTAAAGTTCCATATTTACAAGACTTCGATTGCTCTGTATTTGATGGTGTTTATGTGGCTGGTGGTATTGATGCTGCTTACTTGGATGAGTTGGAGCAGAAGCGTAGCGACACGGCTAAAAAAACTAAAGATGGCTATATCGATGTCAATATTGATGCCGCTTCTGTTGATTTAACAGGTGTGACCGAGCAATAATTTTCAATTGTTTTGCGTGAAAAAGGTGGGTATTTCCCGCCTTTTTCATTTATGATGTGGCTGAATTACAATGTAATAAAGGAATTTTACATTGAAAGAAATAGGTGGCTTTTTGATCAAAAATAAAAATATGATGTGGACTGCCAGTATCTGTGCATTGGCTGTTCTTTTGACCATGTTTATTCTCAATACGGTTTTGGGGCTCTTGGTTTATTATTTTGATCAATCACAATCTATTTTTTGGCATCAACTCAGTCCCTACGTCATTGTTTTACTGTTACTGATTATTGGTTCATCTATTCTGTATGAATTTTATGTGTTCCGTTCGGGTGGACATTCGCTGGCAAAACAATTGCGCGCAAGAAGACTGAGTCTAATTGAAAGTACGCCTGAAGAATTTATTGCGCTGAAGATTGCGGAACAGCTTTCCGACCGATTTCTCATTGATACCCCTGCTGTATATGTGCTGCCCGATGAAGTTGGAGTGAATGCACTCACAGCGGGTTTTTTACCACGTGATATTGC
This sequence comes from Acinetobacter tibetensis, assembly GCF_023824315.1. NCBI lineage: Bacteria > Pseudomonadati > Pseudomonadota > Gammaproteobacteria > Moraxellales > Moraxellaceae > Acinetobacter > Acinetobacter tibetensis. The sequence continues at coordinate 2,016,178 of NZ_CP098732.1, read as the reverse complement.
TATTATTTTAACTTGGGGGGCTTTGCAGAATTTAGATGAATCTGAGTTGTTTGGCTTGTTGAGTCATGAATTTAATCAGATTTTATCAGGTGAAACTGCGGACAATACGCGTCTTAAAATTTTATATAGTGGGCTAACAACTTTCAGTCAATGGGGGAGTAAGGTCGCGAAATTGGGATTTAGTCGACGCGAATATAATCAGCCGCAAAAATTCGAAACTATTTTAGTGGCACTTGGTGGTGTCATTTGGTTAGTGGGAAGTTTGGGAGTCTTAATCACACGATTTATTAAGTACTTAACTTTAGGTAGTCGTACCTTTAGAAATGATTTAAAAACCAAGCGGTTGATTCAAAATAATGCCAATATACAGACGTTATTACGTATTTATGTGCATCACGCAGGTTCACAAATTCATAGTGAATACTCAGAATCCATTTCACATATGTGTTTTGCTAATTCACTTAGTCCGCAAAGTTGGATGAATATTCACCCAAGTATTGAGCAGCGGATTTATGAAATGAATCCTGGATTAGTACAGGATTTACAGTTGGAAAATCTAAAAAGACTGAAAAATCAGCCGCTATTTGGTTTGTTTCGTCCATTAGAAGAAATTAATGCTGAATATCATACACCTTGGAGTTCACCTCAGCCTTTGCCTCTTTTGCGTTTATCTCCAATTAGTTTTGCCATTAAAGATGCAATAAAACCTTTGAATCCTGAGGTGCGTAGTTCTATGCAACGCCCAGAATTGATTGAACGTGCATTACAGACAGCAACAGGCTCGCGCGAGGTCATGGTTGCGATTCTCATGATCCGCCAATACCGTGAGTTTATTCCAGCTGAAGCGGAAGTGAGTCGTGCGATTATAGATGCTTTACTTCATTTGGATGGTCGCGTCCATTTATCTATTTTCCATGAAGCATGTGCCAATATTGGTGGAATGCCAGCGACAATTGCTCGCCAATTTGTCACTAAACTGGCTCGAATTATTCAAGAGGATGGTGAAATTGGGCTATTGGATGCGTTGTTACTGGAGCGGGTAAAATACGAATTAAACTTATTGCCTACACATACCCCAACTGCTTTAGATGAGGTGAAACCTCAAATTGTTCGTTTAGTTGATGCGTTATTGCATGTGCAACAAATTAATAGTGATAATCAGTTAGATGTACGTGAAAAAATATTAAAACGAATTTTAACGGCAGAAGAGTTGGAAATTTATGAAGAAATTTCTGATGAGCCGATTGATCTTGCAGAAATTGTACATGATATATCGGGTTTGTTATTACGTGATCGCTTAATTATATTGGGGATTGCGGAGTTATGTCTTTGGAATGACCGCATTATTACGCAAGATGAATTAGATGTTTTAGAATTATTATATTGGCGTTTTGGTTTTGAAACTTCAGAAATTGTTGAGCAAATGCAAAAGAAAAATAGTTTAATGATTATGTAATTCAGATATAAATTTATATCTTGTAGGTATCTGTGAGTGCTTTAATAAAGCACAGCAAAATGATGTGAATGTCGTTAGAATAGCGCTAAAGATTGAGATGTTGAACATAGAAATGATGGGGCACCAGCGAGATATATTGGCAACGATGGGAATTGATATATGGATTCCTAACCATGTCACTCGCGTACAGCAAACTCAGTCATCTTCTTTGTGGCGTGATCAAGCTCTAGCTGAGGTGATGGCAGAATTACCTCTAAGTCAGATTGATATCTCTGCTTTGAGCCAGCCGGATGTTGCGGAAATAGATACAGCATTAACTCAGTTTGTTGAAATTGAACAAGAAAGCCGTCAACAACATGCCCAAGCAGCATTGTCTGAGCCTTTAAAAGTAGATCCACAGCCTGCGATTCATATAGATGCATTCGAACTACAAGCGATCAGCATGGCATCATGTTTAATTGTCATAGATGCATCTGTGTTAAGTGAGCAACAAGCCGAGTTATGGATAAATATACAACGTGCGATACCTGCCGAATATCATGAGTTGAAATGGCCATTTCCGTTGGCTGAAATGCAAGATGGTCGCGGTGCATCAAGTTATGTTCGTGGTTTTATTGATGCGATTGGTGTGGACAAAGATCTGATAGCATTAGGGGTGATTTCTCAATTACAACACGTAGATCTCCATCAATTGGCAAGTTTGCAGGACATGCTTGATCAGCCAATTTTGAAAAAACGTTTGTGGCAGTTTATGCAAAAATCACTCAATACACGGATGACTGATGAATAAAAAAGTTGTTGTTTTTAGCCAAATTGATCCAGAAATTCTAGCTCGCTTACAGGCACAATACGATGTTGTGGTTATAGACCCTAAACAAGGTGATGTGAATCAGCAAATTCAACAGCATATTCAGGATGCAGATGGCATGATTGGTGCAGGTCGATTGCTTAATGAAAGTAATTTGGCTACTGCACAGCAGCTCAAGATTATTTCAAGTGTTAGTGTGGGTTACGATAACTACGATGTAGATTATTTGAATCAAAAAAATATTTGGTTAAGTCATACACCGCATGTATTAACAGAAACTACAGCGGATTTGGCATTTACCTTGCTCATGAGTGCAGCGCGTAAAGTACCATATTTAGACCATTGGACTAAAAGTGGTGAATGGAAGCGTACAGTATCGCAAGCGCAGTTTGGTCAAGACATTCATGGGAAAACCTTGGGGATTATAGGGTTAGGTAATATTGGGGCAGCAATTGCACGTCGTGGTTTATATGGCTTTAATATGAATATTTTGTACCATAATCGCCGCGAAAAATTAGAAATGGCACAGCCACTCAATGCGCAATACCGTTCTTTAGAGCAATTGTTGCAACAGTCAGACTTTGTTGTGGTTGCGGTTGATCTGAATGCTGAATCAAAAGCCTTACTTTCTACCGAGCAGTTTGACTTAATGCAGTCGCATGCGGTATTGGTGAATATCGCGCGTGGTTCAGTGATTGATGAGCAAGCTTTAATTCAAGCATTGAAAGATCGCAAAATTTTTGCTGCTGGTTTAGATGTTTATGAGAAAGAACCACTCCAAACGTCTGAACTATTTCAGTTAGACAATGTGGTGACTTTACCCCACGTGGGATCTGCAACAGCAGAGACACGGAAGAAAATGGCTGAGCTTGCCTATTGTAATTTAGTCGATGCTTTGGATGGACGCCAACCACGTTATTTGGTTAATCCTGACTTTTAAAATATTGATAACACATCATTGCAAATCCTAAGTTGTTTCAATGTTATAGTTTGCTCAGAATGAATAAGATCCTGAGACGTAACATTGAAACGGTTTTTTGCTATTGGTAGTTTGTGTGTAATCACCCATATAGCTTGGGCAGATGTTACACACTTCTCATCATCTCCTCAGTTTAATGTTCCTGAAATTGGCAGTGGAATAGGTTTGATTGATCGCCAAAATGAAAAAATGATTGGTGAGAAAGTCTATCGTGAAGTGCAACATCAATTACCTATTGCGCATAATACGTGGCTAGAAGATCAACTTTTATCTGTATTTTCAAATATTCTAAGTCAGACTCAGTTGGGTCAGCCCATTGGTTTGGTTCTGGTGAATGATGCTCAAATTAATGCTTTTGCTGTGCCTGGGGGCTTATTTGCTTTAAATACAGGCATGATTACTTCTGCGCGTAATTTGGATGAAATTGCAGGGGTAATGGCGCATGAGATTGCACATGTAACGCAACGACATTACAGTCGTTCTCAAGAGGCATTTAAAGGACAGAGCCTTTTGGCTTTGGCGGGAATTATTGTTGGCGCACTGGTGGCTTCACAGGCGGATGGTAATGCAGGTGCAGCGGTGATGATGGGTTCCCAAGCTGCTTTAATGGATCAGCAGTTGACTTATAGTCGTAATCAGGAGCGGGAAGCTGATCGGATAGGAATGCAGTACATGTATGCCGCTGGTTATAATCCGCAAAGCATGGCTGACTATTTTGAGGTGATGCACCGAACAACCAGTCAAGTGAGCTTTTTACCTGACTTTTGGTTGACCCATCCTTTAACTACAGAGCGTATGAGTGAAGCGCGTTTACGTGCGAATCAGTTACCTCAAGTTAAAAGTGGTATGCGCGATGAAAATTTTGAAATCTTAAAATGGTATACCTTGGTTGTTACTAATCAAGCGACAGAATTGCAATTACAGACCCTTGCAAAACAGGGGAGCTTTGCTGGGGAATTGGCTTTAGCGGCTTTTTATAATCAGCAGGGTGACTATGTATTGGCTCAAACACAGCTCAATCAGCTCAAAAAACAAAAGAAGTTACATAATTTACTCACTTTGATTCAAACAGATGTTTATCTTGGTCAAAATAAATTAGATGATGCTTATCAGACCATTGAATCACCGGCAAGAGTTATGCCTGAGAATCGAGCTTTGGCTTATAAATTGGCGGAAGTGCTGATTCGTCAAAAGCAACCCGCACAAGTGAATAATTTGGTACAAAATTTTGTGAATCAAAACCCGCGGGATATTACGGGGTGGCATTTGTTGCAACAATCAGCGAATATAGATGTTGCCTCGCAGCTAAGAGCTGTTAATGTTTTGCGTTATCGTGCTGAAGTTGAATATTGGAGTGGCTTGGAAGAAGGTGCTATAAAGTCATTATTGCATGCACAGCGTTTGGCGAAGGATAATGTTGCAATGTCTGTGCAATTAAAACAGCGTATTGACCAAATGCAACAAGAACGCCAACTTAAAATTTAGGGCATCAATACGGCATTTAAAAATTATAAGAATAATAGGAGGATAAAATGATAGAGGGGCAATGTTTATGCGGAACGGTCAGTTACCGTTATCATGGGGAAATTGAGAAATCAATTTTGTGTTACTGTCAGCATTGCCAAAAAGCACAAGGCAGTTTCGCTGGTTGGAATAGCCCATTACAAAAGTCATTATTTGAAGTAGTACGTGGAGTGAAAGTGCTTAAAGAGTATTTTCACAGTCCGAATAAAGCACGTGTTTTTTGTCAAGAATGTGGCAGCCCTATTTTTTCTTATCGTATTGATTTGCCTGATGTAATTCGTTTGCGATTGGGAACGGTTACACAGGGAGAAATTCCTGCACCAAGCGAAGAGGCATTCAAGCAATATAAACCTGAATTTATTCAAATAAAATAAACGGTGCTAGTTTTGCTATAGTTGGCGCTGTATGATGGCGTTCAATCATTTTTTGATTTTTAATGGTTCACATGAAGAATAAAGTTCAATTTTTAGCAGCACTTTGGCTTGCTGTTTCTTGTGGTTCGGCTTTTGCGAGTGTCGAAGATTATGTGGTTACGGTGGATAAAATTAATCGTAATTACAAGGCGGATATTCGACAGTTCTTTGCGCAACTTAATCCGCAGCAAACCAATTTTACTGCTGAACAGCAAATGCGATATTGTGGAATTATGGAGCGTTATGTAGATCAGTTATATATAGCAGCTGACAAGAATAGAAGTTCGCTTGATGCGCAATATCGGAATTTAACCAAGCAAGATGTAATTCAACAAGTAATGTCATCTAAAGAAATGATGATTTTGAAGAAATATAATGTGCAGTGTAATTTGACTTAAATGCTGTTATCTAAGAACTGTCTTATTGTTAAGGCAGTTCAACGATAAAGAAAGAATATTGTGAAAGATTAAGCCAGTTTTGCTTTAATTTTTGCTGAAACTTGAGAAGGATCGGCGCGCCCGGCTATGAGCGGACGCAGAGAATTCATCACCTTACCCATATCTTTCATGCTAGTAGCTTCTTGCGCTGCAATCGTTTGCGCAATCATGGAATCAAGTTCTTCCTCAGTCATAGCTTCTGGTAGAAATTGAGATAAAACCTCAAGTTCGGCTTGTTCCTTACTAGCTAAATCTTCTCGACCAGCGCCTTCAAAGGCTTTGATCGATTCTTTACGTTGTTTAATTTGTTTTTCAATGACCGCAAGAACTTGAGTGTCGTCAAGTTCTTTGCGCTCATCGACTTCGATTTGCTTAATTGCCGCCTGTAGACCACGAATTACCGTTAACTTATCCATTTCTTTAGCACGCATAGTGGCTTTCAAAACTTCAGTTATTTGGTTTTTTAAAGTAGTCATTATTTAATCCAGGCAGTCAATCACAAATTAATCTTAGTAAAGGCGAGTAGTACGTACTGATTCACGCGCCAATTTCTTTTGGTAGCGTTTAACAGCAGCAGCTTTTTTGCGCTTACGTTCTTGAGTTGGTTTCTCGTAGAATTCGCGCTTACGAACGTCAGCTAAAACACCCGCTTTTTCGCATGAACGTTTGAAACGACGGATAGCTACGTCTACTGGTTCGCCTTCTTTCAATTTAACTTGTGGCATGAAGAATCCTCATTAAGTTATGGATAAGATCTGGGCGACATTGCCCTGATCACAAGTGAAGGTCAGTATTTTACTCATTTACATCTCATACCACAAGTCTATAATGGTTCACGCAATAGATTTGATACAGGTTATAGGCAGTTTAATGATCGTTTTAGGCTTAGAAACATCTTGTGATGAAACAGGTTTAGCACTGTATGACAGTGAAAACGGCTTACGCGGTCAAGTTTTGTATAGTCAGATTAAGCTGCATGCAGAATATGGTGGCGTCGTACCAGAGCTGGCTTCGCGTGATCATGTACGCAAATTGATTCCATTATTAAATCAATTGCTTTCGGACAGTGGTGTTAAAAAATCCGAAATTGACGCGGTCGCGTATACACGTGGACCAGGATTAATGGGTGCGCTTATGACAGGCGCTTTGTTTGGTCGAACTTTGGCTTTTGCTTTAAATAAACCTGCTATTGGTGTGCATCATATGGAAGGGCATATGTTGGCACCTTTGCTATCAGCAACACCACCAGAGTTTCCATTTGTTGCATTACTTGTGTCTGGTGGACATTCGCAGTTAATGGCAGCTTATGGCATTGGGCAATATGAATTACTTGGTGAATCGATTGATGATGCTGCGGGTGAAGCCTTTGATAAAGTCGCGAAAATGATGGGGTTACCATATCCAGGTGGTCCAAATATTTCTAAACTTGCAGAGCAAGGCGATCCTAACGCATTTGCTTTCCCTCGCCCAATGTTGCATCAAGGCTTGGAATTTTCATTTAGTGGTTTAAAGACAGCCGTATCTGTACAAATGAAAAAATTAGGTGATGAAAACCGTGATGCTGATATTGCTGCGAGTTTCCAAGAAGCCATTGTGGACACTTTAGTTAAAAAATCTGTCAAAGCATTAAAACAAACAGGTTTAAAACGTTTAGTGATTGCGGGGGGGGTAAGTGCGAATAAGCGTTTACGTGAACGTTTGGAAGCAGATTTAGCCAAAGTTCGCGCTCAGGTTTATTATGCTGAGCCTGCACTTTGTACTGATAATGGTGCCATGATCGCATTTGCAGGCTATCAGCGTTTAAAAGCGGGGCAACAAGACGGTTTGGCAGTGACGACGACTCCTCGCTGGCCAATGACAGAATTAAGTAATCCTGCGGAAATTATTTAATCAATCTCAATTAAATTGCACTACCATAAAAAAGCCCGACATCTCGTCGGGCTTTTTTGTATCGAGTATTCGGTATAACTCCTGTCGTACCTCACGTCCTAGTGCTGACTTTATTATTGTTGTTTTGAGGTTTGGAACATCCTGTTCTCTATGACTTCATAATATAAATCTTGTGGTGAATGGTATAGAGATTATCTGCCTGAATAGGTGTAAGCAGAAGCGTACAGAGTTGTAATACACTTACCCCTAGGGTTATCCACAGAAATTGCGGATAAAATTAGGGGTTCTAAGCATTGATTTACCTAGTATTATTGAATTTTAGCATGTTTTTTGATCTATCTGGTGTGTTGGAAATAATAAAATTTTTGAGCAGGAAAAAGGCTCATAAATATTTGTTAATGTTTGATTTTAAAATTGATACTTTGATGTATATCGCTTTAGATAAATAACCCCAATCCTGTTTAAGTCAATGATTCTATAATTTGAATGATTGGCTTATTTCGGTGATTTAATTGGGATGCACATAACGAGGCATAGATGTCACTTAAGAACCCAGAAATACTTCGAGCTTTATTCGTCTGATTTCTGAGATACTTAGTTGTGCCGTTCGGATTCTTAAACAGTGATAGCCTTGCTTGAGGAATTTCCAGTAGGTTACTTCAAATTTAAGAAAGAAATCATCAATTACACAGAATAATTCGGTACTATTGAACATCAGGACTAGCGTTGTGAGTTTGGTGTGGTAACTCAACTGATGGCTCTAGTCCTCCTGTTTTTCAAGTTAATTTCTTATCCGCGATTCGGGTTAAATATATTTTGTATAACGCCGATTAAGTCAAATGTAGGGTATAATTAGCTAATTTTATATAAATATTTTAAGTATGGCCGTAATAGAAAAAGTAGTACCTGTCATATTTAGGCATGTAAGTCAAAATATTGAAATATTAGTTTTTAGACATCCTATTGCAGGCATTCAAATTGTAAAAGGCACTGTTGAAGCTAATGAAAAGCTAGAGGATGCCGCTATACGAGAGCTTTATGAAGAGTCTGGGATTTCATCTACCAATATTCATTCATATCTTGGTTTGCATTCTCTATTTGAATCAGGACCGAATTGGCATGTGTTTGTATGCTACACAACAGAAATATTAAAAGATAATTGGACGCATTTTTGTAATGATGATGGTGGGCTCAAGTTTCAATTTTTCTGGCATCCTCTTGCGCAGGAGCCAACGGATGAATGGCATCAACTTTTTAAAGAATTATTAGAATTTATAAAATCCAGATATTAATTTTTGCTACAATTAACATAATACACCTCATATGAAATCCTTGTTTTATTTCTATATAAATCGAATGTTTATTGTATTTAACTTAACCCATTCCTCATGGGTTGGGCTTTTATTTTAAAAAAGAACGTTTCGCGAATGAAATATAAACAGGGTTCCACATCGTTGTTTAAATAAACTGATTTTATAAGAAGTTTAAAGCTGACTTAACTGCTGCGAACCCACCCAATGTTTTGAGAATTGATACGCTGCACGCCCAGAACGTTGTCCACGTGCCTGACACCATCTCAGTGCTTCTGCGCGAGTTTCATCGGACATTGGCATATTCGACTTTGCTAAATAGTGCGCTACGATCTCTAGGTAAAGTGCCTGATCCATAGGGTAAAACGACAACCACAAGCCAAAGCGATCAGACAGGGAAATCTTTTCTTCAATTGCTTCCTGCGGGTGTAGTTCAGTATATTGAGGCACATCAACCCGTGTTACAGGTGTATTTTCATGCATAAATTCAGGAAGTAAATGACGACGGTTACTGGTGGCGTAAATAATAAAATTACTTGAGCCTGACTGTAATGAGCCATCTAATACACTTTTTAAACTTCGGTAGTTTTCATCTTCAGCATTAAATGCTAAATCATCACAATAGACGATGAACTTTTCAGGGCGGTTCTGAATAATTTTTTGAATTTCGGGTAATTCTGATAAATCATCACGTTCAATTTCTATTAAACGCAAGCCTTGATCTTGATATTGACTCAATAAAGCGCGAACAATAGATGACTTGCCTGTGCCGCGTGAGCCAGTCAGCAATACATCGTTTGCAGGTAATCCATTTAAAAATTGCAGCGTATTTTGAATAACTTTGGCTTTTTGACGTTCAATCCCTTTTAGGTCGTCTAAATCAATTTTTTTTGGGTGGAAAATGGGAATCAGTTGTTGGTTTTGCCACTTAAATGCTGGAGCAGAAAAGTCAGGTTCTTGTTTTAATGTGGGAAGTGTTTGATGTAATTGAGCAAGAACTTGAGATAGGGATTGTAAAATGGTGTCAGGTAATTCAATGGTTGCCATAGTCATTCAGCTTATAATTACGATAAAGTAGCAAATAAGACCAACATCAGCCTTGGTTTTAGACTGTATAGTATTATGTCAATGAATGCTAATCGAATCATGCTTCGATTTCGCCAAATTTTAAGATTGAATGATAAAGATTTTAAGTCAGTATATTTAAGCGCAGGTGTTTTGAGGGAAGCTATGTTATTTCAAGAATTCATACAGGATATGAATCCACACCAAGCCTATCGTATAAAAAAGTTAAAACGCCAATTGGAGCATGCGGAAAGCTACGCGGAGTGGAAAAGTATCGCGCTTAAAATTGACCAAGAGTCGGGGGCGCAAGAGTGGAAATATGATAATTGTTCCCCTTATTTTGATGCGGAAATGATTTCGTATCGTTTGAAGTTATTAAAACGCTATCGCTATCAGCATCGGACGCGTGACTTAATGTATTTGTTACGCGAGGGGTTAACTTACGATATTGCCAATATTGCACACCCAATGCTCTTTTCTGCTACGTATGTGGGTACAAAAACCATTATTGAGGACTACATTGAAGAAATGAGCGCGAGCTTAGCGTTTATTGCTTCGGACGCTTGTGAGTGTCTTTCTCATCAAGAGAAAATGGATTTCTTTAAACATTGTGAAAAAGCCTATGGGCAGCCAGCGCTGATGTTTTCGGGAGGTGCAACCTTAGGTTTGTTCCACACTGGAGTGTGTAAAGCCTTACTTGAGCAGGATTTAATGCCTAAAGTGCTGTCAGGTTCAAGCGCAGGTGCAATTATGACCGCTATGCTTGGTGTCTCAAACCCTGAGAATATTTCGAAAATATTAAATGGCGAGAACTTTTTTAGTGAGGCTTTTCACTTCCGTAAATTAGGTGATTTATTAAAAGGTAACGGTGGTGTTGCCGATGTGAAGTATTTGAAAAAATTCCTCGTTGAAAATTTAGGCAATGTCACTTTTGATGAAGCATTCAAACAGTCAGGGTTATATATCAATGTTGCGGTAGCACCTTACGACGCATCACAGGAAGCACGTATTATGAATACCTATACTTCACCTGATTTATTGGTGTGGAGTGCGGTATTGGCTTCCTGTGCGGTTCCTATTTTATTTCCACCTGTTAAGCTCACCAGTAAACGCTATGATGGCGAACTTACGCCATATATGGCAACCACACGTTGGGTAGATGGTAGTGTACGGAGCGATTTCCCTCAACAGAAAATGGCACGCCTTTATAATCTAAATTACAGTATCGCAAGTCAGGTTAACCCACATATTGTGCCATTTATGCAGGATGATGTTTCTCGGTTCAGACGTGACATGTTGAGTTGGCCAGCACGTATTATTCGTCGTCAAGGTAAAGTCATTGCCAAAGGCGTGATGGATTTTACCCGTGAACGGGTAGGGAAAGTACCTTCAGTACGTCGTTTGCTTGATCATGGCTATGGTGTGGTGGATCAGCGCTATTATGGTGATGTCAATATTATTGGCAGGTATAGTTTGCGTCATTATAGCTATATGCTTCAAAACCCTCGTCCGCACTTATTTAAGTTGTTACAGCGTGAAGGTGAACGTGCCACATGGCCCAAAATTTCGAGCATTGAAACTCATGCCCGAATTGGGAAAACGATTCAGCATGCCTTAGAACTTCTAAATTATCAGCAATTGCATCGACAAGCACATGTCCAAGTTAATACTGCCTAATTTTAATCATATAAATTGTTTGGAATTAAAAACCAAGCCTACCAGCCTGCGATATGGACGCAGGCTTTATTATTTTCAAGATCAGCAAAATGCTTATTGGTTAAAAATGCAGATGAAGCAAGGGCATTGCGACTACCAACAAGGATTTCAACACGAGTTGGCTTTTTATCAAAAGTGCATGAAATCTATTTTGCTATCCAGTATTACATTACCTGGTGAAATCGTGTCTAAAGCATTTCTAGCATCTAGGGCGGTAGATATTGAAATAGAGCAATCCTTAGCGCAGATGCTCATTTTGCCTCATGCAGTGCCATATTTTACAGTGAGTGCTCATACATTGCCGATTGCAAGTATGCAGCACCATTTATTGCGTGCGTTAGATGTCATGCAAGTGCTACACGAAGCAGGGTGGATACATGCTGATTTAAAACAGGAGCATTTTGTTGAATATCATGGGCAAGTCAAACTGATTGACTTTGAGCAGGTGCAATCCATGACCCAACAAGTGAAAACTGAAATGAATGCAACGCCACGTTATATGGCGCCAGAATTATTTCATGGTGAAGTGAAAACAATACAAACCGATATTTATGCTTTAGGCATTATTTTTTATGAATGGCTGTCTGGGCAGAGATTAAGTGCGAAAAGTTATACAGATTGGGCGTATTTACATTGTCAGCGGTTGCAGATTGAGCTACCAGAGAAATTATTAGGTTTTCAATCACTTCTTTTGAAGATGTTGGCAAAGCATAAAGAGGCTAGATTTGACAATATTTGTGCAATAAAACACGCCTTAGTATCTGAAATTGTTTAAGAAAAATACATAAAAGTGATTTTTGTTTTATATTTAATCAAACAAGATGTTTTTTCATAAAAAGGACTTGTCAGAGGGGAGTGATCTCTATAATATACACAGCCATCGGGGGCGTGGCGAAATTGGTAGACGCACTGGATTTAGGTTCCAGCGCCGCAAGGTGTAAGAGTTCGAGTCTCTTCGCCCCCACCACTTAATCATCAGTTGATGATGTTTAGGTAACAGAGGATTGGTGTAATGGTAGCATGACGGTCTCCAAAACCGTTCGTCAAGGTTCGAGTCCTTGATCCTCTGCCAAATATTCACTTTATGTGAAACCCAGTATGGGGGCGTGGCGAAATTGGTAGACGCACTGGATTTAGGTTCCAGCGCCGCAAGGTGTAAGAGTTCGAGTCTCTTCGCCCCCACCACTTAGTGAACTGGGAAGAATTAAGCAAGGTTAAAGCCTTGTTTTTTTTCGTCTGTAGAAAAGTTGATGTTTAAAACTAGTTAAGCAATTTAGGTAAATGAATTTAGATTTTTCGAACATGAAGGTGGTAGGTGTAGAGGGTTAGATTACATCTGTTGCATTTTAGTTTGCGAATATGACTGTTTGACTATGGTTTAAAGCAGCAAATAAAAAAAGCCCCGTAGGGCTTAAATATATAGAAAGAGCAACTCGATCAACGGTGAATATCGTGTACGACTTACAGGTTTTCTTATTTCTTTATGCTTTTAAATGGTCTTCAAACTCTTCGCCTAATTGCATGGCTAATGAATTTCCTGCCAAATCACAAGTGACTAAGCCATATTCTTTTTTAAAACTAAAAGTAAAACCACGGTCATCAGCAAGGCTTTTTACTGAATAACCTAATTTTTCTAACCAAATACGAAATGCGATTAAATTTTTTGCTTTCACAACCTTTTTCACGAGACAACTCCTGTAAACATATAAATATTTAATAGGGATAGGCAAAATTTTTTAAAGGGCAAAAACCTATTTTTTTATTTATATGCTCTTTTTTGTCTAATTTCTATGCTGATGTGTAATTACTTTGGCAGGTTTAATATAAGGGAAAAGGTTAAATTAAAGTGGCGATTACTCGTTATATTTCAGATTAAATATAAGATTAATAACATATTATTTTATGTTAAATATGAGTGGTTTTTTGCAATTAAACTTCAGATGGAAAATACGTTTGAAATATTTTGTTATGAGAAATTATTTTGGAATAGTCATAAAAAAAGCTCACCGAAGTGAGCTTTCTTACAGACTAGAAAAATATTAGAGACTAGCAGAAGACTTAAGTGCTTCAACTTTGTCTGTTTTTTCCCAAGTAAATGCGGTATCAGAACCTTGGCGACCGAAGTGACCATATGCAGCAGTTTGCTTGTACATAGGTTGAATCAGGTCAAGCATACGGGTAATGCCGTATGGGCGTAGGTCGAAGTGTTCACGAACCAATTGAATAATCAGTTCATCAGGCACTTTGCCAGTGTTAAATGTATTGATTGAAATAGAAGTCGGCTCAGCAACACCGATTGCGTAAGACACTTGAATTTCACATTTATCTGCTAAGCCAGCAGCCACAATATTTTTGGCAACATAACGACCAGCATATGCAGCAGAACGGTCAACTTTAGATGGGTCTTTACCAGAGAAAGCACCACCACCGTGACGCGCCATACCACCGTAAGTATCTACAATGATTTTACGACCTGTTAAACCACAGTCACCTACTGGACCACCAATTACAAACATCCCTGTTGGGTTGATATGGAACTTGGTGCCTGCATGGAACATCTCCGCAGGAATAATTTTTTTCACGATTTCTTCAATCACAGCTTCTTTTAAGTTGGCTTGTGAAATTTCAGGGTCGTGTTGTGTTGATAATACAACTGCATCTAAACGTACAGGTTTACCATTTTCATAAGCAAAGGTTACTTGGCTTTTTGCATCTGGACGTAACCATGGAAGTGAGCCATTACGACGTAACTCAGCTTGCTTTTCCATTAGGCGATGAGCGTATGAAATAGGAGCAGGCATAAGCACATCTGTCTCACGGCTTGCATAACCAAACATTAAACCTTGGTCACCTGCACCTTGATCTTCAGGCTTTTGACGGTCAACACCCTGAGCAATTTCAGGAGATTGTTTACCAATCATGTTAATGACTGCACAAGTCGAACCATCAAAACCTAAGTCTGAATGGTGGTAGCCAATACCGTTTACGGTTTGGCGTACAATAGCTTCGACATCAATGTTTGCAGTTGTTGTGATTTCGCCAGCAAGTACGACAGCACCCGTTTTTACAAGCGTTTCACAAGCAACCCGCGCATATGGGTCTTCTTTTAAGATTGCATCCAAGATAGCATCACTGATCTGATCAGCCATTTTATCTGGATGGCCTTCGCTTACAGATTCCGAAGTAAATACAGCGTACTCGCGCATAAGTCCTATCACAGTTAATTTTAAAGACGCAATATGTTACATCGAGTTCGACTTTAGGACTAGCTCAACTTGTGTAAAAAAGGATGAATTTATTTCAATTCAATGACTTTTTATTTGATATAAGCATCTATAAAACTGATAAAGCAGCGATTAATTGTTTTAGTTTGAAATATCTGGTGTACGTGAGTTAAACAATTTGAAGCAAATTTTATCGAACACAAACAAAATTTCCATAAATTCATCCAAGGATTGAATCATGTTTCTATAGATCTGTGATGCGTGTTGCTTATTGGGATTGAAACAATTTTGTCGATAAAATAGGTTTAAATGGATGCCGATAAAACGAAAGCTAATTTTGAGCAATTTATTGGAGTGAGTGGTGGGTGAGGTCATTCGAATCAATTAAACTGATAAGTATATGATAAAATTAAGCGTTTATCGGGGCTGTCCAAATGGGTGTTGTTATCCATCATGAAGGCTATGGCATTAAATGAATGGCACTTTTGCACTAAATAACCAAGACCCAAACTGGCAAAGTAGCCTTTGTAGTTTTCGTCTGCAACGTTTTCAGAACCAGAGCTTCCCATGGCAAAACCCATCATCGTTAGCTACTTTCTGCATTTGGCATGCCAGAAAAAGCTGACAAATTTGCACAATTTCCATTTGGGGCAGTGCGGCGTGGAGATTCACCATCATTGTAGGTAGAACCTGCTGTTGGAAAAATTTAAATACCAGCAGGCTGAATACCAAAATAGCTTAGGTGTATAAAAGTGCCAATACTGTAGTTGGTCTAGTTCACACCATTGGTGTACTCGCTTTTGCCAAAGTTGAAATTCACAATGCCTACAGGGAATAGCCATGAATCACCAATTTTCCATTCACGGGCATCACAGTTTGTCTGTACATTGAGTTTGCGTGCCTGACCTAGAGTATATGAGCCAGAAAAGGAATAATTATCATCGTTAAAATCAAAATTATTGGCATAAGACACACCTAACTTGGTGGTGACTTTGGTCGGATCATCCGCCAATTTATCTGCATTGTTATTTACGGTTGTTTGTTCTTTAGTCATGACATTGCCTGTGAACATCAATAGCGCGATGGCAAAAGTGGAATTAATCTCATAAGAACCTCTTGTTTTATATTGTTCTGGGGCTTTTTATTTATTCTCATGCAGGATGAGAGAGGGTATTTATATTTAAAGAAAATAGACTACAGAATGTTGATGTGGGCGAATGCAATACAGGTTTTCTTGTTAGAAATTCAATTTTATAAAAATGATCATGACAAGATCTATAACGCTATTTGGTGCAGCGTCCTTGATGCTTTTATTTGTATGAAGGGTTGCCAGTACGAGCTTAAATTTATTATTAATTTTCAAATATCTGATATGAAATGGATGCCATGTAAGATGCGAAGATAGAGTTGATGTGCATCTTTAAATTTCAAGCTGAGTTTTTACAGAGATAAAGATAATTTGAAATGTATTGCAGCGTGTAGCAATTGATATAAATGATAAAAAAGAAAGATTGCTTGGTCGCTTAAATTAAAATCCTAAAATTTCTATTCATTCAAGTCCACATAAGTAGCAATTAATAGGGAAAAATTGTGTATAAGGCTTTACCCATCTCGCTTTTTTTAAGACAATAGGCGCACTATTGAATGTGATATTCATCTTCTTAAATTGTTTTAATTGGACTCTGATCTATGACAACCCCTTTGAACGAACGTCGTATTGCAAATGCAATTCGTGTATTGGCTATGGATGCTGTGCAAAAAGCCAACTCAGGACATCCAGGTGCACCAATGGGGATGGCAGATATTGCAGATGTCGTTTGGCGTGAATTTTTAAATCACAATCCGACTAACCCACAATGGGCGAACCGTGACCGTTTCGTATTGTCAAATGGTCATGGTTCAATGCTTCAGTATGCATTGTTACATTTAACAGGTTATGCGCTTTCAATTGAAGATTTAAAAGCATTCCGTCAACTACACTCTAAAACACCGGGTCACCCAGAATTAGGTTATGCGCCTGGCATTGAAACCACAACTGGTCCATTGGGTCAGGGTATTGCCAATGCTGTAGGCTTTGCGCTTGCTGAAAAAACTTTAGCTGCTCAATTTAACAAAGAAGACCTGAATGTTGTTGACCACTTCACCTACTGTTTCTTGGGTGATGGCTGCTTAATGGAAGGTGTTTCGCACGAAGTGTGTTCACTTGCAGGCACTTTAGGTCTAGGTAAGTTAATTGCTTACTATGACGACAATGGTATTTCAATTGATGGTGAAGTTGAAGGTTGGTTCTCTGACGATACAGAGCAACGTTTCAAATCTTATGGTTGGCAAGTACTTCGTGTTGATGGTCACGATACTGATGCATTGCGTGCTGCAACTTTGGAAGCAAAAGCAGAAACGCAAAAACCAACGATTATTATTTGTAAAACAATTATTGGTTTAGGTTCTCCAAACAAACAAGGTAAAGAAGATTGCCATGGTGCACCGTTAGGCAATGATGAAATTGCATTAACCCGTGAAGCTTTAGGTTGGACAGAAGGTCCATTTGAAATTCCTGCTGATGTTTATGCTGCATGGGATGCAAAAGCGAAAGGTGCTGAGTCTGAAGCAGCTTGGAATGCGGTATTTGCTCAATATCAAGCGAAGTACCCTACAGAAGCGGCTGAATTATTACGTCGTATCGAAGGTGAGTTACCTGCTGAATTTATTGCTCAAGCAGATGCGTTCATTGCAGAAACTAATGCTAAAGCAGAAACCATTGCGACTCGTAAAGCAAGTCAAAATACATTACAAGCATTTGGTCCATTATTGCCTGAATTATTGGGTGGTTCTGCCGACTTAGCGGGTTCTAACTTAACACTTTGGAAAGGTTGCCAAGGCGTTCAAGATAACCCAGCGGGTAACTATGTACACTATGGCGTACGTGAGTTTGGTATGACTGCAATGGCAAATGGCGTTGCATTGCACGGTGGTTTTATTCCTTACGTTGCAACATTCCTGATGTTTATGGAATATGCACGTAATGCAGTCCGTATGTCTGCACTGATGAAACAACGTGTCATTCATGTTTATACACATGACTCTATTGGTTTAGGTGAAGATGGTCCTACACACCAACCAGTTGAACAAATTGCATCTTTACGTGGTACACCAAACCTAAATACATGGCGTCCATGTGACACAGTTGAAGCAGCGGTGTCTTGGAAATCTGCTCTTGTACGTAAAGATGGTCCTTCTGCGTTAATCTTCTCTCGTCAAAACTTACCATTCCAAACGCGTACTCAAGCACAAATTGAGAACGTGGCAAAAGGTGGTTATGTGCTTGCTGAAGAAAAAGGCGAATTAAAAGCAATTATTATTGCAACCGGTTCTGAAGTGTCATTAGCGATGGAAGCCTATGCACAATTAGAAGGCGTACGTGTGGTTTCTATGCCATGTGCTGAAGAATTTGTGAAGCAAGATGCTGCTTACCGTGAAGCTGTATTACCAGCTCACATCCGTGCACGTGTTGCAGTGGAAGCTGCGCATGTTGATTACTGGTGGAAGTTCGTAGGTCTTGATGGTCGTGTAATTGGTATGACGACTTATGGTGAATCTGCACCTGCGAAAGACTTGTTCCAGTTCTTTGGTATTACGACTGAAGCAGTTGTAAATGCAGTAAAAGAATTAACAGCTTAATCGGTCATTTCTAAAAAACGCCTCTAATAAGGGGCGTTTTTTATGGTTATAAGATTTCTAAATCACAACAATAAAAGCAGATAAAACTAAGCCTGAAATGGATCTCACGGCTAAAATTCTTAGGTTGCATATTCCGAAGTAGGTAGACTAACGGTTATTTGAAAGATGCTGAAATGAAATACAAATGATTAATTTAATGTGTAATCTGTTGCAATCGTTCTACTAAAATTCATATTAATATTAATCCTTTAAACTGTTCTAAATTTGAAACATATCGTCTTATTCATAACAGTGAATTATAATTTGAAAGGTATACACTAATAATCATTCTGAAACGAGATACAATCACATGAACTTAAAAACATTAACTTTGGGTTTGGCCGTTGCTTCAGTTGCAACATTCTCTATGGCAAAACCTGTTGCATATCAAATTGATCCAACACACACGGCAACCGTATTTTCTTGGAGCCACTTTGGTTTTTCTACACCATCTGCAAACTTTAGTAATATTCAAGGCACAATTAATATAGATAATGACAAGCCTGCGAATTCTTCAGTGAATGTGACTATTCCATTGGCAAGTTTAAATACCAATGTGGCTGCATTAGATGAGCATTTGAAAAAAGCGGAATTCTTTGATGCAATCAATTACCCAAACATCACGTTTAAAAGTACTAAAGTTGAGGCTTTAGGTCGCAATAAATATAAAATCATAGGTAACTTAACAGTTAAAGATGTGACTAAACCTGTTGTGCTTGATGCAGTATTGAACAAACAGGGTGAACATCCAATGACGAAGCTTCAATCAATTGGTTTTAATGCAACAACTTCATTTGACCGTTCTGCATTTGGTGTCGGTGCGTACGTACCAAATGTAGGTGATAAAATCACGGTAAACATCACCACCGAAGCATCAGTTCCTGCGAAGAAATAATCTCCCCACGATTTCTTCGGGAAAGTAAAAGGCACTCGCATTGAGTGCCTTTTTTATGTCCGTTAATTCTTGGAGTAATAGAGGATCGATTTGATCTAACAGTTTTACTCAATATGTTGCATAAAAAACTCAAGCACTTGCGGTGCATTTTGTTCTAAAGTGGGTGCAAAACGTTGGTTATCCGCACGTAGGCTTGGAATGTCAATTTTTGCATTGCGTAATTCGCAGGTATGACCAATCAGCCATTTTTCCATTGCATCCGCAGCAACTTCAACATGAAATTGTAGTGCCAGAATATTGTTACCTATTTTAAATGCTTGATTTGGATATAGTGCAGAACTTGCCAGAAGTTCTGCATTTTGCGGTAAATCAAAAGTATCACCATGCCAATGTAAAACTTGCGTATTGGTGAGGCTCGCAAGAGGATTCTGAGCGACAGGTTTGATTTCTAAAGTGCTCCAGCCTATTTCTTTTTGTGCGCCAGCATAGACTTTGGCACCTAATGCATGAGCAATCAGTTGTGCACCTAAACAAATGCCGAGCGTTGGTAAATTACGTGCTAAGCGCTGTTGTAATAGTTCAATTTCTTGTATTAAAAATGGGTAATCTTCCGTTTCATAGACCCCAATTGGGCCGCCTAAAATAACGGTAAGGCCTTCATGTTCAAGCGCTTTACGCAGGTCATCAACACCTGCCTCTACGTATCTCACACGAAAGCCAAGTTGGTAAAAAGTATCTTCTAGAGCACCAAGGTCTTCAAAAGCAAGATGTTGAATCGCATAAATGGTTTCAGGAAAATCGGGAGCTGTTGTTTTCATACGCTTTGAATTGTGATGAATAAACGAAATGGTTTTGAATATATACCAAAATAATAAAGTTGCGTAAGTAATAAAATTTAAACAGCAAGGCTCGCTTTTAAAAATGCCTTGCTGGATTCGATCACTTGTTTTTGTATAGTTTCATCTGCCATGCCACGCGCAAGGCTAATCGCACCAACCAGTTGGCACAGTACGCCCCAAGCTTTGCTGAGTTATTTACAATACTGGTGGTTAGAGAGGAATTAGATGGATTTGGCTAGTTAGGAATAGGGCTGATTTTTGTTTGATGATTTTATTTAAAGAACAACCTAAATTTGAATCAAATCAAAAGATTGTTATCACTTACTTGTGGGTAAAATAGTTAATAGCAGATTCGAATATGAAAACAGCGAACCTTGGTTCGCTGTTTTCAGTTTTCTTGCAAAGGAAATAGGTCTTATATGAGAATTAGAAGAAACCAGCAGGCTTAGTCGAATAGCTCACTAACAAGTTTTTAGTTTGTTGGTAATGATCAAGCATCATTTTGTGGTTCTCACGACCAATACCTGATTTTTTGTAACCACCGAATGCCGCGTGCGCAGGGTAAATGTGGTAGCAGTTGGTCCATACGCGACCAGCTTCAATCGCACGGCCAGCGCGGTAAGAAGTATGCGCCGAACGCGACCAAACGCCTGCACCTAAACCATAAATGGTGTCATTGGCAATTTTGATGGCATCATCAAAGTCTTTGAAGGTTGTTACAGACAATACTGGTCCAAAAATTTCTTCTTGGAAAACTTTCATGCTGTTGTTGCCTTTGAAGATGGTTGGTTCAATGTAGAAACCACTACCAACTTCGTGACGAGCACCACCACCAGTCAGAACTTCCGCACCTTCGCCACGACCTGTTGCAATACAACCCAAGATTTTGTCTTGCTGCTCTTGAGATGCCTGAGCACCAATCATGGTTTCTGTGTCTAAAGGGTGACCTGTTTTAATACGCTTAACACGTTCAATGGCTTTTTCGAGGAATTTGTCTGCAATGCTTTCTTGAACGAGAGCACGTGAAGGGCACGTACAAACTTCGCCTTGGTTCAAGGCAAACATTGCAAAACCTTCAAGTGCTTTGTCTAGGTAGTCATCTTCACGATCCATCACATCTTCAAAGAAAATGTTTGGAGATTTACCACCAAGTTCCAACGTTACAGGAATAATGTTTTCAGTCGCATATTGCATAATCAACTGACCTACTTGCGTAGAACCTGTGAATGCAATTTTTGCAATACGTGGGCTAGTTGCAAGCGGACGACCTACTTCGGCACCAAAACCATTAACGATATTCAAAATACCTTCTGGTAGTAGGTCTTGAATTAATTCAGCAACCAATAAAATACCGACAGGGGTTTGTTCAGCCGGCTTAAGAACAATACAGTTGCCTGCTGCCAATGCTGGAGCAAGTTTCCATGCCGCCATAAGAATTGGGAAGTTCCATGGGATAATTTGACCCACTACACCCAATGGTTCATGGAAATGGTAAGCAATTGTATCTTCATCAATCTCAGAAATTCCGCCTTCTTGTGCACGAATACAACCTGCAAAATAACGGAAGTGATCAATTGCTAGAGGAATGTCAGCCGCAAGTGTTTCACGGACAGGTTTACCATTGTCCCAAGTTTCTGCAACAGCCAGTAATTCAAGATTTTGTTCTAAACGATCTGCAATTTTAAGTAACAGATTTGAACGCGTTGTAGGAGAGGATTTGTTCCATTGAGCCTTAGCTTTGTGCGCTGCATCAAGCGCAAGTTCGATATCTTCAACCGTTGAGCGAGGAATTTTGGTGAATACTTTGCCATCGACAGGCGAGATGTTTTCGAAGTATTCTCCTTTAACAGGTGGTACCCATTGTCCACCAATAAAGTTTTCGTATTGTGCTTTAAATTGAACCTTAGAACCAGGTTGATTAGGATCGACGTAACGCATATATAATTTCCTTTGCTTGTTGTTTATCTCAGCTTCTACAGCTTTGGTATAAGGTACATCAGTACATTATTTGTTTAGCATAACTAGCATAAGGTTGGAGAAAGGTTGGAAAGTTGAAGGTTTACAACAGGACGACAAATGCTTACAAAAACAGTTAAGTACAGGACGTCGAATCATTAGTTGTTGAGAGAAAGCAATGATGAATAAGCAAACATTAGTAGAAAAAAGACAACGGATTGATCAGTTCCGCCAAAGTAGTAGCCTTTCGCCGTTACATGCAGAACAATTAGGGCAAAGTATTGCAAGCTCATGGCAGCGTTCAGCCTCGGCAGCGATTCCTAAGGACCGTATGGCAGCGCCAATTAATCATCAGCATCGTCGTGGTTTAAACGGCGCCTTAGAGCATGCCTTACAACTTTGCACTGAAGATCTCAAACATATTGCCCAGCAATCTTCCATGGTGATTGCAGTGGGTGATATCGGCAGTACCATTGTGTGGTCGGCATCAAGCCATCAAATGCAGAGTGCGGCTGAAAGTGTACACTTTGTTGAAGGCGGGCAGTGGCGAGAAGAGTTGGTTGGTACCAATGCATTAGCATTGTCGTTAAAAACCCAGCAATCGAGTTGTGTGTTCTCTAATGAGCATTACATGACTTCAATACAAGATTGGGTGTGTTATGCGGCACCAATAATTGACCCTTATTCAAAGCAAGTCCTAGGGGTCATTGATTTATCGACCACATGGAAAAACCACAATAGTTTGGGGCTTTTAGCTGCTGAGCGTTGTGCCTCGATTATTCAATCCGCCTTATTGGAACATCAAAAGCAACAGTTATTTATTCGTGCATTTGCTGTGCCGCAAATTTTGTTCAATGGCAAGACGTTAGTACTGACTCCACGTCAAATTGAGATTCTGGCGATTCTGGCTTTGTGTCCTCAAGGGCTAACCTTAGATACTTTGCATCAAGCACTTTATGGGGAGCGTAAGGTCAGTGTGGGAACACTAAAGGCAGAAATGTCACAACTTCGTGATATTTTGGGAGGCATGTTAGGCTCAAGACCTTACCGTTTGTTGGTCAATGTCGATGCGGATTTTTTACAGGCAGAGCAAGCTTTAGACGCTGGATATTTGGAAACTGCATTAAAGCTGTATACAGGCGTATTCTTGGCGAAAACCGAAAGTCCATTTTTATGTGCTTGGCGGGATTGTTTAGAGTCACGTTTAAGTGATGCCATTTTTAAAGCCAACGAAACTGATGTATTACTAAAACACGTGGCGCATTTTCCAGAAGCAATAGATGCGGTAGAGCGTTTGATTGAACTGATGCCTAAGACACATCCTGTTCATCAAACGCTGTTGAAATTTAAGGATAGAGAGGATTTTTAATTCAGATACCTTTCTCTTTTATCCAAGCAAATAAGTGCTGATAAACCTGTTCACGAACTTTAGGTGCGGATAAAACCAAATCGTGCAAACCATTTTCAATGGTTTGAATGCTGATATCCCCAATCATTTTCTCGGCGTATTTTTGAATATCATTAACATTTAAAATCACGTCACTGGTCTGAGCTTCAATCCCCCATTTTTTCGGGTTCGTGGTTTGATGTGAATGCATAACTATAGTGGGAATAGTGAGTGTTACGCCTGCGTGAATCTCTTTTTGAGCTTCATAGATGGCTCGCACAAAGCTGAGTTTTACCATCTTGTAGCTTGGTTGTTTCCACTCAAGGTTAAAATTCCATTCACCGTGATAGTGACAATGTAGGCTAGGGACGTACCATTTATTCAAACCGCTTGGAATAGTGAGATTCGGAAGCAATCGACCTAGTTTGCTGAGTTGCGGTAACGCTTTATTTTTTTCAAACTCGTTCATGTTGAAATCATAAAAAGGACTGTTTGCCCATAGCCCCTTAATCAATGAATGCTGCGGGTGATGGGCTGCAAATAGGGTACAAATGAGTCCACCTGTTGAGTGCCCGCTTAACAACACAGCATCATGACCTTCAGCTTGAATAATTTCTAACGCTTTATTAATTTCTGCATCATATTCACTTAAATCACGTACATTATAGAGTTGTTGATGCCCTAAACGGGAACGTCCATATTTGCGTAAATCCAGTGCGTAAAAATCAAAACCCTGCTGATTGAACTGATCTGCCATTTCGGTTTGAAAGAAATAATCAATAAAACCATGAATGTACAAAATTGCTTTGGTGGTGGCTTGAGTATTTTTTTTGCGGACTAAAGTCGCAACGACTTTGCCTTCATAATCATCGGGGAATTCAAGCACAAGCTGTTGATAATCTGGCCCTAGAACATCGGCTTGATAGGTGGTAGGAATTTTGAGCGATGTCATTTTTATACTCATCAAGATTTATTATGGTTTAATCCTTGATGATGTCGGAACATTTGTCAAATTGAATTGATTGTAAAATAAAAAAATGCAACCCAGTGCCTTCTTCTGTTGAGAATCTAGAATGCAACCAATGGTTAGTCAACATTGGTTACATTCCATGCCCGATTCAAACAGAACTGGGTTGCCAAAAGCAAAAAGTAAGAGATTGGAGAGACTTACACCGCTGCTTTAAAATCTACAACTTCAGCACCACTTTTTAATGCTGCTTTGAAAATATCAACCACTTGAGCATGAGTAGCTTTACGTGGGTTAGTTAACATACAAGCATCTTTTTGAGCATTTTCAGACATAATGCCTAAATCTTGCTCTTTCACACCGAGTTCAGCTAGGCTTGATGGAATACCGATAGAAGATGACAACTCACGGATTGCATCAATCGCAGCATAGGCAGCTTCAGTCACGGTAAATCCAGTGGTGTTAACGCCCATAAGTTCTGCAATACGTGCATAACGGTCAGGGCATGCAATTAAGTTAAATTCGCAAACATGTGGTAGTAATACTGCATTACATACACCATGTGGCAGGTTGTAGAAACCACCTAATTGGTGTGCCATAGCATGCACATAACCTAAAGAGGCGTTGTTGAATGCCATACCTGCAAGGTACTGTGCATAACTCATCGCATCACGAGCTTCAAGGTTTTCACCATTCGCAACCGCTGGGCGTAACCATTCACTGATCATTGAAATGGCTTTTTCAGCACATGCATCGGTAATTGGATTTGCAGCAGTAGAAACATAGGCTTCTACAGCATGGGTCAATGCATCCATACCTGTAGCAGCGGTTAAGCTAGCTGGTTTTGCAATCATGAGTTTAGGGTCATCAATTGCAATCAGTGGAGTACAGCGCCAATCGACAATTGCCATTTTTACATGCGTGTCTGTATTGGTAATAATACAGAAGCGCGTCATTTCAGATGCTGTACCAGCAGTTGTATTTACTGCAATCAGAGGCGTCATTGGGACAGAGCTTTTATCAATGCCTTCATAATCACGAATATGACCGCCACCTGCTGTTACCAGACCAACGCCTTTTGCGCAGTCATGTGAGGAGCCACCACCCAATGAAACAATAAAGTCACATGCATGGTCGTTATATGCTTGTACGCCGTTATGGACATTAATATCTGTTGGGTTTGGTTCTGCACCCGGGAAGATGTGACTGTCGACACCCGCATCTTTGAGATAGCTCGCAATAGTGTCTGCTACACCAAATTTAAATAAACCTGCATCGGTAACAATCAGTGCTTTTTTAGCACCTAAATTTTGTGCTTTGGTTCCAATTTCTTTAGCACAGCCTGGACCAAAGAGTGAAACACATGGAATGTAAAAACCGTTTGTTTGATCTGCAATATTTTTAAAAGCCATGGTGCGATTCCTTCTACCATTGTTATGTTCTAAGCGGTGACCCTCACCGTGGCTTGAGTATTTAACGAAGACAGTTTTAAACCTACCTACCAAACACCTACCATCAAATGTTTTACAAAAAACAATATGGGTAGTTAGATATGAAATATAAATTGAATGAGAAAATTTATTCTTATATATAACTGAAAATTAATATAAAAATATGAATTCTATCTTGGGGTGAATTTTTTGAAAATTTGATTACAATAGAAAGAGGCATTATACAAAAGTAGAATGAGGGGCGTGTATGGAACAAGAGCGTTTAATACCGCAACATCGTCAAATTGCTCAATTGATTCTGGGATTTTCTCCAGATTTGACTGCCATGCAGCATCAACAGTGGAAAATCTTGGGCAATCTGAATGCAGAAAATATGTTTCGGATTGATCAAGAAAAGCAGACCATTTTTATTATGAACGAGATGTTTCATATTTCTTTTGCATTAGTCCACAACCAACATACCCCATTTATTCAATACAATTTTAATGATCAAGATCAACATGCTGAATTACTTGAAGATTTCTTTTTGAATGATGTCGGTTTTTTGACTGATCAATTGAATGAACAACACTCATTATTTCTTAAAAATAAAGCACAGCAATTACGTGAACTTATTGCGAAACAAATTTATCAGTGGGTGGATGGACCTACGCGTGTCATTGCATGTTTAAACCAAATGAGCATGGCTCAAGCTGAGTTGTTAGATCGGCGTTTAATGGTACTCGGAATGGCGAAATACGCTTGTTTTGCCCAGTCTAAACAAATAGGAACCGATTTGGATCCTGCATTACAACAACATTTTAGTCAGCTTTGTGCTTTACACATTGTGAATGGGGAAGACTTTTTACCGTTGCAGGGCTTAATGGATTGTTATGATGAGCTTTGTCACAGTGCAGCGCAGTTTTTACCTTCTGCACTGTATCGGATAGCGACTTTAACGTTTGAACAAAAATTTAATTTAGATGAACTGCTTGATCATCAAATGGATTTTGCATTACTGCAACCTTATGCCTTACAGCAAAGTCATGTTTTGTCCTTTGTACGCTTGATGAATCGGGAGTTGTGGCATAAAGATGATTTATTGGCCAAACAGAATTTTTTGCAACCCAATGCGCAGATCTGGCAAAAGAAAGTCGCGCGTTTACCTATCTTTGATTATTCCAGAACGGTCAATTGGTTGTTTAAGCAAGATGCAATGGTGCTTGACTGGTTAAGTGCACACATCCAGCACAGTCATGTGCGCATCGCCGTTACCGCTTTAAGTTTTGTCGATACCAGTCAAATTCATCCTTGTATCATTTTATTAACACTGCAATATTTTCAACATACCTGTGCGCGGATGTTCATTCAAAGTTGTGATATTCATGCGACCACAGAACAATGGTTCGAGCACCAAAACAATCAAAGCGTGGTGCTGAAAGGACAACAGCAAACGGTTGAGGATCAGCGCATTGCCATCAGTCCATCTATTTTATATTTGGATGAATGGATGAATTTACTGCGTAATGTTGCCAATAAGAATGAAACCATAGTGAAGCAGGTCTATAAGAAAATTAGCCGCGTCATGCAGGCATATATGTTGCATTTACATCATATTGTGCAAGATTTACCCCATGAGTTATTGAATTATGTGCATCCAAGTACGCACCAAAATCGGGGGTTTTATCGTACCTTACGTCGGCATCATGTCCCTGTGAATGAGTTTAGGGCTTTATTTTATTTAAGATATCAGAATTTGAGAGTGTCTGTATTTGATGCCTATGTTCGAGATTATTTGATTTATTGTTTTAATGAAAACCGTGAAATTGCCAAAAATAGTACATGGCTAGGTCTGTTTCACCACGCTGTAGAGTGGCATCGGCAGTTACATAAAGATGAAATTTTAGCGCGTTTAAAACAGAATTTTGCTGTGAATACATGGAATGCGGTATCCCCTCAAACCATTTTGCAATATTCAGGTTGGAGTTTTGAGGAATTGCATCAAATTGAACGTATTATTGAAGAATCGAATGTATTTCATCATTGCTTGGCGATGAGTTATGCGGAACGAATTATGCAGGGAGAATATGTCGCTTTTCATATGTCTTCGCCACATTACGCGCAGTCTTTAACGCTGGGTTGCCATATTCAGGCAGGGAAATTGCTATTTGATCAATTAGAATATCCAAATAATCAAAAAGCGGAGCAATTGTTGGTGACGATTGCGGAACAATTTATTCAATGGTTTAACGAACATTTTTCACCATCACAGAAATAGACTTCATATGATTTAACCAATTAACAAAAACTATTTTGGTTCTTTTTTTTAATTCATTGATAAGCTTTTGTTATTTAATCATTTGATGTACGAAAAAACGAGTGTGTTTCTTCTCAGACTTAACTTTTAACGCAAAACTCGTTAGGCTATAGCCGTTATTTATTGGTTATCGGTCATATGAAACAAGAAACTGCACTTAAGCTCCTCAAAGCTGGCGAAAATGTCTTCCTTACAGGTTCGGCTGGTGCAGGAAAAACTTATACTTTAAATCAGTACATCAATTATTTGAAAGCGCGTAAGGTACCTGTTGCGATTACGGCTTCTACAGGTATTGCTGCAACGCATATGAATGGCATGACCATTCATACTTGGGCAGGTATCGGTATTAAAGATAGCTTAAGTGATGATGATCTTAAGCGTATGAAAGAGCGCAAATACCTCAAAGAACATTTAGAAAATGCACAGGTATTAATTATTGATGAAATTTCGATGTTGCACGCAAAACAACTGAATTTGGTCAATCAAGTTTTAAAATACTTCAAAGAAAGTGAGGACGCTTTTGGTGGCATTCAGGTGATTGTTGCAGGTGACTTTTTTCAGTTGCCACCCGTTGGGAAAAAAGAAGAGCTAAATCGGGATAAATTCTGCTTTATGTCTGAGGCGTGGGTTGAAGCCAAGTTCCGTGTTTGCTATCTGACCGAGCAGCATCGTCAAGGTAATGATTATCTTAATGATATTTTGAATGCAATTCGTAGTCAGAGTATTACTTCGGAACATATACGTGTATTAGAACAAACGCGTTCACAAGATATTGGTGAGACTTTCACACGTTTATACACCCATAATATGGACGTTGATTCGATTAATTTTCAACATTTAAATGCCATTGAGCAGAAAGGTCATGAATTTATGGCAGTCTGTGATGGTAATGATAAATTAATTGAAACCTTGAAATCCTCTGTACGTGCGCCTGAAGCATTAACATTGAAGAAAAATGCCAAAGTGATGTTTGTAAAAAATAACTTTGACATGGGTTATATCAATGGCAGTTTAGGAGAAGTCATTGGTTTTGAAGAAGATGATGATCATGGCATTTTGCCAAAAGTGAAACTCACTGATGGTTCAGTCTTATTGGTTGAGCCAGAAACATGGTCAGTGGATAACGAAGCGGGGAAGAGTATTGCCAGTTTGCAGCAAATTCCACTGCGTCTGGCATGGGCAATCACCATTCATAAATCCCAAGGTATGACCTTGGCGGCGGCAGAAATAAACTTAAGTCATACCTTTGAAAAAGGACAAGGTTATGTCGCATTATCAAGGTTAAAATCATTAAATGGTCTAAAACTGCTGGGTTTTAATATGCAAGCCTTAGAATTAGATAGTCTTGCGATTAAAGCAGATCGCCGTTTTCAGGAGCTATCTGCCGAAGCTGAAACAAATTTTGCTGAAACCGATTTAACCGTGCAACATAAAGCTTTTATTCGCCACTGTGGCGGAACGCTGAATGACGTTGAAATTGAGCGGAATGAGAAAAAAATTGCTCGAAATGCAGGTAAACAAAACTATGCTTCGGCAACTTTAGATGAAACTCGTGAACTATTCGAATCTGGCTATGAGATTGAAGATATTGCAACGGAACGTGGACTCACGCCTGCCACCATTATTAATCATTTGGGACGGTTGCATAAAGAACAAGGCTTAGATATTTCTGTTGCGCATCCAGGGGAAGAGATTGTAGAGGAAGTCCGTAAGATTTATAAACGTTTGCAAAAACGCCAAAGCCCAGATCATTTTGCAGATGATGGTGCCATTAAATTACGCCCAATTGTGGAAGCAACCAATCCACGTATGGGCTATGACCAAGTGCGTTTAGCGTTACTTTATATTGAATAAAACTTAAATCCGGAAAAGGAGTAGGCAGGGGTAATTCTTGCTTACTTTAAATTAAAGTTCATATACACTGATTTATAAGCGATAAGAATAACTTAGAACAGCAATGAAATTTACGGCATGGTATACGCTACGCAAGTTTGTCTATAACAATTTGCACAATGAAGATTATGAAACCCGCTTAAGTCGTGGGCTTAATTATTTTCTGATAGGACTCATTATGAGTAATGCTGCTGCGGTATTACTTGAGTCAGTACACCAATATTATGTACGTTACGAAACTTTTTTTTATTATTTTGAACTTTTTTCAATTTTTATTTTTACCGTAGAATACATTTTACGTTTTTGGTCAGTTGCAGAGTCAGACAGTTTTGAATCGGCTTGGAAAAATCGTTTACATTGGGTTAAAAGTGGCGGGGCGATTATCGATTTACTGGCTATTTTACCTGCTTATCTCAATTTCTTTGTTCATTTCGACCTACGTTTCCTTCGAATTGTACGCTTACTCCGCTTATTAAAACTGACTCGATATTTTGTTTCATTGCAAATTTTATTACGTGTCATTGAACGCGAAAAAGGTTCATTCCAAGCCGTCATTTTTATCTTGGTGATTATGATTATTATGGCTGCGGCAGGTGTATATTTGATCGAAAGTCGGGTACAACCCGATGTCTTTAGTTCAATACCAGCATCGATGTGGTGGGCGGTCGTGACCTTAACCACGGTGGGTTATGGTGATGTAACACCTGTAACGCCGCTTGGACGTTTTTTAGGGGCACTGATTACCATTTTAGGTGTCGGATTGGCAGCTTTGCCCGCAGGTATTTTAGCCAATGGTTTGGCAAATGAGCTTGAATTACGAAAACAAGAATTGGAACTTAGATTTCGAGAATTGATTCAAAACAGTGATATTGATTTTATTCTAGAAAAAGAAAAGATTGAGGAAATACGTAAAGAAGTAGGACTTACTCAGGAGCAGACCCAAGATATTATTTTGCAATTGATTCGAGAGCAAAAAGAGGAATCTTTAAAACAGGAACGTGAACAATATGCCTATTGTCCACATTGTGGTAAGAAGTTACCTGAATAATATTTAAAGAATTGAGAGTTAAGCGATGGGTAAAGCAATGAAAGCAGAAAGCACTTTCATTGCTTATTTCACATATGCCCACGTCTAGGCATTGTGTTAGATAGATTCATGACATGCTGAAACGACTAGATTATTTTTCTCATGCTGAAAAGCAAAAAATAAAATGATTAAACCACCAAAACTGAGTAGTGTGCCAACCCAAATGGGTGCGAGCCAACCCAAGTTTTGGCTAATTAACCAACCACCTAGGAAAGCACCAAAAGCATTGGCGATGTTAAATGCTGAATGATTGAGAGAAGCTGCCAAACTTTGAGCATTCCCCGCAACATCCATGAGACGGGTTTGTAGCAATGGTCCTAAACCTGCAATACTAAAGCTGACTAAGAATAATGCAGCAAACGCGGTATAGAGATTTCCAATGGCGAGTGCACAAATAATATAAGAGCCTGCATTTGAAAGGAGGACCCAAATAATTGCTTTATTCAAGTTTCTATCGGCGAAATGCCCTGCAACTAAACCACCAAGTACCAAACCCAAACCAATACTTGCAAGTGCAAACGGTACGATTTCAATATTGGCGTGTGTATATTCAGTCAAAATGGGTGAAACGTAACTATACACCGAGAAAAGACCGCCAAAACCAATAGCGCCGACAGCTAAAGTTAGCCACATTTGCGTATTTTTAAGCCCGCGAAGTTCATTTTGAATACTAGCTGTATGGTCGAGTTGAATTTTTGGCAGGAAAAAACAAATCGCAATGACGGTAAAAAATGCAATTGAAGCCGAAAATTCAAACCCAGACCGCCAACCATAATGTTGTCCCAACCATGTTGCAAAAGGCACACCAATAACCGTTGCTACATTTAAACCCATCATGAGTTTGGCAACCGCAGAAGCACGTTTTTGTTTGCCTGCGAAGTCAGCCACAACCAAGGCTGCAATACCGAAATAAGCACCGTGAGGCAACCCTGCAATAAAACGTGACAGCAACATGCTCTCATAATGATTGGCAAATGCTGTGATAGCATTGGCAATACCATAAAAGAGCATAAGTCCAATCAGTAGGGTTTTTCTTGGTACTTTGGCCGCTAAGATTGCAATAATTGGAGCACCGATAGTAACGCCTAAGGCGTAGGCACTAATAAAATGACCTGCTACAGGAATACTTACATTCAAATTATGTGAAATTTCTTGAATAAGCCCCATCGCGACAAATTCTGTTGTACCAATACAAAAGCCACCTAAGGCGAGTGCCAGAATGACCCAAAATAGGCGATAGGATGGCGTAGGATCAGTCGCCGTATTTAAACTCGGAGATATCATTTTTAATCGGAATATTGGGAGGGGGAGAAAGAGCTAATTATAGGTGAAATGAGTGAATAATGTTAAGTCGTTTACTCGGAATTCATGCAGTTGATGAATAGATTAAATTTAGGTGTGTGTAAGTTTAATATTTTTAATTACCTAATATAATCATGTATATAATGAGATATTGAAATAAAATACTCTATGCAAATTAGTCGAAATATTAAGTGTTTTATTAAGAAATAAATATCACAAAGCAGAAGATGGATTTTTTTAATATGGATTTAGGAAAATATTATAAATTTCTTTAGATAAACAAATACTGAAATTGTATTTAAGGTGAAATATATTAATTAATCTTATGTTAGAATGAGTCAAATTCATTTTGTGATTTTACATTAAATCACATCAATAATCTCTTATTCTGTTGCTCGCTCAGTTTGCGGCATTTAAGCCGATTTAAACTATTGCGCTGATATTTTAGCTTTTGATCTTTGCGGACTGATAATAAACATGCTTGAAATTCGACATCTAAAAACATTACTTGCACTTCGTGAACATGGCTCTTTGGTTGCAGCAGCCAATGATTTATGTTTGACGCCTTCTGCTATTTCGCATCAGTTAAAAGAGTTAGATCATTGGTACGGGGTAGAAGTGGTCAATCGCCGTAGTCGCCCAGTATCATTTTCCAATGTTGGACAACGTTTGCTGAAGCTTGCCGATGATGTTTTACCACAAATTCAAATTGCGCAAACCGACATTACGCGAATTGTACATGGTCAGACAGGACGTATTATTTTTTCCTCAGAATGTCATAGCTGTTTTGATTGGTTAATGCCTCTTTTAAATCAATATCGCCAACAATATCCAGATGTCGATTTAGATTTTGCTTCTGGTTTCGAAGCCAATCCGCATGAATTGTTGCAAAATGGCGAGTTTGATTTGCTTATTACTGCAGATCCAATTGCTTTGAAAGGCGTGGATTATTTTCCAATCTTTGAATACGAATCGCGTTTAGTATTATCCAATACACACCCTTTGGTGCGTGCCGAAAAGATTACAGTACAGGATTTGGCTGAAGAAACCCTAATTACTTATCCAGTCGATAAACATCGCTTAGATATTATGTCAAAGCTGTTCATTCCAGCGAACATTCTACCTAAACAGATTCGTACCACGGATTTAACTCAGATGCTGATTCAATTGGTCGCAAGTGGGCGCGGCATTGCTGCATTGCCTGATTGGGTTGTAAATGAATATGAGCAAAAAGGTTGGGTAACGTCACGCCGTTTGGATTGTGTGTCTGCAAAAGGTCTACGCCGTACTTTATATGCAGGGTATCGAACGGATGAAAAAGAGAAAACTTATTTTGAAGGCTTCTTGAAGCAATTGGATAAATTTTCACAGAAGCGTCATCAATATTATTTGTCTTAATCAAATTGATGCAGTTTGCTGTGATGGTGCAATTTATAGATTGCATCATCACACAAAATTGAATTGGACTAAGATTGTCCTATAAATAATGACAGTACGCCTGCGGCAATTAAAGGGCCAACGGGCACCCCGCGTAATACGGCAACCCCAGCAACGGTTCCAATGAGCAATCCTGCGACCACATTTGGTTGATGAGTCATTAGTTTTACACCGCGGCCACCTAACCAGGCGACAAAAAGACCAATCGCAATCGCAAGTAATGACTTCCAGCTTAAAAAGGATTTAAGAATAGCTTCGCCGGGAATTTTGCCGCTGGCAATTGGGGTTAAAACGCCGATGGTTAAAATGACAATACCAATATTTAAACCATGTTGCTGTAATAGCGGGAAAAACTCACTTAGGGGGGTGATTTTGAAGACAATCAGTACAGCAGCAGCAATGGTGACCGCATTGTTATGACTGAAAATACCACAAGCCAATAAAACCAGTAGTACAAGCAAATTTAGATCTAAATTAGGCATAAGATGCAGGGAGAATGTGTGAAAATGCAACTATTGTAGCGATTTTTTGCCTATCACATCGAGAAAATCAGCGGAAAAGTCGAAAATTGTTTAAAATGCGGCAGTCTATTGTAAGGTCTTACATTATGTATTTGGAAAAAATGTTGCAATCTCAAGGTTTTGGTTCGCGTAAGCATTGCCAACAATTGATTAAATCTGGGGCTGTTTGCATTGATCAAGACATTATGCAAAACCCTAAGCAGAAGTTAAATTTGGATAACTTAGTTTTCGAGGTGTATGGAAAGCACTATCAATATCGAGAAAACGTTTATATTGCCCTAAATAAACCCGCGGGCTATGAATGTTCTCATCAAGCGACGCATCATTTTAGTGTATTCGACTTGTTTGATGATGTGCTGTTGAATCGAGGATTACAATGCGTTGGGCGTTTAGATCAGGATACGACTGGCTTATTGCTGCTTACGGATGACGGTCAATTTCTTCAAGCATTAACCCATCCCAAAAAGCATGTGGGCAAAGTTTATCGTATGCAAACTGCCGATCCTATTTCCGCTGAACAGATTGAGCAACTTGAACAGGGTGTTGAATTACGCAATGAACAAGGTACTTTTGCGGCTACAGATGTACAGCAATTGGCAGCGTGTGAGTTGCAAATGACGATTCATCAAGGTGTTTATCATCAAGTAAAAAGAATGCTGGCTGCGGTTGGGAATAAAGTTGAACAATTACATCGCGTACAAATCGGTGCATTGCATTGCCCTGAGCTAAAAGAAGGCGAATGGATCTATTTGACACCTGAGCAGATAGCGTTAGCCCGTACCCGAGAAACTATTTAAAAAAGCAGTGGTAGGTTCTAAACTCGTTGTCAGCAATAAAGCCCATAGCTTCATATAGTCGATGAGATTCACGATTGTTTTTTTGCGTTTCTAAGCTAATACGAAGCGCATTTTCATGTCGTGCAAACATAATTGCAGTATCAATCAGTTGTTTGGCTGAGCCTTGACGACGAAATTGGGGAGTTACATAGACATCGTCCAAAATATAGTAGGTTGAACAGGCGACAGAAGAAAAACCTAAATAGAGCAAAATAAAACCTGTAAATACATGATCTTTGACATGAATAAAAATGACACTTTCTTGGTTTTCGAAACGTTGTTTTAAAAATTGTTGGGAAAGATTTAAATTAGAAGAAGCACCATAAAATTGACGGTATTCATCAAATAAAACTGCAAGTTGATTGAGGTCATCTAATGTGGCTTTTTTTACAATCATTGATTGCTCCATGCATTTTTTATTGTCCTTGCATGAAGCATACCTAAGTTTTTAAATGAAAAAATTGAAATAATGTATAAAAATGCAACATGGTTAATTTTTATCACTTTCACCCAAGATCGCGTTAAGTTCTTCAAATAAGTCTAGATGGTCATCATCCATAAGAAATTCATCGCTAGGTTGAACGCTGTTTATTGTGTCATCACTTTCATGTGTAACAGTAGTGGTTTTCTGCTCTTGTTTAAGCCGTCTTAATTTAATCAATTGCTCTAAATTGATATTCTGATTTTCAATAGAAAAGGGGATGGACTTTGTCAGTACAACTTGTTTGAAAAAGAGCCGCACAGCTTGAGCTGGCGTAATCCCCAATTGTTTAAAGACAGCAAAAGCCTGTTTCTTTTCCTGTGAATCGAGACGAATTTGATAAACTTCGGTTTTTCTCATGATTTTTATAAATTTGAAGATTGAACTTTTAGCCTTCATTTTAATCAATTTTATTGTAATTTCAATATTTTTGAATTGAAAACTTCACTTTTTTGTAATGACAAACAAACTACAGTGTCAGTTCAAAATTAGATGAAAAGTCCATAGATTCTCCTGTGACAGGATCTATAAATTGAATTTGTTTGGCTAACAACTGTAATGGGTTGGAGAAATCATCATCAGATTTATGCTGAACGGTTGGGTAAAAAGGGTCATTTTGAATGGCAATGCCTAAATGATTCAGGTGAACTCGTAACTGATGCTGTTTTCCTGTTTCGGGTTTTAGCAGATATTTGGCCCATTGAGAATTGTGTTCCAAAATATCAATCTGAGTTTCACTGTTTGGTTCGCCTTCTACAATTTGCATGGTGTAAAAGGGATGCCCTTTGTCCATTCTTAAACAAACGGTACGTGGGAATTCAAGGGTGGAATGATAAGCTGCAATCGCATGATAAGTCTTTTTAACCTTGCGATTAGCAAACATTTGTTGGTAAATACCACGCGTTTCTGGTCGTTTGGAAAATAAAACCAGTCCAGCAGTTTCACGGTCTAAACGATGAATCGGGGTTAAATCCGCATTGCCTGTTTGGTTTTTTAAGCGAACCAATAAGGTTTCCTGCACATACTGACCTGTAGGGCTCATGGTTAGAAAATGTGGTTTATCGATGATATATAAATCATCAGTTTCATGCAAAATATCATGTTGAAACGGAACATGAATTTCATGTGCTAAAAAACGATAGTAATAAATATGTTGATTGGCAAGATATTGGCTATCTAGGCTTAGAATCGTACCGTCGGCTGCATAAATTAGTTGGTCTTGAAAACGTTGTTGCCACTCTTGTGCTGAAATATGTGCAAACTGTTGGCAGAGATAATCATACAAACGCTGTGGCGCAGGTTGTAAAGCAGGTAAGAACAGTTTGCTTGCAGTTACACCACGAATCATGGGAGGAACAAAGTCATGCGCAGTCATAAGTCATCAATCACAACAGGTTAGGGTATACCATGCACTGTATTAAAAATGCACATTTCGTATGCATGGCATAGGTATTAAGAGCGTGGCGATGCTATCATAATTCCACTTTTGAATCATGCTGTGAGTCATATGTCGTATTCATTTCATTTGCCCCTAAACTCTGAAGCAGATACCCAGCAACTTGCGCGTGTGGTTGCACAACATTTTACTGAGGGTGTAATTTATTTAATTGGCGATTTAGGTGCAGGGAAAACGACATTTACCCGTTATTTGTTACAACAACTTGGGCATGAAGGTTCAGTAAAAAGTCCAACGTATACTTTGGTGGAACCATATAGCATTCAGAATAAGCAAGTATTTCATTTTGATTTGTATCGCCTCAATGATCCTTATGAACTTGAGTTAATGGGTATTCGCGATTATTTGGATACACCTAACGCTTTATTCTTATTTGAATGGCCAAGTAAAGGTGGTGAAGAAATTCCGGCTGCCGATTTCACTATTGAAATTTTAAAGTCTGAAGACGAGTTATCCCGTCATGCCACATTAAACTTTCAAGATGAAATGCTCTATAAAGCACTTGAGCAGGCATTTCAACATGCGTGATGAAGTTTCTGTACGCCGCATTCATACCTTAGATCCTGCACTTGCCAACCAGATTGCTGCGGGTGAAGTAATTGAACGCCCAGCTTCTGTAGTCAAAGAGCTGTTGGAAAACTCAATTGATGCAGGCGCAACAGAACTGATTATTCGGGTTGAACAAGGCGGCAGTACGCTGATTGAAATTATCGACAATGGTCGTGGTATTCATCCTGATGATTTATCTTTGGCAGTGATGCGTCATGCGACCAGTAAGATTCAAACCGCAGAAGATTTACATGCGATTGTGAGTTTGGGTTTCCGTGGTGAAGCATTAGCATCGATAGCAGCGGTTTCGCGTTTAACCTTGACCAGTAGCCAAGTAGACGATGGTGTTGGTTATCAGGTTGAAGTGAATGGCACTGCATTTCAACACCAAGAAATTCAAGCTGTAGCAGCATCGCGTGGCACACAGATTCGAGTACAGGATTTATTTTTTAATGTTCCTGCACGCCGAAAATTCTTAAAAAAACCAGGCACGGAATTCGGCCATATCGAAGAAATTGTGCGTCGTTTAGCCCTTACTCATTTTGATATACGTTTTGTGCTAGAACATAACAATAACATTCGTTTGAATTTACCTGTTGCTGATAGTGGTGCATTACGCTTTCAAAGGGTGCAACAATTACTGGGGCGTCAATTCACAGAAAATGCGTATTGGATTGATGCAGACAGCATTAATATGCGTCTCAGTGGTTGGTTGGGACACCCTTCTGATGCAAGAGCACAGGCAGATTTGCAGTATGTCTATGTCAATGGACGCATTGTCAAAGATAAAACGATCTCCCATGCTTTACGCATGGCTTATGATGGTATTTTACATGGACACCAACACTCTGCTTATTTGTTATTTTTAGAGGTTGATCCTGAAAATATCGATGTCAATGTACATCCAACCAAGCATGAAATTCGTTTTTTAAATCAACGCGAAGTTCATGAGTTTGTACGTCATTTTGCAAAAGATACGCTGTCTCAATTTCAAACTGCGAGTGCAGATTTAGCGCAAGCATTGAAAGTTGAGCCAGCAAGCCCAACAAATATACACCAACCCCGTTATCAAGAGCAGTTTCAGTTGCATCGTGCAGCAGAATCAACACCAATGCCTGAGTCTGTCGCAGTATTAACAGACTTTGAATCTCCACAGCCACAAGCTGTGCAGTATGTAGCGCAAGACACTAAAGCGTATCGAGTCAATCCTGCATCACCGGTAAATACTGCTGCTTTGCAGAGTTATCTCGCGCCATTACGAGCAGTTGGTCAGTCCACTGATGATGTTGTGGTGGATGATATGGCTCCTCGGGTAGATGAGCATCCTTTGGGTATTGCGATTGCGCAGTTACACGGCATTTATATTTTGGCGCAAAACACCGAAGGTCTGATTATTGTTGATATGCACGCTGCACATGAGCGGATTTTATTACAACAAATGAAATCTGCTTGGGAAAATCCAGAGTTTTGGATCTCTCAGCAGCTATTGATTCCGAAAATAGTTAATGTAAATCGGATGCAAGCCCTTCGAGTAGAAGATTTAAAAGAACCTTTAGCGCGATTGGGTTTGGAAATTGATCAATATGGTGATGAACAAGTCATTGTTCGTGGTGTCCCTGCTATTTTACATAAAGCTGATTTTTCGGCTTTGATTCCCGAATTACTCAATGATTTGGATCCAACAGACGAGGTGCGTGGGCTATTGCAGAAACGTGATCAAATCTTGGCGGGTATGGCGTGCCATGGTGCTGTGCGTGCACATCGATTGTTGAGTCTTTCTGAAATGAATGCCTTGCTTCGTCAAATGGAGCAGACCGAATTTGCGAGTCAATGTAACCATGGGCGACCGACTTGGCGTGCATTCCCATTGGCTCAGCTAGATAAACTTTTTGCTCGAGGAGAGTAAACCTAAATGTCGAATCAATTGCCTGTCATCAATTTGATGGGACCTACAGCCAGCGGTAAAACGGCTTTAGCATGTGAGTTATATGAACAGGGCAATTTTGAATTGATTTCTGTTGACTCGGCATTGGTTTATCGAGATATGGATATTGGGACAGCGAAGCCAAGTAAAGCTGAGCAAGCACAGTATCCACATCATTTGATTGATATTATTAGTCCACTAGAAGTGTATTCTGCTGCGCAATTTGTAGAAGATGCAACTAGGCTGGTTGATGAGATACATGCTAAAGGCAAAACTCCGATTTTGGTCGGAGGTACGATGTTGTATTTCAAAGCTTTGCTAGAAGGCTTATCGAGTAATCTGCCAAGTGCGGATTATGCAATCCGTGCTGAAATTGAAGCACAGGGTGATCGAGAAGGTTGGGAGTCAGTTTACGCTTCTTTATGTGAAGTGGATCCACTTGCGGGTGAGAAATTCAAAGTCAGTGACAAGCAGCGTATTATTCGTGCACTCGAAGTATTTCGTATTACAGGGCAGCCGATTACCAAATTACAAGCAGAACAACCTAAAAATGTACCATATCGTTACACTTTTCATAATTATGCTTTGTTGCCAGATCGGTTAGAATTACATAAGCGAATTGAAAAACGCTTGGAAATTATGTGGGAAATCGGTTTTTTAAATGAGGTTGAATCACTAATTGAAAAATACGATCTATTTGATGATTTGTCTTCAATGAGATCAGTCGGTTATAGGCAAGCCTTAGATTTTTTATTAAAAAGCGACAAAAGTCTCGAAAATAAGAAAGAAATGGAGGATAAAGCCCTTTTTGCAACACGACAACTTGCGAAACGTCAATATACTTGGTTAAGATCTTTGCAACAGTCGCATAAATTTAAAACATATTTAACAATAAAGCAGGCTCAAGAAGACTTGCGAAACTGTTACGGATAAAGCAAAATTTACATACTGTCTTTTTTATAATTTTTAATTGAAAAATAAAGATAGTTTTTTGCGCTGATTTTTAATATTTTTTTTGGAGTTGTATAACATGTCTAAAGGTCAAACTTTGCAAGATCCGTTCTTGAATTCTCTCCGTAAAGAACGTATTCCTGTATCTATCTTCCTTGTAAACGGTATTAAGTTACAAGGTCATATTGAATCTTTTGACCAATATGTTGTTCTGTTAAAAAATACTGTAAGCCAAATGGTTTACAAACACGCTATTTCTACGGTTGTTCCTGCGCGTAACCCACGTCCTGCTGGTGCTCCTGCTGGTGGTGCACAAGGTGCAGGCTTTGGTGGTGCACAAGGTGGTGGCTTTGGTGGCGGTCAAGGCGGTGGCTTTGGTGGCGGTCAAGGCGGCGGCTTTGGCGGTGGTCAAGGTGGCGGCTTCGGTGGTCAAGGTGGCTTCGGTGGTCAAGGTGGCGGCTTCGGTGGTCAAGGTGGCTTCGGTGGTCAAGGCGGCGGCTTCGGTGGTCAAGGTGGCTTCGGTGGTCAAGGTGGCGGCTTCGGTGGTCAAGGTGGCTTTGATAGCGAAACTAAATTTGATGACTCTCAAGAAGACGACAACAATCGTTAATTGATATGCATTAAAAAAGCCTCTCACGTGAGAGGCTTTTTTTTAATAGAAATTATAGGTATTTTACAAATTACGCAGAGTGGGTATAGGGATAATATTTACACTAGATTAATAACAAGAGTAAAGACCCATTAAATATTTATAAATGGTAAATGAATTACATCACTCTATGGCAAAGAAAAGCCAGTCACTTGACTGGCTTTTTCAGTTATCACTTAAGATGTTTTATTATTTTTACGGTCTAAAGTTGGGTCTTTAATTTCGACAAAAGCATTATTACGGATTTCACGTAACCAACTGTCTAATTCGGTATCGAATTGACGCTCACCTAAAATTTGTCGAGCCATGCGTTCTTGATATTCCTGTGTCATATCTTGCTGACGTGTCTCAGTCACTTGAAGAATATGCCAGCCAAACTGAGTTTGGAAGGGTTGACTAATTTGACCTACAGGAGTGTTCTTCATTTGCTCTTCAAATTGAGGAACCATCGTGCCTGGGCTTACCCAACCTAAGCTACCACCATCGCGTGCAGAGCCAGAATCATTTGAGAATGTGGCAGCCAGCACTGCA
Source organism: Acinetobacter tibetensis (assembly GCF_023824315.1). Classification (NCBI taxonomy): domain Bacteria; kingdom Pseudomonadati; phylum Pseudomonadota; class Gammaproteobacteria; order Moraxellales; family Moraxellaceae; genus Acinetobacter; species Acinetobacter tibetensis. The sequence goes on along the minus strand of NZ_CP098732.1, from coordinate 1,974,231 downwards.
AAATCCTCACCCGCTTTAAGTCGGTTGTAAATGCTATCAATCATTTGTTTAGCACTTTCAGGGCTGACAACTTCTGAAGGTTGAATCAGAATGTGTCGAGTGTGGTATTGAGGAATAATGGCTTTTTGTTCAGAGCCTTTTCGTTCTAACAGCTTAATAATATGAATACCATCACGAGCTGTAATCAGCTCACTGGTTTGACCAACTTGTAATGGTGTAACGCGTGCTGCGAGTTCTGTGGGAATCTCAGAAAGATTTCTGAAGCCCATGTCCGCACCTTCAACTTTGATGTCTTTGGTGCTGTATTGCTTGCTAATCGCTGCTATGTCATTGCTGCTGTCTAAAGCAGTACGTACTTGTTTAGCAACAGCTTCAACATTGCTGTCACCCGCTATGCGTGCGTGAATGACATGAACTTGACTACCAAGAGCGGCTTGTCCTTGTGGAGTCTTAAGGAAATTTGCTACATCTTGGTCGCTAATTTTAATGCGCGACATCACAATCTGTTGGCGTAAACGAGTAATGGCTAAATCTTCCGCAATGCGTTTGCGGAGTGATTCGTAAGTGTTTGGTGCCATTTTGTCTAATTTTTGCTGAAATGCTTCTAATGAGTTACTTCCAGACTGGTTCGCTACTTTGAGTACGGCTTCATTTAAGCTCTTTTCGTCGGCTTTAATGTTGTAGCGTTTTACTTGTTCTAACTGAGTTTGACGTAGAATAAGTTGCTCAAGGGCTTGTTGCTCAAGATACTGCTCTGGCGGAACAGGACGCTTTTGGGCTTCTAATTGACTTTTGGTTTCAGCAACGCTTTGTTGTAAATCACTGCGTAAAATGACACTGTTGTCGACAACTGCCACAACTTCATCCGAAGTCTGGGCAAATGTCGGCATTGATGAAGAAAGGGCAATTGCTAGCGCAGTTGCCTTAAAGAATTGTTTTAACTGTTTTGTCTTCATTAACATCGTGTCCAAATTAATTAATACGATCGTAACCTAAAATTCGATTTTCAAGCATGGATGCTAGTTTGTTGTTGAAACCAGCTAAACCTTTCAGGTTAATTTCAGCCATAAAAGCACGTTTTGGTTTAACACTAGAATCACTTACATCATCCAAGTCGTTGTAGTAAGAACGCCCGTAGAGAGAGAGCCCCCAACAGCACGATTCATAATTCACACCGAGTAAGTATTCACGCGCAACATTGTTGTCCATGTCATATTGAGCGTGGCCCATAATACGCCAGTTGTTGTGAATGGGTTGTATAAATGATGCAACAAACTGGTCATATTTATCTTGGCGGTTGGCGATTTCTTTGCGATAGAAATAACCCGCACTATAAATATTCCCTTGATCACCCATGTAATAAATTTGCACATCGCGTTGTGCATTATCTCCATTTGCCATCCAAGCTGAATTGGCGCTTACACGATAATGCTGCGAGAGTTGGCTGGACAGACTAACGATAGGGCCCGTATGTGATTCTGTGTTTAATTCATCCGTTGTACCATCTAAAGTCACGCGACGATCATCAAAATAGAAACTTTGACCTACACTCGCTTTTAAGCGTTCTAAGCCAATATCATCAAATAAGCTATAACTTAAACCCAATGATAAGAAATTGTTGTCTTCTAAGCGGTCATGGCCATAGAAACGTCTTGAGCTAAATAATTGATCATAATTGATTGAAGCGCTAATGGTATCGAAGTTTGGATAATCCGCTTGATTTTCATAAGGCGAGTAAGCATAGAAGGCACGCGGGGTAATGGTTTGTAAGTATTTACCATCTTTTTCGAATGTTAAGCCTGTATCTAGGCTAAATTGCGGTACAACGACAGATTTGTTTTGATCACTATTACTTATACTTGTGGTCTGATTCTGCTGAGCAGTAATGGTGTCTTGGTCGTAGAAGGTATTGATACTACGAACGGATACTTCAGGAATGACAAATGACCATGGATTACGATAATTATAGCGGACAGCGAAATCGTTGTAGAACCGCGTACCGCTTGGTTCAGATGTTGCTAATGTGGTGTTGTCAATATTCTTTTTAAAATAAGCTGTATCGTTGTTAAATTCGTACTGGAAGCCTTGTGGATTTCCACCTTTGTAGGTGAGTAAGAATTGAGGTAAACGCGCATAAGGACGGTCTTCATCAGAAACTGTTTTATCCAAAGTTTGGAAATCTTCGACTTTTAACTGGGCAGTTAGACCAGGAATACCGTTTTTGTAATTAAGCTCCCAAGCACGGCGTAAGTTCAAGTCGGTTTTGGTATTTGGATTACTGCTTAGGTCGCTAAAGTAGTCTTTATCCGACGCATAGTTGTATTCAAGGTTGGTTGAAAAGCTGTTGTTGATTTGCCATTTGTGGATAACGTGCAAATCTTTACGATCTTGATTTTCATAGTTCTCATCTGAAGGTAAATAACCACCCCAAATTTTACCTTCACCAAAGTTTTCTGTTAAATAGCGAAACTCTGCATCAATCATGGCACCACGGTCGCTCATATAGCGTGGTGTCAGTGTGGCATCATAATTTGGCGCAAGGTTTAAATAAACAGGAACTGAAAACTCGATACCGCCATCATTGGTGTAGCCAAAACTTGGAGTTAAAATCCCCGTGGTTCGACGATCATCAATTGGGAAGTTAAAGTAAGGTACAGCTAAAACAGGGACATCTTTCACATATAGCTTGGTGCCTTTGGTAACACCACGTCCTGTGTCTTGATTCAATTCAATGGTATTGGCTTGAATTTTCCAAGTGGGTTTTTGTTCTGGTGGGCAAGTGCTGTAAGTGGCATTGCTTAAAACGACAACATTTTCAGAGGTACGTGCAATTTTTTCAGCATGACCATGTGCATGTTGTTCTTCAGCAATATAGTAACTATTGTTTAAATCGCCTTGTTGGGTTTTTAAGTTGTAATTGATTTGATCGCTTTGCGCTAAAAGACCCGCTTGTGCCATTTGCACACGTCCTTGCGCATTGGCAAAAGTTTGTGTTTTATCAATGGTAATTTTATCGGCACGAATTTGTCGACCTTGTTGGTCAATCAGGACATTACCCTCAAGGACAGAGTCACCATTTGGGTCATAATGACCATAATCAGCCGTAACAACAGAGGTGGCTTTGCTTGGATCGACTGCTGTTGTATTTGAAGCAATTGGAGTGATCCATGCACCTTGACAATAAGCTGCACTCAGCGATTTACCCTGACGTTGCTGTGCTTCTGGTGCGGATTTGTCGACATAGTATTGTTCAAAAAAATGCTGCCCTGCATAGGCTTCATTTATACTTGCTTTCAGTTGTTCATTGGTTAGGGATGAAACAGTATTAGATGTATCTGCATATGCCGTAATCGAGCTTCCGCATAAGAGGCTGAAAATAGCAGTCGCTAAAGGATTGAATTTAAACTGATGCTTCATTTGTATCATTAACCAAGTATGCTTAATCGCAATTAATTATTGTCGCATCATAGAGAAAAAGTTGATAAGTGGCTACACTTAGCACTTTAAAAACTCAGCCTGTATTAGAATTTATCGCAAATGAATACACAACGTGAACAATTGATACAAACATGGATTACATCTGTACTTGGTTCAGATCAATTTGAAATTAATTTTTTAGCAGGTGATGCCAGCTTCCGTCGTTATGCACGAATCAATTTGAATCATAAAACATTTATGTTGATGGATGCACCTCCTGAGAAAGAAGATTGTGTACCTTTTGTTTCGATTGATGAATTTTTTGATGCACATGGCGTACGTGTACCCCATATTGTGGCGAAAGATTTAGAGCAAGGTCTGTTGTTGCTTGAAGATTTTGGCGATGTGTTGTTATCAACGCAGTTAGATGAAAACACTGTCGATGCACATTATGAGCAAAGCTTTAAACAGTTGATTCAATTACAGTCAATTAATGGTGAGGGACATTTTCCCGCGTATTCTTATGAAAAGTTAATGACGGAAATGTCGCTGTTAACAGATTGGTTACTGCCGAGCTTGCAAATTCAGCCATCTGATGATGAGGTTGCACTGATTAAGCGTACTTTTGCGATTTTAGCCAATGCAGCTTTGGCTCAGCCTCAAGTGATTGTGCATCGTGATTTTCATAGTCGTAATTTAATGCTTTTGGCAGACGAGCAAGAGCAAGGCGTGATTGATTTTCAGGATGCTGTGATTGGGGCGGATACGTATGACCTCATCTCTATCACACGTGATGCATACGTGCAGTGGGATCCTGAGCGTGTTTATGGTTGGTTTAAAGTATTTTATGACTTGTTGCCTGCTTCTGCGAAAGAAGGGCGTGACTTTGAACAGTTTAAGCAAGATGCAGACTTCATGGCAATTCAACGACATATCAAGATTTTAGGCATTTTTGTGCGCTTGTTTGAGCGGGACGGTAAATCGGGTTATCTCAAAGATTTACCGCGGGTAATGTGGTACTTATTCGAAGAAAGCAAGCCATATGCAGAATTACAACCATTTATGCAGTTCATTCAGGTTAAAGTAATGCCGAAATTTGAACAAAAATATGGCAAATACGAGGTTGTTGCTGCATGAAAGCGATGATTCTAGCGGCGGGATTAGGGAATCGGATGCGTCCCTTAACGCTGTATAAACCTAAGCCTTTACTTGAGGTTGGTGGCAAACCATTGATCGTTTGGCACATTGAAAAACTCAAAGAAATTGGCGTAACCGAAATTGTGATCAATTCTGCATGGTTAGCTGATGTGTTGATTGGTGCATTAGGCAATGGTTCACAATTTGGCGTCAATATTTTGTGGACACGCGAAGACGAAGGCTTAGAAACAGCGGGTGGCATTATTAATGCATTACCTTTATTGGGGACTGAGCCGTTTATTCTAGTCAATGGCGATGTCTGGACGACCTTCGATTTTGCCTCATTACTGGATGTCGAGCTTGCTCAGGATTTGGCGCACTTGGTTTTTGTGAAGAACCCACCGCAACATTTACAAGGTGACTTTACCTTGGTCAATGGCCGTGCATATACTTTTGAACAAGCACAGCAAGGCGAAGATTTAACCTATAGTGGTGTGGCTGTCTTACATCCGCAGATGTTCGCAGGCTTGGAAAATGGTAAACGTCCTTTGGCACCTTTATTGAAACAGGCGATGTTGGATGGTCGAGTTTCAGCAGAAAAAATGCAAGCTTCGTGGGTTGATGTGGGGACGCCAGAGCGTTTAACTGCTCTAGATTTGCAGATTAGGCAAGGCATGTATGCTTAAGTGCATATTCACTAAGCACAAGCCACTATGACTTCATGGATAAATCGGTATACTTCACCTAACATTTTCGAGACGTTAATTGTATATGCACATGTTTTTTCAAGAACTAAAGCAGGGTAGTCAAGCTTTAGGTTTAGAGCTCAGTGAAGAGACTTTAAATTTATTACTCAAATACCAAGACGCTTTAGTTCTTTGGAATAAGGCGTATAACTTGACAGCAATTCGAGATCCTAAAGAAATGTTGGTCAAGCATTTGCTTGATAGCCTCAGTATTTTAAAGGATTTACCAGCAGGTCGTTTGCTCGATATTGGTACAGGGGGGGGTATGCCGGGCATGATCATTGCGTTATGTCAGCCTGAACGTAGCTGTGTGTTGTTAGATTCGAATGGTAAAAAAATTCGTTTTTTAAAGCAGTTTATCGCAGACTTAAAATTAAAAAACGTGGTTGCTGTACAAACACGTGTTGAAGATGAAGATAGTATTCAAGATTTAGGAAAGTTTGATGTCATTACCAGTCGAGCATTTGCTTCACTGACCGACTTCGTTACTGCATCTAAGCCCTACATGCATGAAAAGAGCATCATTGCATCAATGAAAGGCTTGATTCCTCAAGATGAAATTATCGCGTTAAAAGATGAATACAGTTGTGAAGTGATCGAGTTAAAAGTACCTCGATTAGATGAGCAACGCCATTTATTATTATTGAAACAGATTTAATTATTTTCGAAGGACTGGGGTTACCATGGCTCAAATTATTGCGATTGCGAACCAAAAAGGTGGCGTAGGAAAAACCACAACCGCAGTTAATTTGGCAGCATCATTAGCCGTGCTGAAAAAAAGAGTTTTACTTGTGGATATGGATTCACAGGGTAACGCCACAATGGGGTCAGGCATTCAAAAGAATGACCTATTATATTCAGTAACAGATGTGCTTTTGGGTGAAGTACCTATTGAAACCGCAATTAGCAAAGCGGAAGTCGGTTATAAAGTTCTTGGGGCAAACCGAGATTTGGCGGGCGTGGAACTTGCAATTGCCGAGCAAGAAGGTCGTGAGTTTATTTTGCGTGATGCTTTACAAAGTATTGATCATGCCTTTGATTATATTATTGTGGACTGTGCGCCAAGTTTAAGCTTGATTACAGTAAATGCATTAGCTGCTGTTCAAGGTGTCATTATTCCAATGCAATGTGAATATTATGCCCTAGAAGGTCTAGCAGACTTAACCCAGACCATTGATCGCATTCAACAGGCTTTAAATCCTGAGTTAGAAGTAGTGGGTGTATTACGTACCATGTATGACGGTCGTAATGCTTTAACCCGTGATGTATCGGCTGAACTAGAGCAATATTTTGGTAAAAAGCTGTATGACTGTGTTATTCCGCGTAATGTACGTTTGGCTGAAGCGCCCGCTCACGGTTTACCGATTATTTATTTTGAAAAAAGTTCCAAGGGTGCAGTTGCCTATTTAAATTTAGCAGCTGAGATTTTAAAGAAAAGCAAAGTGAAGAAAGGAAGTAAAGCATGACCTTAAAAAAACGCGGACTTGCCAAAGGTCGTGGTTTGGATGCCTTACTTGGGTCAATCCAAAAAGAAAAACTACAACTTGAAGTGCAAGCATTAGATCATGGTCAGCTAAAACAAATTGATGTTAATTTGCTTAGACGTGGCGAATATCAACCGCGTCGATTTATTCAGGAAAATGATTTACAAGAATTAGCTGCATCGATTAAAAAGCATGGCGTGATGCAGCCCATCGTGATTCGTCCGATAGCTGATGAAGAGCATCCGTACGAAATTATTGCGGGTGAGCGTCGTTGGCGCGCAGCGAAATTGGCGGGTTTGACTGAAATTCCAGCGTTAGTTCGTGATTTAAATGATCAAGTTGCAATTGCCTTGGCATTGATTGAAAACATTCAACGTCAAGATTTAAATCCAATTGATCAAGCACTTGCTTTACAGCGTTTCCATGATGAATTTGGTTTAAGTCATCAAGAAATTGCAGATACAGTGGGTAAAGCACGGACCACAGTGAGCAATTTGTTGCGTTTACTGACTTTGGCTGAATCAGTCAAAGATATGATGCAGCAAGGGCAGCTTGACATGGGGCATGCGCGAGCAATTTTGACTTTGAAAGCGAAAGAACAAATAAAAGTCGCAGAGTTAGTGATTGCTAAAAGCTTGTCGGTACGTCAAACAGAGCAACTCGTACGTGATTTGACTGCGCCAAAAACTGAAAAGGCAAAAACCGACGTTGCGCCAGATTTACAACAGCTCACGCAGCGTTTAGCTGAACGCTTTAGTGCAGATGTAAAAATTGATCATAATAAGCAGGGTAAAGGCAAACTCGTGATTCATTATCATTCACTCGATGAGCTGGATGGTATTTTGAATATTTGTTTAGCTGATTAATATTTTAAAAATTCTTGGGGAAGAATAATGTGGGAATTAGTGAAAGCTGGTGGATGGTTAATGATACCACTGGTTTTATGTTCCATTTTTACAGTGGCGATTACCATTGAGCGTTTTATTCGTTTAAAGCGTTCTATGGTATTACCAAAAGAGCTACTGTTGAATGGAGGACAAGATGTACATCAGGTCGTGCAACAATTACAAAATAGCAAAAGCTTGCAGTTGAGTAGCCTTGGACGCATTTTAGTCTCTGGTTTAAACAGTCAAAAGCAAACAGAGCAATATGCACGTGCACAAATGGAAGCAACAGCATCACAAGAAATTGGTTTTTTAGAAAAAAATATTAATTTCTTGGGCACTTTAAGTGCGGTTGCACCATTACTTGGATTATTAGGGACAGTCGTGGGGATTATTGAATCCTTTTTAGTGATTGATATGGGAAGCAACAGTAACCCAACCATGATGATTCCAGGGATTTCAAAAGCTTTAATTACCACAGCCGCGGGCATGCTCATCGCGATTCCGGCTTTATTTGCATATCGTTATTTTCAGCGCTTGGTGCAGGAATATGTGGCGGAGTTGGAACAGCAATCAACCTTATTCCACGCGGCGATTTACTACCAGAATTCTGCTACTGAAGAGCAAGAACTACGTAAAGCAGGTTAAGGTGGAAGATGAAATTCAAGCGTAGGCAAGTTGAAGATATTCATATTAATTTGACACCAATGATAGATTGTTTACTGTTTATCTTGGTGTTTTTGCTGTTATCAACCACATTTAATCAGTTCAGTCGCATGAACTTGACTTTACCCGATGCACAAGGCGTGCCCCCGAAGCAATACAGTCATAAAATTGAAGTGATTGTAGATTCATCAGGACATTACGCTGTGAATGGTCAGGCCTTGTCGAGTAAAGATGTTGCTGATTTAAGTACTGCAATTAAACAGATTTCTAATGAGCGACGTGATTTAATGTTTGTGATTGCTGCTGATGCGAAAGCTACGCATCAAGATGTCATCCGTGTGATGGATGTTGCAGGGCAACTCGGTTTTGTGAATATTAATATCAGTACCAAAGTACCATCTCGAGGTTATTAGTGAGTCAGGATTTCAAGGTCTATCTACGTCTTCTGAGCTATCTGAAGCGATTTTGGGGCGTAGCGATTTTAATCGTCATTGGTTTTGCTATTAATGCAGCAACCGAAGTATCAATTGCTAAGTTGCTAGAAAAAATTATCACAGCCATACAACATCGGGATCAGAGTTTTACTAACCTTATCCCGTTTTTGGTTGTGCTATTAATGTTCTTTCGTGGTGTGGGCTCATTTATCGGTGGTTATTTTACTGCTGTTATTTCGAGAAATTTGGTCTTTGATATTCGTCAGGAAGTATTTGCCAAGTTATTACGTTTGCCTTCGCAATACTACTTAGACAATACTAGTGGTCATATCACGGCCAAAATTATGTATAACGTGGAGCAGTTAACCGCTGCTTCATCTGACTCGCTAAAAACCATTGTGCAGCAAGGCTTAATAACCTTGGGCTTGTTGGGATATTTGATTTATACCAACTGGCGCTTAACCCTGATTATTCTTATTTTCGCACCATTAATTGGCTTGTTGATTCGTAAAGCATCAAAGCGTATGCGTAAATTGTCATTACAAGTGCAAGACACGATGGGTGACGTCAACCATGTGGTGCAAGAAACGGTCAATGGTAATGTAGTGGTGAAAGGCTTTGGTGGACAGGCTTTTGAGCAAGAGCGTTTTAAAGCGACGTCTATTGAAAACCTAAAGCGTGGATTGAAAATGGTGGTGGTGCAGCAGTTGAACAGCCCAATCGTGCAGTTCATTATGTCCATTGCCATGGCTACGATCATGTGGATTGCTTTGCGTCCTGAAATTTTACGGGATACAACTGCGGGTGAGTTCGTCGCATATATTACTGCGGCAGGTATGCTGAGTAAGCCAATTAAAGCCTTAACCGATGTAAATGAAAAATTACAGCGTGGTATGGCAGCGGCGCATTCTGTTTTTGAGTTAATTGATTTACCAGAAGAAAAAAATACAGGGACTTTAACACCTGTCTTACAAGGCAATATCCAGTTTAAGGATGTCAATTTAATTTATTCTGATGGTCATCATGCCATTCATGATTTTAACTTGCAGGTCAAAACTGGCGAAACAGTTGCATTGGTTGGGCGCTCAGGAGCGGGTAAAACATCTTTAGTTAATTTGTTACCGCGCTTTCAAGAGTTAAGTTCGGGTCAATTGCTATTAGATCAATACGCAATTGATGATATTGAAGTCAATTGCTTACGTTCGCAAATTGCGATGGTGAATCAGCAGGTTGTGTTGTTTAACCGTACCGTACGTGAAAATATTGCTTATGGTTTATTGCAAGATGCGACAGATGAACAAGTAATTGCTGCCGCAAAAGCGGCCTATGCACATGATTTTATTATGGCACTACCCAAGGGTTATGATACACAACTCGGTGCGCAAGGCTTGAATCTATCAGGTGGTCAACGTCAACGTATTGCAATTGCACGTGCGATTCTAAAAAATGCACCGATTTTAATTTTAGATGAAGCAACTAGCGCATTAGATAACGAATCTGAATACTTTATTCAGCGAGCGTTTGATTCGGCGATGCAAAATCGCACCACGATTGTTATTGCACATCGATTATCAACAATTGAAAATGCAGATCGCATTGTAGTGATGGATCAGGGCCGTATTGTTGAGCATGGTTCACATGCCGAATTGATTCAGAAGCGTGGGGCATATTTCCAGTTACATCAACGTAATTTTGAGGAAAACTAAGCAATGTCAGTAGCACAACTTATTCAAAATGCTTGGAATAGACAAGCAAAGTGGTTAATTGTGCTACGTCCTTTGTCTTGCTTGTATCATTTTGGGTTTTGGTTTAATCGAAAGCTTTATGAAAAAGGTATAAAAGCCGTTTATACCGCGCCAGTGCCAGTCATGATTATTGGTAATATTACTGTGGGTGGGAGTGGAAAGACACCGCTATTGATCCATTTAGTGAATTACTTACAATCTAAGAATGTGCGTGTAGGTATCATCAGTCGTGGTTATGGGGGGAAAGGGCCATTCCCTGCATTTGTGGGATTTGATGCTACACCTGAACAAGTGGGTGATGAGCCTTGCCTGATTGTACAATCTACTGGCGCTGCGATGGTGGTGGGTTCAAGTCGTCAACAAAGCATAGAGTTGCTGTTGGCTAAGCATGAGTTGGACTTGATTATTAGTGATGATGGTTTGCAGCATCATGCGCTTGCGCGGCAGCTTGAATGGATTGTATTAGATCGTAATCGTGGCTTGGGCAATGAAAAATTGTTGCCTGAAGGTTATTTGCGTGAACCGAAAAGTCGTTTGAATACTGGTACTGTGATTGAACATGCCGCTCAGCCAGAAACAGAACTGAATATGCATTTAGAGGTTGCTGAACCTTATTTGCTGAATACAGATGAAATTCGAAGCTTTGACTCTAAACAAAATTTTTATGCAGTTGTGGGTATTGGCTTTCCACAACGTTTTTACCGTACCCTTGAGTCCTTAGGTGTGCAGCAGTTCCAGTGTCATGAATTTCCAGATCATTATGATTATGATTTAACAGATCTACAGTTTGAAGATAGCAATCCGATTATTACCACGGAAAAAGATGCAGTTAAACTGCTGCCTATTTTAAAACAACATCCAGATTTTAAACGTGAAATTTGGGTAGTGCCTGTTGAAGCTGTACTGTCTAGTGCATGTTATCGTGTGCTCAATCAGCAATTGGCTGATTTAGGCATTTCAATTGAATAAGAGTGAATTATGAAACATATCGTCATTCCTGCGCGTTTTGCCAGTTCAAGACTTCCTGGTAAACCATTATTGGAAATTCATGGTCGTCCCATGATTTTACGTGTGGTTGATCAAGCCAAAAAAGTGCAAGGTTTTGATGATTTATGTGTGGCGACAGACGATGCGCGTATTGCAGAGGTATGTCGCGCGGAAGGTGTGGATGTTGTACTGACCAGTGCAGACCACCCGTCCGGCACAGACCGTTTAAGTGAAGTGGCACGTTTAAAAGGCTGGGATAAAGGCGATATTATTGTCAATGTACAGGGTGATGAGCCATTATTGCCTGCGACATTGGTCAAGCAGGTGGCAGAGCTTTTGGTTGCGCAACCAGATTGTTCGATGTCCACTTTGTGTGAGCCAATACATAGTCTAGATGAATTCCAGCGTGATAGCATCGTGAAGGTGGTCAAGTCTAAGTTTAATCAGGCACTCTATTTCAGTCGTGCAACGATTCCTTATGATCGTGATGGCGCGAAACTTGTCAATCCAGTATTGCATGATCAGGCATTTCGCCATTTAGGCTTGTACGCTTATCGTGTCAGCTTGCTACAAGAATATGTGACTTGGGACATGGGTGTTTTAGAAAAACTAGAAAGTCTTGAGCAACTACGTGTATTGGAAAATGGACATCGTATTGCAATTGCAGTTGCAGAAGCGAATTTACCGCCAGGTGTAGATACCCAAGCGGATTTGGATCGCTTAAACAGCATGGATGTTGCACATTTTGAATAAGATAGATTGATGATGCAAACCGATATTCAACCGCAAGTGTTTCCGTGGCAACAACATGTGTGGGATACCTTAACAGGACGTTTCCCACAGTTAGGACATGGCTTATTGTTTTATGGCAAAAAAGGCTGTGGTAAAGAAGCATTTACCCAATATTTTTTGGCGTGGATTTTGTGCCAACAACGTCATTTGCGTAATGCCCCTTGTGGGGAGTGTGGCAGTTGTCAGTGGTTGAAATCGGATACACATCCAAATTATGTTTATATTTCAACGGATGAAGAGAATAAAAAGCAAAACGCAAAAATCAAGATTGAAAAAATCCGAGAATTATTGCCATTTGTACAACAAACTGTAGATGGTTGGCGGGTGATTGTGATTGATCCAGCAGAAGCGTTAAATACGGCTTCTGCTAATGCACTTTTGAAAACATTAGAAGAGCCAGGTGATCGTGTTCTCATTATTCTTATGGCGGAACATTATTTAAAATTACCTGCCACGATACGCAGTCGATTACAGCATTTTGCACTTGATCGAATTAGCACAGAGCAAACACGGACGTACTTGGCAGAACATCTTGCTTCTGAACTTTCACAAGAGCAATTGACGCTGTTGTTGAATCTGTCGAACGATATGCCATTACAAGCTTTAGAGTTGGCACAAAGTCAATGGTTGAATTTACGTCAAGATTTTTTAAATGATTGGCAAAAATTACTTCATGATAAAAATATGCCAATGGCAATCGCGACCAAATGGCAGAAAGCCTTGCCATTTGATGATTTTAGTCGCATGTTTGAGTACTTGTTGGCTGACCTGATTTGTGTCAAGCTAAATCAACCAATTAAAAATATAGATTTGGAGTTGGTACAGCTTTCTGAGCAATATTCTTTAGAAATGCTTTTCAATTTATATTCAGATTTGCAACAGTCCAAGCAGTTTATTGAGCAAAACGTACAAACAAATTTAGTACTCGATCAACTGTGTATAAAACTAATGAATGTTTAAAGGGGAAAACAATGCAACCACGTATGGGCGGTATCATTCAGGCAAACATTCCAGATAAGGAAACATTGTACCAATCCTATATGCCTTATGTCGTAGGCGGCGGTTTATTTATTCCTTCAAAACAAGCTGTAAAATTAGGGGATGAGGTTTTTGTACTCACGACATTGCCAGAACAATCTCAAAAAATACCTCTAACAGGTAAAGTGATTTGGATTTCGCAGAAACAAAACGGCATCAAACCTCAAGGTTTTGGTATGCAATTATCGGGTGAAAAAGGTGTTTTCTTTAAAGCCGAAGCTGAAAAAATTCTCGCAGGTTTTAAAGTTGAAGGTCGTTATAGTTACACCATGTAATATGGTTGAAAAATAGGAAAAAATTGTGTTTGTAGATACTCATTGTCATTTAACTATGCTTGATCTGACGCCATATGATGGAAATTTAGATCTGGCTTTGGCGCAAGCGCGAGAGGCTGGCGTTACCAAATTTATGAGTATCTCGGTCGATCTAGATGACCATATTGCTTTAGCTGAAATTGCCGCACGCCATGCCGATGTGGGCTATACCGTGGGTGTGCATCCTTGTGAAGATGCAGGTACGATGGCGCGTGCAACAACTGACTATTTGGTGGAGCTAGCCCGAGCAGACAAGGTCTGGGCATTGGGTGAAACTGGATTGGATTATTTTCACAGTACAGACTTTATTCAAGAACAAAAAGAGTGTTTTGCTCGGCATATCCAAGCCTCAAAAATTGTGAAAAAGCCTGTCGTTGTGCATACTCGCTCGGCTAAGCATGACACAGTAGATATTATTCGTGCAGAAAAGTCGACGCATGGGATTTTGCATTGTTTTACAGAAGATTGGGCCACAGCGAAAGCTGTTTTAGATTGTGGCTATTATGTTTCTTTCTCAGGCATTGTTTCTTTTAAAAATGCGCAAGATTTAAGAGATGTTGCCAAGCAAGTTCCTTTAGATCGCGTGTTGATTGAAACGGATAGCCCATATCTTGCGCCAGTGCCATATCGTGGTAAAACAAATGAACCAAAATATGTGCCATATGTAGCCAAAGCCTTGGCTGATGTATATGATAAGTCGCTGGAAGAAATGGCATTGATTACCACACAAAATTTTGAAAACTTGCTGCAATTAAAGTAATAGATTGTGTGGCTTTAGACTGAATATAAGAATTGAAGAGAGTGTAGAGTGAAGATGGATCGTCAAGCTCAGTTTCGAGCAAGAGAAACTTTAATTTTCCAAGTAGCTGAGCAATTATTGCTTGAAAATGGCGAATCAGGCATGACTCTCGATGCTTTGGCTGCTGAGCTGGATTTAGCAAAAGGCACACTCTACAAGCATTTTCAAAGTAAAGATGAACTGTATATGCTGCTCATTATTCGTAATGAGCGTATGTTACTAGAGATGATTATGGACTCGGAAAAAGCCTTTCCTGAACATCTCGCATTTTTTATGCTCCATCATCTTCATCATCCTGAACGGACAGTGCTTTTTCATCAAATAGAAGAACGCCTTTCTATTACAGGTCAAGGCATTCAACATTTATTTAGTGAGTTGTACAAAGTACGACGTCATCGTTTGCGACTCATTATTAATATGACAGAAACCTATTTGGGTTCTATTCAGAGTTTGATGTCTGTACGTGATTATCTGGCATCAATTTGGTCTTTAACCTATGGTGCTGCTGCAATTTTGAATTCTAGCTTCTATCAACGCTATCTTGGCTCTCGTGATACTTTACGCGTGGCGTATATTGACCAAGCCCTTGCATTACCCAAACAAGTCAGTTCGTAGACGTTCAAATCATGAAATACCATCAACGCGCTTCGAGTCGAGGTTTTACACTGATTGAGGTGATGGTGGTCATTGTGGTGGTCGCTATTGTTACTTCATTAATCATGATGAATTTTGGCGGGATTGATCAGCGCAAAGCGATGCAAGCGCGTGAAATTTTCATGATGAATGTACAGCGTATTGCTCGTGAGTCGAATGATCAATCGCTTGTTTTGGCTTTAAATGCACAGCCTGCAACAGATGTAAATCCTTTTCGATATATGGTTGTTGAATATCATCCTGCAAAAACTGAAATGAATACGGTCGCGAATCAGTCCTCTTGGACAGAATATTCAGTTTTTAAAATACAACCTTTGCCAGAGAATGTAAGTTTTCAAATACAATCGACAGATTATCAATATGATAAAGCACAGAACTCAACTTTGTTGGATGCTAAAGCACCCCAGTTAATTTGGTTGGGTAATGGTGAAGTCAAACCAGTAAGAATACAATTTTATTATTCACAACAGCCAATTGGACCTGAAATTGAAATTGACCATTTAGGTAAAATTAATGAAATCTAAAGGGTTTACACTATTAGAAGTCATGGTGGCTTTGGCAATTTTCGCAACTGCGGCAATGGCATTGACCAAAGTCGCAATGCAATATACACAAGCGACAGCACAAGCGATTTTACGAACCAAAGCTCAATTTGTTGCGCAGAATGAAATCGCTGAAATGCAAATCAAAGGTGAATGGTTGGATGGTATTCAGTCTGAACAGTTATCCCAACAAGGTGAGCATTGGCAGATAGAGAAAAGTGCACAGTCCACGATTAGTCCAAATGTGCAACGCGTAGAAATACAAGTGCGTTTGTTTAACACGGAAACAGGTAAGGCCGAAGCGGGAGTTACCCATCTGGTCTTTTTTAATAATAGAACATAATCATGCAAAAACGCGCGGGTTTTACTTTGGTCGAACTGTTGGTTGCTATCGCAATTTTTGCAGTTTTATCTGCTTTGGGTTGGAAAGTTTTTGATTATTTAATAAAAGTAAAAGAGCGTAATGCTCAACATGAGCAGAAGTTGGCGAATTTACAACAAGCTTACCAGCAAATTTTGAAAGACAGTATTCAAATCGCACCGCTGGCCTCAAATGTAAATGGTGAAATTGAACCTGCTTTGGTTCTGCAAAATGATCGTTTTGTTTTTAGTAAAATTGGTGTCACTGATCCGCTATTGCAGGGCATTCCAGCCGAGGAACGCATTCAATATCAATATCAAGCAGATACGCAGCGCTTAAACCGATTGCGTACGCGTGGTTTGAATGCAGCAGCACAAATGCAGCCAGAATCAAGTGTATTACTTGAAAATGTTGAACAGTTTCAGGTAAGCGTGTTGAATCCGAATCAACTCTCCTCATGGCCTGAATATGAGCAACAGCAAGACGATTTGATGCAAAAAAAGAGATTGCCAAAAGGAATAAAAATAAATCTAACAGTCAATGGTGTTGCGTATGAGTGGATATTTAGTTTGCTGAATACAGATTATTTAGAGCAGAAGCAAAAAAGTTAAAGTGCAGTATATTTTGGGTGACTGCACACAATGGGATGTCAAATGAATAAGCAAAAGGGAATCGCATTAATCACGATATTGGTGATGGTGGCTTTAGCAACTATTTTGGCTGCAACTATCGGTCAACGTCAGAAGTTTACAGCGGATAATACAGCTTATTTGATGAGACAGAATCAATCATTGTGGTATGCAAAAAGTGCGGAAACTTTTTTTTCGGAATTGTTGATTGAAGATGCTGAAAATGCAGGTGATGTCGATTTCTTACAAGAAAATTGGGCAAAACCTATGCCTGCATTCCCTGTTGAAGATGGCTATGTGACAGGGCAGCTTTACGATGAATCTGGCAAATTTAATCTGAATAGTCTTATCGATGATTCGGGGCAAGTGAATGTCGCGGCAAAGCAATGGTTTGAACGACTACTGCTGAATGTGGGTTTAACAGCAGAATTAAGTGAAGCTGTAATTGACTGGCAAGATGCTGATAATGAAAATATAGGACCAATGGGGGCCGAAGACGGCTATTATCGAGGGCTCAATAATGCCTATTTGCCAGCAAATACAAAATTTCATGCGATTGATGAGCTAAAAATGGTCCGAGGGTTTGAAGGTGAGAAATACCTAAAAATTGCACCATACGTCAGTGCTATTTCAGTTAAAGATACCAAGTTGAATATTAATACTGCACCTGCCATTGTATTGGCGAGTTTGGATGAACATTTAGATGTAAAAGCTGTGCAGGTAGCTTTGGAGACTAAACAGCAGAATATAGAGCATTTTGCTAATCTGGATGAGTTCTGGAAGCTAGCGCCTTTTAGTCAAATTAACGCTGATACACGAAGCTCAGTTCAAAGTTTACTTGGGGTAAAGTCGAATTACTTTCGTGCAAAAATTGAAGTAGTGCTGAGTGAACGGAAGCGTCAATTTCAAACAAATTTATTGAGAGAAGATAAGAAAGTTTATGTACTGAGTCGGTCGCTTGCTCCCGAATAGGTAAATCTCAAGGACCGATCGTGATAAATGGGAAAATTAATGTGCTTTAGGTCACTTTTGTTCTATAATTAATATTATTTCATTGATGACTGATACCGTTAAGGCACATGTTAATTCGTAAGTTATTTAAGTTCGAAAATGCGCATATAGTGCGAAATTGCACATCAGACCGCTGCAAGCGTTCGATTCATGGGCATAGCTATAAAGTTGAATTACTACTTAAAGCTTCGAAGTTGGATCATGGTCAAATGGTATATGACTTTGGTCTGCTTAAAGGGCTAATCAAAGACATTTTTGACAGTTTTGATCATGCAATTTGTTTTTGGCAGCATGATGACCCAGAGTATATTCAGGCGTGTAAACAATTTAGTGCACGTTGGGTAGCCTTACCTGTTTCACCTTCAGCAGAACAATTTTCTCGTATTTTCTTCTTTTTAGCACAACAGATTTTGGCATCAACCGAAACACAAAATGGTGAAGGTGATGTAGAAGTCTATTCTGTAATTGTGCATGAAACTGATACAGGTTATGCACAAAGCTTTTTAGAAGATATTGATAATAAACAGATGGGAATATTGTCCTTAGATGAAATTGTATTTTCTGAACAAGTACAATCAGAATGGACTGACCCTTTAATGTATGAAAAGCTGAAACAGGGCTTTAAATTCCAAAATCCGAGCGTGGATTTACAAGTAAAAATTTAATTTACACATTAAGAAAGAACTCAAAGGGATTAGGAAATAAGCATGTCTTATACCGATCAACAACTACACAAGTTGGATAAAGTTCAGCTTGATGCTAGTTGGAAATATGGACTCAGTGATTTCTTACTCAGCCCACAAATGGATGAGTTAAGAGATTTTTTGGTGTCAGAAAAACAAGCGCAGAAAGAAATCTATCCACCGAGTAGCTTGATTTTTAATGCGTTTAATACAACACCTTTAGAGCAAGTTAAGGTGGTGATTTTAGGGCAAGACCCATATCATGGACCAAATCAGGCACATGGTTTAAGTTTTTCTGTGCAAAGAGGTGTTGCATTGCCTCCATCCTTACGTAATATTTTTCATGAATTACATGCGGATATAGGTGTTGAAATTCCTCGTCACGGTGATTTAACGCATTGGGCGGAACAAGGTGTGCTCTTACTAAACAGCGTGCTTACTGTTGAGGCGGGTCAACCGACTTCACACCAAAAGCGTGGTTGGGAAAATTTTACTGATCATGTGATTGATGTGTTAAATGAACAACGTGAACACATAGTATTTATTCTTTGGGGCGCATATGCTCAACGGAAAGGGCAAAGAATAGATCCTAATAAGCACCTAATTTTAAAAGCGGCACATCCATCTCCACTGGCTGCAAATCGTGGCGGTTTTTTTGGATGTAAAGTTTTTTCAAAAACAAATAATTATCTCAAACATAATGGCATTGAGCCTATAAATTGGCAGCTGGACGCATGACACATTCTCCCATATTAAAAAGTTATCATCCTGATATTCTTGTTGAAGAAGCAATTAACGGTTGGCGTATTGTACGCTTAAATCGTCCGAAGTCTCTACATGCGCTAGATGAGTCTATTGTCTCAGCGTTGTTAGAGGTATTTCAAGATTTTCATCATGATGATCGCGTAAAGGCGATTTGGCTGGATTCTACGACACCAAAAGCATTTTGTGCGGGTGGGGATGTTCGTAAATTACGCCAACTGGTCATTAATTCAGAAGTTGATTCAGCAAACAAATTCTTTGAACAGGAATATGCGCTTGATTTGCTTTTGCATAACTATGCGAAGCCCGTATTGGTTTGGGGTGAAGGCTATGTCATGGGTGGCGGTTTAGGCCTGTTTATGGCAGCTCCTTTTCGTATGGTGACACCATATTCGCGTTTGGCAATGCCTGAAATTAATATTGGTTTATATCCTGATGTGGGTGCAACACGTTTCTTGGCTGATCGTGGTGCGATTGGGTTGTTTACAGGTTTAACAGGCTCAATTATGACGGCTGCTGGTGCTTATAGTATTGGTTGGGCAACGCATATTTGTGATGCACATCGCGATAAGGTACTTGATAAGCTAGTCAATATTGATTGGGGACACTATCCAGCAGGTGACTTCCGTGCAATTGATGATACTTTGAATAGTTTGCATAGACCTGTAGGACCTGGTCCGTTACAAAACTCTTTGGATGTGATCCAAAGCGTTTGTCGTGGTGTAAATTTTGAACATGATTATGAATCGAT
Organism: Acinetobacter tibetensis; assembly: GCF_023824315.1. Taxonomy (NCBI): domain Bacteria; kingdom Pseudomonadati; phylum Pseudomonadota; class Gammaproteobacteria; order Moraxellales; family Moraxellaceae; genus Acinetobacter; species Acinetobacter tibetensis. The sequence continues at coordinate 1,954,395 of NZ_CP098732.1, read as the reverse complement.
CATTGGTTTGAGAGATGCCCGTAGCGATTGGTTGCGTCAAGCCAGTGAAAATTTACAAAAAGGTTCACCTGCGACTGCTGCGCTAACATGGTTGTTATGGCAATGGGGTAAGCAGATTCACTCTTGGAATGAAGTATTTGAGTTAGAAACGCAAATTTCTGATTGGAAAATTCGTCATGCTGACTTCGTGGAAGGCGTTCGCGCACGTTTGGTGGACAAAGATTTGGCTCCAGAATGGACTCAAGGAGCAGATTTGTCCTTAAAAGGCATCTTATCTGCAAATCCACCTGTCACGACGATTGAAAGTTGGAATCAATTGCTCAAACAGTATGGTGTGATTGCCTAATTAAATGACGGAATTTGAACTTTATTCCGATGAATATTGGATGCAGCTTGCTTATGAGCAGGCTGCTATTGCCGCTTCACAGCAAGAAATCCCTGTGGGGGCTGTCTTGGTCAGTCAGAATCAAATTCTTGGAGTGGGTCATAATGCCCCCATTTCACAAACTGATCCAACAGCACATGCGGAAATCCAAGCGATTCGTCAGGCATGTCACAAACTTCAAAATTACCGACTACCTTCAGATGCAGTTTTATATGTAACTTTAGAGCCTTGTACCATGTGCGTCGGGGCTTTAATTCATTCGCGCGTTGCTAAAGTGGTGTTTGCAGCAACTGAACCTAAAGCGGGTTCTTTGGTGAGTGCACGTAAGTTATTGGAAACGGGCTATTATAATCACCAGTTTGAAGTGGTTTCTGGATGTTTGCAGGAGCAATGTTCTCAGCAATTAAGTGATTTCTTTAGAATGCGTCGTCAGCAGAAGAGAGAGCAAAAAAGACAAGAAAAACTTGATGGTTCAGATTAATTAAGTCAATTTCATGTAGAATTTAATGACAATAAAAATTGTCAAGATGGATGTATATATGAATTCAATTCAAGTTAAAAAGAAATTTGAAGCCCCAATTCAACAAGTTTTTGATTTGCTAGCAAAACATGCGACTTATAATGTAGCTTTCGCACCGATTCAAGTCGAGCGTGTAGTGGATTCAAAGGATCCACAAAGACCAGATGGCTTAGGTTCAGTTCGACGAATGGGGATTGGTCCTGTAAAGCCTTTGCGTGAAAAAATAACATTAATGCAAGAAAACCAGCGTATTGAATATAAAATTATTCAGAATCCGCTCATTAAACACCATCTCGGGATTATTGAGTTTGAAGCATTGACTCCAGATTCAACATTGGTGACGTATACGATTGAATTACAAGCACGCGTTCCTTTTGTCAGTAAATTAATCCTTGCACAGCTTAATTCTGCGATTAAACTAGGTTTTTCTAAACTCGCGAAATCTGTGTAAGGCATAACGGAAAAGTAATGACAGTTAAAATTATTACAATTGATGGCCCTAGTGGTTCGGGCAAAGGTACTCTAGCTGCTAAATTAGCTGCACATTATCAATTTCATTTATTAGATTCTGGTGCTTTATATCGGTTGCTCGGACTGTCATTGCATAAGCAAAACCTATTGGAAGAAATAGATTCGCAAATTGACCGTTGTGCTGAAATTGCAACAAATTTAGATATACGATTTGTAACAACCCCAAATGAAACACAGATTTTGTTAGATGGCGAAGATGTCACTCAAACCATTCGTACTGAACGTGTAGGCGAATTAGCATCAAAAGTCGCTGCAATTCCTGCACTTAGAACGGCATTATTTGAGCGTCAGCGTGCCTTTGCACAAGCGCCAGGCTTGGTTGCAGATGGTCGAGATATGGCAACTTCAATTTTTCCAGAAGCGCCAGCGAAGATTTATTTGACCGCTTCAGCACAATCCAGAGCTGAGCGTCGGGTAAAACAGTTGCAGGGTATGGGGCTGGATGTTAAAATAAACGACATTTTAGCTAATATTGAAGCTCGCGATAAACGAGATACGGAACGCGAAGTCGCTCCACTCAGACCCGCAGTAGACGCTTTGATTATTGATAGCTCTGAGTTAAACATTAATGAAGTGTTTAACCTGATGACTCAATATATCGACAAGCAGTTAGCTAAGTAAAGAAATTTTTAGCGAAAGCATAGCTTGATCAGTTTATAAAAGACTATGTAGACGCGTAACTAAAACGGCCTTGTCTGATCCAAGACCGCATACTTTATCGGGTATATCATGACCGAATCTTTTGCAGCCCTCTTTGAAGAAAGTGAATTAAACCTCAACGTTGAAAAGGGTGCTGTCATCCAGGGCGTTGTAGTAAGCATCGACTCTGACTGGGTAACAGTTGACACTGGCCTTAAATCTGAAGGCGTTGTTGACCGTGCTGAATTCTTAAACGAACAACGTGAACTTGAAGTTCAAGTTGGCGATACAGTAGATGTTGTTGTTGAAGCTCTTGACAACGGTATGGGCCAAACTGTTTTATCACGTGAAAAAGCGAAACGTGCTGAAACTTGGACTAAACTTGAAAAAATCTTTGAAGATGGCGAAATCGTTACTGGTGTTATCTCTGGTAAAGTTAAAGGCGGTTTCACTGTTGACATCGGTCCAGTTCGTGCATTCTTACCAGGTTCTTTGGTAGATACTCGTCCTATCCGTGACACGACTCACCTTGAAGGTAAAGAGTTAGAATTCAAAGTAATCAAACTTGATGCGAAACGTAACAACGTTGTTGTATCTCGTCGTGCTGTTATGGAAGCTGAATCTTCAGCTGACCGTGAAGCTCTTCTTGCTCAGCTTGAAGAAGGTCAAACAGTTACAGGTACTATTAAGAACCTTACTGATTACGGCGCATTCGTTGACCTTGGCGGTATCGATGGTCTTCTTCACATCACTGACATGGCTTGGAAACGTATCAAGCACCCATCAGAAGTTGTTGAAGTTGGTCAAGAAGTTACTGTTAAAGTACTTAAATTTGACAAAGAGCGTAACCGCGTATCTTTAGGTCTTAAGCAATTAGGCGAAGATCCATGGTTAGCGATCATGAGCCGTTACCCTAAAGGTTCAATCGTTAAAGCTCGCGTAACTAACTTAACTGACTACGGTTGCTTCGCTGAAATCGCTGAAGGCGTTGAAGGCTTAGTACACGTTTCAGAAATGGACCACACGAACAAAAACATCCACCCATCTAAAGTTGTTCAGATTGGTGACGAAGTTGATGTTATGGTTCTTGAAGTTGATGAAGAGCGTCGTCGTATTTCTCTTGGTATCAAACAAACTCGTGCTAACCCATGGGAAGAGTTTGCTAAGAACCACGACAAAGGCGAGAAAGTTTCTGGTACGATCAAATCTATCACTGACTTCGGTATCTTTATCGGTTTACCAGGTGGTATCGACGGTCTAGTTCACTTGTCTGATATTTCTTGGAACGAACAAGGTGAAGAAGCGATTCGTCGTTACAAGAAAGGTGACACTGTTGAAGCTGTTATCTTGTCTGTAGACGCTGAAGGCAACCGTATCAGCCTTGGCATCAAGCAAATGAACAGTGATCCGTTCAACGATTTCTTAGCTGCTAACGAACGCGGTGCTTTGGTTAAAGGTACTGTAACTGCAGTTGACGCTAAAGGCGCTACTGTTAAGTTGGCTGACGAAGTGGAAGCTCAATTAAAAGCTTCTGAAATCAACCGTGATCGCGTTGAAGATGCAACTAAATTCTTGGAAGTTGGTCAAGAAGTAGAAGCTAAAATCATCAACGTTGATCGTAAATCTCGCTCTATCAACTTGTCTATCAAAGCGAAAGACGAAGCTGAAGAGAAAGAAGCTGTTGCTAACTTGAAAACTACATCTGTTTCTCAAGAAAATGGTCCTAAGACTATTGGTGACTTGATCAAAGCTCAAATGAACCACTAAGTAGGTCGTATAAATTGTATTGTTAATGTAATTTAACTAATACTTTTTACACAAATACTGTAAACGGTAGCGTAGTATTTAATTATTGCGCTACCGTTTTGTATTTAAACAGGTTATTATCAGTTTAGGTACAAAGTAGCTTGATAATTAAAGAGGTCGCCGATGACTACTGAAGCTCTTAATAAGTCTGACTTAATTGAGCGTATTTCCCTAAAAAACCCGCACTTAGCGGAGCCTTTAGTGGAAGAAGCTGTTAAGATCATGATTGATCAAATGATTGCATCACTTTCGTCTGATAGTCGTATTGAAATTCGCGGGTTTGGTAGCTTTGCCTTGCATCATCGTGAACCACGAATTGGTCGCAATCCGAAAACAGGAAGATCTGTTGAAGTGGCAGCAAAAGCAGTTCCACATTTTAAACCTGGTAAGGCATTACGTGACGCGGTGAATGAAGCTATAGATTAATAATAAGAGGGGTGTATATGCGTTATGTATTGGTCGCCATATTAATCATTTTATTTGGTTATTCCTTGGCTTTGGTTTTACAGAACGGTACTGAAGTCACGGTCGATTTGTTATTTACACAAGTCCCAGCTATGCGCTTAGGTCTAGTTTTATTACTGACTTTAGCCTTGGGTGTGGTGGTCGGATTATTGCTTGGTGTACAAGTATTCCGAGTGTTTCAGACAAGTTGGGAGATTAAACGCTTACGTAAAGATATTGATCACCTTCGAAAAGAACAAATTCAAGCTGCGCAATTAGCTGCTGCTGAGGCAGCTGCGAACGTAAGGCATGAAAAAACTGTATTTGATGTAACAAACGATAATAAAAGCCCATTATAATGGGCTTTCTTTTTGTCTAATCAAAGGTAAATTCTCTTGAGTATCATTGTTGCACTAGATGCTAAAAGCCAAATTGATGCATTGCACATTGCAGAGCAGTTAGATCCTGCATTATGTCGAGTAAAAGTTGGTAAAGAGTTATTTACTCACGAGGGTCCATCGGTAGTCAAAGCCTTACATGCAGAAGGTTTTGAAGTTTTCTTGGATTTGAAGTTTCATGATATCCCGAATACCACGGCACAAGCTGTATGTGCAGCAGCAGATTTGGGTGTGTGGATGGTGAATGTACATGCCTCAGGTGGCCGTAAGATGATGGAAACCTGTGTGGAGCGTTTAAAGGCTGGGAGTTATCAAACTCAACTGATTGCTGTGACTGTGCTGACATCAATGGGTCGTGAAGACTTGCGTGATATTGGTTTGGATGTTGAGCCATTTGAGCAAGTAAAGCGTCTAGCAGCGTTAACGAAAGATAGTGGTTTAGATGGGGTGGTGTGTTCAGCGCAAGAGGCAAAAATGTTGCGTGAATTGTTAGGTCGAGATTTTGCTTTGGTGACGCCGGGTATTCGCCCTGAAGGTGCTAATGCGGATGACCAAAAGCGAATTGTTACGCCAAAACAAGCGATGCTAGATGGTTCTACGCATTTGGTCATTGGTCGCCCAATTACAAAATCTGAAAATCCACGTCAAATGCTAAAAGAGATTTTAGCTACGCTTTAATAGTGCGAATAATCGAAAAAAGCCTTTCAAAGAAAGGCTTTTTTGTATGAATACAATATTAAAAAGGTGAATAGATGGAAAATAAAAAAATGTTTGAGCTTAGTGAGGTTGCTGATGCAGAGGGTGTTGCCGCGTTGCAGGACACTTTAGAAGAGACGCAGTTACTTGAAGAAAAGAAAGAAGAATCTTCTAATGATTGGTCATCTGGAATTGATTTGGTAGATATCGGATCTGCCATCATTGAAGCTGTGGGTGATATTATTGGTAATATTGATATAGATCTGTAGTGCGTCTGGTTCGATTTTATTCATTTCCCTTGGTGTTAACTATCAAAATCAATACCAAGGGCTTATCTTTTTCTTAAAGTGCAGCAAGTACACTAACAGCAATGGGTGCAAGAATAGAGAGAATAAAACCGCTGACCATGGCATGAGGGATAAAGTCGTTACCACAAGCTTGCTTGACCATTGGAAGTGAAACATCCATTGCAGTAGCTGCTGCTGAAGCAATCGCTGAACGCGGATAACGCCAACCAATACAATACATGAGAATGATTGCAAAGATTTCTCTAAATAAATCATTAATGAGAGCAATACTGCCTAGAGCAGGATTTTTAAGTTCTGAAACAACAATTCCGCTCATAGAGTAGAAACCGTAACCTTGGGACAGCATAATCAGATCTTTCAGTTGCAGTTGTTTTAGAAAAATACTACACAGCAAGGCTCCAATAATAGAACCAATAATACAGCCAATAGGCACTAAAAGAATTTTAAAATTTAACCAAGAGCGATCTAATGGGCTGAATGCAAGATCGAGTCCAATCAAGAACATGAAAACCAGTAGTAGATACCATGTATTTACTTGGATTGGAATTCCTATATTTTCCAGTACTTTTGCTAAAAGAAATCCTACAGCTAGGGCTATACAAGCATAGGAAATACTAATGAAAGATTTGAATAGTAGGGTAAGTGAGATTTTGCCTGAAACGGGTTGTATGCCAATAAATTTATAAAGCGCAAAGCAACATAAAAATGACCCTATTGTCGTAAAAAAAGCCAATGCGGTTGCACTGCTTAATATCTGAGAAGAGTCGTGAATATTTTCAAGGGCATGGGTAAACTCCATGCTAATGCCGATCAAAAGCAAATATGAAAAATAAGGTAAGACCTTAAAAGATAGTTTGATCAAACTACTTGCAATTTTTTTTGCAAAGAAATATCCAGCGGCTAAGCACAAAAGAAGCTGAGATATCAGTATAAAGGCTTGCATAGGTAAAGTGAAAATTTGGTGTTGTGCCATCATAGCTTAAGTGTGCGAATGTTGCAGTGACTCATGCAAAGGTAAATCAAGATTTTTGAGGTTCGGCACAAGTCTAATAAAGAAGTATATCTTTATATACGATTGTAGTTTGATAGATTCGGCAATTTTCAAATACAAAGAATTGGGTTAAAAAAGGGTTCTTATCTTTATTGACACAAATATGAAAAGATCGATTCTCAGTCTCATGTATTTAATACAAGCGATGCGTAAAGCTGGGATTGATATCGATCAGCAATTAAAAAGTATTGGTTTAAGTGCGGATGCGTTGGATCCAACTGCTATTATTCAGCCCAGTTTGGAACGTGATGTATTGATGGTCTTAGGTGAGCATATTTCTTCTGAGCAAGGCTTAAATATTGGACAACATTATGCATTGGCTGGATATGGTCCTTTATTAATGTTATTGGTGACCAGTGATAATATTAGAGTCGCACTTGAAAAGGTCATTGCATATCAACCTTTAACACATCTTACGGCTAAACTGAGTTTAAAATTTCAGAATCATCAGGTGGCATTGTGTTATGAAGCCAATGATTTAACCGATGAACTAAATATGTTGCGCGCGCAATCTGAATTGGCAGGGACATACAAATTTATTCAAGAGTTGTATAAGAAAATGGGCTTAAGCGTGCCTCAGCTTAAAGTTGAGCTGCCTTTTGATCCACCTGAAAATGCCGAGATTTTGGCAATGTATCAGGCGTACTATGGATTGGACATTACATTTTCAAAGTCCTATGCCGCTTTTTGGTTTGATGAAGCAGTTTTGGATATTAAAATTCCTTCGGCTGATCAGATGACCTTCCGTATTTATGATTATAAATGTCAGGCTGAAATGAAGCGATTGTCTCAGCAATCGGCAGTGCCTGATTTGGTAGAGCGTGTGCAGGATTATTTGGATTTACAGCAAGGTGTTATTCCGACTATGGCGAAAACAGCACAAGCATTACATATTCCTGAACGTACTTTAAGACACCAGTTGCAGCAGTTAAATAGCAGTTATAAACAGATTAGAGAGCAATTAATTAAGGAAAAGGCTCTAAGATTAATTGAATATCAGGAGTACACCATTGAAATGATTGCTGAATTATTGGGTTATTCTGAGCCTGCTGCTTTTAACCATGCATTTAAACGATGGTTTGGGCGCAGTCCAAGGCAATATTCCAAGTAGTGCTTGGACTCATGCCAAAGTTTTATTTACTGTTCTCCAATTTTCGTTATACTTTCGTCAGACCAAAATAGTAATCAAGATATGTCGGATTTAAATCTTCACAGCACCGCCTTTGCTCCTTTATCACCAGCTGAACGTTATGCACAAGCCTTAGCTTCGGGGCAATTTATGCCTGATGAAGCTCAAGCGCAGGCCGTACACGAGTTAGATCGCGTCTGGCAAGAACTGATTCAACGCTATAAGGCATCAAAGAAAGCATTTCGTCGCTTCCGTCGTCAGACATCTCCACAAGGTGTTTATATGTGGGGTGGTGTGGGTCGAGGTAAAACATGGTTGATGGACCAGTTCTATGATTCGATTCCATTCCGTCGTAAAACACGTATGCATTTTCATCACTTTATGCAACATGTGCATCGTGAGCTGAATAAATTGTCTGGTCAGCGTAATCCTTTGGATGCGGTCGCAGATCAAATTTATAAAGATGCAGTGATTATCTGTTTTGATGAATTCTTCGTTACCAACGTTACGGATGCAATGATTCTGAGTGAGCTATTCCAGAAGTTGTTTAGCCGTGGTGTGACTTTGGTTGCGACATCAAATATTGCGCCAGATGGTTTGTATAAAAATGGGATTCATCGAGATCGTTTTATTCCAACTATTGAGATGGTGAAGAAGAATTGTGTCATCTTAAATGTAGATGCGGGTGTAGATTACCGTTTGCGTGTACTCAAGCAGGCACAATTGTTTAAACATCCATTAACGCATGACCATAAACTTTGGATTGCTCAGCGTTTTACGGCATTGACGCAAACTCAGCATCAGTCGCAAGAACCGATTGTGATCAATAATCGTCTGGTAGAAACTATTGGTCATACTGAAGATGTATTGTGGTGTGAGTTTTCTGAACTGTGCTTGAAACCTCGTAGTCCAGCCGACTTTATTGAAATTGCGAATATCTATAACACGGTACTGGTAAGTAATGTCCCGCATTTAACTGATTATCTGTCGGAAGGGACGCGCCGATTCATTTATTTGGTCGATGAGTTTTATGACCGCGGAGTCAAATTGTTGCTGACGTCGCAAGATACGATCATTGATATTTATCAAGGTGAAAAGTTGGCATTTGAAATTGAACGAACACGTTCGCGCTTACTTGAAATGCAATCCGATGACTATTTGCATTCAGAACACCGACTCATTGAGAAATCTGCCAAAGATTTTAACGAATAAATAAAGAAACGCCATTAAATGGCGTTTTTTTATGGGTGAAAGTATTGTATGTTAAATCAACATTTTTTCTTGTATAAGGAAATGTGAATACCTCAAAACAAGTAAAAATTCAAGAAATGAGGCAGGTTCGAAGTAACGCTGAACTTAAGTCTAATTTCGACATTTCAAAAACTTAATACACTGTAAAAAGAGTATTCATGAACGTGATAATACAAACTAAATAGGATTTTATTTGATGAAGTCAATATTTATTGCACAGAAAATGCTTACTATTTAGGAATGTGATATTCGTATTCAGAAAAGTATAAATAGGTATACTGGAATCTCTTGTTATAAAAAGTAGCAATATCAGGAAAGACAATGACTGTACGTATTCAAAAGGGTAAGTTAGCGATTGCTAAAGAACTTTACGATTTCATCGAGAATGAAGCTTTACCAGGTTCTGGTTTGGACAGCGAAACATACTGGAAAAACTTTGAGCAAGTCGTTGTCGATCTTAGCCCAAAAAATAAAGCGCTTTTAGCTAAGCGTGAAGATCTTCAGGCTAAAATTGATGAATGGCACCGCAACAACACATTTGAATTAGAAGCTTATAAAGCTTTCCTTAAAGAAATTGGCTACTTGGTACCAGAAGTAGAAGATTTCCAGATCAGCACAGAAAATGTTGATGAAGAAGTTGCATTATTGGCAGGTCCACAATTGGTCGTACCTGTGCGTAATGCGCGTTATTGCTTAAATGCGGCAAACGCTCGTTGGGGTTCTTTATACGATGCACTTTACGGCTTCGATGTAATCTCAGAAGATGGTGGCGCAGAAAAAGGTAAAGGCTATAACCCTGTACGTGGTGACAAAGTTATTGCATTTGCTAAAAATTTCTTAAACGAAACTTTCCCATTGGCACAAGGTTCACATGCAGACGCTACACGTTATGCAGTGGAAAATAATAAACTTGTTGTGACTTTAAAAGATGGTTCTACAACGGGTTTAGCACATGAAGCACAATTTGTTGGCTTCAATGGTGAAGAAGCGAATCCATCAGAAGTTATTCTACTCAATAATGGTTTACATGTCATTATTGAAATTGATGCAGCAAGCCCAGTGGGTAAAACAGATGCTGCTGGTGTTAAAGATTTAGTTCTTGAAGCAGCAATTACAACGATTCAGGATTTAGAAGACTCTGTTGCTGCTGTTGATGCTGAAGAAAAAGTAGAAGGCTACCGTAACTGGTTGGGCCTAATGAAAGGTGATTTACAAGAATCGATCGAGAAAAATGGTAAGACCATTACTCGTACATTAAATAAAGACCGTACCATTAAAAACTTGATTGGTGGTACGACAACTTTACATGGTCGCTCGTTAATGCTTCTACGTAATGTCGGTCATTTAATGACGAACCCTGCTATTTTGGTCGATGGCGAAGAAATTTTTGAAGGCATTATGGATGCTTTGGTAACACCGTTACTCAGTGTTGCTGATATTCGTGGTCAAAATGAGAACAAGAACTCTCGTAAAGGTTCAATGTATATAGTTAAACCAAAAATGCATGGACCAGAAGAAGTTGCATTTGCAGTTGAATTGTTTGAACGTGCAGAACAAGCAATTGGCTTACCGACGAAGTCTTTAAAAATCGGTATTATGGACGAAGAGCGCCGTACATCAGTTAACTTGAAAAACTGTATTGAGGCTGCTAAAGACCGTACGATCTTTATTAACACTGGTTTTATGGACCGTACAGGTGATGAAATCCATACTTCTATGGAAGCAGCACCAGTTGTTCGTAAAGAAGCAGTGAAAACACAAAAATGGATTGCAGCTTACGAAAACCGTAACGTAGCAATTGGTTTAGAGTGTGGTTTGCAAGGTAAGGCGCAAATTGGTAAAGGTATGTGGCCTAAGCCAGACAGTATGAAAGATATGTTAGCGACTAAAGCTGCACATCCAAATGCTGGTGCATCATGTGCTTGGGTGCCATCACCAGCGGGTGCTGCTCTACATGCGATGCATTACCATCAAGTGAATGTAAAAGCACGCCAAGATCAGTTAAAAGCTGAACAAATGCTTTCTTTAGATGATTTGTTAACGCCTCCGTTTGCTCCAGAGACTAACTGGTCGGCTGAAGAGATCAACAATGAACTTGAAAATAACTGTCAAGGTATCTTGGGTTATGTAGTTCGTTGGGTCGACTTGGGTGTAGGTTGCTCTAAAGTTCCAGATATCAACAACGTTGGTTTAATGGAAGACCGTGCAACATTACGTATTTCTTCACAACACGTTGCAAACTGGTTACGTCACGGTATCGTTACACGTGAACAAGTTGAAGAAGTCTTGAAACGCATGGCTAAAATTGTAGATGGTCAAAATGCTGATGATCCATTGTATACACCAATGGCAACAGACTTTGATAACAATATCGCTTTCCAAGCAGCTTCTGATTTAATCTTCAAGGGGGGTGTTCAGCCTTCAGGTTACACTGAGCCATTGTTACATGCTGCACGTTTGAAACTTAAAGGTTATACAGGTGACTAATATTACCTTATAGGTTTGTGGAGGTATCTGGTTGATAGATACCTCTTTTTTTTAATAGAGAAGAAAAATGTATTTTTGGAACACGAATAAATTAATTGATGATTTGAAAAATGAACGTTTAGCTGATAAAGATTATAAAAACTATTATTTGATAAGTGCTTCTGTTACTTTTTTAATGATGTTTGCTATTCGCTTTTCCCCTGTTGTTGATATCGTACCTAGCACTATTAATACGGTAATTACTATCTTAATGCTCATCATTGCCGTGAATTTTTGTTTTACTGCAAATGGTGGAGGTCATGGAAAGCAGTTTCTTAATCGTTTAATTTGTATTAGCTTGCCAATTACTATAAAGATCTTTTTAGTATATTTCTTATTATTTGTCTTTATTGTGATTATTTTGGTGTTTTCTATGAGATTTATAGATATCTCTCAGACTCAAAAAATATTTTCTCCCTATCAAGGATGGATATCATTAGTTACTTCAATTCTTGTACAAGCAATTATGTATTGGCGTTTTTATGTGGCTTTTAAAAAGATTAACAACTAAAAATCGGTAGACCTGAAGATGTGTGCCAATTTTAAACCTCTAACCTTGTCGCAACTACAGCAATTCGGCTTGCCACAAATTCCATTTGAATATCTGGAAGAGGTTTATCCGAGTTATAAAACTCCGTTATTGTTTAAATCTGAGCATGGATTTGAGTGGCGAGAAGTATTATTTGGTTTCGTGCCGAAATGGGCTGAAGATGCCAGTGCCTCTAAGCGTACTTATAATGCTAGACATGAGACAATTTTTGAAAAGCCTAGCTTTCAGGATGCGGCTTATAAATGTAAGTTTGGTGTAATTCCAGTCACTGAGTTTTATGAAAGTAAATATATTGAAAATAAACCACAACGATGGGGTGTGAGGCGTAAAGACGGCAAAGCCTTTTTTATTGCTGCAATTTATGAAATTTGTAAAATCAATAATGAAATCATTCGTTCCGCAGCCATGCTGACGATGGATGCTATTCAACATTCATAACATAAATATATGAAAAATATAATTAATTATTTATGCTTGTTGGATATTACTCACAATATTACTCACATTTAATTTTATTGTAAAAAAAAGGCCGCCAAATGCGACCTGTGATTTATATCTATTTCATGCATTCAGCGATGCAATATTATCATCATCTGGATTCACGATACACTCCAAAACATAACTGTTCAACCAGTAGTTTTTTCGACCATCTTTCATTGGTGGTTTAATACGGCCACCGTTTATTCTTGCGTACAACTCCTTTTCTGAAATATTCATTCTTAGAGCAAATTCCGCAGTGGAAATTCTACGTTCTGTATTTGTTAAATCAATTGCAACCCCCATCATGTCACCTCCTTAATAAGCTCATACTTTCTATTTTTAATCTTGGCCATAAGTAGGCAAGATTCATTATTTTCAGGATTGGCCAACTTCTGAAAACTTTGGTTATAACGAACCATGTCGGCTCTGCTCATCAGAATTAAGTTTTCTAATCTGCAATCTGTTTTGTCCTGGTTCTTAAATGCTAGAACTTGATTATTAGGGATAGGTCCATGAGCACTTTCCCAAATAACCCGATGCTTTAAATCAAATACGTTTGGCTCTGCGGTTTTAATCAAGACATAACCATCCTTTGAACAAATACGCTCATAGCCGATAGGCTTCTTGTTCCAGGCTATCTGCCCAGCTTTAAAGTTTCCTGAGTTTGGCTTACAGATACCCTTGGTACCTGTATTCCAAGGTTTTGAACCCTTCTCAAAACATCCAGTTCTACCCGTATTCCATTTATTGCGTTTGCACAAAGAGCTGATCTGATCGACTGTGAATGTTTTGTTAAACATCTCATTAACTTTCTGGGTTAATTCTCTTCGCCCCAACAAGCAGTTAGATTTAATAAAATCTAACTGCTCTGTGGTGTATTTAATTGCAGTACCTTTTGGCATAGCTCACCCAATCAAAGATTGTGGAACAAGGGCAGGATCTGCATTCTTAATTCCACGATATTCGGCTACAAGCTTTGCAGCATTAAGACGCATGTTGTTATTCTTGATGACCTGTTCGCTAATTTTCTCAATCGCTTCAGCTTTTTGGATTTCAGCTTCAAGTGCGCTGCCTTTTAACTCTGGATTGCTTAGGCGATTAAGTTGAGCGAATAAGACAGCGTTTAAATCCATAGGAGTATTATTCATTTTGTTCTCCAAAGCGCTTCTTTGAACTTCGCATTAATCACAAGTTCTTCAATTTCACCAACACTGACGTTGTCAAAAACATGTGTCATCTTTGCCCCGAACACTGTGAGCGTTCGGGTGATTGTTGAGTATTTGAATTTCATAAGCAGCCCTCGGGTTAATGACGCAAAGATTGCTGTTGTTGATTTTGTTGAGGAGGAACTTCATCCCAACCCATCCGATCTGCCCGAGCGCGGCATGCACGCCGTATTGCTTCGTTGTATTGTGTATTTGCAAAAGTATTTATCGCTTTATCGAGCGTTTGAGGTTTTTTGGCCTCACGAATCGCTATAAGGGCATCGTTATAGCGTTGCCCAATGGTTTTTTGTTGTTGGCCATTACCATTTTGCTGATTGCTAGGATTACCGTTAGCTTGTTGAGTTCGGTTATTGTTCTGCTGCGAGTTATTTCGAGCATCATTGTTGACCTGATTATGATATTCATCAGAGTCATAGTCTTTGGTGTCATCAATCAGGAATAAGCCATTCAGGGCATACTTACGCGCATAAGAACTAGATGCACCAAAAGTTTGAGCTACATCCATACCTTTCTTACTGATCTCTACACCTGCATGGGCTTGAACCGTAGTTTCTTTACCATTGGTATCGGTAAAGATAACTTTTGCTGTTACGACTACAACAGGTCCAACTTCCTGAACTTCGTCAGTAATAACCAGTGAGGCATTGTATTTTTGCAGTAGGGGTTTAACTGCTTCCAGAATGTCTTCACAGTTACGGTAGTTATAGTTACCAAAGGTATTACGCTTACTTTTAGGTGCTTTAAGTTCAAGTTGAATAAGCTGCAATACGTTTACTGGTTGTTCTACAGCATTTATGTTTTGTTGATTTGTATTTGTCATATCCGTTACTCCTTAAGCCCAAACTCGTCCCATGCGTTTTTTATACGCACGACGGTCTCGTGAAGGGATGTGTGAAGACTGCAAGCCAATTGCCAAAGCTTTGCGCTTTTGGAATGTGCGCTCACGCTCACGAGCCTCTTGAACCCATGGCAGTGCTTCTAAGCTTTTGCGCAAAACCTCATTAAGGTTGTCTAAGCTAAGTAGCCAATTAACGTATCCATGGTTAAGATCAATAAGGGCAGTGCCTTTAAACTTCCCGAAGTTAATGACTTCTGTGGTTTCCACTTTAGAGTTTGCATTCATGGCTTAACTCCTGCTTTAACGATGTGCTCAACTTGAGCGGCGGTTGCATGTTGATCCACCGTGCAACTGAAAAGACCTGAAATAATCGAAACGCTACAGATGATTGCTGTGATAGAGGCGCGCACTAAACCCGACTTGCTTTTGTACTGAATAGTGTTTTCAGGAGTAGGCGGCTGGTGAAGAAAAGGAGTTGTATTGCTTTGGTTCTTTACGAACTCTGGCATTTGACTGTGGCATATAGTTTGTTTCATACTTGTCTCACTCTTTGAGTAAAAGCACATTTGATTTCGAGGTCTGGTGTGCTTTTTTGTTATCTGGTGAAATAAATTAAACCTTAGATTTAATCTTAAATCAAGAATAAATAAACCAAAGATTGAAATAAAATTAAACTATAGATTTAAATAATTGATTCGTGTAATTTAATAGACAAAAGAAAACCCATCACTGGGATGGGTTGGTTGGAGTTTCACTATGTTAGATCACAATGAAAAACTTAAGCTTGTAATTGAGTTGATCAATGCCGGGTATGCCGATGCAGATAAAATTATCTACTGCATCAACAAAATTGAAAAAGAGTTATTTAAGAAAACAAATTAAAGAACATCTTTCACATCTACACCAGACCAACCTACAACTTTATGGCACTGATTATAGAGTTTTAGATAGTATTCCCGAGGGTTATTTTTCTTACCCTCATCTTTTCCTGTTACTCGCTCTGCTTCTGCAATTTTAGACATTAAGTCAAAAGCAACTCTTTCAACTGAATTATCTTTAATTTCAATTGGTCTGCTTACAGTGATACTATCGCTCATTACTTCCTCCACCCGATCTGTTCTAAGGAGCTGCGTCGGGTTCGCAGTTTTAATTACACAAAAAGCTGAATTCTCTTAAACTTCTTATTCATCTCAATTTGGATTTTATAGAATTTATCTTTATCAATTGATTCAATAAAATCTTTAAATGTATTTGCCTCAAGAAGTCTATAAATAAATCTCTCACCAGTCTTAAGCACTACAGTTAATAAGAGGTGCTGATAAAGCACATAGCTGATTTTGCGAGAATTTACTTCAATTTTTTGCATCTTTAGTATTTAAACTTCCTATTGTGAGCCACAACAACGCCAATTATTGAGATATCTATCTGATTTGATTTAAGTGTTGTAAAATCAGGATTTAATGGCACAAACTTAATAATATCAACATCAAATTCATTAACCCTAACATTGAATGTTGTCTTTTCCTTTGTAGTAATCCAAAGCTAATTTTAAATCTTGATCTAGCTTGACTTGAGTAAATTCGTTAGGGAAATGTTTAAGCAAAAGAGGAGCATACTCTTTATTGTAAACATTTGGATAATCAATACACAGAATTTGTTTGCGCTCAGTCAAAGCAGTTTTAGGATCATCTAATTTATCTAAATATCCATTAATAATTGCATCTAACTTCTCGAATCGTGCAGATGTATCCCTGTCGGTCACTGGAGGAGCGGATTCTTGTTTTGAGCAGCTAGTAATTACAAACGACAAGAGGAGTAGGATGAGTATTTTATTTTTCATATTAGATGTCTTATTGTTCGGAAAAGAATTAGTAAAAATAAAAGTCCGTGTAACTTTAAATAAAAACTAAGGTAGAAACTTTTCTAAAGAGTCCAGCAATTTAATTGATTTTTGAATGATGTCATCTAATTTTTCCTCTCTATTGGGGAATATTTCAATCTTAATAGATTTATTTTCAATTGGTGTATCACTAAATATTAAGTCCTTATAGTCTTCAATTAATCGATTTATTAAATCCCTGTTAGCTTCAATTCTCTTTTTGGAGTTATAGAATTTACCTGTAGGAAAAGTTTTAACATCCAGTTGAACTAGATCAAGAAACATTGAAATGCGAGGATAGACATCTTCCTTCATATTCTGATTCGCAAAAACCTCTATGCATACCTTGTTGATTTCTTTTATGTTATCAGTGATATTTTTAAGAATTCGCAATTGATTGGTTTCATGGTTTTTATATAGAAAACTAATCAAAGCAAAAGCAAAGCCAAAAATAGCAAATATTAACTTTGCATCAAACTGGTTTAGCATCATTTATGTACTCAAATATTCTGTCTTTAATAATTTTTCTCGGGCTAATTATCTCAAGAATTTGGTGTAGTTTTCTTTTATCAAAACCTTCAACTCTAACTAAGCCACCGAAGCTCTCTTCCAAAAATGATGAGCCTGCCATCGTTACTAGCGAAAAATCCAAAATCAATTTTTGGTTTGGTTTCAGTTGTTTTAAGTATGGTACTAAAACTTGCTCTCTAAACTTTTGACCAGAGTGTTCTCCATCAGTATAGAAGCGGCCTGCTGGGCGAGGGTAAAATTGCTCACCAACATTAATTCTGATGTGATTGTCCATGATAATAACCTTACGAATTTACTGATGATAAAGAGTTTTTAACAGGAATGCTCCAGTACACAATAGTACCATTAACTGGATTTGCATATGACCTTTTGCCTTGTTCCGAGGACCAAGCACCTCTTCTGCTTAAGACGTGAATATAGGTATCACTTCTGACCTCTTTAACTTGAATAATATTATCAAATCCCTTGCCTCTATGTGAGTCATTTGTAGAACTCTTTCTCCAAGTTGTAGCTAATTCAATGCGATCAGCATCAGCTTTTTCGCTCCATTTAATTTGAAGAGAATCTTTAATTTTTTCTCCAAGAGATTTTGGAGCAGTTTTTGGAATCGTCATCCCAAGATCGGAGATAATAATATCGCAGCGTGTATCAGATATTCCTACAAATAATAGCCATTTTTTATAGTTTGAATTCTTATCGTATCCATGATGTACAACATTAGATACGGCTTCTGAAATTGCTGTACTTACAATAAACTCTTCATCAGGATCATTTAAGACCTCATGTAAGGCATTTTGAATTTCTATAAATTCGTCACCAAAATCGGCAGTTTCTCCCATCATGTAATACCAGTTATCAACAACTCTATGCTTGAACTCAAAGGATGGTATTCCCATTCTATTATGGACACCTAATTTACTTAACATTGATTTAACAATCGGAGCTTGGGCGGTTCTACCTTTAATGTTTAAAGATGGTAATTTTGCCAGCTGATGTAAGAAATGAATCGTGCCATCAGGCATCAATGTATCAACCTTATTAAAATCAATAAAACAACATTGACGCGATGCATGCTTCATTTGCATTTTTTCAATATTTCGTAATACATTGTCTCTGAATTTACTATTAAAAAGGGATAGTTTCTGTGGCATTCCCAAATGGTATGTAGGTCTATTCTTTGCTTTTTGATTATTAAGGTGCTGAAGGTTAAGTAATTTAATTCTGAGCCGTTCTTTATTAGAAATTTTTTTCATTAAGTAACCTATTCGTTTTACCCAGCTCGCCAAAATTGACGACCAATAACTTTAAAATTTTTGCCGTTTTCTTCAGTTACAACTTTATCTCTATATTTTTCATTAAGGCTATGAAGAATTAATGAACCATCAGCTTCTTTGAAGATTTGCTTAATCATTCCATCACCAGCAAGGTAAACAGCATAAATCTCACCATCAACAATGTCTGTTTGTGCAAGGTTGATTCCGACCAGGTCACCATCCTTAATGAAATCAGCCATGCTATCGCCCTTGGCTTTGATGATCTTCATTGTTTTTTCAGTGACATTCTTATCTTTTAAGAACGATGGAGAGAAGGGAATTTTTCCATTGATAGCATCAAAGTGAAATTCAATGGATTCACCTGTACCACAAGAGAAACTTGCCTCTACAACATCGACCCAGATGAAGCGGTCTTTGATGTCATCAGTAGCTGTGATCGACTCTATTGTCTCCATATTGGATGCTTCAGCGGTTTTCCCAGTGAGCAACCAACCTGCATCCACATCAAGAATATTGGCAAGCTTTTCAATTGTATCCTTACCAATTTTACCCTTCTTCCAGTTTGTGGCTGCTTGAGCTGACAAGCCAATCTTGATTGCGGCGGCAGACCACTTAATACCTGCTTTATCAAGCGCAAATTGAATCCGATCAACTAAATTTTCCATGGGTAATTGCATAATAAACCTTTAGTTTAAAATTCTAATTGAATCCTACAAAAATAGAAGCAACCATAGATTGAATTAAAATTAAACCTATGATTTAATTTAATCGTGATTTTAAGAATGTGAGATTTAACTTTGAATCCTATCAAGCACGCCTTTAATGCTGTAGGCGGCCGATCCAAGGCGGCTGCTCTACTAAATCGCTCATATATGGCTATGAGCAAAATGGAGAAGCGCGGTGTTTTACCACGCACTGAATACACGGGTGAAACCAAATACGCTGAAATTCTCGCACAAAATAGCAATGGGGCTTTTACTGCTAAGTGGCTACTCAATGCAGCAAAACCAGAAAGTACAGCGGCATAAGGTAATTATGCCTCGGTCAATTTTTTAAAGAAACGTGAAATAAAACAAGGATTTCACAATGCAAGAAATATCACTAAGCAGTGAAGCGCAAACAGCACTTTTTAAAATGATTAACCAGACTAAAGGCATTTCGCCTAAGGAGATCGCCCAGGTTACTGGTGATTCGCATAACACAATTTGCAACTACGGCAACGTAAGAATGCCAAACCACTTACCAAGCTTAAAGAAGCTCGAAACAATCATGATGTTCACGCAAAGCTCTGAACTTATAAAAGTATGGGCACATCAATTGGGCTATGCCTTGGTTCCAGTGAACTGCGATCCAAGCAAGCACCATGAGTTGTCAATTTTTGAGGCAATGATGCAACACAACATTAAGAGTGGAAAAGCTAACCATGTTGTGTACGAGGCTTATGAAGATGGGGTGATTACACCTGCTGAGTACGAAGAGATCCATCAACTTACTCAAGGTTTAACAGAGCTGATTGCTGCGGTTGATCAGGCAGCACTTAAACAAATGAAGAAATACACAGCAAATTTTGAAAAAGAAAAAGCCTGATGGACTAGATCAGGCTTTTTGCGCTTTCTCAAAATTGATTGGAGGATCAAATTGAATACAACAAATTTAGCACAACAAGTAATTGAGCACAATGAAGATTTTTTAATCGGGGATGTCGTTGTACTTGAGGGTATTCCACTTGATTTTGATGCCCTTTACCACGTGACAGAGGTTTATGAAAACACAGTGGATGTTTTTATCGGCATGGGAATTTTGACAATAAATAAAAGATTTGTCCGTAGTGCTTCAACCACGGAACTTATGACAAAACGCCGTCTAACCGAAGCTGAACATTCAATAGCGGAGGTTCCATGATTACCAACAAGGTACTTAAGAAACAACCTGAGCATAAACACGCTCAAGGTGTCCAGTCATGGTATGAGCCAGCACTTCGCACATTAGGGGGTTTGCTAGAGATCCGAAGAGCAAACTTGCGCAGGATTAACAATGACGAATCAAAAGCTGCAGTAATGCGAAGTGAATTAATAGAAATGCTGATGACCGAACATCGAATCTCGGCTTGGTATGCAGGAGAGATCATTTTCAGCCTGTTACGTGCCGAGCGAATCATAATGTTTGGTCGCTTTATACAGATTATTGAAAAGGAAGGTGAAGCGTGAGCCTAGATGCAACTAAATGGGCATGGGGTGTTCAATTTCCTGATCGCAAAAATGGAAGTTTAAAGCCGCTAAAACGATTGGTGCTTTTGTCACTTGCTGATCGTGCTGGAGAAGACCACACCTGTTACCCAAGTGTTAACCGTTTAAAAGAAGACACCACACTTGACCGTAAAACCGTATTGAAGATTATTGCTGAACTTATTGAAGATGGCTTAATTCAAGATACAGGGGAGCGTAAAGGAGCAACCAAACAAGTTAAGGTTTACCGCTTGTGTGGTGTTTCTGGACGAGAAAATAAAACAGTCCCAACAACGGAACACTTTAATCATGAAAGCCCCGATTTAAACAGTCCCAATAATGGAACAGTACCAACAACGGAACAGTTCCATTGTTCCTCTGAAACAGTCCCAACAATCCCACCTAACAGTCCCAACGATGGGACACGGAATCTACCAAAGAATCTTCCAGATGAATCTAAAAATAAAAAAGATTGGCTTTGCTTCAAAAAACTGCGAGAAGAAATTTCTTTGGCCGATGACAGCATCGATCCAAAAACTATCCTGACAGCGAAATGGGCTGAACGGGAAAAACGAGCATTCGAGATTTACAACCAAGACAAATCCCTATGTGATGAACTCATGAACTTCCACTTTGCCGACTGGTTGCTGAACGCATATCGCAACAAGTATTCCCAAGAGACCAAAGCGGGATACAGCAAAACACCTACAGCCAATAATCCAAAACACCTGACTGAAAAACAGATAGCCACTTTCGCACAGAAACTTGCTCACCATCCTGAGTTTTCAGGCAAGTACAGCGAACCAGGTGAGTCCTTTGAAAAACTCGCAGCACGTATCGCCGTAAAACTTGAAGATCCAACCCAAGCCAAAAAATGGGAACCCTACCTGAAACAGGTTGGCTTTAGCGGCAACTTGAAGGAGTTGGCATGAGTTCAATCAGCATTGCCAAGTACCGTGAAATGTTTCCACAGCCTAAGCAACCGAAGGGAAAGAGCAAAGGCAACAAGTTCAAAGCCATGAAGGTTGAACTGGATGGAATCACCTTTGACAGCAAGAAAGAGTTTCAACGGTATATCGAACTTAAGGCAATGCAGCAACGCGGTGAGATCAGAGATCTAAAGCACCATACCAAATTTGAATTGGCACCGAAGACGAAAATTGAAGGGGAGAAACGAGCAAAACCAGCATTACGTTATTTTGCTGATTTCACGTATTACCGCAGTACTGGAGAGTTTGTAGTGGAAGATGTGAAGTCAGTAGCGACAAGAAAATTAGCGAGTTATCGCAATAAAAAGCACCTTATGAAAACAGTGCACAACATAGACGTAAGAGAAGTTTGAGGATAGAGCATGAATGCAGCAGTTAATACACAAACAATGAATTGGGCTAAATATAATATTGATGGATGGTTAGAGCAGTTTGGGGCTTGGTGTGAGACTGTTCGCATGAAAGGCGGTGGCTTACCAGATGGATTACATGTGAATCAGATCTATTGGTTAATACAAGAAGTAGACAAAACACCTCGCAAGAGTAAGTCATACATTAAGTGTGAAATTAGTGATTTTGAAGCCGATCATATACAGGCTTTGCTTAAAAGCATATTTAAGAGCGGAAATACTGATTTTACTACTAAATTTGCATTGATGTGCTTAGTGAAAAATAAAGTTGAAAACAAAGGTCTAAGTAAAGTTGCTGAGGAAACAAATCAATCTAGAGCGCAAGCCGCAATTATGGTGAGTTGTGCTAGATTTTACTTAGCTGGGCATGATAAAAGATTAAGAAATCAATAAAAAGACAATAAAATGCAAAAGAGAGTAAGACTTGTAATTGTTCAAGGAGTTTCAAGAGACGATATTTTTAAATTTTCAGACAATGTAATTGGTTTAAAAGGCAATGTTTCGATTAGCACAACTATGCATAACAAACAGTTGCTTTTACATTTACAGCTTTTCGAACGTAGTGATGAGATTGCCGCCAAAGAGGCAATTCAGATTTTAATATCTGTATTGTATTTGCAAGGGTTTCTGCAAAATCACGATTTTGATTTAAGTTGACTGTCTAGACGCAATATGGCATATTTCTGCTATAGTGGACGAAGTTATAGTAATTCACTAAATATTTAAAAGCTCATCAAATGATGAGCTTTTTGCATTCTGATAGAAAATTATTTTGAATGTGTATTTTAAATGCATTTTGGTATTGCAATATCTGTAGAATTTCTGCAAAATTCTCGTCAGATTTAGTAGATAGTTCCCTGACTAATCTTTTAAATTTTAATAGCCTGCAATTGATTTGCGGGCTTTTTTTGTTACATCCTTTAGTCTTAAATAGGTGGTTGAATTATAGGCTTTTTTATTTCATCCAATTACTCTATCCTTTTGAAAAAACTGAGCAAAAATAAAGTATTTTTTTGCTTTCTATATCTGGTTTGCTTTGGCTACTCATGTAAATATGAATTATTGGCATACTTAAGGTAACAGAATGAGTAGCTCTAACTTAGAATTTTTAGATCAAGCAATTGATAAGTATCAAAAGAAGAATAAGAGACTTTTAAAGTTTCTTATTGGTCGTGATTTATATAGTCAATTGATGTCAAATCCAGTATTTGCTGAAGAAGTGATAAATTCATCTTTTGATCCAGAGAATCGTTGTTATCGTGGTATAGGCTTTAAGATAACCAATAACGAATATGAGCTTACATTTGTCACAGGTGATTAATTTATAAATAAAGTTTGCTTAAGTTTGGTATAGGGCGTATAAAGTCAACTCGTTGATGCGGGATGGAGCAGTCTGGTAGCTCGTCGGGCTCATAACCCGAAGGTCGTTGGTTCAAATCCAGCTCCCGCTACCAACGAAGAAAGATTCAAAGTTTATAGCCCAGTCTTCTGTTTAGATTGGGTTTTTTTATGCTTATAGGGTTATTTGTACTGATTTAAGCTCATTAAATATTGAATAAATAAAACAATTCATTAAAATTTAATGAGCCATTATTGAGAATAAATAGCATGGGCCAACTAATAGCCTTCATAATTTTATTAATTTTTCTGTATTCACCTTTTATATTTACATCTCCAGTATCTAGAATCGGATCATTTTTTAGATTTTATTGTGGATACTTTATGGTAACGATGCCTAGTTATTTTCTTTATAAGAATTATGTTGCAAAAGAAATTGAAACTAGAGGTCTAGAAAGTACTTGGTTGGTGTTAGCTGCTGTAGCATGGGTTATACCTCTTATGATGCAGACCATCAATAGAAAAGGTTTACCTTTAATTGAGAGCACTATTGGGGTAGTCACATTCTTTATGCTCTATGAAATGACGAATTTATTTTGGTTAGCTTTCGGTTTGGGAGCTGGCGCAATGGCAATTGTTGGAATATCAACTTTACGCAAAATCCCAATCAGTTGAATGCATTGGAAATAGCTATAAACCACCTTCGGGTGGTTTTTTATTGTCTGGAGAAAAGCCATGCCCACATTCTAAAGTTTGCTAATTAGCTAAAGACTGTTTGAGTAAGCACGTATAGATCCCACGAAAGAGGATACAACCCATGCAGTTCATCGAGCATGGATAGGATATGCAGGAAATTAAAATCAGAATTGGGGAGTGATGCCCCGCCAAAAAATGAATACGAAAGCTGAATTAAGAATACTGTGCCTATCCAGTGGTTTTTAAAGTAAGCGAGTAGCTATGGACCACAGCATAGGACTTCTGTGGTGATTAATTAGAGATCATGTCAGTCGTGAATTAAACGTGATATTTATCAAAAAATTACGAAATAAACTGATTGATTCAATAGTAAATTCCGAGTAATTTTTCTATTAAGTTAGACGAAGTTATATATCGCCTAACCAGTAAAACGACTGACACTCGGAAAGACGAGATAACCTAAAACCGCTCACAGAAATGTGAGCATTTCTAATGCCCTGAGAAATGTTTTTTGTGTAAGCAATATCAGGGCGCCCTTAGTTCTTTCAATATCAATCTATAAGGTTGATATATCATGCCAAGATGAAAAAACCACGCAAAAAACCAGAGTATCCACCATCAAATTGGACAATCGACCAAGACTCTTTTCTGATTGAAAATAGCTCAATGCCAATTGAAGAATTATTGGAGCATTTACCTTTTAATGAGGATGAGATACTTCATCGAAAAGAGATCCTTGGACTAAGTAGAAGACAGAAGCAAATGCGTAAATTTCTGACAATTTAATCTAGTACTAGTCGATCAGGATTTACTCGTACAGAGTTGCTGACAATTTATTAAACCGAAAGAGCTGATTAAAAATTTGTGGTAAGTTTTGTGTGGATGGAAAAATCAATTATAACTCTGGGGTTATTGATTAATTATAACTCTAGGGTTATAATATTCTCATACAATAAATATGAGGGTTTAAATGAGAAGTCTGGATTTAATCAAGAAGATTGAAGCAGACGGTTGGTACGAGGTTCGGGTTACTGGAAGTCATCATCACTTCAAGCATCCAACTAAAAAAGGATTAGTTACTATTCCCCATCCCAAAAAGGACTTACCAAGCGGAACTGTGAAAAGCATCTTGAAGCAAGCGGGTCTCTAAGACCCGTGGAATTCCAGAATATATTTAAACCTTATGTGTGGGTGAGAAAAATGTTATATCCAATCGCAGTTGAAAGAGGCTCAGATTCTGAGGCTTTTGGCGTGATTGTCCCTGATATTCAAGGGTGTTTCTCTGCAGGAGATTCCTTCGAGGAAGCTCTTGAGAATGTTAAAGAGGCAATCGCAGGGCATTTAGAGATTTTAGCAGAAGATGGTGAGGATATTCCTCTAGCATCGGAGGCTGCTAATTTCTTTGATGACGACGAGTATAAAGGTATGATTTGGGCATTGGTTGATGTTGATGTAAGTCGCTATTTAGGAAAAGCGGAGAAAATTAATGTTACTCTGCCAAGTCGATTAATTCACTTAATCGATGATCGCGTAAAGAAAGATGGACGGTTTAAATCGCGTTCTGCTTTCTTAGCCGCCAGTGCTGAAAGATTACTTCATACTTAAATCTTAAAAGCTGAAAACCCGTCAAAATGGCGGGTTTTTTATTGTTAAAATCATAATACAGACATTAAATGTAACTTAACTAAATTTTTAAGCATATGAGATTTATTATCTTTATTGAGATCGTGTGTTTTTTTTGGCAATGTGTTAGTCAGTTGATCAAATTTTAACGGTGAGTTTATGAAAATTGGGGTTTGTAAATTATGTGATAAAGCAAAGGAATTGAAAAACTCTCATGTTGTTGGGAGAGCCGTTTTTAGAAAAGCCTTAAAAGGAGCAAATTATGGGTTAAGGTTTGATAAAAAATACAAAAAAGTAGTTAAGGATCAGGATCAATGGGCTACTTATATGCTTTGCGGGGATTGCGAATATAAACTTAATACCAGATACGAAGAATATTCATTGGGAGTATTAAGGAATAAAATAAAATCAGTTAAGCACAAAAAAAGAAATAATTATTTCGAAATTCAAGGCGCTCATCAAACCAAGTTGATTTTATATTTATTGTCAATTTTATGGAGAGGGGTTGAGTCAGATCACACTATTTTCGAAAAACTCAAAATTTTTGATGCATCTCCATTGGTAAAACAATTATTGAAGGATTGTTTGTATAATGAAAAACTTTATAGATCTGATTTTTTCAATATCAGAATTTCAAAATTAGTGAACCCTATTGAATCTCTACAGATAGATGATCTAGATTTTATAAGTGATTTTTCATGCAAAATTGACGAAAATAATCGTGTTCGATTTTTAATTATTTTTGAAGGTTATTCTTTTGAAATTTTTTTCCTAACCGATACATCTCAGCCTGTTTCAGGTTTGGGAGTTCTTAAGAAAAACAAACGTATTCTCAAAATGCCATATATTGATGTTTTTTCAATTCCCGAATTTAGAAAAAGTCTAATTGAAATGCTTAATACTGTGAATAAAGACAACCTATGACGGGTCTTCTCAGAACTTTAATTTCATAGAGTCAAAAAATGATAACCACCTTCGGGTGGTTTTTTATTGAGCGCAATTTATGGATGAGAAAGACTATTTCTGGAAAACTAAAAAGCGCCCACCAAAAACCAAGCCTCGAGCAAAACCATTACCTAAGGCCAAAGATACATATCTAGAAGCAGAAGAAGAATTTGAGCAGGCTTTAAATGTCTTAGGTATCAAGTACGAGAAGAAATTCCAGTTCAAATCCACTAAGCACTGGCGTTTTGATTTCCATTTGATTGAGCATCGAATCTTGGTCGAGATATCTGGTGGTCCTTGGTCAGGTGGTCGCCGTGGCAAATTAGCAAATAAAGCTTGGAGCATGGATCGATATGATCATGCTGCCGAGATGGGTTTTACCGTTGTTCGATTAGAGTCTGCTAACAGATACAAGATTGATGAATTTGGCCCATTACAGATAGAGGCTCAATTTGCATCTCAATGGCTGAAAAACTTAAAGAGAGAATCACTTAATGGACCAAATCAGACCATTCCCGCCAACGGATCTGATTGATCAGGCGGAGGAAGAAGAAGCAATACGCTTAGCACCCGCCGTGGAATTAAAAGATTGGGTGATTCAAAATTTCTTAACGCTTGGTGGTGAACTTCATAATCCAGACCATGACCACATTGCTGAGCTACTTCACGATGACGAAACTTTCCTAGCATTTGCTTGGGCATCATCGGCATGCATGGCAAAGAAACGCATGGTGCTTGGTCAATGTGAAAAGGTGATGTTTAACCAAGGTGGATGGAAGAAAGCACGCCAGGAACAACAGATGCGGGATTGGTTTGGTTATGTTCCAGTTTATCTAATCACTATCGATGCAAGTTTTTGTGAAAACTCAAATGACCGTGAATTTTGTCGTTTGATTGAGCATGAGCTTTATCACATCGGTGTTGAGCGTGATGCAGATGGTGAAATCATTTATAGCGATAACACTGGCTTACCTAAGCACTATTTAGCTGGACACGATGTTGAGGTGTTCTTTGGTGAAACAAAACGATGGGGTGCTGACGAGTCAGTAAAACGACTTTTAGAAATTGCGAAGAATGCGCCGTTTGTTTCAGAAACTAATATTGCTGCGTGTTGTGGGAACTGTGTCATCGGTTAAATTTTTTTGCCCACTTACCTTGATGTACCTTGATGGATGGTGAGTTATGGCAAGGCTTAAAAAAGCAGAAAAAGTCTTTATTGTACGGTCACTTGCACAGTTTATGACACCTACTGAGGTGGTAGTGGCTATCAAGGAAAACTTTAAGATAGATGTAACTCCTCAACAGGTAGAAGCTTACGACCCAACCAAGACAGCAGGTGCCGATTTATCACAAGAGTTTGTGGATTTATTCCATGAAGCACGAAAGAAATACATTGATCAGCCGATCTACAATATTGAAGCAGCAAACGATATTGTTCAGCTCAGAGTCTTGAGTGCTTTATTTATTAAAAAGCAAGGCAATACCCGTGATGCAATCAAGCTTTCAGATCAAATTCAAAAAATTGTGAAAGGGTTTTATGAGAAGAAGATTGAAATAACTGGTAAAGATGGTGGGCCGTTAGAAACCGTACAAACAACTGTTTCCAAAGAGGGCTACCTGCAAGCTAGGGAGCAGGTTTTAGATGAGTACTAAAGCTGAGCGCGAATTAGCAATTCAGATTGAAGCCCAAGAGGATCTATATTTCTTTTCTCGCTATATGTTCAAGGAACGCCGTAAATATAAATGGCTGCATAATTGGCACCACAGGGTGGTTTGTGATGCTCTGATGAAGGTATTCCGGGGTGAAACCAAGCGTCTAATCATTAACATTCCACCACGCTACTCTAAAACTGAATTGGCAGTAATTAATTTCATGGCATGGTGCTTTGGTAAAGTGCCTGACAGTGAGTTCATTCATGTCAGTTATTCTGCAACTTTGGCTGCAAATAACGCTTTTCAGACACGAAATTTAGTACAAGAAGCAGCTTATAAGCGGGTGTTTCCTGATTTTGCACTACGTGATGATAGTAAAGCTAAAGATGATTGGCGCACCGCTAAAGGTGGTGTGTGTTACTCCCAGGGTACGGGCGGCACGATTACTGGTTTTGGTGCTGGTAAGTTTCGAGACACCTTTGGTGGTGCAATTATTATCGATGACCCTCATAAAGCCAGTGAAGCCCGGTCAGACACGATTCGCAAAGGTGTGATTGAATGGTTTCAGAACACATTGGAATCACGCACGAACTCACCTGACACGCCGATCATTGTTATTATGCAGCGATTGCATGAAGAGGATTTGGCAGGGTGGTTGCTTGATGGGGGTAATGGTGAAGAATGGGAGCATTTAGAGCTTTCAGCCATTCAGCCAGATGGATCTGCATTATGGCCAGCAAAACACTCCATTGAAGTTTTAAATCGAATGGAGTTGGCAGCGCCGTATGTTTTCTCGGGGCAATATCGCCAAAGACCATCACCACCAGCCGGTGGTTTTTTTAAGCCTGACAATATTGAAATTGTTGATGCCTTGCCTGCTGATATTCTGAAAGAGGTTCGTGCTTGGGATTTAGCATCTTCTGAAAATGAAGGCGACTACACTGTGGGTGTGCGTGAAGCTAAAAGCCGAGATGGGTATATCTATATTGTTGATGTAGAGCGTGCGCAGTTGGGGCCTGACGGTGTTGAAAAGCGTATTACACAGACTGCAGAGTTGGATGGAAAGCCTGTAGCGATAAGATTACCTCAGGATCCCGGTCAAGCGGGTAAATCACAGGCTAAAAACTTCATCACTAAACTATCTGGTTTTAATGTGAAGGCTGAAACGGTATCGGGTGACAAGATTACTCGTGCACAGCCTTTTGCAGCCCAAGTTAACGTCGGGAATGTAAAAATGCTTCGTGGAGACTGGAATAAAGCATTCATTGAAGAGTTGCGAAATTTTCCAAATGGCAAACATGACGATCAGGTCGATGCTGGAAGTGATGCATTTAATGAGTTGAATGAAGCGAGAGTTGGTAAAAAACCTTCTGGTGCAGGAACGAGAACCTACTAAAGGAAAACACATGGCAAAGTCAAAAAAGGACAAAGCGTCAAAAAAGGCTTTGTCTTATGGCAACTTATACACTCAAGAAGCGGTAACACAGTTTTTAGTGAATTTTGGTAAGCAACCAGATACTGATGAAGTGCTTCGTAAAGCGGGTATTTCCCGTCACAGATTGCGTGTGTTGCTGGATGATGATGAGATTGCACAGGCCACTGAAACCCGTGTAGATGCATTGTTAGCAACGCCGTTTCGAATTGAGCCGAGCGACACAAAAGAAGCAGATATGCTGAATTTGGCATTAAAGGAATGGTTTCATGAAATTGCTACTGGTGCTATAAGCGCATTGTTCTTTGGTTATTCTGTCCAAGAAGCTGTGTACGAGCTGAAGCCAGAAGGTTATATAGGTATTCAGTGGATCGGCGAGAAGCCAATGCAATGGTTTGAGCCTAAGAATGATGGTCGATTGATCTATCGGCAAGACGGGATAAATACAGAGCGCGAAGTTGATCAAATCTTTAAATTTTTCCTGACGCGTCGTAAAGCTACTTTTGAGCAGCCGTATGGTAAGGCATTGTTGGCCACACTGTATTGGTTGTTCTTTTTTAAGCAAAATGGTTTCAAATTCTGGGCAAAATTTCTTGAGCGCTTTGGTACGCCAATTTTGCTTGGTAAATGTAAAAACACTGAAACTGAAGATATGAGTAAGGCATTATTGGCCGCTCATGCTCAGAGTGTTTTATCGATAGATGTTGAAGATGATGTGCAGGTTTTGGGTACTTCAGGTGCAAGCGGTACTGCTGGATCTGCTTTTGAGTCTTTTAACAATCAGTTGGTACGTCAGATTCAGAAAGTTGTATTAGGCCAGACACTCACCAGTGGTACTGATGGAAAGGGAAGTTACGGTCTTGGTCAGGTGCATGAAAATGTACGAATGGATAAGCTTAGATCTGATATTCGACTAGTAACGCCAACTTTACAGGCGGTGGTTAATGCACTTTGTGTATTAAATGGTTGGGGTGAATATGAGGTCATGCTTGGTGAGAAGCCAAAACCACTCAACAAAGAGCAAGCAGAGCGTGATGCACACCTTAAGAATGCTGGTGCTAACCTGACACCGCAGTACTTTCAACGTGAATACGGCTTACAGGATGGTGATATCGCAGAGATTAAGCAATTACCGGCTAACACTCAATTCTCGGCATTACCAAAACGTGCA
Source organism: Acinetobacter tibetensis (assembly GCF_023824315.1). Classification (NCBI taxonomy): domain Bacteria; kingdom Pseudomonadati; phylum Pseudomonadota; class Gammaproteobacteria; order Moraxellales; family Moraxellaceae; genus Acinetobacter; species Acinetobacter tibetensis. Next base: position 1,923,451 of record NZ_CP098732.1, on the reverse strand, counting down.
TTTAGCTTTAAAGCTGATGTTCAGGGGTTAGATGCTAATCAGCAAGAGATTGATGAAAAGATTTCTGAAATTGATAAAACACTATTTTCTGAATCAGAATTAATGGAATTGGTTGAAGCATCAAGTGATGTGAATGATTTGCAAACAAAGCTTTATGGCTTGATGTCTGGTGAGTCTGTTGAAAAATTCACTGAAACAATGGCGAGAGCTTTGTATTTATTTGATGTGATTGGATATGTGCAACGGAGCAAGTAATGACGATCAGTTATACAGATGCTCTGCGTTATGCGCGTGATAAGAAAGTTGTTCTACCTGAAGAGTTTTATTTGCTGGATTTGAATGCAAGGCAGTATGCAACCACAGTTAGTAAACTAGCTTCTCTTGATCAGATCCGAACCGTTATTAATCTATCCAATAAGGCGATTGAAAGCGGTTCAACATTTCAAGAGTTTAAAGAATCCATCAAGGCAGAGGGTATTAAGCTAAGCCCGCACCATCTTGAGAATATCTTTCGAACCAATATCCAGAGTGCTTATGCACACGGTATTTGGACGCAGCAGCAAGAGAATAAAGTCAATCGACCTTATTTGCGCTACTCATCTTTAACAGATAGTAGGGTTCGTCCAAGTCACTTAGCTTTAAACAATATTGTTCGGCACATTGATGATTCATTTTGGTACACATACTACCCGCCAAATGGTTATTTATGTCGTTGTGGTGTAGATGCGCTAACTGAAGCACAGGCGATAAAGTTAGGTATTACACCTGATGATAAGCTGCCTAGTGTTCAGCCCGATAAAGGTTGGGCTGTAAGTCCTGCGAGTTATGGAAAGCATTTAAATGTGGTGGTTCAGGAAAAGATTACTGAAGCACTCGCAGTCGATGCGCCTCTTGCATCTGAATTGATCAATGTGCGAGACGAGGCATTGCTTGCTCAACAAGCCAATGATGAAATCGTTAAAGTCTTTCAACCTATGTCTGAACAATCTCGAAATAATCTTGAAGTGATCGTAGATCGTGTGATTGATCAAAACAAGGATGTAGAGCCGAGTGCGATACGAATGTTGACGGAGTTGATTCGTGAAGATGAGCAATCACTGACTGACCTGTTCAAAACTTCAATCATGAAAGACGACATACAATCGAATGTCATTGTGAATTGGATGAAGCGTTCTTTTGATTCCCTTATGAAAGTCGCCAAGAATCTTAAAAATAAGATCACAGGTAATAACATCAAAGGTTTTGATTCGCTGAATTTGCAGATTGGTAATGTTATCGGTATTCAAACGCCAACATTATTTAGAACTGCAGAACAAGCAGGGAAGAATATTGTCATTACAGATGCAAATGGTGCTGCATTGGATTTGACTAAATTTAATGGTTTGAATGGTGCCTTACTTGCTCCTGATTTGAATCTAGAGGTAATTAGCATATCTGATACAGAAATAATGCTTAGAAAGACAAGCGAGGTTGCTACGCGACTATTTGTTGCCAATAACACCGTATATAGCTTGAGTTAGGTAAGTAATTGAACATAGACCGCCGTTAAAGGCGGTTTTTTTATGGAGCATGAAAATGCCAGAGGAAAATAAAGAATACCTCAAACATCAATTTACCGCGATAAGTACCCCTATCAGCGTGAATAACGATGAAGCTAAAAAGCGACGAACTTTTGATGCTGAAGTCTATAGCGGTGGTTTGATTGATAACCACTGGTACTGGGGGCGTACAGGTGTGGTAATTGACTTAGAGGGTCTGAAACTTAAGCCTAAAACAGGACTGGTTGAAGATCATTTCGGTGGTACTCGTGTTGGGGTTGCTACTTCATATGATGTAAATGGCGGCTTTAAAGCTAAAGGTCATTTTCTAAGTAATCCACGAGCAACGGAGATTGTTCAAGACATTGATGAAGAGTATCCATTTCAAATGTCATGGTGGGCAGATCCAGAGAGTATTGAAGAAATTGCACCAGGTAAAACAGTAAGCGTAAATGGTCAAACTTTTACAGGACCACTGCATGTCTTTCGAAACGTGCGTGTTCATGAAATCACAATCTGTGGAGTGGGTGCGGATACTCAAACCACTATCGAAGCCTTTTCAGGCAAATCCAACCCTAACCCAACCAAAGAGGAAACGGACGTGACCGAACTCGAACAGGCGAAAGCCGCACAGAAACAGGCTGAAAAAGAGCGTGATGATGCTTTAGCAGATCTTAAAAAGTTCAAAGCAAGTAAACGCGAAGACGATATTAAAGCACTGGAAACCACCTTGAATAAGCAGTTCAACGCTGAAGAAAAAACGTCATATACCAATATGGATGACTCAGCTTTTGCCTTCATGTCTCAGCAGCTAAAGCAGTTCTCAGGACAGCAGTCAGCACCACCTGCCGGTCATCAACAGCAGCAAACCAACGCCGTTCCATCTCACTTACAGCACTTGTTTAGTCATCAAGCTACTGGTGGTCAGGGTGGACAGCAGGGACAAGGTGGTGATCAAGGATCAGCATTGGATCAGGCCTTCAATAAATTTGCAGCCTCACAGGAGCAAAAATAATGGGAACAATTACTCAAACGATCACTTCTGAGCAGTTGGTTGTTGGAAATGGTGTTCGTACAGAAAATGCCAAAGTAACCACCAATACAGTCTATAAACGCGGTGATCTTCTTTATGTAGATGCCTCCAACGTAGCAACTCATCCATCGGTTACAGGTGGCGTAGTCGGTACTTGGAATGCAATTGCTGTTGAGGATTTTACAGCAGCTCAGTCCACCTATCATGCAGCCAATAATCTTGAAATGCCAATTTATACACAAGGTCCTTTCGATGTATCTGTTGTCACTGTCAATGGTGTGAAGCTCGCTTCTGATCAAATTGATGCGGTTCGTGCACAGGGTCTAATTAACAAAATTGAACTACGTAAAGTAGTGGGGAAATAAAAGATGGGTCAAATTTTTACGTTTCAGGAAGCTCCTGTAGAGCTTTTAGATGTACCTCAGTTGGTATTGTTAACTGATACCACTCAGAAGGTAGACACTTGGTTAATGGACCGTTTCTTCCCGCAACGTGTGTCTTACAACAAAAAACAGGTACCAGTTGGTGAATTAAACACAGCCACTCCGCTTGCGCCATTTGTTACGCCAAATGTTGGTGCTCGACCAATTAAAGTTGAAGAATCAGGTGAAGTACAATTTGTTAAGCCTGCTTACCTCAAGCCAATGGTAACTGTAACGCCTGCGGACGTTCAAAATGCTGCTTTGGTAACGCAGTTGCGTAAGTTTGGTGTGATTGCCACAGGTTCAAATCGTCTTTCTGATGCTGACTTACTATTGATTGACCAGGCGCAGAAGGCACTATACCTACGCCAGTCTATTGAAAATCGAAAATTGCTGATTGCCCGTGATGTTCTTCTTTATGGAAAAACCACATTCGCTTCAGCAGACTTTCCAAAATATGAAGTGGACTACCGCCGTAATCCTGCTTGTAATTTCTCTCCATTAATCAAATGGGGGCAATCAGGAGCGAAAGTGTTAGACGATATGCAGGCGATGATTGATTTATCCATCGAGCATGGTGGTTCATCTCCAAATATGATTTTAACAAGCTCAAAAGTATTCAATGCAATGAAACAGGATGCTGCTTTCGTTGCTAAATTTGTTGCGCCATACGCTGGAATCAGCGTTCCACTTGCACCTACTTTCGATCATAAAGACAAAGCACAGTTCCGTGGCGTGGTCGATAACATTGAAATCTGGACTTATGACGTTCAGCACAGTATGGATGGTGCAGCAGGTCGATTCATTCCAGAGGACTTTTTCGGGATGATTAATGATGCTAATGGTTGGATTGCTCACTGCGCTATTCAAAACCTTGAAGCATTTGGTCAGGCACTAGAGTTTTTCTTAACTCAGGATCAGAAAAAGAATCCATCTAGCATTGAGATGTTAGCGGAGTCTTCACCTCTGGCAATTCCTAACAACAAGAATGGTCTTGTTGGTGGTCGTGGCTTTGTATAAGGAATAAATAATGACGAAGTACATTACAAAACAGTCCATTGGTCATTTTAGACCGGGACAAGAAATTACAGGGCTTGAAGCTAAACAACTTCAGGCCCTTTTAGCAACTGGGGCTATTGAAGAATATCAAGAGCCTGAGGAACCTAAGGCGGATGGTACCGCAGCACAGTTGGCAAATCTTGCTGCTGAGGTTGCAGAGCTGAAAGCGAATGAACTTAAGCTGATTGAAGCTAAAGACAAGGCTGAACAAGAAAACACAGAGCTGAAAGCGAAGGTGGAAGGTCTTGAAAAATCCCTGAATGCCTCAGAAGCTGCTTTGAAAAAGGCTACTGCCGAGGCTAAGAAAGCCGCCACTGAAACCAAATAGGTGATTCATGGGGTATGCAGACCGTAATGATTTGGTTCTGCGTTTTGGTGAGCGTGAAATAAAGCAACTTGAAGCGAGTATTCAGGCAGAAAACTCAATGAGTGTCGATGCTACGCTTCAAGATGCAAGTGAAGAAGTTGATGGCTATATTGCTGTGCGTTATTCACTCCCACTCGCTGAAACACCGCAGAACCTCAAGCGCTTAGTATGTGACATTGCGCGATACAAACTTTGGAAGTCCAGAGCCTCGGATGAAGTTCGGCAGCGTTATGAGGACGCAATAGCGTTCTTAAAACTTATTGCGAATAATAAGGCATCTTTATTAATTAAGGATGCTGTAACAAACGAAATCCTACCTGATCCGCCGAAACAACAACCTTCAACAGTGCCAATTGGTACGACCTACACAGGTGGTGTATTTGGTGACTCGATTCTGAATAACATGCCGAGTATTTAGTTATGGCTGATTCTATTCAATTCCACGGTCAGGAAAAGATCACAAAATGGTTGAATCGGGTTTTAAAGGAGGCAGGCGATCACTCAAAGTTAATGCACAACATCGGCTCAATACTTGAACATAATACAAAACAGCGTATTAACACAGGTATTGGCACGGATGATAAGCCTTGGCAGAAATCATGGCGTGCAAAAATGCAAGGTGGAACAACTTTGCGTGATACAAGTCGATTGTACAACTCAATTAAGTACACCGTGCTTGATGGTGGTAAGCGTGTCATTGTGGGTACTAATGTCTTCTATGCTCCAGTCATGCATTTCGGTGCAACGATTAGAGCCAAATCTGGCAAGTACTTAAAGTTTAAAACAACCATGGGTGGGTGGGCACAGGTTCAGAGCGTAATTATCCCTGCACGTCCATTTTTGGGTATGTCTGTTGATGACTCTCAAGAGGTCTTGTTTGAAATTGAAGAGCATCTACTGGAGTTATTAATGAATGCAAAGTGAATATTTTGCGCTTGAGCCTGCGATTGTTGAACGATTAAAAGATATTGAAGGCATTTTGGCAATCAATACACCTTTTAGCGTCGATGACATGCTTCAAGTGATTAATGTATCACCCTCACTGAACGTGATTTATGTCGGTGACCAAGTGGGTGAAAGTGCGGGTCGTGGTCGATCTACACCTATTACACAACAATGGTTGGTTGTTTTAGCTGTACAAGATGCATCTGCTCAGCTTGAAGAGACATCAAATATTAGAAAAATTGCTGACCCTTTCATACGTGAAATATTAGCAAAAATGCAGGGCTTTGATCCCAACATTGCAGGCTATCGGCCTTTTGATCGAGTAAATGCAGGCGTCCAAGTTGGATCAGCAGCAGGATTTGCGTACTTTCCATTTTTATTTGAATCCCAAATGATGAAATCGTGGTGATTATGAAAACATATAAGGCACTAAAGCCCGTAGGGCGTTTTCGCTCTGGAGATATTGTTGGTGGATTAACCACTGTACAGATCCAAGACTTACTGCAGCGAGGTGTGATTGAAGAAGTGAAGGAAGCTTCTGAGTCTAAGCTTGTTGTACAAACCAAAACAGTAAAAGAGGTAAAAGCTGATGGCGAATAAACCTGATTTAATTTCCTTGCAAGGGGAAATGTTTCTAGCAAAGATGATTAATGGTCAGCCTGCGGCATTACTGCCTGTTGGAAGCTCACCTGAGCTTCAAATTCAAATTAGTTCTGAGTCAACCGATCATTATGAATCGAAAACAGGTATGCGTGCTAAAGACGCTGTGCTGCGCAAACAAACAGGTGTTTCGATTAGTGGTACGTTGGAAGAGGTGACTAAAGAAAACCTTGCAATGATTATGAGCGGTAAATCAATTGAAGTTGCAGCTTCAACTATTACAGATAAATCCATTGGTGCAGTTATCGCTGGTGAGATGATTGATCTTGAAGTGCGAAACCTCACATCTGTTACATTTAAAGGGCCTGCTGATGCTGTAATCACGGCAGATAAGTACACTCTGGATGAAGCGTTTGGGACGGTGATTTTTAACGAAGCGATTACTGACGTGAAGTGGTCTGGTAGTTCTGGAGCAATTGCACGAACTACGATTGCTGACAACGTGGGTGGTGAATACCGCTTCTTCTTTAAGGGGGTGGATACCTATCAGGGTGACAAGGTTGCAGTAACATTGTGGCGTCTTGAACTTTCACCAGATACCGAGTTTGACTTAATTAATGAAGACTTTGCTAGTTATAGCATCGAAGGTGAGTGTCTGGCTGATATCGCCAAGGCCAATGATGCAGAACTGAGCATCTTTGGTCACATCGATCGCTTCTCAGTTACCACTTAATGTTTTACAGGCACAAAGAATACCAGGCGCATGAGCGTCTTTTTTTTGTGCCTGTTTTAGGATTCCATCATGAATGATTTCTTTATTGCAGCGAACCGTAGCTTAAACCTTGAGATAGATGATGTCTCACTTGAGGTTCGGCAAATTACCATGAGTCAGTTTGATTTATGGGTGGGTGCTGCTGATCCGATCAAGAGTGCACTTGGCAATGTGAGTGATTATTCAGATGAAATTCTCAATAAATTGATGCAGAAGCATTTGATTGAATGTGTAGTGATGCTTCAGCTTATTACTGATCTTGATCATCAAGCGATTTTGAAAACGGCAGAAGATCAGGATGTATTTATTCAACTACTGCAAACAGGCCTAAAAGCCAATCAGTCGTATTTCGTCGATAAAGAGCAGAAATCAAAACGCCGCAAAAAGCGTACCGAAACAAACGATCATGGGTCGACTTGGTTTGATTCATTCCAACTACTCATATCGAATGGTCATAGCCACGAAAGTATCATGAATATGACCTATGGAGCATTTAAGCTTTACTCTGAAGCTGTAGTGAAACGTGAAAAGCAGAATATTGCTACTCAATCCAATATCATTCGCATGGCGCATCATGCGGCAGCGAAGCAATTTAAAAGTTTTGTTGATGAATTAAAAGAATAAAAATAGACTAGATCTCACAATAAGGGGGGGATTTATGAAAAAACTTATAATTTTAGCTTCGGTTATTGTTTCTCTGCTGGCCTTACAATCTACCAATGCTACTGAGATCTATACTTGCACCGTGAGCGGAAAAACTGTTTATCAAGGAAAGCCTTGTGCTGGTAGCAAAGAGCTTCAGGATAAAGTTAATGCTGCCAAAGCTAAGGAAATAGCACGTGAACAGGCTTACAGACAGCAACAAGCAGATTGGGCGGCAAGAGTTGAACCTAGAATTGGAATGTCGTCTCAGCAAGCCGAAAAGTCAACTTGGGGCTACCCAGATAAGGTAAATAAAACCACAAATGTGAATGGTGTAAGTGAGCAATGGGTCTACCACATGTATAAAGGTCAAAGTCGCTATCTATACTTTACTAATGGGGTGTTAACTTCGATGCAAGATTAAAGCACCCGAAACATAAAAACAGGTTGCGTTTAAAATTCACCCCTTTTATATAGTTGCGTAAAACGCAAAGAATATTCATGTCTGGAAAAAATTAACTTTTAAATTGATGGTGGGTGCAGACACCAAGGATTTTGTCTCGAACACCAAACCCCGCAATTGCGGGGTTTTTTATTGTCTGGAGTAATGTAAATGGCTGGCAGTTTAGATTTCAACTTGAACTTATTGGCCAATACCACAGGCTTCAATCAAGGAATGAATGGGGCAAAATTCGCTGTAAATGCACTTGCTGGTGCGATGGCGGCCCTAGGTGTTGGTTTAGGGGTTAATGAATTAGCTCAAGCGGCCGATAGCTACACAAACCTTTCAACACGAATCAATATTGCTACCCGAGAGGGTGGAAATTTTAATCAGGCAATGGCTGGTGTCCATCAAGTTGCTTTGATGACCAATTCAAGTCTTGAGGCCACAGGCAGTCTATTCACTCGTATCAATACGATTGGTAAAGACATGGGGATGTCTCAGCAACAAGCTTTGGATTTAACCAAGACTGTTACTCAGGCGATTCAAATTGGTGGTGGATCAGCTCAAGCAAGTGAAGCGGCTGTACAGCAATTTATTCAAGCTATGCAGGGTGGTGTGCTTCGTGGTGAAGAGTTTAACTCCATCATGGAAAACGGCTATGGATTGGCAGAAGCATTAGCTAAGGGGTTGGGAGTCACCACTGGTGAACTCCGAAAGATGGCTGAGAATGGAGAGCTTTCATCAGAGCGTGTCATCAAGGCTATTCAGTCTCAATCCACCTCAATCCAAGAAACATACAACCAGTTCCCAACAACGATTTCCAATGCGTTGCAAAAGATTGCCACTTCTTGGCAGATCTTGATTGGCGAGATGGATCAAGCAAGCGGTTCATCGGCTGCCGCTGCTAACGCTTTATCAGCTATTGCTGACAATCTCGGCATTATCAAAGCCTTTTTTGATGACGTTGGAGAAGGTTTTAACTGGTTTGGTAGTAAGCTGGCTGAATTAGATCCTTCTACTATTGAAGCAATTAAAACCACTCTGGCCGAGACCTATAAAACCGTTAAGAATCTTGTCGCAAGTTTTGCTGGTATTGCTGAAACTGGTTGGAGTGCATTCACATCAGTCTTAAATGCTGTTTCCCCATTATTTAGTGCATTGCTTAGTGGTCAAGATGATGTAAGTGGATTAACAACTCTGTTTAATGTCTTTAGGGTTGCGCTTGGCGTAGTTTCAGATGCGGCAACTGGATTAAATATAGGTCTAAAACTGCTGTTATCAGGGCTGCAATTCCTATCTGGAGGTTTATCTGCGCTTCAGTCAAAAGCTTTGAGCTTTCTTGGGTTTGATACTCTAGCCAAACAAGCCCAGGACGCTTCAGATCGCTTGTTTGCACAGGCGGAAAAGAATGCAGCGGAAGCAAAAAGGTTAGCCTTAGAAACAAAATCTGCCGCCGTGTCCGCTATAGAGGACATGCGTAAAACCGAGGCAGAGAAAAATGCTGAGCGTGTTGCAGATAATCAGAAAATGCTCAATGACCTCAAGTTACAAGAGGAAAAACATAAAGCTGATTACAAGGCTATCAGTGATGAGCGTCTTCGATTAGAGCAGCAATTATTTGATGCTCGTAAGTCTGGTAACCAAGCATCTATTGATCTTGCTGTTAAGGGGTTAGCTGAACTTGATGCCAAGGAAAAAGCCTATCAGGTCGAAAGTCAGAAAATCACTGATGCTAAAATCCAAGCGGCTCAAGCAGTAGCAACTGCGACCATTAAAACCGCAGATGCCGCAGGTATGGCTCAACTGAAAGTTCTGAATGCTCAACTTGCTACTCAAGGCTTAAAGGTTGAGTTTGATAGCACTGGCAAGGCCATCGTTAGTGCGATGACAATCAGTGTTGAGTCTATTGCCTCCTTGGAGGGAAGGTTGGCGGCAGGGCGTAAGGCAGCCAATGCCTTAGGTCTGGATTTAGATAATATCTTGAATCGTGTTTCAGATGGATTTTCTTCTAAGCAAACATCGCTTGATGGTTTTGCAAAAAGCCTAGAGTTGATGGGTGTTAAAGGTAAGGAGGCGGGTGAGGCAACGTATTTGGCTTGGGTTAAATGGCTGGAAACCGCTAAGAATCCCGCTGAGGTGGATGCAGCTAAAGCTAAACTTTTAGAGTTTGAGAAACAGGGTGTTTTTTCTACTAAGCAAGTGGAACTTGGTGTGGAGGCAATTCGCCGTGTTACTCAGCAATTACCCGATGATTTAGATCTAGTCGAGCAAGCTTTTGAGCGCTTAGGTATTAAAACCAAGGAGCAACTTAAACTTGCCGCCCAGTCTGCCTTAGCAGATTTCAATACGATTCAATCAAGTGGTAAGGCTACTGCTGATCAATTGAAACAAGCTTATGAAAGGACAATGCAAGCTGCAGTTGCTTCTGGGGATCAAGTAACCATATCGGCAGCTAAAGCTAAAGCGGCCCAGTCTGGGTTGAATGTTGAGGTTGATGAAACAGGGAATGTGGTTGTACAGACTTATGATGAAATGAATAGAGCTGTGGAAAGCCATTCTCAGCGGGTCTCAGGTAGTGCTATTAGTGCTTACCGTGAGATGGGACGAGCAGTTCGTGAAGAAGCCAAAAGCTCAATCGAGGCATGGAACGAGATGATGGATGCTCGATCCAAGGCCGAGAAAGAGAATAAGACGCAGCGCGTGGGTGCTGACTTTACGACTTATAACGTTTCCGATATTCAATCTAAACTCACCAGCATGGGTTACGACGAAGCTGAGGCTGCAAAACTCGCTAAAAATATTCTGAATCAAGGCTTAGAGATTGACAAGAATAAGGCGCGTGATGCGAGAAACACGGGTGGTCTATATGGTGATTACAATGCCAAGGCATTTGAAAAACTAATAGCTCAGGGGCAAACCTCAGCATTCGGTACCAAGAAAGTAGAAGAGCTCTTGGCGCGATATATGTCAGGTCAAGGATCCGCAAAGTCCGGTACCAAGAGCGCATCTGTAAATGCTTTAGCGCCTGAAGTCAATGTGGCGGTACCAACTTCTACCGTTGAGCAACCATCTGCCAAGACAGTCACCTACAACCTGTCAATTGGTGGAAAAACAGTAGAAGTCTCAGGGGATGAGTCATCTCAAGTCGATATGAACGCATTTATGAACGAACTAGAGCGACTCAAAAAAGGTATGTAACACATGAAACTAATGCGCAAATCAACAAACGAAACCGTCCAACTTGAGGACGGTTTTTTATGGTCGGATGAATTTGACTGGAAGCCGATTGAACAGACGCATGAGCGTGCTGTAGATGGCACGCTCATTATTCAGGAAGGCAAAAAGAAATCAGGGCGTCCGATTACTTTGCTACCTGCAGCAGATGGTATGGGCTGGGTTAAGCGATCTACGCTTTCAATCCTGAAAGATTGGTCGTCAGCTCAAGGTGAAGAATTCACGCTGAAGTTTGAATATGCTAGTGATCAGCGTGAGTTTAACGTAATTTTTAATCATGCTGAAAATGCGATTGAAGCCAAGCCGGTTAAGGGTATTCCTGCGGCTTCTGAGAATGAATTCTACAGTGTCACTATGCGATTTACGGAGCTAAACGATGCCAATTGAAACCCATAACCTCGTCATCTATAAGTCGCAGCGTTTAACCGATACAGAAGATGGTGGGGGAAAATACTCAGGTCAGATCGTAGTAGATGGGGAGAGCAACAACTTATTCCCAGACATATCAGAGCTTGATCGCACCATGGGTGATGTATCGATGTGTAAGATCTTTCCTGGTCTAACCAATGAAGATACAGATTCACTCATGGGAGCAACAGCTTTCATTTCAGAGAATCCAGCAGACCCGAATGTATCGGCTTTGCTGTTCAGTACAGAATCATGGACAGATGAACGAGCATCTGCACAAAACCGTGTAGAGAATTATTTGGCCAAGGGTGCCCAGGCAGTCGGTTCTTTACTTGACGCGGCTTACATGGGCATGAAGTCGATTCAAGTGGCGATGGATACATCTGAAACTGAGAATAATATTGGTGACACAATTATTCTAATTGTGGGAGAAGGAACAGTTGATGAAACAACTCAGTTCTTAAGAATTACAGCACTTGAGACGCGAATTGGTTTGTTAAGGGTAGATGGAAAAACAATTCAATATAAAATTGTTCTGTATTCTTTTAATGATCCACTGAATCACGATTTCATCGGTGTGTCAGCGACACAGTGGTACAACAATACTAAGCCAGCAACCATCATTCGGGACACGATCGTCGCGGATAGTGGTCGTTACTATGCCAGTGTGGATCTAGTTGAAGATGTAAACGTCGGCAGTTTTACCGTCAATGCTGAAAGTATCTATGCTCAGCTCATCCCATCTTCCCAAGTCGAAACGCCCTTGCTGGACTTGAATGCAGTCAGTGAAAATACCGCACTGGTTGCTGGGAGTGATGGAGCGATTACGGTTCAATTCACAACAAACGTGAATACAGCACAAAGCCTCTTTCTTGGCTCAGGTGTAATGCCAGGTAGCATGTCGTTTAGCTTGTTTGGTCAAGCAATCATGGACAGTGGTGGTACACTCCGTACAGCAACTGGTACTCAAGTGGGAAGTGTTGATTATCAAACGGGTCAGATTGTGTGGACCAATGCCATCGGCACAGGTAATCAGGTATTGAATATCACCTTTACACCTGCTGCAGCACCTACCCAACCTTTTGAGTCCTATGCTTTGCCCGTGACTCAGAATAACCAAGGAACCAACTGGACAGGAGTATTACTTCCGATTCCTGCACCTGGTGCACTTTCGATTTCTTATATGGCGCAAGGTAAGTTCTATGTCTTAAAAGACAATGGCACAGGGCGTTTGGTTGGGGCAAACAGTGCAGTCGGTAGTGGTACAGTCAACTATCAGACAGGCTCATGGCTGTTAACCACAGGCGCTTTACCTGATGTCGGAACACCGATTCTGTTGCAATGGGGGTCACCAATTACAACCTTTGCTCGATCAAATCTTGCTGTACTACCAGCAGCGATTGAATTTGATTTAGGGCAAGAAGGGGTTAAGTCTGGCAGTGTCACTGCCACATGGTTACTCGATGGAGTGACTAAAACCGCAACCAGTAATGCGCAAGGACAATTCACAGGGGATGCGATCGGAAGCATTAACTATGCCGCAGGTAGTGGAAAGTTGATACCGAATAAGCTTCCGCAGAAAGGCACCGTATTTAACTTTGTATTTGATTATGGTGAGCCTGATTCACAAGTGGTCACAAATGTTGTTCCTGATGCAAGTAATAAGTTGGTATTTACCATTGGTACAGGTGCAGCCATTCAGCCCAACAGTGTTGAACTTGACATCCCTTTAACCAATCCGCTTTTACAAGCGGGAGGCTCGGTCCTGGTGACCGATGTTCCGGTGAGTGGAACTCTGGGAAATCTGGTCGATCGACTGGGTAATGCCATGGGCACCATCAACTACACTACGGGAGCGGTGGAGATTAGCCCTCATTCGACTTATACCCGTTACACCAAAAATTACACAACTCAATCCTATTATTTAGCGGGGTAAAAGATGGGCTTCTATTTACCACAGACTGACAAGGTTATTACAACGCAAGAAACCTATAAAGCCTATGGCACGACTGATATCACTGTGCGATATCGAGATACAGCAAGTGCAACAGCAGGATCTACACAGGTGAATGCATCAAACTTAAAGTTTGATCTCACTAATGGCTTTGATGAACAGATCTTATCTGGTTCTGTACGATTTAAAGCTGGTGCAGACACCTTTATTGATCGCAGTGGTTTAATTTACCGTAATGTAGATCCGACCACAGGCAGCGCAACACAGAGTGGATCTATTCAATATGGTACAGGTGTTGTCACTGTTGATAGCTGGACACCAGGAGCGGATAACACGCTCACACTCCAATCGCTCACGACTACAACTGATCTTTTGCCCATTCACCATGTCAGTTTTAGAACACCAACGATTCCGATTCGTCCTGGTTCTCTGACCGTTGTTGTAGGCGCAATCAGCGGAGGGCAGTTAACCCTGACTGCGAATGAAGCTGGTCTGATTGAGACGACACAGGCTCACGGTTCGATTAACTATGAAACTGGTTTTGTAGATCTTTATTTCTATACCAAAACCAAGATTACCGAAGCCAATCGTGCTGAGATCGAAGCTGAAGAATGGTATTTGCCTGAACTGGAGTTTATCGAAGGTACAGATCATTATATCAATGTGCCATTCTGGATTGCTGCGGATAGCGTGCGTTTCAATGCAGTGGCATATACATACATTCCATTGGATGCGGATATTTTGGGGCTTTCAGCAACGCGCTTGCCACCAGATGGGCGAGTACCCATTTTTCGTGTTGGTGATCTCGGCATTATCAGTGCAACCAAGATTCAAGAGTTGCCAAGCCATGTTGCAGGGCAAACTTATAACTTGAACGATCAGCGTATTTCGTGGTGTGAGCTTGAAGATAGCGCGGGGACCAAGGTTCCTTATGACATGTATATGGTGGATTATGATTATGGGCATGTGACTTTAGGCGGTGATTTCGCATTAGGAGCACTGGCAGTACCACTCAAAGCTAAATATCGCTATCAGGATATGGGCTTGATTAATGATGTGCAGATTAATGGCCAAGTAACATTTACCAAGCCTTTGACGCACAATTATCAAGCAGAGAATACGGTGGTCGGATCCGCTTTAGTCATCAATGATATGCAGTCGCGCTATACCAGTAAATTTGTCCAGTCTGTGTGGAATAACACATGGACCGATACAGCAACAGGCGCAAGTCTTTCTGCCAATTACAATGATGCGCTTTATCCGATTGCAGTCACGAATAAAGGTGCGATTCAGGAACGCTGGGCGATTGTGTTTACCGATACCACTAACTTCAGAATTATTGGTGAGGATGCTGGTCAAATTGGAACGGGTTCAATTAATGTGGATTGCTCTCCGATCAATCCAATTACAGGTTCTCCTTATTTCACAATCAAGAAAGAAGGTTGGGGAACGGGTTGGGCATCAGGCAATGTGCTGCGCTTCAATACTAAAGCTGCCACATTCCCAGTCTGGTGCATTCGCACGGTGAAGCAATCCGAGCCGACAACAATCTCGGATCAATTCCAGATCATGTTCCGTGGCGATATCAATCGCAATGTCTAAAGTGAATTAACAGAATATGACCGCTTAAAGCGGTCTTTTTATTGGATAAAAGAATATGGTTGCAAGTACAGATCCTAAGCTCTATGTGCATACCAATAGCAATGCACCTCAGTTGACTAATAATTTTGGCTGCATGATTGATGTGCTTGATGCGTGTTTGGTCAACGGGTTTGGCGCTCAGTCGGTCAGCACATTAACTACCAGTGGAACGACGGTGACAGCAACTTTTGGTGCAGCGCATAATTTTATGCAGTACCAAGTGATTAAAATAGCCGGAGCAAATCAGGCTGAGTTTAATGGCGAGCACCGGATTATTAGTGTTCCAAATGCCAATACCATTACATTTCAACTTACATCCGAACCCAGTGTAAGTACCGCAACAGGCGCCATGACGTGTTCATTACCACCGTTAGGCTGGTCAAAGCCGTTTAGTGCTGCTGGAAAAGCCGCGTATCGCTCTAATAATATATTGCTGCCGAGCAGACCATATTTACGCGTGGTTGATGAATTAGATCCAGCTTACACTTCAACTTATGCGAAGTACGCAAAAGTAGGCATTGTTGAAGATATGACGGATATCGATACGATGCTTGGGGTTCAGGCTCCCTATGATAGTGCTGCGCCCAATAAGAACTGGGTGGGTACAGGGAGTGGCACTACAGTCATAAATGGATGGGCAAAATGGTATTACGCAGGCGCAACTGCTAATTTTTATAGTGATAGTCAGGCGGTACCAGCGGGTAATAGAAATTGGTTTTTGGTAGGGAATAGTGACTATTTTTATATATTGCCTGCCTCAATTGCTGCTACTACAGATGTAATAATTTATGGATTTGGTGCATTTAATTCACTTGTAAATGCTGATACATCAAACACTTTTCTATCTTGTACGCTTAATAATGTAGCTGCAAATAGTAGTTATTTTCACGCCCAACTTACAGGACTTGCAGATAGTCAAGCTACAACTAAAATTTTATTACAACGAGGTTATTCTCAAGCTGCTCAATCAATTACAGCTAAAAACACTTCTTTAAATACTGGTGAAGCTGCTATGTATTCGGGTTCATCTAACTATATTGGAGCCTTTAACTTAACCAATGTTGCCCCATTTGCTCCAGTCTTTATTAATGAAACAGTTTTACGAGGAGAAATGTTTGGATTGTATTGGTTATTTCAGAATAGACCATATTCCAACTACCAGCTTATTGAAAAAAATAGCGGGCTTTATATTGCAGTGAATGTAGTTCAATCGTCCTCTACACTCGGGCAAGTTGTTTTAAAAATAGGGGATTTATGATGCTAATAAATCTTCAAGTTATACCAGCCATTAGTGCAAACAATGATTTTTTGTATGCAACTGATAAAGGTTTATCTATCAAAGGACAGGTGAGAGAGACTGGTGCGCCTATTCCTTGTCGTCTGCGACTGTTTGAGAAATTATCTGGTCGTATGGTTGCGGAAGTGGTCACTGATCAAAACGGTTTTTACGAGTTTGATCATCTGACGAAGACGAAGTTTTTCATCGTTGCTCATCATCCTACTTCTGAATTCAATGCAGTTATTCAAGACAATGTGGTGCCAAAATGAGTGTAATCCCATCTTTAGCCGCAGGACTTGCCCAGTTGCAAGCACTGTCAACATACATTGATCAAGGTAGCTCAAATGCTACCTTTGTTTTTTATAGCGATACCAAACCTGCATCCATAGATGTCGCTGCGAGCACTTCTGCTGCACTTGTAACGCTTACATTACCGAAGCCATGCTTCAAACAATTGAATACTGACAGCATTGAGTTGAATCAAACCGATGCAGCATTGGTCACAAAAGCAGGAGCAGCAGTATGGGCACGTCTTTACAACGGGGCAGGTTTAGCAGTCGCCGATTTTGCAGTTGGAACCGACATTAGTCTAGCTAATCCAACCTTAGTGCTAGGCGCAACACTGATGATGAATTCGATTGTATTGAAACCCACAACAGTTTGATGAGGTGAGCATGTGTCGAACTATACGCCACCTGATGCACACAATGTAGAGCTAGATTTTAAAAAAGAGATGGGGGCAATTGATGCTCATCATCTCATTTTAGAGTTTGGTGCAGATGAGCTCATAACTGCTTCATTGAATGCTGTCGTATCAATCGGCTTTGAACCTGTTATTACGACAAAAATCCAAGATCACAACGCACTGGAAAGCACTGTCGTAACTTGTTTTGATGCAGAGATTTATGCTGTTACTGGGCAAATTGCACAGCTTTATGCAGAAGTCAAAACGGATTTTAATCCTTTCGTAAATGCTGTGGTCATAGATCAATTCTGTGCCTTAAGTGCTGATATCAGTACAGACTTTAATGCATTGGTCGTTAGCACTCAAAACATGAATAACAGTTTAGGTGTTGCTCTCCAACAAAGCTTGAACTTTGGTGCTGCCAAGAATCAACTAATCGTCGATGCGACTCCCTGGTCAAAACCAAACTTTAAGGCACATCACAGTGCCTTTTTTTATGACTCAGGGTTGGCCATCAATCATTCTGTGGCATCTAGTTTTCAAATTGGCAATGTACTTAGAACAGTGGTGCAAAAAGCCTTTGAACAAGGCACAGGGCTAAGCAGTCCAGGTTATTTGTATTGGCAAGAGAATCAAAAGTCCTTCATCAATCAAAGCTTAGTTTTTGAAGAATCAAGCAAGCTAAGGATTCAACGTTTTACAGAATGGGATGAGCTTATTCGCAAGCGTAAGCAATTGACATTCAGTCATGAGGTCGCTGAAGTTTTTGAGCATCGATTGGTATTTGATTGGGATGAAGGTTTAGAGCTTGTCACTCAGGATTCTATTCCCTGGGAAAAGGCTCGGCCCACTTATTACCGCAAACATGCAGTTGAGCCTTGGCCAGAAGCTGAAATCCCTGAATACGCTGGTAATACAGATTTGGTTTTCAATTGTCTCTGCACAGATGTGGACTCACATAACGTCATTCTGAATTTTGGCGTAGACGACTGCATACCCGCAATAGCTCCAAAACCATGGTGGTATATCGTGAATGAAATTAGCGTAACGCGCCTTGATAGTGGGCAAAAGATTCATGTGTTAAATGGGAACTACCGCACCGATCGGCAGAGTTGGTGCTGGTCCTATACCTTAGTGATTCCAGCATATGAATTGTCAAAACTAGATCCAGTAGCAGGGCAACCTGTCATCTTGAAAATTGTAGTGAATAGCTTCGAGTATTTGATGCTGCTTGAAAACCGTACACGATCACGGCAGTTTGCTCAAGAAACCTATACTTTAACAGGGCGTAGTCCATCTGCCTTGCTGGATTCACCATCTTCACCACCTCGGGCGTTCCTTCAGGAGAATGAGCGTACGTCGGTGCAACTGGTACAGGCTGAGATTGATCGATCTGCTTATCCAGATCTAGGCTTGAACTGGCAATTGATTGATGCATTGGGTTGGATTGTTCCTACTGAAAGTTTGAGCTATTCAGGACTTACTCCGATCAAAGCCATTCAGGAAATTGCAACAGCAGCAGGTGGTTTTGTATATAGCGAGACAGATAGTCAGGCGATTACGATCAAGCCACTTTACAAGAAAACCTTCTGGGATTCGATGAGTACTAATGACTATGACATTCTGCTGCCTGAATCGATCATCACAGAACAGTCTACTGATTATGAGACCTATCCAGACTATAACGGCATTAGCCTCACCAATGACAAGACAGGTGCTACGGGACTGGTAAAGCGCACTGGTACTAGTGGTGATGTGCTGGTCGAAACAATCAACAATAACTTGTTTACCTCTGCATCAGTAATGGGTGCTTATGCTAAGTCAGCATTGGCCAAAGCGGGAATGGTCGAGATGCATGCTTTTACGATGCCATTAACTCAAGAAATTGGTCAATGCAAACCTGCAGATATTCTGGCATTCAATGCAGAGTGGTGGGGCATTGTAGATTCTATC
The DNA here is from genome assembly GCF_023824315.1 of Acinetobacter tibetensis. NCBI lineage: Bacteria > Pseudomonadati > Pseudomonadota > Gammaproteobacteria > Moraxellales > Moraxellaceae > Acinetobacter > Acinetobacter tibetensis. The sequence continues at coordinate 1,904,474 of NZ_CP098732.1, read as the reverse complement.
AGTGGTTCATTTAGTTATAGCAAAGTCACACAGACCGTTACCGTTGAGCGAGTTAATCATGAGTAATGCATATAAGCGCTTATTGGATCTCATTCCCAGGGAATCCGAATTTGTAGGTACGGTTCAGATGGCTGATCATCCCAACTATAAGGTATTGGTCATTGATGGATCAGGATTGGTAGCTTGTACTGCTGCCACGGTATTTCAAATGGGTAGCCGAGTGTTTGTTCGGGGACAATTGATCGTAAGGAGCGCACCTGCAGGTGAGGTCATGAATATTGAAGTTTAAGTGAGAAGAAGTGAGTGCCGCGTTCAGCGGTTTTTTTATGTCAAAAATTTGGGGAAATATATGGAGCCTGTCTCTACAAGCAGTTTTGGTTTAACAGCACTTTTAAAATTTTATGGTGCAGCAATTATGGTGACGTTAGCTGTGGCTTTGGTCGCTGCAGTTGTCTTGATGACGCGTATGCCACGCTCACCACAAGAGTGGGCCGTGGGCTTGATCTGCACAGTGGTTTCCAGTCTGGCGGGTGGATCATTCATCATTGTTAAATTTGCTCTGCATTCATGGGTGACTGACATTTGGGGGATGATTACTCTCGGTGGTTTCTTCTTTGTGTGTGGATTACCTGGTTGGGCTGTTGTTCGGTGGACATTTAACTTCATCAATAAACAGGAGGGGAAGACCATTATTGAAGTGGTGAAAGATCTTAAAGCATCAAAGGATGAATTAACCAAATAAATTAATTGAGTTTTTATGCATAAAATATTTCATGTTTTAAAAGTGAACTATTTGAAGTATAAAGGAATCAACTACTTTATAAGAATGAGTTATTTTAATGCCCCCAATCAAAGTACTTTTTGTTGCTGGATTTGGACCAATTACAAGAGTAGATCAAGAGAGTAAATCACTCTATCTCAATATATTAGATCTTCCAATCAAAGAGATGGAGGGGAATGAATCATATATGAGCACTGAAGATGGTGAGCTAGGTGGCGTAAAGCATTTTGCACTATGGCCTTTAACTCAGGCGGCTGCGTCATGTTTTGGTGTTAACGAATGGCCGGAAGAACTCAATATACCTCAAGGTTGGATTGAATTTGAAGTTGAAGATATTGCGGAAGCTTCAGTTCATTTAGCTTCTAATGGCTATCAATTGCTGGTTAATAATCGGGTCGAGCCATGGGGGCAAACAGTTACACGCTTTTTAAGTCCTGAAGGAATCCTAACAGGGCTAACAGTAACACCTTGGTTACGCGCGAGTAATTAATAATCCAATCATCTTAATTTATTTAAAATGACCATACGTTGGTCATTTTTGTTTTATATGCCGCCTTAGGGCGGTTTTTTATTGCCTATAGGAAAGTGAAATGACAGTAAATCATTCAGAACAAATCGCTCAAGCATATTCATGGCTTCGTGCTATGTCGGGTGGAAAGCTCACTCAAGATCAGGTCAATGCTGGTGACGCCATTATTGCCACCAATGGACTTAGCGAATTTGCCAAGCTAATAGGCTACTCTTTACCAACCACCCCAGTAGTTACCAGCTTACGCGATATTTCAGAGCAGGGCTTTGCAATTATTCGAGAGTTTGAGGGGTTTCGAGCAAGTGCCTATCTCGATACTGGAGCGGTATGGACCATAGGCTATGGCACGATTAAGTATCCAAATGGCACCAAGGTTAAGAAAGGTGATACTTGCACCCAATGTCAAGCAGAGCTTTGGCTTAAAAATGATAGCCAATGGGTTGATGCTTGCCTAGATAAATACGTGAAGGTCACGATCAATCAAAATCAGTTTGATGCACTGGTAAGCTTTATCTATAACGTGGGTGAGATAGCTTTTATGAAAAGCACTATGCTGACTTTGATCAATAAAGGTGATTTAAAAGCTGCAGCATTACAATTTGATCGTTGGGTGTATGACAATGGTAAAAAGATCAAGGGATTAGTAAATCGACGAGCTAAAGAGAAAGCATTATTTTTGAAAGTTGAGTAACTTTACTAAAAATTAATAAATGTTAATGCCAATATTAATTGCCTTATGAAAAGTTCAAATATTGAGCCGTACTTATGATCCATTTCTGTTAAATTGAAAAATAATTATTATTCACTCGCTTCAATTGTAATTAATTGTACTTATCCTAAAAATATTTTTAATTTATACTTAAAAATAAAAAATACTGGATATATATCATTGATAATCAAATAAATAATTGAAATATCAATCAAATTCACAATTTGTTCACACATGTAATCGTAAGTTCTATTTAGAAAAGTGATGATGGCTAGAGAATTCACTAAGCATTTATTTATTTAAATTACTAGTTGAAAGTAATTAATTAAATATAGCCTTAAATTGTGTCTAATTTAGTTTTAAAGCCACCTAATACAATTCATTTAAAACTTTATTAAATCTTTAAGAGAAGAGTACATATATGGTTTTACAGCAATATAAAATTGTTTTTGGTGGGAGTATGGGGGCTGGAAAGTCTGCAGCTATTAAAACACTCTCAGATATTCCAGTAATAGAAACGGAAGCACTTAATACTGACGTCAATAGACATAGTAAATACTCCACTACGGTAGGGATCGATTATGGCGAAATAGTGCTTGAGGATAATACCAAAATTGGACTCTATGGTACTCCTGGGCAAGATCGATTTGATTTTATGTGGCCAATTGTCTGCAAAGGCGCACTTGGTGTTGCTATTTTAATTGATCATTCGAATCATGAGCGTTTGCAAGAATTACAAACTTATATCAATGCATTTCGAAGCTACAGTGAAAATATAGTCATAGGCATTACACATCTCGATCAACACGTGGATCAGATGCTCAAAATTTATAGAGAATGGATGACTTTACATCACTATAGCTATCCTTTATTTGCTGTTGATGCTAGACAAAATGATGACGTCTTACTTTTAGTAGAGGTCTTAATTACCGCTGTTGAAACCCGAATCGTTGAAATGCTTTAAAAAATGAAATCAAAGTAAATATCTATATACATTCATGCCAGATTCTTCACCCCTTGATTGAAATCTGCTAGAGAATGAATATGTGGTGTTAACTGAGGTTGAATATACGCACTTTGCAATGATAATGATTGCAGTAGGTTCACTTGATATTTTTATAGGTTAAATCAGATATCAAGTCAAAAAAGCATCTGAATCTTTTGTCGAAATAAATGGATAGATATTTTTTATTAAAGTAATTAATTGTCTATTGTAATGACACCTAGCTTAATGTGGTTAGAGTATGAAAAAGTTTTTAAATATTGCTGTATTCGGGATAAGCCTGAATGTGCTTGACCAACTTAAAAGCCAAATACTATTAGCAGTCCCTGATAAAGTGATGGTGCGTTGGGTGAATATCGCTGATAAAAACATTGATCTCCTCATGATTAATGATGCTTTTTTTTCTTCATTCACTATCCAGAAAATTCTCGCTCATATTAATGTGCAGTATTTACGTCTGATTAAAGTCCCAGAAAAGCAGGGAATAATTGTAGGGGACACCTTATCATATCCTGTAACCAAGTCAGATGATTTGCGCGAATGGCTGCAAGAAAAATTCTTTGATTATGAACCATATGATAATCTTTATTTAAAGCCAACAACTTTAGAAGTATCAATTTCAACTGTACTGGATCAATGTTTATTGGCTTATAATGGTTTTATACAGTTATTTGATTATCGAGGTTTTTTGGCCTTAGTTGATACCATGACGGAGCGAGTGTGGGTAAGCACTGATTATCCTATAACTTTTTTTGATAAAAGTCTGAATCAAACCTATGTCACAAATCAATTTGCTCAAGAAACGATGAAAAACTTAGATGCTCAGGATTTACGTAGCTGGTTGTGGCAGATGGGTTATCACTCTAGTGACTTAGATATTCCAGAGATAGAGATTAATCAATATTTTAAACTGGAGTTCTGGCCAAAATTTGAGTCAGGCTATGAGCGTCGAAAGCTATTAAAAATTGCTTCATGTTTTGCCCAAGGTGCTCAGATTAAAACGGTAATTGATCAATTAAAGATTCCAAGACAACAGATTATCCGCTTTGTTGCACTTTCCCATATGCTCAAAATGGGTTCATGGATTGACTCTCATGAAGCTAAATTCATGAGAAGCGATGAATCAATTGATGAAGGTCAGATGATTAAAGTTCGCAGTTTTTTTATGAAACTACGTAAAAAATTAGGTCTTTAAATCAATATTTCCTCAAGAAACTCTTAATTTGAGGTAGAAAGTAATATGGCTCGTATAGCTTTAGAACGTTTAACTTGTATAGATGGTTTTATTGCAACAGCATTGGTCGATAGTGAGAGTGGTCTGGCTTTAGCTGTTCAAGGAACCACGATAGATTTAGAACTTGCAGCAGCAGGTAATACAGAAGTCATTCGCGCGAAACGTAAAGTAGCGAAAGCTCTACAATTAAATGATAATATTGAAGATATTTTAATTACTTTAGGTAAGTAATATCATTTAATCAGACCTCTTGAAAGCAACCATAACTTGTTCTTGTATTTAGTTTTAGATCGTTCTAAATCAAATTTAGCTATGGCCCGCTTTGAACTAAAAGCATTTGAAAAGGAATTAGATTTTTCTTAGATTTAGTGTTAAAAGGAAGTCTAGTTAATAATACTGCGGCAATTTTTATTCATTTAAATGAATAAAGTTTATCAAAAGCTCTCGAAATGAGAGCTTTTGTATTGGTACTTTTGCGTGAAATAAGTGCTTTGTAATATGGTTTGAAATCTGAATTTAATCTAGTGTTTGTATACCGCCACCATTTACAAATAATGTTTGTCCAGAAATCCAAGATGAAATAGGTGCGGCAAAGAATAATACGGCTCTGGCAATATCTTCAGGTTCACCTAATCGGCATAGTGGAGTATGAGAAAGCATTCTTTTCTCTATATCAGGCGTAAGAACAGTTTCTAATGCGGCTGTTCGAATTGCTCCAGGCCCTATAGCATTGATACGGATATGAGGACCCAAATCGTGTGCCAAATTGGCCACCATATGGTTTAAGGCAGCTTTTGATGATGCATACCCACTCATAGCCGGACTTTTGTTAATTGAACTCATAGAGCTAATGTTTATGATTGAACCATAACCAGCTTTCTTCATATGTGGTGCCACAAGCTGGCATAATCGCCAAGCAGCAAAAACGTTGAGCTGAAAATCACGTTCAATTGTATCTACAGTAATTTGATTGGGAGATTCACGGCCACCACCGCCACCCCCAGCATTGTTCACTAAGATGTGAATTTGACCAAAGGTTTCTATAGTTTTATTTACCGCATTGACCAGTTGATCATCTTGCAGAATATTACATGCAACACATTTTATATTTCCGCCAGTAAGTTTATTGATCTCTTGCGCTGTATTTTCAGCGGCTTCTAAATTTAAATCCGCAATCATCACGTTTGCACCAGATTGTGCAAGAATGAGAGCACTAGCTTTTCCTATACCTGCTGCACCACCTGTTACAAGGGCAGTTTTATCCTTCAATGATAGTAAACTTTCTGACATCATTTTTATTTATCTCCTCGTCTATATTAAAAAATCGAATTATTTAATTTCTTAGTCTTCATATAAGTATTTCTAAACTTTTAAATTACTGAGTCTAAAGTATTATTTTGAAGAACACGTATTCACAGATTTACCATCCTCAACTGAGTTGATAAAGCTTCCAATCAGAAATTCACTTTGTCTCAGAGAATCACGGTGATCGCCATTTTTGATGGGATGAAATGCTACAGGTTTTTGTTTTGCACATATTTTTTGATAATAAGCATAAGTACCACGATAATCTACGAGTTGATCTTTCTCACCTTGTACAATTAGTAGCGGTACAGTAGGAGTCATATTTTCAATAGACTGTTTTTTCAAATAATTTGTTAAAGGTTGCAAATTTATATTCGGTTTAAATACAGTGTTAGGTGCAGCCTTCAGATCTGTTTGTAATTCAGACAAACAACGACTGCGTGCATAATTAAGGATTTGTTCCATTTCTTGACTGACTAGATTTACTGGATTCAGATTAGGATCTGCGGCCTCAGCACCAAGAAGAACGATTGGAAAAAAAGCAGCAACATCTGTGGTAATTTTTGAATTATTTGCAACATATTCAGCAATTCCCTCATATTGGTAGCCACCTGGTGCGAGTGCAATCGCACCGCGTAGATTAAATTCAGGTGCATCTTTTGGGCCGTCCGCTGCTACTTTTAGAGATGCAGCACCTCCTTGACTATGTCCCATGACATACCAGTTTTTACTAAATTTATACTGCTTCATATAATGAGTTGCTCTGACAGCATCAACAACAGTATGCAACTGACTTTCAGCATTCATATATGGATGTCCGCTTGGTGTGCCTAAACCTTGATAATCAGGTGCGATAACAGCATATCCACGAGCGAGCCAAGCATTGAGTGCTTTAGCAGCAATTTGTTGATAAACATGGACTGGCCCATCAGTATAATCTCCAGACGGAGCACAAGTATCTGCCACACCTGTTGTACCATGAGCCCAAGCGAGAATAGGCCAACCTTCTTTAGGTACTTTACCTTTAGGAAGTAAGAGATATCCTGAAGTTACAATTGGTTCTGAATGCACTCCACGGCTATGATAAGTGATTAAGAATCGCTGTGAAGCATTTGTAAATAGATCTGTATTTTCTTCTTGTATAGATAATATTGAACCAGGATTTTTACTCACAATATCAGATATTTGGTATCTACTATTATTAGGTAATATAGGGGAGGCTATAGTATATGTTGACCCTAAAAATAAGCAGCTTACCGTTAATTGTAAAATGGGATATTTAATTTTCATTAGTTGATCCATCTGGTTTTTTTATAATTTAAGTTTTAATGTATCAGCTTTAACTAGTTTTCTAAACAAGATATTAAAAAGTTGAGATGCGGCTAAAACATCAAAAAAGCTTTTTGTATCGGGCGAACATCATTTCTAAAATTAGAATAACTAACACCATTATGAAACTATATAAACCTATTGATTGACTAGGTTAAAAAAGTCATTCGAGCAAATAAAACTTATTTAATGGCAATTAAAATTAAATTATGATTGTATCTGATTGAATTAAGATAATTTTTAATGATTTTTTTAAATTTAATTATAAGGATAATAAATATATATATTTAAAAACTTGATTATTTCTGTTTTTAGTGTATATTTAACTCAACTAGAAAAAAGTCTTGTTTCGGTAAATCTTCCTTAAGTATCGCAGTTTTAGTCATAATCCTTCGTTTTTTCAGATTTTAAGTCTCATTCTTTATTATTTCAAAGTTATAATCAGTCAATCAAATGACTAAAAATTATTAAAAATTAGTAGGATATATTATGTCAAACTCAAATGTTGTTAAAGGTACTGTTAAGTGGTTTAACGAGACTAAAGGTTTTGGTTTCATTCAACAAGAATCAGGTCCAGATGTTTTTGCTCATTTCAGCGAGATCGCGAGTTCAGGTTTCAAAACCTTACTTGAAGGCCAGCAAGTTGAATTCAGTGTAGCTCAAGGTCAAAAAGGACCGAATGCTGTAAATATTGTTGCTATCTAAGTAATAATAAGCAGTGGTGAAAAGCACTTACGAGTGCTTTTTTATACTTTGAAATTTGTTTTCAATAGTAAAAGATCTCTAAAAAATAGGATATAAGTTGTTAAAAATAAATGATTTAATTGCAAAATCAAAAAATGGTACTGAAATTATTGTTTCATTAATTCCCCTCAATAAAATTCAGAATACACGTCAAGGTTTTAAACAAATTGAAGTCGGTAAAAGAGTTCTGCTGGAATCTGGGATCGAGGTTAATTTGAATTTGGATGGCCGTACATTTTACGCTTCTCCAAATCAATTATTTAAATTAAGTCATAAAGTCTCTTAGAGATAATAATTAATAAGCATCATAAATTTAAGTTTTTTTTAATACAATTTTATTGAGGATATATATATGTTTAAACATAGTCTTTGCATTAAAGATCAGTTTGGGGTTAAGCAAACGATTCAAGCAACAGTGGATCAACAGTTTGCCAATACACAATGTCATTCGAATATAAGACATATCACCGTTGATGGTGAAGATATTCGCCCTAGTTTTGAAATGTTTTTTCAAAGTACTTTAAGTGGAAAAATTTTTAAAATTATATAAATAGTAATTGTGTTGATGGGCATGAATTTTTTACGCTCTTAGTGATAAGATTAATATCATCCCACAATTTCATGCAAAGAGCAGACAATGTGGTTATTACTCTTTTTTTTGTTCATCATAGCCATTACTTTTTTTGTGATGGTTAACTCAAGTGAAAACTTCAAGTTATCAGGCAAATTCAAGCATATTCAAAAAAATAAATTCCAGCATGAAATTATGAATGGTGCACCCTATCAAGGGGCTTTTATTGAAATAATTGGTCCTAAACTAGGCGATTCTGTAGAAATAGTAGTTACAGCATTTTTAGTAAGAGATTTTAGTAATAAGGATAATAAATGCCGAGTAATGGTCCTAGTGAATGACTTGAGGCTAGGCTATCTTTCTGAAGAAGATGCAGTTAAATTCACTAAATTATTAAAGTTAAATAATTTATCCAAAGACTCAGGCATCAATGTGCAGGCTTTAATATACGGTGATTGGTCTAAGGAGGGGGTACATGAAAATTTTAAAATTAACCTTAATATTTCCAAAGACCTATCTGATTCTGAAATTGAATAATCATCATTAGTTATATTGTTTCAATCGACATAAGAATCCATATGTTTCATCTATTATATGCACATGCTTGATGTGAAAATATAACCAGTCTTTCATTTTTATTCTTTCCAACTATCAACAATATCAGCCCAATCTTGCATCATTTTTGTACGATCCTTAAGCCATTTAGCATGATCATAAGTTGCTTTGACTTTATCACCTTTGACATGAGCAAGCTGAAGCTCAATCCAATTCGAATTATAATTTGCTTCATTTAGATCGGTGGATGCTGTAGCTCTAAAATCATGCATTGTAATATGATTTAATCCCATATTTCGAAATGACTGATTCAAAGTATTTGCTGCAATCATGGTATTAGGTTTTATACCAGGAAAGATATATGGGCTATCTGGGTATGCTAAAAATTGGGCTTTTAAAATTGTAATAACTTGGTCGGATAAGGGGACGATATGAATACGGTTCTTTTTCATATTTCTCTTTCCTGCCAGTAAATCAGATTTAGTTACAATTGGAATTGTCCAAGTGCGTGCTTCAAAGTCTATATATTCTTTTAAAGCTCTGCGAATCTCCACTGTACGGAGCATTGTATAGATGAGAGTTTTTAAGGCATTCTTGGTGCTAATTGCGCCAGAATAATTATCAATTTTAGACATAATAATTTTGCGGTCTTTTGAATTAACAGGTTGAGCATTTTCAGCTTCTGGAGATTGAATATAGCCACGCAATGCATATGTTGGGTCATTTACAAGCTTGTCTGAAATAATGGCGTACTGCATGACTTCAGCTATATGTTGTCGAACTAAAATTGCTTTCTTTTCACCAGTACCCTTCCCAGAACGCAAGACACGGGAAAGAGTATTATCCATAATATTCTTAATATCAACAGAAGTTACATCTTTAATTGGTTTATTACCAATAACTGGAAATATATCTATTTCATATGAAAGTTCACGAACATAAAGCCAATTATTAGACTTCATGGCCTTTTTATGATTGCAATATTCTATTGCGAGAGCACTAAATGTTTCTTCTTGAGATTGCAGTGCCTCTAGTCGTTCATTTTTCTTGAATGCTATTGGATCTATATTTTTTGCAAGCTGCTCTCTTATTTCAATTACTTTAGATCTTGCATAGGACAGACTAATTTCAGGATATTGCCCAATTGTGAGCATTTGCGGTTTATTTAGGAAACGATAACGAAAGCGCCAAAATTTTTTCCCTGTTGGGCGCACTTCAATACATAAACCTGAATGATCAGCGATTCGGTATAGTTTTTCTTTGGCTTTTAATTGCTTGATTTTTAGATCGTTTAACATGATGTGAGTAACAACCATTATGGTTTAAAAAAGGTTACTCACGATATTACTCACAAATAAAAGTAATGTCATGTCACACAAGGTTATGCATAGTAAGTGTATCAATTTAATAAAATCATATAGATACAAAGAAAGGTAATTAAAGGTTAGTCAAGGTTTCATCAATGTTTGATATGGATGCAATAGATCATCCTATGATGAAAGAGTTTCATGAACCTGGTGATGTAAAACGATCAATTGTCGTCATTCCGCATGAGCATCTTGATCATTGGTTAAGCTTAAAACAGCCACATCAAATGACTCAATTTATGCAGGGATTTCCTGTCGAAGCGTTTGAGTGTTCACATGTGCCTAAAGCAAAAATAGAAAAGCCAACACCTCAGTTGAATATGTTTGATCTTTTCTAAATATAAAAAGGGTTTCTATTCAGAAACCCTTTTTATATTTTATAAATTAACGATTCAGATTGTTAAAAATGTGCTTCAAGCTATCCATCATTTTTTCAATCTGTAAAGGGGTTAGACCTTCAAATGATTGTTCAAGTACAGCGCTAGTCAAATCATTGATTTTATGTGTCATTTCATTACCCTTTTCCGTAAGGATGACCCGTGTTATACGCGCATCATCTTCACATGAATAGGTGTTAACCAAGCCTTCGTCCTTAAGGCGATAGACAATCTTTGTCGTCGTAGACATTTTGGATACGACCATATCAGAAAGATCAGATACGCTGGCGTTCGGTTTGGATTTTAAAGCAAGTAAAATACGACGACGAGAATTATCTAAGCCGTACTTTTTTAGGACTTGATCGACCTTTTGCACGTGTTGTGAATAAACCTGAGTTATCCAAAAAAAAGGAAAGTTTTCTAAGGTGAAGTCATCGGTGGTAGGTAAAAACTTCGCATACTTTTTAGTCATATGTGATTCCAAATATTTATTTTTATATTGCTTAATTTTAGGTGAGACATGACACATTAGGCAATATAATTGTGATTAGGTTTTCAAAATACAGTTTGTGTATCTGAAGTGATTTGATGACGAGTTACACCCGAGGGAGTTTAAATAGCTGCTCTAGGTCTAAATGAGTATGGTTTTGGTGCAAATTAAGAGTGCACATTAGGGGTAGATAAAAGGTCAATCCTGTTCCTTTTGTCATAGCAACCAATCCTGTAAATCAATCTGGGTTGAATAGGCAATTCATTTACCGTACATATTGAGTAATAAATAAACTGATATTCCATATAAGTTTTTCATTTTAGTATAAAAAAATGTTTTGAAAACTAGCTTTGTTTACAAAACATTTCTGTCATTTAAAACATTAATCTAAAAAAAAGATATATTTAAATGCTAAATAATTAATTAAATCAATAATTTAATTCAAAATGAATCCTTAAATAGGTTGAGTTAAATCATCTGTGACTATTCAGTTTTTTTGTTTTGTTACAATCAACTCGGTCAATGTATTTGAATTGTATCAATGGATAATATTTTAATCTTTCTTGAAAATCAAATCTAATAAGTTGATATTGTAAAAAAAATTAAAAAAGTAATTACAATGCAAAAAGAGTATGCATAATAAAACCATCTATTGTTAAAAAGAGGTTTTACATGGATCCGTCGCCGTGCAGGTCTAGCTTATTAAAGTTTTGCCTTGAGTTAATCGAGGTGCACCAATAATGGAATTTTTATTAGATCCAGGAATTTGGGTTGGCTTACTTACTCTAATTGTATTAGAAATTGTTTTAGGTATTGATAACCTAGTCTTTATTGCCATTTTGGCAGATAAACTTCCACCAGAGCAGCGCGATAAAGCGCGTGTTATTGGTCTTTCTCTCGCATTGGTTATGCGATTGGGGTTGTTATCCGTTATCTCGTGGTTGGTTACTTTAACCAAACCGCTCATTCAAATTGCCGATTTATCTTTCTCAGGGCGTGACTTAATCTTGCTCTTCGGTGGACTGTTCTTGGTCTATAAAGCTGTGACCGAGTTGCACGAGAAAATGGAAGGTAAGCCTGAAATTAAATCAACATCTTCAGTTGTTTATGCAGGTTTCTGGGCAGTCGTAGCGCAAATTATTGTACTTGATGCGGTCTTTTCTCTAGATTCGGTCATTACTGCCATTGGTATGGTAGATAATATTTATGTGATGATGGCGGCGGTAACTATTGCAGTAATTGTGATGTTAATTGCATCTAAGCCACTCACTAGCTTTGTAAACCGTCATCCTACAGTTGTTATTCTGTGTTTAAGTTTCCTATTGTTAATTGGTATTAGTCTAATTGCGGAAGGATTCGGTTTTCATATTCCGAAAGGTTATATTTATTCGGGTATTGGCGTGGCAATTTTGATTGAAGCCTTTAACCAATATTCCCAGCGAAATGTGGCGAAACATGAATCTAAGATTCCATTGCGTCATCGTACCGCAGATTCCATCTTAAAATTAATGGGTGGAAAAGTTGAACCTTCGCATATGGATGCCGAGCAAAGCGAAGCTCAGGAAGCCTTTGCGGCTGAAGAACGCTATATGATTGGTGGAGTATTAACTCTGGCAGAGCGTTCAGTTGCTTCAATTATGACGCCTCGTAATCAGATTTCATGGGTTGATTTAAATGATACTCCTGAAAAAATTCGAGAGCAGGTGCTTGCAGTACCACATAGTTTATTTCCCGTCTGCCGCGGCAGCTTGGATAAAGTCATTAGTGTGGTGCGTGCCAAAGAATTGCTTGATGTGTTGGATGATGGTGATGAAGCTTTAAAATCACTGATTAAACGTCAGCGTCCAATTTTTATCTTTGAAAAGATGAAAGTGATTGATGCCATTAATACGTTAAGAACATCAAAAGGTTCATTGGTTCTGGTCACAGATGAATTTGCCAATGTAAAAGGCTTAATTTCTCCACTAGATGTTTTTGAGGCAATTGCAGGTGAATTCCCTGATGCTGATGAGCAATTAGACTTGGTCAAAATTAATGATCAAACATGGAAGGCTTCTGGCATGTTGGATTTATATCAACTTGAGCTTGAACTCGGTGTTTTTGATTTAGTTGAAGATGATGCTGGTTATATGACTGTAGCTGGTCTGATTCTGGATAAGGCGCAAGGCGAAGTTCGAGTTGGAACTCAGCTTGACTATCAAGGTGTTCATTTTGAAGTTACTGAATTAGACGAAAATCGCATAAAATTCGTGACAATCATTTATCGCCACTGAGTTATGTAATGATGAAAACGCCCGAACAATCGGGCGTTTTTTATGGAATAAAAAGCCATCAAGCTGGATTGGAAATAAAGGCAGCTTGATGGGGAAAACTAAATATAAAGTTGCTGTTCAATTAAATCCCAAATATTACGATGTGATTTGCGGAACATTTGCATATGACCAATGCTTTTGTGTTGAAATTGCTTTGGTTTGAGTTCAATCATCGCCGTTGCAGCATTTGGGTAAAGGTTGAGTAGTGCTTGAACATTGGGGTGAGTTGCAATTTCATCGTCTGATGCCCAAATTGCAGTAATGGGGCAAGTTATCTGGCTATGGTAATCAGGAAGTCGTTGTTTCTTTACCGCATGCATCACATAACCTTGTGTACCACAAAATTCAGCCCATTGTTTTGCAACATTTTTGGGGAGGTTTTCACCCATTCCAATCATCTTGGTGGCGCCAAACCCTTTGAGTTTGCTCGAAATTGGGAAAATGACATTGAACATAATGGGTGCAAGGAATTTGGTTTTACCTTTTAAGCTGCGGACATGACCTGTTGATCCTGCAACAGCAATGATTTTGGCGACTTTGTTGTAATTTGATGAAATACCAAGGAGTTGTCCACCTGCGCTATGGCCAAGAAGAATCACTTTTTCGGCTTGAGTTTGTTCTAACAAACAATCAATTGCGGCTGTAATATCTAATTGCCCCCAATCGACAATGGTTGCTTCAGATTGGTGCAATGGGCCATGCAATGAAGCGCCAATTCCTCTAAAGTCAAAACACATGACAGTATGTCCAAGACTATTTAGCCATTCTGCATAAGCGTGATAAAACTCTTTCACGATCCCAGTGGCAGGGCAAATCAGAATGGGGAAGGTTTTGTCGGAATTTATTTGATTTTGATAGAATTTTGCACTTAATTGATAGCCATCAGCACATTGTATTTGAATCGATTGAGGTTGAGTGTTCATAAGTACTATGTATTTGCTGTTTTAGATTACTTTAACCAAGTTCTAAAAAGAAACTTATTAAAAGTATGACTTAGAAGTCAGAAAATTCATATTTAAGAAGGGTAAGGAGGGGCGGTGTTTGATCATTTTTCAATTGCTATGAAATTGGCAATTCTTTTTAGTGGTGTGTATTTGTGGTTGGGTATGTTAACAGGGGTTTGGAAATACTGGCAGATTAGACATTCTACTCAGGCAAGAGCACATTATTATGTGGATATCGCGCATAGAAGTAGCTTGTTGTATGCATCTGCAAGTTTGATTTTGGCTGTGCTTGCTGAATTTTCTATTTGGTCAGAAATGTGGAATCTGATTTTTGTGGTTATTAATTTGATTTTCTTTAGTGCATCAATATTGAGCTATGTGTTGCATGGTTATTTAAAAGACACCACGAATCAATTTAAAGTACCACATCAATTGGGTAAAAAGGTTTTACCACGAACGATGATGACTTTAGCGATGGTTTTACTGGTGGTAGGTGAACTGTTTGCGACGGGAATGTTGGTACTAGGTGCGGGACTTAATTTATTTTAATTATTTATATACTTTTTTAAAGATGGATGAATAATCATCCATCTGTTCAATCGAAATTCTTAGATTTTTTCTGGGCACGGACTTTTTGATCAATGACAGCCCAACTGTAAAATGCTGCAGAGACGAAAAGAGCGTATGCAAAATATTCAGCTTTCAGATGCCCTTGAATAAGTCCGTGAAAAAGCAAAGTAAGCATAAGTGCCACAGTTGTACTTAAGTACGTGACCATATTCTTGTTTGCTTTTAGAGCGTTAATGAAGACTTGCTTGTTGAAATGTAATGATAACATCTCCATCCCTCCTAATGAATTTGACCTAAACCTAGTGTTTCGGTCGGATTGGTTACTAATGTTGTACTGTGAATTAAAGGGTATTTCAATAGCTAATACCGTTATTTTTTCATTAAATTTTCACTAATATTGCAATTTGTATGGTGAACTGTTTATTTTATGAATAATTCATATTTTATTAGGTAATAATTCCCTGTACATATTGTTTTGATCAAATATGTCATCAATATGATATTCATAACCCTAACACTTAGCCTACTTCTATATTTGAAAAAGCTTAATAGTGCTTAAGTCGTATAAAGCAAAAAATAGACCAAAGAAGTTGAATTTGGCAAAAGCGTGTAACTTGAAGGGGGATTTAGGCATGCAGGGCATGGTATTGCATGACTGCGAAAAGTAAACAATAAAAGTTGATTTGGGTAAAACCGACATTTATTGGTCACATATAAAATCAAATTTGGGTAAAATTGGATTTTAATTACAAATTGAAAACTTATTTTCTAAATTTGTCGCAGATAAGAGCAATAACCAAGACCAGCAAAGATGGGATTAACCATGCAAGATTTTGTTCATTTAATGGTAGATGTTGAACAAATTCTGGTAAGAAAGAATTGAGTTCTGCTGCTTTTAAACCTTCTAAAATTCCAAAGATAAAAGCGATTGCGGTTACTGGTGCAATAATTGCTGGAGGGTTTTTCCAGAATTTTGCGAAGAAACTGAGCATGATCACCACAATTGCAGGTGGATAAATCGCACATAACACAGGCACGGATACCGCAATGAGTTTGGTCAAACCTAAATTAGAGATCAGGAGTGAAAAACCAACCAAAACAAATACAAAAATTTTATAAGGAATTTGAGTTAGTTCTGAAAAGTATTCGGCACATGCACAAGTCAGGCCAATTGCAGTCACCATACATGCAAGGAAAATCATACCCGTAAGGAAGATTGAGCCTAAGTCACCAAAAGCATGTTGCACATAAGCATGCAAAATAACGGCGCCATTTGCTGCATTTGGTGCGACTTCATGACTTCCAAGGCCAAGTTTAAACAAACTGAGATAAACCAGCGTTAAACCAACACCAGAAATAAGACCTGCGATAACTGCGTATTTTGTAACTAACTTTTTGTCAGTGACACCACGTGAGTGAATGGCATGAATAATGACGATACCAAAGACCAGAGCGCCAAGCGTATCCATGGTGAGATAGCCATTTACAAAACCTTCAGATACTGGGCTGCTTGCATAATTATGAATAGCAGGAGGGATGTAACCTGCAGGGATTAAGAATGCTGCAATACCTAGTATGGCTAAAGAGATAATTTTGATCGGTGCGAGGAAGTGACCGACAGTATCCAATAATTTGTTTGGATAAAGTGAAACCAGCGTCACTATTGCAAAATAGATAATGCTGTAAATCAGCAAACTATTGGGTGAAGTACCAAAATATGAGGAAAATCCAATTTCATAAGAAACAGTTGCTGTACGGGGTGTAGCGAAGAGCGGACCTACAGCCAAATAACAAACAATTGTTAAAATTAAACTAGCAACTTTACCCAGTGGAGAGCTGAGTAGCTGAATTGAACCTTCTACACGTGAAAGTGCAATGATGGTAATAACAGGTAAACCCACTGCGGTGACCAGAAAGCCAGCAGCGGCTAGCCAAACATGTTCACCCGCTTGTTGGGCAACAATAGGAGGAAAGATAATATTGCCTGCCCCAATGAACAGAGCAAAGGTCATAAAACCCAAGGCAATAATATCTCTAGTACGAAGATTCGTCATGTTGAGAGATGCATTGACTAAAAACAGGCGATTTTAGTAGAAAAATAAGGACTTGGGAAAATTTTTTATATGTAATATGAATTTTTTTTATACAAACTTTTGTGTAGTTTAACTAATGGTTGAATTATATGGCTGAAAATTGATGAAAAATTACTAAAGAGTCTGTTTAGAAATTTATAAGAAAGTTAGATGGGCGAGGTGTTGTGCACTATTTGGGAGTCTTCATTTTGATATTGTTAAAGGTGTTCTGATTTCTGAATTATCGCTCGCAACATTTTTAAATGAAAAGGATTATAATGCCTGCATTATTTAAGAGGGTGAGGATATGCTGGCTTCTTCAGTAGTGATTAAAACTGAGCAGGATATTGAAAAACTACGTGTGTCAGGGCGTTTGGCTGCACAAGTTTTGGCAATGATTGGTGAGTATATTAAGCCTGGGGTCAGTACTGAATATCTGGATGACATTTGTCATGATTATATTGTAAATACCTTAAATGTGATCCCTGCAAATATTGGTTATTACGGTTATACAAAAACAACATGTATTTCGCCAAATGAAGTTGTTTGTCATGGTATTCCTTCTGCAACCCATATTTTACAAGATGGGGATATTATCAACATTGATGTTGCAATTATTAAAGATGGTTACTTTGGTGACACGAGTCGTATGTATTATGTGGGGAGTGTTAAGCCAGAAGCTAAAAAACTGGTCGATACCACGTATGAGGCCATGTTAGCAGGAATTAAAGCAGTTAAACCCGATGCAACATTAGGGGATATTGGTTTTGCTATTCAGTCTGTTGCACAGCGCGAAGGGTTTAGTATTGTTAAAGATTATTGTGGTCATGGTATAGGCAAAGTTTATCATGAGCAGCCAAGCGTCTTACATTATGGTAAGCCAGGTCTAGGTTTGAAGCTTAAAAAAGGCATGGTGTTTACTATTGAGCCAATGGTAAATATCGGTCGTGGCAGCGTAAAAGAACTTCAAGATGGTTGGACGGTAGTCACTACAGATAAGTCACTGTCTGCCCAATGGGAGCATATGGTTGCGGTAACAGATACAGGGTTTGAGTTATTGACGCCTTGGCCAGAAGGGACTGGGGATTATCCAGAAATTAAGTGACAACTCAATTAAATTGAATTTAGACTTAAGTCGAAGTTTCTTATTTGTTCGTTAATATTAATAGTTAATTTCGATCTTTGTTTTGCTTGAGCTATAGTCTTTCTAGGGTGTGTGATTTTTGAGCGAAAATATTAATCGTTTTTTTATCTTTGATCGAATTAAGATCAGTCTATAAAATGCACTCCAAGATTCTCGCTGTAGTTTCTTATTTCAAGCTTATCCTCCTCGGATAAGCTTTTTTTTGCCCTTTACTTATGTGCTAAATGCTCAACCAAGTAATCAATAAAAACTCGTACAGCAGGAAGTTGCCCTCTGCGAGATGGATAGACTGCGTGGAATATACCATGAGGTGCTTTCCATTCAGGCAAAACGCGTACGAGTTCTCCTGTTTTAATAAAATCTTGTGCAATCGAATCTGGTAGTAAGGCGATGCCGCAGTTTTGTCGAGCCAGTTGTGCCAACATCATTAAGTCTGAACCCATGACAACGGGATTCACCTTGATTTTCTTTTGATGATTCTGGTTGTCATGTACAATAATTTGCTGATCAAGATGCTCATCGACCATACTCAGTATGTGGTGATGGGCTAAATCTTCAGGTTGTTTAAGCTCACCAAATTCATTGAGATAGGCTTGACTCGCAAATAGATGCTGCTCAATTAATTCAAATTTTCTCAAGATAAGACTAGGGTCATCATCAAGATTTGATCGGACACGTAAAGCTAAATCTATACCTTCATTAATTACATCAACCCGACGATTACTCACCAGAAGTTGAACCTTAATTTCTGGATATTTTTTGAGGAAATTAGGCAAGATCTTGGTCATTTCATTTTGAGCAATCGAGACGGGGAGACTGACTTTAATCACACCACGTGGTTCTACACTTAAATGATCCACCAAATCATGAGCTGCTTGAGCGGCATTTATCATGACTTGAGCATGTCGATAAACATTCATGCCAATTTCAGTCACTGCAAAATGACGTGAACTACGCTGAATAAGTCGCACGCCTAAGCGTTCTTCTAAATTATAAACGCGACGACTGAGTTTTGATTTAGGAATGTCTGTAGCGCGTTCTGCCGCACTAAAGCCTCCGTGTTCAACCACCAATGCAAAGCAATAAAAATCATCGAGATCAGATAACATTTATAATTCCATTTATGCAACAATTTTTAGAATTTAGAGTTAATGTTGCATATTGTCAATTTTTAATCGTGGGTCTTTCATGTAATTTTGCTGTTGAATCTATTAGACTGCAATTAAGTGATTACAGTTGAAAAAAGATGTACCAACAAATTATTGAAATAGATTCAGCAGAAAGTAATATTAGTTGTCCAATTTGTCAGCAGGCTGTTGTAGATTGGACACAAGAGCAATATATCCAGCCATGTGAACATACATTATTTATTGCAATGGATTTGGGCTTTGAGTTTGTATCTGATCGTTTTGAAGAAAAAATGTCACGTTCGGTGGATCAAATTCATGATGATGAAGCTGCGAATATATATGAAGAAATTCAGAAAGTTGATTTTGAGCATGCCATTCTGGTGCGTTCAGAATTGGGGGTAGAGAATATGTATCGTTATACTGGCTTTGCAGTTTAGTTATAAAAAACAGCTCCATATAAGGAGCTGTTTTTTTTAAGGATTAACCTTCTATTTCTTCTTCAATATCATCATCTGCTGTATCCATACCAAGTTCTTTCAGTTTGCGTGTCAGGGTATTTCGCCCCCAACCTAAAAGCTCAGCAGCATGGCGTTTGCGACCACGAGTCTGTTGTAGTGCAGCATTAATGAGTGTGCGTTCAAACATTGGTGTCGCAATATCAAGAATCTTCATTTCACCATTTTTAAGCTTTTGAATTGCCCATTGACCGAGTAATTCATCCCAGTGATGCAGTGAAATACGGTCAAAATGAGAAGTAGTCGCATGTTCTGATGCTTTCTCAATCGGAATTTGTTTCAGTTCAGAAGGCAGATCTTCTGGGTAAACTTCACGACCTGTAATCATGACCGTAAGCCAGCGACAGGTATTTTCCAATTGACGCACATTACCCGGCCAAGGAAGTTGCTGCATGTACTCTTGTGTTTCTAGGCGCAAAATCTTCGGACTGACCCCAAGCTCTTTACCTGCACGTGCAAGAAAGTGCTGTGCTAGCATTGGAATATCTTCGCTACGATGCGCCAGTTTGGGAATATGAATGCGAATGACGTTAAGACGGTGATATAAGTCTTCGCGGAAACGGCCTTCATTGACTAATTTTTCGAGGTCTTGGTGTGTTGCTGCCACAATACGGACATCGACCTTAACAGGAATGTGACCACCGACGCGATAGAACTCACCATCTGCCAAGACACGTAATAGACGTGTTTGGGTTTCGAAGGGCATGTCACCAATTTCATCAAGGAATAACGTACCGCCATTGGCTTGTTCAAAACGACCTTGACGTTGCGTGTTGGCGCCAGTAAATGCACCTTTCTCATGTCCGAAGAGTTCAGTTTCTATTAAGTCTTTTGGAATGGCTGCCATATTTAAGGCAATAAATGGCTTGCTACTACGTGGTGAATGGCGATGTAGCGCATGTGCAACTAATTCTTTACCTGTACCAGACTCACCATTAATTAATACGGTAATATGTGATTGTGATAAACGTCCAATGGCACGGAAAACTTCCTGCATGGCAGGAGATTCACCAATAATTTCTGTAGATTGAATAGGTGATACTGTTTTTGCAGATTCTTGTTGTTGTAGTTTAGTGATGTGCAAAATTGCGCGATTGACTAATGCGAGCGCTTCATCAATATCAAATGGTTTGGGTAAATATTCAAAAGCACCGGTTTGATAACTGGACACTGCTGATTCAAGATCGGAGTGTGCTGTCATAATAATGACGGGCAGGTCTGGATAGTTGTTTTTAACTTTAGCTAAGAAAGTCAAACCATCAATTCCTGGCATGCGAATGTCAGTAAGAATGACATCGGGCGCGTCAGTTGCCAGTTGATCTAAAGCGGATTGTGCTTCTTCAAAGCTAGTAACATCAAAACCTTCTTCTTTGAATGTTTTTTCTAGCACCCATCGCATGGCGCGATCATCATCAATTACCCATATTTTATTTCGCGACATGGTTAGACTCCCAAGGTAAATATAAGCTAAATACTGTTTTTCCAGGAATAGATTGGCATTCAATCATTCCGTTATGTTGGTGCATAATGTTTTGTGCAATACTCAGACCGAGACCAGTGCCTTTAGCACGACCAGTCACAAGCGGGTAGAACACGGATTCCAAAATTTCTTCTGGAACACCCGGCCCGTTATCTTCAATATCAACACGAACTGCAGAGCGGTTGAGTACACCATTAATGGTGACAAGACGTTGAATTCGAGTTCTTAAGACCAGTTCTGGTTGATGTTCGGTAAAGAAATCCTTGTTTTCCATCATGGCTTGTACGGCATTAACACTAATGTTCAGCATGACTTGAATCAGTTGATCACGATCTGCTTTGACTTCAGGTAGTGATAAGTCGTAATCGCGTGTGATCTTAATTTTCTTTTTGGTCTGGTTGGCAATGAGTGAGCGAACACGTTCTAAAGGTTCATGTACGTTGACTGGTTCATAACTCGGTAATTGACGAGAACCCAACATGGTGTCCGCAAGATTACGAAGGCGATCAACTTCGCTAATAATAATGTCGGTGAATTCTGAATATTCTGGATTATTTAAACTGCGGGCTAAAAGTTGTGTTGCACCACGAATGCCGCCTAAAGGGTTTTTAATTTCATGTGCCACCCCACGAATTAATTGTCGAGCGACTTGATGTTGCTGAATTAGATTTTCTTCTTTGGAGATTTTCAGCATCCGATCAATCGGATTAAGCTCAATTAAAAGTAAGGGATGGTAAGGTTTACCTGCATTGAGTTGTGAAACCGTGTAATCCACATGAATGTCTTTAAAGTTGACGTTAATTGTAGCTTCACGACGTGTATACGGTTGACCCGTTGCTAAAGTGTTAAATAATGCTTCTTCTGTATTAAATTCATCGTTTGGCATATGCAGCAAATTTAGGACAGGTTGCCCATTTGCTCGTAATAAACTCATATCAAACAAAGATTCACATGATGAGTTTAAGTAAAAAATATTAAGTTTACTGTCGACAAGCAAAATCGCGGTGGTCAAATTGTCCACCAAAACGCGATAGTCGATAGTATGTGGCTGATCCATTAGCGAGGGTATCCTGTATTAAAATGGCGCAATGGCATCTTCAAAAAGCAATTAATAGTCCAATATTGGAACGCAATTGATGCATATTAAGCAAAATGCACGCCAACTTTAAATCTAGGGGGTCAAAGTTGAACCTTTATTAAAAAAATGCGCTGAAATTGGACTTTATTAAAATTGTAAGCCGAAGATATAAAGTA
Source organism: Acinetobacter tibetensis (assembly GCF_023824315.1). NCBI lineage: Bacteria > Pseudomonadati > Pseudomonadota > Gammaproteobacteria > Moraxellales > Moraxellaceae > Acinetobacter > Acinetobacter tibetensis. The sequence goes on along the minus strand of NZ_CP098732.1, from coordinate 1,882,059 downwards.
ATTAACTTTTAAAATGTATCAAAATGGTGCAAATGTAAATATGCAAGGCAAACAGTGGATTAATTTTGGTGCATTACACAAAGAGTCGGCTTCCCACCTATTTTTATCAATCGAAAAGTCTTACAATACGCGCATTCTAGTGGAGCGCAGATTCATGAAGTCCCCCAAAGTCGGTTTTGTTTCTTTAGGTTGTCCTAAGGCATTGGTAGATTCTGAACGAATTTTAACTCAGTTAAAGACTGAAGGTTATGATGTGGCATCAGATTATGATGGTGCTGATTTGGTTGTTGTTAATACCTGTGGTTTTATTGAATCTGCAGTACAAGAATCATTGGATGCAATTGGCGAAGCAATGAGCGCCAATGGTAAAGTTATTGTGACAGGTTGTTTGGGTAAAGACGAAGATAAAATTCGTGAAATGCATCCGAATGTCCTAAAAGTCACAGGTGCGGCAGCTTATCAGGATGTTATGGAAGCGGTACATGAATATGTTCCAGCACCGCCAAAGCACAATCCTTTTATTGATTTAGTGCCAGAGCAAGGGATTCGTTTAACCCCGAAACACTATGCGTATTTAAAAATATCGGAAGGATGTAACCATCGTTGTACCTTCTGCATTATTCCAAGTATGCGTGGTGATTTGGTTTCACGTCCAGTTGGTTCAGTTTTAGACGAAGCGGCTGCGCTTAAACGCGCTGGTGTAAAAGAAGTGCTCGTTATCTCTCAAGATACTTCCGCTTATGGTGTAGACACCAAATATAAACTGGATTTCTGGAACGGTCAGCCAGTTAAGACCAAATTCTATGACATGTGTGAAGCCTTGGGTCAATTAGGGATCTGGGTTCGTTTGCACTATGTTTACCCATATCCGCATGTGGATGCTGTTATTGACTTAATGGCTCAGGGTAAAATCCTACCGTACTTAGATATTCCTTTTCAGCATGCCAGTCCGCGCATCTTAAAATTGATGAAGCGACCAGCCCATAGTGAAAATACATTAGAGCGCCTAAAATTATGGCGCGAAAAATGTCCTGAATTGGTGATTCGTTCAACATTTGTGGTTGGTTTCCCTGGCGAAACTGAAGAAGATTTTCAAATGTTGTTAGATTGGTTGAAAGAAGCGAAGTTAGACCGTGTTGGTTGCTTTACTTATTCACCAGTTGAAGGTGCTACGGCTAACGATTTACCGGATCACGTACCTGAAGAAATTAAGCAAGAGCGTTATGAACGTTTTATGGAAGTTCAGCAGGAAATTTCAGCCGCTAAGCTACAAAAGCGTATTGGTCAAGTCATGACAGTATTGGTTGATGATCTTGAAGAAGAGTTTCCTGTTGCGGTTGCACGCTCATATGCGGATGCACCTGAAATTGATGGGAACGTCTTTGTAGAAGATATTGATAAAAATCTGATTAAACCAGGTGCTCTGCTTGAAGTTGAAATTACTGATGCAGACGAATACGACTTGTTTGCTAAGTTGATTCAAGTGAAATCAGCTTAAGTAAATCCATATATAGAAAAATACAGATTAAGTAAATTTGGAGTTTGGAATGTCAGATTCAAAGAATCCACGCTATTCACGCATTTTGCTGAAACTTTCAGGTGAAGCACTTGCGGGCAACAAAGACATGGGTATTGATGCACAAGTGCTAGATCAAATGTCTTTATCTATTGCACATTTGGTTGGACTTGGTGTGCAAGTTGGTATTGTTGTCGGTGGTGGTAACTTATACCGCGGTAGCCAGCTACAAAAAGATGGCTTGGTTGGTCGTGTAACAGGTGACCAAATGGGTATGTTGGCAACTGTAATGAATGGTTTGGCAATGCGTGATGCATTGGTACGCCGTAACATTAAAACACGTTTAATGTCAGCATTGCCAATTGGTACTGTGGTGGAATCTTATTCTAGCCGTGATGCCATTCGTCACCTGACTCAAGGTGAGGTATGTGTATTTGTTGCAGGTACGGGTAACCCGTTCTTCACGACAGATACTGCAGCTTGTTTACGTGGTATTGAAATTGAAGCTAGCCTTATCTTAAAAGCCACTAAAGTTGATGGTGTCTATAATAAAGACCCAAGCAAATTTGATGATGCTGTTAAATATGACAACTTAACATTCGATCAGGTATTGGATGAAAAATTGGGTGTTATGGATTTAACAGCGATTTGTTTGTGCCGTGACCATCATGTACCGCTTCAGGTATTTGATATGAACAAATCTGGTGCGTTACTTTCAGTGGTTATGGGTGAAAAAGAAGGGACTCACGTTACGAACTAATGTACGTGAGCCAGAAAGCTCTTTATACTACACGCTATTTTAGTAATGATATCTTTTAGAATTAAGTAAGGAAGATCATATGATTAACGATCTTAAAAAAGACGCAGAAGACCGTATGAACAAGTCACTTGACTCGTTGGAACATGGCTTTGCAAAGGTTCGTACTGGACGAGCGCATCCATCCATTCTGAACGGTGTAATGGTTCCTTACTATGGCTCTGATGTGCCTTTAAATCAGGTTGCCAATGTCGGTGTTGAAGACTCTCGTACACTATTAATTCAGCCATTTGAACGTACAATGGTTGCTGCAATTGATAAAGCGATTCGTGAATCAGACTTGGGTTTGAACCCTATTACCGCTGATGCGATTCGCGTACCAATGGCAGCTTTGACTGAAGAAACACGTCGTGACATGCAAAAAGTCGCACGTAACGAAGCTGAAAATGCGAAAGTAGCAATTCGTAATATCCGTCGTGATGTGTTGGGTGATATCAAAGCATTGTTGAAAGAAAAAGAAATTTCTGAAGATGATGAGCGCCGTGCAGGTGAAGATATCCAGAAAATCACCGATAAATTCGTTGCTGAAGTTGAAAAACGTCTAGCTGCAAAAGAAGCCGAATTGATGAAGGTCTAAAATTAATGACCACATCTGAAGACGCTACACATCTTCCAAAACATGTTGCCATCATTATGGATGGCAACAATCGTTTTGCCAAAAAAATGCAAATGCAAAAGGGTGCGGGACACCGTGAAGGTAAAAATGTCCTAGATCCAATTGTTGAGCATTGTCGAAAAAGAAAGATTCAGGCTTTAACCGTTTTTGCATTTTCAAGCGAAAATTGGAACAGACCTCAGTATGAGGTGGATTTGCTGATGAATTTGTTGGAAGAGACAATTCATGAGCAAATCCCGCGTATGGAAAAATTTGAAATCGCCTTACGATTTATTGGTGATCGTTCACGCTTGTCTCCGCATTTACGTGAGTTAATGTTGCATGCCGAGCAAAGGACTGCTAAGTTCACTCAAATGACTTTAACCATTGCGGTAAGTTATGGTGGCATGTGGGATATGGCGCAAGCTGCGCAGCAAATTGCTCAAGAAGTTAAAGCTGGTAAGCTTGAAGTGGCGCAAATTAATGCTGATCTGGTAGGACAGCATATTAGTATGTCAGATTTACCTGCTGTAGATTTACTCATTCGTACAGGTGGGGATTATCGACTGTCGAATTTCTTGCTTTGGCAAGCAGCGTATGCAGAATTGTATTTTACTGAAACGTTATGGCCTGAATTCGGTGTGCAAGAGTTCGATCATGCACTTGAGGTTTTTGCAGGGCGTGAGCGTCGTTTTGGTAAAACATCTGAGCAAATTCAACAAGATAAATTTGAGAATTAATAAATGTTAGAGCGGATTATTACCGCATTGGTATTGGTGGCAGTTGTACTTAGTTGTATGTTTGCTACGCAATCTCAGTATCCAATGTTGATACTGATGATTGTTGCCGCTGGGGTTGCTGGTTATGAGTGGTTTAAGCTCATGCCGAGAAAAACAAATCATATTATTAAGCCTTTTGCATGGTGCTACGGTATTGTTACTGCAGCATTGGCAACTTTAGCTTTGTATTTTAAAGATATTGCACTTTTATTGTGGTGTGCATCAATTTTGTCTTGGTTGGTGAGTGTTTATTGGGTGAAAAACTACCCAGAATACGATGGTTGGTATAATAATAGCCTCTATTTCTCAGGATTTATTCTTATTTCCGCTGCTGTGACTGCAATTTTTGCGCTATGGGTAAGTTCGCCATGGTGGTTGATGTATCTGTTCTTGTTGGTTTGGGGGGCAGATAGCGGTGCATATTTTGTTGGGCGTAAATTGGGTAAGAAGAAACTTGCACCAGATGTGAGTCCAAATAAATCTGTAGAAGGTTTATACGGGGGTATCTTAACGTCAATGCTTATTGTGGTTGTTGTTGAGGTTTTATATCTGGACTTAACGTTAGCACAACATATTTTATTTCTGATTCTCTCTATAGTCACTGTGTTTAGTTCGGTGTTAGGTGATTTGTTTGAGTCAATGATTAAGCGCCGTGCTGGTATTAAGGATTCAGGTCGTATTTTACCTGGGCATGGTGGTGTGTTGGACCGTATTGATTCATTGCTTTCTGCAGCACCTATATTTGCTGCGGGTATGTATGTGTTAAAACTAATTGGCGTAGATTTGTAAATGTCACAAGCTGTTTGTATCTTAGGTGTAACGGGTTCTATTGGTCAAAGTACCTTAAAAATACTGCAACAGCATCCTGAAGACTATTCTGTCTTTGCAATAACGGCATATAGTCGAATTAAGGAATTGGTGCAAATTTGCAAACAGTTTCGTCCTAAAGTTGTGGTGATTCCGTCTGCTAAAGAGCTAGAGTTACTACAACTTTTTTCGCAAGAAAATATTAACGACATCGAAGTCTTATTTGACGAAGCAGGCTTGGAAGCTGTTGCATGTCATCCAGATGTTGATGTTGTTATGGCGGCCATTGTTGGGGCGGCAGGTTTGTTACCGACCTTGGCGGCTGTTAAAGCGGGTAAGCGAGTATTACTTGCCAATAAAGAAGCTTTAGTCATGTCTGGTGACTTGATGATGCAGGCTGCGCGTCAGCATCAAGCTTTATTATTGCCCGTAGACTCTGAACACAATGCAATTTTTCAGTGTTTACCAGAACAATATTTGAATGTGGAGCGTAATGGTCAGCCTAAACTGGGTGTTTCGCGCATTCTACTAACAGCATCGGGTGGTCCATTTCTTCATCATTCTCTAGATGAGTTGCGAAGTGTTACACCTGAACAAGCCTGTAAGCATCCAAACTGGTCAATGGGTCAGAAAATTTCTGTAGATTCTGCGACTTTGATGAACAAAGGGCTTGAGCTAATTGAAGCATGTCATCTTTTTGCAATTTCAGAACATTTTGTAACAATTGTTGTGCATCCGCAGAGTATTATTCACTCCATGGTGCAATATGTTGATGGTTCGACATTGGCGCAAATGGGGAATCCAGATATGTGTACCCCAATTGCACATGCTTTAGCTTGGCCTAAGCGTATTAATACCCATGTTCCTGCTTTGGATTTATTTGTAAATCATCAACTTGATTTTCAAGAGCCAGACGCAACACGTTTTCCTGCACTAACTTTGGCTCGTCAAGCCATTCAAGCGGGGGGCTTAGTTCCTGCAATTTTAAATGCGGCGAATGAGATTGCGGTGGCATCTTTCTTGCAAAAACAGATTGGTTTTACCGATATTCCAGTAGTAGTTGAACATACGTTGAATCGGGTTGAAAATGGTTCTGCGGATTCAATAGATTTAATCTTACAAGCGGACTCAACTGCCAGATCTATTGCTCAGCAGTTTGTAAGCAGTAAAGGAAGCTAACATGAATGCCTTGTTTATTATTGTTGCGGCAATTTTATTGCTCGGGCCTCTCATTGCGATTCATGAGTTCGGACATTATTTTGTAGCACGTAAACTAGGCGTCAAAGTTTTAGTTTATTCCATTGGCTTTGGCCCAACTGTGTTGAAATGGACATCAAAAAAGTCAGGTATTCAATATCAATTGTCTGCTTTGCCTTTAGGTGGCTATGTCAAAATGTTGGACGAGCGCGAAGGGAATGTGGCAGAAGCTGATTTACCTTATGCGTTTAATCGCCAACATCCATGGAAGCGTATTGCGATTGTGGCTGCTGGCCCATTAATCAATCTTATCTTTGCAGTTTTATTGTTCTGGGTATTGTTTTTACCAGCTCAAGAGCAGTTGAATACTCGTATTGGTAAGGTCTTGGTGAATTCACCTGCTGCAACGGCACAAATGCAAGTTGGTGATAAGATTACAGCAGTTGATGGTGCGAAAACATCGACTTGGGAGCAATTAAACTTTGCTTTGGTTGATCGTGCTGGTGAAACGGGTGTCATTCACATTGATGCAGATCGAAATGGTCAAGCAACATCTTTTGTACTTCCTATTCAGAATTTCTTAAAAGATCAGAATCAATCGCCATTAGATAGCTTGGGCTTTATTCCTTATCGTCCACACATTCCTGCAACTGTCATGAAATTAAATGAAGATGGTGCAGCAATTCGTCAAGGAATGAAAGCAGGAGATCGCATTGTTGCAATTGATGGCGTGAAAATGAAAGATTGGTTTGATGTGGTGGAGGTGGTGCAAGCTTCACCTGAAAAACTACTCAAAATTGATGTATTACGACAAAATCAGTTGGTGCACTTGGAAGTGATGCCTCAAGGTAAGCGAGATAACATGGGTAATGTATCTGGTGTGCTTGGTGTGCAAAATAATCCTGGTCAAGTAGTGATTCCTGAAGAATACAAACAAACTATTCAGTATGGTCCCGTAGAGGCATTTGGTAAGGCACTTGATAAGACAGGGCAAATTAGTACCATGATCCTGAATTCTATCGTTAAGATGGTTCGTGGTTTAATTGGTTTTGAAAACTTATCAGGTCCAATCACGATTGCAAAAGTTGCAGGACAAAGTGCTGAAATGGGATGGCAAACCTTCATTTCCTTTATGGCGCTTATGAGTGTAAGTTTGGGAATATTAAACTTATTGCCTATTCCTATGTTGGATGGTGGGCATTTAGTGTACTACTTTGTGGAATTGATTCGTGGTAAACCTGTTTCTGAACAAATACAATTGGTTGGTTTAAAAATTGGTATGGTACTGTTGGGTAGCATGATGCTCCTTGCATTATTTAATGACTTTATGCGTTTATAACAACGTTGCTTTGAAATTAACATCGGAAAAGACTGGCATGCAGCACACACATTTATTTATGCCTTTGGCGCTGGTTAGTGCTATGGCAGCAGTACAACAAGTATATGCAGCGGATGAATTTATTGTTCGTGATATAAAAATTGATGGACTCGTTCGTTTAACTCCTACCAATGTGTATACCATGTTGCCAGTGAGTAGTGGTGATCGTGTTGATGATCAGGCTATTTCGAATTCAATTCGTGCACTATATGCTTCAGGCATGTTTGATGACATTAAGGCATCGAAAGACGGTGATACGCTTGTATTTAAAGTGATTGAACGTCCTCTTATTTCTAAAATTGAGCTAAAAGGCAATAAACTTATTCCTAAGGAAGCTTTGGAAGAAGGCTTAAAGAAAATGGGCTTGGCTGAAGGTGAGGTGTTAAAGAAATCAACACTTCAAACAGTTGAGTCTGAATTAGAGCAGCAATATGTTCAGCAAGGTCGTTATGATGCTGATGTAAAAGTGACAACTACAGCAAGACCAAATAACCGTGTAGATCTATTGCTCGAGTTTAATGAAGGTAAAGCTGCTAAAGTTGTAGATATTAATGTCATTGGTAACACTGTTTTTAGTGATAGTGACATTCAACAAGCTTTTGCTGTAAAAGAAAGTAGCTGGAGTTCAATTGTTTCACGTAATGACCGTTATGCACGTGAAAAGATGGCTGCAAGCTTAGAGGCATTGCGTGCTTTATATTTAAACGCGGGTTATATCAACTTTGATATTACCAACTCAAGTTTGAACTTGAGTGAAGATAAAAAGCGAATTTTTATTGAAGTTTCAGTAAGTGAAGGTCAGCAATTTAAGTTTGGTGAATCTAAATTTTTAGGAGATGCATTGTATAAGCCTGAAGAATTGAAGGCAATGCAGATTTATAAAGATGGTTCAACCTATTCGCAAGAAAAAGTAAATGCTGTTAAGCAGTTGTTATTACGCAAATATGGTAATGCTGGCTATTATTATGCAGAAGTTAATGTTGTTCCACAAATTAATAATGAAACGCGTCAAGTTGATCTGAATTATTATATTAATCCAGGTCAGCAAGTGACTGTACGTCGTATTAATTTCACAGGGAATACCAAAACTTCTGATGAAGTATTACGTCGTGAAATGCGCCAAATGGAAGGTGCTTTAGCAAGTAATGAAAAAATTGACTTGTCTAAAGTGCGTTTAGAGCGTACTGGTTATTTCAAAACAGTAGAAGTTAAACCAACTCGTATTCCGAATATGCCTGATCAGGTGGACTTGAATGTGAATGTTGAAGAGCAGCATTCCGGGACAAGTACCTTGGCAGTCGGTTATTCACAAAGTGGTGGTGTCACATTCCAAGCAGGATTGAGCCAAACCAACTTTATGGGAACGGGAAATAGTGTTGCAATTGATCTTTCTCGTTCAGAGACTCAAGATTACTACAACCTGAGTGTAACTGACCCGTATTTCACCATTGATGGTGTGCGTCGTGGTTACAACATGTACTACCGTAAAACCAAGCTTGATGATGATTACAACGTAAATAACTACGTAACAGACAGTTTTGGTGGGGGTATCAACTTTGGTTATCCAATTGATGAAAACCAAAGTATTAGTGCGGGTTTAAATATTGATCAAACAGAAGTAACAACGGGTCAGTATGTTTCTACTTATGTGCGTGATTATTTGCTTGCAAATGGTGGAAAAGCGAAACATCGTGCTGAGGATGTTTGTACAGGAACGTTGACACCTGTGTATGGTGATACTTCAAAGCCAACAACAATAACAAGCTATGACTGTGATAAGGATTTGGTTGATTTTGATGATGAGTTTCAGGGTGACTTCCTTACATACAATCTAACCTTGGGTTGGTCATACAATACATTAAACCGCCCTGTATTCCCTACAACTGGTCAGTCTCACCGTGTCAATGCGGAAATTGCCTTACCTGGAAGTGATGTTGAATACCAAAAAATTACTTATGATGCACAGGCGTTTTTACCTCTTGGTAAGGACTTTGTTTTGCGTGGTTATGGTAAGTTAGGTTATGGTAACGACTTACCTTTCTATAAAAACTTCTATGCAGGTGGTTATGGGTCAGTACGTGGTTATGACAACAGTACTTTAGGTCCAAAGTATGATGGTGTTTACTATAGTGAAACGGGGCAAACAGACCCATCACCAGAAGAAGTGGGTGGTAATGCTCTAGTTCAATTTGGTACTGAATTGGCATTGCCTTTACCGTTTAAAGGGGATTGGACGCGACAAGTCCGCCCAGTGTTGTTTGCTGAAGGGGCACAAGTATTTGATACTCAATGTGATGTCTTTAGTACAGACGCTGCAAAGAAAACCTGTAAAGATGAATATGGTTTTGATTTAGGTAACATGCGTTATAGCGTTGGTGTAGGCTTTACTTGGATTACCATGATTGGTCCATTATCATTAAGCTATGCTTTCCCACTGAATGATAAGCCTGGTGATGAAACTAAAGAACTTCAATTTGAAATTGGTCGTACTTTCTAAGTACGATCATTTTTAAACCAAAGATAATATACAATAAGGTTTAATTCATGCGTAATATAATCAAAGCTTTAGCTGTTTCGAGTGTTTTACTCAGTTCTGTTGTACATGCGGCTGGTTATGGTGTTGTTGATTTAGAGCAAGTGGTTGAAAATAGTACATATTTAAAAGCACAAAATGCAAGTCTACAGCAGTCGATCAAGCCTCAAACAACTCGATTAGAGCAATTGAGTAAAGAGCTGGAAGCGATGAAGCAGAAAGCCCAACGTACTAAACTCTCAGAAGCTGAAATGCAGAAAATGAGTGCGGAATACCAAACTAAGTTAAACGAGCTAAACGGTATTCAGCAGGGTTTACAGGGTAAAGTTCAGGCATCTTTGCAAGTGATGAACAAGACCTTGGATTCTCGTATTAAACAAGTTGCTGAGCAATTGCGTAAAGAAGGTAATTTAGATGTAGTGTTGAACAAAAACTCTGCACTTGCCTATGACGCTAAGTATGATTTAACTGATAAAATGATTCAAAAGGTTAATGCAATTAAGTAATCAATGAATCTTAACAAAAAAAGTTTAGAAGACCTAGCTCGTCTTGTACAAGGCGAGTGTATAGGTCAATCCAACCTTGTTATTCAAGGTTTAGCAAGCTTAGAAGCAGCATCTGTGCACAATATTTCGTTTGTGACAGATGAAAAGTATTTAGATAAAGCGCTTGCCTCAAAAGCAGGTGCTCTTATTGTCACTCAGGCTTTACAGGAAAAATTGTATAGCCATCAAAATTTTATCCTCGTTCAAAATCCATATCTTGCTTTTGCAATTCTGACGCATGTGTTTGAGAAAAAGCATACAGATGTTGGTATTGAAAGTACTGCTCAGATTCATCCTTCAGCGATTATTTCGGATTCGGCTTATATTGGTCATTATGTCGTTATTGGTGAAAATTGTGTTGTTGGAGATAACACTGTAATTCAACCACATGTGCGTATTGATGATGCTGTTGAAATTGGTAAGGATGGATTCATTGATTCGCATGTTACGTTAACGGGCGCATGTAAAATTGGCGATCGTGTGCGTATACATGCCAATACAGTGATAGGTGGAGAAGGTTTTGGTTTTGCACCTTATCAGGGGAAATGGCATCGCATAGCTCAATTGGGGTCTGTTCAAATCGGAAATGATGTCCGAATTGGTTCAAATTGTAGTGTTGATCGTGGTGCTTTGGATGATACCATTTTGGAACATGGTGTTAAGATTGATAACCTTGTGCAAATCGCGCATAACGTTAAAATTGGCGAAAACACCGCGATTGCTGCAAAGAGTGGGATTGCGGGTAGCACGACAATTGGCAAAAACTGTATCCTTGCCGGTGGTTGTGGTGTTGTGGGACACATTTCAATTGCGGATAATGTGACAATTACAGGAATGTCAATGGTCACAAATAATATTTACGAGGCGGGAAGTTATTCTGGTGGTACAGGATTATTTGAAACGCCGCAATGGAAGCGTACAGTTGTAAGGCTTCGACAATTAGCAGATGTGCCATTGACCCAATTAGTCAAACGACTTGATCATATGCAGACTCAAATTGAGTCCCTTGAATCAACTTTTAAATTGCGTAAATAGAAATATGATGACTGAGTCGACTTTACTATCATTTACGAAACCAGAATTGCCAATGCATATTCAGCAAATTCGTGAATATTTACCACACCGTTATCCATTCTTATTGGTTGATCGTATTGTTGATGTAACTGATAATGGGATTGTGGGTTATAAAAACGTTTCAATTAATGAAGAGTTCTTACAAGGACATTTCCCGAATTACCCAATTATGCCTGGCGTATTAATTGTTGAGGCCTTGGCGCAAGTGTCAGGTATTTTGGGCTTTATTATGAACAATGAGAAGCCGAGTGAAGGTTCTTTGTTCCTTTTTGCAGGTGCAGAGAAGGTGAGATTTAAAAAACAAGTGGTTGCAGGTGATCAACTTGTATTAAAATCTGAGTTAATTATGCAAAAACGTGGTATTTACAAATATAATTGTATTGCCACTGTTGATGGCGTAGTCGCAACAACCGCGGAAATTATGGTTTATCATCAGAAAGTATAGAGCAGGCATGAGCAATAACGAATTAATTCACCCAACCGCTATTATTGACTCATCAGCAGTAATTGCTCCAGATGTGCAAATTGGGCCTTATTGTATTATTGGTCCACAGGTCACAATTGGAGCGGGAACAAAACTTCACTCACATGTTGTGGTTGGAGGCTACACGCGTATTGGTAAAAATAATGAAATTTTCCAGTTCGCGAGTATTGGCGAAGTATGTCAAGATCTTAAATACCAAGGTGAAGAAACTTGGTTGGAAATTGGTGATCATAACTCGATTCGTGAGCATTGCAGTTTGCATCGAGGCACCGTACAAGATCAGAGCTTGACCAAAATTGGTAGTCATAACCTGTTGATGGTGAATACCCATATTGCACATGATTGTATGGTGGGTGATCACAATATTTTCGCTAATAATGTAGGCGTGGCGGGTCACGTTCACATTGGTGATTACGTTATTGTTGGTGGAAACTCAGGTATCCATCAGTTCTGTAAACTTGCTTCATTCAGCATGATTGGTGGTGCATCTTTAATTTTGAAAGATGTTCCTGCTTATGTTATGGCTTCTGGTAATCCTGCACATGCTTTTGCAATGAATGTAGAAGGCATGCGTCGTAAGGGCTGGTCTAAAGAAGTAATTCAGGGTTTACGTACAGCGTTTAAGCTTATTTATAAAGAAGGTTTGACGACAGTTGAGGCAATTGAGCGTATCCGTCAGGAAATTTTGCCTACGGTGGCAGAAGCTCAATTGTTGCTTGACTCTCTGGAGCAGTCTGAGCGCGGCATTGTGCGTTAATTTGCTGTAAAAAAAGACACCTTAAGGTGTCTTTTTTTTATTTCTTAAAATAGCCAGCTTCTTCACTTTTTGGATATCGTTTTAAGAGTTTGGCTTTGTATTGATTTGCCAGTGCTGTATTACGATCTACATCTTTGGCGATGCTATACAGTTGATAAAGCGCTCGAGAGGCTTTGGAAGATTGAGAGTATTGGTTGACCACAATATTATAATTTCGCTTGGCTTCAGTATAGTTGGTTGGTTCTATGGCTAGATTGAATTCTGCTAACCAAAAATATGCATTACTAATATAAACGCTATTGGGGTGATTTTTGATAAAGTTTTGCATTGGAGCAATTGCTTTTTTCGCACCTCCTTGTTTATAGGCATCTAATGCGACTGTATAGGCTGCTTTCTCTAAATCGGTAGTTTGTTGTTGGGTGTTTGCTGTGGCTGTTGTATCCGTGTTGATGGCTTTGGTTGGGGGGATTGCTACGGGTGTGGGGTTGCTAGCATTGTTTAATGTTGCTGGAGTGGTGGTGCTGTTGGAACTGGGAGAAGTATCTTGTTGATTATCCTCCGTTTGGGTAGTGCTGTCAGGGTCAACCTTTTGTTGTAATAACTCTAAACGCTGATCTAGGTCGGTATAGCGGTTGTTGAGGTCATTTTTAAGTTGCTCAATGGTATTTTCTTGTTCTTCAATGCGTCCACGTAGACTTCGAATATCATTTTCAAGCTGTTGATTTTTTTGCATGAGTTGCCAATTTAGATTGGTTGGCACAGTTGCTTCTGGTGTTGATGAATTGGTGTTGGAAGAGTTATAGCTTGAACCTGAATCGCTTTGACTTAAGCCACGTGTTTCGATAGGTACATTGGCATATAACGTAGTGCTGCTGAGTAAGGTGAGTGCATAAATTGCATGCTTATATTGCATCATAAAACATATCCATTTTGTATTACTTGCTTAAAGCCTTGAGTTTGTGTGGCTTTATTCATTTCATCTTGAACACATTTAAAATGTTCGGGTAAGGAAAAGCAATAAGTGTTTGCAAACTTGTCGTATGTTTAAAGTAAACTCATCCTGCATGAAGAAGATAAATGGTGATAAATCTGTATTTTTGTATTTTAAATAATCAAATGAATAGCTTAGCTATATAAAACTAGATTAAAGGCTTGCAACTTGAGTAAAAATCTCTATACTCTGTTCTTGCAATGGTAGCCCTGCCGGTTACTTCGCAATTGCACTCTGCGAACCCCGCCAGGACCGGAAGGTAGCAACGGTAGTAGAATTGTGATGTGCCGAAGCTTTGCTGGTAGGGTTGCCACCATTTATTTTTATAACATTTTATTATAATTAATCTTCAAACTCCTTTTGGTTAATTGCTTTCATAATTGCGTCCATATCAAATCCTCTATATTGTAAAAAGCGTATCTGCTTCGCTTTCAGTTTTGCATCTTTCTCAACAGCATAACCAAATTTCTTGATTTTCAGTTGATAGGCTTGTTCAGCCCAATCGATTTCTTTCAATTCGTCTTGAATGAGGTCGCTGTTAATTTTCTTGTTTTTTAATGCTAATTTGATGCGTTGTGGCCCTTTCCCTTTTCTTTTTTGGCTTGATAGGACAATTTCTGCTACGCGCTGATCGCTTTGATAGTTCTGCTCGGACAATTCATTTACAAGATTTATGACTTCCTCGCGATTTGCTGCGTAGGTTTCGATCTTTTCAATCAGTTCGGCTTTGGAGAATTCTTTACGGGTGAGTACAGCAAATGCATAAGAACGTAAGCGTGAGCCTGTTAGCCCTGTATTTTGAGGTGGTTCAGCCTCTATAGCAGCATTATTGTAATCCGTTGCATCTGGTGACAGTGTGTACTCAGAATGAGAAGTTCCAAGCTCTTGTTTTAAGCTGTTGTAGTCAAGCAATTTAGGGAATTTTGATTGGCTCATACTATATCTAATCTTGATTGAAAAACGCCCCGAAGGGCGTTTGAGTGTAACAGGTATATTTTATAAATAAGCAGGCGATTTAAGCGTCGAGCAAGAGGTCAGATTCTTCTTCTTTATCTTCTGCAACACCACCCGTTGTTAATAACTGGTCACGAATAATGCGTTCCACTTCTTGTGCCAATTGTGGGTTTTCTTCAAGGTGGCGAATGACATTGTTTTTACCTTGACCAATTTTGTTACTTTGATATGAATACCAAGCACCCGCTTTTTGGATGATGTCTTGCTGAACTGCAAGATCGACTAATTCACCTAGCTGGTTAACGCCTTTGCCATAAAGAATTTGGAAAAGTGCTTCTTTAAATGGGGGTGCCATTTTGTTTTTAACCACTTTAACTTTAGTTTCTGAACCTACAATTTCGTCGCCTTCTTTAACTTGACCAATACGACGAATATCAAGACGAACAGAAGCATAGAATTTTAATGCGTTACCACCTGTTGTGGTTTCAGGGCTACCGAACATCACACCAATCTTCATACGGATTTGGTTAATGAAGATCACCATACAGTTTGAACGCTTGGCATTCCCTGTAATTTTACGTAAGGCTTGGCTCATTAAGCGTGCTTGCAAGCCCATATGTGAGTCACCCATTTCGCCTTCAATTTCAGCACGTGGTGTTAGTGCAGCAACAGAGTCGACTACGATTAAGTCAATTGCACCAGAGCGGACTAACATGTCTGCAATTTCAAGTGCTTGCTCACCGTGGTCGGGTTGGGAAACCAAAAGGTTGTCAATATCAACACCAAGCTTACGAGCGTATTGTGGATCAAGTGCATGCTCAGCATCGATAAAGGCGCACGTACCACCCGCTTT
Organism: Acinetobacter tibetensis; assembly: GCF_023824315.1. NCBI lineage: Bacteria > Pseudomonadati > Pseudomonadota > Gammaproteobacteria > Moraxellales > Moraxellaceae > Acinetobacter > Acinetobacter tibetensis. Next base: position 1,866,779 of record NZ_CP098732.1, on the reverse strand, counting down.
TTGACATTGTGCAATGGCTTGTAATGTCATGGTGGTTTTACCTGAAGACTCAGGACCGTAAATTTCAACAATACGACCCTTTGGTAAGCCACCAATACCTAGTGCAATATCGAGTGTCAATGAGCCTGTTGAAACAGCTTCAACAGCTTGTACTGTATTGTCGCCAAGGCGCATAACTGTATTTTTACCAAACTGTTTTTCAATTTGGCTTAGGGCAGCATTGAGTGCCTTACTTTTATTCTCATCCATCTTACAACCTCAAAACTTTGTCACTTTACTTTTAACTCAAGTGGATGTCTTACATTGCAAACGTTTTCCACTTCAGTATAGTGACAGAATTATTTCTGTTATTCTATGCCTGTTATATCTTGTGCGACATAACATGACGTGAGTAATTTAATCATCATTATATGACCAATCTTGGCCAAATTGCTGATCATTTTCTTGTTTAAATTTACTGATTTGTCGGCGATCTTTTTTCGACGGTCGATGATCAGGTCGAGCAAGATTATGCAATTTTCTTTGGGATGCAAGCAATTCCCTTTTTGCTAAACTGACTTCAGTTTCTTCATATAATTGCTGAGCAATGGGGGCAGGGCCACGCACATTAGAAATTGCTTTAACAACGATCGTTTTTTTTTCAAAACCTTGTTGGATGGTAAGTTCCATACCTACACGAACTTCTTTAGAAACTTTGACACGTTCGCCATCGAAATGGACTTTACCACCTTCAATTGCAGATTTGGCAATGCTTCGAGTTTTAAAAAAACGTGCAGCCCACAGCCATTTATCGATACGTACAGTTTCAGCAGGAAGATTTTGCTCTGCTTTAGGCATATTGCTTTTGTTCCTCGGCTTGTTCAAGTAAGGGAATTAAGTCGGTGAGTATATCAAGCATTGGGAAGTTGGATTTCTCACGCACTAATCCTGTAGATGAGGGCTGTTGGATCGTAATCAAATGCTGTAGTCCAAATTTTTGTGCACCCAGTAAAACTTTTTCAGTGTCATCAATAAAGTAAGTTTGCTGCGCGTCAAAAGGATGTAACTGATGTAACTTCTCCCAAAAGGCAGTAAATTCTTTGGCATGGCCTAGCGTTTCACTACTGACAATCACGTCAAAATATTGCCCAATACCTGTTTGCTTAAGTTTAAATTCTAGACTGGCACAGTCCGCATTGGTCGCTAACCAACATGGATAATCATTGGCTTTCAGATATTCTAATAATTCAATACAGCCTTCACGGCGGCTCACTTTATGTTGCTGCTTTTTTTGTAATGCAAGCACATCAAAGCCGACTTTAGTCGACCAAAAATGTGAAGAATACCAGTTTAAAGTGTGACTATGTTCTTGATAGAATTGGAATAGGACTTCTTTACTTTGTTCGATCGAACACTGATGCACATCAGCATACTGAATGGGCACAAGCTGATTCCAAATCAGGTCATCATAAGCAAGATCGAGTAAGGTTCCGTCCATATCGAAGATAATGGTCGGTTTTTGAGAAAAGTTCGACATATATAAGGTGATCTATGTTTAAAACAACAACAGCGCCGCAAGATGCAATGATCTTGCAGCTTGTGCCCATTGTGACACAAGCGTGCGAAATTTTGCGAGAAGAATATCAACGATATTGTGCTGGTGAACAGTTTGATATCACGAAGAAACATGATGACTCACCTGTCACGCAGGCAGACTTTAGAGTGAATCAATATATTACAGAGGCTTTGGCACAGCAATCTGTAGATATTCCCTTACTGTCAGAAGAAGGTGAGTATGATCAACGTCAGCAATGGCATCGGTTTTGGTTGCTCGATCCATTGGACGGCACCAAAGAATTCTTACATAAACGTTCTGAATTCACCATCAATTTAAGTTTGGTTGAAGGTGTGCATACGGTTTTTGCAGTCTTGGCAATTCCAGCGGAACAGGTCGTGTACTTTTGTCCTCTGCAAGGGATGCCATTGAAGTTAAATCTAAGTACACAGCAGTGGTATGTGTATGAATTGGAACACTCAATGGCTGCGCCAGTGCATATAGGTCTAAGTCAGAGTGCACAGCATAAGTCTGAATATACGGCGTATTTAGATGCGTTGAAAGATATGACTAGCTATGATGTATTTAAAGCGGGGAGTGCCTATAAGTTTTGTATGATTTTGGAACATAAGGTGGATATTTACCCTCGTTTTCACCCCACCAGTGAATGGGATACCAGTGCGGGACAATGTTTAATTGAGCGAATTGGTGGTGGATTGGTTGATTTTAGAGGGCGACCATTTGTATATAATCAACGAGAGACCTTGTTGAATGGTGGTTTTATTGCCTATCGAAATGCAGAGATGAAAAAACTCGCATTACAAGCACTTGCAGTAATGCAGAGTAAGCATTGAGCAAAACAATTAAAATGTTATAGTGTAAACTCGACGGAAGCATGATGGTCTTATGGCATTAGAACGACTCCCACATAGTATGTTAAAAGCAATAGATTTATTGCCAGATACGCATACTCCAGTCACATTATTTACACGTCATTCCATTCGTGAAATGGTGAGTGGGCAAGGCTTGGCTGGTTATGATTTACAGCTAACACCACAAGGGCGTGATTTGGCGCAAGCATGGGGGGGACACTTAATTGCTCAGACCGATCGGACTATTCAGCATTGTATTTCTAGCCCTATTCAGCGTTGTGTAGATACTGCTGCTTTAATGATTCAAGGGGCGGATTCAATTAGCCTGCAAAACAATACGCATCATATTGAAATAGTGCAGCAAGGACTCTTGGTTGAGCCAGGAAGTTTTGTGCTTGATATTAAACAGGCAGGCCCTTATTTCCGTGAACAGGGTGCTTTGGGATTTATCAATAGCTTTGTAAATAATGCTTTACCTGGCATGAAACACCCCATACGAGGTGTGGTCGATGTGCTTGAATTAATTTATAACACGCATCCACAGCAGCATAATGGGCTTAGCCTAGCAGTGAGTCACGATACCATTATTGCTGCAATTATTGCTGTAATTTCAGGTCGAAATGTAATTACTCAAGAAGACTGGCCACAAATGATGGAAGGCTTATTTGTCTGGTTTGAAGGCGATGAGTTTTTAGATTCAAAACTAAAATGGATTTGGCGTGGTGAATTACACGAATTAAATATTCGACAGTTTAAACAACATCATTAGAATCAAAAACTCCGATATATTCTATTTTATCTGGCTGAATAATTCTTTATATGTGTACTCCTGCAACGGATGGTGTAGATTCGTCAAAAGCATAATATAATAATTCATAAGATCATGTTTTTAATGATTTATTTTAAAATATAAAAACTTAGCCACAGCATGTTGGCTTGTATTGTAAAAAAGCCAATTAGGCTGAAAAATTGCTTTCTAGTATTGAGATTCCGACCTATGCCGAAGCAATAAGTCCTGCGGTAAAATTGGCCGTGAAAATGGTTGTGAAGCTTTGCATAAAATTGAATTACCAAGTTTTGAGCAAAAATTGCTAGCTCAAAGTGGTCAGCCAAACCAGTAATGGAAGTGGTAATAAAATCTCTTTGGCGACCTGTTCAACAAAATTAAGCAGTCCAATCTGGACGATGGCAGCAGATACGCAGTCTATTCGTCAAGAAAATCAGTATCTTGATTTGAATAAGGGATATTGGGTCGATAATCAGGCGGATTTGATTCGTTATTCATGTACTAATGGGGCGAATCGGAAATGGAGTATGTTGACTCCGAATACCCATTTAATTTTATCTTATTTGAAGCCTAAAAATTTAGCTGTATTGGTAAATTAAAAATTTCGCTCCTTCACTTCTGTTGAGGGCATATTCGATATCTTTTATTTTTAATTAGACCATGGAATTGAAAAGTCAAAAGGTATAGACGTAAAAAAAGCCCAGATGGGCTTTTTTTAATACAACAAATTAGTTAGCTAACGCTTTAACTTGTGCATTTAAGCGGCTCTTGTGACGAGCAGCTTTGTTTTTATGGATGATGCCTTTATCAGCCATACGGTCGATTACAGGAACAGCTTTTTTGTAAGCTTCTGTAGCAACAGCATGGTCACCAGCAGCGATAGCAGCTACTGTGCGTTTGATGTAAGTACGAACCATAGAACGCAAGCTTGCGTTGTGTTTACGTGCTTTAACGTTTTGACGAGCACGTTTTTTTGCTTGAGCAGAGTTTGCCACTCGTGCACTCCTTGAATTAGATTGGTCTGGGCGGGCTGTAATTCATACTGAAAACCAACATCAGTAGAACTATCACCAGCCCGTAAACAAGTGGCATATTTTGATTAAACATGGCCACGAAGTCAAGTCTTGACATGCTTTGACAACATTTTAGATGCAGAAAAATGTTAAAGAAAACGTTAGATTACTCATAAACCATGGAGAACGGTCAAAAAATGATAAATTCGATTCAAAATGCAATTGTGATTGGCGCGACAGGTCTTGTTGGTCGGACCTTAATAAAACAATTAAATGAATTAAGTAGTTGTGAGCAAATTACTGCGGTGGTTCGACACTATGATGTCGAGTTAAGTCAGTTGGAAAAAGTCCATCAATTCGTACTTGAAGATTTTTTGTTACTAAATGATGAAGATGTGCACGGTTATAGCCATGCATTTAGTTGTTTAGGATCAACTTTAAAAAAAGCAGGCTCAAAAGCACAGTTTTATAATATTGATTATGAGATAAATGCACATTTTGCGGACTTATTTGAAGGATTGGAAACGCATTACTTGTTGGTCAGCGCACTAGGTGCCAATCAGAAGTCACCAATTTTTTATAATCGTGTGAAAGGTGAGTTAGAACAGCATATTCGTGAATTGGCTTTAGCGAAGACTTCAATACTACAACCTTCTTTATTGCTAGGGGAGCGGTCAGAACAACGGTTGCTAGAAGGTGCTACTCAGCGTTTATATCAAAAGATGTCGCATTTGGTACCAGATTCTTTTAAATATAAGCCAGTGACTGCAGAACAAGTGGCTCATACTATGGTCGTGGCAGCTCAATATCAGACTGAAAAGTTTGAGATTTATGATAATTTACGCATACAAAAAGCTCAATAACTGGAGAATGAAGTGGCAACTGTTCCTTTTGTAACTTGTGATTTATTAGATGATAATCCTGAAAAAGAGCTTCAGGTGGTTACTCCATCGATGGATGGTAAATTCTTTAAAAGTTATGGTGCTCGTAAAACCTTTGGTGGTCAGGTGGTGACTGTAAAGTGTTTTGAAGATAACTCCCGTGTTAAAGAACTACTGGCGACCGATGGTCAGGGTAAAGTCCTTGTGGTAGATGGGGGAGCTTCAATGCGCTGTGCGCTCATGGGGGATTTGATCGCTGAGTCAGCAGTCAAGCACCAGTGGAATGGTGTGATTATTTACGGATGTGTTCGTGATGTGGATGCCATTGCGGAATTGGATTTGGGTGTACATGCATTGGCTGCAATTCCACAAAAAAGTAATCGTAAAGGCATAGGCGAAACGGATATTCCGCTCTATTTTGGTGGGGTAAATATTCAATCTGGCGATTACATTTATGCCGATAATAATGGCATTGTGGTGGCTAAAGAACCCTTGGTCGAATTATAAGACCATTAAAAATAAGGACAAAACATGGTGAATCATCAAATAAAAGTTATTCAAGCTTTGGCTTCATCATTCGCGGAAGGTGGTCGAGGAGTCTCTGGTACAGCATTTCCAAAGCAACCAGAGAAATCATTGAAACTCTATGAATTTGAAGGTTCTCCATTTTGTCGCCGTGTGCGTGAAGTTTTAACTTTATTGAATTTGGATTATGAAGTTTATCCATGTCCAAAAGGTGGAACAAAATATCGTCAAATCGTAAAGCAATTAGGTGGGAAAAAACAATTTCCTTTCTTCATTGATGAAAATACTTCAACGCAGATGTATGAGTCGCAAGACATCATCCATCATCTGTTTGAACATTATGGGCGAACAGGGAAAACACCGAAAAAATTTGCGCATTATCCTAAAATTCCTGTCATGGCACTTGCTGGAACGATTATTAATGGTGCGCGTGGTGTTTGGGTAGACAAGAGAATTATTCACCGTGAAGCACCACAACACTTACTCCAGTTATGGGGATTTGAAGCCAGCCCATTTACCCGTGTGGTTCGTAGTGTACTGACAGAATTGGAACTACCATTTGTATTCCATAATGTGGCAAAAGAACGTTGGCAAGATATGGGACCAGCCGTATTACGACTAAAGCCTGGCAAGTATGTTCCCCTTAAAGAAGGTAAACGTGAAAAGGTGGTGGCGCTGATGGGGCGTGATATTCAAGTGCCATATTTGGTTGACCCAAATACCCAAGTAAAGATGTTTGAATCGGCAAAAATCGTCAACTATCTTAAAAAGCAATATGGCGCTTAAGATCGGATGTATTCAAAACCTAAACTTAGACTGGAGGTTGGAGAACGATTCAATCCGAGTTTAGGGTTTAAGTGGTCAATAGCTTGAATAATTGTTGCATGCCTTCGGTTGCGGTTTGTGCAATAAGTTGATACTGCGGAGGCATGGTTTGTTGATGCGCTTTGGGGTCAATATAATACGCTTTACAGTGTGGTGGAATTTCATGAATTAATCCTGCAACAGGATAAACTTCTAAGCTGGAACCAATCACAATAAAAATATCTGCATGCTGCACAATTTTTTGTGACTCGGCATAAGCCGGTACAGCCTCGCCAAACCAGACCACATGCGGGCGCAGTGGGTAGCCCTCGGGACAAAGATCCTTTTCTAAATTAAGCTCCCAACCCTGTATTGGATAAAATTCTGTTGAATATTCAGCATGGGGTCCTGAACTCTTGGTGAGGCGAATATTGCCATGTAAATGCAGTACATTGTCATTACCTGCACGTTCATGCAGATCGTCAATATTTTGTGTAATGACATTGAGATGATAGTGCTGCTGTAATTGGGAAATGAGTTGATGAGCACGGTTTGGTTGAGCGTGTAAAATATGTTTACGTCGTTGGTTATAAAAATCTTGAACCAACTGTGGATTTCTTGCCCATGCTTCAGGTGTGGCGACATCTTCAATGTTGTAATTTTCCCAGAGTCCATCGTGATCACGAAAGGTTTGAATACCACTTTCGGCACTCATACCAGCACCTGAAAATACCACTAAGTTTTGCATGATTTCCTCATTGTTTACTTATTCTTGGGCTTGGGTATCCACTGGAGTGAAGTTTGAAATCGCCTTTACTTCATGTTGAATCCAATCGACAAACTTACTCAAGATAGTTGATGGCGCTTGACTAGAATGCACCAAATAATATGCACGATTACTCGGTAATGGACTACTACTAGCAATCACCAAGGTTTGATTTTTTAGTTCTTGTTCAATCAGCATTTGTGGAATTAAAGCAACGCCCATTGAATGCGATGCCGCTACAGCAAGCATGGAAAACAGCTCATGTCGTTGTCCTTCGTCAGCTTTAGGATGATCGATTCGATGTGCTTGAAACCATTCCTGCCAAATCGTAGGTCGTGTGGTTTGCTGTAATAAAGGAAGTTGTGTAACTTGCTCTGGGTTTAAATGATAGCTGTATGGGGTGAGTTTTTCTGCGTTTGGGAAATGTTTCAAAATAAGTGAAGGTGAGCAAACAGCTATCACATCTTCATGCATTAAAAAATGGGCTTGGATGCTTGGCCAGTGTTCAATTTGTTGCTCAGTACCTGCATAAATGGCTGCATCGAACATTTGCTCATGAAAAAGAAAGGGCTTGGTACTGGTTTCCAAATGAATGGTAATTTCAGGATAACGCGTATTAAAAACGTGGAGTTTGGGTAATAACCAACGAGTCGCAAAGGTCGGCACAACACCGAGTTTTAGTGTCCCCCCTAAACCTTTATGTGCCATGACTTCTTGTGTGGATTTTTCTAAACCGAGTAAGTGAGGTTTTATCGCCGCATAATATTGTGTACCCGCAATGGTCAGTTCCATACCATGTCGTGTTCGTGTAAATAACTGAATATCTAAGAACTCTTCCAATTGCTGAATTTGACGTGATACTGCACTTTGGGTCATGGACAGTTCTAAAGCAGCATGCGTGTAACTGGCATGTTTAGCTGCCGATTCAAAGCAGAGTAAGCTCTGCATAGAGGGAATTTTTCTTCTCATTAGCGTTGTCATTCTGTCGTTAGGATATTTCAAAAGTGCATAAAGCATGTAGATTGAATCATAAGAACATACTGTAGAAATGCCATTTTTAACACCTTATTGTTTTTTAAATGTGAAAATATTAAAGAAGATATGTGTTTTAAGCATATCTGCATGCGAATTATTCGTTTGAATTATTTTATGTTCAGGCATAGCATCAGTACAGATAACAAGACCTAGCAGAGGATGCAATGAACCAAATGGTGAATAAAAAAGCAGCACGTGTACAATTTGATTGGAAAGATCCATTTTTAATTGAGCAGCAACTCACAGAAGAAGAACGCATGATTCGTGATACGGCATATGCCTATTGTCAGGAACAGTTAATGCCACGTGTATTGGAGCAGTTCCGTTATGAACGAACTGATGTTGGTATTTTCCGTGAAATGGGAGAACTTGGCTTATTGGGGCCAACGATTTCTGAACAATATGGCGGTGCAGGTTTAAATTATGTGAGTTATGGCTTAATTGCACGTGAAATTGAACGTGTAGATTCAGGCTACCGCTCTATGGCGAGTGTACAAAGTTCTTTGGTGATGGTGCCAATTCAAGAATTTGGTACAGAACAGCAAAAACAGCAATATTTACCAAAACTTGCATCAGGTGAGTACATTGGTTGCTTCGGTTTAACTGAGCCAGACCACGGTTCAGACCCAGGAAGCATGATTACACGTGCTAAAAAAGTAGCAGGTGGTTATCGCTTATCTGGTGCGAAAATGTGGATTACCAATAGCCCAATTGCAGATGTATTTGTGGTGTGGGCAAAAGAAGTATCTGAAGAAGGACATGTGGGTGACATTCGTGGCTTTATTTTAGAAAAAGGCTGGGAAGGGCTTTCGGCACCTGCGATTCATGGCAAAGTGGGTTTACGTGCATCAATCACAGGTGAAATTGTGATGGATAACGTTTTTGTGCCAGAAGAAAATGCGTTTCCTGAAATTCGTGGTTTGAAAGGTCCATTTACCTGCTTAAATAGCGCGCGTTATGGTATCGCTTGGGGCGCGATGGGTGCAGCAGAATTTTGTTGGCATACTGCGCATCAATACACAATGGACCGTAAACAGTTCGGCCGCCCTTTAGCAGCAAACCAACTTATTCAAAAAAAACTTGCTGATATGCAAACTGAAATTGCTTTAGGGCTACAAGTTGCCTTGCGTTTTGGACGTATGAAAGATGAAGGGATTGCATCGGTAGAAGCAACCTCTCTAATCAAACGTAACAACTGCGGTAAAGCTTTAGATATTGCCCGTTTAGCCCGTGACATGATGGGTGGCAATGGGATTAGTGATGAGTTTGGTGTTGCACGTCATTTGGTCAATTTAGAAGTGGTGAACACCTATGAAGGCACCCATGACGTGCATGCATTGATTCTTGGTCGTGCGCAGACGGGTATTGCTGCATTCTAATTTAAAAAAATCATTTTGATCAAAATCAGGGTGCTCGAAAGAGCATCTTGAGGGCAAATGCATCTTTGAAAATCAAAAGTAAAATGAAGATGCAAGATTGAGGAGCAAAAAATGGGTGCGTTAAAGGGAATTCGGGTTTTGGATCTTAGCCGAGTATTGGCGGGCCCATGGTGTGGGCAAATTTTGGCAGATCTCGGTGCCGAAGTCATTAAAATTGAGCGTCCCCAATGTGGTGATGACACTCGCATGTGGGGGCCGCCGTGGATGCGAGATGCTCAAGGTGAGCTTACCCGTGAGTCGGGTTATTACCAGTCAGCCAATAGAAATAAATATTCGGTTGCGATTGATATTACACGCTCAGAGGGGCAGGAAATTCTGCATGAAATGGTCAAAACAGCAGATGTCGTGATCGAAAACTATAAAGCAGGTTCATTACAAAAATATGGTTTGGATTATGAAACTTTAAGTGATATTAATCCGAATCTGGTTTATTGCTCGATCACAGGTTTTGGACAAACAGGACCACGTGCGGCTGAACCAGGCTATGACTTTATCATTCAGGGTATGTCTGGACTGATGAGTATTACGGGTGAAGAGGAAGATTCAGGGCGTGGTGCACAAAAAGTGGGTGTCGCTGTGGTCGATATTCAAACGGGTTTATATGCCACGATTGCCATTCAGGCTGCGTTATTGGCTCGTCATCAAATTGGACGAGGGCAACATATTGATTTGTCTTTGCTGGATGTTCAGGCGGCAGGTTTAGCCAATCAAGGTATGAATTATCTGACCACGGGTGCATCTCCAAAGCGTATGGGAAATAGCCATCCAAATATTGTGCCTTATCAGACTTTTAGCGCAAAAGACAAAGAGTTTATAGTCGCTTGTGGTAATGATAAGCAGTTTAAAGATTTCTGTATTGCGATTGGTTATACCTCACTATTGGAAGATGGGCGTTTTAATCGAAATCAGGATCGAGTGCGCCACCGAGACGCGTTAATTGAATTATTGTCTGCTCATTTTGTACAGCAAAATGCGGAGTCGTGGGTGAGTGTGATTCATGCATTTAAAGTCCCTGTTGGGTTAATCAACTCTGTTGCTGAAGCTTTACAAGAACCCCAAATTCAACATCGGGAAATGGTGGTGAATATACAACATCCGCTTAATCCAGAGTTCCAGATGATTGGTTCACCTATAAAATTGTCAGAAACACCTGTTGAATATCATCATGCACCGCCACAATTGGGAGAACATACCATGTCTGTGTTGTCTCAATTTAAGGCGGAGCATGAATTACAACGGTTAAAGGCTATGGGTGTGATTGATGGTAAAATAGCCTAAGCAAATTGATTATTAAAAATATGACCTAGAAGGGCATTTAATTCTGTTTAAGATCAAAAAAGTTTAACCAAGGTTTTCTTTGATTTGAATCGATGAGTTTGATGCTCTTTATAAAATAAAGTTCATCTTCATTACTAGGACCAACAATACGTCCAGCATTAATTTCATAAGACAGATCGACTACAGCTTGGCGACCTTTGTATTGGTTTTTGAGTTTCTCACCCAGTGAGTCTTGATCAAACTCAAACCAATCACCACACTGCTGACTACAATAGGCGTGATATTTTTTTCCTTGCTGATCTGTTAAACCGAGTCCGAGATCATCTACGCCACCTCCATAAATGATGGTGTAGGTTTCGAATTGTGAATTTGCAAAAGCGGACATACTTGAAAGCATAAGAATACAGTTGAAAAAGTATTTTTTCATTTTTATAAATTCTAGGGGTTATGAAGTTTGTGGACGGTATTTAAACAAACATTTTAGACAAAGAAAAGCCTCAGCAATGTGAGGCCTTTGGGGGCGGTGTTCTTATACAAGAAACTGTTTTAAAGCTTCATTAAACGCCGTTGGCTGTTCCACATTAGAAATATGCGACGCATCAATTTCTACCAACTGACTGTTCGGAATCTGACTCTGCATAAACTCAGCATCCGCCACGGTTGTCACAGGATCTTGCCGTCCTGCAACAATCAACACGGGCACTGTAATTGTCTTTAATTGTTCCCGAACATCCGCTTTAGCCAAAGCTTCACAACAACTCGCATAACCTTCTGGGCTGCCAGCACCTAAGTCGTTTGAAAGCGTTGCAACTGTTGCTGCGTTGCTTTGGATAAAGGGAACTGTAAACCATCGCGAAGCTGCGGTGTCCGCGATGGATTGTAAACCTTGAGATCTGACTAAAGCCGCCCGATCCAGCCACGCCTGCTCCTGACCAATTTTAGCTGCCGTATTACACACCACCACATGGCTAAAACGCTCAGGATAATGAATAGCCAACCATTGACCGGTTAAGCCTCCCATAGAAATCCCACAAAATGCAGCGTGTTGAATCCTTAAATGATCCAGCAAATGAATCACATCTTCCCCCAATTGTTGCAGGCGATAAGGACCTTGCGGGGTAGAGGAAGCACCATGGCCACGCGTGTCATAACACACCACAAAAAACTGCTCTTTTAAAGCATTAAACTGCTGCTGCCACATGCCATAATTGGTGCCCAAAGAATTGGAAAATACCAAAGCAGGATTGCTGGCATCACCAAAAGTTGCGTAATTGATGGTTGCATCATTTGAAATAAATGTTGGCATAAAATCCCTCCCGACCTCCCTTTAAAAAAGGGAGGGGAAATATCTTAAATAGTTATGATTTGTTAAACCCGCTGAATAATCATTGCAATGCCTTGACCGACACCAATACACATTGAACACAAGGCATAGGTTCCACCCGTTTGTTCCAATTGGTTTAAAGCCGTGGTGACTAAACGCGCACCCGATGCACCGAGTGGATGCCCCAAAGCAATCGCCCCACCATTTGGATTCACCTGTGTCGTATCGTCTGCCAGACCTAGGTCACGGGTAACCGCCAGTGCTTGTGCCGCAAACGCTTCATTCAGCTCAATCACATCCATCTGTTCAAGACTGAGATTGGCTTGTTTGAGGAGCTTCTTAATCGCTGGCGCTGGGGCAAAGCCCATGATGCGCGGTTCAACCCCCACAGCCGTAGATGCAATAATCTTGGCACGGGGTTTGAGGTTGTACTGTTGAATCGCCTGTTCCGAAGCAATCAGTACAGCAGCCGCACCGTCATTGATGCCTGACGCGTTTCCCGCTGTGACGGTGCCTTCTGCTGTGACGACTGGCTTCAGTTTAGCCAAACCTTCTAATGTGGTCGATGCACGTGGATGTTCATCTGTATCCACCACAATTGGATCACCCTTACGCTGCGCAATACTTACAGGGACGATCTCATGTTTAAAAAAGCCTTGAGCTTGCGCGGTTGCGGTGCGCTGTTGACTCGTCAAGGCAAACTGGTCTTGATCTGCACGATCAATATGAAACTGTTGTGCCACATTCTCTGCGGTTTGCGGCATGGTCTCTACACCATACATGGCTTTCAGCTTCGGATTGATAAAACGCCATCCCATGGTGGTGTCTTCAATCTTCTGGCTACGACCATAAGCCGTTTCCGACTTGCCCATCACAAAAGGTGCGCGAGACATACTTTCCACACCACCTGCAATGATCAGATTCGCTTCACCGGCTTTAATCGCACGGGCAGCCATGGCAATCGCATCCAACGATGAACCACATAAACGGTTGACTGTTGTTGCTGGTACTTCAACTGGTAAGCCCGCCAATAATGCCGACATACGACCGACATTGCGGTTGTCTTCACCGGCTTGGTTGGCACAGCCGTAAATCATGTCATCGACTTGGGTCCAATCGACACTGGGATTACGTTGCATTAAGGCTTGAATCGGTACGGCACCCAAGTCATCGGCACGGATTGGGGCTAAACCACCTGCATAACGGCCGAATGGGGTACGGATGGCATCGATGATATAAGCGTTTTTCATTCTTACGTTTCCATTTTGAAATCTGTTGTTGTCACTGCCACAAATGATGGATTTATTCATTTTCCTTTGCGTAGGCAAAGCCTCACTTTTGATAGGGCAAAAGTGACAAAACCCTTTGTTACTCAGACACAACATCCTTGTTGTGCTGAGCAACGAGGCGACATCCTTGTCGCTAGCCATGTGAGCAAAGACAGTTTTAAATTTCTTTCCCAGCATTTGCTCGTGCTCAACGTCATCAACAACCTACTCAAATCCTGATCAGGATTGTTTTTGCAATCCAATTGGATAGATGCCTATAGTGAACAGGTTTTGTTGATGACAAAGTTTTTCTTGCGTGACGTTGTCACTCATTTTTTAAAAAAGTAACAAGAACGAGCGGTTGGACTTTGAATCCCCCTTTAAAAAGGGGGAAACTCCTCCCTTTTTAAAGGGAGGTCGGGAGGGATTAATTATCCTTGTGTCGCATCCACCAACGGAGCGCCCGTCATGGCCTGCAATTCTGCAAAGCTTAGACCGTCGACTTTCTCAATCACATTTAAGCCGTCTGCGGTGACATCAATCACACACAGATCGGTGTAAATACGATCGACACATTTCAAACCTGTCGCGGGATAGCTCAATTCAGCCACGATCTTCGGTTCACCTTGTTTGGTCACATGGTCGGTGGTGATAAAGACCTTCTTAGCACCGACGGCTAAGTCCATTGCACCACCCACAGCCGGAATTGCATCGGGTGCGCCGGTATGCCAATTGGCCAAATCCCCATTGGCCGCGACTTGGAAGGCACCGAGAACCGCAATATCCAAATGCCCACCCCGCATCATGGCAAACGAGTCCCCATGATGGAAAAAGGCTCCGCCTTGTAACATGGTCACATATTCTTTACCTGCATTGATCAACTCAGGATCTTCTTCACCTGCGGCGGGCGGTGGACCAAAAGCCAATAAACCATTTTCAGAATGTAAGAACACATCTTTATCTGAAGGCAGATAGCTGGCTATCTTGGTCGGTAAGCCAATACCGAGATTGACATAAGCCCCATCAGGAATATCTTGTGCCACACGTTCTGCAATTTGGTTACGGCTGAGTTTTTGATAGCTCATGATGTTCTCCTGATTACACAGCCACAGGTTCAGGTTGAACCTGTACCACATGTTGAACAAAAATACCTGCGGTGATGATGTGTTCAGGGTCTAAAGCACCGAGTTCCACCACTTCAGAAACTTGAGCAATGGTCACATTGGCTGCCATGGCCATGATTGGGCCGAAGTTACGTGCCGACTTGCGGTAGACCAAGTTGCCCCAACGGTCGCCTTGCTGGGCTTTAATCAAAGCGAAGTCGGCTTTGATTGGATATTCCAGTACATAATCTTTACCGTCGATATGGCGGGTTTCTTTGCCTTCGGCCAATAAGGTGCCGTAGCCAGTTGGGGTAAAGACTGCCCCGAGTCCCATGCCTGCGGCTTGAATACGGCAAGCGAGGTTACCTTGAGGGACCAGTTCCAATTCGATTTTGCCTGCACGATAGAGTTCATCGAAGACCCAAGAGTCGGACTGACGCGGGAACGAACAAATGACTTTTTTCACGGCACCGGCTTTGAGTAATTTCGCCAGACCATAGTCACCATTACCAGCATTGTTACTGACGATGGTAAGGTCTTTAATGCCGAGTTGAATTAAGCCATCAATCAGTTCAGCAGGCTGTCCTGCGGTACCAAAACCACCGATCATGATGGTTGAGCTATCCTTTATTTGCGAAAGTGCTTCTGTTAAAGAAGCTAAACTTTTATCAATCATAATATTTCCTAGACCCTATATAGGTCGGACTAACTTTTACTCGATTGAGTGGATGAAATAGTGGTAGGTTCAGTAGGGCGTTTGGTTAAAATGACATGTGCGAATAAACCAATCACAATGCCCCAAAAAACAGAACTTAGGCCTAAAAAATGCATCCCTGAAGCCGTGGCTAAAAAGGTAATGAGGGCAGAATCTCGTTGAGATTCATCTTTCATGGCTACAGCGATATTGGTTGAAATCGCGCCCAATAAGGCCAATCCAGCCAGTGCTGCAACAAGCTCTTTCGGCAGTAAGCTGAAGAGCAGAACGATACTGCCTGCAAACAGACCACCTAAAATATAAAAAATGCCGTTGGCAACCCCTGCGATATAGCGTTTTTCTTTTAACTCATGCGCATCTTTGCCCATACACAGTGCAGCCGTAATCGACGCTAAAACAATAGTGATACCGCCGACACATGCAACAGCTAAAGAAGCAATACTGGTGGTGGTGATAATCGGCTTGGCAGGCATGTCGTAACCACTGAGTTTCATGATGGCCATGCCCGGTAAAAACTGTCCCGTCAGACTGACTAAAATCAAAGGCAGGGCAAGGTTTAAGGTGGAATGCCAAGTCCATTCTGGGGTGATAAACTGAGGTATGGCAAGTTGGAAATCTAAACTCACCGCATTCATTTCACCAAGCCCAAAGCTCAAGGCCACACCTGAAATCAGTACCCAAAGCATGCTATAGCGTGGTGAAATTCGTTTTGCGACTAAAAATACAAACAACATGCTAAATACAATAATTGGCATACTATTGGTTGCGCTAAATAACCCTAAACCAAACTGAAATAAGATCCCTGCCATCATGCCTGCGGCAACCGACTGCGGAATCCATTTCAATAATTTATCGAAGTAACCACTGATCCCGATCAGGAAAATCACCACAGCAGAGGTGATGTAGGCAGCAACCGCTTCATTCAGGCTAATGTTTGGGAACAGGGTGACCAATAAAGCCGTACCCGGTGCAGACCATGCCGTAATCACAGGGACTTTAAATTTAATGGAAAGGAAGATCCCTGCTACGGCTGCCCCAATCGAAATGCCCCAAATCCATGAAATCATCATGGTTGGGGAAACCTGAGCTTGTTGCGCAGCCTGAAAGAAGATAATAAGTGGACCTGAATAGGAAATCAGCACGGCCAAAAATCCTGCGACAGTAGCTGAAATAGACCAATCTTCTTTCAAGGTTTTAAACAGGGTAGCCATTCATTTGCCTCCATGCAGACATGATCCTGTATATAAAGTTTTGTGACGATCAATTAGCCTTGATCGCCACCGCCTACAGGAACCACTGTACCGGTCATATATGACGAATCATCTGAAGCAAGGAATACAATTGCATTGACTTGTTCCTGAATCGTGCCATAACGGTTCATAAAACTACGATCAATAGTTTGATCGACGACTTGTTGCATCCACGACTTTTCATTTTCAGATAGTGGATTCGCATTACGCGGTACTTTACGTGGCGGCGCTTCGGTTCCACCAGTAGCAACTGCATTTACTCGGATGCCATCTTTGGCATGTTCAAATGCCAGTGATGCGGTGAGGGCATTGACGCCGCCTTTGGATGCTGAATAGGGTACTCGGTTAATCCCGCGAGTCGCTATAGAGGATACATTTACAATCGTACCTTGCTGATTTTTAATCATTTCAGGTAAAACTGCACGGCAGCACCACAACGTTGGGAACAATGAACGATTGACTTCTTTAATGATTTCTTCTTCAGAAAATTCTTCGAAGGGTTTCATCCAAATGGCACCACCGACATTATTGATGAGTACATCAATACGTCCATAGATTTCAAGTGCTTTTGCTACAACGGCTTGTGCGCCTGCGAAGGTTTCAAGGTTGGCTTTGACTGTTATAGCATCACCTTGGTGTTCTTCAATTTCTGCTAATGTTTCATCGACATAGTCCGATAAATCAGCTAAGACAACTTGCGCACCTTCTTCAGCCACTTGGAGTGCAACACCACGACCAATGCCTTGAGCGGCACCAGTCACAATCACGACTTTGTTTAAGAATCTTTGATTTGACGCCATTTTTTGAACTCACTTATCATCCAATATAAAGATGAACTTTTAAATTTATACAATTTGGCACGCCTGCATCCTAATAACTGGATATCAGTTACTGGATTAACCTTCGGTTGGACTTACTTTTCTTTTGGGAAAATGAGAAGCAGCGCTTCGCAAGAAACCAACTTGCGGTGCAATGCACCTCATTGCAAAACTCGTCCGAAACCGATTACTTGATATCTTCCTTGCAGAAAAAGCATTTTTACCAAGTGGTCTGGCCTCGAACAATTGCGAATGACATTTTCGCGTATCATCTTTTCTATAACTTAAATATTGGGTGATGTATTAGTTTGCGGAGAATTTTTCAAATAGGAAGTTTGCAGGTTTTATACCTTCACTATCTAACCAACCACGAACAGCATCGACCATAGGAACAGGGCCACATAGGTAGACATCGACATCGCCACCATTGAGCCATTCATTTTCAATGTGTCCAGTCACATAGCCTTTGCGCTCATGTGCTGAGTCTGGGCTTGCAACAACGGTACGATATTCAAACCAAGGAAGTTTGGCTTGAAGTGCATCAAGCTGTTCTAAAGCCACTAAATCAAAATCATTGGTGACACCAAAGACTAAACGTACAGGGTGCTCTGAGCCTTTTTCTTCTAACACTTGAAGCATAGACATAAATGGCGCAATACCTGTACCGCCTGCAAGCATAACGACAGGGCGAACTACATTACGTAAGTAGAAACTGCCAAATGGACCTGTAAAGGTCATTTTATCGCCGGCTTTAGCGGTGCTACTTAAAAAGCTACTCATTTTGCCATTCGGCACGTTGCGCACCACAAAACCTGTTAAACGGTTGCCTGGTTTAGAACTAAATGAATATGAACGGGTTTCTGCTGTCTCTGGAATGGCAACGTTGACATATTGACCTGCAAGGAAGTGAATATCAGGTTGACCTTCATCAAGTTGAATATCAAAAGTGATGGTTGAGTCTGATAAGTTTTCCACAGCAACTAAAGTGCCTTGGTATTGGTGAATCTCGGTTTTACATACTTCAGATGACGCTTGAATTTGGAATACAGCATCGGATGTTGGGCGGCATTGGCAAGCGAGAATATAGCCTTGCTCAGCTTCTTCAGGGGTGAGTGCATCTTCAATGTAGGTTTCTTCAGGCATGTCATAACTTCCTGATTCACAGAAAGCTCGGCACGTTCCACATGCACCATCGCGACAATCTAAAGGAATATTAATTTTTTGACGGTAAGCCGCATCAGACAAAGTTTCGCCCTGAGCGACGCTAATAAAACGGGTAACACCATCTTCAAATTGAAGTGCAATATTGTGGTTTGACATGGCTAGAATCCTACTAAAAACTTTGAAACTTGACCTTCAGTCAACATTCCATTTGACTGAAGGGATGACGCTTAAATCAGAGGTGGTAAATATCAATGACTTGATTGATATAGTCATTTTTGAGTACCACGTATTTGCTTAAAATCTGTGGTTGCGCACCTGAAAAATCGATTTCGTAACGTGACATGCCAAAATAGCTATAGTTGGTTTTGTAACGGAAACTTAAGGTATTCCAGTTAAAACGAATTGTTACTTTGTCTCCCTCACGTGCGATTACTTCAATGTTGCTGATGTTATGGCTAGTACGTGTGTCGGGCATGGTTGCAGAAGAACGTTCGGTTTTAATTCGGAACACACGATCTTCTAAACCTTGACGGTCTGGGTAATAAATCAGCGAAATTTCAGACTGAGGATCTTCAGTTAAACGGTCATCATCATCCCAAGCAGGCATCCAGAAAGAAGCAGATGGGGCATAACAATTTAACCAGTCATCCCATTGTTCATCATCCAGAAAACGTGCTTCTTGATATAGAAATTGCGAGATCTGCTCGAGTGAGCTGCGTTCTAAAGTGGCAGTGGCATTCATGCGATCTCTCCTTGTTCATTCACCAGTGCTTTTTCTGAGGCAATGGCATGTTTCATCGTTTCTAGCCAATATTGATGTTGAGCGAGGTACAGACCTTCATCTTCGGTTTTAATGCCACTGAGTTTTGGTTTTAGCCCAATTTCATTGGCAGCATCATCTGGGCCTTGAATCCAGTGTTTCGAACCACGGCACATGTCGTTCCATTCCAGTTCAATCCCTGCATAACCTGCTTGGCAGGCACGGAATTCTTCAAGGTCATCGGGTGTTGCCATGCCTGAAGCATTAAAGAAATCTTCATATTGGCGAATGCGGCGAGTACGTGCTTCTGGTGCTTCACCTTTCGGCGCGATACAGTAAATGGTGACTTCAGTTTTGTTGACTGCCAGTGGGCGTAAGACGCGAATTTGTGAACCGAATTGATCCATCAAATATACATTTGGATAGAGGCAAAGATTACGCGAGCGCTCGATCATCCATTTCGACATTGGCGCACCGTATTTTTCGGTGTATTCGTCTGCTTTAGGGAAGTTTGGACGGTCTTCTGGGTTTGCCCATTGTGTCCAGAGCAACATGTGACCATGGTCAAAACCGTAAGAGCCACCGCCTTGTTTACCCCATGAACCTGCGCTCATGGCACGAATATTATCGGCAGCTTGAGTTTCTTTGCGGTGTTGAGTCGTTGCGGCATAGTTCCAGTGTACGGCAGACACGTGATAACCATCGGCACCATTTTCAGCAGTCAGTTTCCAGTTGCCTTCGTAAGTGTAGGTCGATGCACCACGTAAAACTTCCAGACCTTGCTCAGACTGATCGACAATCATGTCAATGATTTTGGTGGTTTCACCCAAAAATTCTTCCAGTGAAGGAACATCAGGATTCAAGCTACCAAACAAGAAGCCTTTGTAGTTTTCAAAACGTGCTACTTTTTTCAGGTCATGTGAACCTTCTTGATTAAAGCAATCTGAATAACCAGCTTCACTTGGATCTTTTACTTTCAGGAGTTTGCCTGAGTTGTTAAAAGTCCAACCGTGGAATGGGCAGGTATACGTTGCCTTGTTGCCACGTTTATGGCGGCAAAGTTGTGCACCACGATGTGAACAGGCATTGATCATGGCATTCAGTTCACCATTACGGTTACGCGCAATAATGATCGGTTGGCGTCCCATATATGTGGTGTAGAAATCATTATTATTTGGAATTTGGCTTTCGTGTGCCAAGTACACCCAGTTGCCTTCAAAAATGTATTTCATTTCAAGGTCAAATAAGGCTTGATCAGTAAACACTGAGCGATGCAGTTTAAATTCACCCGTTTCAAAATCGTCAACAAGCAATTCATCAATACGATCAAGGTGACTGGTGTTAATTACAGGAATACGAGGCATGTCCGTTCTCCGAGGTTCCAAATGTGGGGAACACTCCGAAATGACAGTTGATTTAGATGTCATTTCGGTTCCTAAAATATGGGTTAAGCGCTAGCGCGACGACGATCTACTTCAGTTGAAGGAACGCCTTGCTGTTCTTTTACTAACTCAATATTGAATGTGATGTGCTTGAATGGCTGATTTAAACCACGACGGGTAATTTCAGCTTCATCGGTCACATCTACAGCGGTGGCAACTAAACCATCACGGGTTGCAAAGGCAAAGTCATCCCAAAGGTATTGATCACCTTCAATGTTGAACTGAGTCGTGAGCTTGCGATAACCAGGAGCAGAGACAAAATAATGTACATGTGAAGGGCGGTTACCATGACGACCTAGCTTATTTAACACCGCTTGAGTCGTACCATCAGGTGGGCAACCGTAGCCTACAGGCATGGTGGTCTGTGCCACATATTTGCCATCAGCAGCCGTTAAAATACTACGACGTAAGTTAAAGTCAGATTGTGATTTATCGAAGAATGAGTAGTTGCCTAAGCTGTTGGCATGCCAAACTTCAACTTTGGCACCTTCAATAATGTTGCCATCAGTATCAGTTACTGTACCTTCAATAAACAAAGTTGGAATTTTGTCTGTTTCAGAACCATCATCCATGCGGGCAAAACCTGTCGATTCTGGTGCACCTGCAACATAGAGTGGACCTTCAATGGTACGTGGCGTACCACCTGTAATGCCTGCTTTAGCATCGGCTTCATCGGCACGAAGGTCTAAATAATGTTCTAAGCCTAACCCCGCTGCGAGTAGCCCTAATTCATTGGCTTGACCTGCATCGGTAAAATATTCCAGACCTTTCCATAGTTCAGTTTGGCTGATGTCGAGATCTTCAATGGCTTGGAACAGATCGCCCACTAAACGTACAACAATTTGTTGTACACGCGCATCGACAGGACCAGTCGCAGTGTCGACGTTCATTTCTTTTACGAGGGCATCAATTTGTTGGCGGTTCATACTGTCGCTCCTTAAGTATGTTTTGGTGGCTGGCACATGTTTGATTTCATCAATACACTTGGCGGGCCACATTCCTTGTGAATACAGGTAGTTTTTTACAATTTGGAAAGCGTACTTTCCTTAAACTTTTATTTCTTAACGATCATCTTCACGAATAGAAGAGGGATGTTGGTTCAGCGGCATTACTTCAATATTCATGTAGGGATAAAGTGGTAAACCCTGCAACAGGTTATGCAACTCTTCGTTGCTCTCGACATCAAAAATACTGATGTTGGAGTATTGACCTGTAATACGCCAAATGTGGCGCCATTTGCCTTGCTGTTGCAGTTCTTGCGAATATGCCTTTTCGACCGCTTTAATTTCATTTGCCTGTTCTGCTGGCATATCCTGCGGTAGGTTTACATCCATTCTTACGTGGTAAAGCATGTAGAATTCCTTTAATTACTGGCGACGCATACGGTCAATTTTGTCTTCATCAAGTTCAATACCCAGTCCAGCCGTGGTCGGTAACACCAGCTCGAAGTTTTGATATTGCAGCGGAGTTTTTAAAATTTCTTCGGTCAGTAACAGTGGACCAAACAGTTCAGTACCGTATGCTAAATTATGAAAGGTGGAAAAGACTTGTGCCGATGCCACGGTGCCAATTGGACCTTCAAGCATGGTGCCACCATACAGATCAATTCCTGCCAGTTTGGCAATTTTCCCTACTTCACTGGCTTCAACCAAACCGCCTGATTGCGCGATTTTGACTGCAAAGACTGAAGCTCCATTACGTTTTGCTAAGCGATAGGCACTGTCTGGACCCATTAGCGACTCATCAGCCATGATGGCAATATCAAAGCGACGGGTAAGACGTTGCATGGCATCAATGTTGTCAATCGCACAGGGTTGTTCAATTAAATCCACACCACCATCTTGTAACTGTTGAATGCCCTTAACTGCTTCAAGTTCTGACCAAGCACGGTTTACATCTACGCGAATAGAAATGTCTGAGCCTAGGGCGTGTTTGATGGCTAAAACATGCTCTACATCTTCTTCTACGCGACGTGAACCAATTTTTAACTTGAAGGTGTTATGACGTTTGTTGGCAATCATCTGCTGTGCTTCAGCAATATCTTTTTCTGTATTGCCAGAAGCCAATACCCAAAGTACTGGGACACTATCTCTTAAACGACCACCCAGTACTTCACTGATGGGTAGACCTAAGCGTTGTGCTTGAATATCAAATAGAGCGGTTTGAATGGCATTTTTAGCGAAACGATTGCCATTGATATTGCGTTTAATTGTTTGTATGGTTTGTGCCACATTCAAACCTGATAATGACTTGAGTAATGGCGCAAAATAGGTTTCGATATTGGTTTTGACGCTTTCTGGACTTTCTTCGCCATAGCCTAAGCCACCAATTGTGGTTGCTTCGCCCCAACCCGTAAAGCCATCTTCTGTGGTGACTTTAACCAGAACCAAGGTCTGAGTTTGCATTGTTGCAACCGCCATTTTATGTGGGCGGATCGTCGGTATTTCTACAAGCAACGTTTCAATCGATTTATACATCTTTCGGCTTCGCTATCTTGATTTGTCTAATTCATGTGATATACCTTAAAAGAATGATTTAAACCTGTCGAAGATCATTTTTGCATTTTTTTATATTTAAAAGGTATGAAGTCTTATGGAACTTAGACACCTACGCTATTTTGTAGCGGTTGTAGAGGAACAAAGTTTTACCAAAGCAGCAGAAAAACTGTTTATTGCCCAACCTCCATTGAGTCGGCAGATTCAAAACCTTGAAGCTGAGCTTGGAATTCAACTTTTTGAGCGCGGTAGTCGACCTTTACAGACCACACCAGCAGGTCAATTTTTCTATCAGCATGCGGTTAAACTTTTGTCTAATGCTGAAGAAGTGAAGTCGATGACTAAGCGTGTGGGCATGGTCGAACGTACAGTAACTATGGGATTTGTTGGGTCATTGCTTTATGGTTTGTTGCCACGAATTGTGTATTTATTCCGTCAGCAGCAACCACAGCTTAAAATTGAACTGATTGAAATGAGCACCAAAGATCAGATTCAGGCGCTTAAAGAAGGACGAATTGATGTTGGTTTTGGACGGTTAAGAATCTCTGATCCTGCAATTCGTCGTGTGTTATTGCGTGAAGAACCCTTGATGGTTGCAGTACATAGTAGTCATCCTTTAGCATCGCAAAAACAAGGGGTGTATCTTGCAGATTTGGTCGAAGAAAGTCTGTTTTTATATCCAAGTCACCCTAAACCCAATTTCTCGACTCAAGTCCGAAGCTTATTTTCGGAGTATGGTTTAGAGCCGCGCAGTTTGCGAGAAGTCCGCGAAATTCAGTTAGCGCTAGGTTTGGTGGCTGCGGGTGAAGGGATGTGTATTGTGCCTGAAAGTGCCTGTAGCATTCAGTTTCCTCACCTAAACTATATTCCGTTGTTAGATGATGCCGCAGTTAGCCCAATCTTTCTTGCTATTCGAAGTATGGATGAAAGTGAAGATATCCGCTCATTATTTGATTGCATTTATCAAGTTTATGATCTTGAAGCAATTAAATATGATCGAGCAGTGCTTTAACTAACCTGCTGCTATTCGTAACGCTTCAAAAGGAAGCGGGAAATTTCTCGCTGAAATTTGAAGGGTTCATTAATTAAAATGGCATGACCTGACCGTTCAAAAATGACTTGCTTGGCATTTTTGACACTATTCGCAATAATTTTTTGTCCTTGAGATGGGTAAAGTATCGAATTTTCCCCAATGAAAAAAGTTGTGGGACAGCTCAATTCTGCTAAAGATTCTCGATAATCTTCATCATGATAGAGATAGTTATTGATATACCATGCGAGATAGTCGAGGCGGTGTAAGGGTAAGAGATGTTTTTGCAATTTATCGTATTTTAAGGCGGTGTTCCATAAGATGGGGCTTAAGCGATGGTCATTTTGTAATAATATGAATTTACTCCATATTTTAATAAATTCATGGCGTGAAGCAGGTTTAAGGTCTTCTAGACTATGCACAGGCGGTAAGGCCGAGAAAAACAATGAAATCTCAGCCAAGAGCTTTTTAAAGTCCAAATGCTGCTGACTCAGTAGTCCATATGGCCAATGGCTATCTACCGTAATTTTGGGTGCTTGATCAATATGTAAATAACGATTGATATATTGTTTAAAATTTCCATATTTCATGCCATGCATGGCAGTTGTTGCCCCCATTGAGAACGCAATAACGGTAAAATCTGGATACTTTAATTGTTGGATTAAGGCTTCTAAATCGCGCCAATGGCTAGAAATAGCATCTATTTCAGGTATACGGCAGTACTTTGAGCGACCAAACCCACGCCAATCTGGAATAATAAATTTAAATTGTTTACTGTTCTGAATTAAAAAAGGCATCCATTGCCAACTTTGCATGCCTAAACCTGAGAGTACTAAAACAGGCTCCCCCTGACCAAACTCACGAACATACAATTGTTCTTGATCGGGCATTTGATAGTAAGGCATGATAATTTCTCTATTTTTTAAGATTTTTCAAATTTTTTCAGACCTGTAATCATGGCTTCAAGCCATTCAATCCAGCCCACTTCTAAGTTAATGCCTAACTGTAAAATCATTTTATGAATATATAAAGTTCGATTTTCATTTTCTGTAGATGGAAAGTCTTTATTAAAAATTTGTTGATAAATTTGCAACTTTTCTTGATGCAACATCAGGTGTCTTTCTAATTCAGGCAATACGGTTGCCTCACCGACTTGTGCTTCTGCTCTTAAACGCACCATCAGTTCTTCACGTAGTTGAGCGGGTGGGCCTTGTTTGACCATCCAGTCAGCCAACTCAGTGCGCCCCAATTGTTCCACTTGATAGGTTTTTTTTCGGCTATTGGAACTCTCTTCTTCAAGGGTTGAAATCCAGCCTTTTTGCTGCATGGCACTGAGTTCACGGTAAATTTGTTGATGCGTTGCATTCCAAAAGAAACCCATAGAACGGTCAAAACGACGTGCCAATTCAATGCCTGTACTGGGTTTTTCAATTAAGCTGGTAAGAAGAACATGTGCTAAAGACATAAGCTAGCATCAACAAATTTAAGATAAAGATATTATGCAACATGTTGCATAGATTTCAAAATTAGACTATAAATTAGTGCAACAAGTTGCATAAAAGCAAAATTTAGCCAGCACATTGCAAGCCATGGAGGTCTCATGTCCAATTATCCACACTTACTCGCCCCATTAGATTTAGGATTTACTACGCTTAAAAACCGTGTACTTATGGGTTCTATGCACGTTGGTCTTGAAGAAGCACCAGGTGGTTATGACCGTATGGCAGCATTTTATGCTGAACGTGCAAAAGGCGGTGTTGGACTCATTGTGACAGGGGGTATTTCACCCAATGACCATGGTTTGACTTTTAAAGGTGGTTCTAAGCTTGATACCCGAGAAGAAGCAGAACACCATAAAGTCATTACGCAGGCAGTCCATGATGCGGGCGGTAAAATTGCACTGCAAATTCTACATACTGGTCGTTATTCATACCAAAAAAATATTGTTGCACCATCTGCAATTCAAGCACCGATTAATCCAAGCCGTCCTAAAGAATTAAGTTCTGCTGAAGTTCAGCAAACCATCGATGATTTTGTGAACTGTGCCAAGCTTTCGCAATACGCAGGTTACGACGGTGTAGAAATCATGGGTTCAGAAGGTTATTTAATCAATGAGTTTATTGCTGCACGAACGAACCATCGTGAGGATGAATGGGGCGGTAGCTATGAAAAACGTATTCGTTTCCCAATTGAAATTGTAAAACGTACCCGCGAAGCAGTCGGTGAAAACTTCATCATTATTTACCGTTTATCTATGTTGGATTTGGTTGAAGGTGGTTCGAGTTTAGATGAAGTGATTCATCTGGCAAAAGAAATTGAAAAAGTGGGGGCAACCATTATCAATACAGGCATTGGTTGGCATGAAGCGCGTATTCCGACTATTGCGACTAAAGTGCCACGTGCGGCATTTACTTGGGTGACTAAAAAATTAAAAGGTAGCGTAAACGTACCTTTGGTTACTTCTAACCGTATTAACACACCTGAAATGGCAGAGCATGTTTTGGCGTCTGGTGATGCTGATATCGTGTCTATGGCGCGCCCAATGTTAGCCGACCCTGAGTTTGTGCTCAAAGCTGAACAAGGTCGTAGTGATGAAATTAATACTTGTATTGGTTGTAACCAAGCCTGTTTAGACCATATTTTCTCGATGAAAATTGCAACCTGTTTAGTGAACCCACGTGCATGTTATGAAACAGAATTAATTTTCAAAGAGGCAGGTCAAGCGAAAAATATCGCCGTGATTGGTGCTGGTCCTGCGGGATTAAGTTTTGCAACTTATGCAGCAGAGCGCGGTCATAACGTCACCATTTTTGAAGCTGCGCACCAAATTGGTGGTCAGTTTAACATTGCGAAAACAGTCCCAGGTAAAGAAGAGTTTTATGAAACCTTACGCTACTTCAAGCGTAAAATTGAATTGTTACAACCAAAAATCAAGCTACAGTTAAATCATAAAGCGACGTATGACGAACTCAGCCAAGCCAACTTTGATGACATTGTGGTCGCTACAGGTGTAACGCCACGTGAGTTGAGCTTTGAAGGGATTGATCATCCAAAAGTATTGAGCTACATCGATGTATTAAGAGAGCGTAAGCCCGTGGGTAAACGCGTTGCTGTGATCGGTGCGGGTGGTATTGGTTTTGATACGGCTGAATATTTGAGCCATGAAGGTGAAAGTGGCAGCTTAAACCCTCAAAAATTCTACAATGAATGGGGTATTGATACGCATTACAACGATGTTGGCGGTTTAAAACAACCACAAGTAGAAGCATCTGAGCGTGAAATCTTCTTATTACAGCGTAAACCTACATCTGTGGGTGCAGGTTTGGGTAAAACAACAGGCTGGATTCACCGTACAGGTTTGAAAAACCGTGATGTGCAGATGATTGCGGGTGCAAGCTATGAAAAAGTTGATGACCAAGGTCTCCACATCATTGTTAATGATAAATCAATGATTCTAGATGTAGACAATGTGGTGATTTGCGCGGGGCAAGAGCCTTTTACAGCAATGTTTGATCAATTAAAAGCTGATGGTAAAGCAGTACACTTAATTGGTGGCGCAAAAGAAGCAGGTGAATTAGATGCGAAACGTGCAATTCGTCAAGGTGCTGAGCTTGCAGCAGTAATTTAAAACCAAGGGGACCTACGGGTCCTCTTTTCATCAATTAAAGAGAATACAACAATGCAATTAAAACAAAACCAAGATGCATTACATAAATGGCATCACATGGTTGCAACGCGTGACATGGATTACTTAAATGAATTGTTAGCAGACAATGTGGTTTTCAGATCTCCTGTTGCTTTTCATCCTTATGAAGGTAAAGCCGTGGTGCAGTTTATTCTGAGCAATGTTATTCAGGTATTCGAAAACTTCACCTATCATCGTGAATTTTTGACGGAAAATGCTCAATCTGTTGTTTTGGAGTTTTCAGCAAATATCGGGGACAAAAAGTTGAAGGGGATCGATATGATTCAATTCAATGAACAAGGTCAAATTGTTGATTTTGAAGTGATGATTCGACCAAAAAGTGGTTTGGAGGCATTGGCTACTGAGATGGGGCAGCGTATTAAGCAGTTTCAGCCCGCTTAATTTATATTTCTTTACACAATTACTGAGATTAAACAAATGTGGTTAAAACTTTCGACTTTAGCTTTATTGCCTGTGTTGGTGTTTCAGGGGGTAAAAGTTCGCAAGAATACACCACGTCTTTTAGAAGCCAGTGGTGATCGTGAGGGAATAATCGGTCAAGGGCAGTCATTATCCTTATTAATTTTAGGAGATTCGGCTGCAGCAGGAGTTGGAGTAGAATCACAAAGTGAGGCTTTGTCTGGCGCGATTCTTCAAGCATTACAAGATGAATATCAGATTCTCTGGAAACTACATGCAAAGACTGGTGATACAACGGAGCAAGTCATTCGGGCAACACAACATTTAGCACCACAGCAGTACGATGTAGTGGTGACATCAGTCGGTGTGAATGATGTTACCAAATTAACTTCAGTCAAATCGTGGTTGAAGCAACAACAGCATTTATTTGAAGAAGTACAGAATCGATTTCAGCCGAAATTGATTATTGTCACAGGTGTCCCACCGATGCAGCATTTTCCAGCCTTGCCGAATCCATTGGCATGGTTGTTGGGGCAATATGCAACTGCAATGAATCAGCAATTACAGCAATATTTAGCGCAGAACAGTCGATTTAAGTTTCTACATTTTGACATTCATGCCTTTCAAACAATGAATTTGCCGATGGCAAGCGATGGTTTTCATCCAAGTAAAGAAATTTATGCCATTTGGGGTCAGCAGATCGCCACCTTGGTACAGCAATCTTTTACTCATCATCAATAATGGTAAATCGATATGAGAATATCTACTTTAAATAAAATTAAAGTTCTAGGTTCGGAATGGATTGATTCGGTTATCGGTGCTGAACAACCAAAACTGTACTATAGCCCACAAGGGCAAAGTAAAAAGGTGCTAGAAAAGTTACCTCAACTTCAACAAAAATATCGTCCAACCCCGTGGTTATCAAACACACATGCACACTTATTATATTTTGATGTGATTAAGAAGCGAACCATTCAACTAGAGTACGATAGAATTGATCAGTTGACCATGCAAGATGGTGGTGTGACTGCGGTGGCTTGGTATGGTCTAGCTTTACCCCCAGAAACTCCGACGATCATTATTCTACATACGATTACGGGTAATTTAGCCAGTATGAGAGAGTTGGTTCGAGATCTGCATCAATATACGGGCTGGCGTATTGCTTTATGTTTACGCCGTGGGCATGCAGATTTACCTTTACCTATACCGAAAATGAGTTTGTTTGGTTTTACTTCCGATTTACGGGAGCAAGTCGCCTATATTCAGCAACAATTTCCAGCTTCATCTTTATATGCCGTGGGTTCATCCGCTGGTACAGGTTTATTGGTTCGTTATTTGGGCGAACAAGGTAATGACACACCTTTTAAAGCTGCTTTTGCCTTATGTCCGGGCTATAACACTGAACTTGGATTTGAAAATATCCATCCGTTTTATAGTAAAGTGATGACCAAAAAGCTATTCAAGACTTTTATTCATCCTTATTTGCCGACTTGGAAACCTGTGACTTCATTGTCGCAGGTATTGGCGGTCAAAACGCTTGCTGAATTTGAGAAAAGTTATTTTGAATTAGCAGGTTATCACGACTATGCAAGTTATACCCAAGCCATTAATCCTATCCATGTATTTGAAAATGTCAAAATTCCATTGATGGTTTTAAATTCTGAGGATGACCCCGTTTGTCATATCAAGAACTTTTATCCTTATAAATCAATCGTTCAAAGAATGGAAAATATTATTGTTGTAACGACCAAAAAGGGCAGTCATTGTGGTTTTTATGAAGGGATCACGCAAACTCGATCATGGGCTGCAAAATTAATGGCAGATTATTTAAAGTTGCATGTAGATTAATGTCTTGATGACTTTTTATAGACCATTAAAAAAACCAGTTCATTTGAACTGGTTTTTTTAAATAAATTTTAAATTATTTGTTGTCTAATGCAGGAGTTGCAGCAGCAATAGCAGCAGCGACAGCATCATCTTCAGACTGAGCAGTTGTATTTGGTTTCGGCTGTTGTACGACTTGAGCAGGTTTCTCTTCAGCTTTAGGCGCTTCAACTGCTTGAGTTGTAGCTGGTTTCGGTGCTACTTCACGACGAATTTCAGTCGTAGTATTTGGGGTTTGCTCACGCACAACTTCAACTTGAGTCGGGATTACAACTTCGGCTTCAGGTTGAGATGCTTCTAAAGGTTGGAACTGTGCTTGTTCAGTCGGTTCAGATGCAGCTTGGGCTGTTTCAGCTTGCTCATCTTTAGGTTCTTCTTTTTTCACACATGCGGTAAGTAATAAACCCAATGCAAGGGCACCACAAATTAAAAGTTTCTTATTCATAATCGCACAAAATAAAGCATAAATAGAGTGCGCGTAGTATAGCAGTAAAATTACAGATGAAAAATCCTGAGATTCCCTACTAAATTTTTATCGGAAATGCTGATAGAATAGCCAATTGTTTATTGATCTATGAATTGCTGCTAATTGACTTTGCTTTCTAGGTACATAGTAAAGTAAAATCGCACAACATTGTAGGCCGATTTAGGCTCCATTGTACGAGAAACTTAATGACCCATTTTATTTTCGTTACTGGTGGTGTAGTTTCATCACTAGGTAAAGGTATTTCAGCTGCTTCAGTTGCTGCACTTTTAGAAGCCCGTGGTTTAAAAGTGACCATGGTCAAAATGGATCCATACATTAATGTCGATCCAGGGACGATGAGCCCATTCCAGCATGGTGAAGTTTTTGTCACAGAGGATGGTGCTGAGACTGACTTGGATTTGGGTTATTACGAACGTTTCTTACGTCGTGCGAAAATGACCAAACTCAATAACTTTACTTCTGGTCGTGTTTATCAAGACGTACTCAATAAAGAGCGTCGTGGTGATTACTTAGGTGGTACTGTTCAAGTAATTCCACATATTACAGACAATATTAAAGAACGTGTTCTTCGCGCTGGCGAAGGTTATGACGTTGCCATCGTAGAAATTGGTGGAACAGTCGGTGACATTGAATCTCTCCCATTCATGGAATCTGTACGTCAGTTGATGGTTGAATTAGGTCACAAACGTACCATGCTGATGCATTTAACGTTGTTGCCATATATTAAATCTGCGGCTGAGTTAAAAACCAAACCGACTCAACACTCTGTAAAAGAGTTGTTATCTATTGGTATTCAACCAGATATCTTAATCTGCCGTACTGAATACGATGTTGATGCGGATACGACACGCAAAATCGCATTGTTCACCAACGTGGAAGCACGTGCTGTGGTGGTGTGTAAAGATGCGAAAACAATTTACCAAATTCCTCGTACATTCTATGAACAAGACGTTGATGATTTAATTTGTGAGCGTTTTGGCTTTAATGATTTACCTGAAGCTGATCTTTCAGATTGGGACAATGTGGTAGAAGCATTGTTAAACCCTGAATACACAGTTCGTGTTGCAATGGTGGGTAAATATGTTGAACTTCCAGATGCGTATAAATCTGTAAACGAAGCGTTATTACACGCTGGTATTCAAAATCGCGTTAAAGTTCAAATCGATTACGTGAATGCTGAAGACCTTGAAAGTCAAGACGTAGCAACTGCATTGAAAGATGCTGACGCGATTCTTGTACCAGGTGGTTTTGGTGAGCGCGGTACTGAAGGCAAAATGAAAGCGATTCAGTATGCACGTGAAAACAATGTGCCATTCCTTGGTATTTGTTTGGGTATGCAGTTGGCTGTCATTGAATTTGCTCGTAACGTTGCAGGTATTGCAGATGCGACTTCTACTGAATTCAACCGTTCAACTAAATCACCATTGATTGGTTTGATTACAGAATGGTTAGATGAACGTGGTGAAGTACAACAGCGTAGCCTTGAGTCTGATCTTGGTGGCACCATGCGTTTAGGTGCGCAAAAGTCTGAATTGGTTGAAGGCACCAAAACACGTGAAGTGTATGGTAAAGCTGAAATTGTAGAGCGTCACCGTCATCGTTATGAAATGAACAATCGTTTCATTCCAGTGCTTGAAGACGCAGGGATGAAAATTTCGGGCTATTCACCTGTACAGCACTTAGTAGAAACAGTTGAAATTCCTCAACATCCTTGGTTTATTGCGGTACAATTCCACCCGGAATTTACAAGTTCACCACGTGATGGTCATCCATTATTTGCAGGTTTTATTGGTGCAGCGAAAGCAAAACATCAAAAAGCTTAAGAATAAGGTATGTCTAGGACTAAACTAGGAAAGTTTAAATGTCACAATTAAAACCACAAGAAATTGTACGTTTAGGCGATATACAAATGGCAAACCACTTGCCATTTGTACTATTCGGCGGCATGAACGTATTAGAGTCAAAAGATTTAGCTTTTGAAATTGCAGAAACTTATGTTGATATTTGCAAGCGCTTAGACATTCCCTATGTGTTTAAGGCAAGTTTCGATAAAGCGAATCGTTCGAGCTTAAATTCATTCCGTGGTCCTGGTTTGGAAAAAGGAATTGAATGGTTGGCGGACATTAAAAAGCACTTTAATGTGCCAATCATTACTGATGTGCATGAGCCGTATCAAGCTGCGCCAGTGGCTGAAGTTGCAGACATCATTCAGTTGCCCGCTTTTTTAAGTCGTCAAACTGACTTGGTTGAAGCAATGGCTAAAACTGATGCCATTATTAACATCAAGAAAGCACAATTCCTTGCTCCGCACGAAATGCGCCATATTTTGCATAAGTGTTTAGAAGCAGGAAATGACAAGCTCATTATTTGTGAGCGTGGTTCGGCATTTGGTTACAACAATTTGGTTGTAGACATGTTGGGCTTCGACATCATGAAAGAAATGAATGTTCCTGTGTTCTTTGATGTGACTCATGCGCTTCAAACTCCGGGTGGCCGTGCAGATTCTGCGGGTGGCCGCCGTGCACAAATCACGACACTTGCTCGCGCAGGTATGGCGACTGGTTTAGCGGGTTTGTTCTTGGAAGCACATCCAGACCCAGAAAAAGCTAAATGTGATGGTCCATGTGCCTTGCGTATGGCTCAACTTGAGCCGTTCTTAGCACAGCTAAAAGAATTAGATACCTTGGTAAAAGGTTTCGCAAAATTAGATACTCATTGATGCCTTCTAAAGCATCTCGTTATTAATCAACTGAGGAATTATTCATGAGCCAAATCGTTGACATTCGTGCACGTGAAATTTTGGACTCTCGTGGTAACCCAACCATCGAAGCAGACGTTATCCTAGAATCTGGTGTTGTAGGTCGTGCATGTGCACCATCTGGTGCTTCAACTGGCTCTCGTGAAGCTTTAGAACTTCGTGACGGCGATAAAGCGCGTTATTTAGGTAAAGGCGTTAAAACGGCTGTAAACAATGTCAACACAATGATTCGTGCTGCATTAGTTGGTAAATCAGTATTTGAGCAAAAAGACATCGATAACACGATGATTGCACTAGATGGCACTGAAAACAAAGAAAAACTAGGTGCTAACGCAACTCTAGCTGTTTCTTTAGCTGCTGCACGTGCTGCTGCTACTGAAAAGAAAATTCCTCTTTTCCAATATATCGCAGATCTTCGTGGTCAAACGACTTTAAGCATGCCTGTACCAATGATGAACATCATTAACGGTGGTTCGCATGCAGACAATAATGTTGATATTCAAGAGTTCATGATTGAGCCAGTTGGCTTCACTTCATTTGCTGAAGCATTACGTGCAGGTGCTGAAATCTTCCATTCTCTAAAATCAGTTTTAAACAAAAAAGGTTTAAATACTGCTGTAGGTGATGAAGGTGGTTTTGCGCCAAACTTGCGTTCAAACGAAGAAGCAATCACTGTTATTCTTGAGGCGATTGGTCAAACAGGTTACAAAGCGGGTTCTGATATTATGCTTGCGCTTGATTGTGCATCTTCAGAATTCTACAAAAATGGTCAATACATCCTTGCTGGCGAAGGCAATAAAGCATTCACAAGCAACCAGTTCTCTGACTATTTAGCAGGTCTTGTAAACCAATATCCAATTATCTCAATTGAAGATGGTTTGGATGAGTCTGATTGGGAAGGTTGGTCTTACTTGACGTCTATCCTTGGCGACAAAATCCAGTTGGTGGGTGACGATTTATTCGTTACAAACCCGAAAATCCTTCAACGTGGTATTAATGAGAAAGTAGGTAACTCTATCTTAATTAAATACAACCAAATTGGTACGTTGACTGAAACTTTAGATGCAATTTACCTTGCGAAAGCAAATGGCTACTCAACTGTAATCTCTCACCGTTCTGGTGAAACTGAAGATTCTACAATTGCGGATCTTGCAGTAGGTACAGCAGCGGGTCAAATTAAGACGGGTTCACTTTGCCGTTCTGACCGTGTTGCAAAATATAACCAATTGCTTCGTATTGAAGAGTTGACTAATGCGATCTATCGCGGTAAAGCTGAGTTCAAAGGTTTGAACTAAGCGATTGAATGCTATCTATGTTAAATGTATTTGACTCATTTGCGAGTAAATTACTATTGGGCCTTGCGATCGTACTGATCGCAGGGTTTCAGTATTTATTTTGGTTTGGTGAGGGTGGTTATCATGATCATCAACAACTGACCCAAAAAATCCAACAACAGACAGAAATTAATGATGAGCTAAAAGAGCGTAATCGTGTTCTTGCAGCAGAAGTTTATGATTTAAAAAATGGTGTTGAAGCCATAGAAGAACATGCACGGTTAGATTTGGGTTTAATTAAACCACGCGAAACTTTTGTTCAAATGAGTACCATCAGTACTCAATATAAGCCTATTTATATTGATCCTAACGCCAAAGCAGATTTACGCACCAATGAAGATGACAATGCCATCCCACCAGAGCCCGTTAATGCCCAATAAGCTTTGGGTGGTTATTCCTGCTGCGGGTTCAGGGCGACGTTTTTCTCAGTCTAAATTAAAACAATATCAATTGCTTGATCATAAAACCGTATTAGAACATACGGTGGAACGATTAAATGGCTTGGATTTAGCAGGTTATGTGCTTGCGGTTGCGCAAGATGATAATGTGATTCAAAGCTTGGCTTTGGTGGCTCCAGAAAAATCACATTTTTGTGCGGGTGGTCAAGAACGAGTTGATTCTGTACTGAATGCTTTAAATTATCTTGCTCAAATCACAGATGAAAATGACTGGGTGCTGGTGCATGATGCAGCACGTCCATGCATTACTTTGCCTGTATTAAATACATTGGTTCATAAAGCGATTGAAACAGATCAAGCTGCTATTCTTGCTATTCCAGTCCGTGATACTTTGAAGCGAGTTGAAACTGAAGCGATCATCAGTCAGACAGTGAGCCGTGATCTATTATGGCAAGCTCAAACTCCGCAGATGGCAAAACTGGGTGTATTAAAACAAGCGATTGAGCTGGCTTTGCAAGACCAGCAAGTGATTACTGATGAAGCGAGTGCCTTGGAATACGCGGGACATCCTGTTCATGTGGTTCAGGGGCGTTCTGATAATATCAAAATTACCTATCCAGATGACTTACAGTTGGCGCGTTTGATTACCCAATCGCAAAACTAATTTAAAAATTTTATGCGGTAGCTGTGATTGTTTACGAAATAATTATCCTGAACGTTGAATTAAGCATTCACTCTCTCGCAGTTTAAATTTATACTCTGCTCACTTTTAGCTGTATTGCCTCATCAGATGATACCTTCTCAACAGTATCGTTTCTTACGCCAATCCTTACGTGATGGTCGAAGTATTAAAGACGATTCCTCCAAATGGCACCGTTTACATCTTGATCCTTGGTTGTTGGGATTGTTGGTTGTAAATTCTATTATTGGTTTAATGGCAGTTTATAGTGCCACTGCTGAAGATATGGGAATGGTATTGCGTCAGGCCACCAGTTTTGGTGTGGGTTTTATTCTGTTATTTATTTGCGCACAGATCCCACCGAAGGTTTATCAGGCCACCAGTCCATATTTTTATCTGATTTCAGTTGTGTTGTTGGTTTTGGTGCTTGTCATAGGCGATACCCGCTTAGGGGCTAAACGTTGGTTGACTGTACCCGGTATTGGCAGTGTACAACCCAGTGAGTTTATGAAGTTTGCGATGCCGTTAATGATGGCATGGTATTTTGCTAGAAAGCCATTTCCACCGAAACTGATTCATATTTTGGGGGCATTGGTGATTATGTTTGTGCCTTTTGTATTGGTTGCCTTGCAACCCGACTTATCCATTGGCTTAATTATCCCCGGAATTTTCGTGCTCTTTTTGAGTGGGATGTCTTGGAGGCTCATTTTGGGAGCCTTTATGGCATTCGCTGTTACTGCGCCTGTTTTATGGATGTATGTCTTACAGGCTTACCAAAAGAAGCGTGTATTAACTCTGTTTGATCCAGAATCCGATGCCTTAGGTGCGGGTTGGAATATTATCCAGTCTAAGATTGCAATTGGTTCTGGTGGCTTAATGGGGAAGGGCTATTTGGGGGGAACGCAGTCGCATTTGGGCTATTTGCCTGAACATCATACCGACTTTATTTTATCGACCTATTCAGAAGAGTTCGGATTTTTAGGTGTTATGTTCCTATTTGCGCTTTATGCAGCTATTATTTTCCGTTGCATGATGATTGGTTTAAACTCCTTCCATAACTATGGTCGTTTGCTGGCAAGTGCCATTGGTTTAACGTTCTTCTTCTTTGTATTTCTCAACTCGGGCATGATTAGTGGAATTCTTCCTGTGACAGGAGATCCATTACCATTGATGAGTTATGGCGGTACGGCGGTGATTGCACTGCTTGCTGGTATGGGAATTGTGATGTCCATTCATACGCACCGTTAAAATGCGTAAGCCCCATTTGGGGCTTTTTTTATAGGTTGAAATCAATTTTATTGCATCATGTAGATAAAACAGAATCAAATATTATTTTTTTAAGTATATGAATTTTATTGGAATAAAAATCTTTAAGTACTTTCTCATAAATAATTACTAAATTTGTATATTTCGCACTCGAAAATGGTATATATATTGCTCATATTATAAGAAGCAATTATTGCAGGAGAGAAGCACAGTGATGTGCTCGCCGAAGGAGCAACGACCCCGGAAACTCTCAGGCAGAAGGACTGTAATAATTTCAAAATCTGGAGAGAAGTGCATAAAGATAAAAAAGGCACTCACCGAAGGGGATGGTTATATGTTGCATATGATCGAAGCTCTCAGGTACCAATGACAGATGGGGCACAACACAAGGAATGCATGCATTTCGTAGGAGTGCTTTATGCCACATATTATTGTTATTGGCTCTGGAATTACTGGGGTAACTTCAGCTTATGAACTATCACAATTGGGCTATGATGTGACAGTCATCGATAAACATCTTTATCCTGCAATGGAAACTTCTTTTGCCAATGGTGGTCAGCTTTCAGCATGTAATGCAGAAGTCTGGAATCAAAAATCCACTGTATTGAAAGGCATTAAATGGATGTCCCGTAAAGATGCGCCTTTGTTGCTCAATCCGTCGTTTGATCTGCATAAATATGCATGGCTAGTCGAATTTTTGGGCAATATTAAACACTATGAAGAAAATACCCGTGATACGGTGAAATTAGCACTCATGGCGCGTAAACGCTTATTTGATATTGCTGAACAGGAACAGATTCAGTTTGATTTAGAAAAAAGAGGCATTCTACATTTTTACCACAACCAAACAGATTATCAAGTCGCAACCCGTGTCAATGAATTGCTTTGCACAGGTGGATTAGAGCGTTATGCAGTAACATCTGAAGAAATTAAGCAAATTGAGCCGAGTTTAACAGGTGACTATTATGGCGGCTTTTATTGTCCGGGTGATGCCACAGGAGATATTCATAAATTTACCAATGGTCTTGCCAAGGTAACAGAAAAATATGGGGTGAAATATCGCTTTGGTTTAGACGTCACCGACGTGCAACATCATGAGAAAGGCGTGACAGTCATTTGTAAAGGCAGCACTGAAAATATGCACCCAGAAGAGCAGGCATCAGAATATTTTGAAGCAGATGCTGTGTTGGTGTGTGGTGGTGTGGGTAGCTATCAATTGGCACATTTACTGGGTGATAAAGTGAATGTTTATCCTGTAAAAGGCTATTCAATTACCATTAACTTGGATGATGAGCAGAGTGTGCAACATGCACCATGGGTAAGTTTGCTGGATGAAAGTGCCAAAATTGTCACGTCACGTTTAGGTGCTAGCCGATTAAGAATTGCAGGGACTGCGGAGTTTAATGGGTATAACCGTGATATTCGTTCCGATCGGATTCAGCCTTTGGTAGATTGGGCAAATAAAAATTTTGATATTTCCACTCAGAGTGTTGTGCCTTGGGCGGGCTTACGTCCAATGATGCCAGACATGATGCCAATCGTTCGACGTGGACGACGTGACCGCGTATTTTATAACACAGGGCATGGACATTTAGGTTGGACTTTGTCAGCCGCTACAGCAGTGATGATCAGTCAAGAAATTGCATCGGCTTATCCAGCTTGATGTACTCATGTTGAATCAAAAGCACAGACAAATATCTGTGCTTTTTTATTTTTTTAAAACTGTCTTTAATCATAAAGGCGATAAACACCAGTAAATCGCTCACAACCTTTTTGTTGGGTTTTGACAGTTAAAATGGCTTTGTAATAATCAAATTGATATTTACAGTCATGTTCATTGTCGACAATATTTTGTTTTTTCTCTGGGGTGGTGTACGCCAAGAAAGGAATGGTTTGAGTTTCCTTCTTGTTGTTTGGATTACGGTAGGCAATTCCTTCAATTTTAATACTGTCTTTACCAAGCTGATGAACTTGTAGGTGAATGGGCTGTTGTGCAAGTTTACCCTTTTCAAATTTTAAATAATGTTGAGTCAAACTCTGATTTAATGAGGTATAAAAATTTAAATCATCAGTGCGAAGCTCAAATTGCTGTGTAAAACATGATTCTGTTTTGCATTGTTGTATACGGTTGAGCCATACGCTATGTGTATCATCGAGTAATCGTAAGGGTGCATCACTGATTAAAAACGCAGTGAGATATTGGTTTTTGAGTTTCTGCCGTTGTTGTTCGAAACTGCCAGAACACATCGTTTTTATTGTAGCAGTATCAGTTTTACTACAATCTATTTCCTGAGCGTAAGTCAGGCTAGTGTATATACAACCCATACCAATGAAAGATGCTATAGTTTTAAGGAATTTAATGTCTGTATTCAACAACATGATGACTTATACTTTCACAACACTGTGCTGGTGTAACTATAACGAAGTCGAAACACTGAATACAAGATTTCAAACATTTATTTCTGAAGGAGCGTAACTGAATGGTCGCACATATTCGAATTGGTCAAGGAATGGATGTACACGCTTTTGAGGAAGGCGAATTTGTTACTTTGGCTGGCGTTAAAATTCCACATACACACGGTTTAAAAGCACATTCCGATGGTGATGTTGTGCTGCATGCACTCTGTGATGCATTATTGGGTGCACTTGCATTGGGCGATATTGGGCAGCATTTTCCAGATACAGATCCTGAATTTAAAGGGGCAGACAGTCGAGTACTGTTAAAACACGTCTATCAGCTCATTTTAGATCGTGGCTATGTGTTGAATAATGCGGATATGACGGTAGCCTGTGAGCGTCCAAAGTTAGCGAAGTACAATTTAGAGATGCGTCAATCTGTCGCAGATGTTTTAGATGTGGATGTTACTCAGATTAGTATTAAAGCAACAACCACAGAAAAACTGGGTTTTACTGGCCGTCAAGAAGGTATTTTGGCAACTGCTACAGTTTTGATTAGCCATCAAGCCAAATGACCTGCACCCATCAGTGACTGTTGTAGATCTTTAGTAGCTTTACGACCTTGGAGTTGTAGGGCTACAGCATGAATCAGTCCTGTCCATGTCTCGTTTGGTTCCCAAACTGCATGTAATAAATCTTGAGCGCTGGCGATATCCATATCCATATAATATTGGCGGTAAAGATAGATTAGGCTGCTCACACGAAGGTTGTGGGCGCAATGAACCCAAACCATCTGCTCTTGAATCAAATGATCCAACATGTCTAAAACTAAGAGGCATTGCTCATCAGAAGGTGTGTCCCAAAGAATAGGAATATGAACGTAATTGAGTCCTAGTTCTAAGCAAATACGGTCTTCATTCTGAAGATGGTTTTCTGCATCATTTAAAGCAAGATTAATAACAGTTGTGACGCCATATTCTTTGATGTGTTTTAACTGTTCAACTGTCGGTTGACCAGAACTAAATAAATGCTCATGGACAAACTGGAAATGGTCAATGTGAGTTAAAGCGTTTTCAAGTTGATTCATAACGGTGACTTTTCATTGGCAGTAAAACAAAACGCCATCCTAGGGGATGGCGCTTGGATGCTTAGCGATTTGGTAGTACATCTTTCAAAGCATTGTGCATTTCTAGCAATACTTTTTCTGTTGTATCCCAGTCAATACAGCCATCTGTGACTGACTTACCGTATTCTAAATCACATAAGTTTTCAGGGATATCTTGACGACCACCTTTTAAGTGACTTTCAACCATAATACCGACAATGGATTTGTTCCCATCCAAAATTTGTTCAGTAATATTTTTTAGAACAAGCGGTTGCAAGAACGGGTCTTTATTTGAGTTGGCATGACTGGTATCAATCATGATTTTGGTGCTGACCTTGGCTTTCGCTAATGCATTTTCAGCTTCTGCTACAGAACCTGCATCATAGTTCGGTTTGCCATTACCGCCACGTAATACCACATGTGCATATGGGTTGCCGCTGGTGCGAATCACAGAAACTTGACCAAGTTCATTTAAACCTAGGAAGCTATGACCATGTTTAACCGATTGCATCGCATTAGTTGCAACAGTTAAACCACCATCTGTACCATTTTTGAAACCAACAGGAGATGAAAGTCCTGAAGACATTTCACGGTGGGTTTGGCTTTCAGTGGTACGTGCACCAATCGCAGACCAAGAAATTAAATCTTGATAATACTGTGGTGAGTTTGGATCGAGTGCTTCAGTGGCACAAGGCAAACCTTTTTCATTCAATTCCAACAGCAATTGACGACCAATACGCAAACCTTTCTCAATATTGAAAGAGTCATTCATATCTGGATCGTTAATTAAGCCTTTCCAACCTACCGTGGTACGCGGTTTTTCAAAATAAACGCGCATCACGATATAAAGCGTATCTTTAACTTGTTCACTGAGTACTTTTAAACGATCCGCATAATCATGTGCAGCAACTGTATCATGAATAGAACAAGGACCAATTACGACAAAAAGACGCTTATCTTTACCATCTAAAATATTGCGAATGGTGTCGCGACCTTTAAGTACGGTGTGATATGCATTTCCTGTTAATGGCAATTCTTTTTTTAGTTCTGCAGGAGTTACTAAAGGCTGAATGCTTTTCACATTTAAGTCTTCAATGTCTGATTGAGTAATAGGGGTTGGCTGTTGTGTATTCATTGCTGTCACTAGATCGATCATACAAGAGTTTTTTAGTTGCTTGAATATAACACGATTTAATTAGCCTTTTACTATACAAAAGACCAATAAAACCGTGAAATAATCCAATTATCCACAGAGATAGTTTAAATGCTGTGTGATTTTTCCACAGTATAAACCATTGCGGTGGTTGGTTTTTGAACAGATTTGGCTTTTACAGGATGGATTATAAAATTCACACCCAACGCAAAAAGCGTAATACCTAAAATTTTACGAATAATTTTTTCTGGCAATCGAGAACTGATCAGTGTGCCGATAATAATCGCAGGAATTGAGCCAACCAATAACCAGCCTAAAAGTGCGAAATCGACATTACCAGAACTCATGTGACCAAGACCAGCCACAAGGGTGAGTAGGACAGCGTGAACCACATCT
Source organism: Acinetobacter tibetensis (assembly GCF_023824315.1). NCBI lineage: Bacteria > Pseudomonadati > Pseudomonadota > Gammaproteobacteria > Moraxellales > Moraxellaceae > Acinetobacter > Acinetobacter tibetensis. The sequence continues at coordinate 1,824,514 of NZ_CP098732.1, read as the reverse complement.
GAACCAATGATACGAATCATCGGTAAATTGGGGAACATAATAACCAGTGCCATGATACCAAAGGCACCTGCACCCACAGAGGATAAAGTCACAAATACGCCAAGGACTACACCCATGATAATGATATAAGCCCGTTTATCTTTTGCTCGGAAGTTCACTTTCTCCAAGTCTTCGGTCATGTCTAGTTGTGCATCTTTACGGAATTTATTGAAGAAACGTTCAATATGCCCACGGAAGATGATAGATACCCCAGTTAAGGTCAACATAAAACCTAAAACCATGGTCAGCACAGCTTTATAGTGTGTGGACTGACTTAAATAATTCTCAAGTAGCCAATGTGTTGCAAAAGATGCTGGAAGGCTGCCGACAGCAAGCCAAATCACGATGGGCCAGACAATATTCATTTTTTTGGCATGAACCATCGAGCCACAGAATTTAGAAATCGATGCATACAACAAGTCGGTTCCGATAGCGATGTGTGGCTCAATTTTAAACAGGCTAATGAGAATAGGGGTCATTAAAGAACCACCACCTACACCGGTAATACCTACACAAAACCCAACCAAAACGCCTGCAAGAATATATTCAAGAGAACCAAACATGTATAGAAGCCAAATATGATAAACCATGCATATGTTATGACTTTTTGAGATAAGTGTTTGTCTTGATAAGTGATTTACTTATGCAAAAAAACGCTAAAGCCATCTTTAGCGTTGTATGAAATCATGCAAATACCAAATTTAGTTTTTTGCAGGCTTCTTTTTTAAATCATTGATATACATTATTAAAATAAAGGCTACTGGGCTGGCGAAGATCCACCAGCTAATAAAACCAATTGATATTCCGTAATGGGCGATTAAAACGACAGCAGCACTAAAAAATAGAAGGTATGCCCCACACCGACTCATCAATGGAAATTGCGTCAAAATATGCAACGAAGATTGCTTGGTTTTTGCAATTTGCTTGCTGCTGAGTAAGTGTAAGATCCAAAGTCCTAAAAGGATAAATATCAAACTAAATAGAATCATCAAGATGCATTTCCTTGTTGTGCCGAAGAAAGCTTTTTGATGATTTTTTGCTTAGCCGTTGTTTGAATGGGGTGAATATTTTTAAGAATAAAATAGGCCAAAACAGCCAGTAAAATAAAAAATAGATCTACTCGGAAGAAAGTCCAATAGCTCACAAGACTATGGATATATTGATGCTGAACCAAATAAAATAGGTCGAACATGGATAAACATGCCGCCAAAACAATTAAGCACACCAGTTGAGAACGCCACAGCCATTGTTTCGGGGTGAAAAGCGCTGCCGCTAGACTTAAGCCCCAGAGGGTAAAGAAGCTATAGATTTCATAGTTGGGCATGTCAGCAGTCATGTAGACCAAACGATTGGTATAGAAATAACCCATCATGGCGAGGGGTAAACCCACAAAAGTTGCGACATTTAGTCGATCAACAAGATAATGACCCCAGTGGAATTGCTGAGTTTTATTTTGAAGTTGTCGTTTTAAACTCCATAGCAATAGCCCTGACGCAATCATGCAACACCCGAGCAGCCCTGAAAAAAAGAAAGCCAGACGTAATAAGGGCTGAGCAAAGGTCGCCATGTGTAAGCCGTACACGCCAAAACTTAAAGTGGCAACAGCACTATCATTACGTGTTGCGGCTGTAGTGAAAGCATCGTGCCCACGTAAGGTAATTTGCGGTTGATTGCCCGTAATACTATGATCTTGGAGTTGTGTAAACGTGTACAAAGCTTGATTAGTATTTGGATTTTGTACCGAAATTGAACGCAATTCTTGCTTGCCCCAATGCTGTTCTACTTTTTGCAGTAATTCGGACATTGGCAAATTAGCCTGAGGTGTTATTAAGGTGTTTTGTGTCACGACATTGGTGCGGATTTCAGTAAAATACTGATATGGATTTTCAGGATAAAGCGCTTTCATACCCCACGGAAGATACAGATAAAAGAAAATTGCTAAACCCGTAAAGGTAATCATCAAGAAAAAAGGCAGTGCAATCACGGAGGATACATTATGAAAATCGAGCCAAGAACGTTGAGATTTAAAAGTACGTAAAGTAAAGAAATCTGTGAAAATCTTTTTATGGGTCATAATGCCCGAAATTAAGGCGATCAACATAATAAAGGCAGCGATAGAAACTGCAAGTCGTCCGATATTAACGGGTAGCCCAAAAAGTTGATAATGGAAGTGATAGAAAAAATCGCCACCTTCTGTGGCTGAAAGGCTTAGTTCTTTTCCTGTGTTGGCATCTAAAGTTTTTCTTTCATAGCTGCCATCTGCTTTTTGCCAATAAATGCGATTGACGGGTGATTCGGCTGAGGCAATACCTATAAACCATGATTTTGCATCGGGTGCATGCGTTTGCAAATAGTCTGTTGCAGAGAGAATGGCGGTTTGTTGTTGAATCTCATATTTTGCCAGTTGGGGTTGCATCCATAAGTTAATTTCATGGCGATAATATGATGCCGTGCCCATCAGAAATATGGCGAATATGACCCATCCTAGCAGCAGACCTGTCCAAGAATGTAGCCATGCCATTGATTGTCGAATACTTTTATGCATGAATTAGCCTACTCCAAGAAATAATACAAAAAGAACAGCACAACATGCCGTGCTCATGAGAGTGAGCTTCTTCAGTGATTGAATGCAGAAACAGGTCATCACAAAAAAAACATAAAAAATAAGGTTGATGAACGCCGCCAGAAAGATAGATTCTGCTTTGGGTAAACTCAGATGAAACAGATGGGTTAAGGTTAAACTGAGTAAAGCGGTACAGATAAAACCGAGTATGAAGGCGATAACAAAACGATACAGCACTTGAATACGGTAGGTCAGAGAAAGGGATTGTGCTTTACTCATAAAATGAATCGCTATGGAAATGAAAAAAACCAAGCCTGATGCTTCAGACTTGGCGGGTTCATTAATACTTAAATTTTAAAGCAACTGTGTAATTTGCAGAAGCCCCGTAATAACCTTGACCGCCATAAAGACCCGTGAGGTATTTTTCATTGGTTAGGTTATTACCATTTACTTGCACTAACAGATTGTTATTTACTTCATAACTTGCCATTAAATTGAATAAGGCATAAGCATCCTGTGTAACAGATGAATAAGAAGTGTCTTGAATATCATCTTGCCATTTTATGCTTGCACCGAGTTTAAGTTTAGGAATTTGTGGAACAGTATAAGAAGCTAAAGCATTGATGGTTTGGGTTGGAATATTGACACGTGCTTTTTCACCTGATTCCATGTTTTTCAGGCTGAATGTAGAGAAACCAAAGACAAGATCTAGATTATCTGTGACTTTACCCGATAATCCAACTTCTACACCTTGAGAACGGACTGTACCAATATCTGAAGAATATTTGTTATATGCTACATCCCATAGTGGATTGAGTGCAAAATTATCTTCATCGGTTCTAAATACAGCAAGATTACCTGTGAGTGCTCCATTTAGCCATGAACTTTTAACCCCGATTTCATAGCTTTCGCCTTCTACAGGAACAGCAGTTTTTTGAGTGGCTAGATCGATTACGGTTTGTGGTCTAAAGATAGAGGTATAGCTCATATACCCTGTATATTCAGGTGTGAAGTTATAGGTTAAACCCGCATAAGGTGAAACTTTATCTTCATTGTATTCAAGTGTGTCAATTTCAGTGTAGTTTGCTCCTAAAAGCAGTTTTAAATCATCATTTAGATGTAAGCGGGTAGCGGTGTAAACCGATTTCATCACCCGTTCTTCTGGCGCAGCGGTGTAGAACTCGCCCCATGATGGTTCTTCAGGTGACCAACTTGCCTGATCTGTCGTATAGGTGCCTAAACTGCTTCCATAAGAATAAACACTTTGCGCAGTATACTTCGACCAGTTATAGCCAATATTGGCTTCGTGGCGCTGACCAAACAATGGGAAAGTCCCTTGAATATCAGCATTTGCCGTAGTTTCTTTGAATTTCTGGTTGTAAATCTCAGGGTAGAGATAAATGCCAGAAGTATTGTCCGTGGCAGAAGGCGATCCACTTAAATAGAGCATCTTGTCACGAACTTCAGATTCTTTGAGGTTATAGCCTAGCTTTAATTTCCAATCACCAGCAAGCTGTTGTTCGATATTGGCGAAATAGTTGTCAATTTCCCAATCGTAGTATGTCCATGATGGTGCATAGTTATAGCTACGTGAATAACTTAAAGCTTCACCTTTAGAATTGACTAAAGGTAATGCACCCCATTGAGAGCCATTGGCATACTGGCGTGTTTTAGAATAGCCCGCGGAAGCTAGTGTAGAATCGGTAAGGTCTGCCTCAAGAATCCCTTGAAAGCCATTCTTTTCCTCCGAATAACGGTCTAAATATGAATTGCCCGTTTTTTCATAGCCAACCAAACGCCCACGCAGACGCCCATCTTGTGTCAGTGACCCTGAAATATCGGCTTCATAACGTTGAGTATCCCATGAACCATAGCTAATTCCTGCATTGGCTTGGAATTCTTTGGTTGGACGTTTACGAATGTAGTTAATCGTCGCACCTGGGTCTCCTAATGCATTGGTGAGGGCATCTGCACCTTTTACCACTTCAATACGGTCGTAGAAATAGCTGTCGGCATCACTATTGTTGTAGTTGTAGCTATCCACCTGTGGAATACCAATGCCATCAACCAATATATTTGAAATGTCAAAACCACGTGCTGTATAAGTTGTGCGATTGGTTTCCAGACCAGTCACCGTTACACCAGGAGTATTGTTTAAAATATCTCGCGTTGACGTAAGGTTGAAGTCATCCATTTGCTGACGTGTCACTACATTGACAGTCTGAGGCGTTTCCTGAGTATCAATATTCAGTTTGGTTGCACTACTACTTTTTTTAACTGTATATGCTTTGCTCTGTTCAGAGCTTTGATTTTCCGATGAATTTGCTTGTAACTGTATAGTAGACAAAGTTGCAACATCATCTTCAGCAAAACTAAGATTGATATGTGCAATCGTGAGAGCAAGTAAGGAATATTTAAATAGAGTCGGAGATTTAGACATGGATGAACATTAATGCAAATAATTATCATTAATTCTATTGTTACCATTAGTGATGTTCAATTGTGTAACTATTGTAAATATTGATTAAAAAAATAATCTCATAGCTAAATTAGATTTATAAATAGGTAGGTAGTGCTGTTTTGGCATATTGTTGAAATTTTTCAAAAGTTATAGCTATGCTAGAATATTTAGACGTTTAACTTTGAACAGAGCATAAAGTCTTGAACAACAAAAAACTAAAAATTGGCATTGTTGTAGGTGAAGTTTCAGGAGACACCTTGGGTGCTAAATTAATCCGCAGTTTTCGTGAGCAAGGTATCGATGCTGAGTTTGAAGGAATAGGCGGTCCTCAAATGATCGCGGAAGGCTTTCAAAGTGACTACCCGATGGATATTTTATCGGTCATGGGGATTGTTGAAGTCTTAAAAGATATCAAAAAGTTATTTGCCGTGCGGGATGGGCTTGTCGAAAAATGGTCTAAAAATCCTGTCGATATATTCATTGGCATTGATGCACCTGATTTTAATTTGCGCTTATCGAAAAGTTTGAAGCAAAAGCAATTGCCGATTAAAACCGTTCAATATGTAAGTCCTTCTGTTTGGGCATGGCGACAAGGGCGTGCACATGGAATTAAGGCAAATATTGATTTGGTGTTGTGCTTATTCCCATTCGAAAAAGCATTCTTTAAAAAATTTGATGTGTCTGCTGCCTTTGTCGGTCATCCCTTAGCGAGTGAATTACCTTTAAAAAATGATTTGATCGAAGCAAAGCAAGAACTCGGTTTAGCAACGAATCAAAAGCATATTGCATTATTACCAGGCAGTCGCCGTGGTGAAGTCGAACGATTAGGTCCATTGGTACTCAAAGCAGGGGAAATTCTGAGCCAAAAACATCCAGACTACGAATTTCTTATTCCAGCGATTAATGATGCACGTAAACAGCAAATTGAACATTTACTGCAACATTATTCCGATGCTTTCCGCGCTAAAGTGCATTTATTGGAAAATACAGACACAGAGTCTAAAATTGGTCGTCAGGTGATGAATGCAGCTAATATTGTGGCTTTGGCTTCAGGCACCGCAACTTTAGAAGCGATGCTGTTACACCGTCCGATGGTGACTTTTTATAAGCTCAATTCTTTGACATATTTTATTGCTAAATTGTTGATTAAGATTCCTTATTATTCTTTGCCTAATATTATTGCAGGTAAAAAAGTGATTCGGGAGTTGATTCAGAACGACGCAACACCAGAAAACTTAGCGCATGAAATCGAAAAACTCATGAATATTGAAGTCGCACAAATTCAGGTTATGCAGCACATTACGATGCATAAACAGCTACTTTCTGGCAATAGTGAAGATCCTGTACAAGCCATTTTAAGTTTGCTGTAACGTGTGACATATTTGTGCTATTGCATAAATTGTTGGCGGTATTGAGTGGGTGTTAGATCAAACTGTTTTTTAAATGTTTGACTGAATGCTGTTTCTGAGGCATAGCCCACCAAGTGAGCAATTTGCTGAATCGTGTATTGTCCTTTTCTTAGATATTGTGATGCAATGCGTAGCCGATGTTGCTGCAAATACGCGAGTGGTGTTTCACCAATAATTTGACTAAATAATTGGGCAAATTTGGAGCGGGACATACAGCATTGTTCTGCAAGCGATTCTACTGTCCAAGCGTGTTGAGGTTGTCCATGAATGGCAGCTAAGGCATTGGATAATTCAGGGTGAGAGAGTGCAGTTAACCAGTTGTTGCGATCACTCAACTGTAAAATGTAGTCGCGAACACATTCAATAAAAAAAATACTCACCAAATGATCTAAAATTTTGTCACGACCCAGTTGGACTTGTAGCGTTTCTACCGCTAAAAACTGCAAGCCAATCTGTAACCATTCAGGAATCGTTTGTCCATTCATCTGGTGTAAATGAATAGATTGAGGTAAGGCATTTAACAGCGGTCGCGCCATAATACTGTCCATATGACAGCGAATTGCCAAAATCACGGTTTGCTTTTCGTCGCCAGAGCCAAATGAAATACTTTTTTCACCTGTTTCATCGAAACGATGGGTAATATTTAATGTGTCAACCCAAGGGTTTGGCGTATTAAAGGCAGTATGACTGCGACCAGAAGGGATTAAAATTAAATCGCCAGCACGGGCTTGAACTTGTGTAGTTGCATCTAATTGAATAAAGGCATGACCTGCAACCATAACATAAGCGACCATGGCACTCTGGTCTTGATATTGAAAACACCAGTCTCCTTGAGCTTTTAAATAAAGATATTCTGATTTGTTCAGATGAATATCATCAAAAATTTTACTAAGTGCATCCATGTTTTTGGGTTCTTTTTAATCTGCTGAAATATACAAATATGAGCGGTTGGTAATATGAGTTTATAGGTCATTGTTTATCAAATTAAGCCAAAGACGATTACATAGTTTTTATGGACGGTTACTACTGTAGATCAAGGGCCAATTAAGAAAATATATACATAACAAGAAAAGAAGGAAAGGTTTGCAAATGAATGCAACAGTCAAAGTCGCAGAACAGGATTCAATATTGCTTCAAGCCAAATCTGGATTGGCTTTAGATAAAAAACGTTATTTATGGGCAATTAGTCCCGCTTTACCTGTGATTGGTATGGGAATTTTAGCAGGCTATCAGTTTGCACCACGTCCGTTTAAAAAAGCATTTGCTTTGGGTGGACCGTTATTACTGCATGTGATTATTCCTACAATTGATGCATTCATTGGTAAAGATCAAAATAACCCGACTGCTGAAGATGTGAAATTATTAGAACAAGATCCTTATTATGCGCGTTTGGTAAAAACTTTTATTCCGCTTCAGTATGTAGCCAATGTTTATGCGTGTTATTTGGTGGGACGTAAAGAGACGTCTTTATTGGATAAAATTTTACTGGGCGTTTCTATGGGAGCAATTAACGGTGTTGCGGTCAATACAGCCCATGAATTAAGCCATAAGTCGGATCGCTTGGATCATATTCTGTCACATTTGGCCTTAGTCCCGACAGGCTATAACCATTTTCGCATTGAGCATCCGTATGGGCATCATAAACGTGCGGCAACACCAGAAGACCCTGCATCCTCGCGTATGGGAGAAACTTTTTATGAGTTTTTACCTAGAACCGTGATTGGCTCGTTTAAATCTGCAATTGAAATTGAAAGTAATCGTTTGAAGCGTAAAGGCAAGACGTTTTGGTCTAAGGATAATGAGTTGTTACAAGGCTGGGGGATGAGTGCCACTTTTCATGCCAGCATGATCAAAATGTTTGGTGCAGGTATTACGCCATATTTACTCACACAATCTTTATATGGCATTAGCTTGTTTGAAATTATTAACTATATTGAACACTATGGTTTGTTGCGCCAGAAAGATGAAAATGGCAAATATGAGCGAACCATGCCTGAGCATAGTTGGAATAACAATAACATTGTGACTAATTTGTTCCTATATCAATTGCAACGTCATTCAGATCATCATGCTTATCCAACACGACCATTCCAAGCTCTGCGACATTTCGATGAAGCACCAGAGCTGCCAAGTGGCTATGCGAGTATGTTGCTCCCCGCGATGATTCCACCTTTATGGTTCAAAATGATGGATAAGCGCGTCTTTGAACATTATCGTGGTGACTTAAATAAAGCCAATATTCACCCTAAGCGTAGAGCGAAGATTTTTAAGAAATTTGGTGTGATAGATAAATTACTGAACTCATAATGATTTATACATCATTTAAAATTGAGCAAGCAATGACATCAATTCAGTGGGATTGATGTCATTTTTGTGCGTATTTTAAAGGTTTTTTTCCATCCAAATTTCACAGGCATGGCTATGACCCGTATGGCCTTTGGGTGCGGATAAGTGTTGAAAGCCCAACTTTTCATAAAGTTTGACCGCTTGCCATAAAGATTCGGTTGTTTCCAAATAACAGGAACGATAGCCTCGTGCCAAAGCAAATTTAAAACATTGTTCTAAGATTTGCTTGGCAAAACCTAAGCCTCTAATTTCAGGTAAAAAGTACATCTTTTGGATTTCAAGCGTTGCATGATCACCACTAAGCGGTGAAAGTCCGCCACCACCTAAAATTTGACCTTGTGCATTTTCAATTACCCAATACTGTGCATTGGGCTGACTATAGACTTGATATAAATTGTCTAAAATAGGGTCTGCAACAGCAAAGCCAGATTCAGGTGCAAGGCCAAACTCTTTGGACACTTCACGAATAATTTGGGCAATTGCAGGATTATCTTGTTTTTGGAGCGCACGAATTTGAAACATTAGATAAGTAAAGTATTTAAATGATGGATTGTTATAGCAAATAATCCATCATTTGTAAGGGCATTTTTAAGCGGATAGTACTTACTTTAACTCACTTGAACTTTTACCCAGTTCACGCCGTGCAATAATCAATTGCTGGATTTGCTGCGTACCTTCAAAAATGTCTAAGATTTTAGAATCACGTGCCCATTTCTCTAAAAGCTCTGTTTCGCTATAACCAACAGAAGCTGCAAGTTCCACACACTTTAATGTAATGTCATTGCCCACACGACCTGCTTTGGCTTTTGCGATAGAAGCCTCTTTAGAGTTTGGTTTTTTATTATCTGCCATCCACGTTGCTTTTAACATGAGTAGACGTGCGGCTTCCCATTCTGCTTCCATTTTATAAATCTGGGCTGCTAGGTTGGAACATTGCAAATAAGGGGTAGCATACTTTGAATCAAGTTGATCCTGAAAAATTTCTTTGATGCGTTCTAAAGAGGCTTTGGCACATCCAATAGCCATCGCAGCGACCAAAGGACGAGTGTTATCAAAAGTTTCCATCACCCCAGCAAAGCCTTTTGCGACATCAATTTCAGCATTCCCCAGTAAGTTTTCAGCAGGAACACGGCATTGGTCAAAGCGAATCACGGCAGTATCAGATGCTTTAATTCCGAGTTTGTGTTCTAGTCGTTCAACTGTCATACCTGCTGTGCCTTTTGCGACTACAAAAGATTTGATGGCAGCACGACCAAGTTTTTTATCCAGTGTTGCCCAGACCACCACGGAATCGGCACGTTCGCCTGAAGTCACAAAGATTTTTTCACCATTTAAGATGTAGTCGTCACCATCTTTAGTGGCTGTGGTGCGAATAGCAGCAGAGTCAGAACCACAATTTGGCTCGGTGATTGCCATTGCCGCCCATGTGCCTTTGAAGCGTTCCAATTGTTCATCGTTCGCAACCGCTGCGATGGCTGAATTGCCAAGTCCCTGACGTGGCATGGACAGTAACAGTCCTGTATCGCCATAACACATTTCGATAATGCCTAATGCTGTAGACATATTGACGCCATTTTTATTGCTGTCGTCTTGTGAACCGCGTTTTCCTACCGCAGCACCAGCGTTTATACCTTCACCACCGTCATTCATACCATCGAGTAATGATGCGAGCATATCCAGTTCTTTCGGGTAGGCATGTTCGGCTTTGTCGTATTTGCGTGAAATTGGACGTAATACATTTAATGCAACTTCATGGGCTTGGTCGAGTAAGATTTTAAATTTTTTAGGGTTTTGTAAGTTCATGATCGATACCTTTATTTTATTTTTTTAAGCGTGTAAACCTGAATGTAAGATCGCCGTAGCACGTAAATCACGGTACCAACGTTCTACGGGATGTTCTTTGGTAAAGCCATGTCCACCTAAAATTTGCACGCCGTCTGTACCAATTTTCATGGATTTTTCAGCGCAGAGTAGACGAGCAAGATACGCTTCACGGTGATAAGGTTTACCTGCTTCCGCCAAACTTGCCGCATTTAAGACCAGCATGCGCATAGCATCAATTTCAATGGCCATATCTGCAATCATAAATGCGACGCTTTGACGATGGGAAATCGGTTCACCAAAAGCCGTTCGTTCATTGGCATAGCGGATACAATATTGTTTTACGGCTTCACAAGTGCCTACGGCCATAGCACACCACATGAGATTTCCTAGATCTATAAAAGCAGTGTAATCAAAGTCATCGTCGCCTAAGCGTTCGGCAGGAGTTTGATTAAATTGTAAAGTCATGGTTTCCGTGGCTTTTAAGCCCATTGCGGGATTTTTCTGAGCACGAATAGAAGCATCGCGTTTGACCACAAATACATCTGGTCGGCCTTGAAATTCAGCACTTACAAGAAATACATCGGCAGTTTCACTCAGCATCACCAGTGTTTTTTCACCACTTAAATAAAATTGACCACCATTGCTGAGGGCTTTGGTTTTAAGCTGCATTGGATTGAATGCAGGCGTATTTTCTTGGACAGCAAAGCTGGCTCTGACTTCACTATCTTCAGCAAATGCAGATAAATAACGTTCTTGTATCTGTTCGGAACCCCATTGTGTTATGGCATTAATTACACTAAACGTTGAGAGCATGCCTGCGGTTAGGCTGAAATCGCCTTGGGCTAAATGTTCTGCAATTAAGATATGACTGATGATGTCTTTTTCAGTGGCAACACCACCAAATGATTCAGGTAATGCATAATAATTTAAGCCTAATTCATTAATGTGCGCCCAGAGTTGCTGAGGGAATTGTTCTTGATGGTCGGCTTGATGGGCAAGCGGGTAGAGGACTTCAGTCGCAAACTGACTCATGGCATCGCAGGTCATCTGCTGTTCTGCGGTTAAGCTTAGATCGAACAGAGACTTCTGCTGACTAGGCAGGCGTTGTTTAGCATGAGGCTCCGCACTATTAAAAACCTTTTGTGTTTTGCTCAGTGCTTTAAAACTGGTTTTAGAGCCTTGATATAATGATTTTTCTAAGAATTTTCTGAGCTTAAGTTGATCCAGAACGTCGCTTCCAGCAATTTTTGTAATGAGCGATAAACCTAATCCTTGTGCCTTATTGACCATATTTGTCATTATTTTTCGTTCCATATAAGCATAATTGCTATTTTTATGCTGACATGACGTTATATAAAAAACTATGTCATTATTGACATACTCAATTGTCAAAGATAAACGGTAATCTAGTATAGAGATTTAGCTTAAAGTGCTGATTTATATTATTAATATTTATAGTTAAATTGTGATAATAGGGTATGTATTGACTAGAATGACAAAGTTGCCATTCTAGTCTGAGTAAATTAAATAAAAGATTTAATCATGTCGCGGACATTGGTTTTGGCATCAATCACGGTCATAAAGGTATATGCACCGATAAATTTACGACTAATAAACATGAATTCTTTCGGTGGAACACTGAAATAACGGGAAGCCATTGATTTAGACGCTTGTTGCATGACACGGCTATGTAACAGGCTTTTCTTCCAGTCGTAGCGGTAATGCTCATCCATCACTCCAGCAGGCAAATCTTTGTTATTGGCAGGGCAGCTAAATGCTTCGGTTGCCAATAAGAAAACTTTCGCCATATCAGGTTTAATACTTTGCGGGATTGAGTCAAAAAACTCATAGCCAGTCATGGCATTCACCATTGCTTGCGTATCATGCAGATAACCTGCATGAATAAGATTGCGAGCAACATTGAGCAGGTGCTGATCAAATTGACGAATGGCACCAAAGTCAAGCAACACAATTTGATCAGGTTGTTGCTTCCCATCTCCTAAGCGAACCAAGTAGTTGCCAAAATTAGGATCGGTTTGCATTTCACCCCATTCGAAAATTTCGCGCACAGCAATTTCTAAAGAAGCTTCACCTAAAAGATTACGACGATCTTGTGGCAAGGAAAGCATCACAGGGCTGTTAATCGGCACACCACGTTCAAACGTCATGCATAGAATCTGGTTAGTACAAAATTCATCAACAATTTCTGGCACGATATAACGAGGATCATCTTTCAGGCGTTCAGCAAAGCGTCTGGTGGTTGCAGCCTCAATATCATAGCTTACTTCACGATGCATCATTTCGCGGACTTCATCAAACCACTGATCAAATTCACGGGTTTGCGGAACCATGCGGGTCAATTTGAGCATGTTTTTAAACAAGCTCATATCGGAATCAATTGCATCGGCAACACCAGGATATTGAATTTTCAATACCAGTTCTAATCCGTCAGATTTACGCGTTGCACGATGGACTTGTGCCAATGAAGCTGTGCCCAGTGGCTCATGATCAATGGTCAGGTCATGAATTTTATCACCCAGTTGTTGCTCTAAATGCTGCTTAATTGCAGGCCAAGCCAGTGCAACGGTTTGGTTATTCAGGGTATTTAACGCTTGAGTAATTTCTTCTGGCAAAAAATGTTCGCCATATAAGGCCATCATTTGTCCAATTTTGACAATCGAACCTTTTAGTTTGCCAATTTCAGCCACTAAATAGTTAGCCTGTTCTTTCATGGCTTGTTTACGTTTTTTTTCTTTTTCAGCTTCGCTTGAGAACATTGATGTCGCATTGGATGCTGCCCAACGTGTTCCCGCCAGTAAGGATGCTTTTGCAATAGATAAGCGACGATCCATAGAGGAGGTTTTAAGTTGTTTGAGCTTATCATTCTGATCTGACATTCAATGCAATCCTTAATCAGCAATTCACAGAAAAGTTAATTGTAACGGATATTAACGCGTCTTCACGTATTAAAAAAGTTCAACTTGCTGAATGACACGGTTTTTTTGGAACTGCATCTAAATTTATAGAGAATCAGGGCATTCTATTCACATGTGAAATTTTATTTTTAGTGATTCTTTGTTCGAGAGTTGAACCTTATGGCTTTGAATATAGGTCGTAATCATGTTTTGCACACTAATATGAGTAAAACCATGTGCATAGCCTTTAACAATCACAATGCTTGGTAGGCTGAAAAATAAATATTTTGCATCGTCTAAAGTCGGGCTGTTAAAAACCTGATGTTCGGACAGTTGCTGCATTAAAAATAATTTTTCAGAAAGAATATCGGGCGATTCATTGCTCCAATAGTTTTGGCGCATTGCCATAAGATTGTTGTGTTTATAGCTCATATCAAGAAAAGGAGTAAATAATGAGCTATATATAAGTCTCGAGAGTCCTTAATTCAAGTTGCTTTTGGCGAGAACGGTTAAAGTTTTGTATCTGTTTATTAAGATGCAAACCTATAAAATACAGTGCCTGTGATTGTCGGATAAATGCTGGTTCTGAATTAAATTGCAGGTGGTTGAAAAATCGAATGAAATAGAGAAGAAACAAAGTTAAGCATTATAAAATCAGGCAAAACAAGGTATCATAAGCCGTTTTTATGATTCTGAACTTTGGAGACGCCTTAAGTGGATCGACCGACTATTAGCCCTGAACATTTACAGGAAGCCGCTGAAACCCTTACCACTATTCGTGATTTTATCCGTTTTGGGGTAACAGCATTACGTCAATACGATGCACACTTAGGTCAAGGTACAGAGGACTTTTTCGCTGAAAGTTCAGCATTGGTATTACAAACCTTATCTTTGGATTGGAATGCAGATTCAGAAATTTTGGATGCAAAATTATTAGCAAGCGAAAAAGCAGAATTTCTACAATTGCTTGAACGCCGTATTAATGAAAAAGTACCCACTTCATATCTATTGAATTTGGCGTATTTCTTTAATAAGCCATTTTATGTGGATGAGCGTGTACTTATTCCGCGTTCGCCAATTGCTGAACTCATTGAAAACCGTTTTGCACCTTACTGTTTAGATGAAAACGGTGAAATGCGTGCTGCGGACAATAATCTTCCAGTCAATACTCAACCTAAAACACCGCAACGCATTTTAGATATGTGTACTGGTTCAGGTTGTATTGCCATTGCGTTGGCTTATGCATTCCCAGATTCGGAAGTAGATGCTACAGATATTTCAAAAGAAGCATTGGAAGTTGCTTCAATTAATGCCGAACATCATGACAAGCAGTACCAAGTTGCGCTATTAGAGTCAGATTTGTTTGCGAAAGTTCCTGCCGAAAATCAGTATGATTTGATTGTATCGAACCCACCGTATGTGGATGCAGAAGACATGGCAGATTTACCTGATGAATTCCGCCATGAACCAGAGTTGGCTTTGGCTGCTGGACAAGATGGTCTAGATCTAGTGCGTAAAATGTTGGCACAAGCCGCAGACTACTTAACTGAAGATGGTTTAATTGTCATCGAAGTCGGTAATTCTGAATGGGCGATGAAACAAAACTTCAATACCATCGATTTCCATTGGTTAAAATTCCAAAAAGGTGGTTCAGGCATCTTTGCTTTAACTGCTGCGCAATGTCGCCAATTCCGTGATTTATTCATTCAATCTGTTCAAGCATAAGGAGTCGTGAACATGGCAGGTAATAGTATTGGACAACTCTTCCGTGTAACGACCTGTGGTGAATCTCATGGCGTAGGCTTGATGGCAATTGTGGATGGCGTTCCACCGGGGCTTGAGCTTTGTGCTGAAGATTTACAAAAAGATTTAGATCGTCGTAAACCGGGAACCTCGAAATTTGCCACGCAACGTAAAGAACCTGATGAAGTTGAAATTATTTCAGGGGTTTTTGAAGGTAAAACCACAGGTACGCCGATTGGTTTGTTAATTCGCAATACTGACCAAAAATCTAAGGATTATGGCAATATTGCACAAACTTTCCGTCCTGGGCATGCTGACTACACCTACACGCAAAAGTACGGATTCCGTGATTATCGTGGTGGTGGTCGTTCTAGTGCGCGTGAAACAGCGATGCGCGTTGCTGCGGGAGCTATTGCGAAGAAATACCTTGCAGAAAAATTCGGAATTTTAATCCGTGGTCATGTCACCCAAATTGGTACCGAAAAAGCAGAAAAGTTAGATTGGAATGAAGTTCCAAATAATCCATTTTTCTGTGGCGATGTCGATGCAGTATCACGTTTTGAAGCCTTAGTGACTTCTTTACGTGAGCAAGGCACAAGCTGTGGTGCAAAATTAGAAATTTTGGCTGAAAATGTTCCTGTGGGGTGGGGTGAACCAGTATTTGATCGTTTAGATGCAGATATTGCTCATGCGATGATGTCAATTAACGCCGTAAAAGGGGTCGAAATTGGCGATGGTTTTGCAGTTGCTGAACAGTTTGGGCATGAAACACGTGATGAATTAACCACAGATGGCTTTTTGGCAAATCATGCAGGTGGTATTTTGGGTGGTATTTCCAGCGGTCAAACCATTCGAGTTGCGATTGCGCTTAAACCTACTGCAAGTATTACCACACCTGGTAAAACGATTAATATTTATCGTGAAAACACAGATGTCCTTACAAAAGGGCGACATGATCCATGTGTTGGTGTGCGCGCTACACCAATTGCAGAAGCAATGTTTGCGATTGTGCTGATGGATCATTTCATGCGTCATCGTGCACAGAATGCTGATGTTGTTGCACCTTTTGCACCGATTGAACCCAAATAATTTGCACAAAAACCAGTTCGCTTGAACTGGTTTTTTATAACTTAATTTTAAATAGCCTAAGCATTAATGCCATTATAAATTCATAAGAAACACTCAATCACTAGATTTGAGTTAATTTTTACACCTAAATTTTAAATAAGTATTCAAGGGTAGACTTTATGCAACCATTAAAATTTCGGAAAGCAGAATTAACCGATTTAGACCGTCTATTACATTTAATTAATTTGGCTTATCGCGAAAATCCTATCCAGAGCTGGACCAATGAAGCAGATTATGTGTCGGGGCAAAGAATTAATAAGCAGCAATTACAACAGGCTTTAGTAGATCAGAATTTCTATTTATATGTTGCCGAAATCGACAATGATCTATCTAGCTTATCAATAGTTGCTTGTATTGGTTTGACTTTTAATCATAATGAAGTCGAAATTGGAACTTTTTGTGTAGATCCGATCTTTCAAAACACAGGAATTGGTAAAACAGTATTATCTTTTGCAGAAGCACAGGCACTGTTGATTCAACCTAATCTCACTTTGTATATGATGGATGTGTTAGATATTCGTTCTGAGCTTATTGCTTATTATCAGCGTCGGGGCTACAGTTTAACTCAACTGCGGAAGCCATATCCTATTGATGCTAATGTTGGAAAACCATTATTGAGTATTGAATTACAACAATTAATTAAGTGTGTAAGTTAAAGCTTTCGTTCATAAAAAAGCCCTCATGATGATGAGGGCTTTTTTATTAGGCGAAAAACCAAGTGTAATATCCCCATAACATGAGGGGCCAAGCAATAAGAGGGCTAAATAGCCACTTCCAGAGCCAAAAGCGAGGAATAAAGCCTACGCCGTAAATGAAACCGCCTGAAATGCCAATCATGATAAACATCATGGCGCGATGGCTATATTCACCATTGGCATCCAACATTGCACTTGGATGAACTAACAGGACTGCTGCGAGAGGCAATGCCAACAAAAAGGACACTGCCATTACAAACTTATTGGTTTTTTTTGGCTGTTCTGTTGTCATTGCTACTTCTTCAGTCATGTTTTATTCCTCATCTAAATCTTGATGATGTTCGATATATAGGGCACTGAGTACACCAGCAAAGCATGCCATCAAAATACCGAGAATCCATGCAAAATACCACATAATTTATTCTCCTAAGCATTGCCTTAGTAAAGGCTATGTGAATTTTCTTGAATATGTTTCTTGGTAATAACGCCCCACATTTTGTAGTAGCACCAAGTGGTGTAGCACAAAATAAGTGGTACAAAAATACATGCAGCAATCGTCATCACAGTAAGCGTAGTTTGACTTGAAACAGCGTCCCACATAGTCAAGCTTGCAACTGGTTGAATACTTGATGGCATTAAGAATGGAAACAAAGCGAAACCTGCAGTTAAAATTGCCCCCACGACCGCTAAACTTGAACCTAAGAAGCTAAAGCCCGCTTTGTTTTTGCCTGCTGCAAGTACCACAATCAAACCACCTAAGATCCCCGCGATAGGCGCAAGCATGGTGATTGGATAAGTCGAGTAGTTGTTCATCCAGCCATGATTGGCATTGGTTAAGACTTCTTTCGCCAATGGATTAGCAGCACCATTGGTGTCAAATGGGGTCACTAAGGTATAACCTTCGATTCCACCAAAGTACAACCAAGCACCAGCGCCCAAGAAACAGATGAGGTAAACAATGCCCATAAGTTTTGTTGCTTGTGCTGAACGTTTACGTAGGTCTCCATCGGTACGGAGCATAAGCCACGCACCACCATGTGCACACAGCATAGACAAGCTGACTAGACCACAGACTAAAGCAAATGGGTTGAGTAGGGCAAAAAAGCTACCTGTATAGGTTGAGCGGACTGTGTCGTCTAAGCTAAATGGTACACCCAAGAACATATTACCAAAGGCTACACCGAAGACTAGAGCAGGTACTGCACCACCGATACATAATCCCCAATCCCATGACGTACGCCATTTCGTGTTTTGCAGTTTAGAGCGGTAGTCAAAGCCTACAGGTCGCAAGAATAGGGCAAATAGTACCAATAGCAGCGCCCAATACATGCCTGAAAAGGCTGTTGCATAAACCATTGGCCATGCTGCGAATAAAGCCCCACCTGCGGTAATAAACCAAACCTGATTGCCATCCCAGTGCGGAGCAATCGTGTTGATGGCTGCACGGCGTTCTTCATCTGTCTTACCTACAAATGGCATGATCGCCATAGAGCCCATGTCGAAGCCATCGGTGAGGGCAAAGCCTATAAGAAGGACACCGACCAGAACCCACCAGATAATTTTGAGTAATTCATATTCGATCATGCTTGAGTCTCCTCATTGCGAGCTGCTTCAAGTTTTTCAAAATGGTATTTACCAGTATGAAGCGAACTTGGACCAAGGCGTGAGAATTTGATCATTAAATACATTTCAATAATCAAAAGTACAGTATAGAACGCAGCTAAAGCAGCGATAGAACCCCATACATCACCAGTGCTTAAGCTAGATGCTGACAAGTGTGTAGGTAGCACTTCACCAATTGTCCATGGTTGACGACCCACTTCGGCAACATACCAACCTGTTTGAGCAGCAACCCACGGAAGAGGTAGAGCGAAAAGCGCGAATTTGAGTAACCATGGTTTGTTTTCAGCATTACGTTTAGCTACTGCAAAAGTTGCTAAAATAAACAGTAATAGCATTAAGAAACCAGATGCCACCATTGCACGGAATGCCCAGAACAAACTTGGTACGTGTGGAATCGTGTCTAATGCAGCAGATTTAATTTGAGCTTCAGAAGCATCGACAACATTCGGTGTATATTTTTTCAAAAGTAGACCGTAGCCTAAATCTTTTTGAGAATGTTCGAAGGCAGCTTTAAGTTCAGGAGATGTGTCACCTGCACGAAGCTTTTCTAGTTGAGAATATGCAACCATACCATTACGAATACGATCTTCATGTTGAACTAATAAGTCTTTAATGCCTGTGACTTCTTTAGTTGTCGAGCGTGTTGCAATGAGGCCCATAAGATATGGAACTTTAATTGCATAGTCCGTGGTCATGGTTTCTTTATTTGGAATACCAAACAGTGTAAATGGTGCAGGTGCAGGGTGTGTATCCCATTCCGCTTCAATAGCAGCGAGTTTGGTTTTTTGAACATCACCTAACTCATAACCAGATTCATCTCCAAGTAGAATTACTGAGAGTGTTGATGCCAAGCCGAAGATTGCTGCGATTGCAAAAGAACGACGAGCAAATGGAACATCGCGTTTTTTAAGCAGGTAATAACTTGAAATTGCCAATACAAAAATTGAGCCAGTCACATAACCTGCTGAAACAGTATGTACAAACTTAACCTGTGCGACTGGGTTGAAAATTAATGCCCCAAAATCGACCAACTCCATACGCATGGTTTCGTAGTTAAACTTAGAACCAACAGGGTTTTGCATCCAGCCGTTGGCAACAAGAATCCAAAGGGCTGACATATTAGAACCTAGAGCAACCAACCACGTCACACCTAAATGCTGGACTTTGGAAAGCCGATCCCAACCAAAGAAGAACAAGCCAATAAAGGTAGATTCTAAGAAGAAAGCCATTAGGCCTTCAATTGCCAATGGTGCGCCAAAAATGTCGCCTACGTAGTGTGAGTAGTACGCCCAGTTTGTACCAAACTGGAATTCCATTGTTAAACCTGTTGTTACCCCGAGTGCAAAGTTAATACCGAAGAGTTTTCCCCAGAATTTGGTCATGTCTTTATAAATTTCTTTACCAGAAATGACATAAGTCGTTTCCATAATGGCAAGAATAAAAGCCATACCAATTGTAAGTGGAACAAAAATAAAGTGATACATCGCGGTCATTGCAAATTGGAACCGCGAAAGATCGACCACGCTTTCAGAAATCATCAACGTGTCTCCTTGATTTGGGATGGACTGCCAGCAATACGCTCAGCAACTTGATTGTCAAAGTTTTTGGGAATAGTCGGTGCATCAAACCAGATGTGTTTAATCGTGAGTAAGATAACAACCTTAATTATTAATATGATTGTTATTTCACGGACTAAGCGTCGATTAAAATCTTTTGGAACTAAGCTCATAGGAATAAGCCTGTTTTGAAACATACTTAGTATTATTAAACAATTTCATACAAAAAATAAATAGGAAATACACTTAAAATAAAAATATATTATTATTCTAATATAAATCAGTAGCTTGTAAATTTAAATGTGTTATTTTTATTC
Organism: Acinetobacter tibetensis; assembly: GCF_023824315.1. Taxonomy (NCBI): domain Bacteria; kingdom Pseudomonadati; phylum Pseudomonadota; class Gammaproteobacteria; order Moraxellales; family Moraxellaceae; genus Acinetobacter; species Acinetobacter tibetensis. Next base: position 1,803,895 of record NZ_CP098732.1, on the reverse strand, counting down.
TGGTAATCAATGTTATTTTTCTGACTAAAACAGTTGTGATTTAATGTGTTTAAATCCGACTAAAATGCTTATATTTAAAAAAATAAAACAAACTATTTTAGTCTATTTAAAAATAGATTGATTATTAAACTATACTAAAAGAGTTGGTTTGAAATTTAGTTTTCTGAATTAATGCTCATGTTATTTATTATTGATTAATAAATATACACATAATTGAAAGGAGTAAGGAAGGCTTATTTGTAATTTTTTTTATCCTACAGACCCAAGAAGCTCTTGAGCTGTTGTGATTCATTCGCTGAATTAAACTTAGTAAAGTATTAAGGGGGAATAGAAGCGCAAGGATTAAAGCTTGAAGAGCGCTAAGAATTCGACAGCTTACTTATTTGTGTAAGTCGTTAGAGAAAAGTTCATTTGATTTTGAGATTTTTTTGGCGATGTAATGTGCATGTTTAATGCGAATTAAAATAATTTGAGATTGAAATTCTAATTCGCCAAATTCTGGTTCGACTTGTACATAGTGCAGTTGACCATATTCATCTCTAACTCGAGCTTGGGCGGAAAAACCTGGTCGAGCATTACCACTTGAAATGGTTGCGAGTCTACCCAACAAATTAGACTGGAGCTGCATTTGCGTAGGTCTAATCACCTGATCTAGGCAATGAATCATAAATACAGTAAAGAAAATTGCGATAATTAATGCGGGAAGAATGACGTAATATGCTGGTAAAAAACTTTCTTGTTGTGCGAAATAACTAAATTGAAGAAAATAGCCAGAAAAACTGAAATTCATCAACAGGAAGACTAAAATTAAGATTTTGGAAAATTTTACGTTGAGTAAGGGAGCTTCTGCGAGTTTTTGAGGAATAACACGCTTCAAAAATTGGCTTGGTTGAATGTGTAAAAAGTAACCAATGGTTTCTACCAAGCTGAGTAATACAAGTGCTAATAAACTTAAATGAAACGGCATTAAATTTATATCGTGTATTAACTCAAGCATGGCAAATTCCATATATTATTCAGGTAGGTAGATTCCACCATCAGAATGCACAGTTATCTCGACCTTTTCAAGTGACTGACCTAGGCAAGGACCAGATATGCATTCGCCCGTTTCTACGGTAAAGAGTGCACCGTGTGTAGAGCACTCTATATATTCTTGATCACGGTCTAGAAATTGATTTTCAAGAAATTCAAGTTCAACTTGTAGATGTGGGCAAACATTCTGATAGGCAAAAAAAGCACCATCGCGCTGTGTAATAAAAATCGTATCACCATTCGGCGTTTCAAAAGCACGTGCTTCACGCTCTGGAATGTCTTCGGTCATACAAAGTTTATGCATTAGGCACATTCCTTCTTTTGAAAGTTTGTTAGCAATTGTGCATAGTCTTGATTGGCAAGACGTGGACCAAACTGTGAAACCACTTCACTTGAAATTAAAATGGCGAGTTCAGCAGCAGTCTGTAAATTTTCGCCTGTGTTCAATGCATATAGGAATGAACCAGCAAATGCATCGCCAGCACCATTGGCATCAACCGCAGTCACTGCACGACCAGGCACACGAATGGTTTCTTGTTCAGATGAAATAATCGCACCTTCTGCACTTAATGTAATTACAACGTATTTACTATGTAGCTTCAATTTAGCCAATGCATCTTCAACTGTCGTAGTCTCTGTATACATCATGGCTTCTTGTTGGTTACAGAAGAGTAAATCTACGCCATCATCTAACAATTCATTTAGGCCTTCACGCGCATATTGCACCATGGCTGGATCAGATAATGTCAGGGCAATTTTAACTTGATTCGCACGCGCAATTTCACGGGCTTGTTTGACTGCAACACGTGCAGTAGTGCTTGTAGATAGATAACCTTCAATATAAAGCCATTGCGCATTTTTTAAAGGTTCGAAGTCAATTTGTTCTGCAGAAAGTTCCGCGGTAATACCTAAGTAGGTTTGCATAGTACGTTCTGAGTCAGGGCTGACCAGAACCATACACGTGCCCGTTACACCATCACTGACTGATTTAGCGGTGGTTTGAATGCCTGCTTCGTTTAGGCCGTCTAAATAAATTTTACCTAATTCATCATTACCTACGCGGCAGCCATAAAATGCTGTACCACCAAGTGCGCTAAATGCCACGGTTGTATTGGCAGCAGAACCGCCAGAAGCCTGACCTTTATAAACTTCAGACTGTTGCAGTTGAGTATATAAATTTGCTTGTTGATCGCCATCAGTGAGTTGCATGGTTCCTTTTTGCAGATTGTGTTGCGTAAGAAATTCATCAGAAACTTTAAATTCTTGGTCAATCAGCGCATTACCAATTGCAAAAAGATCAACAGAGGTCATGTCGTTCAATCACATCTAAAATAAAACGCTAAGTTTACACCAATGCTCAGGATTGCAGAAGTTTTGTGAATAAAATTCAAGATTATGCGTAATTGATTGTGTTTTATTGTTTAATAGGCAAAAACCAGTGTTAGGTAATAGATAAAACATGGACCTCATCATTAAAGAAGCGACACAATTACCCACTCAGATTGATAGTTTACTCAAACTTGCAAATAAAGAAGGATTCAATATTGTTCAGCGTTTAATTGAAGAATTTGCCAATGGCAAAAATAGATTTCAGGATGAAGGTGAATTTTTTTTAGTTGCTTATGATGGTGAAAAGCTGATTGGGTGTGGTGGATTAAATCAACAACGTGAAGAAGATGGGCAAAAAAGCCGAATTGGTCGAGTAAGACGTTTTTATGTACACCCCAAATATAGACGACATGGCGTTGGAAAAGACCTGTTGGCATACTTGGAAAATAAAGCTAAACCTAACTTTTCAGCGCTCTGTTTACATACGGATACACGATTAGCCGCAGATTTTTATCAAAAACAGAACTATGTTTGGGTCGAAAATAATCCAAGCTATAACTACTTTAAATATTTAATCTAGTTTTTCAGTAATTTACTGCATTTAACACAATGCACAGTGTGTTACTGTGTATTGTTCCAGACCTGAATAAAATACTCGGGTTTATACGTGAATTATGGCTCAAACTAAAGCTATAATCATTTCAGTTTTATTTAAAAGATTATTAGGAGCGCACATGACTGTAGATGTGACTGAAACCCTTTCCCAAACTGTACATCCCGCGTTTCAGTTGATTCGTCAACACCATGTTGAAGCCTTAGATATTTTAGTGACCGAGTATCAGCATAAAGTGACTGGCGCTGTACATTATCATCTTGCGACTAACCACGATGAAAATGTGTTCTTGGTGGCTTTTCGTACCCAACCCATGGATTCAAAAGGTGAAGCGCATATTTTAGAACATACAGCATTGTGTGGTTCTGAAAAATTCCCAGTGCGTGATCCGTTCTTCTTAATGATTCGACGTTCATTAAATACTTTTATGAATGCGTTTACCGCTGCGGATTGGACGGCGTATCCATTTGCAACCCAGAATAAAAAAGATTTCCAGAATTTACTTGAAGTGTATTTGGATGCAGCATTTGCAGCCAATTTAAATCCATTAGATTTTGCTCAAGAAGGGATTCGCATTGAGCTTGAAAATGGTGAGCCTGTATATAAAGGTGTGGTTTTCAATGAAATGAAAGGGGCGATGAGTTCGCCTTCAGATCAGTTATATCACCAACTTGCGCATCACTTATTCCCTGAAACAACTTACCATTACAACTCAGGTGGTGACCCTAAAGACATTCCTGATTTAACTTACCCTGAGTTAGTTAATTTCTATAAGTCACATTATCACCCAAGTAATGCAGTTTTCATGACCTTTGGTAATGAGCCTGCTTACAACTTACAAGAACAATTTGAAACTTTGGCATTGGCGAAGTTTTCAAAAGGTGAAACCCTGTTTTCTAAAGAAGAACGACGTCTGACTGCGCCACTTGAAGTGACTGAAACCTATGCGGTGGATGCAGAAGATTTAAAAGACAAAACTTATCACATCATTTCATGGTTATTGCCTAAAGCCAGTGAGATCAAACTACGTTTAGGTATGCGCCTTGTAGAAGGTGTATTGTTGGAAGATTCGGCTTCTCCGCTACGCCATTATTTAGAGACTTGCGGTTATGCGCAGTCTACAGGCCCAATTATGGGTGTAGATGACTCTAACTATGAAATGACTTTCTACTGTGGCGTACAAGGTTCAAACCCTGAGCATGCGGCAGAGTTTAAAGCAGGTGTGTTTAAAGTTTTAGAAGAAGTGGCTTCGAAACCTGTCGATCAAAACATGGTCGATGCGATTTTACATCAAATTGAATTACACCAACGTGAAATCAATGGTGATGGCATGCCGTATGGTCTAAGCCTCATCTTAAATGGTTTGGGCAGCGCCATTCACCATAGCGATCCAATCACGGTTTGGGATGTCGATTCAGCCATTGCTGCAGTGAAAGAAGAACTCAAGGATCCGATGTGGCTATCAAATCTTATCAAAACACATTTGCTTGATAACCCGCATCGCGTGCAAATGACCTTGGTGCCTGATGCCAACAAGTCAGCGGTGGAAGCGGTGGCAGAAAAAGCTCGTTTAGCCGAAATTGGTGCACAACTGACCGAAGCGGAAAAAGCAGAAATTCAAGCACAAACTGAAGCGCTGAAAGTTCGTCAAGATACACCTGATGACTTAAATTTGTTGCCTAAAGTAGGCTTGGAAGATGTACCTGCGGAACTACAAATTGTACAAGGGCAGTTACGCGAGATTATCTCAAATCGTATTGACTACCCGTTAAACCTTTATCATGCAGGTACCAATGGTATTTACTATAATCAGGTGCTGATTGAAATTCCGCAAGATGTAGTGCAATCGCCATACTTTAACTTGTTATCTATTTTGATGGGTGAAGTTGGTGCGGGTCAGTATAATTATCTTGAGCTACAACAACTGCAAACCGCAGTGAGTGGTGGTTTGGGTATGGGTGCCTCTTTACGTTCTAAAGTGGATGATAAACAGAAGATTAGTGCATGGTTAACTTTGACCACTAAATCGTTGGTGAGTAATTTTGACAGTATTGCTTTGTTAAAATTGGCTTTTGAACAGCTACGTTTTGACGAAAAAGATCGAATTGTCGAGTTATTACAGCAACGTAAAACGCGTTGGGCATCGCGTCTTTCGGGTTCAGGGCATAGTTACGCCATGCAAATTGCGGGACGTAACCACAGTGCTTTAGCACAACGTGATTATCATAATACAGGTTTAGGTGCATTAAACTGGCTGGGTGATTTGGTTAGTCGTATTGAAAAAGATGTAGCGGCTTATGATGATTTGATTAATGAATTAAAAGCGATTCATTTAAAACTTTTACAAGCACCGAAACAGTTCTTGTTGGTCTGCGAAGAACATCAATCAGACCGCTTGGTGGAAGAGGTTCAAAATGTGTGGGACAAGTTAGAAGTTCCTAAACACACTGTAACTTTAAAAACTGCTGAGCAGGTCGATACCGATGCAGATGAAGCATGGCTGATTCAAGCCAATGTACAATTTTGTGCATCAGCCTATCCTGCTGTAGATGTCGCACACGCTGATGCAGCACCACTCATGGTATTGGCAGCATATTTGCGTAATGGTTTCTTACATAGTGCAATCCGTGAAAAAGGCGGAGCTTATGGTGGTGGCGCAAGTTATGATGGCAATGCTTGTTCTTTCCGCTTCTATAGCTACCGTGACCCACGCTTAGCAGAAACATTTAATGATTTTGAAGCCAGTGTGGCTTGGTTGTTGAATACTGAACAACAAGCACATCAGTTGGAAGAAGCCATTTTAGGTCTCATTGCTTCTATGGATAAACCCGGCTCACCAGCGGGCGAAGCGATTACTGCTTGCTATGCGTTGTTGCATGCACGGACACCTGCATTCCGCAAGCAATTACGTGAACGCTTGTTGGCAGTGACATTAGATGATTTGAAGCGTGTAGCGGAACAATATTTACTTAATCAAGAAGCCAATAAGGCTGTTGTGGCGCCAATGGCGAAAAAAGATGAATTGTTAGCGCTTGGTTTCAAGATCTATCAGGTTAACTAATACAATAAAAAATAAGAGGTGTGTTTATGGCGTTCAAATTATTTGAACGCACTACTTTGCAACTGAGCATGATCATGCTCAGTTCATTGTATGTGGCGAATGTACATGCTATGAATCAAGATTCTTCGATTGCGCCAGCAAGCCCAGAAGCCTGTGTGGCATTAGAATCGAATGCTGATCGTTTGGTCTGTTACGATACTTTGTTTAAAGTACCTGAGGCAGAAAAACCAGCACTTCTTTCTGAACGTCAGGCTGCAAATGAACTGACACCTGAACCGACCCAACCAGAAACGCTGAAAGAAAAAATTAGTCATGGTGTAAGTAATATCTTCGCTGCTGAAGGCCCAGCAATTAACCCGAATACCTCTTTGCTAGATAAGCGTTGGGAATTGTCGACGGCCAGTAAACTTGGAACATGGAATATTCGTGCGCATCAGCCCGTTTATCTGATGCCGGGATTTTGGACTTCTGATAAAAATGAACGACCATCTAGTCCGAACGAAAACAATACTGTGCCAACTGGTGAGGAACTCAACCTCACCTCAATGGAAGCCAAATTTCAATTATCGTTAAAAACCAAAGCGTTGGAAAATTTATTTGGTGATAATGGTGATGTTTGGTTGGGCTATACACAATCATCACGTTGGCAAGTTTATAATGGTGATGAATCACGTCCTTTTCGTGAAACCAACTATGAACCTGAAGCAAGTTTGGTGTTTCGGACCAATTACGAAATATTGGGTTTAAATGCGCGCTTATTGGGTGTAACCCTAAATCATCAATCGAATGGTCGAGCAGATCCACTATCACGTAGTTGGAACCGCATTATGTTTAATGTAGGTTTTGAACGTGATAACTTTGCCTTGATGTTACGTCCTTGGTATCGCATTGAAGAAGATGCGAAAGATGATAATAATCCAGATATTAAAAACTATATTGGTCGTGGTGATTTAACCGCATTCTATCGTTGGAATGACCATGATTTTTCATTGATGCTACGTCACTCATTAAAAGGTGGTGATGATGCACACGGAGCAGTTCAATTTGATTGGGCATTTCCAATTAGTGGTAAATTGCGTGGCTATGTTCAATTGTTTGATGGTTATGGGGAAAGTTTGATTGATTATAATCATCGTGCAACCTATGTCGGGTTGGGGGTTTCGTTACTCAATTGGTACTGATCATTTCCAATCTGAATTTTAAAAAGCCTGAAATATTAATTTCAGGCTTTTTCTTTAATATGGGATTATTTTGTAGTTTATTTTCACTTTGTTTTGCAGTCTTTTATTCGTCGGTATTCTGTATTGTAAATTGCGCTGTATTCACTTTAAACTTGATTATTTGCGCTTAGTTCATGGTTTGTCTGTAGGGAATAAAATTGGATGCTGCTTAAATTCTCAAACATCTTGTCTTTTGAGTAGAGATGCATCTTGAATTCTTCAACCGATCTGAATATCCGTAGGTGGATGTTTTAAGCGTGTTTTTTTGGGCGTGGCAATCATATAGGCTAAAGTAAGTGGACCCAGTCGACCTGCAAACATGAGCAGCATTAAGGTAATTTGACTGGCAGGTTGTAAGTCGGAAGTAATACCGCGTGATAGGCCCACAGTGCAGGCTGCCGATACGGCTTCAAAGAGTAAATCGAGGAAATGGTGCTTAGGTTCTAACAGCAATAAGGATAAAAATCCAATAAACACCAACATGGCGGTAATAGAAACTACAGCCATAGCTTTGAATGACGTATTTTGTGGGATAGAAAAATTAAAAATACGTATTTCATCAGCACGGCGTAAAAAGCTGATCACGCTTAAGGTGACAACAATAAAAGTACCGACTTTGATACCGCCTGCCGTACTTAAAGAGCCACCGCCAATAAACATGAGCACCATGGTCACCAGTGCAGATGCATCGGTCATGTCACCTACATTTAAACTGTTAAATCCAGAGGAGCGCGGAACTGTCGCATGGAACCATGCATTAACGGCTTGTTCCATCGTGCTCATTGGGGCTAGTGTAAGAGGATTATTGACCTCTAATAGCCAAAATGCCACAAAGGCACATAGATTAAGACCTGTGATCGTTAATAAAATTAGCTTGCTATTTGGGCTGAGTTTTTTCCAACTTCTTTGGTGTTTAATGTCCATTAAGACCAAGAAACCAATCCCACCAATGATATACAGCATGCTAATGGTAAAAGTAATGAAGTAGTGACTGGAAAAGTCCATTAAGCTATTCGGAAATAAAGAAAATCCACCATTATTAAAGGCAGAAACACTATAAAAGGCTGCGTAAAAGAAAGCCTTTAAAAAGTCATATTCTTGCATCCATGCAATTGTGAGAATACATGTGCCGATGGCTTCGAAAAATAACGAATACAGCAAAACCGCTTTAATCGTATGAGAGACCTTGGATAAACTGGTGTGTCCAATTGTTTCCTGCGCCATAATTTGCTGTTTTAGCCCAATTTTATTTGAAAGGCTCATCACGGCTAAAATGGCGAAAGTCATAAAACCTAAACCACCACATTGCAGTAATAGCATAATGACGACTTTGCCAAATACAGTATAAGCTTCACCAACATTGACAGCAGACAGGCCTGTAATGGTTACTGCCGATGTTGCGGTGAATAGCGCATGTATCCAAGACAAGTCGCCATGATGGGCAATGGGTAATTTGAGCAGCAAGGTCCCAATGAGGATAAAACTTAAAAAGCCGAGTGCTAATAAGCTAGGAGGGCTTAAGTTAACCGTATTTTTGGGCTTTTTTCGTATTATTTTCATATTATTTAAAACGATTCGATAATTTTCGTAGTTGTTCCAAATGACCCTCAACCACAATGATATCACCATGTTGTAATACCAAATTGGGGTCTACCTGATATAAAATATCTTTGCCACGCTTGTGTAATATGACTTTAATTTCTGAGTTGTACTCACAAATGGTTTGAAAGCGAGTGCCATGTAAATTGTCTTTAATCTCAATTTTTACCATATAGCGATCATCTTCCAAAGACATATAACGGCTGACCATTGGATAGCTGAGCGACTGTGCAACACGGACGCCCATATCTTCTTCTGGGTGAATAATCTTATTGATTCCCAAATGACTCAGGATCATATGGTGGGATTTTGATTTTGCTTTTACCCAAATTTTTTCAATGCCAAGATTCTTGAGATGTAAAACACAGAGAATACTGGCTTCAATATCTTCCCCAATGGCCACTACAACAGCATCACAGTTTTGAATGTTTAATTCATTGAGTACGTGTTCGTCCGTTGCATCCGCAATGACAGCATGGGTTAATACATCAGAAATGTTTTCTACATATTTTTTATTGCTATCGATACCCAGCACGTCATGCTTTAATTCTACCAATTCAGTTGCAACAGTTGCACCAAAACTTCCTAAACCAATCACTGCAAATTGAGCCATGTTAGGTCCTTATTGTGTTAGGTGTATTATTATTTACACATTAAAATTTCATAATGTCTAATCATAGCGTTAATTGATACTTGAAATGAAGTTTTGCTGCATTGACTGTACATTTAGTAGTAAAAGCAAAATGAATAAAATAATTAGGGTTTTCATATGAATGAAAAGAAAATTTATAAACAGTTAAGAAAGTGGTTTCCTGAGCTGAAACAGCATCCATTACCTAAAAAAAAGTATCGTGCAAAAGCAGAACATTTTTTAGCTTGGTTAAATGCTCAGGAAAATGAACAAACTTTTGAATATTTGATTGCATTGAACATTCATCAATATTTGGAAAATGGACTGGCAACACATCCTGTTTTTCAGCACATGATCACTGAAATTGAAATGGTGCAAGCACAAATACAATCACGCGCAGATCCAATCTTAAAACACTATGAACAATTTGAGCATGTGATTGGACGGTTTTATCGAGTACAGGATCAAATTTTAGAAATCATCTTAGATGAAATTTATAAATTCCTGAAATCTCAGAATTTTGCGTTATTGTTGCTTTGGGGAGAGGAGCACTATTGGCTTGCCGTACCGAATCAGTCGAAAAAAATAGAAGCATTCTGTGCGTTATTTAATCAGCAATTTGATGGTGCTGGTTTAACAGTTGAAAAATATCAACCTTCTGAAATGTCTTGGTCTATTTAAATGACAAACAGAGCCATAAAGACTCTGTTTGGGTTGACTCAATTGATTATTTTAAGAAGCGTTGGTAACCAAGATTGTTAGTAATTTCCACGTATGGATAAGTAATACTTTCCAATGTTTCAATTAAGCCATCTGGATTTTGTTTGGCATCACTGGCTTCTAAACCGACCAAAACGCGACCTTCGGCAGCGCCGTGGTTACGATAGTGGAATAGGGTAATGTTATGGGTTGGACCTAAACGCTCAAGGAAAGTGAGCAATGCGCCAGGGCGCTCTGGAAACTCGACACGGAACAAGCGCTCATTTTCTAAATCTGCATGACCACCAACCAAGTAGCGAATGTGTAGTTTTGCAACTTCGTCATCAGAAAGATCATCGACATCATATTGAGTTTTGAGTAACTCATGAATGTCGTGGCGTTCTTTTTCACCACTTTTTAGGCTAATCCCTACAAAAACTTGTGCGGCAGAAGCATTGCTCGCACGATAGTTAAATTCGGTAATGTTGCGACCTTGTAGTGCGCGACAGAAGTTAAGGAAAGAGCCTTTTTCTTCTGGAATAGTTACTGCAAAGATCGCTTCTTTGTGTTCACCCAGTTCTGTACGTTCTGCGATATAGCGTAAACGGTCAAAGTTCATGTTTGCACCGCAAACAATTGACACCATGTTTTTACCGTGAATATTATGTTCTTCAACGTATTTTTTAATACCTGCTAAAGCCATTGCACCAGAAGGTTCGACAATGCTACGACATTCATCATAAGTATCTTTAATGGCTGCACAGATTTCATCAGTATTCACCAGTACAACGTCACGCTCAACGATAGGCCCAGAGTTATCTGATTTTTGCAGTTGTAACACTTCAAATGGTTTTTCACCAATTTGTGCGACTGCTGTACCATCTGCAAATAGACCAACTTGAGGTAGAATCACACGTTCATTGGCTTCAAACGCTGCTTTTAAACAAGCCGATTCGTCATATTCAACAGGAATAATTTTGACATGCGGTGCGACATCGCCTAAATAAGCTGCGATACCTGCGATTAAACCGCCACCACCCACAGCAACGAATACATATTCGACATCACGCCATTGACGTAAAATTTCATTGGCAATGGTGCCTTGACCCGCCATGACCAGTTCATCGTCATAAGGAGGAATAAACGTCATACCTTCATCTTTGGCACGTTGAATGGCATATTTATTGGCAACATCGAATGAGTCACCATGTAGAATAACATCACCACCTAAACGTTTTACGGCTTGTACTTTAATGTCAGGTGTGGTTTTCGGCATAACAATAATGGCGCGAATACCTAACTTTTGACCAGATAAAGCCACGCCTTGAGCATGGTTACCTGCTGAAGCAGTAATAACGCCACGTTCCAACTGAGATTTCGGCAATTGACTAATACGGTTATAAGCGCCGCGTAGTTTGAAAGAAAAGACAGGTTGTAAGTCTTCGCGTTTAAAGCGAATGTTGTTGTTTAGTTTTTCACTAATTCGTGGCGCTGCTTCGAGTGGGGTTTCGATTGCAACGTCGTATACCGTTGCTTGTAAAATTTGTCGAACCAAACGAGACAGCATGTTAATTTTCCATCTAACAGTTTAAAATAGGCGTTTATTGTAACAAACCCCTGCACATTTGCGTTTTAAAATTGCGCAAAACGTGAAAAAAAGTTGAGTGATGTCATGAGTCTATATGCAAGCCAAGATGAGAAAAAACAAGCAGCAGCGAAAGCCGCTTTAAAACACTTACCAAAAGGCGGCATTTTAGGAGTGGGTACAGGCAGTACCGTTAATTTTCTAATTGATTTATTGCCAGAACTTCAACTTGAAGCGGCTGTTGCGAGTTCAGAAGCAACCGCAGAACGTCTAAAGAAACTCGGCATTGAAGTGGTTGATATGAACCATGTGGGTGGTTTAGATGCTTATGTCGATGGTGCAGACGAAATTGACCGTCACATGCATATGATTAAAGGCGGTGGTGCTGCACTCACGCGTGAGAAGATTGTCGCTTCTATTGCGAAGAAATTTGTGTGTATTGTTGATGATTCAAAATGGGTTGAGCAATTGGGTCGTGAGTTTCCATTACCTGTGGAAGTCATTCCAATGGCGCGTTCTGCTGTTGCACGTAAAATCGTAAGCTTAGGCGGTGACCCAGTTTATCGTGAAGGCGTAGTCACTGATAACGGCAATGTGATTTTAGATGTTTATAACTTAAATATTCTAAATGCGCTTGAATTAGAAAAGACCATCAATAACATTCCGGGCGTGGTGTGTAATGGTATTTTTGCATTAAACAAAGCTGATATTGCTGTCGTTGCAACAGACAACGGCATTGAAGAACGTACTGCTGTTTAATTTTAAATCTCCCCATACCCTGAGCAAATTTTAAAGCACTGCTTTAAAATTTGTGCAAGAAAACTCATTTAGTAAAATTATTACTTATTAGTTTTCTCCCTTCTTTCAAAAAGGAGGGCTGGGGAGGATGATTAAATAAAAGAATAATATTAATGACCTTAGCAGACTTACCTGACATACAAATCACTCATCATGCTCGTGCAACGCGGTTACGTTTACGTGTTGAGCCTACTCAAATTCGCTTAACCGTTCCGAAGTTTTGTAGCCAAAAACAAATACAGGCTTTCTTGGGTGAGTCTGAGCAATGGATGATTGAGACTTGGCAAAAACAACAAAATAAAGTGGGGCAGCTTGATCGAAGCCTACCGATACAATTGAACCTGTTTAATCTAGAGCAACCTTTAGCAGTTATTTATAAAACACAAAAGCAATCTTTTATTTTTGATGAACAAAATCATCAGCTTTGGGTGAGTGATCGACAGCCTGAACAATATTTAAAAGCTTTTGTGATTGCTTATGCAAAGCAGCATTTACCATTTTATTTGGCACAAATTGCTGGTGAGACGGGTTTACAATATTCGCAGTGCAGTATTCGGCAACCTAAAACGCGTTGGGGGAGTTGTAGTGCGAAGCACGACATTATGTTGAATAGTGGTTTAGTGTTGTTTCCTTTGGAAATTACACGCTATGTGTGTGTGCATGAATTGGCACATACCGTTTATTTTGATCATAGTGCTCATTTTTGGGCAAAAGTGGCTGAATGCGATCCAAACTTTAAACAGCATCGTCATACCTTAAAAAATACAACATTACCTTTTTGGTGGTTCTCTTCTTGAAATACCTAAATTTTACGATGTGATTGATGTGATTGATGTGGTCGATTTGAGTTTGAATGAGTCAATAAATCATCTACACTGCGGTTACTTTTAGTACAAATTTTTGGTATTGGGCGTGAATTTTACAGATACCCATTATTTTATATTAATTGTTCCAGCTTGCCTGATCTTAATGGGAAGCTTGTTTTTAATATGCCATTATTTTTATCAGGCTCCCAAATACTTATTTTGGCTAGGTCTAGGCTATATCGTGCCTTCTTTTTCAGTGGCAGCACAAAGCTTTATGTCTAATTTGGAGTTGGCTTTGTGCGCGCCTTTACTGGGAGGGATGTATTTATTTGGGGCTTGGGCAAGCGCTTATGCAATGGCATTAAGGAAAAAAGCCCATGCGCATTCGTATTGGTGTTTTGGTTTAATTGTGATAGCACTATTGTTGCTGAGCTATTTTTCATATATAGACAATGAATTATGGATCAGGATGTTGATTCTTAATTTTGCTATCGCAACAGTTGAGTCGTTGGTTTTATTTTCGATATTTCGGCATTATCAAGATATCGATATCTTCAATAAGATTGTAGATTTCTCTTATTTTTTTATTGTAATTTATACCTTTGTACGCAGTTTAATTATTTATCTATTTTTAAGTAATATTGAAGCGGACATGCTGGTCACCTCTGTTTGGTGGTTAATTATGCTTGCTGCCAGTATTTTTTTAAGCATGTGGTTTGCGATTGTTTTGTTAGGAACTTTGGTGCGAGATATTATTTATAAGTTGAATGATGAGCGCTTGAAAGACCCATTAACCAATTTATTAAACCGACGTGGTTTTTATGAAAAGGCCAAGTCAGCACTTTCATGTATATCGCAAGACACCTATTTTTTGCTCATGTGTGATATTGATCATTTTAAGCGTATCAATGATCAACATGGGCATTTGATTGGCGATAGTATTCTGCAACAGGTTGGGCAGATTATTCGAGAAAATGTTCGAGATCAGGATTTGGTTGGGCGTTTTGGTGGTGAAGAGTTTATTCTGCTGCTACAAGTAGACGACCAACATCAGGCTTATACAATTGCCGAACGTATTCGGGTCAATATAGAAACTAGTCAGTTATCAGTCAGCAAAATATCAGTGACTGCCAGTTTTGGTTTAGCGCAGATCTTTGAGCAAGATTTTATACGGGCAATTGGTGTTGCTGATCAATTACTGTATTCCGCGAAGCGATCTGGACGGAATTGTATAGGTTTGGATCATACCAAAGTGATTTCTCCCTGCATTGAATTAAAGCTTTAACAACACTAAAACATATAAAATCCAAGTAAAACAGTTTAGAAAGCCTCAACTTCCTGTCATACTACGCAGTTACAAAATGGCTGCTTTTGAATAGGGGTAAAACGCGTGATTTCAGTAGGTATTGTTGGTGGAACAGGTTATACAGGTGTTGAATTGTTGCGCCTATTGCTTCGACATCCAAATGTACAAGTCAATGTACTGACATCACGTACCGAAGATGGTCGCCGTGTCGATGATATGTTCCCTAGTCTACGTGGACATACAGACCTGAAATATTCAGACTTAAATATCGAACAATTAAAACAGTGTGATGTGGTGTTTTTTGCGACACCGCACGGCGTAGCCATGAAGCATGCAGAAGAATTGGTCGCAGCAAATACTAAAGTAATTGATTTAGCAGCAGACTTTCGTTTGCAAAATTTGGTGCAATTTGAAAAATGGTATGGCATGCAACATGCTTGCCCTGAACTGCTTAAAGATTCGGTCTATGGTTTATCAGAACTGAACCGCGAAAAAATTAAGCAGGCAAATGTCATTGGTAATCCTGGTTGCTACCCTACAACGGTACAACTTGGCTTAGCACCATTGTTTAAGCATAGCGACACATTGGTTAAACCTGAGAGTATTATTATTGATGCGAAATCAGGTGTTTCTGGTGCTGGACGCAAAGCCAGTATGGGTATGATTTACACTGAAAATGCTGATAACTTCAAAGCTTATGGTGTAGCAGGACATCGTCACCATCCTGAAATTGTAGAAGCCTTAGAAAATATTTCTGGTCAAACCGGTGTTTTTGATCAAATCTTATTTGTTCCGCATTTGGTACCTATGATTCGTGGCATGCTCAGTACTATTTATGTGGACCTAACGGATGCGGGTGCTGCTGTCGATTTACAAACATGGTATGAACAATTCTATGCAAACGAAAGTTTCGTGGATGTAATGCCTGAAAACAGCTCACCTGAAACACGTTCAGTACGCGGGGCCAATCAATTGCGTATTGCTCTATATAAACCACAACCTAAGAAATTAGTGGTTTTAGTTGCGCAAGATAACTTGGTCAAAGGTGCTGCTGGTCAGGCTGTTCAAAATATGAACTTAATGTTCAGTTTTGCTGAAACAGCAGGACTAGAAGGCATTGGTTTATTACCATAAAACTTATTAAATACCTTCACACACATTTAAATTTAGATTTAAATGTGTGTTTTGAATAATTCAAAATAAGAGATGACGATGCAGAATACTGACTCGAACACTACGTCACAATCGAATGAACCTGTCAAAAAGCCTTTTCTTGAAACCAATTTACCTTTGGTGATTGGTGCTGCCGTTTTGGTACTCGGAAGCGGGTTTATTGGCTATTCGGTCGGACATCGGCAGGGTTTAACAGTGGTTGGTTATGATGCAGATGCCGAACAACTGGTTGAAGTTGTACAAAAGCAAAAACAAACGCTTGAAGGCTTAAACAAAAGTATGAATACCGCGGTACAAGAGCGTGATGTTGCAGTCAGTAATTCAAATGATTTATTCACCGCACTCAATCAAGCGAAAGACAGTGAAAATCAAGCCCGTAGTTTGGGTGCACTTTATCGTGAAGTGTTGCGCCAGCGTGGTGGTCTAAGCTTAACTATACAAAATTTAAGCATTAAGCCTTTACCTGAAAATGCTTTTGAATATCAGCTAGATTTAGTGCAAGTTAGCCCAAGTAAACGTAATACTTCTGGGGAAGTAGCCTTACATCTGATTCAAGGCACTGAAGTTTTGGTTGTTCCAATGGAAGATAAAAACTTTAACTTTGATGAATACGAGCGTTTGACTGGACGTTGGACAATGCCTAAAGGCTTTACCCCGCAATTTGTAGAAGTTCGTTTAACTGGAACGAATACACCTGTAATTAAACGCTTTAGTTGGGCGAAAGGGAATGCAGTTGAGTCACCATCTGCCAATATCTCTGAAATTCCTCAAGCTGAAGCAAATGCTCAATAGTTGTAAATGATCATATGCGAAATTCGAAACGCCCAATTTGTCTAAACGACATTAAAAGTAGTTTTTATCAGTCTGGTTTAGTCGACTGGCATTTTAATCCGCGTTTAGTGGATGAACCTCAGCACGATGAGCATGGGGATGTTGCTGTACAAACTGCGCCACCCGAATTAAAGCGTCCATCATTGTATGCTGTCGTTTTAATGAACGATGATTACACCCCAATGGACTTTGTAATTGAAATTTTACAACAATACTTTGCAATGAATCTTGACCAAGCCACTCAAGTAATGTTAACAGTACATTACGAAGGTAAAGGTGTTGCAGGCGTATATCCAAGAGACATCGCGGAAACCAAAGCGAACCAAGTCAATAATTACGCTCGATCTCAAGGTCATCCACTACTTTGTCAGATTGAGCCAAAAGATTAAGGGGGTTACATGCTCAGTCGTCAATTGGAAGTATCATTACGTTTGGCTGTAAGCATGGCTCGTCAAAAGAGACATGAGTTCTTAACAGTTGAACATTTATTATTGGCATTACTAGACAACGACTCTGCTGTGAATGCATTAAAAGCATGCGGTGCAGATATCATCGTCTTACGGAAAGAATTAGAAGAATACGTAGAACAACATACTCCGAAACTTGGTGAAAACAGCGATCAAGCACCACATCCCACTGAAAGCTTTGATCGTATTCTGCAACGCGCCATTTTCCACGTACAATCGAGTGGCGGTGACCGCACTGTAGAAGGGGCAGATATTTTAGTGGCAATGTATTCCGAACGGGATTCATTTGCGGTCTATTTATTAAAACGTCATCAAATTAATCGTTTAACTTTAACGCAATACTTGTCGCATGGTACGCGTAAAGATGAAGTCCAAGTTGAAGAGGAAGCCGAAGAGTTGGATGGGGAGTCCACATCTTCAGCCAATGCAGGTCCATTAGAGCTTTACACGACCAACCTGAATCATGAGGCACAAAAAGGCAAAACTGATCCGCTCATTGGTCGTGAAAAAGAAATTGAGCGCGCGGCACAAATTTTATGCCGTCGCCGTAAAAATAATCCATTACTCGTTGGTGATCCAGGTGTGGGCAAAACTTCTATTGCAGAAGGTTTGGCTTGGCTT
Organism: Acinetobacter tibetensis; assembly: GCF_023824315.1. Taxonomy (NCBI): domain Bacteria; kingdom Pseudomonadati; phylum Pseudomonadota; class Gammaproteobacteria; order Moraxellales; family Moraxellaceae; genus Acinetobacter; species Acinetobacter tibetensis. The sequence goes on along the minus strand of NZ_CP098732.1, from coordinate 1,786,124 downwards.
ATTGTTAATGGTAAGGCACCAAAGCCGCTTGCAAATGCTGAAATTTTTAGTCTAGACATTGGTGCATTAGTTGCTGGGACTAAGTACCGTGGAGATTTCGAAAAACGTTTAAAACAATTGTTAAATGCGTTGAAGAAAAGACCTGAAGCTGTCTTATTTATTGATGAAATTCATATGATTATTGGTGCTGGCTCAAGTATGGGGAGCACAATGGACGCATCGAATTTAATCAAGCCAGCTTTGGCGAATGGATCATTGCGTTGCATTGGTTCAACCACATTCCAAGAATACCGACAAGTGTTTGAAAAAGATCATGCACTTTCACGTCGATTCCAAAAAATTGATGTTAATGAGCCATCTATTTCTGAAACGATTGATATTTTACGTGGCTTAAAATCTAAATTTGAAGATTTTCATCATGTGAAATATGACGATAAGGCACTGGTTTCGGCAGTAGAACTGTCTGCGAAATTCATCAATGATCGTTTTTTACCAGACAAAGCGATTGATGTAATTGATGAGGCAGGCGCACAGCGTCGTTTGAAAGCTGAACAAGATGAAAGCTTGATTACTGTTGAAAATATTGAAGATATTGTTTCGAAGATTGCTCGGATTCCACCGAAAACAGTATCCAAAGATGATAAAACAGTTCTGGAAAATCTTGAACGTGATTTAAAACGCGTAGTGTTTGGTCAAGATGAAGCAATTGATGCATTGTCTTCTGCCATTAAGCTGTCACGCGCGGGTTTAAAATCTCCAGACAAGCCTGTCGGAAGCTTCGTTTTTGCAGGTCCTACAGGGGTCGGCAAAACAGAAGTCACCAAACAGTTGGCGAAGTTGCTCGGTGTTGAACTGGTTCGTTTCGATATGTCTGAATATATGGAACGTCATGCAGTTTCACGTTTGATTGGTGCACCTCCAGGTTATGTGGGTTTTGACCAAGGAGGCTTGTTAACCGATGCGATCCATAAGAATCCACACTGTGTATTGTTGCTTGATGAAATTGAGAAAGCACATCCAGATGTCTTTAATTTGTTATTACAAATTATGGATCATGGCTCGTTAACGGATAATAATGGTCGTAAATCAGATTTCCGCAATGTGATCTTGGTTTTAACCACGAATATTGGTGCAGAAAGTATTTCTCGTATCAGTATTGGTTTTATGGAACAAGACAATAGTCGTGATAATCAGGAAGCGATGAAACGAGCATTCTCTCCAGAATTCCGTAACCGTCTGGATGGCGTGATTCAATTCAAAGCACTCCCTACGACTGTTATTGAGAGCGTGGTAGATAAATTCTTGACTGAGCTGCAAGCGCAACTCGATGATAAGAAAGTGATGCTTGAAGTCGATCAAAGTGCGCGTGAGTGGATGGCTGAACATGGTTATGACCGCCTCATGGGTGCTCGACCAATGCAAAGATTGATTCAAGAGCATTTGAAAAAACCACTTGCTGAAATGATTTTATTTGGTGAGTTGGCAGAACATGGTGGCAACGTAGCAGTTTCTGTGAAAATGGAAAATGGTGAAGCTGTTGGTTTGAAACTTGAAGTGTTTGAAGATCAAACTGCTGAACCCGCTTAATTTACTTTTTTGTCAATAACCCGTGTTTACACGGGTTATTTTTTGCTTATTTTTTAGTAGTGCTTTATTTATATTTTCTGACGGTGACAAATATCTCTATGGATATGCCATTAATCAAAATTTTGACCACAGTTTGCTTATTTATACTTACAGCAATTGCTGAGATTTTAGGTTGCTATTTTCCATATTTAATTTTAAATCAAGGACGCTCTTATTGGTTGTGGATCCCAACAGCGCTTAGTCTGGTAATTTTTGTGTGGTTACTGACTTTGCATCCTGCAGCTTCTGGACGGATTTATGCTGCTTATGGAGGAATTTATATTTTTACTGCACTCATGTGGTTACGATATGTCGATCAAGTCATGCTTTCAAGATGGGATGTATTGGGTGGGGTAATTGTATTGGCTGGGGCTGCAATCATTATTATGCAACCCCAAGGACTCATCCGTTAAACTTAGTTATTCAAAATTACAGTCGGAGTTCTTTAAAGTTAGATTATAATTTTTTTGTTCTGAAGTGAGTTTAATTTGAACTTGATATGGATTTACTCTTTGGAATTGATGTTCGAAAAATTTAGGACAACTATGCACTAATGTTTTTTTCATCATTTCGTGAACTTGATCATCACCAATGTCTTGGGCAAATTGTTTAAAGTCTGGCGAAGTAATTAGCCCTGAAATTTCCATCCGATTTGCATATAAGCGCATTTTTTCAATCACGATGTTTTGATCAAGTTGATAGGGCATCGTACGAGAATCTTCATCACTTATGTAATCTAAAATTTCATTCAGCGCAGTTGAATTTTTAACGGTGTAATTTGTATCGATGATTTTTTTCTTTAATAAATATTGATCTAAATCTGTAGGTTGTGCCAAAGCAATCATGGTGAAAGTCGTGGTGAATACACCAAGAATAATAGTTTTTAATTGCATATGTTTAATCACTTATAGACATTATGGTTTTGATTATATCTTCGCCGAAATAAAAAAAGCACCTAAAGGTGCTTTTTTTATAAGTATTTCTTAGTCTTTTTTAAGATTTTCATTAATGAGAAATTCAACCAATGCCTTTTGAGCATGTAAGCGATTTTCAGCTTCATCCCAGACTACAGCATTCAAATGGTCTAGCATGGTTTCAGAAATTTCTTCACCACGGTGAGCAGGCAGGCAATGCATGAATAAACAGTCAGAGTGAGCGAGGTTCATTAAGCGTTCATTGACTTGATAATCAGCAAAAGCTTTTTCACGGATTTTTTGCTCTTCTTCTTGCCCCATACTTGCCCAGACATCGGTCACGATCAAGTCAGCATTCACTGCTGCATCTTCCGCAGAGTCTACCAATTCAACACAGTGAGCAAACTCAGATAAGAATTTCTCCTGTGGTTCATAGCCTTTCGGTGCAGCAATTTTTAATTTGAAGCCCCACATATGTGCCGCTTCGATATAAGAATTACACATGTTATTGCCATCACCAATCCACGCGACTGTTTTACCTTCGATTGACCCACGATGTTCTAGGAAAGTTTGCATGTCGGCAAGTAATTGACATGGATGATGGTCATCTGTCAAAGCATTAATCACAGGAACTTTTGAATAAGAAGCAAAACGTTCAACAATATCGTGTCCAAAAGTTCGGATCATGACAATATCTAACATGCTTGAAATAACACGTGCTGAATCTTCAATCGGTTCGCCACGACCGAGTTGGGTATCTCGTGGAGATAAGAAAATTGCACTGCCCCCAAATTGGCTCATTCCTGCTTCAAACGAAACGCGTGTACGGGTGCTCGATTTTTCAAAAATCATGCCCATAACTTTACCAACGAAAGGTTGAAAAACTTCGTTGTCGTGCTGTTTTCGTTTCAATTCGATTGCACGATGCAAAATTTGGTTGAGTTCTAAAGTCGATAAATCGCGTAAAGTAAGAAAGTGACGTAGAGCCATGGTTACTCCACAATAATTGCTGTTTCATGTACAACAATTAGTTGTTGGTTGGTTAAAAGAAAAGACTAACAGTTATATACTAAAAATGTTAGGAAATGCAAAAAAACTAGGTTTTTTGATGACCGTCTAAGAAGCGGTCGACACAATAATGAATATATTTTAAGTTTTCTTGCTCATTTTCTTGTACATAGATATTCATCAGCACTTGCCATTCTAAATTACGTACGATACCAAAAAAGAGTTGGGCGGAATATTGCGGTTCTTCGCACCGAATAAGTCCGAGCGCATGGGCTTTAGTTAATATACAAGCAATCGCATTTTGAATATGCTTTGGACCTTGTTCATGGATATGTTGAGCAAGCTGCGTACTACGTTGGGTTTGTTCCATAATGAGACGAAAGAACGAAGCATTTTCAGGTAAGACAAGATGAATTTGTAAATGCAGTAAAGTTTGAATGAGATAATGCCGTAAGTCGTCTTTCTCAATATCGAAGGGCATACAAATATCTTTAAAAAACTGCTCACGACGGTAGTCACAGATTGCGGTAAATAGACCTTCTTTATTGCCAAAATATTTGTAGATCGATGCTTTCGAGCCACCTGCATGGTTGACGATATCGTCTAATGAAACTGCATCATAGCCATGTTGTAAAAACAACTCATTTGCACTTAATAAAAGTGCAAGACAACGCTCATGCCCACGTTTGGTATGTGGCACATCACGTGCGAGCGGTTCTAAATCTGCTATATCATGCATGTTTTTGAAAAGTATCTTTAAAAATCACTTGAAATTATAGCAAAAGTTTGCGCAATTTTACTTAATCCATAGTATTTATATGTATTTCTCATGTTATGAGATTAATTAATAACACTATATTTATATATTGTTCTTGTGCATTAACATTTAGATTGGTTTGCTTATAACATGGAGTAAGGTTTCTCCATGTTATATTGTTATTTAACTTGTTGTGCTATTGAGTCTATTAAACTTATTGTGCAATCACTTTGACTAAAATGGTCTGACTTTCTTCAAAGTCATCTTGAATTTGTTTACGCTGTAACTCCTTACTTTTCACTTTGAAATCTCGATTTTGAAAGTGAATAACTAACGGAATTTGATCAAAATATTGGCTATCTGCATCTAATTCCTCTTCAAACAGTGATGTGCCAAGCTGATAATCTTTACTTTTTAAAACCACATATTTGACGGTTGTTTTCATTGTAATCTCTGCCTTTGTTTCTATGCTTTATTTTTAGTTGTATCAGTTTTTAAGCACGGAATAAACCGTTATGCTTAGAGGTTGACTAGGAATTGGACAAATAGCACTTTAAATGGCGTAATGAAGTGTAATGGGGAAATTATGCTCAAGCAATGTTGTAATGAATTAGAACGCCAACAGCTTAAAATAGCATTCATAGAAAGTGCCAGCTCAGGTTTTTTATGCAGCCAATTTTCTATTTATAAGCATAGCGGTGCAGAAATTTTATTGGGCAGTTTGGTCTGTTACGATCCGAGTATTAAGCTACAAGTGTTGCATATTGCCCCAGAATTAATTCAGCAATATACAGCTGAGTCGGCAGAGGTTACACGAGCTTTGGCAAATGAGGGGAAAAAACTATTTACCAAAGCCGATGTGATTGTGGCTTGTACAGGTTTATTAAAACCTGGCGGTAGTGCAACCACAGAAAAACCAGAAGGGACTTTTTTTATTTCAATTCTTTTTTCTGGGAAATTACATGATTATCGTTATTTGATTACAGGGACGCCACAACAAAGATTAAATGTACTGACAGAAAAAGTCGCAGCGTCGGTTTTGTTATTAATCACGATGGACAGTAAATTGTCTGCGAAGTAAGAAAGATTAGAGGTTTGGCTAATAATGTTTTATTTTTGTCTATAAATGTCAAAATTTGTCACACTTTTGGGTTGTAAATGTAGCTTAAACGTGTCTAAATAGGACTACCATCTTAATATGGGGGTGGGGTATGAACGCTTTAGAATTATTAATAACGTCATCGTCGGTTGTGATGTTGATGGTTGTAGTTTATGCCTTTGGGCAAATGATGCATTAACGACTTTGAAAATATCATCTTATTTTTAAAAGTCAGATAAACCCTAGTTATAAAACTAGGGTTTATGCTGTGTGGTATAAAAAGAACAGCTTCTTTTTTAACTCCACCAATAACGCAAAATATGAAAAAAAATCGGTGCTGAGAAGCAAATTGAATCTATGCGGTCTAACATACCGCCATGACCATGAATAAGTTGTCCCCAGTCTTTGACACCTCGGTCTCTTTTAATTGCAGACATGACCAAACCGCCAAAAAAGCCAAAGATACACACAATCAATCCAATGAGTGCTGCTTGCCAATAACTAAAGGGTGTTAGCCATTTCATAAGAATGCCTAGACCTGTTGCCAAGAAAATACCGCCTAAAAGACCTTCAATGGTTTTGGATGGTGAAAGTATCGGTGCAACCTTGTGTTTTCCAAATAGTTTTCCGCAAACATATTGCAGCACATCAGAGGCTTGTACCACAATAATTAGCCAGATGGCTAACCAGATTTTTTCGCCTTGAAAGCCAGGTAATTTTAAATTGATGAGTGCCGGAACGTGCGAAATACAAAACACACAAACCATGAGTCCCCATTGGATTTTGGCACTGCGCTCTAAAAAGTGTTTGGTGTCTTCCTGTTTCAAACTAGCGATTGGGATTAACAGAAAAACATACAATGGAATAAAAATGGAATATAGACCGTACCAATCGATATAGACCAAATAATATTGATAAGGAATAACAAAATAAAAAGCGATCAATAATGGAAAATAATCACCACGGCGTGTAGGCAGTAGACTGATAAATTCTCTCAGTGCAAAAAGTGAGATAATTGCAAAAAGTAAAATAAAAGTAACTTTTCCCATTAGTATTGCTGTAGCAAGCACAATGAGCATGACCCACCAAGCATTGATACGTGCGTTTAAATTATCAATAACAGGTGAAATTTGCTGAGCAGTACGTTTTTTTAAGATCCAGCCCACGGTTGAGGCAAAGACCAATATTCCAGTAAAAATTGCAAAGAGCAAATAGGTTTGCTGTAAGTTGGTTGCTGTCATTGGAACTCAACCTCTTTCAATTCTAATAATGCTTTTTGTGCTTGCAATAAGAAGTCATTTTTATCTGTATGGACTGTGAATGTTAATGGAGCACCAAAAATCACAGTCGATAATAAGGGTAATGGGACTAAAGCCCCTTTGGGCATGACACGTTTAAGGTTGGAAATCCAAACAGGAATGACTTCAACATCTGGAAATTGTTGGCTTAAATGATATAGCCCGCTTTTAAAGGGTAACAGTTCGACATCATCATTTAAATTACGCGTTCCTTCGGGGAAAAAAATAATAGAATCGCCTTGCTGAAGTACATTTTTAATCGGTTCAAGTGGATCTGATTGCCCATTATGATTCCTCTGAATCGTTACACCTGTAAATGTGTCATGAATCAGAAAACGTCGAAAGCCATCTTTTAGCCAATAATCTGACGCTGCGACTGGTCGAGTTCTACGACGGATAGGTGTTGGCAATGATGACCACAGTAAAATAAAATCGATGTGGCTATTGTGATTGGCATAGTAAATTCGCTGTTTGGTGGCAGGTTTGCAACCGACCCATCGACTACGTGCACCTGTTAACAGTCGTGCGCTACGACGGGTTAAAAAAGCAATAAAACGTGCCAGTGACTGAGAAAGAAAATGGGCTTTATGATCGGTTTCAGTTGAGGAAGAATTTGTACTTTGCATAACGTCACCGAGTTTTATTTTTGTTGTAATAAAAATATCATGAGCGATATTAAAACGATATATTGGCATAAGACCAGAAATACATGAAGCTTAAATAAGCGCATACAGCCTTGAATGCGAATATCCCAGCTACGCTGTTGCTTTTTAGCAGGAATGAGTCCTAATTTGAGTAAACTCTGGTCAAGTTTTTGCGTTTTTTGTGCTATGGATTGTGCATCTTCAATGTGCTCTGAGTTAGTCCCCATCAAACTTAGCAGCTCGGCATCGAACTTAATTCGAATACTCAGATAATGTTGAAGTAGACATAAAATAAAAATAACGATGAGAGAAAGATAAACGCCAATCGACTGCCAAGCATAAAAAAAATAGCACAGCACGGAAAGCGTAAATGCGACATAGCCTGCATGACGGATACCGTCTGTATTTTGTAGTAACTTGGCGACAATCAGTAACTTCATGTCTTGGCCTGCTGTAAATATTGTTTTTGATAGGTATCTATCGCTGCGAGTTGCTGAGCATTCAGTACAATCCAAGGTCGAGCCTGACGAATGATTTGAATGGCATCATCCACTCGACTGGCATGTCCAGTTTGGAGCAACCATGCAGCAAGTATACTGCTACTGCGTGAATATCCTAATGCACAAAAAATCAGAACTTTCTTATTGCCGTACTGTGAAGACATCAGTTGATTCAATGCTTGTACTGCAAGATTTAGCTGTTGTGCTTGTAATGGAATGAGGTCAAGACTTAGATATTGTTGATAATCGTGTAGTGGTTCTAAAGGAAGTTCAGCGCAACAGTCAAATAAACCATCATACTGCTGCATGTTTTGAGTTGAAGGAATTCTGCCTAGAAAAATCTGAGTGTTCTCTTTGGTCAGAATTAAAGAATCGTTGGGATGTGTTCTGGTCCAGATACGGCTATTGAGTTTTGCGAAAAGAAAATAAGGCGCAAATAAAACCCACGCTGCAATGCTCATCGTGCCATCTGGTTGTTTCTGAAAAAAATGTGGACGATTGAGGCTATAAGCGCAAGCAACCAAAAGTAAACTGCTTGCGGGATAAGCCAACCAAAGCATCCATCCTTTAAAAAACAGAGCTAAAAATGTCAGAAGGAGTGCTGCAATGAGGTAATAACTGCCTAACTTGAAATGCTTTAAAGTTCGCTGTTGTACTTTTTGTGTTTGTAATGGAGATGATGCATACAACGGAAATAACCACAAACAGAATGCCCCAACCCAAATGCCAGTCGGGATATCAATAAAATGATGCTGCCATGTGGTTAGTACCGATACACCTATGAGAAAACTCCAAAGATCGACAAACCAGCGATAAGAGGAAGGCACATGTCGACGATAGAAATCCCATAAGATCATTAACAGGACAATATGTAAGGATGGGGCTTGATTAAAGGGTTTATCAAAACCCATCAGAATATCAAACCAAACACCGAAGAAGCCTTGTAGTTCGGGGCGCTCAAAACTGAATTTCAGTGGAAATAATAAAAAACAGCCAATAGAAATCAGTTGCGCGCTGAAAAGTCGCAACACATGCTGTTTGAGTTCAAATTTATTCCAGCACAGCAACAGCGAAAGTCCATAAAATAAGTCGATTGACCAATAAGGAACAATCGTCCATGGCCATAGTGGAATATATTTTTCCCAAGAGAACACAATGCTTGGAACGTAATTCAGCCCCGCAGCATAATGATTGGCAAAGCCGTAACTTAAAAAGAAAAAAGGGGCAAGAAATAACAGGCAGAGTATTCCCCATTTCCATGTACCTGCCTGATGTGTGAGTGCCTGCATAGAATATTACGACTCAATTTTTTGCGCGACAGAAACCGTAAAAATGCCGAACTCATCAATACATTGATCAATTTTTTTAAAACCTGCTTGTTCGACTAACGCATCCATCTCTGCCTGTGAACGTAAGCGCATAACCCATGCTTCGCCCTGACGATGTGAAGTGAGTGCACGGGCAATAAACTCTTGCTGCGGATGCCAAATCTGTCCCGTATAAACTAGATAGCCATCTTTGAGCATGGCTTTATATAGTCCAGCTAGGGACTGACGTAATAAATCATTATCACTAAACAACTCATAGAGTCCTGAAACAACAGCTAAGGTTGCTTTGGGTTTAATGTTTGCGAGAGACGCCGTATCAAAGGCATCGGCTTGAACAAAAGTTGCAATTTCGTTTAAGCCTCTTTCTTGAATGAGTGTTTGCCCAGCTTTGACATTGAGTTCGCTATAATCACGTAGCAGAATAGATTCGGGTTGTTTAGGTAATTGTGCAACCGCATCTAAAATATAACGCCCATGTCCAGCCGCAATATCTAAGATACGAACAGGTTTACGTTTTTTAACCAATAGTGCGGCATATTTTTCCAGTAGAGATTCGATATTTTGTTTACGAGCTCGAATGCCACGCCAGCCAATCGCATTTAAATACTGTTGATCAATGACTTTACCCAGTAAATTCTGGCTTTCTGGTTGATTACGATAGACAAAGTCTAGGGTGCTGCCAGAGTCATAACCTGTTTGTTCGCCAATTTTAAGGCCTTTAGAAAACTGACTACCAAATTTGAGTTGACGTTGAGTCAAATCCCAAAACAGTTTCTTAAGAGATGTTTTTGGTAGTGTCTGACTAAATTGTTCAGCAGTTGAGCAACTTGCGCCAATTTTATCGGCATTTAAAACGTCAGGCGTATCATAAGGATGTGCAAAACACTGTTGAATAAAGCGACGGACTTTTTTAATGGCAATCTCACGGTTTTGTTCACCTAAAGTGTCGTGAAAAAAGCCGTCTAAAACATGAAATTCTTTATTGGGATGCGCCAAACGTTCATAAAAGTCTCGTTGTGGTTTCTGCTCTACCACAAAGTCGGCACCCGAACATAGGACTTGAGTGGGTACATAGATATTTTGGGCATCTTTAACCAATCGTTCGGCAGCATCATACAGACCAAGCAACATACGTACAGAAATGGCTCTGGCAATTTTCGGGTCATGATCATATTGCTGTGCACGGTCTAAATCATGCGTCAGCATTTTGGCTTTAACATAACTTTGGATAAAGAAATTGCCGCGTAATTTATTCAGTAACGTTAAACCTTGTTTAGCAAAGGGGACATACAACTTAATATCAAAGGCAGGGGATGCTAAACATAAGGCACGAATTTTAGGTGCATAGTCATGTACCCATGTCGCTGCCAATACAGCTCCGACACTTTGAGCAACTATTGCAATATTTTCAGGTGGGATAGCGTAGGTCTGTTCAATATGCTGAACAAAATATTGAATGTCTTTCACACAAGCAGAAAAGCTGGGTGCATCGCCACGTTCACCAGGTGATTCACCATGACCGCGTGCATCCCATGCAAAAAAATCAAAATCAGGCAGGTCTAACTCTTCAACCAAATGCGCCATACGACCCGAATGTTCATGCCCACGATGAAACATCACAATGGCTTTTTTCTCTGGGTTATGTGATGAAGCCCAGTGTTGATAGAACAAGGATGCACCATCATGGCTAATGAAATGTTGCTGACTATTGTTATAAGGCATTCTTTATTGTCCTAATGATCAATTAATGTGAAGTATTTTGAATCGCATGACGTATGCGGTTATAGATGGTTATCATGAGCAAAAGCGCAATGATGGCTAATAAGCCATTACTCATTAATTGTTGTAGTTTAAATGTGACATGTTCTGAAAAATATTGGCTGAGTGTATAGAAGACGGCCAAAAGACTAAACCAGAAAGCTCGGTCGCTTTTCCCCATAGGCCCATCATAACGGCGTTCTTGACCAATAACAGGAGCCATGACTCCCGCATATTCACTGAGGATGGCTAAGAATACGACGCATAACAGTAAAGGCGCAGATATACAGCTTAAAACGATAAAGCACAAATATAGCGCCGTATCTGAAATCACATCACACAATTCATTCAGATAAGCACCCAATTTAGATTGTTGTTTGAATTCGCGTGCCAACATGCCATCAATTGCATTAAATGCCATGCGAATAAGCATCCAAATGGGAACAAGTAGGAAATAAAAAGCATTTGCCTGTGTTGGCTTGTTAAAAATAAAACCTAACCAACCTGCTAAAAGCAACGAAATGAACATGGCAAATAAAGTAACCTGATTTGCCATAATGCCATGTTGATATAAGCGACGAACGAAAGGTCGTAATAAATTCTGAAAAGCAGGTTTAAGCTGATAAATAGAAGGCATTGGCTTTTTTTTAAGTATCGTATTTTGCTTGAATTGTACCCATTTCAGGAAGTTGAATTCAAGCTAGATGAATTTCAAAACTAATAGCCTAAGTAGAATTCACATTTTGATTATGAAATGCCTATAATCATGCGGTTTATTTCAAGAGTAGAAGCAAGATGACGCCAGCCTGCAAATTACTAAAAAGCAAAAAAATTGATTTCTCTATTCATGAATACGAGCACGATGCCAATGCGAAAAGTTTTGGTTTAGAGGCAGCAGAAAAGCTGAACTTAAAAGTAGAGGAAGTGTTTAAAACACTTTTAGTCACTGATGATAAGAACTATTACGTTGCGATTTTACCAGTACATCATTTACTAAACTTAAAAAAAGTAGCCGCTGCGGTTGGGGCAAAAAAAGTGCATATGGCCGATCCTAAAGATGCCGAGCGCTTAACAGGTTATTTGGTTGGAGGCATTAGTCCTATTGGACAAAAGAAAAGACTTAAAACTGTGATTGATGAAAGTGCTCAAACCTTAGCAAAGATTTACGTCAGTGGTGGAAAACGTGGCTTAGATATTGGGCTGGCACCACAAGATCTGCGTGAAGTATTAAGTGCAGTGTTTGCAGATGTGGTTGATGAATAATTGCGATATTTTGCTAGATGAATTTAAGCTTATTTTTGAAGTGTTGCTGACCTGATGATTCAGGTATCTGATTTTGCTAAAAGGTACATGCAGTCGTTTTATGATTTGAGTCTAGATTGTATTATTTAATCAGCTGATTTGTTTCGATAAAGTCAGAATGATAATATGCCCGACCTTAATATGTAGCAAACAGGGATGAAATAAGATGGGTAAATGTAGGATTATAGCAACGCTATGCATGAGTCTTTTGCCTTTATGGGGGTGTTCTGTAGCACCTGTAACAGCGCCTCCGCCACCAGATGCTATGATAATACCTATTCATGACTCAGATGTGATGACTCGACAATTCACGACATCATTGGCCGATTTAACGCCTGTTGCGCATAGTACCCGACCTTCCGCCGTGATCTTTTTTAATAAAGGTGTGAATGCCGAAAAATTTAACAAAGCACTGTGTGAGGGCTTTGTACAATTAGAAACTGCCGAGGATGTTGAGGCGAGTGAAGGCGTGGCTATTGAGCATCAGGTTGTAACTAAAGTGCCTGTAACAACAAATTTGTCGCAAAATACCCGTGATTGCGATTTGATTTTAAGGGTATATGACTACAATCTTGCGGAAAGTGAATTGGTTAAGCTCAACCCTAAGTTGGTGTATTCAACTGGCCCTTTTATCGCGGTATATAATCCTAACTCGTCTCAGATAGATCAGATTATTGATTTAAGAGGTACCTCTACAGCAGATTTGAAGAAATTTGGGAAAAACTGGAGTGCTATCTTTACTCAGGCAGCTCAGCAGCATGAGCAAATGAATTCAAATAGATCAAATTTAAATGAAGCAAAAGAATTCAATATTTGGCTATTCGTTCGAGATTTATTTCAGGCTTCGGTCTGTGTCACAGATCCTAATCTGATCTACATTTTTAATGAGCCTGCTGGAAAAATAGCAGATATTGTGTGTAAAGGGACGAAGGTATAAGTTTGTATAAGCCCATCATCAGATGGGCTTTTTTATGCAGTTTGCTTACCAAGCTTAGATCGCGTAGTATGCACGTCCAAAGTTGGATACGTCCTGATATCCATTTTACATGCTTTGCTGATGTAAATATTATAAGTTCTAGGCAAAATGCCTCTTTATAGAATAATCTCCAAACTCCCGAATGGTCTTATTTATGAAATACTTTTTGTTTGCAAAGGCTCAATATATGAGTAATTAAGTTGATTTTTTTAAATGGCTGGACCACAGCAAGAGCCATAAATGGCGATGAAATACGTGTGAAAATTATCCCTCTGAAGCGAAAACAAAATAATTTATCTGGTGTGAGTTGGGTCGAAGTGGGCAAACAGATTGAATTTGAGTCTGGTGAAAAATGCTCTCTCAATGTTGATGGTAAATCGTTTTATACCGCACTGCACAAACTTTACAAATTAAATAGTTAAATATTCTATTATTTAGTCAATAAAGCGTGTATAGTTGTGCGCGCTAGAACAATAATTTTATTGTGTTTACTGATTTTATTGTGTTGTTGATTTTCATCCTGCATTTTATTAAAAGTTTATGTTTAATAAATTATTTTCTATTATTTGCTCAATCGTATAGGAAATATATTATGTCTAATTTAACTACTGGTACTGTAAAGTGGTTCAATGAAACTAAAGGTTTTGGCTTTATTGCTGCTGACAATGGTGAAGATGTATTCGCTCATTTCAGTGAAATCCAAACAAATGGTTTCAAAACTTTGCAAGAAGGCCAACGAGTACAATTCACTGTTACTGCAGGGAAAAAAGGTGCTCAAGCTAGTGGTATTACAGCAATCTAAGCTTTAATCCATTGCTTAAAGTATAAAAGCTCGCTTTAGGCGGGCTTTTTTATTGCATAGTGAAAAGTATGGAGTTTGGTTATTTTATTCAAATCTGTTTGTTTTTCACACAATAAGTAAGTAATTTAAAATAAAGTTTGCTTTATCTTCCAGTAGGGCGTATAAAGTCAACTCGTTGATGCGGGATGGAGCAGTCTGGTAGCTCGTCGGGCTCATAACCCGAAGGTCGTTGGTTCAAATCCAGCTCCCGCTACCAACGAGAAAAGATTCAAAGTTTATAGCCCAATCTTATTAGATTGGGTTTTTTTATGCGTGATTGGTCGCTTTGAGACGAGTAATCCACACATCGAATGCAGTGTTTTATAGGTGTGTGTTGCAGTGAAAGTGTTGGTTCATTGTCATGTTGGCTTATTTAATCGTTATGTCTGCTATGCGGAAGACTGAGCTGCTTCTTATCGTTCTTCTATGAGCTTTCTATTGTGAGCCTCTTTGATCCTATGTGGTGAGTGATTCTGTAGATCAATTTAATCAACCACAGATTGTTTTCTAAAATAAAACTTTAACTGATTCGAGTGTACGAAAAGAGCCTGAAATTTTTGATGCCTTTTTAGCTTCATAAGTGCTTTACATTCTATAACTCTATTTTGAGTTGGACTTTTTATTTACTGGTTATTTGAACTCAATTCAGGTACAAGTAAGCAAGGTATAGAGTAGAACAATAGAGGATAAATACGTGAGTGACTTGAATTTAGAGTTTTTAGATCAGACCATAGATAAGTACGAAGCAAAAGACAAAAAAATTAAGAAAATTCGTGTTGGATATAAACTATACGCAAAATTTATGGCTCATCAAAAGTTCGCGGATGAAGTAATTAATTCAGCATTAGATCCAGATAAGCGTAGCTATCGAGGTATTCGAGTTAAAATTACCCATGATGATTATGAATTAACTTTTCTAATGAAAAATTAGTTTTTGATGCTGTAATTTTAATTATTTAACCTACTCAATATTTTGGGTAGGTTTTTTTATTGTTTTTAAAAAATCCTTGGTAAAAAAAGCCAAAGTAGATTTTTTGTTACATAAACTTACCGAGTATTAAACAAATAAAACATGAATTCGGCGAATTTAGGTTTTTATGGGTGCTTTTTGATCAAAATTATTTCATATCGTGTCATTTTTGCTCAACTGTTATTTATTTGATTAGGCTAACGGCTGTACATAACAATAACTTGAGGAACATAAATGCTGAAATTTCATGAGCATGTTGTTTTGGGTGCTATTTTTGATATGGATGGAACAATGTTTGATACTGAGCGTCTTCGGTTTCAAACATTGAAACAGGCATCTCAAGAACTTATCGGTCAGTCTTTTTCCAATGCGTACTTAATGGCATGTTTAGGCTTAAGTGCCACAACAGCACATGAATTGGCACAGGAAACCTATGGAGCAGATATTCCTTATGCAGCAATTCGTAAACGTGCAGATGAATTGGAATTAGAGTCTGTACGTAGCTATGGTGTTCCAATTAAAAAGGGGCTTGTTCAGGTTCTAGAGCGTTTAAGAAAGTCAGGTTTACGTATGGCGGTAGCGACTTCTAGTCGCCGTGCCATTGCAGAAGAATATTTGATTAATGCCAATGTATATAAATTCTTTGATGTGGTGGTCTGTGGCGATGAGGTTGAAAAGGGCAAACCTCATCCAGAGATTTTTTTGACCGCTGCGGAAAAGCTCAATTTAAACGCTGACCAATGCTTAATGTTTGAAGATTCGGAAAATGGTGTGACATCGGCATTTGATGCTAAAGGTATTACCGTTTTATTCAAAGATATTAAGCCAGCAAATACCAATATGCGTGGCAAAGCCAATTACTATTACGAAAACATGTATGACTATCTGAAAGATTTAGATGGTTATATTGCCAAACAAGATTTACCCCAATTACAAGAATCTTTTCCTCAAACTTTAAATCAGCTAACTGTCGGTATTCATGGATTTGGTGCGATTGGTGGCGGTTATTTAGCACAAGTCCTTTCACACTGGGACGGTTATACGCGTCCAAAACGCATACTGGCTTCAACACGGAATCATTTGTTCCGTGAAGCAGTGAATGCCTTTGCTGGTTATTGTATTCGCTATGGGCAAATCTCTTATGACGAAGCAATTCGTAATGTGTTGGTGATTGATGCGGATGATGAAGCACAAATGATGGATATGTATGTTGAATCCAGCTTGATCGCCGTGTGTTTACCTGAGAATGCTTTAGTACATGAGGTGAAGATGATTGCTAAAGGCTTGTATGAGCGACATAACCATCAAGCTCGACAATCTAAAGAACCGCTGACAGTTTTGATTATTCTGAACAAGGTGAATGCGAAACAGCTCTTTCTTGATTATTTACGACAAGCACTGAATGAATTAACCAGTATTGCAGTGACCGAGCAAATTTTACAACAACATTATTTTTGCGATACGGTGGTTAACCGTATGGTCTCGAAGCTCAGTCAGAAAAATTTGTATCGTCAACTGAAAATTAAATACAGTATTTTTAAACAGTTTCAGGAAGAAGTCGAAAATGAAAATGCTGATTTAGATGAAAGTATTCAGTTGGATTCCACACAGACACATCAGGCTTCTTTGTATATCGATGATTTACGCCGTAATTTCCAACCGGGTCATATTTTACAAAGTATGGATTTAATATTATTTCATGCTGAATTGGATATGCCGATTTATGTGGAAAATCAAAGTCCTTTACTGAGTAAAATGCGACAAATGATCGTTGTGGATGATATTTCCGAAATTCAACTGATCAAAAATCGCTTATGGAACGGGACACATGCCTTGTTGGCGTGGTATGCCTGCTTATTGGGGCATGAAACGATTGGGATTGCTATGGGTGATGTGCGTGTGCAGCAGTTTAGCCAACAGGTTTTAGCACAAGTTAAGCTGGGTTTATTGCTTCAACTGCCACATCGGGAAGCGGATTTGAATCGTTTAACGCAGAGTTTTACAGATTCTTGTAAATTTGCCTTTAAAGACCCTTGTTCGCGGGTAGCACGAGATCCTTTACGCAAGCTGGAGTCAGGCGAACGGGTTCTATCTTCTGTACAGCAGCTCATTGTAAATGGACAAGCCTATGATTACTTGGTTGCGGGTGCCATATTGGGTTATGCCTATGCCATTTTGCATAATCAAATGCCTTTAGATGAGGTTGTGACCGCGATGCAGTATGAAGTAGATCAACTGTTATTGACTGTTCCTCAGCAACAAGCCTTATTCATGCATTTAAAATGTGGTTTGGTGAATTTGCTTCAGCATCCAGACCAGTTTCATCCTAAGCAAATTTTAAGTTATTTGGATGCAACTCTCTTCAATTGAGCATAATTTGATTGATTTTCAGTTGAAGCTGAGTATTTCTACACTTTGCCTTGCATGAGTTGGGTAAATAACGTGTTTTAATATCACTTTGCAGTTTAAAGTGATATTAAACGTGTCTTTAGATCACATCAGTCATGTTGTTCCGACAAGCCGCCGTGATTATCCCGAATGGCATCATGGTCGGGAACAATATGCTTTGTGGTATATCGAAATTCAAAATCCAGAGTTGATTTTGTATCTTAATCAAGTTCAAGATTATTTCTCTGAATATTTGTTATTTCCCAATACACGTCAGTTTCATATCACACTGTTTATTTGCGGTTTTTTAGCACAAAATCAAGCCATTTTTGATGATGACTTCACACAACAGCAATTCCAACAACAATATCTGTGCTTAAAATCACATCTACCTCAAAAATTTAAACTTAAAATAGGTGCTCTGAATAGTTTCAGTAGCGCCTTATATCTTGATGTTTTAGATACCGACCTAGCTTTAGAAAAAATCAGAGCGCAATGTGCCCAGTTTAGTGATGAAGTTGCGGCATTAAGCTATTGTCCGCATATTACCGTGGGTCTATATAACGCTGCGTATCCCAGCCAAAGTATTTTAGACAAAATGGCCACATTTCCTGCTCAGCAGTTTGAAATTGACATTAGCCAGATCAAGTTTGGTTATTATCAGGCTCAAGTTTTACAAGGCCCTTTACATACTCTACAGAACATTTCATTAGGTGACGTATGTTGCAACTCATATTAGGAGGTGCTCGTTCAGGTAAAAGTCGTTTGGCTGAACAGATTGCACAAGATTCGGGGCTTAAGGTTCATTATGTGGCAACCGCTCAGGCTTTAGATGCTGAAATGCAGCAACGGATTCAACATCATCAATCGCAACGACCATCACATTGGCAACTCAGCGAAGAAACGTTGTATTTAGCCGATTGTTTGCAGCGTATAGATGCGCCAGAACAACTGATCTTAGTGGATTGCTTGACCTTATGGATGACCAATCTCTTATTGGCAGATGATCAAAACTTATTGGCACATCAGATGCAAAAATTACTCGACGTTTTACCGACTTTATCTTCCACAATTATTCTTGTGAGTAATGAAACTGGTTTAGGCGTTGTGCCTATGGGAGAGTTAAGCCGTAAGTTTGTGGATGAGTCGGGGCGATTGCATCAACAACTGGCTCAACTTGCCGATAAAGTACAGTTTTGTGTGGCGGGATTATCAATGCAATTAAAAGGAGATAAATCATGAGCTGGTGGTTAGAGGCGTGTCAACAACCGAATGATGCAGCGAAACAACGTGCAGAAGCGCGCCAATTACAACTCACCAAGCCTACAGGTTCTTTGTCTGAGTTAGAACGTATCGCAATTTTATTGGCAAGTTTGCAGAATAAAGATCAACCAGATATTCAAGCGCCGTGGATTAGTATTTTTGCTGGCGATCATGGGGTGATGGAAGAGAATATTTCCGCTTATCCTCAAGCAGTGACCCGTCAAATGTTACTGAATTTCACCACGGGTGGTGCCTGTATTAGTGTGATTGCCAAGGAATATGCGGCAACTTTACAAGTCATTGACTGTGGTACGGTGGGAGATGCTTATCAATATCCACACGTAGAAACCCATTGTATTGCTCCAGGCACAGCCAATTTTGCCAAACAGCCTGCAATGACAGAAGAACAAAGTATTGCAGCCATGAATTTGGGTAAGCAAAGTGTCGAACGTGCCGTAAAGGAAAAAGCCTCTATCTATGTTGCGGGTGAAATGGGCATTGGCAATACTTGTTCAGCCTCTGCTTTGGCATGTATGTTACTCAATGAAGCTGCGGAACAACTTACAGGGGTTGGCACGGGTATTCGTGCAGAGCAGTTAGCACATAAAAAACAAGTGATCGACCGTGCAGTAGCATTACACCGTGATGATGTTCAGCAAGATGCTTTCAAAGCCTTATGCGCCGTCGGTGGTTTAGAAATTGCTGCGATGGTTGGTGCATATATCCGTTGTGCGCAATTGGGTCTACCAATGGTCATTGATGGTTTTATCAGTACGGCTGCTGCACTGGTTGCAGTCCAACTGAACCCTGCGGTACGTGAATGGATGCTGTTTGGACACCAATCTGCCGAGTATGGGCATCAACGCTTATTGCAAGAGTTAAATGCAGAACCAATTTTAAAGTTAAATTTACGCTTAGGTGAAGCCAGTGGTGCAGGTGCAGCACTCGGCATTATTAAATTGGCATGTCATTTACATAATCAAATGGCGACATTTGCAGAAGCCGCTGTGATTGGTGAGAAAATTTAGGAAATCTGCTATGCATTTAAAGATTGATCTACTACGACATGGCGAAAGTGAACTGAGTCATACGCTGCGCGGTTCACTGGATGATGCTTTGACAGCTAAGGGGTGGCAACAAATGCTGAGCAGTATAGGTCAATCTCAAACTCTGCCTCAGCAATGGGATGTAGTCTTTTCCTCACCCTTGCAGCGTTGTTCTATGTTCGCGGAACACTTTGTAAAAGAGCGGGATATACCGCTTATTTTAGATAAAAACCTGCAAGAAATGCATTTTGGCGATTGGGAAGGACAGTCGATCCAACAACTGTATGAACAATTTCCTGAAACTTTGGCAGACTTCTGGCAAAAACCAACGCAGACTACACTTCCCAATGCGGAAACTATGCAGCAGTTTCATCTCCGAGTCAGTACAGCAATAACAAACATACAGCAGCAGATGCAGCTCAATGGTTGGCAATCTGCATTGGTGGTCACACATGGCGGTGTCATCAAACTGTTAAAATGTATGGTGTTACAGCAACCCTTGGATGATGTGTTGAAAATGTCGGCGGAATTGGGGCAACTCAATTCTTTTCATTGGGACGCGGTTACACAGATGTTGGCTTTAAAGGAGTTAATATGACTCCATTTCTGATTGCTTTACAGTTCTTGACTACGTTACGAATTCAACTTAAAGAAATGCCGACGGCTGAGCAGAATGCAAACTCGATTTTATTTTATCCCTTGGTGGGTCTAATTATAGGGCTGATCTTATATGTCGTGGCGCTGTTGTTGTCAGGATTGCCTACAGTTCTACTCTCAAGTTTAATTCTGGTGCTTTGGATTTGGCTGACAGGAGGCTTACATCTCGATGGTTTGGCGGATACTGCCGATGCATGGGTCGGAGGCTTTGGAGACAAGGAGCGCACACTTCGTATTATGAAAGACCCGAGTTGTGGACCAATTGGGGTTTTAAGTTTAATTATTGTCTGCGTATTAAAATGGTCTGCCTTATATGTATTGCTAGAGCAGAAAGCAGCACTGGCTTTATTACTGTTTCCGTTGCTTGCGCGAATTTCGCCTTTGGCTTTATTTGTGAGCACACCATATGTTCGTTCCAATGGATTAGGTTCGAGTATTGCAGCACATTTGCCTAAGCGCCGTGTATATGGCGTGATTGCACTCAGTTTGAGTCTAGTCTTGTATTTTTACGGTATAGGCTTACTTACAGGACTGGCATGGGTACTAACATTCTTTTATCTACGTGCTAAGTTCCTGCAACGTCTAGGCGGCATTACAGGAGATACCATTGGTGCGAGTATTGAGTTAAGTGAAACAATCTGCTTGTTGATATTTGTGATCGGTCTGAATTATTTGCCGATGACTACCTTATTTTAAGTTTTTAACCAACTCATTAGCCTAAGCAACGTGATACCAGATGAATTAAGTTCGGGCCGAGAATTACCATAAATACACCTGCTAAAACCATAGTTAGGGAAGCAATTACACCTTCTTCATGATGACGCATGAATGCTTTATGGGTACCAAAGCCATGTGCTGCATTGCCTAGCGAAGCGCCTTGTGCAAAGGCGGAGTTCAGTTTTAACAGCAGTAGTACGGTGTCTCCCAAAAGTACGCCTGCAATCCCTGTAATCATGGTAAATAAAATCACCAGTTCGACTGAACCGCCAATATGCGAGGTCAGTTCCATCGCAAAGGGAGTCGAGATCGAGCGTGACATTAGGCTGTAGGTGGTTTGGCTATCAAAATGAAAAAGTTTTGCCAAATAAAAGGCACTGATTACACCAGCACTCATTCCAATGACAATTCCAAGAGCAATAGAAAACAGATGTTCACGAATCAGTTGACGATATTCATAGATAGGGATGGCAAAGGCGATGGTTGCGGGTCCAAGCATCCAGACAATCCAATGGTTATCGAGCATGTAAGTGTCATAGGAGATATGGAAACCCAACAAGATTAAAATCAGCACAAAAGGAACGAGCATGGCAGGGGACAGCAGCATATAAGGGTAACGACGATAGAGTTTTTTCGCCAAGACGTACCCGATAATGGTTGCAATGAAACAAAATAGCGCCGTGAAGTTCATGAGTGTGCTTCCAATTTGGCTTTATGATGACTGTGTTTTTGCTGAAGTTTACGTTCGAGTTTAAAACCAAAATGAACACTGTATGCGGTCATCACCATAACGCAGATGGTTCCAAGTACAACCGCAAGAATAAGTTGCCAGCCTTGAGTGATAAAGAGCTGTTTATATTTAACTAAGCCCACGACACAGGGAATAAACATCAACACCAATTCGGCAAGAATGAAATCTGCTCCTGATTTAATCCACACCAATTTCATGATGCCTGACATCAGAGCAAATAGAAGCAGAATGAGTCCGATCACGCCCGCAGAAATAGGAAGATGAAAGAATTGCTGAATAAAGGAACCGATCCACCAGAGTCCAATTAAAAATAAAAGTTGAGTGATGACTTTGAGGGGATAAGGCATTTTTGAAGTATTGGGAGAGGACATGATACAAACAGGTTTAAACAACATGAGGGTATTTTAAAATTGACCTGTCGTATGGATTATGAATAATAAAAAAATAATTATGTAAATATGGAATATTTTTGTGGATATCAAAAGTCTACAAATCTTTGTTACCTTGGTAGAGGTTCAAAGTTTTACATTGGCAGCAGAACAGCTCAATTTAACTCAACCGACCATTAGTAAGGCAATGCGCGGTCTAGAAGAGCAACTCGGAGTCGCACTGTTACATAAAGGGGAAGCAGGACGTAAACGCGGCGTGGCTTTGACTTATGTGGGGCAGCAAGTGTATGAACATGCATTAATTATTTTGAATGAACAGCAGCGTATTTTTGATACGGTGACACAAGTCAGAGGATTGAAAAAAGGTAAGCTAACGATTGGTCTACCACCTTTGGCAGCCATGATGCTAAGTACTGTGATTGCCAAATTTCATAGTCAATATCCGCATATCGAGTTGAACTTTCTGGAAGTCGGGGCGACAGGCATCGAAGAGGCGATTTTTCGTAAAGAGGTTGATGCTGGGGTGGTGATGGGAGAGTTAAAACCTTTACTGAGTGGATTTGAAATTATCAACTCACCGATTTGTCTACTGGCAAAGAAAAGCTCACATTGGCGTAAAAAACAAGAAATTAAACTGATTGAACTCAAGGAGGAATCTTTTTTACTGTATGCCAATACATTTACGCTAAACAACGTCATTATTCAGGCGGCACAGTCTGTAGGTTTTGAACCGAAAGTGGCTTGTCGGAGTAGTCAATGGGACTTTATTGCCAAGCTGGTTGAATCGAATGTCGGGATTGCTTTACTTCCTCAGGCTTATTGTGAGCGACTAAATCGTGAAGAGTTTCATATTGCTTTGCTGACAGAGCCGAAGATCAACTGGAACTTAAAGATGGCTTGGAATAGCACGGTCACTATGACTCCAGCGACTCGGGCTTGGCTGAATGTTATTGAAGATAATTTGGAAAGTATTCATTTTTAGCTAAAAAAAACTATATAAATTATGTTCTAATCTAGAATTCGTATGTTTGTTGAACGAAATCGTTCTAGAAAAAATACCGTCAAGGATTATTATTACCACATCTATCCGTGCTTATTTAAATGCCGATGAGCTTAAAGCGGGGTAGGATAAGGTCTTAACTGAATTCGAAAGGTGGGTTTGCGCAAATTTCGTACAAAATTGCTCTTGAATAATTTACAAATAAACATATTATGAAAATATATATTGTTTTAGGTGGAACGTAGAAAATGCATGACTATCTAACTGCTTTTATCGGTGGAACACTGCTTGGTGTATCCGCCGTTGGTTATTTGTGGGTCAATGGTCGTATTGCAGGAATTAGCGGCCTGATTTCACAAGTCCTTAGTCCCAAAACATTATTTGGCTCACCAGCAGTTTGGTTTTTATTGGGGTTAATTATCGTGCCATTTGCTTATGGAGCATTTACGCAACCACAGATTCAAATTGAGAGCTCACCGTTCATTATGATTTTAGCGGGTTTATTGGTGGGTTTTGGTACGCGACTAGGTTCTGGATGTACCAGTGGTCATGGAATTTGTGGGATTAGTCGTTTATCCAAACGATCACTCATAGCAACAGCAACATTTATGCTTGCTGGCGCCGTGACTGTATTTGTAATGCGTCATATTTTGGGAGCATAAACATGAAAAATATATTTGCCTTTATTTTTGGTGGTCTATTTGCCATTGGTTTAATGTTTTCAGGAATGTCTAATCCAGAAAAAGTACTGAATTTTTTGGATATTTTTGGCACTTGGGATGCTAGTCTGGCATTTGTGATGATGGGTGCAATTGCGGTGGCGTTTATTCCTTTTCAGATACTCTCTAAACAACAAGCCCCAAAAACGGTTTTTAAAGAACCGATTGCAATGCCTAAGAATACACAGATTGATTCAAGATTAATTCTAGGGAGCGCAATTTTTGGTATGGGTTGGGGCTTAGCAGGTATTTGTCCCGCACCAAGTCTTACCTTGATTGGTTTAGGGCACTATCAAACGCTATATTTTATTATTGCTATGGCAATAGGTATGATTATATTTAATAAAACGATGGGAGTGAAATAGTGTTGATAAAACCAATCGTTAAAGCTTTTTTTGATAAAGAAACCAATACTTTTAGCTATGTGGTTACAGACCCGAAGAGTCGCCAATCTGCCATTATCGATAGTGTGCTGAATTATGATGCTGCATCTGCAACGACAAAGACAACTTTGGCGGATGAAATAATTTCATATGTTCAACAAAATAGCCTAAGCATAAATTGGATTTTAGAAACACATGTCCATGCTGACCATCTAACAGCTTCCCAATATTTAAAACAGAAGGTGGGGGGAGTGGTTGCCATTAGTGAAAAGATTGCGATTGTGCAGGAAACCTTTAGCGCAATTTACAACCTTGAACCCAAATATTTTAATGCGACACGCTCATTTGATTATTTATTTAAAGATGGCGAACATTTCAAAATTGGTGAAATAGACGCATATAACATTCCAACACCAGGACATACGCCAGCTTGCCTAAGCTACGTGATTGGTGATGCTGTATTTGTCGGTGATACGCTATTTATGCCTGATTACGGTACAGCACGCTGTGATTTTCCTAAAGGTAGCGCAGCGACGTTATTTGACTCAGTGCAAAAGCTGTTTACTTTAGATGGCAATATGCGCGTGTTCTTATGCCACGACTATTTACCTGAAGATCGTGATCATTTTATTTATGAAACCAGTATTGCTGAACAAAAAAAGCATAATATTCATATCAATGAAAGCATTAAAAAAGAAGATTTTGTCCAGATGCGGAATCAACGCGATGCAACTTTAAACATGCCTAAATTGATTTTACCTGCCATACAAATCAATATGCAGGCTGGACAATTCCCTGAACCTGAAGAAAATGGGATTCGTTATTTGAAAATTCCATTTAATTTTTTCAAATCTAGCATATAAACATGAAATAAACGCATAAAAATCAGGATAATACATCACTATTATCTCTGATTTTTAGTATTTTCATAAATAGCCTAAGCAAATTTATTGATTCTTAAAAACTAAAAAGCCACTATATATAAAAACGCCAGATAGAAGCACTATGATCCTTAATCATCAAATACAGAAATCAGAAAACCCAAGTGAATTGGAGCCTGTTGTACTCATTCATGGGTTATTCGGCAGTTTGAGTAACCTTGGCATGTTGGCTCGGGCTTTCGATCAACGTACAGTAATACAGTTAGATGTACGTAATCATGGGTTATCTGAGCATAGTGAACAGATGAACTATGCTTTGATGGCGCAGGATGTGTTAGAGACTTTGGATCATCTACAGATTGAAAAATTTTCCCTCATTGGGCACTCCATGGGCGGAAAAATAAGCATGAAAGTGGCGGAGAAGGCTGAAAATCGTGTGGTAGGTCTAATTGTGTTAGATATCGCGCCATTTGCTTATCAAGAAAATCATCACGAACAAATTTTTAAAGCATTATTTGCTGTACAGGAAGCTGCACCAGCATCTAGATTACAAGCTACTGAAATCATGAAGAAATTTATTCAAGAAGATATGGTGATTCAATTTTTATTGAAATCATTTACGCAAGGAAAATGGCGATTCAATTTAAATGCTATTTTTGCGCATTATGCTGAGATATTGTCTTGGCAAGAGATAAAGCCTTATACAAAGCCTGTGTTATTTTTACGTGGTGGGTTATCTCCATACATTCATAAACCTGAGCATTTTGATGCTATTCAGGAACAGTTTCCAGTTGCTGAAATAAAAGAGGTTTTGAATGCAGGACATTGGCTACACGCTGAAAAGACAGATGAAGTTTTATTAGAGATCTCTAACTTTTTAAAATAATAAGATCATGTTCTACAGCGATATCGCTGTAGAACAGTAAGTAGCTAAGACAGAATAAGTCTTTATTAATCATGGTCTTATGCTTTTATATGCTGCATTTCGTATAATCTATATTATGTTAAATAGGATATCTAAAGACTGTAGCCTACGCAACACAGTTGGTGCTACTGCAATGACTACCTAATTACTAGAATTTGACTAATTTATATTTAGAAAAAAGTTAACTAGAAAATAAGCTGTAATTTTCTATGTTAATTACGTTTAAATTCCAACCCTCTCATTTTTCAACTAGCTCAGGTTATAATGATGTCCTCCCAAAATATGGTTGATCTATTATGAACGCCTCTAATGACCCTCTACACGGCAAAAAACTTGCTGACATTTTGGATGAATTATTGGATTACTACGGTGGCTTTGAAGGCTTAAGTCGTAAAATTGAAATTAGATGTTTTTGCATAGATCCAAGTGTTAAATCATCATTGCGATTCTTGCGTACCACACCATGGGCACGTGAAAAAGTAGAAAGCTTATATTTGTATGTCTTACGCCAAAAAGCCAAACAGAAATCGTAGCTATCAAAACCCAGCCTCAGCATAATATTTTATACCAAATACTAAACTACACTTATTGAATAGCCATCGATTTTGTAGACACCTGTTAGTTAGTGGTGGACTACCACCACTCTCCTAGACAAATTTAGTCTATTCTTAAGACTTTTTTTAGTAGGAAAATATGTATTCATAGCTAGGTTCGTGAACCAAATATTTTATAAGTTATCATTTTAATGCTCTAAGTAATTAAATTTATTGTTTATTAAGCATAAATTTAATTGTGAATTAGATTTTAGTTGCGAACGAAAAAGATACTATGGGATTGTTATTTATTTCAGGAATTTCTAAAAAATGAAAAAATATATTTCTTTTATCTGTATGGTTTTATCTGTACTAGCCCTCCCAGCTTGTACTAAAAATACCTTATATTTTACTCCTGAAGTAACTGGTTATATTTATGACAGTAAAACTCATAAACCATTGAGTAATCAAACTGGATATATGGGTTTTAATGGCCGAACTGATAGTGATAATGCCAAAATTAATTTGAAGTCGGATGGTAGCTTTACCATTCCTGCTATTACAGCAACGTATTACTTTATAAGACCTGATGTAAAGGAATACACTAATTTCCCTTCAGAAATTTTTATAAGTTTTAAGAATTATCAACCTAAAATTATTGATTATTCAGAGGCATATAGTCGACAAGTTTCAGAAGGTAAGTCTAGTTTTAGTCATTATAAAAAAATTGATTTAGGTAAAATCTATTTAGATCGAGAATAATTTTTTATTCAGTCACATAGCTCAATCTTAAAAAGCCCTTCTTAGGGGCTTTTTTATTTCACTTACTCTCGGCCTTAATACCACGAGCACCAAATAACAGAATATTAAGACAGCTACTTGACTTTCGTATTAAATAAAACAGCATTTCTCACCCCAACCCCATCAAAAAATACTCAAGCAACCTCTCCCGTTCATCTGGTTTATTTGGGTCTAAAAGCTGAACCATTGCCCCGTCTATCACAAACAAAAACAGGTGTGCATCTTGTTTTAAAGCATTCGAATTAGTCGTTAAAAGCAAATTATAGATTTCATTCATCAGCCAGTTTCGGTACTCAATTACAAGCTGATATGCCTTTGGATATAATTTCGAAATTTCAAAAATCGCTTTAAACGGCAAATTGTAAAACCCTTCTATATTGGCATGTAAAAAGAAAATTTTACGAAGCTTTTCAACCATCGATAACTCTTTATTAACGTAGATAATCGAAATAACTTCATGTTTAAGACCATCTGTTTGAAAAGTTAAACTCATTTCAATAAGACGTTCTTTTGAGTGAAAGTAATTATAAAACGTAGCTTTTGGAATTTTTGCCGACCTAATAATTTGGTCTATCCCTACATTGTGAAAGCCATATTTATTAAAAAGAAACCTTGAAGTATGAAGCACACTTAAAGCACGAAATGAGAGAGCTAAATTTGGCATAGTTTTACGGTTAAAATAAATTCTTGTTGTATATAAAAGAGATATAAAAGCCTTTTACTTTTTTTAAGGTGAAAAAAAGGCGTAGCAAAGCCATAAAGACTGTGCCTAGCACATCTCAAGTTTTATTGTTGATCTAAGTTTTTTAGTAATAACAAATGAAAGCCTGAACAGCCGAACGGCGATCAAACCTTAGTAAAAGTTTAAGTTGTGTCGTTATAGTGTACTTTGGCAATGGCTGCCAAAAAAATATGAATGTGCAAAGCCAACTCCTTTATATATGGAGTTCTGCCAGAGCATAAGAGGTTTATGGTGGCAGAACGAAAGAGGGTTGACAGACTGGAGAAAGACTTAACCAGCACACCCGAAGGTGTCCCTCTCCCGTCCTACCGCAACGGGAGGGAACGAGGAGTTCGCGCACAAAAATATCCCTCAGAAGGAATAACTCTGATACGGTCTTTCATTGCGGTCTGTCAAAACCGGCTGGCAATGTGACCAGCACGCAAATGTTAATCTTCAATATTTAAGGTGTCAATGTAAAATTGGCTAGAAAATATTTAAATAATTATTGTTTTTCACTTAAATGAAGGAAATTAAATTTGATAAACGAACGTAGATTTCTTCAGCTATTTTTTCTGGAGGCTCATTTGTTATGATTTTTTCACATTTCAAATTCATAAAAATTGGAAAGCGGGCTCTAATTTTTTTTTCTTCTTTTTCTACAGAGCTATTTAAGTATGATCTTTTGAGTTGCCGACGTATAATTTCTTTTGTACAGCTTTCTATTTCTAATGATGGTAGTAATAAAAATGTAAAAGGATTGAGTTCTATGTCTTGTCTTATTTCTTTATAACCAGAAAAAATATCTACTTGATAAGTCATAAAACCTGAAGAACAAACAATTATATATAATTTGTTTTTATCAAAAGATTCTTTAAGTTCATTGTATAGCTGAATATTCCTAATAGCATATTTATCATAACCATTTTGATTGATATATTCAGAAATATTACCTTCAGTATCAAGAAAATATTGATCTAAATCATGATAACTTAACTCCATTTTCTGTGCTAAGTGGATTGCTGTTGATGTCTTCCCTGCACCTCCTGGACCAATAAAATGAATAATCATAAAACCTCTCATTTAAGATATTAAATTTTTCTAAAATTAACACAATACAACTTATATTGAATAAGATATTTGGAAAGTAATCATGTTTTATATTAATAAAACATTCTACAAAGTTGTTCTTATCTCTTCAGGAACGGCATTTTTAGAATACTTATGATGGAAATAATTAATTTTGTTTTTCTTAATCACAACAAACAGGAATGTAGGAATTAGCCCATATAAAGAATCAATTAAACTTTTCTTAGAATTTATAGCATCAATAAAAGTATTTTTATCGAATGCATGAAGTCGATCCCCTAAATATTCATTTAATGTTGGATAGACACTAGATTGATTGGAACCAATCTAGTATCTAAAGTTATTTAAAAATTATCTATTTTTAAATCCATGTGCCTTAGCTTGTAAGACCACATAGAAGGAAATTATTGATAAAACACACATTGCTATCGTGAATGATGACGGACCGATTTTTTGAAGTAATATTCCACCTAATAATCCTCCTCCAGCAACGGCTAAATTAAAGACAGTAACTAACATAGACTGGGCTACATCAGCACCTTCATCAGCAGTATCTGCAATTGCTGTTTGAAGCAAAGTTGGGGCCCCGCCAAACGTCATACCCCACAGCGCGATACCACTCAGTACTAGCCAAGCAGAGTTACCACTACCACCTAAGCCAATTAAGATCGCAGCAACCGCAAACCCAGCTAAACTTAGCAAGGTTAATAAACGTAATGATTGATCAACCCAAACACCAGTGACCCAAATCCCAATGATTGATGACACACCAAATAATAAAAGTACCAGATCTATATGATTACCAAGCCCTACAGATGTCAGATAAGGTGAAATAAAGGTATACAAGACGTTATGTGCAAGAATCCATAAGAAAATTACCGCTAACACTGAGCGAATACCTGGATGTAAAAAAATCTCTTTAATCGACTGGCGTTGCTCTGCAACTTGTCCAGAAAAGTTTGGAATCGCGGCTCTAATCCAAATCAATAGAAATAAAGCGAGTAGAGAAATAATCCAAAATACGCCTCTCCAACCAAACATGCTGCCTAACCAAGTACCTAAAGGCACTCCCAGACATAAGGCGATAGGCTGTCCTACGCCAACTATGGCTAGCGCTCGACCCTGTAAGTTAGCAGATACCATGCTTCGAGCATAACCTGCGAGTACTCCCCAAATAATTCCCGCAGACATCCCCGCAATAAAACGGGCAACCAACACAACAATATAGCTGGAAGATAATGCAGTTAAGGTATTGAAGATTAATAAGCCACTGATTGCCAGTAAGAATAAAGGTCTTCGTGACCAACTACGAGTAGCTGCAACGACAGGAATAGCGGCTATTACAGAACCTAAAGCGTAAACAGATACTAATTGCCCTGCTAAAGCTTCTGTTACCTGTAAATCCCTACTAATTAATGGCAATAAACCTGCTGGCATGGTTTCCGTCATAATTGTAATGAAACCAGCAAGTGTAAATGCTAGAAGCTTTAAAACAGGAATATCTTCTTTAGAGCTATTCACAATATCTGATGTCACAGAGTTATTTTGTATATTCATAGTCCAGCCTTTAATGGTGCTTTGCTTGACTCTTCTAAAGCTTTATTTTTCATAGCTACGGTTCCATACATTCACGTTAAAACTATTTTCTTTAAGGTTCCTAGCTATTGCAGCCCTCAAAATGCCAGTAGCGAAGACTGCAATTGTCTTTGCTTTAGATTGTGCTGCTTGAGTCATTGTTACTTCCTTTCTTTGTTGCTGATAAAAAATGGTGTGTGTTGAATTTGTATGACTGACTTTTAAAATGGATAGTTTTGTAATGATCATTCCAAAATAGGTAAAAAAAGGACATGCCTTGATCTATTAACAGTTCATCTATTAATACATCAAGGAATATGACTATTTTATCAATTCATAAATTTAGATTGCGCTTATCGCAATATCCACGATGTCAACGAGCCTTTCGGATTGACATTTTTTTTCACTGCCTTTACTTACGACACGGATTCCTTGAATCGTACTCACGATAAATCTAGCCAATGCTTCAGGGTTTTTTGTAGCATCAATTTCGCCATTAGCCTGCCCACGCAGTATTAACGAGCTAATGGCTCTTTCCATTCTGCTTAAATTTTTTGCTACTAAATCAGCAATTCCCTCATCGTGTCTTGCCATTTCTAAACATGCATTGGCGACCATACAGCCCATATTTTCAGTATCATTAAGTTCTTCTGAGACAATTTTCATGAGTAAACGGCGTATTAGTTCTCTGACAGTTCCATCTTCAGATAATATGGCTATATTGCTAGCAGTAATCTCATAATAACGTTTTAAAGCAAATTCATATAATCCGTATTTACTTCCAAAAGCATTATAAAGGCTGCCACGTCCTAGGCCTGTGCCTTCTACTAAGTCTTGAATACTCGTTCCAGCATAGCCTCTTTGCCAAAAAACTTTCATAGCGGCTTCTGCTATATCGTCTTCTTCAAACTCTTTTGGTCTCATTTTGAATTCTTTCTGGAATGATCATTCAAAAAATATATCATTCACTCGACTTAAACGTCAATAAAAAATGTTATTAACACTATTTATCAAGGAATATATTTTATGGGTGAAAGTAGGCACACAAGTCCAATAAGCATTAAGCATCTACTTTTAGATCATGAAATATTGAATTAAAGTTTCAAAAACTCAGGTTCTGCATCAACTCAAATTGAACCCAAAAATTACCATTTCAGTGTTCATCGGAGGGCTTTATAATTTTATTAACAATATGTTCATGCGTAGGCACAAGTCCTGCTTTTAAACCAAGGGGCTTAAATACCTTATCTAACACAGACTGAGTTAGTTTACCTTTATCCTGCTCAATGTCGGTTAAAGTCCGACGGCTTATACCCACCAAAGCCGCGTATTGTTCTTGCGATAGCCCCAGTACATTCTTGCGTAAATACGACAGCAATTGCCCAAGCGTAATTTCACTCAATAAATATTGTTTATATAAATCGATGAGAACTTGCTGACGATCTTGAGTCTGATTTTTCATGTTCATAACAGTTCCCATCTTTTCAATTTAGCTTCTATGTAATCAAATGACAGTGCTGGCATTTCAATAATTTGTTTTGGTACCCCTTTGTCAACCAATCGTTGTTTTAGTCCAACAAGATTACGTGCCAAAGTCTTTAAAGTGCCTAGCGATACATCAGGGTCACACCAAGGAGCCAGTTTTTGGGTAATGTCAGCCCAACGGTACTCACCGCCTTCTTCATACGGGCTTCCCCAAGTGGTCGATCTGATAACCACTTCAGGATCGGCTTTCATCGGTGCAA
The DNA here is from genome assembly GCF_023824315.1 of Acinetobacter tibetensis. Lineage (NCBI taxonomy): Bacteria > Pseudomonadati > Pseudomonadota > Gammaproteobacteria > Moraxellales > Moraxellaceae > Acinetobacter > Acinetobacter tibetensis. The sequence continues at coordinate 1,753,520 of NZ_CP098732.1, read as the reverse complement.
AGTCATAAATAGGTGAAAGAGAAATTTTTCCAGATTTTTTTAGAAATGATGTATTACGACCATGATTGTCTGAATTACCAAAAATAATATTCAGTAAGTCTCGTTGTAACCATTCACAAATAAACTGTGCCGCATCAAAATCTGAATCAATGCGAGTCAGTAATTTACATAGATTTTCTATAACTTCAAAATGGTTAAGATGACTACCAGAGGATTTATTTAATACCGAGTAAACAGATTCTAAACCATGACGATGCCACTGATCATTAAGCCATTCTGTATCAAACCTTGGTAGCCACAAAGAAGGATACTTTGTACCTTCAATGAGCTGCATTTGAGTTGTTTCAATCGTATTGAAACCCAATTCATTCAGTATTTGATAGTAATAATATTCGGCTCTGAGAATGTCACAATCAATCTCGCTACGATTATTCCGCGGAAACTTTACTAAATAATGCTGATCTGGCTGATCAAAACTCTCTTGGTAGGTATCAATCCAGACTTTCTGTTCTGGTGAAACACGAATAAGTAATTTTGGCGCTTCTCCGCCTGCACCAGTTGCACCACCACTTATGGCACCCATTTGCTGTGCATATTCCAGAAAATCAATATTACGCTCAGCAACATCTTCCTTACTAAAATAACGTAGGTGCAAGGTTGATTCTGGATTTAGAGCTGGAAGTGCCTCTTTGATTCGTAAGTTGCCAACGGGTGCTATTCCCCCTTTTTCCAATAAGATGCTTTCTTGCTCCGCATAGCTTAAACGTTGCAAATCTAAATAATTCACCCAATAACGGCGTGCAGCTCCAGATGGAACAATATCATCTAAAAAACCAAACCATGTGCTCGATTCGTGTTTTATAAGAATTTGTACAGGAAGTGATAGACTACAGGCGTGCTCATCTCGTCTGTCTAAATATTGAATTGCATAATCCAATTCATATTCTAGTTCGCTGGCACTAGCCGAACCCAACTTCGGTTCTAGTAATTTTAGTTCGGCTATATCTAACCAGTTTTTATCTAGTAAGGCTTGTATTGTTAATTTTTTCATTGATATAAATGAGCAAATATTTTCTCAAAAATACTATAAAAAACAAATTTTGTGAATATATTTGCTCATTTTTATTTAAATATATGATTTTTGCGCAAAATTATGCTCATTTTAATAAAGCAGAGTTACTTACGGCGAACTTAACGATTCAAAATAAAAAGATGCAATAGACGTTGCATCTATTGCATCTTGGTTTTGCTAAATGGTTTAGCTATACATTAGGGATGAACAATAATTTTTACAGCAGACTCATTATTATGAATCAGCGTTTCAAAGCCTTTAGACACCAGATCATCTAATGCAATACGTTGGGTAATAAAAGGTTCTAGATTAATCTTACCTTGCTCGACTAAACGAATGGTTTCCTGATGGTCATTGACATAAGCAATCGTGCCACGAATATCTAGCTCTTTCATCACCACACTATGCACATTAATTGTGGCAGGATGGCTCCAAATAGAAACGATAACGACTACACCAGTTGGTTTCATTGCTGCAACGAGTGTATCCATGACTTTATTGACACTACTACATTCAAAAGCGACATCTACACCACGGCCTTCAGTAATTTTCATTACTTCATCAACCACATCAACCTGAGATGGGTCTAGTACATAATCTGCAACACCAGCCTCTATCGCTTTTTCTTTACGTTTTGCACTCAGTTCAGTAATGATGACCGTAAGACCTTTGGCCTTTAAAATGGCTGATAAAAGTAAGCCTATAGGGCCTGCTCCACCAACCAGTGCGATATCGCCAGCTTTTGCACCACTTCTGACATAGGCATGATGACCGACAGATAAAGGTTCTATCAACGCTGCTTGGTCTAAGGGAATATCATTTGAAATAGGATGTACCCAACGTCGTTGAACTGCAATTTTTTCAGAAAGACCGCCACCACGTCCGCCTAAACCAATAAAGTTCATATTTTTTGATAAATGATACTTATCATTGGGGCCAGTCGGCACATCATCCGCAATAATGTAGGGTTCAACTACGACATGTTGCCCAATTTGGATATCATCTACACCTTCACCAACTGCATAAACCACACCTGAAAATTCATGTCCCATTGTTACAGGTGCAGATTCTCCCGAAATTGGATGTGGATGACCACAAGGTGGAATAAAAATAGGGCCTTCCATGAATTCATGTAAATCTGTACCGCAAATACCGCACCATGCAACTTGAATTCCAACTGTGCCTGGAAGTACTTTCGGTTCAGGAATATCTTCAATCCGAATATCCCCTCGGTCATAAAAACGAGCTGCTTTCATTATGTATTCCTTATATTATTGATATTAACGGTAAACCATTCCACCATCTGTCAAAATAGACTGACCTGTAATGTAGTTTGCATCCTCACTGGCTAAAAATGCAACTAATGCAGCCACGTCATCTGGTGTTTCAGCACGTCCTAAAGCAATACCTTCTACATATTTTTTATACGTTTGACCAATTGGTGCACCTGTAATTTCAGAGAAACGCTGATCTATTTCAACCCACATGTCTGTGCCTACAACACCCGGACAATAGCTATTTACAGTAATTTTAGCACTGGCATATTCTTTAGCCGCAGCTTGCGTCAATGCACGAACTGCAAATTTAGTTGCCGAATAAACACCGAGTAAAGCAAAACCTTCATGACCTGCGATTGAGCACGCATTAATAATTTTTCCAGCCTGTTGGCGTTGTTTAAATTTATTTGCTGCGGCTTGAATCCCCCAAAGTACACCGCCAACATTGATGTTCATAATTTGGTTAAATTCACTCGGTGTTACTTCTGCCAAAGCTTTAACTTGTGCAATACCTGCATTATTGATCATGATATCAAAACCATTAAGTGTCGATTCGGCATGATCGATTGCATGACTGACTTGTATGGGATCTGAAATATCCGCAATAAATGTGGTGGCTTTTACGCCAAAGGATTCAACTTCTTTTTGAACAGCATTTAACTTTTCTTGATGAAGATCGACCAAGGCAATATGAACACCTTCTTGTGCTAAACGTAAGGCAATACCGCGTCCAATGCCTTGTGCCGCACCCGTAATTAATGCAACTTTATTGTTTAAACCTCTAGGCATGTTGCGACTCCTTAAATATGGATTGCACGTTGCATCGCCGACAAGACCGACTCATGCATCGCCTCGGACAAAGTAGGATGAGGGAAAATGACCTGCGCTAAGCTTTCATCCGTAGCTTCTAGGTATTTTGCGATGGCAAAACCTTGAATGTGTTCGGTGACTTCATGTCCAACCATGTGAGCACCCAACAATTCACCCGTTTCCTGACTAAAAATGGTTTTAACAAATCCTGCGCTATCGCCCAAAGCCAATGCTTTACCATTGGCTTGTAAAGGGAACTTCCCCACATTGATATTCAAGCCCGCAGCTTTCGCTTTTTGTTCTGTCAAACCAATACTGGCCACTTGAGGATGGGTAAAAATACAGCCTGGAATTTGTGTACGATCTAAAGCATGCACATGACTTAGGCCTGCAATTTTCTCCACACAAAGAATGGCTTCATGACTGGCTTTGTGTGCCAAACACGGTGCGCCTGCGACATCGCCAATTGCATAAACGCCCACAACATTGGTTTTACACCATGAGTCGACTTTAATAAAACCATTCTCAAATTCAATACCCAAAGCTTCTAGACCCAGATTTTCAGCATTTGGTTTCACGCCAATAGCTGAAAGTACCTTTTCAACGCTAATGATTTGCACACCTGTTACAGTTTCAATATGACAATGCACTTGAGCCTGATCAGTTTCTATTTTTTCTACGGTCGCTTCGGTTAAAACCCGCATACCCTGTTGTTCAAATTGCTTTTGTACATACTTCGCAACTTCAATGTCTTCGCTAGGGAGAATCTGTTTTGCAATATCGACCAAGGTGACTTGGCAACCTAAGTCATGGTATAGGCTTGCAAACTCACTGCCTATAGCACCCGAACCAATGACCAGTAAAGATTTTGGTAATTGTTCTGGAACTAAAGCCTCTTTATAACTCCAGACCTGATGACCATCTACAGGAATATGAGGCAAATTGGCCGCACGTGCACCTGTTGCTACAATAATATGCGGTGCAGAAATCTGCTGTTTTTGACCATTCGTATCTGTAAGCTCTAATCGCTCTTTGGCAATAAATTGGGCTGCTGCGTTAAAAACAGTGATTTGATTCTTTTTCAATAATTGACCGATACCTTGCACCAGTTGTTCAGAAACTTGTCTGCTATGATGGACCAGTTTTTGAATGTCAAAATCAACTGCGTTAAGCGTAAAGCCAAACTGCTCTGCGTGTTTGAACTGCTGCGCAAGCGCAGCCCCGCTCAATAATGCCTTGGTTGGAATGCATCCCCAATTAAGACACACTCCTCCTAAGTGTTGTTTTTCAACGATTGCCGTTTTTAATCCCAGTTGCGCTGCGCGAATCGCAGCGACATATCCTCCAGGACCAGCACCAATAACCACAAGATCAAATTGTGTATCTGACATGGCTATTCCTCCTACACCAAAATTAATGCAGGATTTTCGACAAACTGCTTAAATGCCGATAAGAATTGAGCACCCAACGCACCATCAATGACACGATGATCACAAGACAATGTTGCTGTCACCATTTGACGAATAACAATCTCATCATTTTCGACGACAGCACGTTTCTCTGCTGCACCTAGGGCCAGAATTGCACCTTGAGGTGGGTTAATAATGGCATCAAACTGTTGAATACCCAGCATTCCCAAATTGGAAATACTGAAACTGCCGCCTTGAAACTCATCAGGTGCTAATTTTCCAGTTTTGGCACGTGTCGCAAGATCACGCATATCATTGGAAATTTGCGCCAAAGATTTACGGTTCGCTGCTTTAATAATTGGCGTGATCAGTCCGTTTTCGATGGCCACAGCAACCGAAATATCAGCCTGTTCAAACTGTAAAATCTGCTGATTTTCTTCATCAAATTGAACATTAACCTGTGGAACTTTGATCAGTGCGGCAGCAGCAGCTTTAATCAGCATATCGTTAATGGACAGCTTTACTTGCGGTACGGTACTGTTAATTTGCTGACGCAAAGCCTGAACTGACTCAACATTTAAGTCTATCGTTAAGCGAAAATGTGGTGCATTGCGTTTTGCTGCTTGTAGCCGTGAAGCGATTGCTTTACGCATACCATTCATAGCAACGGTAGTAAATTTTGCGGACTCTGTTGGATGCGCATGCTCAGCATGTTGAGCTTGTATAGGGTTTTCCCGTTGATATACGGCTTCAACATCTTCCTTACAGACTCGTCCACGTGAACCCGATGCACGACAATCATGCAAATTAATGCCCCATTGTTTGGCCAAACGGCGGGCAACAGGTGTTGCTAGAACATAACTATCATCTGCTTTAGATTTCGCGGCTTTTGTACTGGCTTGATGACGTACATCTGGCCAAGAACCACCAGCAGCTTGAACTGCGGCCTGAACATCTTGAACACTAATACGACCTTTACGTCCAGAACCAGTAATCTGAGACAAGTTTACATTATGTTTTTCAGCCAATTTCAAGGCATGTGGCGTTGCAAAAATATCATCGCTTTGTTGGTAGCCTTGTAACACAGTAGGAATTGAATATCCGCCCTGAGCGACAGCTTTTGATCCATTACCAACACTGTTCTGTTGAGGAGCAGCTTGTACTTTGGTTTCAGCTTGAGCCACAGCTAATTTTTCAGGAACCGCTGCTACCGCTTTATTTTCAGTTACAGCAGGTGTTCCACCTAAGGACTGTGCAAATGCTTCGACTTCTGCATCGGAAACTTGAGCGTCTGCACAAATTGCAATCACCCCACCTACGACCAGCGTGTCACCATCTTTAGCAATAATTTTTCGTAGCAAGCCATCGAAAGGTGCTTCCAGAACATTGACGATTTTTGTGGTTTCAATTTCACAAATTTCCTGTCCTTTACTAAATTGCGTACCTTCCTGAATCAGCCATTGGGCAATCGTACCCTCTTCCATGGACAAACCCCATTTTGGGATTTCTAAGGTTTTAATTTCGCTCATCCTAAGCCTCCAACGTCTTACGTACAGCCTGTTCGATGCGTTCTACACTTGGTAGCCATTCTTTTTCTAATACTGGGGAAAATGGTACAGGTGAGTGTGGTGGAGTGACTAACTCGATTGGTGCTTTAAGATAATGAAAGCCTTTCTGTGCAATGAGTGCAGCCACATCATGTCCGAAACCGCAACGCGCCGCAGATTCGTCTACAATCACTACGCGACCTGTTGAAGCCACTGACTCTAAAATGCCATCTTCGTCTAATGGAGAAATGGTTCGAGGGTCAACCACTTCAACCGAAATGCCTTCTTTTGCGAGCTTGTCAGCAACTTCATTGGCACGATGCACCATCAGGCTTAAGGCAATAATGGTAATATCAGTGCCTTCCCGGGTGTAATTTGCGACACCAAAAGGAATGGTGTAGGCCTCATCTGGCACTTCGCCCTTAATGTCGTATAACAACTTGTGTTCACAAAAGACCACTGGGTCATCATCTCGAATGGCTTGAATCAACAACCCTTTCACATCATAGGCACTCGAAGGCACCACCACTTTTAAACCAGGCACTGAGGCAAACACGTTATATGGTGACTGAGAATGCTGTGCTGCGGCGGAAAAACCTGCACCGATCATGCCTCGTACAACGAGTGGCGCTTTGGCTTTGCCACCAAACATGTAGCGAAATTTAGCCGCTTGGTTATACAGCATGTCATAACACACGCCGTAAAAATCCATAAACATTAAATCTGCCACAGGTCTTAAACCCGTTGCAGCAGCACCTGCCGCCATACCAATAATCGCAGATTCTGTAATAGGGGTATCAATGACTCGTTCAGAACCAAATTCAGTCCATAAGCCTTTGGTTACACCAAGTACACCGCCAAAACCTTCCAGTTTATTGTCATCGGTATTTTTACCACCATGCCCACCACGAACATCTTCACCAACCACAATGACACTTGGGTCTCGGCGCATTTCTAATTCAATTGCTTCTTTAATCGCGTTTCGATAACTTTTATTTGGCATTTTTCTACTATTCCTTTAGTAAGAGACGTAAACATCAGTAAGTAACTGAGAGACTTCTGGGTACTTAGCTGCACGTGCTTTTGCAACGGCATCGTCTACATTGGCTTTAGACTGGGCATCAATCGCATCCAGTTTGGCTTCGTCAATTTTGCCTTTGACTTTTTCACGGAATATTTTCAATGGGTCTTTATGTTCTTTGACATAATCCAGTTCTTCTTTGGAACGGATAAGCCCCGGATCACCTTCAAAATGTCCATAAAAACGGTTGGTTACCGTTTCAATTACACTCGGGCCTTCACCACGACGGGCACGTTCAATCGCCTTTTGTGCAACTTCATACACAGCAAAAAAGTCTGTTCCATCTACTTTTTCAGCAGGTAAGCCAAAACCTGCTGCTCGACCTGCAATGTCTTTACTGCCTACGGCATAGTCATGTGCAGTACCTTCACCAAAGCCGTTATTTTCAAAAACAAAAATGACAGGAAGCTTTAACACCACAGCCATATTAATGGCTTCAAAAGTTAGGCCCTGATTTGACCCGCCATCACCCGTAAATGATAGACCGATACCACCATTCTTGAGTGTTTTGGCACTTAAAGCGGCCCCAATTGCTAAAGGTGGGCCACCACCCACAATACCGTTTGCGCCCAACATGCCTTTATCTAAGTCCGCAATGTGCATTGAGCCGCCTTTACCACGACACAAACCATCATCTTTGCCAAAAATTTCTAGCATCATGGCGTGAATGTCACAGCCCTTAGCAATACAATGTCCGTGACCACGATGCGTTGAAGTAATGAAGTCCTTGTCTGTTAAATTTTCACAAATCCCTACTGCAACAGCTTCCTCACCGCTATAGAGATGGATGAAACCTGGGATATCACCTGTATTGTTTTCATCGTGAAGTCGATCCTCAAATTCACGAATGTCGCGCATTCTTTTGTATGCTGCTAGCAATTGCTCTTCCGTTAATTGCATATCTTTGTTCCTTATTCACTACGCTTAAAAGAAAATCCAAAATTGAATAATTGGATTTTTAAACCGTATATTTATATAAAGATATTTTTATTTAATTTCATATTAGACTAAAAAAATATAATGCATAAAAAGATGAGATAAATATTAAAAACAGAAGGTTATGAAATTAAAAAATTTTGTAAAATTTTACAATAGTTCAATCACATATAAAAACAAACCTTTAACCAACCTTTATTTTATAAGATAAGTTTTTTGCCCTGTTTTAATATTATTAATGCATTTAAAGCAGCTTATTTAATATTAGGGTCTATATTAATTATTTTAAACGACGGAGTGTTTGAAATGGATTTAAATAACACAGTATTAACTGGAAAGAAACTACGTGGCGCTGAAAAAATGGCGCGTATTCCTATTAAAGTTGTTCCAACGGAAACGACACCGAAAAAGCCAGAATGGATTCGGACTAAAATCAGTCAACCTGAGGAAGTCCAAATCATTAAGGATTTATTAAGGCAACAAAAACTACATACGGTTTGCGAAGAAGCGGCTTGTCCTAACTTGCCGCAATGTTTCGGTAGTGGAACAGCAACATTCATGATTATGGGAGATATCTGTACTCGACGCTGTCCATTCTGTGATGTCGCTCATGGTCGTCCTCATGTTTTAGATACTAATGAGCCAAAGCATCTGGCTGAAACAGTCAAGAATTTAAACTTAAAGTATGTTGTGATTACTTCGGTTGATCGAGACGACTTAAAAGATGGTGGCGCACAGCATTTTGCCGATTGCATTCGAGAAATTCGTGAGATTAGCCCAAATACTTTGATTGAAATTTTGGTTCCTGATTTTCGTGGTCGTGCAGATATTGCCCTGAAGATTCTGAGCCAAAACCCACCTGATGTTTTTAATCATAATATTGAAACCGTTCCACGTCTGTATAAAGCCATGCGACCAGGCTCTAACTATCAGCATTCATTGGATTTACTCAAGAAATTTAAACACTACTGTCCCGACATCCCAACCAAATGCGGTTTGATGGTCGGTTTAGGAGAAGTCGAGGCTGAGGTTATTGTGTTATTAAATGATTTGAAAGATTATCAAGTTGACTATGTCACAATCGGTCAATACTTACAGCCATCTAAGTCTCATGCGCCAATTCATCGTTTTGTTGCGTTGCAAGAATTTAAGCACTATCAAATACATGGAGAGCGCTTAGCGTTTAAAAATATTTGGAGTGCGCCATTGGTACGATCAAGTTATTTTGCTGATCGTCAGTATCATGGTGAGGCTGTGCCTAACCCTTACATGAGCGAATGAATTTTCATCCTATTTACGTTTATTAACATTTCAGATGGAAATAGTCATTTTCAGCTCATAAGAACACTTTTAAAGTAGCTCAAAGATGGGTAATGCCAAAAGATGTGATTTAACCAAGCAAAGAAAAAACCATTTAAAATCGAAGCAAGAAGAAATGACGTAAATGACTATAAATTTTGAAGCTCATTTCTAAAGTTTAAAAATATTACAGTCTGATCATAAAGGAATATGATATGAATCTGTTCAATACACCACCTGCAAAAAAGCTGCAAACTACCCATTTAGTTAATCAAACTACTGTGCATGCTGCCCCTGTTTTAGTATTGCCTCAAGAAGATCAAACATCTTTATTCCGCCGCTCTATTCAACATAATTATGCAGATTTACTCAAAATAGCGGATGATTCAGATATGGCGATTGGTCTTACAGATCATCACGGGACTCTCTTATGGACATGGAGTAGTTCAGCCATGCTTTCTTCTGCTGAACAGGTTCATTTTATTGAGGGCGGACATTGGTCTACACAGGCCGTTGGAACCAATGCGATTGGTATGACGTTAAACAGCCAAATTTCAAGTTGCGTATATTCTCATGAAAACCAAATGGACAGTGTTCGTGATTGGGTTTGTTACGCCGCGCCGATCTGGGATCCGACATCAGGGCAATTTCACGGTATTATTAATCTTTCCACAAAATATAAAAAACATACTCCTTTAGGGCTGCTAGCAGTTGAACGCTGTGCAGATTTAATACAGCGAGCCATAAAATTTGAGCAGCAAAATTTTTTATACATTAAAGCGCTAGGTTCACCTTGGGTTCAATTTAATGGGCAAACTTTAAACTTGAGTCACCGTCAAATTGAAATACTTTGCATTTTAGCTTTGCATCCCTATGGTATTGGTTTAGAAGAGTTACACTATGCCCTTTATGGTGAACGTAGTGTCAGCCTAAAAACCCTAAAGGCTGAGCTTTCACAATTGCGTACTCTACTACCACACTGTATTGAAGCTCGTATTTATAGACTGACCTGTGAGGTTCAATGTGATTTTTTACGTGCTGAACAATCTTTAAATGCGAATCTTATTGCCAGTACATTTTCGCTATATAAAGGGAGCTTTTTATCTAAATCAGAAAGCCCTTTATTGAGTACGTGGAGACATTGTTTTGACGCTCGTTTAAGCCAGATGATTTATCAAATAAAAGATATCGATCAATTATTACGAATTATTGGGCAAACTCACGATCGCATTGATGCAATACAACGCTTATTAGAATTACTACCACAGGACAGCATCCACCGTAATTATTTTAAAAATCTTATTTAAATCTGATTTGTATCCTATACAACGCAGTTGTTGCTACAGCTCAGCATCATGAATCTGCAAAATTGTATTCATGATGCCGAGTACCTTAAGTAACATAATATTCGTTATGCAAAACCCATCGCTATCTCATACACTGGATATGATGATCTAATTTGATGAACATTAATTTCAGTTGATCTATTTCTTCATGATTGTCTGTATCTAGTGTGCAGATCTGGAAGGTGAATAAATGATTCACCTTACCCCAACCCCATCAAAAAATACTCAAGTAACCTCTCTGGCTCATCTGGTTTGTTCGGGTCTAAAAGCTGAACCATTGCCCCGTCTATCACAAACAAAAACATGTGTGCATCTTGTTTTAAAGCATTCGAATTAGTCGTTAAAAGCAAATTATAAATTTCATTCATCAGCCAGTTTCGATAGTCAATTACAAGCTGATACGCCTTTGGATATACCTTCGAAATTTCAAAAATCGCTTTAAACGGCAAATTGTAGAACCCTTCTACATTGGCATGTAAAAAGAAAATTTTACGAAGCTTTTCAACCATCGATAGCTCTTTATCAACGTAGATAATCGAAATAACTTCATGTTTAAGACCATCTGTTTGAAAAGTTAAACTCATTTCAATAAGACGCTCTTTCGAGTGAAAGTAATTATAAAACGTAGCTTTTGGGATTTTTGCCGACTTTATAATTCGGTCTATCCCTACATTGTGAAAGCCATATTTATTAAAAAGAAACCTTGAAGTATGAAGCACACTTAAAGCACGAAATGAGAGAGCTAAATTTGGCATAGTTTTACGGTTAAAATAAATTCTTGTTGTATATAAAAGAGATATAAAAGCCTTTTACTTTTTTTAAGGTGAAAAAAAGGCGTAGCAAAGCCGTAAAGACTGGGCCTAGCACATCTCAAGTTTTATTGTTGATCTAAGTTTTTTAGTAATAACAAAAGAAAGCCTGAACAGCCGAACGGCGATCAAAGCTTGGTAAAAGTTTAAGTTGTGTCGTTATAGTGTACTTTGACAATGGCTGCCAAAAAAATATGAATGTGCAAAGCCAACTCCTTATATTTGGAGTTCTGCCAGAGCATAAGAAATTTATGGTGGCAGAACGAAAGAGGGTTGACAGACTAGTCACTCAACTAGCACACCCGAAGGTGTCCCTCTCCCGTCCTACCGCAACGGGAGGGAACGAGATATACACACAAAACTATCCCTCAGAAGGAATAGCCCTGATGTATGAGTGAAACGGTCTGTCAAAACCGACTGGCAATGTGGCCAGCACATAAATGTTAATCTTCAATATTTAAGGTGTCAATGTAAAATTGGCTAGAAAATATTTAAATAGTTGTTATTTTTCATTTAATTAGATAATTAAGTTAACACTTAATTAAATATTGAGCATCTACTTTTAGATCATGAATTAAAGTTTAAAAAACTAAAGTTCCGCATTGTGTATTCCTTGGGAACTTCACTAAATAATGTTGTTATCAACAATCATTTTCAATATTTCATGCTAGAAGATATTTTTATATTCACAAGTTATTCATGCATTTCATTCATAACTCTATTCAACAAAGCCCCCTAACTCATACTTTTCTAATTTGTTAGTTTATCCCCCATTCCAAATTCAATTTAGAAATGCTTTATTTTTAAAGCAGGTATGTATATGTCTTCTCCTATCGAACACAACGCTTCAACAGATATAACGGTGAATACGGCTACATGGAGCGCGGTGGTAGTGATGTCTCTATGTTGCGCTGTGCTGATCGCATCTGAATTTATGCCTGTGAGCTTACTTACACCAATTGCGCTTGACCTCAAGATGACAGAGGGTCAGGTTGGACAGGCAATTGCAATCTCAGGGATTTTTGCCGTTATTACCAGTTTGATGATAAGTAAACTCACTAGAAACTGGGATAGACGTTCCGTGATGCTTGGGCTAACGCTATTGATGATACTTTCAGGCATCATTATTACTTTTGCTCATAATGCTCTTGTATTCATGTTAGGACGGGCAATTCTAGGAATCGTCATAGGCGGTTTTTGGTCAATGTCCACAGCCATTGTAATGCGATTGGTATCATTCAATGATATACCAAAAGCATTGGGACTTTTAAATGGCGGCAATGCCTTAGCCACTACTATTGCTGCACCTTTAGGGAGTTTTCTAGGTTCAGTCATTGGTTGGCGGGGGGCTTTCTTTTGTATTGTTCCCATTGCCATGATTGCATTACTCTGGCAAGTTAAAACCATGCCCTCACTACCTCCAGTCAAGACTCAACAAATGAGAGGCAATGTATTCCTGTTATTAAAACGGCCTGTGATCTGCTTAGGTATGTTCGCTATTTTGTTCTTGTTTATGGGGCAGTTTGCACTGTTTACTTATTTACGCCCCTTTTTAGAAAAAGTGACTTTGGTGGATGCAAACCAGCTTTCTATGCTGTTATTGATTTTAGGTATTGCAGGTTTGCTCGGTACTTTTATTATCAGTCACATCTTACATAAACATCTGTATCGTTATTTAATCTTGATTCCACTCACAATGGCATTTCTAGCAGGTGGATTTATCTTATTTGGGCATCATGTCTGGATGATTGCAGTGTTGATAGCTTTATGGGGTTTAATCGGAACATCTGCACCAGTGGCATGGAATACTTGGCTCACCCGCTCTCTGCCTCATGAAACGGAGACTGGTGGTGGTCTCATGGTCGCTATTATTCAATTGGCAATTACCTTAGGAGCAACTGCGGGCGGCTTACTTTTCGACTGGCAAGGCTATCAGGCAACCTTTACTTTAAGTGCAGTTGTATTGGGGATGAGTGCTCTATTTGCCTCATTTACACGGCGGTATCTGTTAAACGTAAAGCATCAATGACCAATCTTAAGGCTGGGGATTGTTGTCTCCGATGTGGATAGTATAAATGGTAACCCGAAAACTGGATGCTGTAATCATCCAGTACCTTGACCAGTCGTCCACAACGCAGATCATCCTCAATCATATCTTCTGGAATATAGGCAATTCCCAGTCCCAACTGTACAGCATCGGCACTGTGATAGGATTCATTAAAGACCCATTGCCCATTAATTTTGATTTTTATTTCCAGCCCATCTTTTTCAAACTCCCAAGCATAGATGCCGCCTTGTGTGGTGAGTCGGAAACCAATACAGGAGTGTTGGGTCAACTCCTGTGGCGATTGAGGCTGACCATGTTTTGCAAAATATTCAGGTGTTGCTACCACAGCCATTTTGACATCATTACCGATCCGAACAGCAATCATGCCCTCTGCGACGCGGCTACCAAAACGGACACCCGCATCAAAGCGTTCAGCCACAATGTCCACCATGCCACTGTTTGCCGTTAATTCGATATTAATGTCAGGATAACGCTGGGTTAGCTGTTGGAGTTTTGGCAGCAAAATTTGTCGGATGGCATGGCTACTGGCATTAATCCTGACGGTGCCTGCGGGTGTATCCCTTAACTTACTTAACAAGGAAAGCTCATTGTCGATATGATCGAAACTGGCACTAATGGTTTGCCTTAAACGCTCTCCTGCTTCTGTCGGTGAGACGCTTCTTGTGGTTCTCGTGAGTAACAGCATACCTAGCCTTTCTTCTAGCCCCCGAATGGTATGGCTGAGTGCAGATTGCGAAACACCAAGTTTTCCAGCGGCTTTAGTAAAACTTCCCTCTCGCGTCACCATCAGAAAGGCATAGAGATCGTTGTAATTTTCTTTGGTGATCATAAAAATCAGCTTTTATATTTATTGCTACCTCATCCAGTATAACGCGAAATAAGTCAATTTAATGCATGATTAATGAATACCACTCATAAGTCCATGCTGTTTTTTTAGTCTAATCATTCTAAATAAAACCACCTAAACTGTTTTCAACACATGGTTTTAACTGGTTTATACGATGGTCGGTTGGGAATGTGGATAGGAAATAGGCATCTGCATCAATGAATTTAAGGGCATATTAATCATGAATAAAACTCAATATTCCTATGCTTTTGTTGGCTGTTCGATTGTGTTTGCAATTCTTTTGAGCTGCTTTGCCTTAACCACTACCGCTAAACCTAACCTCGACCATCATCCAACTGTGACAAGAGTTTCAAAAATGAAAATTCAAATTGAGGTTGAAGGCTCAGAACAGCCTATTTTTGCAACTTTAGATTCATCATCAAGCACCCAGGATTTTATTAAACAACTGCCGCTTTCATTGAAGCTTAGCGATTATGCATCCTCAGAAAAAATAGCCACTTTACCCCATAAACTCTCAACCCAATCCGCATCCAATGGTTACACAGGTCAAGCAGGTGATCTGACCTATTACGCGCCTTGGGGAAATTTAGCAATTTTCTATAAAGATTCCGATGTCGGTTATGCCCATGGGCTTATTTTTCTTGGAAAAATGGAAGACCTGCCAAAAGAGTTTTTGAGTCAGTCGGAATTAACCGTTGTGATTCGCCAAGTGAAATACCCCTCTAACAATGAATAAGTGAGATTGCTATGTCAGTCATTCAGTACAACCAAAAATTTCGTAAATCTGTTTTAGCCGTCATTACGGCAGCAACAGTAGGTTTATTCTCCTCTACCACAGTGATGGCAGCAGATATGTCAAATAATGCAGATAATTTTTACCAAAGTAGTCAGGTCAACATCCAAAAAGTGACGTTTAAAAATCAGTACAATATGCAGGTGGTGGGTAATTTGGTGATCCCTAAAAACCTTAAAAAAGGAGCAAAATCACCTGCAATTGTAATTGGTCATCCCATGGGTGCCGTCAAGGAACAAAGTTCCATGCTGTATGCGCAAAAGTTGGCAGAACAGGGTTTTATCACCTTAGCGATTGACTTGCCATTCTGGGGTGAAAGTGAAGGACAGCCCCGTAATGTGGTTTCTCCTGACATGTATAGTGAAGCCTTTAATGCAGCGGTTGATTATCTAGGCACCCGTGATTTTATTGACCGTGAACGTATAGGTGCTTTAGGAATTTGTGGTAGTGGTAGTTTTGTCATTAGTGCCGCAAAAATTGATCCGCGCATGAAAGCGATTGCGACTGTGAGTATGTACGACATGGGTGCGGCAAACCGTAATGCACTGAATCATTCTCAGAGTTTAGAACAGCGAAAACAGATCATTGCGTCTGCTGCTCAGCAACGTTATGTGGAGTTTACAGGTGGAAAAACTGAATATACCAGTGGAACGGTGCATGAATTAACTCAGGATACTCATCCAATTCAACGTGAGTTTTATGACTTCTACCGTACTCCGCGTGGTGAATTTACAGCTAAAGGTGCTGATCCTAAAACAACCACACACCCAACACTTAGCAGTAACATCAAGTTTATGAACTTCTATCCATTTAATGACATAGAAACAATTTCTCCTCGCCCAATGCTATTTATTACAGGTGATCAGGCACATTCAAAAGAGTTTAGTGAAGAGGCTTATAAGCTGGCTGGGCAACCTAAAGAACTGTATTACGTTAAAGGTGCAGGTCATGTTGATTTATATGATCGTGTGAATTTAATTCCATTCGATAAATTAGCAGCATTTTTTGAAAAGAATTTATAGAAAATATTGGATTAAAAACTTGAAGGTGGTTAAGAGCCACCTTTCGGTTTTAATTCGCAGTTCACTTGTCTTTTATATAGGGTAATTATCATAGTTAAGAATATAAAACCATGTTACTATTGTTTTAGTAGTTACATTCAAGTTTATTAATTTCTTATGAGTAAAAATACCAATCTTGAAGTCTGTCCAATTGCAAGAAGTCTTTCAGTTCTTGGCGATGCGTGGAGCATGCTGATATTGCGAGATGCTCATGCGGGTTTCACTCGTTTTGATCAATTCCGTAAAAGTTTAGGTATTGCTCCCACAATGCTCACTAAACGCTTATCTGTTTTAGTCGATGAAGGATTACTTGAAAAGCGACAATATTCAGAACATCCGCCACGCGAAGAATATGTACTCACTCAAGCAGGTCACGATTTTCTACCAGTTTTGTTTGTGATTGGAGCTTGGGGACGTAAGCATAAACCGTTTGAAAATCCTGAAAAAATGCCTATATTCCTTGATGCTGAACAAGGGACTGAAATTAAACCTATCGTGATTGATCAAGTGACGGGAGCTGAAATTGGTACCCGTCCGATTAGTCAAAAATAGCGAATAATTTAAATTAAAAAAAGCACTCAGTTAGAGTGCTTTTTATTGGTTCTATTTAAAATAAATTGGTTATTTTGCTCGGCTACGTTGGGTTGCATAGTTTCCCCAACCACTGAGTAAAACTGATTTAATAAATGCCCATAAGCCACTTTCCTTAGGTTTCGGCTCTTTACCTTTACCAATCCGTTTGAGTTGTTGGGTATACCAAAGTACTTCCATAATCCCCAGACTATCAATTTTCTTAATGCCTGTTTTGATGGGTTGCACTGACTGAAAACCATTTTTTCCTGCTAGTAAAGATTTAGGTACATCAGGTTCAATTGCCATAAGTCTTGCAATTCCAATGACATCACATGCATGGGACTGCAAAGCTTGATCCATACCTTCTACAGTTCGGAATCCACCTGTTACCATCAACGGCGTTTTTACGAGTGTTCTCACCTTTTCTGCGAAATCAATAAAGAAAGCTTCGCGTGCGATTGTCGATGCTTTTTGTGGAGCTTTGGCTACACCAGATTCGTAAGTACCACCCGATATTTCAATCAGGTCAATGCCTGCATTCGCTAATGCCTGAATTGTTTCTAACGAGTCTTGCTCGGTAAACCCGCCTTTTTGAAAATCTGCCGAGTTAAGCTTAATCGCAATAGGAAACGCTTTACCGACTTGTTTTCGGATCTCTGCATAAACTTCCATTAAGAAACGGCGACGTTTTTCTGGTGTACCACCCCACTCATCATTTCTTAAATTATGTAAAGGCGACAAAAACTGGTTAATCAGATAACCATGTGCAGCATGAATCTCGACTCCACTAAAGCCAGCCTTTTTACATATCGCAGCGCTACGCCCAAAACGCTGAATAATTTCTAAAATCTCTTCGTGTGTTGCTTCATCAGGTGTTGCAAATAAAGACTGCATTTCTGCACCAAATGGCACTGCCGATGCAGAAATATTCCGTACATTTAGCCCTTTTGGTGATTGTTTTCCCGGATGATTTAACTGTGCCCACAATTGAGAACCTTGTTCGGTCACGGTTTTTGCCCATTTTTGTAAAATTGCAAAATCACGCTCATCCTCAACCACCACATTGCCAGCCTCACCTAAGGCTTTGCGGTCAATCATAATGTTGCCAGTTATGATCATCCCAATCCCTGATGCGGCCCAACGCTGATATAGCCGAACATGTTTTTCGTTTGGATTATTTGAATAGCTGGCTAAAGTTTCACTGGTTGCAGCCTTCGCTAATCGGTTTGGAATGATGACACCATTCGGTAAAGTTAAGGGCTGATTCAAAAGATTCGTTTTTAATTGCAGATGAGTCATGGCTTATCTCACACAGTTAAAGAGGGTTTTGAATGAGGTTGAATAAAGTCCACTAAACTTTGAAACCACATCACATCCACAAAATTTCCGGTAATGACAAGGTCTTGTGTTTTAAGTGCAGTTAAAAAAGTGTTTACACTGTCTTTGGCTGATAACACGGCAAACCCCTTGCCACCCGTCTTAAACGTAAAGGTAAAACTTGGTGACTTGGTTAGCCCTGAGTAAGAGTTAATCTTGCCATTTTTCACTTCGAAATAGCGGCCTTCACCACTTGCTGTTTGAATCTGAAAGATGACATTTTTATCTTTCACATAAGCTGCGCATTTCGGGTTCTTTTTTACAGCACGCTGCATGAGCTTGGTCAGCATCCACAGCAATAATTTAAATTTCATCATTTTTATCTTCTTGATTCATCAAATTGAATGGACCGAACTCATGGGCATTATTCATCTAAAAACTGTATTGCATGTTTTACGAAGCGTTCAGGGTACTGAAATTGGGCACCATGTCCTGCATCGGGATAAATAAATAGCTGAGCGTTTGGAATGTTAAGTGCCATGTGATATGCATTGATGGTCGGAATCATCACGTCATCGACACCATTTAAAATGAAAGTAGGTTGTTTAATCTCATGTAAATGTGCAAAAGGATCTTGTTCATCAAGTTTAGGTAAAAAATGCATATTGGCTTCTATTTGTGCCTGCATGACTTCAACTGAGCTTGCTGGATCTTGGTTTTTACGCTCATGGCGACGTTGCCAAAATTCATGCCCCGCCTGAATAGCAGCTTCAGATCGGCCAAAAAATAAAAAGAGAAAGTCTTCTTCAGACGGTATAGCAGTTGTTGCATGCTTTAATACCAAAGCAGCGACTTCTGGATCATCTCCACGTGTTTTACCGCCTCTTGGTCCCGTACCTAAAAGCATCAGCTTTCTCACAAGTTCAGGATGACGGCGTACTAAATCTTGTGCCTGAAACCCTCCAAGTGAAAAGCCTAATAGGTCAACCTGCTTTAAGCCTAGTGCACGAATGACTGCTGCCGCGTCATCTGCCATATCTTCAATGCGAGTACGGGGCTGGCCTGTAGAGGAAGCAACGCCACGACCGTTGAATAAAATGACTTCACGCCCTTGTGCCAAACCATCAGTAATGAGTGGGTCCCAATTGTCTAAACCACCTCGGAAATGCTGAAGAAAAAATAGCGGTGGTTGCCCTGTATTTGCATTACCCCATCGACGATAGGCAAATTTTGCTCCATCTACTTCAATGAATTGGGTCTCGGCTGTTTGGTGTGTAATTGTTGTCATCATCATTGTCCTAAATTTAAGCTTTTATTTATCTAAGAATGTAAGTGATTGTTTTACAAAATCTTCTTGGAACTGAAAAATTCCACCATGGCCAGCATCTGGATAGATAACAAGTGAGCTATTTGGTAAGCGCTTTGCTAAATCATAAGTATTTACTGTTGGCACCATTCGGTCATGATCACCATTAGCAACTAACACTGGTTGTTGAATCACAGAAAGGTCGGAAGGTTTTTTACTTCCCCATTTTTTGAGTGCTTTAAGCTGGGCACGATAGGCAGAAATAGTGATTTCTTTATCGCGGTTTTCGGTACGTTCATTAATACGTTGAATAAAGGCTTTTGCAGAAGCTTTACCATTTTCTGTACGAGTGAAAAAGAGATAAACCTTAGGGTCTTGACCAGTCACCATTCCACGAACTAAATCCCAATTAGAAATTCGCCCGACTGTGCTAATTCCAGTACCACCCGCAGGGCCAGTTCCTGATAAAATCATTTTTCGTACCAAATTCGGCTGTTTTAGCACAATCTCTTGCGAAATCATGCCGCCCATCGAAAAGCCAAATAAATCAACTTGCTTAAAGCCTTTTGCTTGAATGAAAGTAATCGCATCATCTGCCATTTGTTCAATTGACTGTGCTGGTTCACCAGTCGAAGCACCAACGCCGCGATTATCAAACACAACAACATGATGTTTTGCCGCAATTCCATCAATAATTCGTGGGTCCCAGTTATCTAGTACAGCAGCCAAATGGTTTAAGAAAATGATAGGTGTTCCACCGTTTTGTTGACCATATTCTCGGTAAGCGAAGTTAACGCCACCTGCACTAATAAATTGAGTTGGTACATTCTTCCAATTTGTATCTTGCTCGGCGTGTTGCCCTGCTTGCGGATTGCTAACAGCACTTGATGACACTTTATGTGCCTGAATTGATGGTTCATTAAAAGAAACCGATGGCACAACCTCTGCCTGAGTTAAGGGAGCACTAAAAATAGATATCGCCGTCAAACTCATAGCAACTGTATTTAATAAAAAATTCATTTCTCTGATCCTCAAATTTAATTCATTGATCTGATTCATCTGTTTTTATGAGTGATCTTTCAAAGGGAGAAAAGATAAAAACAGAGTAAGTATCGATTTAATACTCAATATACACAGGCAAAAATACATTGTCGCTATCTTTTTAGTAGTAACTATTTTATTTTTAGATTATGATGAAAAAATCAAGCCAGAATTCATTGGTTCAGGCGACAAAGTTTAAGTAAGGAACATGCTATGACCAGCAAAGTAGTTCTAATTACAGGTGCATCTTCTGGTATTGGTTTAGCAACAGCAAACCTTTTACATGAGGCTGGATTTATTGTTTATGGCACAAGCCGACAAGCAAAAGATTCATCAAAATACAAATTTCATCTTATTGAGTTAGACGTAAATCAAGACAATTCAGTTGCCCAAGCCGTTGAGAAAGTAATAGCAACCGAAGGAAAAATTGATGTCTTAATTAATAATGCTGGGTTTGCAATAGCGCCTGCTGGCGCTGAAGAAAGCTCAATGCAGCAAGCACAGGCTATTTTTGATACCAACTTTTTTGGTGCTGTTCGAATGACTCGCGCAGTGATTCCACACATGCGTCAGAAAAAATCAGGACTTATTTTAAATATCAGTTCAATTCTTGGACTTGTGCCTATGCCATTTGGCGCACTTTATTCTGCGTCAAAACATGCACTTGAAGGTTACTCTGAATCTTTAGATCACGAATTAAGATCTCAAGGCATTCGTGTGTCACTTATTGAACCTGCTTACACCAATACGTCTTTGGGAGTAAACTTACTCGAAGCAGACAATAAAATTTCTTTTTACGATCAAACGCGTGAAAAGCTACATAAACAAATGATTAATTCAATTAATAAGTCAGATGACCCGAGTGTAGTTGCCAATACAATTTTAACCGTCATTCAAAGCCAACAGGTCGTACCACGCTACACAGCAGGAAAAACTGCAAAAAGCTTAAAAGCGTTAAGACAATTTGCACCAGCAAAGATCTTTGACAAATTAATTCACCGCAGCTTGAAAGTTTAGAACAAACCCAAGCCTATAAAACTTTAAAAATAATTTCGAGAAATAGAGGTTTCAAATGAAAGCAGCCTACATTAGCCGTTATGGCAACATTGATGACGTACAGCTCAATGAACAATCTCAACCACCACTGACAGCAGACGCTGTGCTTGTTAAAGTTCATGCTGCAAGTATTAACCCTCTCGACTTAAAAGTTTTAGAGGGTGAACTTAAAGCAATTCTGCCCGTTCAATTTCCTTTTATTTTAGGCAATGATTTTGCAGGTACAGTCGTAGAAGTTGGATCGAACGTTACACAGTTTAAAGCCGGAGATGAAGTCTATGCCAAGACAGATTTAAACGGTGCTTTTGCTGAATATACTGTGGTTCAACAGTCTTCACTTGCACTTAAACCTCAAAATATTTCTATGGAACTGGCGGCTTCTCTCCCGCTTGTTTCGTTGACGGCATGGCAAGCTCTGGTCGAAATTGCGAAAGTTCAGGCCGGACAAAAAGTACTGATTCATGCAGGTTCAGGTGGTGTGGGTTCAATTGCGATTCAGCTTGCTAAACATCTAGGTGCAACTGTTGCTACAACGACAAGTGGTAAAAATGCTCGTTGGGTTAGAGAACTAGGCGCCGATATCATTATTGACTATAAAACGACGGACTTTGAGCAAGAGCTTAAAGACTATGACGTGGTGTTAGATACGCAAGGTGGAAAAACTTTAGAGAAGTCTCTGAATATTCTTAAACGTGGTGGACGACTTATCAGTATTTCTGGTCCGCCTGATCGTGCTTTTGCTGAGGCAATTCAAGTCAACTGGTTATTGAAATGTGTTATCCCGCTTTTAAGTTGGTCAATTCGCAATAAAGCAAAAAAACGTGGCGTTACCTATTCATTTTTGTTTATGCAGCCGAATGGTCAGCAGCTCTCAAAAATTTCCCAATTGGTCGAAGCTGGAAAAATTAAACCCGTAGTTGACCAAGTCTATGAATTTATTCAAATTAAAGAAGCGCTCCAATATGTAAATACTGGACGAGCAAAAGGTAAAGTCATCTTAAAAATTTCTGAATAAGATCGGAGATAAATATGAATGATCAATTGTTTGGTCAAACAGGTTTAAATGTCTCACAAGAAGCTAAATGAATACTGGATAAACAGCAAACGATTTTATAGACACTGTTTCGTCAAGCTTGAATTGATGCTAGTCATTTAGAAAAAGCCCATCATTTTTTCTAAATGACTAGAGGTTGTGCTCATTTGATAAATAGCTCAAAACAGCTCAGCCTTGTGAATCCTAGTAAAATTATATTCACGGTGCCGAGTACACAAATGAACATAATATTGGTTATGTCGTAATCTACGCACGCAGCAATCTTTACCGGCATCTTATTTATGACTGTGGTTCGTGGTCAATCTACTTTTTATTTAATGCTTTCCTTAATGAGCTTAATCGTAAATTAGGGTTATAAAAAATAGTTTGTATCACTCTGAATTTTAGGCGAAATATGCTGCTCAACCCACGTTAACCATGTTCTTGTTTTAGCATCAATAAAATGACGCGATGGTAGTAAGGTATAAACACCAATATCAGGTGATCTCCAATCCGCTAAAATGCGACGTAATCTGCCAGTACGTATCGCCTCAATCACCGTAAAGGTTGGAAGCAATGCGATGCCCATATCTTGTTGAACCATGTCCAGTAAGAGTTCTGGTGTATCTGCAATCAATGGCCCTGTAATATCAACTTGATAGGAACAACTGTTTTCACTGACGAGATGCCATTGCGGTGTAATAGATGGGTTCACCAATCTTAAACATGCGTGTTTTTGTAAATCATCTAATGATTTTGGTTCGCCATATTTTTCTAAATAGGTTGGTGATGCACAAAGTAATGAAAATATTGTCCCAATTTGACGCGCCATAAATCTTGAGTCAGCCAAAGATTCCGTAAGATATAAACTGACATCAATTCCCTTACCTAAAAGGTCGGGGACATTCTGCGAAGTACGGTACTCAACTGTAAGCTCTGGATAGGTTTGACAGAACTCGGCCATCATTGGAGACACATAATGATGCCCAAAACTGGCCATACTCAAAACACGTAACTTCCCTTGTGGTTTGGTCGCCATTCCCATCGCCTGCGCTTCGGCTTCTTCCACCATTGCCAGCACTTGACGGCATTGCTCTGCATAAGTTGCACCAATATCGGTCAACGCATGCTGTCTTGTGGTTCGTTGTAGTAATTTTGTTTCTAAACGCCCTTCTAATTCACTAATGAGTCGGGACACTTGCGCTGTTGTCAGTTCCATCTGCTCTGCGGCAGCGGTAAAGCTTCCACTATCAATGACTTTTAGGAAAGCATGCATTGCATGGAGTAATCCACCATCAAGATTTTTGCGCATAACGTAAATATGTTTTTCTTAATTACGCATTGTTGCACCAGTCTGGATCAATCACAATGACATTAATGTACATACATTGAGCAGTTTTTATTGTCCTAAATGAACTGATCAATCTTTTTTCTAGTATGTCATTTACTCCAAATATTCAACGGGATGTTGAGAAAAGAAAGTAGCTCGAACTACAAAATTCCAAGGAGAAATAAATGAATATCGCGACAAAATTTACTCCACATAAAATTCCAACCAAGGATGTATCGCTTGAAGATAAATATTTAAGTGATGACGGTACTGCTTACATGACAGGTATTCAGGCCATGGTGCGTTTACCCCTTGCGCAAACACGGCGAGATACTTTAAACGGTTATCATACTGCTGGTTTTATTTCTGGTTATCGTGGTTCCCCTGTCGGAAACTATGATAATTTTCTCTGGCAAGTTGAAGGCATACTCAAAGACCATCATGTGGTTTTTCAACCTGGCGTAAATGAAGATCTCGCTGCTACTGCAATTTGGGGTACTCAACAAGCCAACCTTGCAGGTCAAGGTAAATACGATGGTGTGACCGCTTGGTGGTATGGCAAAGGTCCGGGTGTAGATCGTTCTGGAGATGTTCTCCGTCATGCCAATCTTGCAGGAACATCAGAGTTAGGTGGTGTGGTTGCCTTCTTTGGGGATGACCATTCTTGTAAATCTTCGAGTATTCCACACCAGTCAGAACATGTCATGATCGGTTGCGGCATTCCAATTTTTTACCCGACTTCCATACAACAAATTCTTGATTTAGGTGTACATGCGGTCGCAATGTCACGTTTTTCTGGTGTATGGACGTCGATGAAGTTAGTCAGTGAAATCGTTGAAACCTCTGCTTCTGTTCATGTGGATTTAGATCGAATTACTCCTGTTTTACCTAAAAATGTTCAAATGCCTGAAGATGGTGTCAATATTCGTTGGCCAGATCACGGCATTCAACAAGAAGAACGTCTGTATAAATATCGCTTACCCGCTGTATTGGCTTATGCGCGCGAAAATGAACTGAATCAGGTGACATGGCATTGTGCTGATGCGCGTATTGGTATTGCAGCCAGTGGTAAAGGTTATTTAGATACGATTGAAGCCTTACGTATTCTCGGAATTGAAGGCGAAACAGCCCAACAGCTTGGTCTTCGAGTGTATCAAGTTGCTTTAATTTGGCCCTTAGAGCCGCAAGGTCTTCGTGAATTTGCCGAAGGTTTAGAAGAACTGATTGTTGTAGAAGAAAAACGCCCGATTCTTGAAGCACAAATTAAAGATGAACTCTATGCGCTGCCAGATGGCAAACGCCCTCGTATCATCGGTAAAGCCTGTGATGGTAAAGGTGAATGGAGTACATCGATTGATGAAGCGCCTTTAATTGGTCACTATGAATTCCAACCTGAACCGATTGCAAAAATGTTGGCCGCTCGATTCTTAAAATTAGATCTTCCCGAAAGTTTAAAAACACAAATTCAAAATAAAGTTGAGCTCTTACAAAAGGCAGAGTACGAGTCACGGCGTGTTCTGGATATTGCAGAACGCAAACCTTTCTTTTGTAGCGGCTGCCCTCACAATTCATCCACTGCCTTACCTGAAGGTAGTCGAGCATTAGGTGGCATCGGTTGTCATTTTATTGCGGTCTCACTTGATCGTGGTACAGAAACGTTCTCGCAAATGGGTGGTGAAGGCGTGAGTTGGGCTGGCGCTTCTCATTTCACCAATGAAAAGCATATTTTTGCCAATCTAGGCGATGGAACGTATTTCCATTCAGGTTATCTGGCCATCCGCCAAGCGATTGCTGCAAAACTCAATATAACCTACAAAATTCTCTACAATGATGCCGTTGCCATGACGGGTGGACAGCATGTCGATGGTCATCTTAGCGTGGCACAACTAACACGACAACTTGATGCAGAAGGCATCACAAAACAAGTGATCGTCACGGATGAACCAGAGTTGATTCATGCCGAAGAAGGTATTGCATCTCACGTCGAGATTTACCACAGAAATGAACTAGATGATGTTCAGCGCAAATTACGTGAGATTTCTGGGGTTACAGCATTAATTTATGTTCAAACCTGTGCCAGTGAAAAACGTCGTCGTCGTAAACGCAATGCTTATCCCGATGTTGCAGAGCGAGTTTTTATCAATAGTGAGATTTGTGAAGGTTGCGGCGACTGTTCTAAAAAGTCCAACTGTTTATCTATCGAACCTGTTGAAACAGCGTTAGGAACGAAACGTCAAATCAATCAAAGCAGTTGTAACAAAGACTTTTCTTGTGTCGAAGGTTTCTGTCCAAGTTTTGTGACGGTGCATACCCGCGATATGAAACGTCCAGAAATATTTAAAGGTATAGAAGCTGGCTGGCCAGAAAAACCCATCCTTCCTGAACTGGATCAACAACCCATCCGTATTATGGTCGGTGGTGTTGGCGGTACAGGTGTGGTGACAGCAGGTGCTTTATTGGGAATGGCTGCTCATTTGGAGGGTAAGGCGGCACGTATCATGGATATGGCTGGACTGGCCCAAAAAGGGGGCACGGTTTATTCCTACATACAACTTGCGACAGAAGATGAGCAAATCTCTGCAACCAAAATCCCTGCGGGTCAATGTGATTTATTAATCGGTGCAGATGCCATTGTCGCAGGCAGCAATGCAGCACTTTCTCGTTTAAAAGCGGATGCTGTTGTCATCGTCAATGAAGATGGTTCCCCTACTTCTGATTTCCTTGGGTCTCGTGATTGGTATGCCCCAATTACAGATTTGATTCATCGACTTCGTGGTCGAACCGCACAAGGAAAACTCACATCTTTACCTGCAACACGAATTGCCACACAAGTGCTGGGTGATGCGATCTTTGCAAATCAGATATTACTTGGCATGGCTTGGCAAGCAGGTCAGATTCCGTTGAAGCGTGAAAGTATTGAGCAGGCAATCCATTTGAATGGTACGGCTGCTGAAAAAAACCTTGAAGCTTTTCGCATCGGTTGTCATCTGATGAGTGACCCTGACTTAGCCAAACGCATTATTGCAACCATACCAACAACGCGTAAACCAACCACGTTGGCCGAACTCGTTGAAGATCGTTCTGCGCGTCTGGTCGAGTATTGGAATCAAGATTATGCAACTCAGTATCGAACACTTGTGGAACAAGCTGCCAAAGTATTGCCCGAAGAACTCGCTGGAACCATTGCGACACAGCTATATCGAGTCATGGCCTATAAAGATGAATACGAAGTTGCACGCTTACTCACAGGAAAAAGCTTTAAACAAACGATTGAAAACCAGTTCGGTCAAGGTCTACGTTTAACCTATCACTTAGCTCCTCCTGCTTTGGGTGCTCATAGTGCTATACGCAAACGTGCTTTCGGATATTGGATGCGTATTCCAATGATGATTCTTGGTCGATTACAGTGGCTTAGAGAAACATTCCTTGATCCATTTGCTTTACAACAAGAACGTCAAAAAGAACATGCGTGGCGTGATCGTTATATCGCATTTGTCAAAGCCATTAGCTCTGCACCTGAAAGTTATGACTTATCTATTGCTGAGCAAATCGCTCAATTACCAGCAGATGTACGCGGTTTTGGTCATGTTAAAATGCAAGCGATGGACACGGCGATACAACGTTGGGATGAACTTTCATTGAGTCTTCGTAAAGAACATGAATAAAGGAAAGGGATTTATCTAAATAAGTAGCTGATACAGGATCAAACTTGGTTGTATTGAGACTCAGGTTATAGATCAGGTTCAGCTACTTTATATTTACAATTTAATAGCTAACATGTCTAAAGCTTGAGTTCACATTTAATTTTTGCACAGACTTTTAAAGTCGAATCCACTTCATTTTCATCAAGATTGAGTTTGCACTTGGTATCTTGGAAGATTTTTGCGACAGGACCTTTTAAATCCTGACCAGATTCGGTTAATGAAATATATTTACGGCGACGATCAAGAGTATCTACAGCTACTACAATAAAACCCGCTTTTTCAAGTCGTTTAATGATCGGTGTGAGTGAACCAAGATCAAACAAAGTTTGCTCACTCAGTTCGCTAGATGACAAGTGATTTTGATTCCAAAGAGCAGCCAACACCAGAAGTTGAGGATATGTTATTCCAAGTTCAGATAATGGTTTGGTGTAGTTTCGCATCATAGCATTCGTCGTCGAATACAGTGTAAAACAGAGCATTTTGTCAAAATTAAATGTATCTAGCATCGAACTCATCTGTTATGTCCTGAAAAAATTAAAAACGATGAACAGCCTCAATTAACACGGACACCGAATCTGGGTTTGTTTCCTTCGAAATTCCATGCCCCAAGTTAAACACAAAACCTGTATCATCTTTTTGTTTTCCGTAAAAAGATGTCATGACTTTATTCACTTCGTTTTGAATGACAGAATCAGGGGCAAGTAATACTGCGGGGTCGAGATTACCTTGTAAGGCAACTTTAGAACCCACTCGCTGACGTGCTAAATCCAGATCAGTCAT
This sequence comes from Acinetobacter tibetensis, assembly GCF_023824315.1. Taxonomy (NCBI): domain Bacteria; kingdom Pseudomonadati; phylum Pseudomonadota; class Gammaproteobacteria; order Moraxellales; family Moraxellaceae; genus Acinetobacter; species Acinetobacter tibetensis. The sequence continues at coordinate 1,725,025 of NZ_CP098732.1, read as the reverse complement.
CCAGTCGAGTCCTAAAGCATTAGCTCCACATCCTGCCATTTCTTCAAGCCATTGACCACCTCCTTTTGTAAAGACAATTGAAGGAACTGAACGCTCACCTAACTGGTTTTTTAAAATATCTAAAATAAAGGTAATGTACCTGAGAGAAAACTCTTGATAAGCAGCTCGACTTAGTAACCCTCCCCACGTATCAAAAATCATGATGGCCTGTGCACCAGCCTCCACCTGACATTTAAGATGCTGTACAACGGCTTGAGCATTTTTTTCTAGTAATTGATGTAAGATTTTCGGGTTGCTATAAAGCATACTTTTTATAATTATAAAATCTTTTGAACCCTGTCCCTCGACCATATAACAAGCCAATGTCCACGGACTTCCAGAAAAACCAATCAGTGGAACTTGACCATTGAGCTCATGACGGCATTGGCTGACTGTTTGATATACATAAGATAAAGATTCTTGGGAAGGAATCTCTAAATTATTGATCGCTTGTTCAGAACGTATAGGGTTTTTGAATTTAGGCCTATGATTTTCTTCAAAATATAAACCTAAGCCCATTGCATCAGGAATAGTCAAAATATCAGAAAATACAATCGCTGCATCTAAATCATAACGTCGAATAGGCTGCAAAGTTACTTCAGTTGCATAGTCAGGTGTTTTCATCAAATTAATGAAATTTCCTGCCATTTTACGTACTGCTCGATATTCAGGAAGATAGCGCCCAGCTTGGCGCATCATCCAGATTGGTGTTCGATCTAAGGGTTGTTTTTGTAAGGCTCTAATAAAGTTAGTATTTTTAAGCGGTGCAAAGTTTGTCATTTGAGACTCTAATTATATAGATGGGGATTTAGCTAATTCGATTATGATTCGCAGCATTTTTCATTTCTGAAATAGCTTCTTGATAATTAGAAGTATTGAAGATCGCCGTTCCAGCTACGAATGTATCTGCGCCCCATTTAGCAATTTCAGCGATATTACTCGCATTCACGCCACCATCCACTTCAAGACGAATATTTCTACCACTTGAATCGATTAACTTTCGTGCCTCAGCAATTTTAGGAAGAACAGCAGGTATAAATTTTTGTCCGCCAAATCCTGGATTTACCGACATAATGAGCATTAAATCGATTTTATCCATCAGATACTTGCATGAATCAAGCGAAGTTGCTGGGTTGAACACCAAACCAGCTTTGCATCCTAGGTCTTTAATGAGCTGAATTGAACGATCTAAATGGATAGTGGCATCAGGGTGAATAGAGATATAGTTTGCACCCGCTTTTGCAAAATCAACGATCAAGGAATCCACTGGTGAAGCCATGAGATGCACATCTATCGGTGCTTGAATTCCTTCAGATCTAAGTGCAGAACAAACTTGGGCCCCCATGGTTAAGTTGGGAACATAGTGATTGTCCATAATATCAAGGTGAATCATATCTGCACCAGAATCTAATACCGACTTCACTTCTTCACCTAAACGGGCGAAATTTGCTGCTAGAATTGAGGGAGCAATCCAAATGTCATTCATATAAAGAGCCTAAATATAAAAATAGTTATCAATGATTTGCAAAAGAGGATTTGATATCCAAAATCATCTCGTGACTTAAGTTTTCTAAATGTAAGTGATGACCACCTTCGTACCCGCTTACTTTTGCATTGCTTCCTAAATACTGGGACTTTGAGCGAAATTTATCACCAACAAATAATCAACTTGTTCCAAGTAGAATAGTCAAAGGACAATAATTGGGTTTAGAAAGCAACCGGCTTGTTCATCAGTCGACTGAATTGGTTCTGATAAAGTGAGCCGAGGATCATGTCGCCATCGTTAAAACATACTTCTGTGTTGCCGCCGTAAGACTTAATTAATTTGACAACCGATAGGTTCGGATTAACTTTGAGCGCATAAAAAATATCAACATATTCTGGCAAAGCATTTCTTAATTCTTGGAAGTTTTTTCTTTATTGGCTTTCATCATAAAGTTAGCGTTCCCCATTTTTTTATTTTCAATAAAATATCTATAGAACGATTCATTTTAAAAAATTCCAATAATTTGTACTTCTATAATTCTGCCGTTATTCTACAAAAATATTACTTTGTGCGCAAAGTAATATTTTGGATAATTGCATCTCAAATGGTTTTATGTCAAATAGGATATTTAAAAAATACTGTCACTAGGTTTAAACAATTGTTTAAAACCTCCTGAGTTTAGACAGCTATAGGTTCCTTCCATGCTTAACAATACTTCTTCGTTGCAAAATCCTGTAATTTGATGATATGTAATTAACGGTTGCCCTTGCTCATCTTTTAAAGCCAATAATCCAGCGACACCATAACATACAGCCGAAACGCCCCGCCTTGATGATAGATTTTTTCATTTGAGCGTAAGTATTTGATTAAATAAGTGGTAGTGCATTGAGCAAACGCAAATATCTACTTCTTACCGCTCAGTTTTTTGCTAGATGCCTGAACAGAGTTTTAGCCGCAGTAAGTTAAGCCGTTATCTTTAGACCTGAGACATCCTTCTGTAAGCAAGTCTGAATGTATTCAGCATAAACCGATAATTTTTCATAAATATGTTCTGCATAAAACATGTCTTCAATCAGTCGGGATGCCTGTTCCAAACTATAACTTCCATTTGCATAAAGTAATTGCGCATTTAATTTTGAAAATTTTTCACATATTTCAATATAAGTTTGATCTTTACGTTTAAACAATAATTTACGCATATCGAGTTCAGCGCAATGCGTGATCTGGTCGCATGGATCAGATTGAATAATATGAATCTGAATTTTTAAAAATTTCTCAAGTTCTTCTATCTTTTGTCTATTCAGTTTTAAGTCAGTAATGAGATAGATATGCGAAACATCTGTTCTTGAGAAAGCTTTAAGTAATGAATAATAAAAGAAATCGACAGCATTAAACTCTAAATAACTCAAATCTAAATACAGATTGAGTGCTTCCAGCGCGGCATCAGCCTTAAGATTTTGGCTTTTCCCTGTCTGATAATATGGATTTAAAATATTCAAAACAGCATTGGTTGCTGAACTCTGGTAGATGACCTTTTGGTTCAGGTTTGCAAGAACAAAAGGAGAAAATAAATACGCCACATTGTACTGATGTGCTTGAATTGCAGATTGAACAATATAGTGCACTTTAGATTTTGAGAGCTCGCGTAAAACTTTAGCCCGAAGTAATGTTGCCTCTAAGTTGACATAGTGTTGCGCAAGCTTCTTTTGCAGTACTTCGGAAAAAATTTCATTTTCAACAATTTCAGGAATACTGTTTAAACTCTGAGTTACAAACATTTCATGACCGACCAAATTGACTTATTTCGACCTATTTTCATCTTATTTGATTGTCATAAGTAGCTACAAAAAACTATAAATAAAAATATAACAGAAATGCTAGAACTTTTTAGTTCTGTTATATTTTTATTATTGGCATTTTGTACCTACAGCTTGAGTTTATTGTCCTGCAAAATCTAAGCAATTATTCAAAGTAGGTAGTTTTTATGAAACGATCTATAGTTTGTCATTACACTGCACTACGCTGTGTTTCTCTCAACCCTCTTTGCTATGGTTTGCAGTGGAGGTTCCTATGAGCCTTGGGTTAACTGCGCTAGAACTGGCTAGAATTCAATTTGCTTTCACCGTTTCTTTTCATATTATATTTCCAGCCACCTCGATAGGTTTAGCCTGCTTTCTAGCCCTGCTTGAATGGAAATGGTTACGTACTCAAAATCCGATTTATAAAGATCTCTTCAAGTATTGGATCAAAATTTTTGCTGTGGCTTTTGCTATGGGCGTTGTCTCTGGCATCGTCATGGCATATCAATTTGGCACCAACTGGAGTGAATTTTCACGAATTTCAGGTTCCATCACAGGGCCTTTGCTCACTTATGAAGTCCTCAGTGCTTTTTTCCTTGAAGCGGGCTTCTTAGGCATCATGTTGTTCGGCTGGGGACGTGTGCATCCTAAAGCCCATTTTTTTGCAACCCTTATGGTCGCTATTGGAACCTGTATTTCCATGTTTTGGATTTTGTCATCCAATAGTTGGATGCAGACACCACAAGGCTTTGCCATAGAAAATGGCATTATTGTGCCTACTGACTGGTGGGCTATTGTATTTAATCCCTCTTTCCCATATCGCTTTGCACATATGGCAACGGCAGCATTCCTTGTGTCCTCATTATTGGTGGTGGGCACTGCTGCATGGCATTTACTCAAAGGGCGCCGTGATGAATTGGTAAAAAAATCCTTTTCGATGGGCCTATGGATGGTGCTTGCAACTTCCTGTCTGCAAGTAGCGATTGGGGATCAACATGGTTTGAATACCTTAGAGCATCAACCGAGCAAATTGGCTGCGATAGAAGGTCATTGGGAAACCAATCATGATCATGGCATGCCTTTACTGTTATTTGCCTTACCTGATATGGAAAATGAACGGAATATGATGGAGATTGGTGTGCCTAATTTAGGTAGTTTAATTCTCACCCATTCTGTAGATGGCAAAGTGACAGGTTTAAAAGATTTTGCCCCTGAAGACCGCCCGAATGTTCCAATTGTATTTTGGAGTTTCCGAGTTATGGTTGGGCTAGGCATACTTATGGTTTTAATGTCGTTCACAGCATTATGGCTGCGTAAAACAGGCAACCTCTATGAAAGCAGTTGGTTTCATAAGTTCGCCACGATTATGGGACCAACGGGTTACATCGCCTTACTTGCAGGTTGGGTCACAACAGAAGTTGGTCGTCAGCCTTGGGTGGTCTATGGAGTTTTGCGTACCAAAGATGGCTTGTCCATGACGGTCACCGCTAATCAAGTGGGTATCAGTTTAATTATTTTTGTACTGGTCTATACCGTTGTATTTGGTGCAGGCATTTACTACATGTTGCGTTTGATCAAAGCTGGTCCAACCGCTATAGACAGCATAGATACGCATCCCGCAGGTGTGGGGCATTTTAAAACACCAATGCGACCTTTAAGTGCGGTTGATGAAGCTATCGATACAACTGAAGGCCTGCCAAACGATAATAACCTTGATCACAAGGAGAAGCACCATGATTGATTTGGCTTTAGTTTGGGTCGGTATTATTGGGTTGGGTGTATTAATTTATGTGGTCATGGATGGTTTTGACCTTGGCATAGGTATTCTTTTCCCATTCATTCAAGGGCAACCAGAACGCGATGTAATGATGAATACGGTTGCACCTGTATGGGATGGCAATGAAACTTGGATGGTTTTAGGCGGAGCAGGATTATTTGCCGCCTTCCCTTTGGTTTATTCAACGGTTCTATCTGCACTGTATATGCCAATCATTCTGATGGTCGTGGCATTGATTTTTAGAGGCGTGGCTTTTGAGTTCCGTTTTAAAGCACATCGTACTAAATACCTCTGGGATTTGGCTTTTATTGGTGGTTCTTTTTTCTCAAGTTTCTTCCAAGGTGTCATTTTAGGTGCTTATATTCAAGGGGTTGAAACTCAGAATGGCATTTATAGTGGTGGTGCACTCGATTGGTTAACACCGTTTTCAATATTTGTCGGGTTTGGCGTTGTAATTATGTATGCAGCCTTAGGTTGTGCATGGTTGATTATGAAAACCGAGGCAGATTTACAACACAAAATGTATGGCTTGATGCCCAAGCTGATCATGGTTTTATTGGTTGTCTTTGGTGCGGTCAGTTTGTATACACCATTGAGCCATCCAGAAATTGCGCAGCGTTGGTTTAGCCTGCCGAATCTTTATTATTTTAGCCCTGTGCCTGTTTTGGTTCTGATTTTATCTGGATTAATTCTTAAAGCATGTGCTCAACAAAAAGACGTTCAACCTTTTGTTTTCACACTAGGTTTAGTCTTCCTCGCATTTACAGGCTTTGTGATTAGTTTGTGGCCAAATATCATTCCTCCTTCTGTATCCATCTGGCAAGCAGCGGCACCTGAATCCAGTATGAAATTTGCATTGGTGGGCGCCATCATTCTAATTCCAATTATTTTGATCTACACCTTTTTGTCCTATTGGGTATTTCGTGACAAAGTGCGTATAGGTGATGAAGGCTATCATTAATGGAGATAACGACAATGCAAAATCCAATGCAAAAATTGCAAAATCGATTAAGTCCAACAGCATGGTTCATTTTATTATGGTGTTTAGGTTTCTTATCACTTAGCTTAATTGCTGGATTCTTTAGACTTTTGTTAAGCTTTGCATATTAATCATAAACCTCCTACTTTAAACTTTGGATAGCTGTGTGAATACAGCTATCCATTTCTTATATGAGCATGACACCTTATGTATAAATCAGAACAACTTGCACTAAGTCTAAAACATCTGATTGAAACGGGGACTTGGAAGCCACACGAAAAGCTTCCTTCTTTACGCCAACAAGCCGAAGCATCAGGATTTAGCCTGATTACTGTCATGAATGCATATCAAGAACTCGAAGCACAAGGACTTATCTATTCAAAAGAGAAATTAGGCTATTTTGTGGCTGAAAATCCGTTACAGGTTGCCTTGGCCAAAAAAGTTGTTTTGAATGAAAAAATAGAAATCAACTCTTTGGTTTTTAGATATTTAAAATCAATTCAATCTGAAAAAATTGTACCTTTGGGGAGCGCATTTCCGAATAGTCAATTACTTTACTCCCCTAAGCTGATGCAAACCTTAGCGCAACAGGCGAAGCACCGTATTAGCTATGAGCAAACGCCGAGTTTGCCTCCTGGTAATTATGAATTAAGAAAACAGATTGCCCAACGTTATTGCATGCAAGGCATTCCAACCGATCCTTCAGACATCGTCATTACTTCTGGCGGCTTAGATGCATTAAATCTATCACTGAAAGCCATGACTCAAGCAGGCGATTATATTCTTCTACAAGAAACTATTTTCTATGGTGCATGGCAAGCTGCTGAAAATTTGGGTTTAAAAGTCATTACTATTCCAGAGCATCCCGAACATGGCTTAGATTTGGAAGCCTTTAAAAAAGCAATCACAACCTACCCCATTAAAGTTTGTTTGCTTATGCTGAATAGCCACAATCCAATTGGATTTACGGTGAATGAAGACATAAAATTTGAACTGGCAAAACTCTTACATGAGCATGAAATTTATTTAATTGAAGATGATGTTTACGAGGAGCTTTATTACGATCAAAAAAAGCCACTTTCAATGAAATATTATGATCAGCAAAATTTGGTACTACACTGCTCTTCTTTTTCTAAAACGCTGGGTGCGGGCTTTCGTGTAGGTTGGGTCTATGCGGGAAAATTTTCTGAACATATACAGCATGTACAATTAATGAGCACCATTTCGGTAAACTCCTTTATTCAAAATGCACTGGCAGATTATCTGACGCATCGCCATTACGAAAAACATTTAAAAAGCTTGAGAAATACACTGAAACGGTTAAAAAACCAATATTATCAATATCTAATAAAGGCTTTACCCGAAGACTGTCAGGTCAGTTATTATCCATCAGGCTATTTTCTATGGATTACCCTACCAGAACATATCGATAGCAGTCGCATTTATGAAAAACTGATTTTGAATGATATTGGTGTGGCACCCAGTATTCTTTTTTATCGAAAAAATAAAAAGCAAAACCATATTCGTATCAACTGTTCTTTCGAAATGAACGATGAAATGATCAAAAAATTAGATATTTTGATCGCCCAGATTTCAGAGCGATAGCTCATTTTGCTCAGCAAATATATAAAGATTTACTCGATTCGTTCCGAGCAATATAAATATGTAAAGTGTTTATCTATTTATAAGCGGGCTTTGTCTTGCTAGTAAAAGGAGAGCTTAGTTTAAAAAATATTCCCAGATAATGAAGCCGATGAAGAACCCGAGAAATGAATATAAGGTAATGATAAAGAATACAAACCATGCCTTATTTTTTTTAAGTAAAAAATTCATTGTGAATACCTAGAGCTGCGCTAACTTTGTGGTTATTTTACTACCTATAAAATTTAACAATAGGTACAGTTCACGCTGAAATCAATATAACAGATAGGATATGTATATCATTCAAAACATTGGTTTTTGGCTTATTGTTGTATCTGGAAAATAATCGATAGAATGCTTTATATTTCTTGAACAGAAATATCCGTGATTTGATCAGAATTCTGATAATGGGACTGCAAAAGTAGCACCAATTCCTTTGCTCTTTTTTCCGTATAATAACAATTACCATCATTTAAGCTAGTCAACCACTCTGGAAGCGAACCCAGTATGGTTTGCTTACATTCGCGAGTGCCATAATACACTTCTCTGCCCGATTGCTTAGCAATAATGATAAAATTTGACATAAGGAATATTCTAAGTCACGGAATAAATTTAGAGGCGTTGTTTTGAACAACATCCTCAGTTTTTGTCTTCATCACCTGTAGTGATTCACAGTTAATTTTATTGATACAGCTCTCTATTTTTGATCATTTTGTGATTAAACCTACTTTATTAATTTAACAATTTTACAGCCATAAAAGAAGTCTATATTGAATGTGGACCTTGCCTAAGCTCATTGCTAGCACAGCGTGCTTTTGAATAGATGACTATTCTTAAGTTTTAATACTGCAAAAAAGCTGTGTAATCATAGGAATGAGAACACATATGTAATTAAGCGACTTTCGGCAATGCTGAGTTAAACAGAAAAAATTCTTATGTAACATAAGTTTTACTCTATAAATTCCGAATTAATTGATAAAAATTGGAGAAAGTGATCATCAATTACACAAAAGAATTAGAGACTACCAAACATAAGGAGCAGTCTTATACACTTTGTATGGTCACTCAACAGAGGGTTCTATTCTCTCGTGTCTTAAATCAATGGCTATCCGTGATTCGGGCAGTATAGGGTAAAATATGCAGAGTAACTTACAACACACTTCAGGTCTAACTTATCCCACATATTATGTAATCAACGAGTTTTTATTTCTCTAGCAAATTTATTATATAAAAATCTATTCAATGTTCTTACTGTTTATTGGAATTAACTCTAAACAGAGATCAATCTGATGAAAGCATTGAGTGTAAAGGCAAATAAACATGGGTGTAACTTAAAACTTAACTCTCAAGGAAAAAGTGGTCTGAGTCTTTAAGTCTATGTTAAAATTAGAGTGAATCTATACCAAATAGGTCAAGCTATGGAAACAATTATTATTACATTCATCATGGCGATCATTCTTGTGCTGCTTATCTTATTCTATAATAAGAAAAAGTGAAAACGTTTAGCACCAACCCTTGAACCTTATTGTAAATTATTGTTTTTTATTATAAAAAAAAGACATCGCCTAAGCGATGTCTTTTCAACAATACAATGATTTTGATTGCTTAGGATGATGCATTTTGATCATTTGGAATGAGCGGTTGCGCCAAAACGCTTTCGTGCTCTTCAACTTTATTGCCTTCAGTTTTAGCAATTACAGCAGTTGCAACACTGTTACCAATAATGTTGGTTGCGGTACGTCCCATATCTAGGAAATGGTCAACTGCTAGAATAAGCAAAATGCCTGCTTCTGGTAGTTTAAACATCGACAATGTTGCCGCAATAACCACCAATGAAGCACGAGATACACCTGCAATTCCTTTACTGGTAATCATCAAGGTTAAAAGCATTAAGATTTGCTGAGATAGACTTAATTCAATGTTATAGGCTTGTGCAATGAATAACACCGCAAAAGACATATAAATCATTGAGCCATCTAAATTAAATGAATAACCTAATGGCAGTACAAAACTAATAATACGCTTAGGTACACCAAATTTTTCTAAAGCAACCATAAGCTTTGGATAAGCTGATTCGCTACTTGCAGTGGCAAAACCTAAAAGGGTTGGTTCACGTACTGTTTTAAGTAAACGGAAAACATCCTTTTTAAGAAAAATATAGCCAACACCAATAATGATTACCCAAAGAATCAATAAACTTGCATAGAACTCGCCAATAAAAACGCTATAGTCGAGAATAATTTGCGGGCCTTTTAAGGTAATGGCCGATGCAATTGCTGCGAATACAGCAATTGGTGAAAATGTCATGACATAATCTGTAATACGGAACATGACACGGCACAATTCATCAATAATTTTTGCAATTACCGTACCTTCATCTTGCTGATGATGGACGTATGCTAATGCAGAACCAAAGAAAATGGAGAATACCAAAATCTGTAGAATTTCATTATTCGCCATGGCTTCAGCGAAGCTTTTTGGGAAAATGTGCGTAATGAAGGTTTGTAAGCTTAGATTCGTTGCTGTTACACCTACATCAACTGGTGCAGTAGGTATTGGGAGATTCATACCTGCGCCAGGTTGAAATAAATTGGCTAGACCCATACCCAAAAGTAGAGAAATAAGTGAAGCGCCAATGAACCAACTCATTGCTTTAAGTGTAATTGAACCTAAAGATGATGATTTACCCATTGAGATGAGACCAGAGACAATCGTCGCAAATACCAATGGTGCAATAATCATTTTAATTAATCTTAAGAATACATCTGTAAGAATCTTAAAATATGAAGCGATGTTTTCAGCCTGAGTAATGCTCAAATTGCTATGAAAAAGCCAACCAATTAATATTCCTGATACCATGGCAACTAGAATAAACTTTAATAGTTTCTTCTGATTCATATAAAATTTCCTTTTAATACCCTAAAATCGATAAAAACATCCTATTGTTTTATAGGATGTTATGATTTTCTTCCTACTATGCCAAATATCCATTTGACTTAGGGGTGCTTGGCAGAATCTAAACAATATCAATTCAAATTAACAATGCAAAAAAGTATTTATCCATGCAAAAAATGCATAGTGATTGTTAAGTATTTATACAAAATGCCAATGACTGTTTGAATTAAAGAAACTTAAATATGAAATGTGTTTGTTGAAATCAAACATTACAATTAGTGGAATTGACAGAACTAGGATTTGGTTAATGATAAGTAAAACTCTCCAATCGTGCGGCTTGGCACTTACCCTCCTTGCATCATCTATGTCGCTTTATGCAAAAAACAATGTTGTTATTGTTGCTACTGGTGGCACTATTGCAGGCGCGGGTGCAAGTTCAACGAACAGCGCAACTTATAGTGCTGCAAAAGTACCTGTTGATGCGCTAATTAAAGCAGTTCCTCAAGTAAACGATTTGGCGAATATTACAGGTATTCAGGCACTTCAAGTTGCATCTGAAAGTATTACAGACAAGGAATTGTTGTCTTTAGCCCGTCAAGTGAATGATCTGGTCAAGAAACCTTCAGTGAATGGCGTAGTGATTACTCATGGTACTGATACCATGGAAGAAACAGCATTCTTTCTTAATTTAGTTGTTCATACAGACAAGCCAATCGTATTGGTAGGTTCTATGCGTCCATCCACTGCTCTATCGGCAGATGGTCCTTTAAATCTGTATAGTGCAGTTGCGCTTGCTTCATCTAATGAAGCAAAAAACAAAGGCGTAATGGTGCTAATGAATGACTCGATTTTTGCTGCACGTGATGTTACAAAAGGAATCAACATTCATACCCATGCCTTTGTAAGCCAATGGGGTGCTTTGGGAACTTTGGTTGAAGGCAAACCTTACTGGTTCAGAAGTTCTGTAAAAAAACATACCAATAATTCTGAATTTAATATCGAAAAAATTCAGGGCGATGCATTACCAGGTGTACAGATTGTGTATGGTTCGGACAATATGATGCCTGATGCATACCAAGCTTTTGCTAAAGCTGGCGTAAAAGCGATTATTCATGCAGGTACGGGTAATGGTTCAATGGCGAATTATCTAGTTCCTGAAGTAAGAAAATTACATGATGAACAAGGTCTTCAAATTGTACGTTCATCACGTGTTGCGCAAGGGTTTGTACTTCGTAATGCCGAACAACCTGATGATAAATATGGTTGGATTGCAGCACATGATTTAAATCCACAAAAAGCCCGTCTTTTAATGGCTTTAGCATTAACCAAAACCAATGATGCAAAAGAAATTCAAAACATGTTCTGGAACTACTAAGCGTTAAATTAACGTTATTGATCTAAAACATCAAAGGCAGATTCAGCAAAAATTAGATGAATCTGCCTTTTATTTTTTTAATTTTCATATTTTCAATCACTCGGCCTTTTTCTAAGAAGCCTTTTTTGTGATGTTTTTTGTTATTTTCTAGCCCTTTTTTTGTATCTAAAAAATATATTTTTTAAAGTTTGTAATATTTTGCCAATCGCCACTCAGCAAAAATAATTTAAATCTTACTCATCCTGCTCTATCAAGACTGAAAATGTCACTGACAATCAGAAGAATTGACTCTATTCACAGCATTAATTCGTCCATTGTATGTAACTGTTGCAATACAACTATAATTACTGGCATTCCACCAATAATTGGTCTTCGAGCTATAATCTGCTGAGCGACTGGTCAATAGATAGTTGTATCGGCGAAAGACAGAGTTTGCTGCATTTGCTTTTGTTTCTTCTAAATTTTTTATTTCGGGGGGCATTTGCATGCTTTCATTTTTTTTATTACTAGCACGTTCATACTGAGCCAAGGCAGAAAAGGACGCGATAGATAACGCTGCATTAGAAAATGTTGTGGTGTCTGTTGCATACTGATCTAATGGATTCGATTCCCTTTCTCCAGAGCTAGCCGTAATACTTGCCAAATCAGAATGTTCAGATAAGGTTTCTGCTTGAGCTATAGAAAAAAATGGGCCAATGAAACATAAAGCATAAATTATTTTCTGGATATTGTTCATTTTCTGACTCCCCGCGATCCTTGAGAAGATTATTGTTATAGAGATACTCTAAGCCTTTTTTTTCAGAAAAAGAAGAGCTGAAATAATTTTAAATAAAACAAATCTTATTGAATTTTATCCTTATTTTTAGGTGACTTTATTCATATCAGTATCTTATTTAAAGTTTAGAGTTTAGAGTTTATTCATTAAAAAAATAGCTAGAGCATCTCGTTCTAGCTATTTATTCAAATCAATTTTAGAGAAACGTTTTAAACGTAATCTACCTTGCCTTGATCTAATAGATTAAGCTTTAAGATTTTTTTCTTTTTATAGCGGTAACCAATAAAGAGACCCACAAACCAGATTGGAGAAAGTGCAAGTGCAATTAAAGTATCATGATCTAAAGCTAAAATGACAATCGTGAAAACCAAGAACAACATAGTAAACCATGCCATGAAGAGTCCGCCAGGCATCTTATAATTTGATTTGAGGTGTAATTCAGGGTCTTTTTTACGATATGCAATATAAGAAAGTACAATCAACATAAATGTAAAAATACATAAAATTGACGTTAATGCAGAAATAATCGTAAATGCAGTCATGACATTTGGCACAATAAATAGAATTGATGTTCCAAGTGTTACGCACACCATAGAGAAAACTAAACCACGAATCGGAACTTTACGTTTTGACAACTTGCTAAAGCTTTTAGGCGCATCATTTTCTAAAGATAAACCGTATAACATACGGCTGGTCGCAAAAATACCACTATTTGCAGAAGAAAGAGCTGATGTTGCAACAACAAAGTTAATTAGGCCTGCTGCAATGGGTAAACCAACATGGGTAAACATTTCTACATATGGGCTTTTTTCTGGTGAAACTTGTGCCCAAGACGTCACAGCAATAATACAAACCAATGAGCCTACATAAAACAACAAAATTCTTAATGGAATAGAGTTGATGGCTTTAGGGAGTGATTTGTGTGGATCCTTGGTTTCAGCAGCAGTGGTGCCGACCAATTCAATACCGACAAAAGCAAAAATAGCAATTTGGAAGCCAGCCAAGAAACCAGTTAAACCGTATGGGAACATGGAGCCACTTTCAAATAAATGTGAGAAAGATGCTGTCACACCATTTGGAGAAACATAGTGGGTACTAATTAAATACAGCCCCGCGACAATAAATAAGATAATCGCAACAATTTTAATTAGGGAGAACCAGAACTCTAATTCACCAAACATTCTTACTGCAACAAAGTTTAATATGGTCAAAATGGCGAGTGAAGCAAACGCAGGTATCCATACAGGCATATCGGGATACCAGAATTGCATATACCCCCCTATTACAATAACATCGGTAATAGCGGTAATAATCCAGTTACACCAATAAGACCAACCTAGAAAAAAACCTGCCCATGGGCCTAAATATGCGGTCGCAAAATCGGCGAAGGTTTTAAAATTTGTATTTGCAAGCAATAGTTCTCCCATTGCACGCATAACAAAGAAAAAGAAAAATCCAATAATTAAATAGGTCAGAATAATCGAAGTTCCTGAAATACTCAGTGTTTTACCAGAACCCATAAATAATCCAGTACCAATTGCACCACCAATGGCAATCATCTGGATATGACGATTTGTCAATGAGCGTTGCAATTTTTCTTCATCTTGTTCAGTCATGTGCTGACTTCCAAGAAGGTCTCCTTCTAGAAATTGCTTTCCCTTGTTCTTACTCATGTAATGTTTACTCCAATTTATAACAACCGTTACAAATCCTTTAATAACGACTTAACCCACATAATGAATAATCTTATTTATTTAAATTCAACATAAAATTAATTTAAATAATTGAGAGTAAAAATCCATTTATTCTGCTTTCTTAAGTCTTGCTTGATCGCTTTTAATTAAATGGATGACTTAAATATGACTTATTTAAAACCCAATAATCACTCCAATAAAAATTCAAATAAATGACTAATTAATAATCAGGTTAAATATGGTTTAGTAGCATATTTAACTGAATAAAATTTCTGGTGGATCATACCGCACACTTTAGACTTTTTTGTTTAATTGCTCTTTATTTCTGCTTAATTTAAAAGCACTTGTTTAATTAAAAATGTACATTTAGCTAAAAAATATTCGAGTAAATAGTTGCAATTATCCATTAGTCTAGTGATCTTTATTTTAAGAATTGATAGTTTAAAATAAAAACTACCAATTCTATTATGAATATCCTGAGTATTTATAAACCCTGATATTTATAAGCAAATACCAGGTGAAAGCTTCTCAGGTAAAATAACTGTGTCACTTTCTAATGAAGCTATAGGCCACGCACAATAATCGGCTGCATAGAAAGCACTTGCACGATGATTCCCAGAAGCCCCTACACCTCCAAAAGGTGCAGCACTGGATGCACCCGTTAATGGTTTATTCCAGTTCACGATTCCTGCACGCGCTTCAATAATTAAGCGATCGAACAAGTTCCGATTTGGTGAAACCAAACCCACAGACAGCCCAAAACGGGTCTGGTTTGCAAGACTTAAGGCTTCATCAAAGTCTTTATAACGACAGATAGTGGTTAAAGGTCCGAAGTATTCTTCATCGGGGACTTCAACTTTTGTAACCTCAAGAATTCCAGCCGTAAGTAGTGAACTTTCAGCATTAGGACGCGTCATTTCTAACAGCGCAGTCGCCCCTAGAGCTAATAATTGTTGTTGTGCTTTCAGCATCAGATCGGCAGCTTGAGATGAAATCACCCCTCCCATAAATGGCTGTGGTTGTTGATTCCAGTGACCTACTACTAATTTTTGTGCAGTCTCAACAAAGCGCTGAACAAAGGCATCACCATTGGCACCTTCTTTCACCAAAATTCGGCGAGCACACGTACAGCGTTGCCCTGCTGAAACAAAAGCAGACTGAATCGCCAAATGAACCACGGCGCCTACATCAACAGCTTCATCAATAATGAGTGTATTATTGCCTCCCATTTCTAAAGCAAGAATTTTCTCTGGACTAGCCGCCATTTGTTTATGCAAGTGATAACCCGTATTGGCGCTACCTGTAAAAAGTAAACCATCAATTTGTGCTGAAGCTGCCAGTGCTTCACCTGTCTGGCGCCCCCCTTGTACCAGATTTAAAACACCATCAGGCAAACCTGCTTGCTGCCAAAGTTTTACTGTTTCTTCAGCAGTCCATGGGGTTAATTCACTGGGCTTAAATACGAGGGTATTTCCTGCAATTAAGGCGGGAACAATATGCCCATTGGGCAAATGACCTGGAAAATTGTAAGGTCCAAATACAGCCAATACTCCATGCGGACGATGGCGTAATGATGCAACGCCATCTGCCATGACAGTTTGGCTAGCGCCCGTTCGCTCATGGTAAGCACGTACAGAAATTGCCACTTTAGCAATCATGGACTGAACTTCGGTCAGTGTTTCCCAAAGGGGTTTACTGGTTTCTTGGCTAATGACTTCCGCCAGACGAGTTTTATTCTGCTCCAATAATGCTGCAAAACGTTCAATGATCTCGATACGTTGTTCTAATGCGCATTTCGCCCATGCAGGAAAGGCTTGACGTGCAGCAAGTGTGGCTTTTTCGACATCCTCTTGGTTGGCTGCTTGAGCAGTCCAGAGTGCTTGATTGCTGATTGGATTTGTTTTGATCCATTCTGCACCATGCCCATTCAGCCATTGTCCTTGTATAAATTGTTTGCCCTGAATCATGCTTTGTGTTCCTTCGGATTTAAGGACAACACACGAACCACATCACCCTGAGCTACTTTGAGTTGCTCAGCCTGCGCTTGCGTTAACTGTATGTTTTTTTGCTCAGGATCATGCTGAATCAAAAGGCCACGGTAGTCTTGATAATGGTCATTTGAAATTAAATACGGTTCAGCTTCATTCAAAGTTGCTGCTTCAACAATTTCAATTGGAAGAACAGTACTTTCTTTAATTGAACGTAAGTTCTCTACATCAGCTTCTAAAGTCGCGCCACCATCGAAAATATCGACATAACCTTGGAAACGTAAACCTTCACCTAACAATAATTTATAAGCAGGTAAGGTATTGGGATGGACTTTGCCAATCACTTCTTGAGCTGCTGCAGGCAACATATCGACATATAACGGATAGCGTGGCATCAGTTCTGCAATAAAAGACTTCTGTCCTGTACCGCTAAGATAATCAGCTTTCCTAAATTCCATATTGAAAAACTTATGTCCGACTGCATCCCAGAACGGAGAGTTGCCGACTTCGTCCGAATATCCGCGCATTTCTGCAACAATGCGTTTTTCAAAAATATTTCTGAATGCTGCAATAAACAAGAAGCGGATTTTTGAAAGAAACTTCCCGTTCATTTCTTTACGATAATCAGGATCGAGGAACAACGTACATAATTCACTACACGTAGTATGGTCATTGCTTAAAAACAAGGTTTGGTGTGCTTTATACACATTGAGTGTTTTTGAAGAATGTACTTGAGTGCCCACATGGAAGTTGTACCAAGGCTCACTTAAGCCCAGAGCAACTTCAATCCCACAGAGCCCAACTACTTTGTTAATGCTGGTATCTTCTAAAACAAAGAAATAGCCTTGATCTGCTTTGCTCAGTTTGCCGCGCACGGTATCGCAAGCGCGTTTCAGTTTTGCTGCCAAAATTTCCAAGTTGGGCTGTAATGAAGTAAGCCCATAACCTGCTTTTTCAGCAAGCTGATAGATGTCATTGATATCATCTTCTCGGATATAACGAATAATCATCATTTATGCACACTCCTTCAATTCGTGTGAAAATTTTTCAAGAGCTTGCTCAAAACGGCTTAACCCTTCATCGATATCTTCAAATGGAATAATGAGTGAAGGTGTAAAACGAACAACATTTGGACCTGCAACCAGCGCCAGTAAGCCTTGCTCACCTGCTAAATTGACAATATTTTTGGCTTGCCCTGCATGTTCTCCTTTCAAGACGCATCCGATGAGTAAACCTTGACCACGAATTTGCTCAAAAACATTGAATTTCGCATTAATCTTATTTAGACCAGTGACAAAATAATCAAATCGTTGCTGAACACCCTCTAAAACTTCTGGCGTGTTGATAAATTCGAATACCGCATTTGCCACTGCACAAGCCAATGGGTTGCCGCCATAAGTTGTGCCATGATCACCCACTGCATACATATTGGCGTATTGATTTGTGGTAATCATCGCGCCGATTGGGAAGCCACCCCCTAAAGCTTTGGCAGTGGTTAGAATGTCAGGAGTAACACCTGTATTCATATAGGCATAGAGAGAGCCTGTACGCCCAACACCTGTTTGGACTTCATCAAAAATCAGGACGGCGCCATGTTCATCACAGAGTTGGCGCAAGCCTTTTAAAAACTCAAGATCAGCAGGAAGTACGCCGCCTTCACCTTGAATAGGTTCAACAATAACGGCACAAGTATTTTCATTGATCACGGCTTTTGCCTGCTCTAAATCATTAAATGCAGTATGTTGAATACCTTCTGGTAGCGGTGCGAAATCTTGAGAATACTTTGGCTGACCACCTGCGGTCACAGTGAATAAAGTACGGCCGTGAAATGCATTCTTAAACGCAACAATTTGATTTTTATTTGCATGACCACTGAGCAAACCGACTTTGCGTGCAAGTTTTAAAGCAGCTTCATTTGCTTCTGCACCTGAATTACAGAAAAAAACTTTGTCTGCAAATGTGTTTTTAACGAGCTGCTTTGCTAAACGAAGAACAGGTTCATTGGTATAACCATTGCCAATATGCCAAAGTTGAGTCGCCTGTTCCGTTAAGGCCTGAACTGCCACTGGATGTGCATGACCTAATGCATTTACTGCAATGCCACCTGCAAAATCAATATATTGCTTGTCATTTTGATCCCAAACCTGAGAACCTTGACCACGCACTAAGATAAAATTTGCTGGGGCAAAAACTGGAACCATCCAATCATTAAAGTTTTTACGCGTCACTGCTAAGTTATTCATTTTGCTATTCTCTCCAATAGGTTTTAAATTCGTTTTATCGTTAGTGGCTTACTGAAATGGGTCTAGATATTCATTCATGTGGCAGTGCGATGTGCCCTAATTCCGTGTAGCTATAAGCGTTATAGAAAATAAAAAATGACGAAGACGGTTTTAGACCGCGTGAAATTCTGGATTGAGGAAAAGAACCTACAATCGCGTTGCCAGTATAATTTTCTGTGTTAGTCATCTTTTTTCCTTAACGACCTAAGCTTCCATCTGCGCTTAAAACCCTTTAGCGAGACTTTGGATCTCTAACTAAATTTAAGTCTGAAATAAAACCGAATCATCAGCAGGCTTAGCGCATTTTTCTATTATTAAGGATCAAAATGACTTAAAAAATTTGTAGTTTTTTCTAAAATGAATTATTTTTTTCCAAATTGACAATTGCAGGATGCAAAATGAGCGAAATAGACCAAATAATTCTCGGTTTGCTAAAAGAAAATGCTCGAATGTCTGTCACAGATTTGGCGGAAAAAACGGGGGTATCTCGTCCAACCATCAAGAGCAGAATTGACTATATGGAGTCCTCTGGCATCATCACAGGATATACTGTGCGATACCGTCCAGATGTAGAGAAAAATATTATTCGTGCTTGGATGAGCATCATGGTAGAAGGTACTAAAGCCAGATCGGTCATTAGTGAATTACGTTTAGATTCAGCCGTTGAACGCTTACATAAAACCAATGGGAAATGGGATATTTTGGTTGAAATTCAAGCGGATTCGCTAGAGAATTTTGATAAAGTCTTAGAAAGAATTCGATGCATTTCTGGTATTTATAATAGTGAAACGAGTATCTTGCTCTCGACTTTTAAAACCTAATGTTAATAAAACTTAATTTGGATATTCTCGTAATCAAAATGCTGAAGAACTCTAAATATAGATAAAATTTAGGTTTTATTTTTTTCTTATAAATTAAAATTTTTCTACTTTGATCAGTTGTTTATTAAGTATTTTAAACAATGAAATAGTGCCCTTAATTGAAGTTTTCTTACCATTAAAACAACCTGTTGGGGTGAATGAAGAAGATGGTATTTAAAATACTTTAGAAAATGAAAAGCAATGTTAGGATGTAAGCGAGATAATCTTATGAGTTGCAAGGAAATATAAGTATGACAGTATCACAATTAGAGTTTTATCAAGCCAAGTTAAATTATGAAATGGACTCTTGGGATTTATTTGAAGCATTAAGTCAGGGACAAAAGATTATTGTAGTTGATGGACGCAGTGCTATAGCCTATCAACATGAGCACATTCCAAATGCAATTAATATTCCGCATCGAAGTATTACGCAGGAGACATTAGCTCATTTGGATCAAACTGTGTTGTATGTCACTTATTGTGATGGTATAGGTTGTAATGCCTCGACCAAAACGGCGCTGAAAATGTCGACTTTAGGCTTTCAGGTCAAAGAACTAATTGGTGGTTTGGACTGGTGGAAACGAGATGGCTACCAAACGATGGGTGATAATGCTCGTGCTGGAACGAGTATCGATTGTGGTTGTGCGGGTTAAGACATCTAGAAGAAATTGTTCTAATGCTAAAAGTCCAGTTTCTTCTATTCTTTTCTAATCATTCTTGGATTTAATCACCTGTATTTCCATGATTAAATCTTGACTGTATCACTCTCTATCATAAGTCGTTTCAATAGCAGTGCTTATATTTTTTATGATGAAAATCAGATTTTACAATAATAAAATACCGATAAAATGAATAAGGCAATGAAAGTTTTATTTACATAAGAACAGAATCGTATTGGTCTAAAAAGGACCTTATTCACACGAACAAGCTAAGGATAGCGAGTATGGATTTTAAGATGCACGGTAAAGCCCATCACTTCTTTTCTTCACATGCAATCCTGATTATTACTTTTGCCCAGCTTTTTGGGACATCGTTATGGTTTAGTGCAAATAGTGCAGCAGCCAATTTAATTCAAGAATGGCATATTACAGTTGCAGATATCGGTTGGCTAACCAATGCTGTACAAGCAGGTTTTATTCTTGGAACCTTCTTGATTGCCTTTACGGGTTTTGCAGATCGTTTTAAAGCGAGTTCTATTTTTACGGGTGCAGCACTGTTGGGTGCATTGTTTAATTTGTGTTTTGCATGGTTAGCACAGGGTTTAATCGATGGCATGATCTACCGCTTTTGCGTGGGTCTGTGTTTGGCTGGCATCTACCCCATTGGGATGAAGTTGGTGGTGCAATGGGCACCTCATCGAGCCGGAGCAGTTTTAGCACTTTTGGTTGCCATGCTTACATTGGGTACGGCATTACCCCATGCCCTGAATGGCTTATCAGCCAATTTAAACTGGCATTATGTGATTACTTTCTCATCCATTTTGGCATTAGTTGCTGCATTGCTTATTTTTATATTGGGTGATGACCAACCTGCGCAGGTCGTTAAAAAAAGAATAGTGACTGGAAATGCATTCCAAGTCTTTAAAATCAAAAAATTTAAAGCCTCCGCACTCGGATATTTTGGTCACATGTGGGAGTTATATGCTTTTTGGACCATTTTGCCTCTTTTTATTGCTCATTCAGGTGTTTTAAAAGCCCTCGGCTTATCGAATGTGCCATTGGCGACATTTTTAATTATGGCATGTGGTGCTATAGGCTGTATTTTAGGTGGATATTGGTCAAAGAAGTATGGCAGTGATCGCGTTGCTATGGGGGCTTTATTTCTCTCTGGTCTATGTTGTCTGATTTTTGCATTGGCTTGGCGTTATTTACCTGCGTGGTCATTGCTGATTGTTCTAATTGTATGGAGTGCATCTGTCATTGCAGATTCACCACAATTTTCTGCACAGGCTTCGGTTGCCTGTCCTCCAGAAAAACTGGGTGCAGCACTCTCTATTCAGAATTCTATTGGCTTTGCGATAACCATCGTATCCATTGCATTTACGACCTATGCTTTTGATCAGATAGGTTTAGATTCTGCCTGGATTCTTTTATTGGGTCCTGTTTTGGGTATCTTGGGTTTTTATAGGACAATGTCAAAAACCGAATGAAGTTTTGTTCTTGGTAAATTGATTTTTGACTCAGTTGTTGATTTATATAAGTTAATTTTATAAGTTGAATTGGTGTGTGATAGCTTATTCATATGTAATATGAATAAGCTATCTTTTAAAAAACTAGAAGAAAATTGTATTAAAATTTAAAACTATAATCCACATTAATACGTGTTTCATTCGTAGAATGGAAGGTCATATTGGTTGGCATATCATTTCGATAATGAGAAAAACGCGTTCTAAGCCCCAAGCCTTTTAAACGCCCTTCTGGTATGCGATAACCGAGCTCAAACTCTAAGGATTCTTCTTCAAAACGTCGGTCACCGTATGTTAGTAAATCAATGTCATCCCCTTTGGCATAACGCGTCATAAAACGCAGACCATTGAGCGAATTTTCACCTAGATGAACATTTTTAAAATCATAGTCATAACGTAAAGAAACCACTTTTTCATCTTTGTTGGAGTAATCCGAACTCATAAAATCAAGCACAACTGGGCTTTCCGCACCCGATAAAAATGGCAGACCTGTATCACCAAAAGACTGCATATAGCCAATCGAGAGCGTATGCCCCTGCATGCTGAGACCAAACAACCCACTTAAGTGACGATTATCCACAGCGCCTATTTTTTCACTTCCCGTATCATTACTGTTAAAAAAGCGAACATCCGTTAAGAAATTATACTGATCTGAAATAGGATGCTTACCTAGAATACCCAGAAATTGCTGTTGGTAAATGTCCTGTAATTCAGCATGATACATACGGATGCGATAGGCATCACTGAGTTGGTAAACTCCCCCAAGCGTATAGAAATGATCAGTCGTTGCAGCCCGATCAAAACGATGATTAATGTTATCAATACCCACATCGGTATAGCGAATAGAATCGCGTTGGCGGACTTTATCAACATAAAACCCTTCCAATTGCAGCTTAGGAATTTCTGTAGAAACCAATCTCACACCACGATAAGTCTGCGGGAATAATCTTGCTGGAGAAGAAAAAATTGTCGGAAGTTGTGGAACCAGATCTCCCACATAAAGTTCATTTTTACTCAATCGTACTTTTCCAGTTACACCAATTTTTCCATAATAATCGTCTCTTGAATTGTCCGAATTGACAGCCAATAAGCCCGTTCGTGCGTAATCATCTGCTTGACTTCCCAATAAATTAAAACCAGCCATTGCTAGGATATCTACACCAAATCCTAAGGTTCCATCGGTATAACCCGATTGTCCTTTAAAGATAAAACCCTGAGCCCAATCTCGAGCAGCAGTGTAAGGATAAGGATCTTTTTTATAATCCCGATCAAAATAGAAATTTCGCAATGTAATTTCGGCCTGACTATCTGCAATGAACTGCGCATGTGCCATGTTGGCAAAAATTGGGCACAAGCAGATCCCCATCCATAAAGATGTCTTTTTCATTTTTATCTCAACTTTTAATTTTAAAACAGATGTTTAGATGGATGTATTGAGTGAATAATTTTGAGTTTTTTGATGTCGATACACCGCTTGACCCAAGATTAAAATCAAAAAAATTGCCAAGATAAATACAATGCCGTAGTACACATAAAGATACTGTGGCTTCATACCTTGATCTAAAAATAGACCTGCTATGGTTGGAGATAAAATGGCGCCAATTCGCCCAAACCCAATTGCATAACCTACACCACGACTTCTAATCTCTGCCTCATAAATGGTCGGTGAGATTGAATAAAGTCCCGCAACACAGCCGTTAATGAGTGTACCCAGTAATAAACCCACCAGTAGTGCAATGCTGACTTGTGATGAAACGGCAACAAATAAGAATATACAGAGTGCTGTTAAGCCTAAAAATAAGCTGAGCGCGTAGAAAATTTTAATCCGTGAAGCTAAAAGCCCAATAATCGCTGCACCAAAAATACCACCAATACTGATTAAAATTCCTGTACTGACGCCTTGATCTGGCGACATGCCCATCGCAATTAAAATTTTAGGTGTCCAACTCATCACAAAGTAAAAACCAAACATGACCAAGAAAAAGGCGAACCATAAACATAAGGTTTGAACTCCCTGATGACCGCGAAACAGTTTTGCTACATCACTGCCCTTTTGCTGTTCAACTTGCGCATACTCTGGTAGCACCTGTAAATGTTTCAACTGCATACGTTGCAAAATCGTATTGGTATTTTCCAGCGCACGTACAGGTTTTTTTGCCAATAAATAATCAAGCGATTCTGGTAATAACCACAAAGCAAAGATGAACATGATCAGCGTTGTTATACCACCTGCTAGAAAAACTGAACGCCAACCTAAATGTTCAATTAAGAAAAACGTCAATACACCACCTAAAGTTGCCCCAATGCCGTAACCTGTAGACATTAAACTTACGGCTAGGCTTCTCCAACGTGCATTTGCATATTCACTTGCCAGTACGTTACTACTCGCCAGAATCCCTCCAACGCCAACACCTGTAATAAAACGTAAAATAGCCAACATCATGTGATTTTGAACCAATGCACATGCGGACATACTTAATCCTGCAATAATCAAACAAATCAGAATTAAGAAACGGCGACCAATTTTATCTGCTAACGGTGCCAAAAAAATGGAACCTGCGGCCATGCCAAATAGGCCTGCGCTGAGTAATATCCCGATTTCTGCACCAGACAAAGTCCATTCTGCGGATACTGAAGGTGCTGTGAACGCCATCACCATGACATCAAAACCATCAATGACATTCAGAAATAGACAAATCAGAATCACGAACCATTGGTAACGGCTCATTTTATTATGGTTAATCTCATCTAAAACATTTCTTTGCATTGTGTAACTCCCAATTAGGAACGGAAATACACACGACCATGTGGGAACACAACATTGGGTGATTATGCATATCCATATCCATAATTGCCTAGAAGGGATAATTAAGAATGAAAGTGATCCGATGGACAGATCATTTTTATGAAGCATCCTGCTCTTTTTCTATACTGTATAATTGGATCCATAAAATCAACTAATTTATTTGGTTTTTTATCACATAGTTAAAAACTCATATAAATCAAATTATTAATTAGGCATGATTATTAGCATAAAGGCGAAAATGATTTTAAAAGTTTCAAAATCACGATGTATGGATCCATTTGTCAGAAAACCAAGAATCCAAATCTAACGGTAAAATGGATCCATAAAGTGAGCTTCATAAAATATGTAACTTGCTAAAACCAATAACTTACAAACTAAAAATCATAAAAAATGCCAGATGACATTTGACAAGACCATTAAATCGACATAAATTGGATCCAATAATTGACACGGAGTCATCATAATGTTCATAAAAAATGCATGGTATGTTGCATGCCGCCCCGAAGAAATCCAAGACAAGCCATTAGGTCGCACTATCTGCGGTGAAAAAATAGTTTTTTACCGTGGCAAAGAAAACAAAGTGGCTGCTGTCGAGGACTTCTGTCCGCATCGTGGTGCACCACTTTCACTCGGCTATGTTGAAGATGGTAATTTGGTTTGTGGCTATCACGGGTTGGTCATGGGCTGTGAAGGAAAAACTGTAGCAATGCCAGCACAACGCGTGAACAGTTTCCCATGCAATAAAGCCTATGCTGTGGTGGAAAAGTTCGGTTTTATTTGGGTTTGGCCTGATGATAAAGATCAAGCTGATGAATCCAAACTTCCCGAACTAGAATGGGCAGATCATCCTGAATGGAGCTATGGAGGTGGCTTATTCCACATTCATTGTGACTATCGCCTAATGATTGATAACCTCATGGATTTAACCCATGAAACCTATGTACACTCTAGCAGCATTGGTCAAAAAGAAATTGATGAATCACTGCCAATCACCAAAGTAGAGGGTGATCATGTCATTACCGAACGCTATATGGACAATGTGATTGCTCCTCCTTTTTGGCAAATGGCACTTCGTGGTAATAAGCTCGCAGATGATATCCCTGTAGATCGTTGGCAGCGTTGTCATTTCTTCGCCCCAAGTAATGTACATATTGAAGTAGGTGTTGCACATGCAGGTCATGGTGGCTATGACGCCCCTAAAGACAAAAAAGTGTCTTCAATCGTGGTGGATTTTATTACGCCTGAAACTGAGACTTCACATTGGTATTTTTGGGGCATGGCACGTAACTTCCAGCCTGAAAATACAGAATTGACGGATCAAATTCGTGAAGGACAAGGCAAAATCTTTACGGAAGATTTAGAAATGTTAGAGCAACAACAACAAAACATTCTCAATAATCCGCAGCGCAAATTACTGATGTTGAACATTGATGCTGGTGGAGTTCAATCACGCAAAATTATTGAGCGCTTACTGAATGAAGAAAGACAGGCTGCGGTAAAACCTGAAGTGACTAAATTTCCAAATATTCATGTGATTTAAGGATAAAAACATGGACGTGATTATCAATAAAATTCATCAGCTTACCCCTTCTATTCGTGCCTTTGAACTTATTTCCACAAATGGTTCGATCCTGCCGTCATTTGAGGCTGGATCGCATATTGATGTACATCTTAAAAATGGACTTACACGGCAATATTCACTTTCTAATTGTTCGAGTGAAAACAATCGCTATGTGATTGGGGTGTTACACGATGAAAATTCACGTGGTGGTTCTCGCTGCATACATAATGACTATCAAGAAGGTGATGTATTAAGTATTGGACAGCCACGTAATTTATTTGCATTGCATGACAATACAAAAAAAGCTGTATTGTTTGCAGGAGGTATTGGGATTACCCCTATTCTTTCAATGGCTTACCGTTTAAAAGCACAGAACATTCCATTTGAATTGCATTATTTTGTACGTAGCCATGAAATGATCGCCTTTTATGGCAATTTAACCCAACTCTTTCCAGAACAGATTCATTTTCACATTCAAAATCAGGTTGATACTGAATGTGATATGGCAAACGTATTGCAACAACCCGATGCGAGCAAACATTTGTATGTCTGTGGGCCAACAGGCTTTATGCAATTTGTCATGCAATCGGCTGAAACAGCAGGTTGGCAACCTGAACAACTGCATCAAGAGCATTTTGTAGCACAGCAAAGTAAGCAGGAAAATGATGAAGCATTTACTTTGGAAATTGCTGGCACAGGACAGCGAATTGAAATTCACCCAGAACAGACTGTAACTCATGCCTTGTTAGCGCATGGTTTTGATGTGCCTGTATCCTGCGAACAAGGCATCTGTGGTACTTGTATTACCCGTGTTGTTTCTGGTATTCCAGATCATCGGGACGTATTTATGACGGACGAAGAACGTGCCTTGAACAATCAGTTCACACCTTGCTGCTCTCGCGCTAAATCTAAACATTTGGTGATTGAGCTATAGGAACACTCGTTTTACTCCTGCTCAAACTGATTGAGCGGGAGTTTTTCATTACACCTCAGTCAATATGTTTTTGACCGTCTCCCCCAACAACGCAACACTGCTATGTTCTCGCATTAAAGTTTCGGCACGGCCTGATTGACGCTGGAGTAAAGCTTCATAAATAGAGCAATGCTGCAAATGCGCGTAGTGTAAGCGACGGTATTCAGATAAAGCGCGTGATTCGTCATAGGTAATGGCTTGAACGGAAGCCATAGGCAATTGATTGTTTTTTGCTAAGGCCTGAATAAGCGCAATATTTTGCGCACCTTGAATAATCGTGTCATGGAAAATTACGTTAAATTCATGATAACGCTCTAATTCCTCATCCCCAAATTCAGTGTGTTCTGCAAAGAGTTGCTCTATTTGTTCTATACAGTTTTTTAAAGTTTGCTGCTGCTGTTCCGATAAACCTTGTTCTGCTAAGGTTTTGGCAGCTAAACCTTCCAGTACTCCACGAACTTCCAAAGCATCATTGATCAATTCATTTGAGATTTCACGTACCGTATAACCGCGTGTCGGGTTTTTAATTAACAACCCTTCTTGTTCCAGCAAGCGGAAGGCCATACGAATAGGCTGACGGGATACCCCAAGCAACTCTGCTGTTGGAATTTCAGCAATGCGACTGCCGCCTTCAAGCTCACCCGCGATAATCATTTTTCTTAATTTAATTAAAACTTGTTGCCCTGAAGACATCCCTAGCCACACTTGTTCAAAGATTTCAAAGTCATGCTAGCAAGATCAATCATCAAGTGACAATACATTTCTAACAGAGAAAACATCTACATCTATGCATGGGTATATTAAAGCCTCATCTTGGCTCACTCTGAAGCTGCTTCAACTTTGGATTGTTTTAAGTTATTGACCATAATGTCTAAATTATTGCGAATTAAATAAGCCAAGTTCATATCGATCCCCTGCAACATTTTAGTTTCCAACGCTTCCACTACCGCATTACACTCGGTTAATTTAGCCAAACCACTTTCTGTCACTGTAAGCAAAATACGACGACCATGGGTTGGATCTGGGGTTTTCTCAATCCATTGCTGTTGCAATAAATCTTGCAAAATTTTATTGGCCGATTGTGGCTTAATAAATGAACGTTCTGCGAGTTTAGCATTCGATAAATTATTTTTAGAGGCCAAAACAGAGAGTGCGGTGAACTGAGGTAAAGTGATGTCTAAATCTTTTAAATGTTCTGTTAAATATTTACTAATTACTCGGTCTATACGTGCGATGGTATAGCTTAAACGTGGGCCATCTTCTGTTTTTTTATCAACGGTATTTGAACGCATCATAATTTTTCATCATAAAATCTAAAACTAAAAAAGAAGTATGAGATTGGACTCTCATACTTCTTTGTATTTAACGAGCTGTCGTACTTTGTATTAACTGTACAGGCTGTTTAGGCTTTCTGACAAGCATCAAAGCAGAAATCGCTGCGATCAGAATCACTGGAATACTTGAACCAATCACAATCGTAGCACTTTGCCCCAATGACAGTAAAAAACCAGCAAGGAGTGGACCTGCAAAAGACCCAATTCGACCAACAGCTACGGCTGCACCTACACCTGTGCCTCGCATTTCTGCTGGGTAATAAATGGCAGCAAGTCCATATAATGCAGACTGTCCACCGACAATAAATAACCCACAACCCACTGCTGAGAGTGCTAGCACTGCTACGGTTGGAGAAAAAGACAGACAACACAAGGATACCAAAATGCCGAGATAAATAAATTTAATTACGAAACTCATGCGCATTTTGTCTAACATCATGCCCATCAAAATTGAGCCAAAAACACCACCAATGTTATAGCCCATTTGCACATAATTGGCTTGCAGTTTGGTTAAACCTTGCGCACCCATCAATAGAGGCAGCCAATTCAGCAAGAAATACAACACCACCAACGTACAGAAGAAACTGATCCAAATTTGAATGGTCGACATTCTTCTTTCTTTAGCAAATAACACTTCAAAAAAAGGCGTTGCCGATTGGGTTTTATGGGTTATGTAATCCGTTGATTCAGGTAGATATTTCATCAATAGTGGGATTAATAGAATTGGTGCGATTCCTCCCACATAAAAGATATGACGCCATTCTGCATCGCCAGCCAAAAGCATCGCAACCACAGAAGTGAGTAAGCCACCACATGGAATACCACTGTACATAATACTGACTGCGGTACCTTTACGGTCAGATGAAACTGCCTCGGATGCCAAAGTAATCATCATGGGTAAAGCACCCCCCATACCCAATCCAGTCAGAAAACGAATGACTAACAGGAGTTCATAATTTGCAGCAAAGGCAGTTACTAACGACATGACGCCAAAGAGCAAAATACTGAAAATTAATACTTTTTTACGACCAATATAATCGGAAAGCCGCCCACCGATAATCGCACCTGGTAAAGTTCCGATAATCGCTGCACTAAAGGCCCAAGCCATTTGGGCATTATCCAACATAAATTCTGCACGCATACGTGGGGCGGCAACTCCCATAGATTGAAGATCGAAACCTTCAAAAATTGCGATTGCAAAACATAACAGCAAAGTGAGTTTGGCCCTTCCCGAGGGCTGATGCACTTTATCCATAACTAAATCCTTCTTTTGATATTTCCATGAAATCTTGTTGTTTTGTGCTGTTCATCGAACACCTATAAAATATCAGTTAGGCTGATTTAAAAATCAATACCAAAATTCATTTATTTTTTATAAAAATTATTTTAATTATATTTTTCAATAGTATAAAAAATTTATGCAAAATAATTCAAAAAACACTTGAATGTAAGTTTAACTGATATTAATTTAGGTGAAGAACAACCAGACTGTCATTCAAGGAGCAAGCACATGACATATGAAAACCGTTGGGAAACTGTTGATGTACAAATTGAAAATGGTATTGCATGGGTTATTTTTAACCGCCCAGAAAAGAAAAATGCCATGAGCCCAACATTGAACCGTGAAATGATTGATGTTCTCGAAACATTAGAACTTGATCAAGACGCTCGCGTGTTGGTATTAACCGGATCTGGGGACTCTTGGACAGCAGGCATGGATTTGAAAGAATATTTCCGTGAAGTAGATAGTCAACCAGAAATTGTACAAGAACGTATCCGTCGTGATTCTTGTCGCTGGCAGTGGCAATTATTGCGTATGTATTCAAAACCAACCATCGCTATGGTCAATGGATGGTGTTTCGGTGGTGGCTTCTCCCCTTTAGTGGCCTGTGATCTTGCCATTGCAGCAGACGAAGCAACCTTTGGTTTATCTGAAATTAACTGGGGGATTCCACCGGGTAACTTGGTCAGTAAAGCAATGGCAGATACTGTTGGACACCGTACCTCGCTGTATTACATTATGACGGGCAAGACTTTTAGTGGAAAAGAGGCGGAAAATATGGGCTTGGTCAATAAAAGTGTACCTTTGGCTCAACTTAAAGCCGAAGTCACTGAACTTGCTAATATTTTGCTAGAGAAAAACCCTGTGGTATTGCGTACTGCTAAAAATGGCTTTAAACGCTGTCGTGAACTCACTTGGGATCAAAATGAAGATTATTTATATGCCAAGTTAGATCAATGTAACCATCGCGATACCGAAGGCGGACGCCAAGAAGGTCTGAAACAGTTCCTAGATGAAAAATCTATTAAACCGGGTTTACAAAGCTACAAGCGTACTGGCTAATTTCTGGTTTTTTAAAATGGTTAAGTAAGGATACAACCCATGCACAATGTACAGTTAAAACAAGATGAATCTGTAGACACATCAAACATTCATAAGGTGCAATTGCTGATTCACGGGCAATCTGTCGATGCATCGAATCAGGCAACGTTTGAACGGATCAGTCCGATTGATGGTCAAGTCGCCAGTATTGCAGCGGCTGCGACATTAGCCGATGTTGATTTAGCAATAGCATCTGCGGAAAAGGCTTTTCCTATTTGGTCGAAACTTTCTCCTACTGAACGCCGCTTACGTTTACTCAAAGCAGCGGACTTGATGGATGCCAGAACGGATCAATTTATTCAAATTGGGATGCGTGAAACAGGTTCAACTGCGACATGGTATGGGTTCAATGTCCACCTTGCTGCCAATATGTTACGTGAAGCAGCAGCCATGACCACACAAATGGATGGCAGCCTTATTCCGTCCGATGTGCTGGGCAATATGGCAATGGGGATCCGTGTTCCGTGTGGGGTTGTGGTTGGCATAGCGCCATGGAATGCGCCGGTGATTTTACCCACCCGTGCGTTGGCGATGCCACTAGCCTGCGGTAATACAGTGGTACTCAAAGCGTCCGAAGCTTGCCCTGCAACACAGCGTTTAATTGGTCAAGTGTTGCATGAAGCAGGTCTTGGCGATGGTGTGGTAAATGTCATTACTCATGCTGCTGAAGATGCACCACAAATTGTGGAACGCTTAATTTCTCATCCTGCGGTCAAACGAATTAATTTTACGGGATCCACTAAAGTCGGGAAAATTATTGCAGAAACAGCGGCCAAATATTTAAAACCAGTTCTACTCGAACTTGGTGGAAAAGCGCCTGTGGTAGTGTTGAATGAAGCTGATGTTGATGAAGCTGTTAATGCAGTTGCGTTTGGTGCTTTTTTCAACCAAGGGCAAATCTGTATGTCCACTGAACGTGTACTTGTTCAAGATGGGATTGCCGATCAATTTGTTGAAAAACTGATTGAAAAGACCCGTACCATTCATGCAGGAAATCCAACCTTTAAAGGGAATGCTCTTGGTGTATTGGAAAGCCAACGTGCAGCAAATCGCATTCGACACTTACTAGAGGATGCGCAAAGCAAAGGTGCAAATTTACCGCTTGGCATTCATATACAAAACACCACCATGCAACCAACTTTGGTTTTAAATATTCAACCCGAAATGCTGCTATATCGTGAAGAATCTTTTGGCCCTGTTTGCACGGTACAACGCTTTAGCAGTATTGAAGAAGGCATTGCCCTTGCCAATGACAGTGAGTTTGGTTTATCTGCTGCCGTGTTTAGTCAAAATATTGCACAAGCACTGGATGTTGCGAAACAAATTGACTCAGGCATTTGTCATATTAATGGTGCAACCGTACACGATGAAGCACAAATGCCTTTTGGTGGAACCAAAGCCAGTGGCTACGGGCGCTTTGGCAGTAAGGCTTCGATTGCAGAATTTACAGAATTGCGTTGGATCACCATACAAACACAACCGCGTCATTATCCAATTTAGTAATTGGATTTGACCTTAATATTCAATAAAAATGCATGAAGCAAAAATATAAAGCGCAGTGATGCGCTTTCCATGGAGTGAAACCAATGCAAATGAATGCCACTCAATCACAAGATCGCGAGCGCTTTGTAAAACTGGGAAGTCATGATGTCGATTATGTTTACAAAGATCAGGTCTTGTATCTTCATCCCAAAGAACAACTTAAAAATTACCCACAAAAACTGACTGATCGTCTGATTCATTTTGCGCAAACTAAACCAGAGCATATTTTTGCGGCAAAACGAAATGCTCAAGGTGAGTGGGTCAAGCTCAATTATGCTGACACCTTACAACGTGCATGGCATATTGCCCAAGCCTTACATAATCGCAATTTGAGCGAACAGCGCCCTTTACTTATTTTATCGGGCAATGATCTTGAGCATTTAACGCTGTCGATGGCTGCGATGTTGGCTGGTGTTCCATTTTCTGCCATATCCCCTGCTTACTCACTGATTTCACAAGATTTTGGTAAACTCAAACATGTTTTCGATGTGCTTACTCCGGGCATGGTCTATGCCAATGATGGTCAAGCCTTTGCCAAAGCTATTCAAAGTTGCACCCAAACGGAGATCGAAGTTGTTACCAATAAAGGGATTTTAGGTGAACAAAGTTGCACTTCATTTCAATCACTTTTAGATACGCCTGTCACCAATGTGCAGGAGCATTATCAACGTTTAGATGAACATCAAATTGCCAAATTTTTGTTTACCTCAGGTTCGACTAAACTACCGAAAGCTGTCCCAACTACACATTTGATGTTAAGTGTAAATCAGCAAATGTTATTACAAACTTTCCCAGAGTTTGAAGAAACACCGCCTGTATTGCTCGATTGGTTGTCTTGGCATCATACCTTTGGCGGTAGCCATAATGTCGGTATCGCCCTATATAACGGCGGCACTATCTATATCGATGATGGTAAACCTGTTGCAGGCAAGTTCGATGAGACGATTCGAAACTTAAAAGAAATTTCACCCACAGTTTATTTAAATGTACCCAAAGGTTGGGAAGAACTCACCGATGCACTGGAAAAAGATGCTGAACTGCGTGACTGCTTCTTTGCCAAAGTGAAAATTTTATTTTTTGCCGGTGCTGCTTTATCCGAAGCAGGCTGGAACCGACTAGACCGAATTGCACAACAACATTGCGGTGAAAAAATCCGCATTATGAGTGGACTTGGCATGACCGAAACAGCGCCCTCTTGTGCCTTTACCACAGGCCCGCGTGTTATGGCAGGCTTTATTGGCTACCCAGCACCCGGCTGCGAAATTAAATTAGTTCCTTATGGCGACAAACTTGAATTTTGTGTCCGTGGCAAACACGTCATGAAAGGTTATTGGCGCTTAAATGAAGATCAGCAAAGTACAGTCTTTGATGAAGAAGGCTTTTTCCATACTGGAGATGCGGTTCGCTTGGTCGATGTCAATGATCCAACTCAGGGCTTGATGTACGATGGCCGTATTGCAGAAGACTTTAAACTCAATACAGGCACGTTTGTAAATGTTGGCACCTTACGCAATAAAGTGCTAATTCAAGGAAATTTACTGATTCAAGATGTCTGTATTACGGGGTCTAACCTAAACGCAATTGGCTTTTTAATTTTTCCGAAACTGGATGCCTGTGCCGATTATGCAGGGCTGTCTTTATCAGAACATCGCGCTGAAGAAATTTTGAAACACCCAAAAATCCAGCAATGGTTCCGTCAATTTTTAATGCACTACAATAAAGATGCAACAGGAAGTTCCAATCGCGTCTCTATGCTGTATCTGCAAACTGAACCACCGCAACTGGATGCGGGTGAAGTCACCGATAAAGGCAATCTCAATCAAGGCAATATCATTAAGCGTCGTGCCGAGAAAATTGAAGAGTTGTATCAAAAACAAACCGAGAATTCGCTGATTATTCGAATTCCAACTTTAAACAACTAAATCACTGAAATAACAGTAAAAAAGCTCAATTTATTTTGGGCTTTACCCTTACTTTTGCCAAAAAAAGGTTAAGTATGCAACAAGATACTGAATTTGAACTGTTTCGCGATAATTATCGACGCTTTCTAAAAGAATATGTCGCTCCACATTATGAACAATGGGAAGAAGATGGTCTGATTCCAAGACAATTATGGAACCAGTTGGGTGAAAACGGCTTTTTATGTGTCGATGTTCCTGAAGAGTATGGTGGTTACGGTGCTCCTGTGCACTATTCACTCATGTTAGTACAGGAAACTGCGCAAGCAGGTTTTACCTCTTTAGCCGTTGCAATCGGTGGACAAAATGAACTGGTTTCTCCATATATCCAAAACTTAGGCAGTGAAGAACAAAAGCAATATTGGCTCCCCAAAATGGTTACTGGCGAAGTCGTCACAGCCATTGCCATGACCGAAGCCAATGCAGGCTCAGACTTACAAGCCATTCGTACTCAGGCTATTCTGAATCAAGATCATTATATGGTGGATGGTTCAAAAACCTTTATTTCCAATGGGATACATGCTGACCTGATTGTCTTGGTGGCAAAGACTAATCCTGAAGCACGAGCAAAAGGCATTTCCCTGTTATTGGTTGATGCTGCATTAGAAGGTGTTGAAAAAGGGCGATCTTTGAAAAAAATTGGACTCCATGCTCAAGACACTGCTGAGTTATTTTTCGATCAGGTCAAAGTGCCCAAGAGTCAAAGATTGGGAGAAGAAGGTCAAGGTTTTGCCTACCTGATGCAGGAGTTACCTCGTGAACGCTTAAGTATTTCTATGATGGCTTTGGGTTCGATTTTAGGTGCTATTGAAATCACAAGTGATTATGTCCAGCAACGTAAAGCCTTTGGTCAGCCTTTAAGCCACATGCAGAACACGCGTTTTGTATTGGCCAACACACAAATTAAGGCCAAAGCGGCTCAGGCTTTTGTCGATCAATGTGCGGAACAATACAGTCGAGATGCTTTAAGCGTGAGCCATGTCGCTGCATTGAAATGCTTTATTACCGATACTCAATGCGATGTGATTGATCAATTACTGCAACTGTTTGGTGGCTATGGCTACATGCAGGAATACCCAATTTCACGTTTCTTTGTCGATGCTCGTGTGCAAAAAATTTACGGTGGCACCAATGAAATTATGAAAGAAATTGTCGCGCGGGAAATGCTCGGAAAATAATTCGTTTAAACAAGAAATGAAGAACAGACTTCGATCCGAGGTCTGAATGTAAAACAACAATGATATTTCAGGAAGAAATGCAATGCAGACTAAATTATGGATGTACTCTACCCTTATGCTCTCCAGTTCAGTATTTTCAGGTAGCTTTATTGATAACAGCACAGTCGATTTAACTACACGAAATTTTTATTTTGACCGCGATTATCAAGAACAGTCCAAATACCCAGCCGCTAAAGATTGGACGCAAGGTTTTATTCTAAAAGCCAATTCAGGCTATACCGAAGGAGCAATTGGCTTTGGGATGGATATTTTAGCGACGGCTGGGTTTAAACTGGATGCCAGTGCGGACTATGCAGGAACAGGAAATTTACCGCGGGATACTGTGACCAATGAACCTGCTTCTGGTTATGGAGAAATTGGGGTCACAGGTAAATCTAAAATCAGTAAAACTGAATTAAAGGTTGGAACACTTCGACCAATGAATCCTGTACTGGTTGCCTCACCTGCCCGTTTATTACCACAAACCTATCGAGGCATTTCCTTAGAATCGAAAGATATTCAAAATCTCGATTTCCAATCGGCTTATATCGACAAGGTTAATCATCGTGATTCAACCAATTACGAAAACATTAAAATATCAGGCGTAAATGGGCGCTTTAAAAGTGCAGAAACAGATGGGCTCTATTATTTGGGAGGACATTACCAGCTCATCCCCGATACTAAACTCACCAGTTTTTATATGAATGTCGAAGACTTATATGACCAATCTATGTTTGGGATTACCTATAATCACAAATTCAATGAGAACAATCATTTAAGTTCACAATTACGTTACTACCGCAGCCGTGATGAAGGTCAAGCCAAAGCTGGTTTGGTGGATAATGATCTGATTCATGGTTATTTTGAACTGAAACACCAGAACCACAAATTTATTTTGGCGACCTTCCATCATAATGGCGACACCGCATTTCCCTATTTAACAGGCGGAGAAACAGGGCTGCTAATTGACACTTGGCCTGCGGAGTTTTTGAACCCTAAAGAGCGTGTTTACAGCTTCCGTTATGAATATGACTTCAAAAACTATGTACCGGGTTTACGCTTTATGACCCGTTACACCACAGGTGACAATATTTATGCGCCAAATTTGGGTGGAACCGATTTAAAAGAACATGAAACCGATTTCGACATTGGTTATACCGTACAAAACGGACCATTAAAAAATCTAGGTTTACGTGCCCGTTACGCGATGTATGACAACAATATGCTCTCGACCGCCAACATCAAACCGTCCAATGAAACACGCTTCAACATCGACTACACATGGAAATTTAAATAATGCCTACAGAGGTTCTGCTGCTGCCAGAACCTCTTTTTTGCGAGAGAAATCTGATGAAAAACATACTCGGTCTTTGCTTTGGATTGAGCTTATTCAGCCAGACCTATGCTGAGACTCAATACCATCCACCAGCACTTCATCTTAAACCTTTGGCTACTTTTAGTGTCGATCTGAATGCGCCTGTTTGGGAGCTGGGAAATACCAGTGATGGTGGCAAACGCCGCATTATTCCAATCACGGGTGGATCATTTGTAGGCAACGCGTTTAAAGGTCGCATTTTAAATAATGGTGCCGACTGGCAAATTGTCGATAGCAAAGGCCTCGCCATTATTGATACTCGCTACCTACTTGAAACTGAAGATAGCGCGCTGATTTATCTTCAAACCAAAGGTTATCGATATGGATCAACCGAAGTATTGAAACAACTTGCAGAGGGTCAAGATGTCGATCCGAACAAATACTATTTCAAAATCACCATGCAATTTGAAACCAGCTCACCCCAATATGCTTGGTTGAACCAAACGGTAGCCGTCGGGAGTGCCATGCGTTTAGGCAAAGCCGTAATTTATGACGCTTACACGCTTCAGTGATCAGGCAAATTATTCATTTTTCTCATCTTCATTTGAAACAAGGATCTTTCGAAATGACGCTGAAAACTTTAGAACACCTGCCTCCCATCCACCATCATCTGGGAGGTCACAATATTCAATGGAATGCAGATCAAACTGAACTGGAAATTAGCTACGTGGCGCTAGACAGCTTTACCAATCCTCGAGGAAGTGTAGAAGGCGGGATGGTCTGCGCCATGTTGGATGATGTGATGGGGCTATTTGCTTATCTTGCCAATCATCAAACCCCAGCAACCACTATTAACCTGACTATGGATTTTTTACGTCCCTGCCAAGTGGGAACTGTACTCACCAAATGTCGCTTTACCAAACAAGGCAGAGCTATTCTTAGCCTTGAAAGCGAAGCATGGCAAAACGACAAACTCATTGCCAGAAGTACCGCAAATTTCATGGTACTTAGCCCCTAACCTATACGACATTGTTTGATATGGAACTTCAATCATGCAAAAAAACTTAAAACAAAAAAATGGGTTCATACCGTTAAGCGTATTGACCTTATGTATTGGTCTTTCAGCCTGTGGCGATAATGACAGCCCAAATACGACACAAGCTACAGCCACAATTCCGCAACTTGCTCCAGCCGTCGGAACCAACTTAAAAGGTTCATGCGCGGATTTACAAGGGTTTAAATATTCAAACACCAATATCACTTCTGCAAGCTTAGAAACGGCAGGTAGCTTAAAAGTTGCAGGTCAAGATATTGCGGCACACTGCTTGATTACAGGCTATATGTATCCACGCGTCAGTCCCGTAGATGGTCAAAGCTATCAAATTGGTTTTGAAATGCGCTTACCATTAGACTGGAATGGTCGCTTTCTTTATCAGGGTAATGGTGGAACTGATGGCAATATTGCCACAGCAACGGGGCAAGTGGGCAGCGGTGGTCCATTGACCAATGCCTTACATGATGGCTTTGCTGTTATTTCATCCGATGCTGGACACAACGCTTCACAAAATCCTTTGTTTGGCTTAGACCCACAAGCTCGAATTGACTACGGGTACGGTGCGATTACCAAACTTACCCCCATGGCAAAAAATCTGATTCAAGCTGCTTATGGAAAACTGCCAGACCGTTCTTATGCAGGTGGAACCTCAAACGGTGGTCGCCATGCCATGATGGCTGTAACCCGTCTAGCAGATCAGTATGACGGTATTCTTGCCAGTACGCCGGGTTTTCATCTACCACGTGCTGCTGCGGCTCAACTCTATACCGCACAACAATTGCGCCGTGTAGCTACGGATGAAAATGATTTAAGTACAGCCCTCACGCTATCGGAACGCAAACTGTTAGCGCAATCCATTTTAAATCAATGCGATGATTTAGATGGTGTTAACGATGGCCTAGTCCAAGATGTGGAAGCTTGTCGTACTGCTTTTGATATTCACCGCGATGTTCCAGTATGTTCTAGCACACGAGATGGAAGTTGTTTATCTACAGATCAAATTGACGTGCTTGTAAATATTTATCGTGGTCCCGTCAATTCGACTGGTGAGGCACTGTATGCCACACAACCATTTGACCCTGGGCTGATGGGCAGTAATTGGGCCAGTTGGAAGTTTGACTCCTCTGTCGGTACAGCGCGTGACCCTGTGGCTGTCGGAATTATTTTTCAGGTTCCACCAGATCCAAGCATGATGCAAAACTCTCGACAATTTGCCTTCAATTTTAATTTTGACGTGGACTATGCAAAATTATCGGCAACGAATGAAACCTATCAAGAAAGTGCGATGTCTTTTATGATTCCACCTGACGAATTAAATTTGGATCAGTTGCATCAACGTGGTGGCAAAATGATTGTAGTTCAGGGCACTGCCGATGGCGTATTTTCTGTAGATGATACCCAGAACTGGTACGATAAATTACTGCAAAAATATCAAAATAATGCCTCTGGCAATGCTCTAAGTTTTGTCCGTTTTTTTCGTGTTCCGGGTATGAATCACTCTCGTGGTGGCATCGCAACCGATCAGTTTGATGCATTAACAGCATTGGTTAACTGGGTTGAATATGGTCAGGCACCAGATCGAATCATTGCTGGCGCACGGGGTGAAGGCAATGCCAGTGGGCAAGTGAATACTGAATTGCCTACCGATTGGTCAGCAAACCGCACTCGTCCACTTTGTCCATATCCTTTGATTGCACGTTATAACAGTCAGGGCGACAGTGAGCAAGCCGAGAATTTTAGCTGTAAATTGTAATCAAAAATAAGTGTTTAGACACAAAGAAAGAGCGAAAAATTAGCTCTTTCTTTGTGTCAGGCTAAGACTATTTATAATGAATGGCTAAAAATCTTCCTCAAACATGACTTCTCCCCCGAACGTTCGATCTTGTCGGTGTAAAGTCAAAAATTTTAGAAGAGTTTAGACTCTTGACTGCATCTATCAAACAATCTGAATTGAAAAACTAGGTGTTTTAAAACCTCTCACCTAGTTGAATTTTAAAGATTTGAGTTTATTTCAATCGTATTATCATATCGTTGTGCTTTATTGATGATTAGAACTCAATCCCTAAAATTAACCGTATTGCGATTGCTGCCAATAATAGCCCCATCACTTTTTCTAAAATAGAATTATATTTTAGAAAGCCTGATCTGATTTTAGGCCGCGTAAAAATCAAACTGACAACAATAAACCACAAAGTATTCACCAGACACATCCATCCACCATACAGTATCTGTATGTATAACGGCGTTGTTGTGCTGACTATACTGGTGAAAATGGCCAAGAAAAAAATGGTTGCCTTAGGATTCAGCGCATTGGTCCAAAAACCTGTCATGAATGCCTGATGATAAGACATTTTTGTGTATCCAGAAGCAACATCCGTGTTGATTTCAATTGGACTCGACCCTCCTTTCAAACAATTCCAGCCTAAATAGAGTAAATATAAGGCACCAATGATTTGAAAAAGACTCATGAAAATATGATTTTGTGACAGAACCAGTCCAACCCCCATGAGGGTATAAAACACATGAACGGAAATGCCACAACCAATTCCCACGGCTGTCATACAACCAATCCGATAACCATGTTGAGTACTTTGCCGCACACTAATAATGAAATCGGGACCTGGAATAATCACTGCAAGAAAATGTATGAGCGCTAAGGTTAGAAATTCATGGTAATACACACTCATCCAGAAATACCTGTAGTTAAAGCGTAATGTACAGAAAGTTTCCCTTTCTTCATTTCCATTTTAAGAATGTCGACAGGGCCAATTTCAGATAAAGATTGGACATGTGTTCCACCACAAGGATAAGCATTCAATTCACCAAACTGAATTTCACGAAATCCAGCTTCATTAAGCGTAAGTTTTGCTGGTAAATCGGCATCTACAAACATCTGAATCAAGGTTTGTAAATAAATAGAATCTAGAAGCTCACACTTTTCAGTTGCTAAAAACTGCACTTTTGCATCATTGGGCCAGTGCTGTGCTTTGATTGGCTGCCAACCATAAGTTTCAATAATATGCCCAATTAAGTGTCCTGCACTGTGTAACCGGCTATGGAGTTGACGGGATTGAATATCAACTTTTGCATATACCTGACCTAAAGCTACAGCACGGTTACATAGATGAACAATGGCTCCATTTTTAAATGCCACATGCAAAACTTCACTTTCTGCAATATATCCAGTATCACTCGGTTGCCCTCCTCCTTGAGGATGAAATGGCGTGTTCTCTAATTTAATTTCAAATTGACCATTTTCCAGTAAAGTACAAGCCACAACTTCGACGTAACTTTCAGTAACACCAGATAAATAAAGATTTTTTACCATGAAATAACAACAGTATCTAAATATGAAAAAATTGTATAACTTTGTCTATGGGGTGATAATCCAGAAAATTATCAAATAACTTTTGCCTCATGAGCACAAATCAAAATTTAAACTTACTGAATGAAATGGTGACATTTGTAAAAGTGGTTGAAACAGGCAGTTTTTCTGAAACGGCACGTCAGTTTGGAACAACGCCTTCTGCAATCAGTCGAGCGATTTCACGCCTAGAAAAAGCATTAGGGACCCGACTACTACAAAGAACCACCCGTAAGTTACGCATAAGTGAAAGTGGGCAAGCCGTATATGATCGATGTCTAGATATGGTAAATGCGGCTCAAGCTGTGATGGAAAGTTCGGAAAAATTTCACTCAGAACCTCAAGGTCAAATTCGAATGAGTGTGCCTAAGGCAGTTGGGCATTATCTAATTCACCCCTATTTGCCTGAATTTTTGAGACTTTATCCTAAAATTGATATTCAACTACTATTAGAAGATCGTTATGTTGATTTAATTGAAGATCAAGTCGACCTTGCTATTCGTATTACGGAAAAGCCACATGATGGTTTGATGGGGCGGAAACTTTTAGAAATAGACCATGTAATTTGTGCAACCCCTGAGTATTTATCAAGGTTTGGTACACCTCAGCATCCACACGATTTGAAAGAACATCAGTGTATCTATTTGGGTGAGCAAGCAATTGATTCAAAATGGAAATTTCAACAAGGAAACAAAAGCCTTTCAGTCCATGTCAAAGGTCGCTACGCAGCGAATCATACTGGAGTAAGACTTGATGCTGCTTTACAGCATCTTGGAATTGCCAGTTTGCCGTTCTTTGTAGCAAATAAAGCAATGAAAAATAAGCAGTTAGTTCAAGTTTTGCCAGACTGGTATTTTAAAACCTATTATAGTGGTGGAGCATGGCTGTTATACCCTGCGACAAAACATTTGCCACCAAAACTAAAAGTATTAATTGAATTTCTTGCTCAAAAATTGGAACAAGAACCCACATTGTTAAGACCAGATTGATAAAAAAACATTCAAAAAGTTGTACGATAAAGCAATCAATGGGGAAATTTAGAAATGTGAACACCGACAAAAAATAAAGATTAATGTGTGTTATTTATGCTCAAAATATTAAAATTAGGCATTGTATAAATAAAAATTTAATAGATAAAAAATGATTTATACAATGCCTAAATATTATTAATTAATTAAAGTATTCCAGATATAGTCCATACGTTGAGAATATATAACTTTACTGCGAATAAGATAAACATCTTGAAAGAAGTGATAACCATCTAAGACGCGCAATTTATTTTCAGCAATTTCTTCTTCTACTAAAAGTTTAGGTAACCAAGCAACGCCTAGTCCTTGTAAAACCAAAGCTTTTAGATCTCCAGCATTGTCTGTTTCATATAAAATTCGATAATCCAGTTTATCTTCAATTTCACGATCAACACATTTTCTTAAATAAGCTTGCTTACTATAAGACAACAACGGAAAATTTTGCTCTAAACTGTATTTTTCATATTTATCACGTGCAGAAGCAACAGGTAAAATTTCCATTTTCACAATTTTATGAAATGCAAAAATTGCATGGTCTAACTGTTTTAAAGTTTCTTCATCACAATAGCAAATTAAGAAATCACATGAACCTTCTTTCAATAGTCGCATGCCCTGTTTCATATTGGCTGCAATAATTTCAAGTTGCAGATCTTTAATATCTGTATATAAATTGTGAATGAAATTGGGAAAAAACTGGGTAATTAATGAATGAGATACTGCGAACTTAATAGAAAGTTCATTGTTTTTAATATTTTTTTCCAGATACTTAATTGTTGTATCTAATTGATTTTGTATATTTTTTGCAGATGACAACAGAATTTGACCAGCATCCGTAAAGTC
Organism: Acinetobacter tibetensis; assembly: GCF_023824315.1. Classification (NCBI taxonomy): domain Bacteria; kingdom Pseudomonadati; phylum Pseudomonadota; class Gammaproteobacteria; order Moraxellales; family Moraxellaceae; genus Acinetobacter; species Acinetobacter tibetensis. The sequence continues at coordinate 1,681,875 of NZ_CP098732.1, read as the reverse complement.
AACATTTTTGCTATAGCGTTTTAAAATTTGAAAACCTAAAGCATCTTCAATAGCTTGAATTCTGCGTGTAAAGGCAGATTGTGTTACATGTCTGAGTTCGGCCGCTTTTGAGATAGATTTTTCTTGTTCTAAAGCAAGTAGATCCTCAATCCAACGAATTTCCAATGACATTTGCGCTGTCCATAATCTAAGCGATGTTAATAATTATACAGTGTTATGCAAAAAATGCATGAATAAATATTTTTTTACATTAGTCAGGCTAGGTCTTCTCGCTCTAAGATAAAATTATTCCCGCTATAGAGCATTTCTTAATGAATATTGAAATTAAATCACGGACTGAAAAAGATTTACTCGGTTTTAAAGAAGTCCCATTCCATTGTTACTACGGTGTACAAACACTTCGTGCATTGGAAAATTTCAATTTAAGTCCGAATAAATTAAGCCATTTCCCAATTTTCATTAAAGCGTTGGCGATGGTTAAATCTGCATGTGCAGTTTCAAATTTTAAACTAAATAAATTAGAAGAAAATAAATACAATGCAATTCAACATGCTTGCCAGCAGTTGATGAATGATTTATATCATGACCAATTCCCAATTGATATGATTCAAGGCGGTGCTGGTACTTCAACCAATATGAATGCAAATGAAGTAATTGCAAATATTGGCTTGGAATACATGGGACATGCCAAAGGCGAATATAAATATTTACACCCAAATAATGATGTAAATATGTCACAGTCAACCAATGACGTATACCCTACAGCCATTAAAGTCGGTTTATTGTTTTCTTTAGATCAACTTAACACACCGTTCCAAAGCTTAATTGACAGCTTCCGTGCGAAATCTGAAGAATTTGCGCATATCTTAAAAATGGGTCGTACCCAGTTACAAGATGCTGTGCCTATGACTTTAGGTCAAGAGTTTGGTGCATTTGCTAATACCTTACAAAATGACTTGAATATGCTTTACAGCATCATGCCGAATGCATTAAGTGTTGTGAACTTAGCAGGTACAGCAATTGGTACAGGTATTAACACTGAAGTTGAATACCGTTTACATGCAATTGAAGCGTTGTCGCAAATTACGCAAAAGAACATTTCAAGTTCTCCTGACTTAATTGAAGCAACTTCAGACATGGGCGATTTCGTTCTATTGTCAGGCTTCTTAAAACGTACGGCGACTAAACTTGCTAAAATTGCCAACGACTTACGTTTATTGTCGAGTGGTCCACGTGCAGGTCTAAATGAAATTCACTTAGAACCACGCCAACCAGGTAGTTCAATCATGCCAGGTAAAGTGAACCCAGTAATTCCTGAAGCAATGAACTTGGCGTGTTACCAAATTATTGCAAATGACTTAGCGATTACCCTTTCTGCTGAAGCGGGTCAGTTACAGTTAAATGCAATGGAACCTTTAATTGCCTTTAAACTTTTCGAATCAATTGACTTGTTGGGTAAAGCAATGCGTATGTTCCAATTGAAATGTATTGAAAATGTTGTTGCGAATGCTGAACATTGCCAACACTTGGTAGATAACTCAATTGGTATTATTACTGTATTGAACCCATACCTTGGTTATGAAACGACGACTCGTATTGCCAAAGAAGCGAACGAATCTGGTCAAAGTATTCTTGCGCTCATTAAAGCTGAAAACTTGCTTTCTGATGAAGTTTTAGCAGATGTACTTTCAGTACAAAACATGGTACATCCTAAGCAATCTACATAATATTTTTATGTAATAGCTCAAAAAAAGGAACTTAGTCATAAGTTCCTTTTTTTGTCTGTATTACCCAATCAATTCAATAAGCAAAAGTTGCATCGCCATTGAGTTTTCATTCAAATCAATAAAAGCTCTACAGAATGTAGGAATATGAAAACTGCTCTTCACTCTTAGGATAAGCGATGTCGAAATAGCCAAGCTGCCAAAATATGCATCCCATATCCTATATCCCATACTAGCCAAGCAATTGGCTCAACATTTTAAAACCTTTTTTTTGGCAGGTTTAAAAGCGGTTGTACCTTCCCAGAAGCAAAATCCACTTAATTGAGCTAATATTAATCGGACTTTAAAAACAATTTTATATGCTACTGTAATTTTTGCAGTGGAGCCGATTTATATCATTTGCATACAGTTTTTCACTTTATCTTCATCAAAGTCATTCCATAATAAAAGAACATTATTAAACAAAATAACTCAGGTGTATGACGATGAATAAAATAAATGGAACCGTAAGTCGTGAAGTCCAAGATCATCTTTTATTCATTGGTTTAGACCGTGTCAGTAAACGAAATGCTTTTGATAGTCATATGATCTTGGCATTATCTCAGGCACTCACTGAATATGAAGCAGACCCATCTTTAAGATGTGCAATTATTTTTGCACATGGTGATCATTTTACAGCAGGCCTAGATTTGCTTGAACTGCAAGATAAATTGGCTCAAGGTATTTTTAATTTTACGGCGGATCAAATTGACCCTTGGGGAGTAAGTGGTAAACCCAGAACCAAGCCAGTCGTTGTTGCTGTACAAGGCACCTGTTTTACCGCAGGAATTGAGCTGATGTTAAATGCCGACGTTGTGATTGCCAGTGAAGATTGTACGTTTGCACAAATGGAAGTATTGCGTGGCATTATGCCTTTTGGTGGAGCCACAGTGCGCTTTGTCCAAGCAGCAGGTTGGCAAAAAGCGATGCCATACCTATTGACCGGGAAAAACTTTACAGCAGCCACTGCTTTAGCTTTAAATCTTATTTCTGAGAAAGTTGCTTGCGGTCAACAGCTTGCTCGAGCAACTCAAATTGCTCAGGAAATTTCTACAGCAGCACCTTTGGCAGTTCAAGCTTTAATCTGCTCTGCTCAGGAAGCACAACAAAAAGGCACAGCGTATGCCTTACAAAATTTAGCATCCTACTTACCTGCTTTGTTCCAGTCAGAAGATGCACATGAAGGTGTTATGGCAATGGTACAAAAAAGAAAACCTGAGTTTAAAGGAAAATAGAATGCTTTATTCAAGACCCGAAACCTTTATTCAATAAAAGACAGATACTTCACGCCAGATAAGGTTTAAGTCATAAAATGCCTTTAAAACATGGATCGCTCACATGAAAAAACATAACAGAAGTTTGAAATTCTTTTCTTCTGTTATAGTTTTTTATGCAAAAAGTGTATCTACTTCAGTCTGCAAAACTTAGCCATAATCATTACAAGCCATAATAGAGTGAGTTTTGTGATGAATGATGATCAAGGTTCAAGAAAGCCAGAAAAATATGCGGACAGTTCTATTTCAGATAAAGCCTTTAAGCGAATGATTGTTTGGTTTTTCTTATACTGCGCATTTTTTTGTATCTGTGTAATTTTTGTGGTGAATGCCGACTCTGCATTTATGCCTTGATATCACAGTACAAAATAACTCTAACACGACCCTGCGTGATATTTGCATCAGAATCGAAATCTTCAAATTTGATTCTGATGCAATACAAATGATGATGTTAAATCAGACTCATCAAATATTCTTAAAGCCAATTTGGCGTCTATAGTTCTGCACTTCAATCTGATTCAAGCTCAAATTATGATGTCCTATGACCGCATAATCAGTTAATATTTTTCAAAATAATTCAATAAATATGTGAAATATATGAGTGCAGAAGCGGATTCTATCAGTCTAATTTCCCCAGTAATCTTGCTGACTGCTGCAGTCATCGCTGTGCCAGTGATTAAACGCTTGGGGCTGAGTTCGGTATTGGGCTATTTAATTGCAGGATTAATTATTGGGCCATTTGGTCTGGCTTTTTTCTATGATTCAGCATCAATTTTACACATCGCTGAACTGGGTATTGTGATGTATCTGTTTGTGATTGGGCTAGAAATGCGTCCTTCACATTTATGGAGTTTAAGAAAGGAGATTTTTGGACTCGGAACTTTGCAAATTATCGCGTGTTCACTTGGACTGACTGGTGTTGGCTTAATTTATGGTTATCCTTGGCAAGTGAGTTTTGTATGTGCGGCTGGTTTTGTCCTCACTTCCACCGCGATTGTAATGCAACTTTTGGGCGATCGTGGCGATATTGCACAACCTCGCGGACAAAAAATTGTCTCTATTCTTTTATTTGAAGATTTGCTGATTGTACCTTTACTTGCGATTGTGGCGTTTATTGCGCCGAATCATATCGTTGAAAGTACCTCAGTACGGTTGCAAAACATTGGCATAGGTTTAATTTCAATTGCAGGCTTAATTGCTGCTGGCTATTGGTTACTCAATCCCCTATTCCGTTTATTGGCTGCCGCGAAAGCGCGTGAAGTGATGACCGCAGCGGCATTATTGGTGGTATTGGGTGCAGCTTTACTCATGCAAATCAGTGGGCTTTCTATGGCAATGGGGGCTTTTCTAGCGGGCGTACTCCTCTCAGAATCAACCTTCCGTCATCAAATTGAAGCTGATATTGAGCCATTTCGTGGGATTTTACTTGGCTTATTTTTCCTCGGCGTTGGCATGTCCCTAGACCTAAACGTGGTGAAAAATAACTGGCCGCTCATTCTCAGTGCCGTCATTGCATTGATGTTTGTTAAAGCGGTCATGATTTATCTTACTGCGCGTTTAACCAAAAGCCCGCATATCGAAGCACTTGATCGTGCATTACTGATGGCGCAAGGTGGTGAATTTGCTTTTGTGCTGTTCACAGCAGCAATGAGCGCACAAGTGATTAGTGCTGTAGAACGTTCAAATCTCACTGCCATTGTGGTTTTGTCGATGATTCTTACACCAATTCTAGGTATTTTATTTAAACGATTTACCCAAAAAACAGCACAAGTTTCATTAGACAATATCTGCATTGCAGATGGTCTTTCGGCTAAAGTCCTGATGATTGGTTTTGGTCGTTTCGGGCAAGTGACCAGTCAATTGCTACTCGCACGAGGGGTGGATGTCACGATTATTGATAATGACATTGACATGATTCAAAACGCGGAACGTTTCGGTTTTACCATTTACTATGGTGATGGTTCCCGTTTAGATATTTTACATGCCTCAGGAGCAGACACCGCTGAAGCGATTGTGGTGTGTGTAGACCATAAAGACACCACCAATAAAATTGTAGAGTTGGTACAGCATGAATTTCCTTTAACTAAACTGTTGGTACGCTCCTATGACCGTGAGCATGCCTTACATTTGGCCAAACAAAATGTGGATTACATGATTCGGGAGACTTTTGAGTCAGCCATGGTATTTGGTGGTGCGATTTTAGAAGAGCTTGGCGTTGACCTAACCGAGGTTGAAGAAATTAGTCGTGAAATCCGAGAACGTGATAAAGAACGCTTTGAAACAGAAGTTGCAGCAGATGATGTTTATGCAGGAATTGGCCTACAGTACACAGGCCCACGCCCGACTGCACCATTAATCACGCCTAAGCATACAGGGCAAATTATTAATGAATGCGACACACAACAGTAATCAAAATTATAAAATTCATAAATAAAAAGAGGCCTAATGAGACCTCTTTTTATTTTTAGAAATTTTTATCGCGCTAAAATTTCATGGCACATTTGTCTTAGCCATTGATGGCTGGTCTTATGATGACATGACATATGCCAAAATTGTTTTACGCTATACGTCGGAAATGAAATAGGCGCATTAAAAATTTGTAAATTACCGCGCGACAATAATACTTCGCTCAGGTAATAAGGCACAGTGGCAATCGCATCGGACTCTTGCACCACCAAACCCACACCCAAGTAGCTTGGTAAGCGCATGATAATATTGCGTTTTAGATCTAAATTTAACAGCTCATTTTCAATATGATAATGACCAATACCAGCATCAATATCTATATGTGACTCTGCCAAATACTGTTCAATGGTTAAATGATTGGGCGTTAAACGAGGATGGTTTTTCGCGGCAATCACCACATAGTATTGTTCAAATAACAATTGTTGATAAAAGCCATTTTCCATGTGCGGCAAGAAACCAATTGCCAGATCAATTTCGCCATTTGCCATTTGATAACTGGTTTCAGAGGTAATCGGGCGTACATTTAATCTTACATGGGGGGCATGCTGTTTTAAGTATTGTGAAATCTTTGGCAGCAACACTAAATGTGATACATCCGTCATCGCAATGTTAAATTGCTGATGTGAATTCATTTCATCAAAATCGATGGTGAAATTATTAATTAATTCAATTCGGTTTAAGGCTTCACTCACCAAAGGAAAGAGCTGTTTGGAAAGTTCCGTTGGCATCATTTCATTGCCAATACGTAAAAATAACGGATCGTTATAATGTTGACGAATTTTATTTAAGCTATTACTGACCGCAGGTTGGCTCATGCAGAGTTGTTCTGCAGCAACCGAAACACTTTTAAATTTATACACATAGAAAAAAATGCTGAGAAGTTTACAGTCAAGTTCGAACACTAAAATAGAAATCCTGATTTTATTTCAATAAGCGCATATCATCGCTTTTTTTCAGATTTACGCCAATATCAAATTCTATCTTTTTCTGTGATTGTATGTATTTTCTTAAGACTCTAAGCCAATAATTTTCCCTCATGCATGGTGAGAATCTCCGCATCTAAACTTTTTAATTCATCCATATGGTGCGTGACATAAATCATAGGTAAATCCAGTTCATCTTTAATGCGTTTTAAGAAAGGCAATATTTGTTGCTTGAGTTGACGATCTAAACCTGTAAGTGGTTCATCTAAAAGTAATAAATTGGGTGACGACAATAATGCACGTCCAATACAAACACGCTGGGCTTCGCCCCCTGAAAGTTGATGGGCTTTGCGTTGAATCAGATGTTCTAATTCTAGTAATTCTATAATTTGTGCAGAGTGAAATTTGATATCTTGAGGATCTTGAAGTTTTTCTGCATATTTTAGGTTTTGTTGAACATTTAAATGTGGGAATAACAAAGCTTGTTGAAAGACTAAAGCGACTTGCCGTTGATGAGGGGCTAAGTTAATTTTCTGAGATGAAGCAAATAAAGTTTGAGAACCCAATTGAATATCACCCGATAGCGGATTGAGTAATCCTGCTATATTTTTGAGCAAGGTGGTTTTACCACTTCCCGATGAACCGACAATGCCTAAAATTGGGTGCTGCATTTCAAGTTGAATATCTAAATTAAAATCAGCTCGTTGATAATGGAATTTACAGCTCAACATGACTTAAACTCCTAATCGTTTTTGATATTTCTGCAAAATCACATAATTGGCAATTAATGCACTAAAGGCCAACAGGATAGAAAGTGCAACTAAGCGCATTGCCATTTCTTCACCGTTGGGTTGTTGCAGAAATGAATAAATTGCAATCGGTATCGTGCGTGTTTCGTCTGGAATATTGCCAACAAAAGTAATGGTTGCCCCAAACTCACCCAGACTACGGCTAAAACATAAGATGCTCCCAATAATGATGCCGGGAATTGCCAAAGGTAAACTAATACTACAAAACACCCGTATCGGGCTTGCTCCTAAAGTTGCCGCCACTTGTTCAAGCTGTTGATTAATCAATTGAAAAGACAGACGAATGGGTTGTACCATCAAGGGAAAAGCCACAATCATCGAGGCGAGTACGGCGCCTTTCCAGTTAAAAACCACTTGAATACCCAGTTCATTTAAGTAGCGCCCAATCCAGCCTTGTTGCCCAAATAAAACCAAGAGTAAATAGCCCAAAACTACGGGCGGTAAGACCATTGGCATTTGTAAGATGGCTTCTAACAAAAATTTAAACCGAAACTCATAACGTGCTAAAACCCAAGCCAAAGCAATGGCAAAAGGCAAACTCAGCAAGGTCGCAAATAACGCGACTTTGGCTGATAAATATAATGCACTGAGTTCCTCTGGGCTTAACATGGATTCAGTCCTATTGTTTTAAAACAAAACCATAGCGTTGAAAAATTTGCTTTGCTTGACTGTTAGTACGCACATATTGTTCAAATAGTCTGGCATCCTGATTTGCTACGCCTTGCTGAGTCAGTGCAATGGGATAAATAATCGGATGGTGTGAATTGGCTGGGAAAGTCCCAATAATTTTAACTTTCTGGCTAATGAGTGCGTCAGTTTTATAGACAATTCCAACAGCACATTCCCCACGTTCAACAAATGCCAAAGCAGCGCGCACATCATCAGTTCCTACAATTCGACCTTTCAACGCATTCAACCAATTCAGTTTAATTAAACTTTGCTTGGCATATTTCCCCGCAGGAACCGATTCCATTTGCCCTGTACACAGGTATCCCTGAAATGCCCCTGCAAAGTTAAATTGTGGTTTGGCTTGAAACGGAATATTTAATTGACGCGGGCTAATTGTCACCAATTGATTCAATAAAAAAGGACGGACTTGCTTACCGCTAATTTTCTGTTTTTGTACCAGATAATTCATCCAGTCTAGATCCGCAGAGAAATAGATATCGCTACTTGCTCCCGCTTCTATCTGTTTGGCTAAGGCAGAAGATGCACCAAACACAGGCACAATTTTAGTTTTTGGATATTGTGCTTGATACTGTTTGGAAATATCAGTTAAAGCATTGGTTAAACTAGCTGCGGCATAGACTTTTACCGTATTGGCATGTGTAGGAATACTCAAAATAGAGGCTATGACAATCATGAATACATGTTTAATTTTCATTGAATGACAACTCCTCCATTTAGAGATGATCTTATCGTGAAGTTAAAGGAAAAGCCCTTGTACCGTTGATCCTGCACTTAAAACCTGATTTTCGGGTATTCGAATCAAACAATTGGCACTCATCAAATTACTCAACATATGTGATTGCTGTTTCGATAAATTTTCGACCCATAATTGCCCTTGTTCAAAATAAGCATACATTCTTAGAAAACGTTCTCTCGAATCACTTTTAACCGATTGTTTCAGAGTTGCACTGAACCAATTAGGTAACTTGGGCTGCCCTTGCAATGCCTGTAATAAGGTTGAGGCATAAATTTGCATACCAACAAATACAGCAGCAGGATTACCCGGCAGTCCTAATAAATAACAAAAGTCGCCTGATGACCGCTGATATTCTGCAAATAGCATCGGTTTACCGGGTTTCTGTTTCACTTTCCAAAAGATTTGCTGAAAGCCTTGCGCTAATGCCACAGGTCGCACAAAGTCATAGTCTCCGACCGAAACCCCACCTGTGGTCAAAATCACGTCACACTCTTGTTTGAGTTGTTGAATCAATTGTTGTAGCGCCAGTTCGGTATCTTCGACATGATAAATGTTGACGTTTTGCTGCTGTTGTTCAAACCATGCTTGGATTAACGGGGCATTCGCATCAAAAATTTTTCCCGTACTAAAATCATCTATCGATTTAGCGACTTCATCTCCAGTAATGACCACAGCAACTTTGGGAAATTGATAGACCTCAACCTGTTGAACTCCTGCCATCGCCAGTGCAGCGATTGCCCCAACACTTAAATGCTGTCCTTGGTTTGCCAGTAATTGTCCACGACTCAATTCTTCTCCTATATCACGAATATCGGCATGCATTTCTAAGGCGATATTGATTTGAATTTGATCAGGACTCAATGGTGTGACAATTTCTTGCCGTGCAACGGTTGTTGTACCTTCAGGGATTTTTGCGCCTGTGAAAATACGTAGTGCCTGTCCATTTTCAAGTTGCAAGTTTTGATCTTGCCCCGCACGGATTTCACCAATCAATTCAAACTTGGAATTCTCTAGGACTGACTGATTGCTGCATATGGCATAACCATCAACCGCACTTTGACTAAACAAGGGCAAATCAATTTCAGAGTGAATATCTGCTGCTAAGTATCGATTCAATGCCTGTCGCAATGGAATACTTTCACTGGCTAATGCATGAACCCGATCTACAATAGTCGCAAGGGCTTGATCTACACTCATCAATCCTGTTTCAGCACCACAACCCGACATTATTGATACCCTCCTGCATGGGGAATATTTTTCTGTACATCAAACAGATGAATTAATGCAGGTTGAATTGCAATGAGGGATTCTTTCGCACCCTGACGGCTTCCCGGTAAAGTGATCACTAAACTCTGGTCGATATAACCTGCAACACCACGGCTAAGCGCTGCATAAGGTGTGCGTTTCTGACCAAAACTCCGAGAGGCTTCCATTAACCCCGGAATTTCACGTTTCATTAATGGCTGTAAGGTTTCTACGGTAAGATCTTTCGGACCAAGCCCCGTTCCACCCACGGTCAGAATAAGAGGATAATGATTTTTTTGCTGTTCGATTAATGCCAACAGTTGTTCAGGACTGTCTGGAATCACCTGATACGCAATCTCTTTAAAATTGGCTTCCTGAAGGATTTCCAACACATTTAAGCCTGCGGTATCTGGCTTTTTGCCTGCGGCAACCGTATCGGAGAGGACAATGATTGAAGCAGGAATGGCATCTTTTAGCGCGCGAGTATAATGAGACTTGCCCCCTTTTTTCTTCGCCAGTTTACATTGGTCTAAGCATAAATCTTCTGGTTCGCAATGTGGTTTGAGCATGTCATAGAGTGTTAATCCCGCTAGACTCACCGCGGTTAATGCCTCCATTTCCACGCCTGTTGGACCAATCGTTTCAACTGTTGCTGTAATGAAGACATGTTGCTCGAATAGTTCATATTCCACATCTGCACGGTAAATAGGTAAGGGATGACACAAGGGAATCAGTTCATCGGTACGCTTTGCTGCAAGAATTCCTGCGATACGGGCAGTTTTTAGTGCATCGCCCTTTTCAGTATTGCCATTACGGAGCAGTTCAATACAATGTGCAGGCGCATACAAAATACCTGTTGCTACTGCGGTTCTATAGCTTTCGGCTTTCATGCCTACATTTTTCATGACGCTTTCCTATTGCTAAATATTAAACAGAAGCCATTTTTGTTTGATGGTGTGAACATGATCCATGATGAGTATGTGACTGAACAGGCGTTGTTTCGGGGATTACATCCTCATAATCTTTACGGATACAGCAACCTTCTACATATTGACTCGAACCATCTGCATAAAACTCTTCTTTCCAGACAGGGACTTCATGCTTAACCCGTTCCACTGCTTCTTCACAGGCTTGGAAGGCTTCTCGGCGATGTGCTGCATAAGCCATGGCAATAATTGCAGTATCGCCAATATCTAAAGCACCAATGCGGTGAACCACCCGAACATAAGACACTTGATATTTAGCTTGAATGTCTTGCTCAATGGCACGAATCATTTTTTCGGCAACGGGTGCATAAGCGGTATATTTCAATGCTTTGACCGCTTTGCCTTCATGGTGATTACGTACTGTCCCGATAAAGATGCCAATACCACCACATTCAGGAAAATGTTGAATACCATCAAAATCACTTTGCGTTAATGCGGTGGTTTGAACTCGTGGGAAATTTTTCAGGCTCATCAGACTTAACCTCCCGCCACTGGCGATAGCAATACGAGGGTCATTGCATGTTCAATAACGAAATGACGCGGGATAATGTCTTCACCCACTGCGCAAGCACAGCGTTCAATCAGGTTTTTTGCTTCAGGATAAAGTGTCATGACTTGGCTTAAGGCTGCCCCGATATCACTATGGGGTGGGCTGTAAATCACAAGATTTGCAGGCAATAATTTTTCAACTGCACCATAAGCTTCAATTTTAATTTGGATGGTTGAATTTGATTGCAACATATTAACCTCCGATCATGTGCATACTAATTTTTCTATAGGTTTGCTGTGCCTGAATGGCATGAAACCCCGCTTTTTTGTTCCAGATATAAGATTCAAGTTTCTGCTGTAACAGACTTGCATTTTGTTTCGTCTGAAGTTGCTCAATTTCAGTTTTAAGCGCTAGCCCTTGTGTGGCAAATAGACAGTTATAAAATTCACCTTGAGCAGTCAGTCGGACACGATCGCATTCACCACAAAAAGCATGGGTAATGGTGGAGATAATCCCGATTTGATGCCCATCGACCCAATACTGTCTGGCTGGGCTTCGAGTATTGCCTGTTAAAGGTTTTATGCTGAATTTGGTTGCAAGCGTATCTAAAATTTGCTGTTCACTGACCACATGGTCAGCGTTCCAGTGTCGGTCTCCATCTAAAGGCATAAATTCAATAAAACGCAGTGGAATAGCGAGGTCTTTTGCCCATTGCACCAAGGGAATAATTTGATCTTCATTTTTTCCTTGTATCAGTACGCTATTGATTTTAATTGGTAAACCGACGTCTAAAGCCGCCTGAATGCCTTCCAATACAGGCTGAAGTTGTTTTTGGGTGAGCTGAAAGAACTGTGCCGCATCTAAACTGTCTAAACTGACATTAATATTGTCTAGCCCTGCACGTTTTAAATCTTGCGCATATTTTTTTAAGTAATGACCATTGCTGGTCATCGAAATTTGTTTCAGTCCGATTTTTTTCAGCTTTTGTAACTCAGCAACAAAATGCACTACACCCTGACGCATTAAAGGTTCCCCACCTGTAATACGAATATGTTCAATCCCGTTTTGCACCATAAATTGGCAAAACTGAAACAATGCCTCAAAACTCAAAATTTGATGTTTCTTCATCCACTCAGGATGTTCAGGCATGCAATAGACACACTTAAAATTACAGCGATCTGTCACTGAAATTCTAAGTTTACGCTTGCTGCGACCAAATTGATCTATAAATGCAGCACGGGTTTCTACCATAGATACTGTCATGCGTGTTATTCCATGTGGGAATGACCGAGTGCACAAAGATTGTGCTTATTTACTGATTGCACTTTCATTGTGCTAATAACTATGAATTAAGTAGCAATAAGTGTTCCAACTTTGTGCTATCTCTGGGTTTAGTTAAGAAATTTTAATTGTTGGTACTGTTGTAGTTCATCGAGTGAGTTAATACTGTGAAAAAATAGGTTTTTATGATTAAACCTTGCGACTTGAGGGTGCAGTTCAGCAAAACACTTTTTCAGACTGAACTGTTTTAGTTCGATATGCTGTTGTAGTTGCTTTAGTGCACTACGCTTTAACAAACAGAACGGATATAGTGCGCGTCCATTCAGTTCAACATAAGCTACTTCTGCCTGTGCGTTTTTTGCCAGTACGGTGTGAAGTTTCTCAAGCACACGGGATGGAATATAGGTCACATCACACGGAATAAATAGAACATAGTCCGATGAGACATGTGTCCAAGCGCTTTTCATGCCCATCAGTGGACCTAAAAATCCAGATTCCTCATCTTGATAATAGGCAATGCTCGGTACCAATGCGCGGTAAAGTGAATAGTCACGATGACTATTCACCCAGATAGAATTCACTTTATGCTTTAGGGTTTGATGAATTTTTAAAAGTTGAATCTGATCATCAAAGGTTTGTAAAAGTTTATTCATCCCATTCATACGTCGCGCTTGTCCTCCTGCAAGAATGACAAGATCAGTGGCAGGATAAGTTTGAATCATTCCACATCCTCCGTTTGACAGGCTTTAATTAAGCCGCGAATTTCAGGTAAGCAAGAACCACAATTGCCTCCAGCTTTTAAGCAAGCTGTAACTTGCTTTTCATTGCTAATGTTTTTCTCTTTAATGGTTTCAATAATTCGATTTTTACCCACTTTGAAGCAACTACACACCAATGGGCCTTCATTGTTGTTCATCGAAATCGGTTGACCCGCCAATAATGCTTTACGATGCATGGCACTCAATCGCTCACGCTTAAATAACCCTGCAACCCAATCTCGGTCTGGCAATAAAGCACGTGGGGCAATATATAAACTGGCAATCAGAATGCCATCTTTTAAGACGATGCTATGACTGATTTGTGCCGAATGATCATCGACATTTAGCCATTCAAAACTTTCATCTTGAAATGGTAAAAGTTCTTTTAAATGTTTGGTAATGTCATCGTATTTACGGCGATCTGCCAGTTCATAACGAACAGCTTTGGCAGTGGTCACTTTGGTCCACCACACACAGGCCTCTATAGAGGCCTTGACCATAGCGGCGTACTCATTGCGGGCATAAAATACGCCCTGCCATTGCGTATAAAAAGGTTGCAGCATCACGGGTGTGTGCTTAAATTCTGGCTCACCTGAAATAGCATCTACCACAGGATTGACCACGCGACCAATGCGGGCATCTGAAGCGACCTGATCGTTCCAATGGATGGGGGCAAAAACTTGCCCACGACGAATACCTTGAGAAATAGCAGTTTTTAAAACACAGCGTCCCCAAGTCGATGCAACTTCGACCAAGTCACCTTCTTTCAAGCCATATTTCAAAGCATCCTGCGCATGAATCTCACAAAATGGTTCTGCACGATGCGTACTTAAGTTGGCCGATAATCCTGTTCGACTCATGGTATGCCACTGATCACGGATACGACCCGTGTTCAAAGCCAGAGGATATTCACTGGTACAGGCATTTACAGGAGCAATGTTTTCTACAGCAATAAATTTGGCTTTACCATCAGGATGGCTAAATTGCCCATTGGAATAGATCTGTCGTACCGTTTCAATGGACTGCTGTTTATCCCATACTGGCCACTGAATGGGGTTGAGATCATCGTATTCTTGTCCTGTTAGCCCTGTTAAACCTTGTAAATTAAAATAACGGAAGGTCTTTGATTCATCACGTTGTGCTAAGGGTACATTTTCACTGGCTGAAAGTTGTGCATGCTCGCTAAAAATTTCACTGACATTTTCAAAATTAAAACCAGAGAATCCCATTCTTTTTGCCACTTGCGAAACTGTCCACCAGTCTGCTTTGGCAATTCCCGGTGCATCTAAAAATGCACGTTGTCTGGAAATACGTCGCTCAGAATTGGTTACTGTGCCATCTTTTTCTCCCCAGCCTAAAGCAGGCAGTAAAACATCGGCAAATGCTGTCGTATCGGTGTTTTGGCAAATATCCGAAACCACCACAAAAGGACATTTTTCTAAGGCACGTTTGACCTGATCTGCATTGGGTAAACTCACCACGGGATTGGTGGCCATAATCCAAAGTGCTTTAATTTTGCCACTTTCAACGGCTTCAAATAAATCAACTGCTTTTAATCCAGCAGATTTGGCAATGACTGGACTTTGCCAAAAGTTTTGTACCAATTGCTGATGTTGAGGATTATCAATATCTAAATGAGCTGCCAACATATTGGCTAAACCACCCACTTCACGGCCACCCATCGCATTCGGCTGACCTGTCATTGAAAATGGTGCTGCCCCAACTTTACCAATTTTCCCACTATATAAATGGCAATTGGTAATGGCATTGGCTTTATTCACGCCTTGTGAAGACTGATTGACCCCCATTGAAAATAAGGTCATTACTCGTTCAGTCTGTGCAAATTTGGCATAAAACTGTTGTAATTTATCTAGTGTAATTCCTGTTTGTTGGGCGACATCTTCTGGATTTTGTTCTGCTTGGCTGCTCTGCAAAGCAGCTTCAATGCCTTGCGTATATGCATCAATAAAGGATTGATCTGCACATCCATGTTGATGCAAATATTGCAGGAGTCCATTAAATAGAGCGATATCTTGCCCCGGTAAGATTGGCAAATGTAAATCGGCTTGTTCACAAGTACTGGTAAAACGCGGATCAACCACAACCACAAAAATATCGCGTTCAGCTTTGGCTTGCATAATCCGTTGATACAATACGGGATGGCACCATGCTGTATTTGAACCAACCAGAACCACCATATCCGTTTGTTCAAAATCCTGATAACTGGCAGGAACAATGTCTTCACCAAAAGCCCGTTTATGTGCTGCCACAGCAGACGACATACATAGACGGGAATTGGTATCAATATTGGCTGTCCCTAAGTAGCCTTTCACAAACTTATTCACCACATAGTAATCTTCGGTCAGTAATTGCCCCGATACATAAAATGCGATGCTTTCAGCCCCATATTGCTCTATACAGGTTTGGAATTGCTGCGCAATTTGATTGAGTGCGGTATCCCAAGTTGTTATTTTTTGCTGTGTATTTCTTCCGAGCATGGGCTGTAATAAACGCGTTTCTAACCCGATGGTATCCGCCAAATTACTGCCTTTAATACACAATTTTCCATAGTTGGAGGGATGTGACACATCCCCCTCTACACTAACAACTTGACCGTGCGCCGTATGTTTAACATGTGCGACTACACCACAACCCACGCCACAGTACGGACAGGTGGTTTTTGTGCTCACGGTGACTGGAGCAGTCGAACTTTGGAGTTCCACAAATGGAATACTGGTCATACGATGCTCCCTCTTCTTGCCTTAAAACTCATGGCAGCAAAAATATAATGGTTGTTGAATTAGCCTACTTTTTTTAATGCAAAATCCCGACCAAAAAGCAGCTTATTGCGAATATTGGAAATTGGGGTTTGATCTGCAATTAATTCGGCATACCAAGCGCCATCTTCCGTATCTCCAAACAAGACGGCTCCAATGACTTTGTCCTGTTGAATAATGATGCGCTTATAAATTTGACGTTTTTCGTCATTTAAAATGATGTCTTCAAAATCATCTTTAGGCTCAAAATTCCCTGCCGAAAACACATCGACACCACTGACTTTTAATTGGGTTGGAACCGTTGGGGCTTTAAAGGTCAGACTGCCATGTTCTGCCAAGTGACTCGCGCAAATAAAAGCCTGTCCCCATAAAGGCTCGACTAAACCAAAGGTTTGACTGCGATGTTCAATACATTCACCCACTGCATAAATACTTGGGTCAAAAGTTTGCATGGTGTCATTCACCATCACCCCGCGGTTGGCTCTGAGTCCCGCACTTTGTGCCAAACTAATATTGGGGCGAATACCGACTGCAAAGACCACCAAATCTGCATCTAACACGCTGCCGTCTTTTAAACGTACTTGGCTGACTTGACCATCTGTACCGATTAGCTCTTCAGTATTGGCTTCGGTAATAATTCGAATCCCTTTTTGCTCAATACTATGACGAAGCATTTGACTGGCACGATCATCCAGTTGACGTTCCATAATGCGATTCATTAAATGTAAAACGGTAACATTCATGCCACGGCGTTTTAAGCCATAAGCAGCTTCTAAACCGAGTAAACCCCCACCAATCACCACCGCATTACGTTTGTTTTCACAATATTCCAACATGGTATTGACATCATAAATATCACGGAAACTTACGACGCCTTTTAGGTCTGCACCATTTACTGGCGGCACAAAAGGTTTAGACCCAGTGGCTAAAATGAGTCGGTCATAATCCACCACAATGCCTTTTTGAGTATGTACTTGTTTGCGTGGTCGATCTATTTTCACGGCAGGATCATCTGCAATAAAACGCATACCTTTGTCGTGATACCACGCATGTGGGTGCAACATTATGTCTTCAACCGTTTTTTCACCTGATAACACGGGCGATAGCATAATGCGGTTATAGTTGCCCCATGGTTCTTCACCAATCACGGTAATTTCATAACGATCAGGTGCCATATCCAATAAATCTTCAAGACAACGCATACCTGCCAAACCATTTCCAACCAAAACCAACTTCATTTTTTCTGAAGAAGGCCCATTGTTGGTGATATAGGTTTTTTGTGCTGTTGGACACACCCAAACACGGCCATCTTGAATTTTGGTTGGGAACACCAATAGTTTTTGATCTTTATCTTCTAAGCAACGTCCAGTGGCTAAACTAAAATGCTGCTTATAAATGGGCGATGCAATAACGCGTTCACCTTGCAAGTCGCCAATAATGCCACGGCTCATGACATTGGCTTGGCTGAAAGGGTCTTTATTGCTCAACGCATAAACGCGTTTTTCTGTACCAACACGGAACAAAGCAATCGCTTGTCCTTCAACCAAAGCCCCTACGCCCGTATTCGGGGTGATGTCATTTAAATCACAAACTTCAACCCAGTTTTGATCTGGAAGCATATTTTTATCATTTAAAATGGTCATTTGAGTTCTCCTTATTATGCTTCAACCATTGGAATACGGTCTTCAGCGCGTTCTGCGCTGTTTAATGGGCGAATTTGTCCGCGTTCTTGAGTAAATTGAATATGTGGATCAGCTTGCTGTTCAGCATTGGCATTGATATAGGTTTGGAAACGTTTACGAATTTCAGGGTTCTCAACTGCGGTACGCCATTCATCTTGATAAGTCCCAACAATGTGCTGCATACGACGTTCAAGTTCTGTGGCTAAACCCAGTGAATCTTCAATAATCACGGATTTTAAATAGTCTAAACCACCTTCCATGTTGTCGCGCCATACACTGGTACGTTGTAAACGATCCGCTGTTTGAATGTAGAACATAAAGAAACGGTCGATATAACGAATTAGAGTTTCGGTATCCAAGTCAGATGCAATCAATTCTGCATGGCGTGGTTTCATGCCACCATTACCACAGACATAGAGGTTCCAACCTTTTTCAGTGGCAATCACGCCAACATCTTTACCTTGAGCTTCTGCACACTCACGGGTACAACCCGAAACTGCCATTTTTAATTTATGTGGGGAGCGTAAACCCTTGTAGCGGTTTTCGAGGAAAATGGCCAAACCGACTGAATCATCCACACCATAACGGCACCATGTACTGCCAACACAAGATTTAACCGTACGTAATGATTTGCCGTAAGCATGACCAGATTCAAAACCTGCGGCATTCAACTCTTCCCAAATCAACGGCAATTGATGCACTTGCGCGCCAAACATATCAACACGTTGCCCGCCCGTAATTTTGGTGTACAGGTTGTATTTTTTGGCAATTTGACCTACAGCAATTAAGCCATCTGGCGTGACTTCACCCCCTGCCATACGTGGTACAACGGAGTAAGAACCATCTTTTTGGATGTTTCCTAAGTAGTAGTCGTTACTGTCTTGTAAACCTGCATGACTTGGTTCAAGTACGAAATCATTCCAGCAAGATGCCAAGATGTTTGCAGCCGTTGGTTTGCAAATATCACAGCCCAAACCATGTCCATGCTGATGAATCAAATCGTCAAAGGTTTTAATTTCATTCACACGAACCAAGTGATACAGCTCTTGGCGGGAGTATGGGAAGTGTTCGCAAATATGATTATTGACCGTGACGCCTTGACGTTGTAATTCAGACTTCAATACCTGCGTTACTAAAGGAGCACACCCCCCACAAGCTGTCGCAGCTTTGGTACATTTCTTTAACGCACCCAAAGAGGTCGAGCCGTCACTAATGGCTTGGCAAATATCGGCTTTCGACACGTTATTACATGAACAGATGGTGGCACTGTCTGGCAGTAAATCGACACCGCTACCGCCTGCTTTGGCGCCTGAGTCCGTAAACCCTGGCATGATGAGGCTTTCAGGTACTTCGGGTAATGCCAGACCGTTCAGCATCATTTGTAGCAAGTCGCTATATTCTTTGGCATCACCCACCAATACAGCACCCAAAAGTTGGGTTTTTTCTGCATTGACTACGATTTTTTTATATACCAATGCAGCTTCATCGGCATAGAAATAGCTTAACGAATTTGGAGTCATGGCATGTGCATCACCGATAGATGCGACATCTACCCCCATCAACTTCAATTTAGTGCTCATGTCTGCACCAGCGAAAATATTGCATTCTTGCTGCATCACATGCTTGGCTGCAATACGTGCCATGTCATAGCCCGGTGCCACTAAACCAAAGATTTTATTGTTCCAAAGCGCACACTCACCAATGGCATAAATATCTTCATCACTGGTTTGGCAATAATCATTAATCACAATACCGCCACGTTCACCAATGGCTAAACCACTTAAACGTGCAAGTTCATCGCGTGGGCGAATACCTGCCGAGAATAAAACGATATCCGTTTCGAGTTCTGAGCCATCGCCAAATTTCATTACATGAACTGCGGATGACCCATCTTCAATACATTGGGTGGCTTTTTGGGTATGAACTTTAACCCCGAGGTTTTCAATTTTAGTGCGTAGTACTTTGCCGCCTAAGTCATCAATTTGCACGGCCATTAAGCGTGGCGCAAATTCCACCACATGCGTTTCTAGGTTCAGGTCACAAAGTGCCTTTGCGGCTTCTAGTCCCAATAAGCCACCACCAATCACCACCCCTGTTTTTGCATTTAAACTGGCAGCTTTAATGGCATCTAAGTCTTCAATGGTACGGTAAACAAAACAGTTTTGACGTTCATTACCCGGAATTGGCGGTACAAAAGCATAAGAACCTGTGGCTAAAACCAATTTGTCATAGCTAAGTGTTTCACCATGATTGGTGGTCACCAATTTATTTTCTGGATCAATTGCAGTCGCTTTGGTATTTAAACGTAGGTCAATTCCATAGGCATCGGCAAAGTCTGCACGTGCAAGTGATAAATCTTTGGCAGTTTTACCAGAAAAGTATTCGGTTAAATGCACACGGTCATACGCCAAACGTGGTTCTTCTGCCAAAATGGTAATTTCTACTTCGTCACCTGCCTGCTCAAGTACACTCTCAATGAACTTGTGCCCGACCATACCGTGACCAATCATAAGTAGTTTCATATTCTTTCTCCTTAATTTTTTTTACTTATGCCATGTTGTTACGATCAAGCACGGCTTGTTCAAATAGACGTTGTTCTTTCTCTTTATGTTCAACCGAAAAGCGAATCATGAGCACAAAACTTGCTGCAATCACCACCAGTCCACCCAGAACCATGAGGCAAGTTTGAATATCTAAGACACCTTTGAGGAGGAAACCTGCTGCAACCGCACCCACGTTGCCGCCTGCGCCAATAATGCCTGCAACCCCGCCTAAGGCATCACGATCAATAAATGGCACCAATGCATAGGTTGCGCCGCAAGCCATGTGGGTAAACAAAGCAAATACTGTCATGGTTAAAATGGCCAATATCGCAGTGTTCATTTGTGAGAATACAATTAGGAACAGACCTTCCATAAGGATCATGCCGAATAAGACTTTAGTACGACCATCCAAACCCTTTTTGGTTGCCACTTTGTCAGAAATAATGCCACCCAAAGCACGAGCAAACAGTGCCAAAAGTCCGAAAATACCCGCAGCCAAACCTGCTTCTTTTAGTCCAAAGCCAAAGTTTTCCACGTAGTACATGGCGACGATGTTATGAATAAAAATTTCGATACCAAAGCATGCCGCGTAAGAGCCAAATAGAATCCAGACACGATAGTTACGGGCTGCATGCATTAAGATGTTTAAGCCACCTTTTTTCTCGCTACCAACTTGAATGCCTTGAGCGCGTAATTCTTTAAAGTTGCCTTGCGGACAATCTTGTGTGTATTTCCAGTACAGCCCGCCCACAATCAACATCATGACGCCAGGAACCAGTAAGGCAATTCTCCAACCCATAGCTTGTTCTACACCGAACATCACTAAAGCTGAAAGTAGCAGTGGCATTAAAGCTTGTGTGGCACCGCCCCCCGCATTTCCCCAACCCGCAGTAGTTGCATTTGCAGTCCCGACAACATTCGGGGCAAACATAATGCTGGTATGGTATTGAGTGATGACGAAACTTGCGCCAATTGCACCGATGAGCAGCCTAAAGAATAAAAAAGATTCATAACTGTTGGCCGATGCAACACCAAATACAGGAATGCTGCCAAGAATAAGTAATGCAGTATAAGTTTTGCGTGGACCGTATTTGTCACAGAGTGGACCAACAATCAAGCGAACCAAAATCGTAATCGCAACGGCTGCAATATTAATATTCGCGATTTGATCTTTAGTCAGATGGAATTCGCCTGCAATCACAGGCATGAGTGGTGCACAGGCAAACCATGCAAAAAAACAGACAAAAAAGGCGAGCCAACTCATGTGGAAGGCCCGCATCGCTGAAGTCTTAAAATTAAAAAGACTTATTGTTGTGGCTTTTTTCTCATATAAATTTGAAGACATAACCCTCTCCTTCCTGAACTGAACGTATATAAATTCCCACTCGGCAGAGTGATCTGCTTTACAGGTCGATCAGAACGGACATCGTTGGCCGTCTTGCAAATTTTTAAGAGTCGTCTTTGACTCATAAGGGATAATGCAATTGCTATGCCAATATTAATACCATTAACTTAAGTTGCTGTTTTATTTTTATAAATTTATAAATAACTATGTTTTCTTATATTAAAGCTGAAATTATGTTCAATCTCAAGTATTGGATAATTACTAGAAAAACATCGGAATTTGAGCTTCTGCCACTAAATTGCACATTTTGCTTTGTAATGGTGCACAGATAAATTTTAGGATGTGCTTATTTGTATTGTTTTGTATGTTTAATCACCAAAATGGTACATCGGCATGTTTATTGCTTGTTAATGCTACAAAATAAACATCAGTTCTGCCCTGATTAGCAGCCCAATAGCGATAGCTCAAATATGCCAAAGCTTAAAATTGCCCTGATTGATGATGATCAAGATCGTGCCAACTATATAAAAGATTCACTGCTTCAGCACGATTTTGACGTGGTGGCCTGCTTAACCATCGATCATTTAAATATGTTCAAATTAGAGCACTTACAGGCCGATGTCATTTTGCTGGATATGGATCATCCACACCGTGACATTATTGAAAGTTGTGTGAGCCAGTTTGATTTACCTACGGTGCTGTTTACCCAAAACAGCCAAAAAGAGATGATTAAAAGTGCCATTGATGCTGGAATTACCGCTTATATTGTCGATGGTATTGATCCTGCAAAATTGGACAGTATTTTAGAGATCTCTATTGAGCAATTCAAAAAGCATAAGAAATTACTGACAGATTTAAAGGAAACCCAGAATAAACTGGCAGATCGTAAAGATGTCGAGAAAGCCAAAGTTCTTTTGATGCAACTGCATCAACTCACTGAAGATCAAGCATTTCAATTACTCCGTAAAAATGCCATGAGCCATCGAATTACTATGGGAGAAATGGCACGTCGCCTTCTCGATGCGCAAGAATTACTACAAACCAAGTTGAAGGATTAAGCCATGTCTACATTAGAAAAAACACATATTCAACTTGGCTATATTCCATTGCTTGATTGTATTTCTATACTTTGGGCAAAACATCGTGGTTATTTTGATGAGCTTGGATTAGATGTCACACTGGTTAAAGAAGCCTCTTGGGCCAGTCTGCGAGACCGTTTGGCTTTTGGATTATTAGATGCAGCACACTGTTTATCAGGTATTTTACCCGCAGCCTCAATAGGCACAGATCATATTGGCATTCCGTTTCAAACACCTTTGGTTTTAAGTGTAAATCGCGCTTATATCAGTTTAAGTCAGAAATTATGTTTTGATCTGGGCATTACCCATAACGACACCGCAACGGAAGTCGCGGCTAAAGTTGTTACAGCGATTCAAAACGGACAAAATATTCAATTGGCACATGTATTTGCCAATTCCATTCATCATTTTTGCATTCGTGAATGGCTCGCATTGGCAGATGCAGAATTAGCCCAAAGCATTAAACTCAGAATTTTACCGCCACCTTATATGGTAGAAGCATTGAGCAATAATGTGATTGATGGTTTCTGTGTCGGGGAGCCTTGGAATACTCAAGGTGAAGTCTTGGGATTGAGTCAGATCGTGGCTTCTAGCCAGAATATCATTCCTGAAATTGCCGATAAAGTGTTAGCTGTGACCAAAGAATGGGCTACAGCACATCCGAATACCTTACAAGCAATTACTCAAGCCATTGAAAAAGCCCAGCGTGAAATCAAAACCATGCAGAATTTTAGCCAAATTTGGGCATTATTAACTGAATATGAAGTTTTACAATTTGAATGTTCAGATCGTATCCATGTTCAAGAATTTTATAAAATTCAAAATATTATTCGAAATTTCATACATGATACAGCCATCCCTAAAGTTGAAGATTTTGAATGGCTGATTCAGCAAATGGCGAAATGGAGCAATGTTCAAGTGGATCATGCTGAGCTTAAAAACTTAAGTCAGCAATGTATCATTCAACTTTAGCTTTTATGGCTTAGATTAGAGTTTTCGCAAGGTTAAGATTTGTTCGCTGCGACCAAAAGGGCCATGTACATCATGCAGGACAGCACTGGTCAAACCAATGCCATCTGTACCATATTGCTGTTCGACGTCTAAACCTAACCATTGTCCCTGAGGAATGCGATACAGATGAATTTGTAAATCTAAATTTGGAAATGCCCAGCCCGCTTGGGGGTCTTGGCGTGGCACAACACCATTTGCAGTATCCACCATACCCATGAGTTTGACAAAATCTGACGTGGTTTTACCTTCCACCATATTACATGGGTTGGTGAGCCAAACGAGTCCTTTTCCTGCTCTGCGGGACGCTTCCGTACGGGTTTCAATGCTCTGAATATATCCACCTGGCCAGCATTTCATGCCATCCCAAATAGGTAATTGCTCTGGATGCTGAACTTTTTGGTCTTCAAGTCCCGCAATACTATGCGTGTCCTGTGTAAGCATTTTCCATGCACGGGCAACAATACAGGTTTTACCATTGGCTTGCATTTCGCTTTCAATCAACTCAATGGTTTTTCCACCTCGAATCATACGGGTGGTAATACTAAAATCGCCAAATCCAATTAAACCAAAAATATCGAGGCTAATGCGCCCTATTCGCATGTCATCTCGAGGTAAAAACTGTTCCAACTCTGCACAAATCACCCCTGTTGCGGGCGCCATATGTTGCTCATGCGGATTCCAAGCACCTTGCGCATGAATGTTTGATTGATAATGTGCAGTTACACTTCCATCCGCATGTTGTTCGCGTTGTATTAAACGATAATAAGCAGGCATATTCATATCCTTATTCTTTTGTGTATTCCTTAATTAAGTTTGTTGTTTCAATGGGCATTATTTCACTGCACAAAATCCGTAATAATTTAGAATTTGGCTGTAGGTTTTAACTTTTTTAAACCCAACATTGGATAAGAGCTGCTGCCCCATTCGTGGAGAGACAAGAAAAAAATCTTGCTGTAATCGTTCAACCATTTTTTCACTTTGAACTGTGGTTAAGCCATTATTTTCACAAAGTTGCTTCAGTACAAAAATCTCATGTGCTTCTGTTTCTTTCATTAAGTCATAAGTCAGCAGCATTCCATTGGGCTTTAGTTGAGTAAAAATGTCTTTAAAAAAGTTTTGCTTTGATTCCAATGGAATAAAATGAGCCACCAGAATAGATAATACCGCGTCAAAAGTATGAGTTGTACCAATGGATTTTGTATCGCCATGAATAAAGCGAATACGGCTTAAAACACCTTGCTTTTCTAGATGCTGCTTTGCCTTACATAACATGACATGTGATGGATCTAGCGCAGTAAAGTTCCAAGTTGGGTGCTTTTGCGCCAAATATTGAATTTCATATCCTGTTCCACAGCCCACCACCAGAATGTCTACATGTTCTTGTTCGGCATAATGATGAGTTAAAATGGCATCGATTTGCTGATGCGTTAACTCATAGCCTGGAATAAGCTTGCGGATATGTTCATCGTATCCATCCACTACTTGTTGGTTATTAAAGTCTTTCGCCATATTGCACTCTATTTAATTGTTATGCAGACGATATGAATGTGCTAAATGCTTTTCATCATTGCGTACTGCTTTCAGATTTTGCTTAAGCCACCGACATTGCATCCAAAGTCAGTTCCGCAATGGATGGTTTTGTCTTTTCAACCGTTAAACCTAATTTTTGAAATAATTGTTGATCTTTGCCCTGTGCGACATTTGGCGTCGTCAGCAGTTTTTCACCTGAGAAAATGGAATTTGCACCAGCCATGAATGCCAAGGCTTGGTCTGAATCAGTCAATGATTCACGACCCGCAGAAAGTCGAATATAGCTTTTTGGCATAATAATACGTGCAACAGCAATGGTACGAATCCATTCAGTCACATCAAGTTTTTCAACATCTGCCAATGGGGTGCCTTCAATTGGAACCAGCATGTTAATTGGTACAGATTCTGGGTGAATAGGTAAAGTCGCAAGTTCAAGTAATAGACCAATACGATCAGCAGTGTCTTCACCCAAACCAACAATACCACCACTACAGACTTTCATGCCTGCGCCACGTACATATTCAAGCGTATTTAAACGATCATCGAAAGTACGGGTACTGATGATATTTGAATAATACTCACGCGAAGTATCAAGGTTGTGATTATAGTAATCGAGTCCAGCATCTTTTAAACGTTCAGCTTGTGACTGGTTTAACATGCCTAAAGTCATGCAAGTTTCTAAACCTAAAGCTTTTACTTCACGAACCATTTCTAGTACATAAGGCATATCACGTTCATGCGGGTTACGCCATGCAGCACCCATGCAGAAGCGTGAAGAACCAGACGCTAATGCTTCTTTGGCTTCACTAATCACTTTGTCTACAGCAATACGCTTTTCTGCTTCTAGTTTTGAATCATAACGTGCAGATTGAGAGCAGTATTTGCAATCTTCAGGGCATTTCCCTGTTTTAATCGATAATAAAGTGCTGACCTGAATCTGGTTCGCATTAAAATTTTGTCGATGGATTTGTTGTGCCTGAAAAACCAAATCTAAAAAGGGTTGCTGATATAGATTTTGTATTTCTGCGCGAGTCCAATCGTGACGAAGTTCCATCATGATTTCCTTATTCTGTTTGAATTATTCAGACTTTTTCGTTTTCTCCCTTTACCCTGAAGCAGAGTAAAGGGAAACTCCAAGTCGGAAGATCACGTTATGCAATATCTTCCAGTAAATTCAGCTCTTTACGCATAAATTCTTGAAGTCGGAATTTTTGTGCTTTACCTGAAGCGGTCATTGGAAACTCGGTAAAGAAACGCACATAACGTGGTACTTTATTGTGTGAAATATGTTCGGCACAGTAACGTCGAATACTTTCTTCCGTGGTTTCATGGTGCTCATGTAAAATGATACAGGCACATAGTTCTTCACCATAACGTGCATCTGGTAGACCAATGACCTGTACATCGCTGACATCTGGATGGGTATATAAGAAATCTTCAATTTCTTTCGGAAACAGGTTCTCACCGCCACGAATCACCACATCTTTGATACGACCTTTAATTTTTACAAAGCCGTCATCATCCATTTCAGCGATGTCGCCTGTATGCATCCAACGTGCGTTATCAATCACTTCTTGGGTTTTTTCACCATCTTCCCAATAACCCAACATGACTGAATAACCACGAACACACAATTCCCCTAGCTTGCCTCGCGGTACGACTTTGCCTGCTTCATCCACAATTTTGATTTCTAAATGCGGATGTACGCGACCTACTGTTCCGACGCGTTGTTCAACCGTATCACTGGTCGAGCTTTGCGCACTTACAGGTGCCGTTTCGGTCATGCCATAACAAATGGTAATTTCCGTCATGTGCATTCGCTCCATGACACGTTGCATGATTTCGCGCGGACACGGGCTACCTGCCATAATGCCTGTACGTAAACTACTCAAATCAAAGTCGTTGAATTGTTCATGCTCTAAAGTGGCAATGAACATGGTGGGCACACCATAAGCTGCTGTACATTTCTCTTGCTGAATGGCTTTTAAGGTGTCTAATGGATTAAATACAGCCGATGGATAGACCATGGTTGAACCATGTGTAATACAGGCTAAATTCCCCATCACCATGCCGAAACAGTGAAATAATGGTACTGAAATACACACGCGATCTTGCGGAGTTAAATGAATCGCTTCACCCACAAAATAACCATTATTTAAAATGTTATTGTGCGTGAGCATGGTGCCTTTCGGGTTACCTGTCGTTCCTGAAGTAAACTGAATATTAATGGTTTCATCAAACTGCAACTCACTTGCAACCACTTCTAAATGATTAAGTTGTTTTGCGGTAGGTTGTCCCAACAGATCTTGAAAACGATGAATACCTGTATGCACTGCTTCATCAATTTTAATCACGTGTTTTAAATGAGGTAAACGTAGCGCATTTAAGATTTTATCTTCAGCTTCTTGCAGCTCAGGTGCAATTTTGGTTAAAAGCTCTTGATAATTTGTGGTTTTAAATTGCGATGCAATAACTAAACCTTTACACGACACCTTATTCAGCACGTATTCAAGTTCATTGCTTTTATACGCAGTATTTAGGTTAACAAGAATGATACCTGCTTTAAATGCAGCGAATTGAGTAATAGTCCATTCCACACAATTGGGTGACCAAATGGCAAGACGATCGCCTTTTTTGAACCCCAGTTTGAGTAAGCTACAAGCAAAAGCATTCACCTGTGCTTGTAGCTCTTGATAGCTTAACCGTACATTCTGATGCACACTGACCACAGCATCCTGATCTGCATATTGCGCACATGCCTGATCAAATTTTTCACCAATGGTCATGCCTAATAAAGGTTGACTGCTGGTTCCATACGCATAGCTTAACCGTACCTGTGTCATTTGAATCACTCTCCTTGATTCTTTGTAATTCTGATTCTTACTGTTTTATTTTGATCACAGAGATTACTTTGTACGGATTTCCCTCCTTTGCATATAAGACTATTTAATTACGTTCCTGTAATTGCACAGCTTGTACACAAAAGTCTGCAACCTGTTTCACAAAGTAATCTTTGTAGTTTTGATCAAACATGACATTACGAGATGGATTTAAAGGTTCAATTACGACAAAAGTCATGCTTCCGACAATGCATAACGCCACCGTATTTAAATCTTCAAAACCGAACTCACCATTGACTTTCCCTTCGGCAAGAATCTCGTTAATTGTTTGTTTAATTAACTGTTTACTGCGAAAACGCTCATGCTCAACAATTGGATCTACAGGTTCGAACATGAGTGAATACGACAGTTGAGGACTATTGAGTGCCCGCTTAACAAAGGTCGTGACAGCCTTATGTAATTTTTGTTGTGCCGTTAGCTCTCCACTACTCGCAATCGTATTCAAAATATGAATTTCATGCTGAATCGCTTCAGACAACACTTCAATTAAGACTTCACTTTTATTATCAAAATAGCGGTAAACCAAGCCACTAGAAACGCCTGCACGTTCCGCAATCGCTTGAATTTGGGCATCTTTAAATCCCCCTTGAGCAATAAGTTCTCGCGCAGATTGCAAAATCGACTGTCGATTTTGTTCCATTCGCTCTTGCATCAATGTCGATCTTTTATAACTCATAATCTTATTCTCATCCAGATAAAATGAATTGTAAATCATTTTGTGAATTTTAGTTCACTTTTTTAAAAAATAGATGTATTGTAAAACTACAAGCACAACAACAATGCTTATTGGACAACAAATATAACCTCAGGATGAACAGCATGAACGCACACGTTCCATTACAACTTAGCCTACAAACCTTAAGTTTCGGTTTAGATGAAACTTTGATCGCACTGCGTGATTCAGTTGCTGCATTTTGTGCAAAAGAAATAGCACCAATTGCTCAACAAGTGGATCGTGACAATGTATTCCCTGCACACCTTTGGAAGAAAATGGGTGACATGGGCTTACATGGTTTAACAGTAAGCGAAGAGTATGGTGGTTCTAACCTCGGTTATTTAGCGCATATTATTGTTATGCAAGAAATCTCACGCGCATCTGCCGCTATAGGATTATCTTACGGAGCACATTCTAACCTATGTGTGAATCAAATTAAGCGAAATGGTAATGAAGAACAAAAACAACGTTATTTGCCTAAACTTATTTCTGGTGAATTTGTAGGTGCATTGGCAATGTCTGAACCAAATGCAGGTTCTGATGTGGTCAGCATGAAATTAAAAGCAGAAGAACAAGGCGATCATTACCTATTAAATGGCTCAAAGATGTGGATTACCAATGGTGGTGATGCCGATGTCTTGGTGGTTTATGCCAAAACTGATTTACAAGCAGGCGTTAAAGGCATGACGGCATTCTTGGTTGAAAAAGATATGCCTGGTTTTAGCCATGGGAACCATCTCGATAAATTGGGGATGCGTGGTTCAAATACGTATCCATTGTTTTTCGACAACGTTAAAGTGCCAAAAGAAAATGTACTCGGCGGTGTGGGAAATGGCGTAAAAGTGCTCATGAGCGGTCTGGATTATGAACGTGCGGTACTCAGTGCTGGTCCTCTAGGCATTATGGATGCCTGCATGGACACCGTGATTCCTTATATTCATGATCGTAAACAGTTTGGACAAGCACTTGGTGAGTTCCAGCTCATGCAAGGCAAAATTGCCGATATGTATTCAACTTGGTTAGCTTGTAAAGCGCTTGTGTATGCGGTGGGTGCTGAATGCGACAAAGCTGAACATAGCCGTAGCTTACGAAAAGATGCTGCTAGTGCCATTCTTTATGCTGCTGAAAAAGCAACGTGGATGGCAGGTGAAACCATTCAAGCATTGGGTGGCAATGGCTATATCAACGAGTTTGCAGCAGGTCGTTTGTGGCGTGATGCAAAACTTTATGAAATTGGTGCAGGAACTTCTGAAATACGCCGTATGTTAATCGGTCGTGAATTATTTAACGAAACGGCTTAACGCTTCTGGCTCACTTTATACAAGGAAGTTTCTATGAATCAATTACAAACCCAAATGCAAAGCAGTCATGAAGAGTTGAATCTGGTGAAAATGCCAAAACAAACCAATCAGAACATCACTTTTGCTGGCGGAACTACAGATTTAAATCAACTGCAAAGCAAAATTAACAGCCGCAGTGAAGAATTTAAAAACAATCAGGCAACGATGTTGAATTTGGTACAAGATTTAAAACAAATCAGCCAAAAAATTGCCTTAGGTGGTGGTGAAAATGCGCGCCAAAAACATATTGCTCGTGGCAAATTGTTGGCACGTGACCGTATTGATCAACTGATTGATGCAGGTACAGCTTTCTTAGAAATTGGGCAATTGGCTGCACATAAAGTCTATGCCGATGATGTTCCTGCTGCGGGCGTAGTTGCTGGGATTGGTCAAGTGAATGGTGTCACCTGCATGATCGTTGCCAATGATGCAACGGTGAAAGGCGGAACTTATTACCCTCTTACGGTGAAAAAGCACTTACGTGCACAAGAAATTGCAGAACAAAACCGCTTACCTTGCATTTACTTGGTGGATTCAGGCGGTGCGTATTTACCTATGCAAGATGAAGTGTTTCCAGATCGTGATCACTTTGGGCGTATTTTCTATAACCAAGCCCGTATGTCGAGCTTAGGTATCGCTCAAATTGCAGTGGTAATGGGCAGTTGTACCGCAGGTGGTGCTTACGTTCCTGCCATGTCGGATGAAACCATTATTGTACGTAACCAAGGCACTATTTTCTTGGGTGGTCCACCATTGGTAAAAGCTGCGACAGGTGAAGTGGTCAGCAGT
This sequence comes from Acinetobacter tibetensis, assembly GCF_023824315.1. Classification (NCBI taxonomy): domain Bacteria; kingdom Pseudomonadati; phylum Pseudomonadota; class Gammaproteobacteria; order Moraxellales; family Moraxellaceae; genus Acinetobacter; species Acinetobacter tibetensis. Next base: position 1,650,743 of record NZ_CP098732.1, on the reverse strand, counting down.
GAAGACCTTGGTGGTGGCGACGTGCATACTCGCCTTTCTGGGGTCGCTGACCATTTGGCAGAGAATGACGAACATGCCCTTCAGATTGCGCGAAATATTGTAGCGAATTTAAATATTCAACCGAATAAAACAGCAGAAGGAATTGAAGAACCACTTTTCCCTGCCGAAGAACTTTATGGCATTGTGCCAAGTGATACCCGTAAACCTTTTGATGTGCGTGAAATTATTGCCCGTATTGTCGATGGTTCGCGTTTAGACGAATTTAAAGCACGTTTTGGAACAACGTTAATTACGGGCTTTGCCAAAATTTACGGTATGCCTGTTGGAATTATTGCCAACAACGGGATTCTATTCTCTGAGTCAGCGCAAAAAGGCGCGCACTTCATTGAACTCTGTGTACAACGCAATATTCCATTATTGTTCTTACAAAACATCACGGGTTTTATGGTCGGACGTCAGTACGAAAATGAAGGGATTGCTAAACACGGTGCCAAACTGGTGATGGCGGTTGCCACAGCCAATGTACCTAAACTGACCTTGATTATTGGTGGATCATTTGGGGCTGGAAACTACGGTATGTGTGGTCGTGCTTATTCGCCACGCTTCTTGTGGACTTGGCCAAATTCTCGGATTTCGGTGATGGGGGGCGAACAAGCAGCGAGTGTACTCTCGACCATCAAACGTGACCAAATTGAACAAAAAGGTGAATCTTGGTCTGCCGATGCAGAAGATGAATTCAAACAACCCATTCGTGATCAATACGAACGTCAAGGTCATCCATATTACTCTTCTGCACGTTTGTGGGATGACGGTGTAATTGATCCTGCTCAGTCTCGTCAAGTGTTGGGTTTAAGTTTGGCTGCGGCACTGACGGCGCCAATTCAACCAACCAAGTTCGGCGTGTTCCGCATGTAAGGGGTGAAAAATGGACTATCAATTTTTACAACTCGAACAGCAACAGCAAGTAGCAACGGTTTGGATTAATCGCGCTGAACTTCATAATGCGTTCAACACGACAGTGATTGAGGAACTACATCACTGCTTTCAACAGTTGAATGAACGTCATGATATTCGCGTGGTGGTTTTGGCGGGTCGTGGTAAAAGCTTTTCTGCTGGTGCTGACTTAAACTGGATGAAACAAGCAGGACAAGCCTCTCAAGCAGACAATGAAGCAGATGCTTTAAAACTTGCGAAAATGCTGCAAAGCTTAGCAACTTTAAAGCAACCAACCATTGCCCGTGTACAAGGCATCGCCTTTGGTGGTGGCATGGGGCTCGCTTCTGCTTGTGATATTTGTGTAGCCAGTACAGATGCAAAATTTGCAACGTCAGAAGTCCGTTTGGGGTTGGCACCCTCAACCATTAGCCCGTATGTAATTCGTGCAATTGGCGCACGTCAGGCTTCACGTTACTTTCTCACAGCAGAACGTATTACGGCTGAGCAAGCGCTACAAATTGGTTTAGTCCATGAAGTGACCACACCTGAATTACTGGATGCCAAAATTGATGACATGATACAAGCCTTATTATTGGGTGGACCTGAAGCACAAGCTGCGTCGAAACAACTGATTCAAATGGTGAATCAACAAAGTGTCGATGAAAGCCTATTGCTTAAAACCGCGCAACATATTGCCCATGTGCGTCAAGGTGAAGAAGCAAAAAATGGACTGAATGCTTTTTTAAACAAACATAGCCCAGCTTGGATTAAGGCAACGGCATAACGATAATAAGGACAGAACAATGTTTGAAAAAATTCTAATTGCAAACCGTGGTGAAATTGCCTGTCGTGTTATTCGCACTGCGAAAAAAATGGGCATTGCGACAGTTGCCGTCTATTCAGATGCCGATGCTCAATCACAACATGTCAAACAAGCAGACGAAGCCATTTATATTGGTGAATCCCCTGCTTCTCAAAGCTATTTACAGATTGACCGTATTATTCAAGCGGCTCTAACTACTGGCGCACAAGCAATTCATCCGGGTTATGGATTTTTGTCTGAAAATGACCAGTTTGCAGAAGCTTGTGAAAAAAATAACATTACCTTTATTGGTCCTCCTGTTGCTGCCATTTTAGCTATGGGTCTAAAAGCAACCTCTAAAGCACTTATGGAAAAAGCAGGTGTCCCACTTACGCCTGGCTATCATGGCACCAATCAAGATGCAGCTTTCCTAAAACAGCAAGCAGACCAAATTGGTTATCCTGTGTTAATTAAAGCCAGCGCAGGCGGTGGTGGTAAAGGGATGCGTTTGGTTGAACGTGAAGCTGACTTTTTAAGTTCCCTTGCATCTTGTAAAAGTGAGGCCAAATCAAGCTTCGCCAATGATGATGTATTGATTGAACGCTATGTGATACAACCGCGTCATATTGAAGTACAAGTTTTTGGCGATACCCACGGTAATTATGTACACTTATTCGAACGTGATTGTTCAGTACAACGTCGCCACCAAAAAGTATTAGAAGAAGCACCTGCTCCACTGATGCCACAGCATAAACTGGAGGCGATGCGTCAAGCTGCAATTGATGCTGCACGTGCGGTAGATTATGTCGGTGCAGGTACGGTTGAATTCATTGTGGAACAAGATGGTACGGCGTATTTCATGGAAATGAATACGCGCCTACAAGTAGAACATCCTGTAACAGAAATGATTACAGGGCAAGACTTAGTCGAGTGGCAATTACGTGTCGCTTATGGTGAACCATTACCGAAGCAACAACATGAATTACAAATTCATGGTCATGCAATTGAAGCGCGAGTTTATGCAGAAGAACCTGAAAAAGGCTTCCTTCCTGCGATTGGTCAAATTAGTTATTTACATTATCCAAATCAAAATCAGCATGTCCGTGTGGATAGTGGAATTGTTGAAGGCGATGAAATTACCACGTTCTACGACCCAATGATTGCCAAGTTAATTGTTTGGGGTGAAAACCGTGAAGCGGCATTGGTCCAAATGCATCATGCTTTAGGTCAGTTTCATGTCGAAGGCTTAGGCAATAACATTGCCTTCTTGGACCGTATCATTCGCTGTGATTCATTTAAAAATGCCAAACTGGATACCAATCTGATTCAACGTGAAGATGCGTTTTTAATGAATGCGGAAGCTGCTTCATCCGAAACCATTGTATCAGCGGCATTTATTGAACTATTGAAGCGTTTTCATCAGCAGCGAAATGCAAATCCTGTTTGGTCATCATCACCGCTTTGGCGTGTCAATGTGAAGACTCAATACGGCATAAAATTGCAACTGAATCAACAAGCTATTGAGGTACGTTTTACTGCTATCGATAACGGCTTTATTGCACACTATCAGGGGCAGGAATACCCTATTCAAGGTCAACTGCTAGATGCACATATAGCCCAACTCAATCTGAATGGCAAACAATCAAAATTGGCATTTAGCATTGATGCAGACCATTTAACTGTTTTCGAAAATGGGCAAACGCATAAATTTGCTTATATCCGTCCAAACTATGGTCATGACGATACTCAACAAAATGAGGGCAATCTGAAAGCGCCAATGCCGGGCGTGATTACCCAAGTCTTGGTAGAAGCCAATTCACAAGTGAAAAAGGATGACATTTTACTGACTTTAGAAGCCATGAAAATTGAATATGCTATTCGTGCTCCACGCGATGGTGTAATTACTTCAGCCTACTTCCAACCTGGTGATCAAGTCAAAGCAGGTGATGAACTGGTGGAATTTCAGGCTTTAGCAGAGGAAGTGGCATGACTGAATTTGTAAAAATTGTCGAAGTCGGTCCGCGGGACGGTTTGCAGAATGAGAAAACCTCACTCACCCTTCAAGATCGGAAACAACTGATTCTGGATTTAATGCAAACGGGACTTAAAGCCATTGAAGTCGGTTCTTGTGTGTCACCCAAATGGGTGCCGCAAATGGCATTGAGTGATGAACTGTATGCTCAATTGCCCAAAGACCCGAATGTTCAATTCAGTTTGCTCACGCCGAATATGAAAGGTTTTGAATCTGCTTTGGCTGTCGGTTGTAAAGAGGTTGCGGTTTTTACCGCAGCTTCTGAAAGCTTTACGCAAAAAAACATTAATTGTTCAATTGATGAAAGCTTTGAAAAATTTGCCGATATTCTAAAAGCCGCCAAAGAACATGACATTAAAGTTCGTGGCTATGTGTCTTGTGTGGTTGATTGCCCCTATGAAGGTGCAATTGATCCGAAACAAGTCAGCAAAGTCGTGACCCGTTTATTTGATATGGGCTGTTATGAAGTGTCTTTGGGTGAAACCATCGGTACAGCTACCCCTAACCGTGTCAAAAACATGTGGGAAGCCTGTTTAAGTGAATTGGATGCTCAATTTATGGCAGGACATTTTCACAATACCTACGGCATGGCCATCGCCAATATTTATCAATCCTTAGAACAAGGTATTCGTGTTTTTGATTCTTCAATTGCAGGGTTAGGCGGCTGTCCTTATGCCAAAGGTGCTTCTGGGAATGTCAGTACCGAAGATTTATTGTATTTACTCAATGGCATGGGTTTTGAAACAGGGATTCATGTTGATGCGCTGATGCAAGCCAGTCAAAACATTAGTCAACGTTTAGACCGAAAAAATCCCTCGAATTATGCCAATGCCTATTTGCAAACGCGTTGTGCTTAATAAAAATAATAAATCAGCCGCTTATTCAGCGGCTGATTTACGTTTTATACAGATCAAACCAACTTAATCAGCAGAAATATCTTCAAATAGAACTGAAGATAAATAGCGTTCACCGCTATCAGGTAAAATCACCACAATGTTCTTGCCTGCATTTTCAGGACGCGCTGCCAACTGTGCTGCCGCTGCCATCGCTGCACCGCTAGAAATACCCACTAAAATTCCTTCTTGAGTCGCAGTTTTACGCGCCCAGTCAATTGCATCTTGGCTAGTAATCGCAATAACTTCATCCACCAAATCGAGGTCCAAATTCTTTGGAATGAAGTTTGCCCCAATGCCTTGAATTTTGTGCGGTGCAGGAGTAATCGCTTCACCACGCTTGGTTTGTCCAATAATTGCAGATTCAGCAGGTTCTACTGCAACTGAGTAAATTGGCTGGTTTTTCACTTTTTCAAAGAAACGTGAAATCCCTGAAATTGTGCCACCTGTACCTACACCTGCCACTAAAATATCGACCTGACCGTTGGTCGCTGCCCAAATTTCAGGGCCTGTCGTGTCTTCATGAATTTGTGGATTGGCTGGATTTTCAAATTGTTGTGGAAGGAAATAATGTTCAGGTTGCTCAGTGGCTAAACGTACTGCTTCGTCTACTGCACCTTTCATCCCTTTCGCTGGCTCAGTCAATACCAAGTTTGCACCCAATGCTTTTAACACTTTACGACGTTCAATACTCATGCTTGCTGGCATGGTTAAAGTAATCTCATAGCCTTTTGCCGCAGCAACAAATGCTAAAGCAATTCCTGTATTACCACTGGTCGGTTCTACAATATGCATACCTGCTTTTAACGCGCCACGTTTTTCTGCATCGGCAATCAGTGCCGCACCAATACGACATTTCACTGAAAAAGCAGGGTTTCGGCTTTCAACTTTGGCAAATACATTTGCACCACCCGAAATGACACGATTAATGCGTACTAATGGTGTATTACCAATCGCTTCGGCATTGTTACTATAAACTGCGATACCTAAATTATTTGGTGTTGGAAAGGCTGAATCAGTACTCATGTTATATCCCTAAGTTTATTGACTATTTATAACAGAATCATGATACAACCAATTTTGCTGAAATACAGATGACACTGAGCATTTTCTGTAGATTTCGTTTTAAAAACCTTCTTCGTGAAGATCTAGATTTCGGCATTTCCCTATGCCATTGCAACTTTAGGCTTCTAATATCGTTTGGTTCCATTGTTCGAGTACAGACACAGCCGCAGTAAAATCTATCTGCTCAGCTTGCGCTTTTGGAATCTCCTTAAACAGCGCTTGAATACTTTCAAAAATTGGCACGTTTGAATCCTGTTGTTGTGCTAAATCTAAGCCAATACCAATATCTTTTTGCAATAAATTCAAAGCAAAGGTTTTAGGGAAACTACGGTTCAATACCTTTTGCGCCATGATCGAATCAGACACCGTACTTTTACCACTTGAATGATTAATACAATTCAATGCCGCTGAAACATCAACCTGTCGCTGCTTCAGAATAGTGAGTCCTTCTGCCAAAGCCCACAAATGGGTGGCCATCAACACATTATTCACTGCTTTCACCGCAAACCCTGAACCACTAGATCCAACATATTCAACCAAGCCTGCAAATGCAGAAATAATCGGTAAAGCACGCTGATAAGCTTGTTCATCTCCACCTAACATCACGGTTAAGGTCCCCCGTTCCGCGCCAATCGTTTGACCCGACACAGGTGCATCTAAATATGCAACCTGATTTTGCTCAAGCTGCTGAGATAACTTGCGTGCTGAATCTGGCACACCACTGGTACAGTCAATCCAGATACTGCCCTTTTTGGGTTGAAATTCAGCAATCAGTTGTTCAACATCCGCACTGGTTGGCAAACAGGAAAATATAAAATCGGCTTGCACGGCGTGTTCCAAACTCACAGCCTGTGTAGCAAATTGCTGTGCATGCTGTTCGGCTTTTTCGGTCGTTCTATTCCAGACATACACGGGTAAACCGAGCTTGGGAAGATGGGAAGCCATATGCCAACCCATCGCACCTAATCCAATAAAAGCAATACTTTGACTCAATTGATCTCTCCATTCAGGTTCATTAAGAACCTTGCACAACGCTGTTGTTCGCTTCACTTTCCACACTTTGAACTTTTGCTACAGTCTCTTCACCACGGTTTAAGAAGAGGTTGAGTAGAATTGCTGCCAGTGTTGCAGTACCAATACCGCCCAAGTCAAATGATCCAATGTGTAAACTGAAGTTGCCTGCACCCATAATTAAACTCACGGCTGCAATAATTAAGGTGCTGTTTTGGGTAAAATCAACTTTGTTATCGACCCAGATTTTTGCTCCAGCGACGGTAATCAAACCGAATACGACAATAGATGCTCCACCTAACAATGCGACTGGAATGGTGCTAATCACGGCACCAAATTTTGGTGATAAACCAAGTAAAATAGCGAAGATCCCTGCGACTACAAAAATGGTGGTTGAATAGACTTTGGTGACTGCCATTACGCCAATATTTTCTGCATAGGTGGTCATGCCTGTACCACCAACCGAAGCGGATAAAGAAGTACACACACCGTCTGCGAAAAATGCGCGGCCCATATACGGCGACAGGTTTTTCCCTGTCATGGCTGAAACTGCTTTGAAATGTCCCAAGTTTTCCGCCACTAAAATAATCGCGACAGGTGCAATCAGTAACATAGCATTTGCGTTAAAGATGGGTGCATGGAACGTCGGTAATCCAAACCATGCAGCATTGCCAATGATTGAGAAATCAATCGGTTTACCCCAACCCATGACATTCGCAAGCAAGAAGTATACAAAATAAGCAGAACACAGCCCAATCAGTAACAACAAACGACGCACCATGCCGCGAGTAAACACTGCAACAGCACTAATACAGACAATGGTAATCACCGCCATCCACGTATCGAATGTATTGGTAGATACACTTTTAATGGTAATGGGTGCAAGGTTCAAACCAATGATCATGACAATGGCACCTGTGACAATCGGCGGCATCAACTTTTCGATCCAACCTGTTCCCGTCTTCATCACCACAAGACCAATACCTGCATACACCAGACCACAAGCAATTGTTCCCCCAAGGGCTAAAGCGATGTTCGGATTTGAACCTGCACCTGCGTAACCTGTTGCGGCCGCGACTGCCCCAATAAAGGCGAAACTTGAGCCCAGATAACTTGGCATACGACCCCCCGTCATCAGGAAGAATAAAATCGTGCCTATCCCTGTAATAAAGATGGTTAAATTAGGATCGAAGCCCATCAACAAAGGCGCCAGTACCGTTGCTCCAAACATGGCAAAAGCATGTTGTAAGCCTAGAATGATACTGCGACCGACTGGGAGATATTCATCAATTTGAACAGGTGTTGTATCTAAGTCGCCTTGGTAAGGCTTAAATTTTGGAAACCACGATTGTTTTTCTTGCATGGGTTTCCCCTCCTTCTTATAGGGTTTGGTCTTTAGCACATACGGTGTGGTTCACAATAAGCACGGTTAAAATACATCAACGCATTTAAGCCCTGATTGTGTTGAATCGCTTTGACCTGACAGAACAAAACATCATGACTCCCCACACTCATGCTTTGCACAATTTCACAGTCAAAACTAATCAAGGCATCCTGTAAAACAGGCGCCTGAGTAGCCAACGTTTCCCACTGACCCGCAGCAAAGCGTTCAGGCATTGGCGTTTTGCCACCAAAAACATTGGAAAGTGTCATCTGATGTGAAGCTAAGGTGTTCACACATAACACTTTATTGGTCTTAAAAGTCTCAAATACAGATGCAGAACGATTGAGACATACCAACAACGTCGGTGGTGTATCAGTCACACTACACACAGCCGAGGCGGTAAAACCCGCGACACCTGCGGGTCCAGAAGTAGTAATCACATTCACCGCAGCGCCCAGATTTGACATGCCTTCGCGGAATGCTTTCTGATCGACTTCAATATGCGTGGTTTTTTGCGTGTTATAGATTTTTTCTAAACATTCTTCTTTGATTAAACTTTTGAGTAATTCTGCATTCATGTTTATTCTCCTATCGGGGCTGATCTCGCTACTACCTAAGCAGTAGCGACATGGGCAACACTGGCTATTTCAACGAGGGCATCGGGCTTCACCAAACCCGCCTGAATGCAGTAACGTGCAGGCTTATCCCCTGGAAAATACTCGGCATAGACTTGATTAATCGCAGCATAATCCGCCCAATCTTTGACAAAAACATGGTTGAAGGTCACATCATCCAGACTTCCACCTGCTTCTTTCAATACTGATTGAATGGTTTCTAAAATATGTCGTGCTTGAGCAGCCGCATCACCGACATGAACCACATTGTTATTTTCATCAAAAGCCAATGTGCCTGAGACATACACAATATTGTCTGCCTTGGTGGCTGGAACATAGGGTGCTAAAGGTTTTGATGTTCCTGCTGGAATAATGACTTGTTTCGGCATCGTGATCGCTCCGTATTAGGCAGATTTTGCAAGTGGGTTGGTATTGGGAACAAAAGTGTCGACAAAACTTTGCGTATCGGACACCCAGCCAAAGAAGGTTTTGATGTTGTAGAGGCTTGCAGCTTGAATTTCTGCTGAACCCGCCTGATAACACGCATCTTTTAATGCCACCCCGAAGTATTCGAGGAAAAAGCCATCTCGTAAGGTCGATTCCACGCAAACATTGGTCGCAATGCCAACAAAGACTAAATTACGAATTCCTCGGGCGCGTAACATGCTGTCCAATGCGGTATTGAAGAAACCGCTGTAACGAGGTTTTTCAATGACAATGTCTTGCGCTAAAGGTTGTAATTCATCGATCAGCTCAAAGTCCCAACCACCTTTTGCCAGTAATTTGCCTTGAAGTGCAGGTTGCTTACGCATGGTTTTGAGCGCATTGGATTTATGGAAATTCGGTGAACCACGTCCTCCCGCTTCGACATATTGATCATCCCAACCATTTTTAAAGTAAATTACTTGAATATTGGCTGCATGTGCTGCTTCAACTGCCTTTTTAATGTTTTGCACCACAGGTTGGGTCACTGAAACATCAAAACCAGCTAAATCCAGATAGCCACCCATTGAGGTATAGGCATTCTGCATATCAATGACGATTAGGGCCGTTTGTTCAGGTGCAAACTGAATATTTTCAGGTTCTGCTTTTAAGGTTTTGCCTTGCCCTGTGGCTTCAGTAAAATCGCTGATAACTGTATGTGTATTGACTTGGCTCATGCTGATTTCTCCAAAACTGTGACAGGTGCTTGTTCCGCCAGATCCATCACAACATCTTGACGGCATTGCATAAGCGGTTGAATTTTTTGACCAAAATCCTCGACGCCCTGAACGAAATCATCAAAAGTTAATAAAATGCCTTCTGTACCTTTAATTTCACCAATTTCATCCAACATGGCTGCGACTTTTTCATAAGAACCTACCAAGGTGCCCATGTTGATATTGACGGGAGATACGCTCGATGCCATTTGACGAATATTGGTATCGGTTCCTGAAGTAGTGTCTTTACCACCTTGATTCATCAGCCAGTTAATTGCTTCCATGTCTGCGCCATCGTTATAGCTTTGCCATTTTGCCAATGCTTGTTTATCAGTTTCAGCAGCAATCACCATAAACAACACATAAGTTTGAACATCACGTCCTGTTTTATCCGTATGTGCTTTTAGGCGATCATTGATTTCTGCATAAGCGGTTGGTGTGTTTAAACCTTTACCAAAGACAAAGTTGTAATCTGCATATTGCGCAGAAAATGCCAGCCCAGTATCCGATTGACCTGCACAGATAATTTTCATATCCGCTTGTGGTGTTGGGCTGACACGACAATCTTGCATTTCAAAATGTTCACCTTTGAAATCAGATTTGCCTGTAGCCCACAGTTCACGAAGAACTTGCACATATTCAGATAAATAGTCATAGCGCTTACCAAAATACTCATCACCTGGCCACATGCCCATTTGCGTATATTCAGGCGCTTGCCAGCCAGTCACGACATTTAAGCCAAAACGACCATTTGAAATGGAGTCAATAGTCGAAGCCATACGTGCAACAATTGCAGGTGGCATCACCAAAGTTGCTGCGGTAGCATAAATTTTAATTTTGCTGGTAACTGCAGCTAAGCCTGCCATAAGTGTGAAGGTTTCTAAGTTGTGATCCCAGAATTCAGTTTTGCCACCAAAGCCACGCAGTTTGATCATTGACAAGGCAAAATCGAAACCATAATGCTCAGCACGTTGTACAATTTTTTTGTTGAGTTCAAAGCTCGGCATGTACTGTGGCGCATTTTCAGAAAGTAACCAGCCATTGTTTCCTATTGGGCAAAAGACACCTATTTTCATGTGTTACATCCTCATTCAATTATGAAATTTCTAAAAACCTATACCCTGTTATTTTCTGGCGTATAAATTTTTATATTCTTAATTTTATGAGTGCATGGAGTGTGCCAACTTTATATTTTCTATTTATATCAATAATTTAAAATCATTATAAAGTTTACGTATTTTACCAAAGGGTAAATTAACTATTTTTCACATGCACTTTTTTTGTGAGTCATGATCTAAATGTGTGCACTTTTTTGACCAAATGGAAAAATAAATAAAAGAAAAAGGCACTGAGTTAAGTAGTGCCTTTTTGAATTTTTATATCAACCTATAGAGTGCTAGAGATGAATCTCGTCTGTTAACTCGCAGCTAAATTTTCAGCAGGTTTCTTCAATAGTTTTTCTAATAACAATTGATTGAATATTTCAGGTTGCGTAACCGTTACTGCATGCGCGCCATGCGGCAGCACATCTAATTCAGCATGTGGAAATAGCTGTTTTAATTGATAACTTTGTTGATAAGGAACCAAGAAATCATCTTCAGTCGCGATTAAATACAGTGGAATTTTATTTAAACTCGAAATCGTTTCAGCCTTCAATTCATAACGCATTAAAGCATTCAGTCGAGTGAAGACATTAAGTAAAGGAGGAAATTGTTCGATCTGCTTATTTTCCTGAATTTCTAAATCTGAAATATGTGCAGAAATCCATGCTGGCGGATATAAGAACAATGCTTGCGCTCGGACATACGCTTCGACACCTGCATATTGTAATAACGCGATTCGTGTACTAAAGCACTTGAATGTATGTGCATCTAACTGTTGCCAGCCATTGATAACCGTGAGAGACAACATGGTTTTTTCAGATTTTTCAAGTAAAACAGCCAGTTCCGCCCCAATAAAACCACCCAACGCATGCCCAACAAAATGGAATTCTTGAATATTCAAGATAGATAATAAATCCATGACCTGTTTGGCTAAGTGGGTCATACTATAGTCTTCATTAAGGATGGCCGCATTTTTATGACAGCCCTCTTGATCATAAATCACCACATGAAAATGTTGTTGTAGTGCTTGTATTTGCGATGTCCAAAACTGTCCATGTCCACCTAAACCTGCCGATAAAATGATATATTCAGCGGATATTTTTTGTGAAGAAAAAACCTGATAATGCATAATGATTGATCTCTAAGAAAAATGTACTTTCTTGGGTTCAGCAAGAAATATGCCCATTTACTTTTCTTCAATGATTCAAAAAACGTTTTGATCTTTATTGTCGTATTTTCTAAAGATACGATCTGTTACATGCTTTATGTTCTATTTAGCAACAAAAGCATTTGTATTCTTAGACAAGATTGAACAAAATAATCTCCGAAACATGGTTCATAGGAATAACAATGTCCAATAAAGGTTATCGCCAATTTTATCGTCAACTCACACAGAAAATTCTAAATAAAGTGGTGAGTCCACAAGTATTAGGCACGACCTCTGAACTGGAACAGCAATATTCAGCTTCGTCCAACACCCCTATTTGCTATGTATTACAAGATGCCTCGCTCAGTAATACTGTACTGATTGATCATGAAGCGCAAAAGAGACAGCTACCTTCAGTCTATCAGCCCTTAAAGATTGGAACGGTTCAAGAAGAAGATTCCATTTTAGTTTTGAATGAAAAGAACCATCTTAAACAAGGATTACATTATCCTGAAAAACTTATTCATTTAATTGAAGTTCTGGATAAAAACCCAGAATTGGATGTCGATTTAGTGCCTGTGACTATGTTGTGGGGACGTGCACCAGAATACGAAGATTCTTGGTATAAAGCCTTATTTGCTGATGCATGGTCAACACCATCTCCACTCAAACAAGCCATGAATATTTCATTGTATGGTCGTGAAAACTATCTAGAGTTTCATAAGCCACTTTCCTTAAGAAAGTTACTTACTGAAGCAAAGGAAGTGAGTCCAAATTTCTCGCCTGCTCACCACATAATGAAAGAGCTGAATACCAACTTTAATAAATATAAAGAGGCAATTTTAGGGCCAGACTTATCAGACCGTCGTAATGTCATTAATAACCTTTTAATTAGTGATGGCGTTAAACATGCCATTCGAAAAGAAAGTATTGATGAAAATATCAGTATGTTTGAAGCTGAAAACCGTGCACGTCATTATTTAACTGAAATTGCGTCTGACTTTTCCTATTCCACGTTACGCTTTGGCTATCTTGCTTTAACCAAATTATGGACTCAACTTTACGACGGCATTGAAGTTCATAACTTTGATACAGTACGTGAATTGGCTCAGGACTATGAAATTGTTTATACCCCCTGCCACCGTAGCCATATTGATTACTTATTGCTGTCTTATGTAATTTTTAACCGTGGTTTGATGGTGCCGCACATTGCCGCAGGTATTAACCTGAATTTACCGATTGTAGGTCAACTCTTTCGTGGTGCGGGTGCTTATTTTATTCGCCGTAGCTTTAATGGTAATGAACTGTATACTTCGGTATTTAAAGAATATTTACATAGTCTACTAATGCGTAATACCCCTTTAGAATATTTTATTGAAGGTGGACGTTCACGTACGGGGTTATTGTTACCAGCCAAAAAAGGCATGTTGTCGATGACCATTCAAAGCCATTTAAGAGGGAATTCCAAACCTATTGTTTTTATTCCGACTTATTTTGGCTATGAAAAACTATTGGAAGGCACTTCATACTTAAATGAACTCAGTGGTAAACCCAAAGAAGCTGAATCACTTTGGGGAATTTTAAGTTCAGCGCGTAAAATTGAGAAAGTGTTTGGTCAAGTGTATGTTAACTTTGGCGAACCTATTTTTCTGGATGATGTATTAAAACAGCAAGATGCTGAAAAAATTAAACTAAAACTCAATGATAAACTGCCTGCTTCAGTGGTTAATACAGTCGATCAAACAGCACAATCGATTTTAGAAAATATCAATAAAGCTGTGGTGATAAACCCGATTTCTATTATTTCTTTAATTTTACTGAACGCACCAGAACATCAATTGACTGAATCAAGTTTAGTTACGGCGCTTGATCAATATCGGAAATTACTGCAACACAACCGTTATGATGATCGAATGATTATTTCTGAACTTTCTAGTGCAGAAATCATTCAATACGCCTTAAAGTTAAAGCAAGTTGAAATCCATCATCAAAATTCAGAAACATGGGTTCGCGTTGCTGAGAGCCAAAAAATTCTATTGAGCTATTTCAGTAATAACATTCTGCATTGCTTTATTTTACCTGCTCTGGTTGCACGTATTATCCAACATTATGAAAAAATTGAGGTTTCTCAGTTAATTCAATTGGTACAGTCTTTATATCCATTTATTCAAGAAGAATTCTTCTTAAAATGGCAACCAGAAGATGTCGAAATGCAGATCTACGCTATTTTAGATCATTTTGTGGATTCGCAATGGATTGAGCGTGATGCAACGCAAGTCGCGCAATTGCCAGCCCATGTCGCAGGATTACAAACGCTTGCAGCGTTGTCTGAGCGTAGCTTAAATAACTTTATTGTGATGCAGAGCTTAATCACTCACTATGCAAATACGCAAACCTTCTCAGAAAAAGTGTTTGAGAAAATGGCAAAAGCCGCATTGCAGCAATTAAGTCAAAACAAAGTCATTACTCAAGGCTACTATTTTGACAGTGCTACTTTAAAAGGCTATTTAACGACCTTGAAAAAGCTAGGACTTGCCGAAATTACCCGTGAACATCTGCTACTAGCTCCAGATTTTGTACCCCAAATGCAACATCGTTTAGCATGGTATGCGCAAGATCACCAAGATGCATTTGATCATGCAAGCCTATTTAATGAAAAAGAACTTAAACATTTCTATGACAGTGTAAAAGTAAAAAAAAGTTAAGCGCCATCAATTACAGCATGTAATTTTAATCAAATTGCATGCTGTAATCAGCATTACTTATAAGAAAATCTGATAATTGTTTTCATTAAAAACCATCTAGATTGAAATTTTAGCTACATGTAATCTGCACATTGTACGCTTATAATAGTGAGCTGATTTTAATGAGATGTACCAATGGAAAATGATTTTGAAATTACATCGATGCGAAATTCCGCTGAACATGTGGTGAGTATTTTAAAATCACTGGCTAATACGGACCGTTTACTCATTTTATGTCATTTGGCAAAACAAGAACTGAATGTTTCGCAAATTGAACAAATCACACAAATTACCCAGCCTACGCTGTCTCAGCAACTCATGATGTTAAGAAAAAGTGATGTGGTTAGCACACGCCGTGATGGCAAACAAATTTTTTATTCGATTAAAGATGAAAAATTAGTACAGGTGCTGCAAACCTTATATGAATTGTATTGTACCAAGACTGTATTAAGTTAAATAAAATCATTATTCTATTTTCTTTCTTCTTGTGATTTCTGTGCATAATATATTCAAAATTACGCTTTAGATCAGCCTATGTCTAATTCAAAGAAATCATACTCAAAATATTTTCCAGCTTCTACTTGGCTTGCAGAATACAATTTTTCCAACTTTAAATCTGATCTGCTTTCCTCGGTCATTGTAATTGCCATGCTGGTGCCACAAGGCATGGCATATGCAATGCTCGCAGGTTTACCTCCAATTACAGGCTTGTATGCCAGCATGTTGCCCATGATTGTTTATGCATTCTTTGGCAGTAGTCCGACACTTTCGATTGGCCCTGTGGCCATTATTTCGATGATGACCTTTGCCACACTGACGCCATTTTTTGAGGCAGGTTCAGAAGCATATATTCAAGCAGCCTGTTTACTAGCAATGATGGTCGGGATTATTTCTTTCTTATTGGGCATCTTTAAATTTGGTTTTCTCATCCAACTGATCAGCCACCCTGTCATCCATAGCTTTATCATTGCATCGGCTTTACTCATTGCTTTGGGGCAAATCAAGTTCTTACTGGATATACCACTACAATCCAATAACATTCTTGAACTGATCGTTAGCTTTTACCACCATGCGAACCAAACACATTGGGGCACTTTGCTATTTGGCGTGGCAGCCATGCTGTTCTTAATTTATATACCCAAATTGCTAAACTTAGGTCATATCCAACAACGGTTTAAATTTTCAGGCTTTTTGATTAAAGCGATACCGCTGCTTCTCGTGGTTTTGTCTATTACTTTGGTTTCTGTTTTACAACTTGAAAATGTTGGAATTAAAACGGTAGGTGCAATCCCATCTGGCTTCCCACCTTTAAGTGTTCCGAACTGGAGTTGGGATTTAGTGCTACAACTTCTACCTGGCGCAAGCATGATTGCCATGATTAGCTTTGTCGAATCACTTTCAATTGCTCAGGCAACAGCGTTACAACAACGTAGCGCTTTAAATAGCAATCAGGAACTGATTGCTCTCGGGCTTTCCAACTTGAGTGCAGGCATAAGCTCTGCTTTTCCAGTCACTGGAAGTTTGTCACGTACCGTCGTAAATGCCGATGCTGGTGCCAAAACGCCAATGGCTGGTATTTTATCGTCCTGTTTTATAGTGGTTGTCAGCTTATTCTTTACTGGATTTTTTAAAAACCTCCCTTTAGCTATTCTCGCTGCAACGATTATAGTTTCAATTTGGAAATTAGTTGATTTAAAACCCTTTTTTGAAACATGGCATTATTCTAAAGCAGATGGTATTGCCATGTGGATTACATTTTTTGGGGTGATTTGCATCGATATTTCTACAGGATTAATTTTAGGGGTTATTTCAACCTTTCTGTTAATGCTCTGGCGTATTAGTCGTCCGCATATGGCTGTCATTGGATTGGTTGAAGGTACACAGCATTTTCGGAATCAACAACGCTATCCCGTCAAAACAGTAGACACGATTCTTTCCCTGCGGATTGATGAAGGTCTGAACTTTTTAAATGCCAGTAGTTTTAAAAGCTTCTTTATTAATGCGGTCAGTGAAAAGAAACATGTGCAATTTGTAATCGTAAATTGCTCTGGAGTAAGTAGTATTGATTATAGTGCCTTGGAAGTATTAGAAGAATTAGATGCCGAACTGCATAAACTCAATATCGAACTACATCTTTCCGAAGTCAAGGGACCTGTAATGGATAAACTCATTCATTCCCGACTTTATGAGAAGTTAGATGGACGTATTCATTTAACCCATTACCAAGCCATTCAGGCTTTAAATCCAGAATTTTTAAGTTTAACTTGAAAAGCTAAGTAAATAATTTCAAAGCTGTTATTTCAGATGAACGACATTCTAAAATCAATTTTTTGCAATAAAATTCGGTTTTTCCTCGTTTTAAATCAGAAAATATCAACTTTAAAAAGAATAAGTTAGTTTTTATATCAAAATATCTTTTATCCATTTTAAATTTTAGGTATAGAATTGCACACTTAATTTTTAACTCTCTGCCCTCGTAATACTGACAAGGCTAACCTATGTTTTCAGCTTTTGCGCGTTTAAGTTTAGTTACGCGAATCCTCATCGCCATTATTTTAGGGATGGTCGTTGCCTTTGTATTCCCTAATGCTGCTCCTTATTTGAGCCTTTTAGGTGACTTATTTATTAAGGCCCTAAAATCCGTTGCGCCTATTTTAGTTTTCGTTTTGGTCATGGCATCCATCTCCAATTTTAAAGTTGGACATAGTGCAAACCTTCGCCCAATTATGATCTTATATGCAGTGGGCATGTTGCTAGCTGCGTTCAGTGCTGTGGCTGCGAGCTTGGTTTTCCCAAGTACTTTATTTTTGGACGTTCCGGCACAAGGTGAATTACAACCACCAGGAAATTTGGCAGAGATTTTAAAGAATTTACTTTTAAGTTTTATTGCAAACCCTGTTACAGCAATTAGCGAAGCCAACTTTATTGGTATTTTAGCTTGGGCGATTGCACTAGGTGTAGCTTTCCGTCACGCACATGACAGCACCAAAGTGTTTATTGCAGATGCGGCGAATGCAGTGAATCATGTCATCCGTATTGTGATTAACTTTGCACCAGTCGGTATTTTTGGTTTAGTCGCTGTAACTTTTGCAGATTCTGGTTTAAAAACCTTGTCTGCTTATGCGCATCTTTTAGCGGTATTGCTTGGAACAATGTTCTTTGTTGCGTTGGTGATTAACCCAATTTTGGTTGCTTTAACAACTCGTCAAAATCCTTATCCGCTTGTATTGCAATGCTTACGTGAAAGTGGGATTACTGCATTCTTTACCCGTAGTTCGGCTGCAAATATTCCAGTCAATCTTGATTTAGCAAAACGCTTAGGAGTAAATGAAGCTACAGCCAGTGTTGCCATTCCTTTAGGTGCGACAGTCAATATGGCAGGTGCATCAGTGACCATTACGGTATTAACTTTAGCAGCAGTTCATACTTTAGGTATTTCAGTTGATTTTACCACCATGATAATTTTATCTGTTGTGGCTTCAATCTCGGCTTGTGGTGCATCGGGTGTTGCAGGTGGCTCATTATTGTTAATTCCAGTTGCATGTGGTTTATTTGGTATTTCTTCTGATATCGCAATGCAAGTGGTCGCTATTGGTATGGTTATTAGTGTTCTACAAGACTCAACTGAAACTGCATTAAACTCATCTACAGATGTTTTATTTACGGTAGCAGTTGATCGTGCGTCACGTTAATATTATTTTATAAATAATAATTTAGACATTTATTGGATGGTTGTATCGCGATATGCCATTTCAAACTTTACCGTTTTGGATGCAACTAGGGGCATTCTTTCTCGCAATTAATGCGGGCATGATTAACGTACTCGGACTGGTGACAGTATTGCACCAGTCTGTTTCTCACATGACTGGAAACGTGAGTATGTTATCGATGGCAATTGTCCATTGGGACCCTGCTTCAATTCTCTATCTCCTTCTGGTTATCCTCTGCTATGTCGCAGGGTCTTGCTATAGCGGACTTATACTTGGAAATAGCACGTTCCAACTGGGTCGACGCTATGGTGTTCCACTGAGTCTAGTTGCTCTCTTTATCCTACTGTGTTGGCTCATTTTGCCTTATTTACCGCGTTATGCTTTGTTGTGGGCTTGTGCGGCTATGGGAATCCAGAATGCAATGGTCAGCCATTATAAGGGGACTATTATTCGTACCACCCACTTATCTGGTGTTCTCACCGACTTGGGGCTTGCCTTAGGCTACCGATTGATCGGTTTAAAAGTTGGGCGGCGGCGAATAATTTTGCATTTACTCATTTTATTTGGCTTTCTGCTAGGTGGACTGGTTGCAAGCCTGATTTATCCTTATTTAAAATTAAACGCGTATCTCATTCCAGTCGCTTTAAGTTTCTGCTTAAGTCTGGTGTACTGGATCATTTACTTTCAATATCGTCATCATTAACCCTTTTGGAATTTATTATGGTTAAAAATGCTTTACAGGCACAGTTATTAAAAGCGGGTCTGGTAGACAATAAAAAGGCAAAAAAACTGTCTAAACAGGCGGTGCATGAGCAACGCACTGGACAAAATGACGATGCTGATATCAAAGCAAAAATTGCTCAAGACAAACAAGATAAAATGGCAAAAGACCAAGCTCTTGAGCAAGAAAAGAAAAGTATTTTACAAGAGAAAGAATTAAAAGCTGCAATTGTGCAAATGATTCAACAACATAAAATTAAAGATGTTGCTGGTGATGTGGTCTATCAATTCATTGATGAAACCAAAATCAAAAAAGTGTATTTACAGCAGCAAGTGTATAACGCATTGGTATCTGGCAGTTTAGTGATTGCGAAAGATCTAGACAGCTATGCATACTTGCCTAAAGCACTGGCAGATCGTATTAATGAAAAAATGACGGGCTTCATTATTGTGAACAATTCTGAAAAGAATGAGCAAGTGACAGATGAAGAAGATCCTTATGCAGCTTATGTCATTCCAGATGATTTAATGTGGTAATCAAAAGGGCGTCATGATGACGCCCTTTTTAGTCTGAAGTTCAAGGGTTAATGTTTTAGAACTTCATCGTTGCTTTTAATACCGCCTGACGCGCATCACCTTGTGAAACCGTTAAATTGCTGACACTGGCTGTGTAATAGGTCGTATCAAAGAGATTATCGAGATTGAATTTAAAGTTAATATCTTGCTTGGCAATTTTGGTGTCATAACTAACAAAAGCATGAGCGACCGTATAGTCTGGTAAAGTAAAGCTATTTTCAGTATCGCCTGCTCGCTTACCAACATAATTACCACTCACTCCCATGCGTAAATTGCCATTGCCTAGTTGTCCATAATCATAGGCAAAACTTAAAGAAGCGGTATTTTTGGCCACATTATTTAAGCGATTGCCAATTAAATCAGTATCTTCATCCTGTAATACCTTGGCATCTGTATAAGCGTATGTGAATGTAGCATCAAGCTGATCGGTAATTTGACCAGTCAGATCAAATTCCAAACCTTTAGACCCCACTTCACCAGAGGTATGTAACTCATTCTCACCCGTTGTAGTGTTGGTTACACTGGCCAGTACGTTGCGTTTTTTAATGTCATATAAAGCAAAATTGGCCTTTAGACGATCATCTAATTCATATTTCAAACCAACCTCATAGGATTTGGCTTTTTCAGGTTGTACATCTGAATCAATTTGACCGCCACTTAACGGCGCAATTGAAGAGTTTGGTTTCAATGACTCAGTATAACTGGTGTATACAGATAACTGATCATTCCATTTATAGACCAAACCTGCACGTGGTAACCATGCATCATCATTGGTATTGGTGTTAATGCTGAAAGGTCGTCCCCGTCCTGCCATTTGCTGATAATGTGTATATCGACCACCTAAAACGGCAATCCACTGATCTGTTAAATGAATCGCATCTTGTAAATAGAAGCCATAAGTGTGCAATTTATCAGTTTGTTCACTGGCATTCGTATCAATAGTGCTAGATGCAGTCACTTTGCCAAAAACAGGATTTAAATAATCAAGTGTGCTGTTTTCACCTCGAACCATGTTTGGTCGATAATATTTTCGGTATTCGATATCAGAACCAATTTGAAGGTCATGTTTAAATCCGAGCGCATTAAAGTGCCCTTCTAAATACGCTTGGCCTGCACTATCAACACTTTCTGCGCCCAATGTGCCATCAGTCCGTCGTGTAACTGTATGATTACTGGTATTCAGTTTGGTAATACGTAATTGATTCGCATCATAAGTCTCATAATTATAGCTATAACCCAAATGTCCTGACCATTGATCATTGATTTGATGATCTATACTCAACTGAGCCAGATGATCTTCACCATTGGTTTGGTTAAAAGCTTCATCTAAACGCGTGTATTTTGAAATAGGCAATGCCTTATTGGTTGTCGGATCAAAAACTGTCGCACGGTCAAAAGGCACATCAAAATCACGATATTGATAGCTTAGATTCACTTGAGTTTGACCGTTATCCCACGCCAATGAAGGTGCAATTAAAGTTTGCTGGTTATAACCAAAATTGCGCCAATAATCTTGGTCTGAATAATCTGCAATGAAACGGTAAGCAAAATTACTCTGACCAATAGCACCTGTGGTATCCACGCTACCACCTAAACCATTTTTTCCATTTCCAAAGCTTGAACCATAAATAGAAACTTCAGATGCTTGTTCACGTTGTGGTTTTTTCGTCACCACATTGACCACGCCACCAGGGTCCATAATGCCATATAAAAGTGATGCTGGTCCTTTCAGTACTTCAACTTGATCAACTGCAGCATTCATTGCACGACCTTGTACAATTGGCATACCATTAATCATGATAGAACCATCACGGTTATCACCAAAACCCCGTTTCATTACCGTGTCTTGAGTCCCCGCCAAAGTGTTGCCTTGCGTAATCCCACTGACTTGAGTCAATGCTGCATCTAAAGTTGCAGGCTTAAAATCTTCAATATATTGGTTTGAAACCACATTCACCGTTTGCGGTGTTTCTAAATTCTTTTGTTTTCCCTTTAAGGTACTTGCAGTTTGCTGCCCTATTTTCTTATGTTCCGATTGTTTTGCAGTTAAATGAATGGTTTCTAATATTTCAGATGTCTGTATTTCGGCTGCATAAACCCATATTGGGCTGAGTGTAGTGGTCAATCCTAAAAAAACTTTAATGCTTAGGCTCAGTGGATGTAATGATTTCACTAGGTTGTAAACTCGATTTTGGGAGGAAATACTTTAAATTTGCGGCACATTCTAGCGCCAGTCATCAATAATGAGAATACTTATTATTTATCTTATGTAAATATTTTAAATAAATCTCTATATTTGTTTAATTATTTTAATCAAAATAGAAAAATTCAGGCGGTTTTTTAGCCTTTAGAGACTCTTGAAAAAATTATGGTGTGTTTAAGAAATGTTATTCAACTTCATTCTGAAGCTGTTAATTTATAAAATATAAATCGATTAAAAATTGGAATTGAGGAAAACTTTGGAGCATTTTACTTTTATTGAACGTATTACAGCGTGGTCAAATCAATATGCTTGGTTAGATATGTCTTTATCTTTAAGCCTATTGATATTACTCGCGATTTTAACCAATTTTATTGCGAAAAAAATTGTTGTTCGCGGTATTCGTAAAGTCATCTCCAAACTAAAATTTACCAATCACGATATCGTGACTCAACATAATGTCATTCGTAGAATTGCCAATATTGTTCCTGCCATAGTCATCATGAATGGTATTGTGACAATCCCTCATTTATCCGTGAAAATTATTAGCTTGGTACAAATGGCGACACAAGCTTTTATTTTTTTCACCTTCGCGCTTGCCATCGGTGAAAGCTTAAATATCTTTAATGCGATTTATCAACGCAATCCCAAATCCAGAAACAAGCCGATTAAAGGCTATTTGCAGTTGGTGAAACTGGTCATTTTTGTGGTCTGTGCTTTGATGATTATTGGCACATTCTTGAAAAAAGATGTCTTTACACTACTCGCTGGTTTTGGTGCGATGGCAGCCGTATTGATGTTGGTGTTCCAAAATACCATTTTATCCTTGGTGGCTTCTGTACAAATTTCATCTTATGACATGGTTCGCATTGGAGATTGGATTGAAATGCCTTCGTTAAATGCAGATGGTGATGTCATTGATATGTCATTACATACAGTCACCGTTCAGAACTTTGACAAGACTTTTACCACCATTCCCACCAATAAACTTGTGACGGATACCTTTAGAAATTGGCGTGGTATGGCACAAGCAGGTGTACGTCGTATAAAACGCGCGATCTTTATTGATCAGAGTAGCGTACACTTTATGAATAAGGAAGAACAACAGAAATTGAAGGAATTCTTACTCTTAGATCAGTATTTAAATACCAAACAAGAAGAAATAGAAGAGTTTAATTTGCAACTCTCAAATCAGGCCGTTTATAACCAACGTCGTCTGACTAATTTGGGGACGTTTCGCGCCTATGTTGAGTTTTATTTAAAACAACATCCAGGTATTGCACAAAATCAGACCATTATGGTGCGTCAATTACAACCAACCAGCGAAGGTCTACCTCTGGAAATTTATAGTTTTGCCAATACTACGGTGTGGAAAGACTATGAAGCCATTCAGGCTGATATATTCGATCATTTAATTGCAATTTTACCTGAGTTCGGTTTAAGAATTTACCAAGCGCCTTCAGGTTCAGACATGAACGTTTTAGCACAACATTCAGTACATGCACCGAATGACTATCTGCTAGACCGTACTAAATCCCATATTTAATCATGCATCCCCTTACTTTTTGTGAGGGGATTTTTTAACTCAAATGTACTATTCAAGGAAACAGTAAAAATACTTGATTTAAGTTATTCTACCTGAAAATTATTCACTGGCTTCGGCATGTTCACAATAATCAAAATATTCTAATTTAAAACTTTCTACAGCTTGCTGCTTTTGGGTTTCGTTGAGAAGTATAGGTAAATCATAAGCATCTTCTACAATTGCCTCATACAGCTCTCTTGCCCCGTCTTCATATTCAAGAGCAATACTTTTCTGGAGGCTGAGCGGAACTTCATCTTGTCTTTCTTGCATCACATTCCCTGCAACAATCGCAATTGCTTGGCAAAAGCTAATGTTATCTTGAACAGATGCAAATACCGCTCCAGAATACAAACAACAGCAACACATTATTATTTTTTTCATAATGCACCTGTTTTATGTGCTTTAGTCACATTTTAACAAGCAGAGTGTGAAGCTGCTGTAATTTCTTGTTGGACTAAAATAAAAGTATTGCCTTCTTATTTTGTTTCATAACTTTAACTAACGCTTGCTCATTACAAGCTTTAGGGCAAATAACAAGAAAATAGCTCCTGTAATTTGATCTAAGCATCGCACAATCTTTGGCTGTTTAAGAAACCTAGAAATTGGCTGCATCATAACAATAAGTATGCTTAACCACAGGAACCCTAACACAACATGTATGGCAACCAGTCCCATAATCCAAATAAATGGGGTTACATCTTTTGGAATGAACTGCGGTAAAAAAGTGATATAAAAAAGCCCAACCTTGGGATTAAGAATATTGCAAAAAAATCCTTTTAAGAACCAATTAGTTGTTCTTTGTATGTCCATGTTGTTTTCTAGATTACTACGTGGCTTGACCAACAACTTTAATCCTAGCCAAGCCAAATAAGCAGCTCCAATCCATTTTAAGACATTAAAAGCAAGTTCAGAGGTTGCCAATAATGCCCCCAACCCACATGCAACAACTATTCCCCATACCATGCACCCGAAGTTAATGCCTAATGCCGTTTGAAAAGCCTTTTGACGGGTTTCAAGTGTGGCTGTACGAATAATTAACGTGGTATCTAAACCTGGGGTAATGGTCAAAATAACGATTGCAATTGTATAAGGGATGAGTATTTCAAGCATGTCTAATCTAACTTAATTTTTTAAGTATGAGCACAATCAATAGTGGATTCATCCATATTTAGCAAGCATTTTGCTTAAGCCCCTAATATAAATGGATACCAAGGCAAATTCTGTAAGAGAGATACAGGAAACCGTAGTTACAACAATTAATGAGCTCTCACCTCATGCTAGGTGCCATTTGTGCAGTCCTGGATATCTTTTTATAACCCAAACTAATACAGACAATTCACCCGTGAGAGTTTTATCGGCTTGTACCCGAAAAAATTCAGGACATCACAATACTGAAAAATATGAATTACCACTAAAATTATTATGCAGACACTTAAATTCAATTAAAACCTAAATCATTTAAAATAAAAAAAATATGTTTTATCAAGTAGCTAATGTAATTTATATTTAAAAAAAATTTAAATAACTTCATCCTAATTAATCATATATTTTTATTTAAAATCACGCATTTTACAATGAAAAAAAATGTCACATGAAGTGGCTAGCTTTATAATGATAAATATGTAAATTTATCATTAGCTCATTTTAAAATGGATGGATTTAGCATGGCTAATCAAGAAAGTGATCAACATAGGCAACAAGAAATTGATCAAGAGCTCGAAAAAAAACAGCAAGATCAGCAATATCATCAAAACAAACAGGATCAGCAACAAAAGCAAGCTCATCAACAACATCAACACTATAGACCAGATCAACAGCGCCAACAAAATCAGAAGGATTACGAAGATATACAACGGAAAAAAGATCAAAAAAATCAGTAAAATGTTCACTGATGTATAAAAAAAGCCCCAATATCTTGCTGAGGCTTTTTTTATACACCTGAGTATCTCAGAAATCACCTTTATCGCCATTTGGTATAAGTGTTCTCACTTCAATCATTTCAAAGCATTTTTCTCATAGTTGAAACAGGATAAAAGTCATTTATTTAAAAGCTTGCCTTGTTACCAACGTATGATTCACCTGATGAATATACATCCATTAGCACTACATGCTTTACATATAGCTTTGATGAAAGGTCAATACAAACAATATTTATGGATTGACTCAACGACATTAACTGTCTATAAAAATCAGCGGATTCAACGACATAAATCCCTAGCAGCAATTGCAACTGTAACACGTGGAAAAAGTTCCATGGGGTGGTTCTTTGGCTCTAAGCTACGTTGAATGATGAATTCGTCAGGAGAGATTGTGAGTACAGCTTTATCGAATGGACATACAGCAGATATCAGAATGGTTGAGCAATTAGTCGGAGGATTAGAAGTTAAACTCTATGCTGATCGAGAATATATTAGTCAGGAATTAAAGAGCAGATTAAAAGTACAAGGCACTGATTTAATTACTTATCATCGAAAGAACATGCAATCTATACTGTGCTCAAAAGCAGATGAACACCATCTGAAACAACGTAATAAAATAGAAACTTTATTCAGCTTGCTGAAAGGGACTTACAATCTAGTGACGACTAGAGCCCGAAGTGTTACAGGCTATTTAGCGGGTATTTATACATTTTTATGTGCATACCAATTAAATCACCGAAATAAGCCAACCATTCAAATTATAGAATCATTGGCTTAAACAGGATTCGGGGTAGATTAATAAATCAGGTCTACCTAAGTAGACCTGATTCAATGTTTTTTGAAGAGTGGATAAAGCTGAAAATAAAATTAATGCGTATTTGTTACTTCCCAAACAGAAGTTACGTCAGCACCGTCTATGACAAAATCAACAATTAGACCATCAATAGGTAAATTATTAGGATCGTTCCATTGCTCCACCGCAAAATAGAACCATTCACCACACTCATCACGAATCATGCCCAATTGTGTTTGGGAATCGTATCGTTCTACACATCCTCTCATATTGTCACCTTTATTATTGATTCAATTATTTAAGTTAACAATTACAGGGTATTAAAGTTATCAATAAGCCTGTATCGATAAAAATTTTATCATTTTTTTCCAAAAAAATACGACTCTTTGCACATTTTTCTAATAATTATTGACGGAGTATTCTATATTAAAATATATTTTTATAGAAATAACCGATCATTATTTTTCAATTCAATTCCCCGTTATTTCACTTGAAAATAGTGTTTATCCGTAACCAAAGTAATTCTGAGTTTTTTATAAAATCTACAGATTGGATTTTCATTTCCTTTCATGATTTGATCTGCGAATTTATCATCTTGCATGAGTACCGCATAAGTTTTATAGCCAAAAACTAACTCGCTTGGTATTTTTCCAGTTTGTGTAAATTCGTCAATTTGCTTGTTTATTTTCTTTACAGATAAATCATTCATGTGTTTTTAAAGTTTCGGATTAGGCTTACTTTTTTATAATTGAAAAACATGACAAAAATGTGAACATCAACACCATCCGTGTTAGCTGACTTTATGATGGTGCGTTAGATTGATATGGATTACAATGAATTCAAACAAATTTCGGTTGTACTTTTACATATGAATTTAGGACAAATGAACGTTTTCATCTTCCTAATCCGTTATCTTTGAAAATACAATCCCGACTTTTTTCTTGTGAAAATTTTATTTATCTTATTGTTATTTCTAAATTATGCAATTTTACCAAGAGGTTAATATTAATGCTTAGATGGTTCGAAAAGCGTGTAGATCCCTATCCTAGTCAAGGTTTAAAAGATCCACTGCCTACAACTTTCTTTGCATTTGTCTGGAGTGCATCCAAAGGCATACGTCCTTACCTGCTTATTTTAGTGCTTTGTACCGCAGGCGCTGCAAGTTTTGAAGCCTTGTTGTATGCCAAAATTGGCGACTTAGTCAATTGGCTCAGTAAAAGTCAACCCGATACGTTTTTGGCACAACATCGACAAAATTTAATGCTTCTAAGCATGATATTGCTGGGCAATATCTTTTTTGCTAACTTTCAGTCCATTATTAAACACCAAATTCTATTTAGCAGCTTCCCAATGCGTCTGCGTTGGAAGTTTCATAATTTATTATTACAGCAAAGTCTTGATTTCTTTCATAATGATTTTGCAGGGCGACTTTCTTCCAAAGTCATGCAAACAGCCCTTGCGGTGCGTGAATTCTGGATGATTTTAGGCGATATGCTGGCTTATGTTCTGATCTACTTCTTTACAGTCAGTATTGTACTCGGCTCAATCTCCCCATTTCTGATTATTCCCCTATTGGTCTGGTTGGCTTTATTCCTGCTCGCAGCGTGGTATTTCATCCCTCGACTCAGCAAAATTTCAAATGAACAAGCCGATGCTCGTGCGGTCATGACCGGTCGAGTAACCGATGCCTATACCAATATTCAAACGGTAAAGCTGTTTGCTCATGCTGGTCGTGAAAGTGAGTATGCCAAGTCATCCATGCAAGAGTTTATGCGAACAGTATATAAACAAATGCGATTGGGTTCAGGTTATGAAATAAGCATTAACTCACTCAGTATTGTACTTTATGCAGGTGTACTTGGAACAGCTTTATGGTTGTGGATGGAAGGTCGTGCAGAGCTGGGGATTATCGCTGCAACTACCGCCATGATTTTAAAACTCAACAGTATTGCCGAATTTATGATGTGGCAAACATCTGCTTTATTTGAAAATGTCGGCACTATTCAAGATGGTATGAAAACATTAGGGCGTCCTATTAGTATTCAGGATAAACCGAATGCAACTACGCTTGAGGTGAAACACGGCGAAATTAAGTTTGAAGATGTCTGTTTTGCCTATAATGAAAAAAATGTCATTGATCACTTTAATCTCACCATACGTCCAGGTGAAAAAATTGGTATTGTCGGGCGTTCTGGTGCCGGAAAATCTACGCTGATTCAATTGTTATTACATTTCTATACCATCAACCAAGGTCGTATTTTAATCGATGGACAAAATATAGAGGATGTAAGCCAAGACAGCTTGCGTAAAAGTATTGCCTTAGTCACGCAAGATACATCGCTATTGCATCGTACCGTTGCAGAAAATATTAAATACGGACGCCCAGATGCCAGTGATGCAGACATGTATGATGCCGTTCGTAAAGCCAAAGCAGAAGACTTTATTCCACAACTGACCGACCTTCGTGGTCATAAAGGTTATGACGCTTATGTCGGCGAACGTGGGGTAAAACTTTCGGGTGGTCAACGTCAGCGTATTGCAATTGCACGAGTATTCTTAAAAGATGCCCCTATTCTGATTCTTGATGAGGCGACCAGTGCTTTAGACTCTGAAGTTGAAGCTGCAATTCAGTCCAGTCTGGATGATTTAATGCAAGATAAAACGGTTATTGCAATTGCACATCGACTTTCTACCATTGCACAAATGGACCGTCTGATTGTCTTAGATCAGGGCCGAATTGCAGAACAAGGTACGCATGATGAATTGGTTGCCTTGAATGGTATTTATGCGCAATTATGGCAACGCCAAACTGGCGGTTTTTTAATTGAACAACATGAACTGAAAAATAAGGATAGTGCTTGATGTTGTATTTGGAAGATCTACACGTCGGTGATCGCTTTAAAAGCCGTGCTTATGAAATGACTGTCGACGAAATTAAGCATTTTGCGCATCAATTTGATCCGCAACCGTTTCATACCAACGAGATAGCGGCAGCTAACCATCCTATTTTTAAAGGATTAGCTGCCAGTGGTTGGCATACTTCTGCGGTAACCATGCGATTGTGGACAGAATGTTTTCCTGTAGCGTATGGCTTAATCGGTTCCGAAGCTCAAGTCCGTTGGCCTAGACCCACCCGCGCAGGTGACCAGATTCATGTTGAGGTAGAAATAACTGAAATTAAACCGTCTAAATCCAAACCTGATCGAGCTATTGTGAGTTACACCACCGAAACACTCAATCAAAATGGTGAAGCGGTATTACTGGGCAATACCAAAATTTTAGTGTTTAGTAAAAACTATCGACCTGATCTTTAAAAGATGATGATTCTAAAATCACACATGATTTTAGAATCAGCTTTGTTCGGTTTGTCGAACAATTTATAAGGCACCTGCTTCTGTTTCATGCCAATATAAAAACTGATTGATATAACAACATTAAACGTGCAATGGATCGCGCATGAATACTATTTCGTCTAGACAAGACCAAGGAATTCCTGGAGTCTATGGTCTGTTACTTTTAGATGTCGTGTCACGCTGGGGTTATAATGCAGATACTTTATTTGCCCCGTTTCAACTCAATAGTGAAAAATTAGCGGAGCCAGATTTTCGAATCTCGACTTCAGTCGCCAATGCATTACTTCAACATGCCTTGACCCTGACAGGTGAATCAACACTTGGTTATCATTTGGGTACGCAAATGCGTATTTCTATTCATGGTTTTATTGGTTATGCCATTATGACCGCAAATGATATTACCGATGCCCTTGTCCTCGCCAACCGCTTTGTGCAATTAAGATTGCCCTTCTTACAAATCTATTTTTCTACTTTTGCTGAAAAAGCAACTTTGCAGCTCAGAAGTGATGTCAATATAGAACCCTTACGTTCAGAAATTTGTATTGCATTAATCATTGGTATCATTTCTATGGCCAAAGCCATTACAGGGGTAACAGATTTAGGTGGTGAGATTGATTTTGATTTCACCCAACCTGAAGGTTTTGAACGCTATATTACTAAGTTCCCAAATCATCAATTTCGTTTTGATCAACCTCATTTATTGATGAGCTTTGACAAAAAATACCTCGCATTGAAAATGATGAATGCTGACCCGATTGCGAGTCAAATTGCAATTAACCAATGTGAAGCCGAACTTTCGGCTTTAGGTGAGCGCAGACGGCTCTCTATGGCGGTTCGCGACATTTTGACGCATTCAGAGCAGCATTATTTAAGTATTGAAAATGTGGCCTATCGCTTACATATGTCTGATAGAACCTTGAAGCGCCAGTTAGCGACCGAAGGAACCTCTTTTTCAACGATTGTCGATGAAGTACGCTATCGACATGCAACGTCGCTACTCTCCCGAACGGATTACACCCTTGAACAAATTGCAGATGAACTGGGCTATAGTGATGTTGCCAATTTCAGTCGTGCTTTTAAACGTTGGAGTGGACGTAGCCCAAGTAATTGGCGTAAAGATCCATACCTATAAGCCTTTTGTTTTTATGTAAAAACATGTATAAAGCATGACAAAAATAAATGAATACTTTTAAGGAGTCATCATGAATCATCCTTCAGATTTGAAATATGCGAGCACGCACGAGTGGGTGAAAATTGAAGGTGATCTTGTTGTAACTGGGATTTCAGACCATGCGCAGGATGCCTTAGGCGATTTAGTTTATGTCGAAATGCCAGAAGTGGGACAACAAGTGACTGCTGGTGAACAAGCAGGTGTTGTTGAATCTGTGAAAACAGCTTCTGACATTCATGCGCCTATTTCTGGGGTTGTCGTAGAAGTAAATACAGCACTGGAAGATGATCCTGACTTTGTCAATGATGCACCCTATGGCAAAGGTTGGATTTATAAAATCAAACCAAATAACATCGATGATGTAAACACATTGTTGTCTAGTGCGGACTATGAAGCAGGACTCTAAGTTATCCTTGTTTCTTAAAAATCAGCTTTCGGGCTGATTTTTTATATTTAAAACCTGCCAATATCAAATAACGATAATTTTATTAAATATAAAAGACATTAATATAAATAAATATATCAAAATATCAATTTACTTTATTTTTCATCTTTACTTGGTTATGATTAAACCTCATCTT
Source organism: Acinetobacter tibetensis (assembly GCF_023824315.1). Lineage (NCBI taxonomy): Bacteria > Pseudomonadati > Pseudomonadota > Gammaproteobacteria > Moraxellales > Moraxellaceae > Acinetobacter > Acinetobacter tibetensis. Next base: position 1,619,205 of record NZ_CP098732.1, on the reverse strand, counting down.
CATGACCTTGGTATGCTCAGGGAATACATAAAAATAGTGATAGCCACATTGTCATGATTCCCTTTCTACTTCTGGGTCAATTATGTCGCATTCATCTACAATTCAGCTTTGGAATAAGTCTTTTATACTGTGTCTAGCCAATAACTTATTTCTATTTATCTTTTATTTTGCGCAAACCACAATTCTGCCCATCTATATTTTACAAGACTTACATGGCAGCCTTGCTCAAGCAGGATTGGCCATGACTTTATTTATGGCATCTTCTATTGCGGTACGCCCTTTCAGTGGATTAATCATTGAAAAGTTTGGTCGAAAAAAAACACTTTTTATCTCTGAGCTTCTGTTCTGTTTATTTTCCGTTGCCTACATCTTTGCAGATAATCTAGAGGTTTTACTCTGGCTACGTTTTTTACATGGAATTTGGTTTAGTATTTTAACCACAGTCACTGTGCCTATTGCCAACGAATTCATTCCAGATTCACGCCGTGGCGAAGGTATGGGCTATTTCGTCATGTCAGTCAATTTGGGCATTGTCTTAGGTCCACTCATTGGTTTATCACTCATTCAACCATTGTCCTATGCTGTTGTTGCAAGTATTCTCGCTGCAATTGTCTGTCTCGGTTTTATCTTCTGTTTTTTAATCCCCATTCATACGACGACTTCGAACACGCTAGCTCCACAGAAAAGACAACTCTCGATTCATGATTTTATTGAGAAGAAAGCGCTGCCTGTTTCTATTATGGCGATGATGGTTTCATTTGCTTATACCAGCATTATGTCATTTATCTCGACCTATTCCGCATCGAAAAACTTACTTGCTTATGCCAGTCTATTTTTTATTGTTTTCGCAATTTCGATGATGAGCCTACGCCCTTTCACTGGAAAAATTTATGACCGTAAGGGTCCAAGCTATGTCATTTACCCAGCTTTAGCTTTGTTTTCAGTGGGTCTTATTGTATTAAGCCAAATCAATAGTTTAATTGGATTTATGTTTGCAGCTATTTTTATTGGTATGGGATTTGGCTCTGTGCAACCCTGCCTGCAAACGCTGGCTATTCAACGCGCTGCACCTCAACGGATTGGTCATGCAACATCCACCTTTTTCACTTTTTACGATTTAGGCATTGCATTGGGTTCAATACTTTTAGGTATTTTAATCACAGCACAGGGTTATAGCATGTCCTATCTCTTATGTGCGGTCATCGTATTACTGAGCTTATTGTTTTATAAATTCTGTGTGGTCACTACAACAAAATAGCATACAAAAAATTAAGCCCCTGATTTCAGAGGCTTTTTACAATCAATATTTTATTATTGTAGTTTTCTTAATTGTTGTGCAGCTTCTAACAATAGGTGTTCAGTTTGTTCCCAACCAATACAACCATCTGTTACAGACTGACCATAAATCATGTCGCATGAAATCTTTTGATTCCCTTCGACCAAATGACTCTCTAGCATAACCCCACGAACATTTGTTTGCTCACGCTCACTCACAATTTGACGGAGCACTTCTGACTGCAATTGTGGCTTCTTATTGCTATTACCATGGCTACAATCGATCACTAAAGCAGGTAAAACCCCTTTGGTTTTGGCCTTAATTTTGTTGATTTCTTCTGCCTGATAGTTCGGACCTGTATTTGAGCCACGTAAAATTAAATGTGCAAGTGGATTACCATGAGATTGAAGCATACAAGGTAAACCTGACTGACTCATTCCCAAGAATTGATGCGCATTTGAAGCCGATTGAATGGCATCTAACGCAATTTGAATTGAACCATCCGTACCATTTTTGAAACCAATGCTGTATGGCATTTGGCTCGAAATTTCACGATGAATTTGTGATTCACTGGTGCGAGCACCAATCGCTCCCCATGCCAATAAATCATCAAAATAAGCTGTAGCCATTGGGCTTAAAATTTCGCTCGCAATTGGCAAGCCCATTTCAATAATGTGTAAATATAACTGACGAGACTGTTCCAAACCTGATTGTAAATTCGATGAACCATCTAAGTCAGGATCGTACATAAAACCTTTCCAGCCCACTGTGGTACGTGGTTTTTCAATATAAGCACGCATGACTAGAAAAATTTGATCAGAAACTTGCGCTTGTAATTGTTGTAGTTTTTGCGCGTATTCCAAAGCTGCGACAGGGTCATGAAGGGAACATGGTCCTGTAATCACCAATAGGCGTGAATCTTCACCAGATAAAATATTTTGAATAATTTGACGATGTTCAGCAATCTGAGCCGCAAGTAGTGCAGAAAGAGGAAGTTGTGCTTTGAGTTGCTGAGGCAAACTCAATAGAGCTTCTTGTGTATTCGTTTGATGTTGTAGTGCAGTATTTAAAGCATTCATTGGTCTTTCCTTTGGACTGTTGTTCAGTCCGATCTTTTATTTGTGCGTTTTGGGTCTATGGGATGATAAGGATTGAGTCATAAGCTGACTAAAGTAAAACCAATAACCGTTGCTAAAATATGAAGTGTTAAATGCGTACATGTGAATCTCCTAAAAAAATTATAAAAAACAAAGCATAAAAAAACCTGACCGGGGTTGCCGATCAGGTATCAACTGGTGGGCAACCTTTATTTTGCCCAAACGCATTCAGGCAATTAGCTAAACTGCCAGAAATAAAAATAAGCGTTTGCGATTAAAGGTTGCTTTAACATCTTTGTTTCATCAAAAAAGTATCTGAAATTAAAAATACGCCTTATTACTGCCTTTGACAACCTTTATTTTAGGAATAATAGTTATGTCTAGAGCAACTTTTACTTATCAATCCATTGAATGATCGAGATTTTAACCCCATCGCTTCAATTTCTTTTGCATAGTCAGTTTCAACTGCTCCTTCCAGTCATTGGGTAATGAACATTTGGCGAGTCGAACCCAAACGCTTGCAAACTGTTTGGTGAAACTGGCTTCATTGTAATGAATTCCATACTCGGCACATAATGCTTTAATTTTTGGAGCTACTTCTGCATAACGATTGGCAGGCATGTCTGGAAATAGATGGTGCTCAATTTGATGGCTTAAATTCCCACTTAAAATATGTAGCCCTTGCGTACCCGAAAAATTACTCGAACCCCGAATTTGGCGTAAATACCACTCTGCCCGAGTTTCATTTTCGGTATTGTCTAACTCAAAGGTTTCTGCATCTTCGGTAAAATGTCCATTAAAGATCACTGCTGATGCCCATAAACTACGGATCACATTGGCTACGGCATTGCCTGCAAAAACTGGAATGGCATTTGGTCCCGCAATCAATGGAAAAAAGACATAGTCTTTAATCACTTGGCGCGTTACTTTTTTGCGTAATTTGATTGAATCTTGCCAAACTTCACGCCATGTTTTGGTTTTATATGCCAGTACATCTTCCAAATGTAAATTTTGTACGCCCACATACCATTCAAAAAAAATCATCAGTTGAATGGCTAAAGGAATGTTGAATAAAAATCTTGGCTCCCAAGCTTGGCTTTCACTTACTCGAATTAGGCCATAGCCGACGTCGTGGTCTTTTCCAACAATATTGGTATAAGTATGATGAACATAGTTATGGGTATATTTCCAATCATCGCCTGTTGCGATGGTATCCCAATCATAGTTTGCACCATTTAGGCTTGGGTCATTCAGCCAGTCAAACTGACCATGCATCACGTTATGCCCCAACTCCATATTTTCAACAATTTTAGAAATTCCCAACAGCCCTGTCCCCAATAACCAAACAGGTGGTAACCAGCCAGCGAACATCAACATACCGCGTGAGGCAATTTCACTATAGCGGACAAAATTTCGGATTTTATAGATATAAGCAGCATCTGGTTCACCTAAACTTTGCATCGTTTCACGACGAATGGCTTCGATCTTTTCTCCAAAGGACTGAATTTCTTCATCTGTTAGATACTGAGATTTGCTATTGCTTTGGAAATTAACGGGTTTATTCATTTTATTTGTCCCTACATTAAACTTTTATAAATTAATCACAACTGGGCTAATCGCCTGTGAAATGCACAGTTTGATCTGAGTATTACGCTGCTCATCAATTTCGCCCGTGAGCACATTTCGAACTACCCCCTGTACTTTGGTGCAAGAACAAGTATTGCAAATTCCCATACGGCAGCCATGTGCGGGTTTAAGCCCTGCTTTTTCTGCACTTTCCAACAAATTATCTGTGGCTAAAAACTCTTGTTGTGCACGGAGGAAAGTCACAGGTTGCGCTTCGAGTGTTTGATCAATCTGGATCTTAAAATATTCTGTCTTGAGCAAATGCGAGATGCTTTGATCAGCATAAAGCTGCTGCACATGCTTCATCATATTATTCGCACCACAGGCATAACACTCGCGCTGTTGATAGTCTGGTACGAGCTGCTGAAGTAGAGATTCACTAAGATATTGCTTATTTTTCAATGTGTTAAATGAATGATATTTAAACTGCGGATATTGTGCTGCTAAGGCTTCTAGTTCTGCATGGTAGGCATTATCACGCGTAAAATATATCAAATCGATAGGATGTTCTGTGCTTTTCAACGCCTGTTTGACTAAAGCATAAATGGCGGTAATACCACTTCCTGAGGCAAGGAATAAGCTTGCTTGACTCGATTGCGGTTTAAATACAAACTCGCCCTGAGCTTGAGAGATTTCAATGACTGCGCCTAAAGCTAAGTTGGTTACGGCTCTTGAAACAGAGCCCTGTTGTTTTATGGTAATCAGCACATCACCATTGTCGAGGATGTCGACTATAGAATAACTGCGCTGTTGTCGAACACCTGCGATCACAACTGTGAGCAGCAGGCTTTGCCCTGCCTGAGCTATCTCAGGTCTAAAGTTTTGATTTGGTCGTAACTGTAACTGAATAAAATCATCACTCAATGCTTTACGTGCAATGAGTTGAGCCTTAATTTTTTTCCACGCCCAAATTGGATGAATTTTTTCCGCGATAAAATCGACAAAGTCTTCGCGTATCCACTCTGGCTTATATTGCACATGATTTCCCATAATTATACCCATCTGAATCAATCTATATTTTTATACAACTGTCTTTTATTGCTGAGTTTACAATAAATTTAACTGTTGTAGTGCTCTATGTCAGATGAGGACAAAACATATCATTTGGCATTTATTATCATTTTTTGTCTAACAAAAGTTACTTTTTGCCAATCTATTTCCATAAAAATTTTAGATGTAGATAAAAAAAGACCAAGCCTTTGCTCGGTCTTTTCTAGTAACTGGACTCACTTATTCAGAAAAATGAACGACAGAGCGGATGGATTTTCCTTCATGCATTAAATCAAATGCTTCATTAATTTTGTCTAAGCCCATGGTATGGGTTACAAAAGGTGCCAGTTGAATATCGCCTTTCATCGCATCTTCAACCATACCTGGGAGCTGTGTACGCCCTTTTACGCCACCAAAAGCTGTACCCATCCATTTACGCCCCGTAACCAATTGGAATGGGCGTGTTGAAATTTCCTGACCCGCACCAGCCACACCAATAATTACTGATTGTCCCCAACCTCGGTGCGCACATTCCAATGCTGAACGCATAACGTTGGTGTTACCAATACATTCAAATGAATGATCAACACCCCAACCCGTCATTTCAACAATCACTTGCTGAATTGGTTGTTCGTAGTCTTTTGGATTTAAAAAGTCTGTCGCACCAAACTGTTTGGCTAACTCAAATTTGTCAGGATTCATATCTACAACAATAATACGACCTGCTTTCGCTTGTTTTGCCCCTTGTACCACGGCCAGACCAATACCGCCCAAGCCAAATACTGCAACTGTGTCACCCTCTTGTACTTTGGCTGTGTTATGTACTGCACCAATCCCTGTTGTTACACCACAACCTAACAAGCAGACTTGCTCAGGATTGGCTTCTGGATTAATTTTTGCCAAAGAAACTTCTGCAACCACTGTGTATTCACTGAACGTAGAACAGCCCATATAATGATAAATTGGTTCACCATTATATGAAAAACGCGTCGTACCATCTGGCATTACACCTTTGCCCTGAGTTGCACGGACTGCAACACAAAGATTGGTTTTACCTGATTTACAGAATAAGCATTCACCGCATTCTGCGGTATAGAGTGGAATAACATGATCGCCAGGTTGAACACTGGTTACACCTTCACCCACCTCTACGACAATACCTGCACCTTCATGCCCCAATACAGCAGGAAAAACACCTTCTGGATCATCACCTGATAGCGTAAATGCATCGGTATGGCATACACCCGTATGGGTAATTTTAACCAATACTTCCCCTTTTTTTGGTGGAGCAACATCAATTTCTACAATTTGAAGTGGCTGTCCTGGCGCAAAGGCTACGGCTGCACGTGATTTCATGCCATGTTCCCTTATATCGATATTTAACAGATGGACTACAGTAACCGCTTTTAAAGCCTTAATTCAACAATAACCGCATGATAATATGTATTTATATTGGTAATAATGAATTAGAACAAGATGCAAAAAAATACCAGATATTTCTCCTTATTATTATGTGCAAACTTAGGTTTACTCACGGCTTGTAGCCTTCCACCAAATCAGGCAAAGAAAGAATCTGCTTCAAACTACCACACTGAACATTGGATACAACGCCAAAATGTTGATGCCCAACTCAAGCAAGGACTTACTGCCTATTTAGCATTAGATGATGCATTTATGAGTATCGCATCACGTATTCACTTAATACGAGAAGCGAAACATACGCTCGATTTACAATATTATATTTGGGAAGATGATTCCTTAGGTCATATGATGCTGACCGAACTGTTAAAAGCCGCAGACCGTGGCGTTAAAGTCCGTCTCATGATTGATGATCAAAATGGCACCAAATTAGATCCATTACTTGAAAAGTTGGTTGCACATCCAAATTTCGAAATCAAAATCTACAACCCCTACAAATACCGTAATTTTAGGGTCATTGATTATGCTTTCCGCTTGAAACAAATCAATCATCGTATGCATAACAAGCTAATTATTGCCGATGGTGCCATTGCAGTGACTGGGGGACGTAATATAAGTCGTGAATATTTTGATGCAGGTAATGATTTTCAATTTACCGATATGGACATCTTGTTCTTTGGTAATGCCGTAAAATCTGCCAATCAAATTTTTATTAACTTCTGGAATAATGACCTGAGTTATTCAGTACAGCAATTGATTGGGGTTGGATCGGTAGATGATTTAGATTTACTTCGTAAAAGTCATGCTATGAACGATCTCGGAAGAGAACAGTTTATTAACCGACTAGATTTTGCACAAAAACAAATTATGACGCAATTACGGGAACGTAAGATTGAATGGGTTAAAGCACAATTCTTGGCTGATTATCCAGAAAAAACGCTTGGCAATATCGCACACGATAAATTGCTCTATTCTCAACTGAAACATGCAATGGGTATTCCTAAAGAACATTTAGAATTAGTCTCGGCTTATTTTGTACCCACTAAAGATGGAACAGCGTTCCTTGCAGATATTTCACATCAAAATATTAAAGTTCGTGTTTTAACCAATTCATTTTTAGCAAATGATGTTGCTATAGTACATGCCTTCTACCAGAAATATCGGAAAGAACTGCTTAAAAATGGTATTCAACTTTATGAGTTTAAGCCTGATATTCAGAGAAAACAGCGTACTTGGTATGAAGTGCTCACAGGTAACCTGATTCCTGCTAAAGCAAAAAGCTCATCAAGATTACATGCCAAATTCTTTGACGTAGATGGCAAAGTTTTTATTGGTTCATTTAATTTTGACCCTCGTTCAGTGAACTTAAATACTGAAGTTGGATTAGTTGTCGAATCTGATCATTTACAAAACCTTGTTACACATGCCATGGACAGTTATTTACCACAAGTTGCCTACGAATTAAAACTCAACCCTCAAGGGGAAATCATTTGGCTCGAACATCATGAGAATGGGCAAGTGACTGAATATAATGTTGATCCGCACACCACTAAATTTCAGCGATTTACTTTTAAGAGTTTGTCCTACTTACCGATTGAATGGATGATGTAATGACATAATCATTACATCTTATATATTTTCTCATCTAAAGAAGCTTAATTCGATTGTGTTTCATTGTTGTTGGTCAGCATTTCGGAATTAGGTTTTTCATGATCAAAACTAAAGGTATCCATCACTTGCGCAATAATCTCAAATATTTGGGGATTCATACACTGCGCCACATTAAAACGCATTAAATGTTTTGCACCTTCTGATTGGCTAAATGCGTGTCCTGGAGCAAGAATTAATCCGCGTTTTAAACAGCGTCGAGATAATTCTGCCGCATCAATCTCTGAAGGCAGTTTACACCATAAGAAAATTCCAGCTTTGGGAATAAGTACAGGTTCAATACGCAGTTGCCTTAATCGTTGAATGCACAATCCCATACTGGTATTGAGTTTCTTTTTTAATGACTCGATATGTTTTAAATATTGACTGTCCATAAGTGCAGCAAACACAATTTCTGCATTTAAATGTCCACTACTAAAATTCGTTGCAATTTTTAAATCAATATATTTTTCAATATCCTGAGAATTAGAAACGATATAACCACAGCGTAGCGAAGCGGTTAAGGTTTTAGAGAAACTGCCAATTTGAATCACCCGCCCCAAACCCATAAGTGTGGAATAACGTGGCGCGGGAACATATTCAAATTCCGAAAAAATATCATCTTCAACAATCAATAGATTCGCTTGATCCGCCAATTTGGCAACTTGATAGGCTCTTTGAACAGATAAGGTTGCCCCTGTCGGATTATGAATTCCAGAATTGGTTAGATAAAGCTTTGGTTGATATTGTAAGGCTTGTTCGAAACTTTCAATATCAGGGCCTTGAGTTGTAAATGGAATTGCAATTGCTTGTAAGCGATGGGCTTGAATGAGGGCTTGGAAGTTAAAATAGCATGGATCATCGACTAGAATCACATCCCCGGCTTTCAAATGTACACGAAAAATTAAGTCGATGGACTGAGTCCCAGAATCTGTAATTAAGATTTGTGAGGGTTCAACTTGTATTTCATACTGATTATTTTTACGGGCAATCCATTGCCTTAAGCCCATATGACCATGCGGTACAGGATATTCTACCAGCATCTTTAAAGATGATTTCGCTGCGTGTTTTAAAGCCTTACGCAAGCTGCTTTCAGGCATCCACTCTGGAGGCAACCAGCCGCAACCAGGTTTAAGCGTTTCTTCATTCGCATCCAAAGATTGGCGTGAAATCCATAAAGGATTAATTTCCCGATCATATTGAACATGATGTTCTGCTATTTTTTTCGCTTGCATCTGCCCTTTAACATAAAAACCAGAACCCGCTCTTGCCTCGAGTACACCCTCTGTAACTAAGCGTGCATACGCCTCTACCACTGTCGAAATTGAAAAATTTAGATCTTGCGCTAAACGCCGTACGGAAGGTAAGCGCGCCCCAACAACAAAACGCTGGTTCGCGATTTGTGATTTGATTTGTTCAATCACAATATCAATTTTGCTTTGCGTATACATAGCTGAGTATTCAATTTAATAGATCTCTGACAGTACAAATTGTATACCAATACAGTTATTTAAAATTGTACTGGATTGTATCTGTTTAGAGCTTCTCATTTGGCATGTAATTGAATCATAGAAAAATGAGATTTAAGCATGAAGCAAAGTAATATGGGTTGGATACATGGCTTTTTAGGCATGGTCATTTTCGCAGGCTCTATGCCAGCCACACGTCTTGCTGTGGTCGGATTCAGCCCAGAATTTCTTACTGGCGCTCGTGCTGTCATTGCCGCTGGGTTTGCAATTGTATGCCTAATTTTGTTTCAACAACCCTTCCCGAACCTGAAACAAATCAAATCTTTAATTGTGATTGCGTTTGGCGTTGTATTTGGTTTTCCATTTTTCACCGCTCTTGCCTTAGAAAACATGACTGCTGCACGTGCCCTTGTTTTCGTGGCATTACTCCCTTTAGCTACCGCCATTTTTGCCGTGTTACGTGCAGGCGAAAGACCTTCGAGTAAATTTTGGCTTTCTGCAATCATAGGCAGCAGCTTTGTTGCCATATTTATGTGGTTTCAAGATCAGCAAAGTTTTCATCTTAGTGCTGATCTATATATGCTCATGGCTGTATTGGTTTGTGGTTTAGGCTATGCCGAAGGTGGACAACTCTCAAAGCAGCTTGGTGGTTGGCAAGTCATTTGCTGGGCATTGATTATTGCTTTGCCTTTAATGTTGCTGTTATTTGGAATTTATTATCCTGAAAACTGGGCATCTATTCCTATTACAGCATATGCAGGATTGTTCTATGTTTCCCTATTTAGCATGTTGATTGGTTTTGTGTTTTGGTACAAAGGTTTGGCATTAGGAGGAGTTGCACGTGTTGGGCAAATTCAACTTTTACAACCCTTTTTGGGACTCATACTTTGCACTCTAGTACTTCATGAAGCCATCGATTTTTCCATGATTCTCGTGTGTTTTGCCGTCATTATGTGTGTCTTCTATGCCAAAAAGTATGCCTAAAGCTTTAACTTAAAAGATACATCTATTTAAATTAAACCAATTTTTTGAAAAAGCTGTTGATAGGCTTCAGCTTTTTTCTCTAATGCTAATGGGTAAGCGCGCGAAGATGATGGCATTCGAGATAAAGTTAACTCACGCTCTGCAAAAAATGTCTGCGAACTTGTCCCAATTATAGGTTTTTCCGTGCCTTCAGGCATGGATAACATAAGCGTGTCTGTCGCCTTATCCCCTGTAGTGACAATGTTTTGACAAAAAGGAATCTTGGCTAATAAGGTCGTTAAATCGGTCGGCGTTTCTATATGTAAAAATTTATCTGAGGCATTGTCTTTTAAACGAACAACTTGATACGCCGTATCAAAAATAGCGATCCCTTTTTCAGTTAAAAAATCACGGATTTTCTGCTCATAAAAATTCTTATTTGGAAGGTCTAGAAAATACGCCTTGTCTTGGAAAAAGATCAGCCCAAAGATTCGCCACATGTCGTTTTGATAATTCGGATAATAAAAATCCATTTTCCAACGAGTTTTGGGCGGTGGAAAACTGCCTAGCATCAGTAATTTTGCATTTGCTGGTAAAAAAGGTTCGAGTGGGTGGGTTTCTATAACTGACATTTCTTAAAATTAACACTTATATTTAAATGAGATGAATACCAAAATGTTGTAAAAGCTTTGCCCAAAGCAAAAATATAATTATCGTTATAATACAACAAGTACCTAAAGCAATCCAAAAACCACAACGTTGATACAATGGAGGAAATGCTAAAAACATGGGTAAAGTCGGTATGACATACCAAAAAGTATACCGAGCATGATTGGCAATTTTTTGAGGTTCCTGTCCCTCTAATTTCATCCAGATCAGAACCAGTACTGTTACTAGAGGTAATGCTGCAATTAACCCACCTAAACGGTCACTTCGTTTTGCTACTTCGGAAATAAGTATAACCATGCCTGCTGTTATTGCGTACTTAACAATCAGAGGAAGCATTTACTTCTCCACGTAAAATGATCTAAGCAAGAATAGTTCAATTAGTTTAAATTTTATAGAGACTTATGAAACTCGTTACTCGAAATAAGAGACATAATCTGAGTAATCCAGAAAAATATTCAACCAAACCTTTATTTTTTATTTAATTTCAAATATTTAAAACAATTCATCTTGTGCTGATTTTAGAGGAAATTAATTATGAGTGGTGAATATTGCTTATGAACACTGGAAAAGTAACCACTAAAATAGGTTGTAAAAGTTCATAAATTTTAGGTGTAATTGCACTAATGCTGTCAACGGAACCAACAGTTTTATGAGGTTTATTGATTACTTCAACATGTGACACGTAGTAACTGCTACCCTTGATAAAAAGCTTCTGGAAGTAAGCCTCTCCGAGCAAATTGAAATTTTTGTTAAATTAATAATACTTTTATTTTAAGACAGTTAGTCGAAAAAAAAGCCCACTTTAAAATCAGTCGGCTTCTCAAAATAAATAAAATTACTTAGGAATATTTCTAAGCTAAAAGGGAATTACCCCAATTTATTTACAATTCGCAAAGGTAAAACTTTCATCGCTAAGCTCATGGGTAGCCACGGCCACTTTGGAACATATGCTTTGACAGGCGCTTTCTCAATCGCTTCTGCAAGTAAATGAGAACCCGTTTTTTCATCGATTTCAAACGGTAACTGTTTCGCCCCTTCATTTAACTCAGTACGGATATAACCAGGGAATATAGTCGAAACTTTAATCGGTGTATCAATCAATTCTGCACGTATGCCTTCGGCTAAATGTGCCACTGCGGCTTTGCTGGCTGCATAAGTCGATAAATGTTTTGGCAAGCCACGTACCGCGCTCATGGAAGAAATGACCACCAAATGCCCTGAATTTTGTACGCGGAAAATTTCAACAGCCGCTTCACACTGTGCCAATGCAGAAATAAAATTAGTCTCGGCTGTTGCTCGGTTAATCTCAAAATTACCTTTACCAATACGGCGACCTTGTCCGACTCCCGCATTCACAATAATCCGATCTAGTTTGCCAAAGTCTTGTTGGAAAGCCTTAAACACTTCGAACACTTGATCATAATTAGTCACATCTAAAGTTTTGGCAATCACCTGAATACCATACTGACTTTCAAGCTCTTGTTTAAGTGCTTCTAGACGTTCTATACGTCGCGCACAAATCGCGAGATTGTAGCCCTTTTGAGCAAATTCACGCGCCATACCTGCGCCTAAACCTGAACTCGCCCCTGTAATTAAAATGGTTTTTGCCATGGGTGAAATCCTTGTTATATCCATGTTAAAAGTTCTGAGTCATCTGCTTTAATAAAATGATGCTCATTTAAACTGAGTAATTGCGGTTCATTTCCAACTAAACGCAAAGTGGTCATACTGGTATTGGTAATCGCCCAGTTCAATGCAAATGTGCGACTAGGATTCAGTTCTAGAATCTTTCCTGCTGCTACAGAAATTACACCACCTGAAGTAAATATGACCGCATAACGAGGTTTAGTTTGTGCTAACTCATTACACAATTCTTGTAATGCTGTTTCGACGCGATCTTTAAAGATTGGCCATGACTCTTCATATTCATGATGATATTCACCGCCTGTCCAACGCTCTATTGCCCCTTCAAATATTTTTGCCAGATAGGCACGCGGATTTACATGCTGCGCGACATCAGATTTTAATAAATGCGGTTCGTTGAATCTTGGCTCATACTGAGCAAAAACTTGCTGATGATTGAACTCGTTCCACTGCGAATCTGTGACCACTGGGCTATGTGGAAAGCATTCCGCCAAAGCCAATTGCGCCGTTTGCTGATGGCGATGCATTGAACCCGCCACCACATACGGTGATTCTTTTAAAATATGTTTGAAATATTGACCTAATCGTTGCGCTTGTAATTCTCCTTTCTCCGAAAGTTTGTCATAACTTTCGGCACCAAAAGACGCTTGCCCATGACGAATCAGATAAATGGTGGTCATTTTTCTAAAATTTCCTTAAATTTTTCCATATATTTATGTGCAATTTCATTGGCTTCCAGCTTTTGCATACCAATCAATTTCAACGCACGAATATGCAAGGCATGAATAATGACCCAAAAATCTTTAAAGGCAGGATTGTTAGTTTGCTTATGGAAATAGCGATAGTAAATTTGCTGCGCGATAACAGCTAAACGGAAGATGCCAAACACTTCGTAAAAGGTCCAATTGACTGGCTGTAATCCTGTCTTTTCCAAGTAATATTCTACAACTTGCTTACGGGTAAACATCCCTTGCATATTGGTAGGTTGGCGTCGCGTCGCTTTAAAAATTTTACTGTCCTTCTCTTCAACCCAATAAGCCAATGCCGAACCCAAATCCATCAGCGGATCGCCAATTGTCGCCATCTCCCAATCCAAAACGCCAATCACTTGCGTTGGATCTTCAGGATCTAAAATGACATTATCAAAACGCCAATCGTTATGAATTAAACAGGTTGCGGAATCTTCAGTAGGGATATTGTCGATCAGCCATTTACGTACAAATTTAAAGGTCGGTACATTGAGTGTATGTGCTTTCTCAAAGCGTTGATCCCAACCTTCAACCTGTCTACGGCAATAGCCTTCACCTTTACCTAGTTTTTCCAATTCTGTACCTTGGTAAGGTACTTGATGTAATTCAATCAGTTTATCAATCACATTCACACATAATTGATGCACTTGTGCTTCAGAAAAATGTAATTCTGGTGGAAGTTTTGCGCGCGGAATAATACCCGCAATGCGTTTCATGACATAAAAGTCACAACCCAATACAGACTCATCCTGACAAAGACCAATCATCTCAGGTAATACAGGATAAAACGGGGCCAGATTTTTCTGCACCGTATATTCACGCGCCATATCATGGGCAGATTTTGCTTTAGTACCTTTAGGTGGGCGACGCAGAATAAGATCAGTATTGTCATATTTTAGTCGATACGTCCAATTTGAAGCCCCACCCGAATATTGTGTGACTTCAACTTGTCCTTCTAATACAACGCCTTGTGACTTAAGCCAATCTTCTACAGCTTGTACATCCAGTTCTTCACCTTCACGTACACTGCCACCTACATCAATTACCGACATACTTGTTATCCCTAATTTTTAGAATATGAATGCTTTACTTAGTTTTACCACAGCTTTATTTTTTACGCGCGCCGTATCCACGCTTTTTCAGTTCAAGTTTTGCAATCATCCCTTTATGCACTTCATCAGGGCCATCTGCTAAACGTAAACTACGTGCTTGAGCAAAGAATCCAGTTAATGGTGTGTCACGAGAAACACCTGCACCACCGTGAATTTGTATTGCCATATCCACCACTTTTTCCAATACACTTGGTGCAACCACTTTAATGGCTGAAATTTCGGTTAAGGCAGCCATGTTGCCTAAAGTATCCATTTTGTAGGCAGCATATAAAGTCAGTAAACGTGCTTGATCAATGGCAACTCGAGCTTCTGCAACACGTTCTAAGTTGCCACCCAATTTTAGAATTTCTTTCCCGAAAGCGGTACGGTTCATACCACGGTCAATCATCAACTCTAATGATTTTTCCGCTGCTCCGATACAACGCATACAGTGGTGAATACGACCAGGCCCTAGACGGCCTTGTGCAATTTCAAAGCCTTGACCCGCACCACCAATAAAGTTAGATACAGGAACACGTACATTATTGAAGCTAATTTCGCCATGACCATGTGGTGCATCATAATCCCCAAATACGGGTAACATACGCTCGATGGTTACACCTGCTGAATCAATCGGTACAAGAACCATCGAATGTTGATGATGACGATCTTTAGTTTCGTCAGGGGTATGCGCCATAAAAATAATCATTTTGGCATTTGGATCACCTAAACCTGATGACCACCATTTACGTCCATTTAAGACAATTTCATCACCCTCAACTACAGCAGTTGCCTGCATGTTGGTTGCATCACTCGAAGCGACTGCGGGTTCCGTCATACAAAATACTGAACGAATTTTTCCTTCCAATAATGGTGTTAACCATTGTTGTTTTTGTTGGTCGCTACCATAGCGCCATAGCACTTCCATATTGCCACTGTCTGGGGCATTACAGTTAAATACGGTTGGGGCAATTAAGCTACGACCTGTTAACTCTGCAATATGCGCATATTCTTGCACTGAAAGCCCTGCACCCAAGATTGGATCGGGTAAGAACATATTCCATAAACCTGCTGCTTGAGCTTTAGCTTTTAACTGTTCTAATTGCGCTGGCCATTGCCACTGAGTCCAATCCCCACTTGGATTCAAGCGATGTACTTCATTCCAAAACTCAGGTTCTATTGGCTCAATTTCATTTGTGATAAATGCGTTCGTACGTTCTATATAGTCTTTTGTACGTGCTGAGAGTTCAAACATAGGTTTATCCTGTGAATTTTGTATATTTTCGCTTTACAGTACATTAGCTTGAAAATTAGTATGAATGAAATGATTTTATTTAATCTAAAACTATGAGCAATATTCATAATAATGTAGATATGGATTTAGCAACGTTCTACCGTATCGATATCAATCTTTATCCTCTTTTTATTGCTATTTACGAGCTAAAAAGTATTTCAAAATCAGCACATATGCTCAATATTACACAATCTGCTGCTAGCCATGCCTTACAACGTTTACGCTTACAACTGCAAGATGATTTGTTCATTCGCGCTGGTCATAAGATGCTACCTACACCGTTTGCAGAACAGTCTTATCCCATCATCAAAAAAGCTTTGCATGCTATTCAAAATGTTTCTCTTCAGAAACAAAGCTTTGAACCCATCATGATTAAAACACTTAAAATTGCAGTCCATGATGAAATTGAACCGATTATTTTCCCACGCCTTTTTCAACACTTCCAACAACTCAATTTAGAGATTCAATTTACGAGTTTTAAATTAGATCGTAAAACGGTTGTTGCGGATTTGGCTGCACAGCAAATTGATTTTGTGATGGATCTGGAACAAAATTTTGGAGAAAAAATCCAATTTCAAGCACTGGTACATGACCGTTTCGTTGTCTGTACTCAACAAGCTCAAATGAATGAAAAGCGTTATTTTTCTTCTCCACATATTGGCGTATCTTCCCGCCGTACAGGGTTATTATTAGAAGATATATATTTTCAACGTCAACAATTGAATCGGAACATTTTATTACGTTGCCAGAACTACTCGACTGCCCTCCAAATATTAGAACAGAATGATCAAGCGATTTTAACCTTACCAGAGACAATCCTATCTCACTTACAAGTCGGCTCATCTTTGAATATTTTTCCTGTTCCTGCCGAGTTACCTTATATGAAGATGGGGATGTTTTGGCATAAAGATTTAAATGAAAATTTAAGGCATGTTTTTTTGCGTGAGCAAATTAATCTTATTTTTGCTTAGGCTATTTTAGAAATATATATAAAATGCTTAGGCTATTTATCTTTCCGAAATTGGTTCGACACTAAATAAAAAAATGGTTTGCATTGCAAACCATTTGAACTGAAAGATTCATCACTTAATAATTTAATCTAGATCTATTTTCATCTATCCAAATCTATTTAATTTATTGATTAGAACCGACACCACTTAAAAGAAGAAATCATAAGACTTATTTCCTCATTCGAATCTAGGTTTATTGGAAAACTTTAAATCGTTCGGCATTTTCAATATAAGTTTTTGCTTTGGCTTCTGCCTCTATTGAACCAAATACAAGTTGAGCACGTAGTTTCCAATTTTGAGGAATGTCCCATTCATTATGGACTTGCTGATCTACAATTGGATTGTAATGCTGTAAAGATGCCCCTAGCCCTTCTGTATGCAACGCTGTCCATGTTGCAAATTGAGCCATAGCAGTAGAATGCTCTGCCCAAATTGGGAAGTTTTCCGCATATAAAGTAAATCGGGTTTGTAAATCTTCAATTACACTCATGTCTTCAAAAAATAGAATTGTGCCTAATCCTGCGGCAAAACTATCCATTTTAGCCGCGGTTTTAGCTGCCGCAGCTTCGTCAGTTGCGTAAGCCTGTAATTCTTGTTTCACGAAGTTCCAAAACTTTTCATGTTCTGCATTAAATAAAATCACGGCGCGTGAAGATTGCGAATTAAATGAAGATGGACTTTCACGAATCGTTCGTTGAATTAGATCCGTTAAATATTCAGGTGTTTGTTCTACATTTTTTGCCAATGCATAAATGGTACGGCGTTGTTCAATTAAGTTCAGGAATTCATTTGCCATGTTGCATGCCTTGAATGATGGTTTAATAAAAGGTTAATTCTTAGCCTGTGCTTTGCTAATATTGAATATTATGCAAAATCAATTCCAACTTACTTATAAATATTAAGTAAAAACATATTCATATTTTTTATATTTGGTAAAAAAGACTCATGAGACATTTATACGATATTTAGAATAAAACTAAAATTTATGAGGTTATCGAATCATTTAGCGAATAAAAAACCATTTAGCCGTTGATGCCAAATGGTTTCTTTTTTAAATCAGGGGTTTAAATAAATCTCAAGCTAGGTTGGCTTGCAATACATTATTTGGAAGATGGGCTTTCCAGATTTCTCTTAATGTTGGTAAATAAAACTTCTCACCTAGCTCAACCAATTCAGCGTCAATCAAAGCATGAATTTCGTGCATGAATAGATAATCGAGTTCTACTGTTTTTAATTTTGCATGTTTTTGGGCATCAGTTTTGCGCTTTTGTTGTGCACGCTTAACTAGTTCATCCGCAAATTTTTTATCCTTAAATTTTGCCAAGGCTGTCAAACGTAGTTCAATCACCCCCCAACCACTTAAAAGCAACTTAAATAGTTCAAAATCTTCAGTGTTTGACTCCCATGTCATTTCCTCTAAATTTTCACTTTCAGGCAATACTGGAAGTAACAGCTCCATTACACTTGGGAAAATCTTTTTAAAATTTAGAATAAATTTAACAGGATGCTCACCTGGGTAATCCTTAAATTGAATACGTTTCTGAACATCTGTCAAATATATGTCTAGCATAGGTCATCATCAGCGGTAAAAATCTAATGCGTATTGTACGCACTTATGCAACAGATAAAAACCGCTGATCTTATTTCGTTTTACAGAAGCTTATTTTACGTTCGGTGAAACCATATTTTCTGGTCGAACCACTGCATCAAATTGCTCTTCGGTCACCAATTGCAGCTCAACTGCCACCTGTTTAAGGGTTTTACCTTCCTTATAAGCAGTTTTAGCCACTTTTGCCGCATTCTCATAGCCAATCACAGGGTTCAATGCCGTTACTAACATTAATGAGTTATGTAGGAAATAATCAATTTTCTCTCGGTTTGGTTCAATTCCGACTGCACAATGCTCATTAAAGCTATTACATGCATCACCCAACAATTGAATAGATTGCAATAAGTTATAGGCGATCACAGGCATAAATACATTCAGTTCAAAATTCCCTGAAGCACCTGCAACGTTAATCGTTGTATCATTTCCCAACACCTGTGCAACCACCATGGTCATCGCTTCACTTTGGGTTGGATTCACTTTACCAGGCATGATACTTGAACCCGGTTCATTTTCAGGAATACGAATTTCACCAAAACCACAACGTGGACCACTGGCCAACCAACGAATATCATTGGCAATTTTATTCAAACTCGCTGCCAGTGTTTTTAATGCACCTGATGCAAACACTGCTGCATCACGCCCAGCGAGTGCTTCAAATTTATTTGGTGCTGTAACAAAAGGAAGTCCCGTAAGCTGAGATAATTGCTCAGCTACTTTTTCAGCATAATCAGGATGAGCATTTAACCCTGTCCCAACAGCCGTTCCCCCTAAAGGCAACTCATATAAGCCTGACAATGCCTGATGTAACCGTTTTAAACCATGATCTAACTGAGATACATAACCACTAAACTCTTGGCCCAAAGTTAACGGCGTTGCATCTTGTAAATGAGTACGCCCAATTTTCACAATATCATTAAATTCTTGAGCTTTAGCATCTAAGGTGTTACGTAATTGTGTTACAGCAGGAATCAATAATTCATTAATTTGCAGACTCGCTGCAACATGAATTGCGGTTGGGAATGAATCATTGGTCGATTGTGCACGGTTTACATGGTCATTTGGATGTACAGGTTTTTGTGCACCAAGAGGATTGCCTAGTTTCTGATTGGCGATATTAGCAATCACTTCATTGCAGTTCATGTTACTTTGCGTACCCGAACCAGTTTGCCAAACGACCAGTGGAAATTGGCTATCCCACTGTCCTTGAATCACTTCTTCTGCTGCATCGACAATATAGTGTGCTAATTCTTGTGGAATTTGCTTCAAATCCGAATTGGTCAATGCGGCAGCCTTTTTTACAAGCCCCATCGCTCGGATCATTGGTCGAGGTAAACGCTCGCCACCAATTTTAAAGTTCTGCAAACTCCGTTGAGTCTGTGCCCCCCACATTGCCTCTGCGGGAACTTCAACTTCACCCATGGTGTCATGTTCAATACGTGTATACATGTTTACCTCTATCTTCTTTATCTATCTATGGTCTTTTTTACTTATTCAGGTTGAATAGTGTTGTTATTTTAATGTAATGAGGCGACAGAGTAAACGATAATAATTATCGTTTACTCCAACTTTAATTCACTTATGTACGCAACGTATTTTGATAAAAACGCCACTCATCTTCCAACATTTGGGTCAAACTACGTTTTGCTTTCCAGCCCAAAAGTTGTTCGGCTTTCTCCGTATTTGCTCCAACCTGATCCAGCTCTTGACTAATCAAGTAGTTGGTATTCATGGTTTTGATTTCAGCCCCTGTTACTAGGGCAATCTGTTGCAATAAACTTTGAATCGAATAATTTTCACCTGTGATATTAAACGCTTCACAAGTATGCTGTTGAGTATATAGCCATTTCAGAGCGGCAATCACCGCATCACAACTATCCAAAACGTGTACAAATCCACGCTCTACAGTACCATCCGCAGTTTTTGCCTGTTTATGTAAATCAATATATTCGCGCTGTCGAGCAGCAACTTGCATAGCTAATGGCACAATATTTTTCGGCAACGGTTGTACAAACTCACCTAGAACACCATGTTCAAACGCACCTACTACATTACCCAGTCTTAGAATGGCAATATTCCATTCCTCATCAGTCTTAAAGGTGTCACGTATGATTTCTTCAATCATTTGTTGAGACTTAATATACGGATTGGGGTATGCATAGTTAAATGGCATATCTTCTTTCAGATCGAGACTCGATTCACCATATACTGCCAAACTCGACAAATGAACCAAATGTCGCACGCCCGTTCGTTGCATGGCACGCATTAAACTCATAATACTACTGACATTGTCATTGTAATACTCAAGTGGCTTTAACACCGACTCTTGCAAAGATTTGAACCCAGCCGTATGAACAACAGCATTGACTGTATATTGCTCAAAGACCTTATTCAAAGCAGGCGTGTTACGAATATCCAGCTTTGCAAATGGAACATACATCCCAGAGATGTACTCCAGTCTTTCCAAGGTCTGTAGATTGGCATTGGACAAATTATCTACAATAATGACTTCCTGCCCCTGAGCCATTAAGCTAAGAGCGACATGCGAGCCTATAAAGCCTAATCCACCAGTTACTAAAATCATTGTATACTACCTATTTCTTATGAAGTCTGGACGTTCCAAGTTTCGATTGGTACAGCCTTTAAGTGAATTCCATGAGTACATTACTGTTAATTACCTCTGCTCCTACATCTATTCATGCTTGGCATGCACTCGGGCTTGCGCAAGCGTTACATACACAGCAAGAAGCATTCCGTGTTTTCTTTTATCAAGACGGAGTTTCCGTAGCCAATGCCCTGCAATGGGTGCCCGATGACCAACGAAACCTCACGACAGAGTGGCAGAAACTTGGCATTCGCTTACCTGTTTGTGTAAGTGCAGCTTTGGCAAGGGGTATCACAGATGAAGAAAATGCAAAAAGACACAATATTGACCAACATAACTTAGCGCATGGCTTTGAATTGGTCGGTTTGGGTGAACTTGCCGATGCCGTACAATCCACTGAACGTCTAATTCAATTTTAAGTGGTTATTTTTGGCGAATTTGTTGCATTTAAAAGGTAAATTGTGTGAAAACTGTACTCGTGATATTAACCCAAGCCAACCTAACCAGCTTACACGTGCATGAAAGCCTTGCTGCGACTATGGTTTTAGCGACATTCGGCTGTGAAGTCAAGGTTTTACTCGTGAATGCTGCGCTCAGCCTATTACAAGCGGAACAACAATACGATAGCGTTAAACATGCCTTTAAACTGGCATCCAATATGGTTGATAGCTTTGAATTTTACGACCTAACCCCAATTTTGGTGGAAAGTGTGAATCAAGACCACCCTTTTGTGGTTCAGTCCCAACAAGAAATTGAGTTTGTTGAGCTAAATGCCCAGTTTTTACAAGACTTCGACCACGTTTTATATTGGTAACGGATGAATATTTTTTATGCTGACAGCTACACTTTTTTTGATTCAATCAGATTATTCTTCCGTAAATACTAAACTCGTTCAGCTCCAATCCTTATTACAGAGCAGTGACAGTGTAGTACTGATGGGAGATGCGGTCTTACACGCACAGCATGATACATTACAGCAAGTCGAACGACTCTATGTTCTAGATACAGATGCTGCATTACTGATTCAACAATTGCCAACACACATCCAAGTCATTTCTTATGCTCAATTTGCTGACATTTGCTTAGCACATACGCGCTGCATGACCATTAAATAATAGGTTTAAAAATATCATGATGAATCTAGAACTTGATCAAGATGGTCATTTGGTCGATTACACCATCTGGACACCTGAGGTGGCTCAAGAGTTGGCAAATAGCCTTGAACTTGAATTGACTGACTGGCATTTGAGTATTTTGCATGCTGTACGTCAGTTTTATCAGCAATTTGGACATTCGCCTGCAACTCGTCCTCTTATTAAATTTTTAATGAAAAGTGTAAGCCCAGATATTAACAATGCAGTTCTGCAAGAAAAATTTAATACAGGTCTTGTTGCCCGACATTTAAGTCGCCTCGCTGGTGTTCCAAAACCTGCCAATTGTTTATAAACCCAAGAGGCTCAAGCCTGTTTGGTTTGATCGATAGGCTGAACAGCGTCTAATTGAAATGGATGATGACGAAAAATTGGTTTAACCTGCCGTGCATTTAATGGTTCTTTACATTCTGAACACACTGTTATGGCTGTAAAAATTTGACCACATTGTTTATGCATGAGTTGCATCGGCTTACCCGTACCATCATCCATCCACTTATCTGCCCACGTCACCATACTCATCAGCACAGGATAAAGTTCTAGACCTTTTTCGGTTAAGCAATACTCAAAACGTTGCTGTCTTTCAACATACGGTTTTTTTTCTAAAATTTGCTGGTCAACCAAACGCTTTAAGCGGTCAGCTAAGACATGGCGAGTCACGCCCAATTGTTGCTGAAAATCATCAAAACGGCGCATACCCATAAATGCATTACGCAAAACCAATAATGTCCATCGATCTCCAACAATCGATAAAGCGCGTGCGATCGAACAAGGCTGCTCGCCAATTTCATCCCATTTCATAGATTTCGTTATTCCAACTATTCTTTTTCAAAAGTATCGGATTGTAGCAATTTTGACAATATTGCGGTCTGCATCTATAGCAGCAATAAAAAAAGCCATGTTATTCACATGGCTATTAAGCGGTACAAACAACAACTAGGGAAGTAGTTGTTGGTTAAAGGACACTAGCCCTTTTAACACAGCTATTGTGATCGTATTTAACGTATCATTTCCCGTCATTTTTATGTCATTTCCAGTCAAATTTAAGGCTTTTGCTTAAACTTCATCCCCTTCTTTCCATACATCTTCGTATTCTTCCCGATCAATCATAAAACGATAACCATGTTCCAATGCCAAAAATGGCAGTACTTCAGGCAACATTTTATGCAAATCCTTAACACAAACCGTTTGGAAAAAATCTTCACGGTCATCATGCTCGCCCGCATAAATAAACCAGGTGACATCTTCCCCTGCTTCTGGCTTGTTCCGAATGCCTACAATTGGTTCTTGATTTAAAGATGCGACTGCAACGGCAATCACATCATTTTCATGCACTGCAATATACTTTGAGCCATATTCTTCACATACCAGTTTTTGTTCAGTGATTAGATCCATATCCATTGTGGATACCAAATGTAATGATTGATGTTCCGCAGTTTAGAACCAAGTGCCATTTGTCTCAAGTCATCCCTACACAAAATATACTGTCGCGCGGTTTATTTTTCTGCTAATCTTGATTATGTAACTTTATCAAGGTGAATTATGAGCGAGTCGAATACAACCTCTCACGGCGGCAAACGTGCCAATGCAGGACGCAAATCTCACTACACTGAAAAAACAGTCGTTATGCGCGTGCCCGAGTCTAAGGTAATGGCCATTAAAGAATGGCTAAAACCTGTACCTAAAGATGACCGTCAGAACACCATTCAACTGAATCCAATTCATTTACAAACTGAATTATCAATTCCTTCCCCACTCGAATCTGTTGCGGCTGGATTTCCCTCGCCCGCGCAAGACTATATAGAAGATTACATTGATTTAAATAAGTATTTAGTTAAAAACCCAGCCAGTACTTTTATTTTACGCGTGGATTCTTTGTCTATGAAAAATGCAGGAATTGATGCTGGAGACCAAATTCTCATTGACCGTAAATTAAATGCCGAACATGGCGATATTGTATTAGCACTCATCAACAATGAATTTACGGTTAAACGCTTTATGCAAGATAAACATACGGAGCATGGTTTTAGATTTTGGCTAAAAGCAGAGAATCCTGACTATCCTGACATCTACCCACACGGTGAGGAAAATATTGCAATTTGGGGTGTTGTCATCTGTATTTTAAAAAAGCTCAAATAAGTGACGATTATGGACAAGCTTTATCATCAAGAACTTTATGCACTGATTGACATTAACAACTGCTATGTTAGCTGTGAACGTGTATTTAACCCCAAATTGAATGATAAGCCTGTAGTCGTGCTGAGTAATAACGATGGTTGTGTCATTTCACGCAGCAATGAAGCCAAAGCACTGAATATTTCCATGGCTGTACCTTGGCACGAAATTGAACGCGAAGCATTAAAAGCAGGTGTGCACGTCTTATCTAGCAATTATCCGCTCTATGCCGATATGTCACGTCGTTTTTTTGAGATTTTAGGTGAGCACTTTAATGATCAGGACTTAGAACCCTACTCAATTGATGAGTGTTTTATAAGGCTCACTGGCTACACACAACTTTTCGATATCGAACAATATTGTCGAGAACTTGTGAACAAAATTGCGCAATGGCTAGGTTTACCATGCTGTATTGGAATTGGTTATTCCAAAACTCAGGCGAAACTTGCTAATCATTTTGCCAAGAAACGAAAGAGCTTTAATCAGGTCTGTTTTTTGCCCACATTGGACTTATGCAGTTTTGAAGGGCTGCTACTCGAAACACCTGTAGAAGAAGTTTGGGGTATTGGACGAAAAATCAGTAAAAAATTACAGCATTATGCAATTCATAATGGCTTTGACTTAACTTTTGCCAATGAACATTACCTCAGTAAAGAGTTTTCTATCCTCATTGCACGCACAATCCGTGAGCTAAAAGGTCAGTCCTGTATTGCCTTAGATGATCCGACATTACCAGCAAAAAACATCCTTTCCTCTCGTAGTTTTGCCAAAGTATTGTCACAAAAAGAGATCATAAAACAAGCAATGATTTTCCATGTCAATCGTGTTCATAAACGCCTGATGCAACAACAACAACTCTGCGCCTGTATCCATGTTTCTTTGTATGAAAAAGTGCCTAAGTCACCCCATAAAAAGAGCCATTCACATGCCGTAGGTTTAGACTATGCTAGTGATGATCTCTTAATTTTAAACAAAGCTGCACTACAGCAAATTGATGTTTTATTTGAAGAAAATAAAAAGTATGTGAAGGTTGCAGTTATGCTTTCTGCTCTACATCCTAAAAGCCAGCATATTGATGACTTATGGCAACCGATAAACTTGATTCAACAACGTGAAGAGCTCATGGAAACTTTATACAAAATGAAACATCGTTATGGTTCCGATTGCATACAAATTGGTTATCATTCCAACAGCCCTGCATGGAAGATGAAACAACTACATCGTTCGCCACGTTACACCACTTGTTGGAATGAAATGTTAACAATTGATGATTCTCTATTCAGCCAAACGACTTGTAAATGAGCTGTTTTGGTCAATTCATGCCTTAAAAGAAAATAACTGCTCTATCGTAAATTTTGTCATTTTTTAACATTGCCAATTGTTAGCAAAGTTCGCAATATATGTCCCAAGTTCTGGTACATGCTTTCTACAATAATTCAAATAAAAATCAAAAGACTTGTAGGATACTATGCCATAATAAGCAAACTTTGCAGAGATCTTGCAAAGCAATATTGCAAACTTAAAATTGGAGCGTGCTGAATGAGTTCGACCATTTTGGTCATTCATGGACCGAATTTAAACTTACTAGGAAAACGAGAACCTGAAGTATATGGTTACTTGACCCTAGAGGATATCAATCAGCAACTCATCTCTCAAGCGCAAAAAGCATCAACAACGCTCAATACTTTTCAAAGTAATTGGGAAGGTGCCATTGTCGACCGAATTCATCAAGCGCAACAAGAAGGCGTACAGTTCATCATTATTAATCCTGCAGCACTGACACACACCTCAGTTGCAGTACGTGATGCCCTTCTTGGCGTAGCAATACCTTTTATTGAAGTGCATTTGTCAAATGTTCATGCCCGTGAAGCATTTCGACATCACTCCTATCTTTCCGATAAAGCTGTTGGCGTAATTTGCGGTTTAGGTGCTAAAGGTTATACCGCTGCACTCGATTATGCCCTCGAAAAAATTCAACCATCTAAGTAATCATAATCAGGAATACTGTCTCATGGATATTCGTAAAATCAAGAAACTCATCGATTTGATGATTGAATCTGACTTACAGGCGATCGAAGTTAAAGAAGGTGATCAATCGATTGCATTAACTCGTCGTAGTCCAGTCGTTGCAGCAGGAATTGCGGCAATGCCA
Organism: Acinetobacter tibetensis; assembly: GCF_023824315.1. Taxonomy (NCBI): domain Bacteria; kingdom Pseudomonadati; phylum Pseudomonadota; class Gammaproteobacteria; order Moraxellales; family Moraxellaceae; genus Acinetobacter; species Acinetobacter tibetensis. The sequence goes on along the minus strand of NZ_CP098732.1, from coordinate 1,592,572 downwards.
GCTCCATCAGCAGAAATTCCATCTGCACCAAAATCTTCACCACGTGGTGCTGTTGAAACTTCACCAATGGTTGGTGTGTTCTATGCTGCGCCAAGCCCAGGTGAAGCAACATTTATTAAAGTGGGTCAAACTGTAACTGCTGGTGAAACACTTGGTATTATTGAAGCAATGAAAATCATGAACCCAATTGAGGCAACTCAAAGCGGTGTGATTGAAGAAATTCTTGTGAAAAACGGTGAAGTGATCCAATTCGGTCAACCTTTATTCCGCTATCGCGCATAACACCACGGGGTCTCACAATGTTGCAAAAAGTTCTAATTGCAAACCGGGGTGAAATCGCTTTACGTATCACCCGTGCTTGCAAAACATTAGGAATCAAAACGGTTGGTATCTATTCCGATGCTGACAAAGACCTAATGCATTTACGTTTTTGTGATGAAGCTGTCTGCATTGGTCCAGGAGCGAGTAGCGAGAGCTATTTAAATATTCCTGCAATTATTACTGCAGCAGAAATTACAGGTGCAGATGCTATCCACCCTGGTTATGGCTTCTTATCTGAGAATGCAGAGTTTGCTGAAATTGTAGAAAACTCTGGCTTCATCTTTATTGGTCCACGCCCAGAACATATTCGCCTGATGGGGAATAAAGTTTCTGCAATTACTGCAATGCGTAAAGCAGGTGTACCAACCGTACCAGGTTCTGCAAATGCAGTAACACCACAAAATGCTCTTGCTGAAGCAAAAGAAATTGGCTTTCCACTGATTGTGAAAGCAGCTTCAGGTGGCGGTGGTCGTGGTATGCGTATTGTAGAACAGGTAGACACCTTACTTGAGTCTGTACAAGCAGCCCAACGTGACGCAGAAATGTGGTTCGGTGATGATACGGTATATATGGAACGCTTCCTGCAAAAACCACGTCACGTCGAAATCCAAGTACTGGGTGATGGTAATGGTCATGCAATCCACTTATTTGATCGTGACTGCTCTTTACAACGTCGTCACCAAAAAGTGCTTGAAGAAGCGCCAGCACCAAATTTACCAGAACAAGCACGCGCTGACATTTTAGAAGCATGTGTGAATGCATGTAAGCTTATGCAATACCGTGGTGCAGGTACATTCGAGTTCTTATTTGAAGATGGTGAGTTCTTCTTTATCGAGATGAATACCCGTGTTCAAGTAGAGCATCCTGTTACAGAAATGGTTACAGGCATTGACATTATTGAGCAGCAATTGCGTATTGCCGCAGGTCTTGGACTTGAAATTGCTCAAGAAGATGTTGAATGTAAAGGTCATGCTATGGAATGCCGTATCAATGCAGAAGACCCTTCTACATTTATGCCATCTCCAGGTAAAATTGAGCATTTCTATGCGCCAGGTGGTGCAGGCATTCGCTTGGACTCACATATCTATCAGGGTTATAGCATTCCACCTTACTACGACTCAATGATCGCCAAGCTCATTGCACATGGTAAAGATCGTGAAACTTGTATTGCTCGTATGCGCCAAGCTTTAGATGAAATGATCCTAACAGGAATTAAAACCAATATTCCTTTGCATAAGGATTTAATTCTACAAGACAAAAACTTCTGCAAACATGCAATGGATATTCACTATCTAGAAAAGCATTTGTTGAAGCAACTCGAAGGTCAAGCTGAAAAAGCAGCATCTTAATTAGCAAGCCCCTACTCAATAAAAAGCCAGTCAATTGACTGGCTTTTTATTCATTCATATAAAGTCGTTTATCAGAAAAAACTCACGGTAAGACCCGACGTAAAGTTGCAAAACATTGTCCTGCTTTTTCATTATTACAAAAGTTAATGGTCGTCGGATTTTTCCATTGTACAAAATACTGAGAAATTTCACCTGACTGGTCTTGCTTATACCCAGAACAGTCTGTTTCATTATTATCGTATTTCACCTGTAACATTAAAACAGGAAGTTGAGCCGCAATATCTCTCGAAGCCTGATAATCATAGATTCCTGTAGACCATTCTTGACCACTTTTAATGAATACGTCGTTATTACTTTTAAAATTATAGTATTCAATACATTTTTTATTATTTGGAATTTCCATTCCCCACAAACCTACAATTTCAGGTCGTGTCATAATACGAATCGTATTGGCACCACGATCTGCCTCATCTTGAGCATCTTGTGTTGCAGTAGAACTTTCATTTGCCATGCTCATTGCTGAACATAACATCAAGATCACTGTAAGATATGCTTTTTTCATATAGTTAATCAGCCATTGCATCCCTGCAAATACGTTATCATATTTTTAAGCAAAACCACCACTTATAACCATTTCACTACAATCTATTTGTATAAAAAAATGCATTTTCATCCTCATGGTACTAGCACTTTCCTCTTCGAAATCTATAGAATGATTTCCGACAGCTTTTAAAATCAAAGCTAATATTGAGTTTACTTTTATTTTCTTCAATTGCTAGAAAATCATAACGCTTAAATTAAGGATGATTATTTGCAAATGCAAATCAGACAACTTATAACTCCTTCAATTCAACAACAATCATATGCTTTTTTAATAATCGCAACCGTAATTTTTGCTTGCTGTCTCATCGGGATATTTACACGCCCAATCACTTTTTTAGCCTTATTATGGCCTGCTAATCCTATATTATTGGGGTTGTTTTTACGATTTCCAAAACTCAATATCCTTGGAGGTTGGTTGGGTGCAATTACCGCCTATCTCCTTGCAGATTTGGTTACGGGTAATTCAATTGAAATTACACTGTATTTAACTATATCAAATTTAATTAGTGTCTCCGTCCCTTTAATTTTGGTTCATCTCACAAAATTGGATTATCGTGACTATAATAAAGGCTTGAGTTTTCTATATTTATTTACCATGTGTACTTTGGGAGGCTGCCTGCTAAGTGCTTTTTTTGCAGTTCAAAGTATCACACATGTACCAAACAGTTTTATGTCTCCAGAACGTTTTTGGACTGAATTTGGCATGTGGTGGACAGGAGAAATTTTTAACTTTGTGACTTTTCTCCCCTTAATTCTTACCTTCCCAGCAAAGAAAGAAAGTCGGCAATGGATTTTTGAACTCTTTACTGAGCCGCTAAAAACCAGTGATATTTTACCTTTTATCGCTATCATCATTTCAGTCGCTTTCACGCACATATTTTTTGGCCCTGGTTCACTACTTTATCCTTTAGCAGCCTTAATTTGGGCAGCACTGAGTTATAGATTATTCTCTGTTGCCTTTATTAATAGTGTCGTCTGCATAGTGACCTATCATAGCTTAACCTACTTTTACTTATCATCGTCATCCAATGCATTCTTAAGCACGACCATATCTATTCGTATTGGGTTATGTATGCTTGGAATTGCACCGCTTATTCTGTGTGCAATTAGCCAAAATCGTCAAAAGCTTTATCATCAAGTCCTCGACTACGCGAATCATGACAGTTTAACAAACACATTAAATCGACGATATTTTCTGGAACAAAGTCAATTATTTATTCAAGAGCCCCATAATAAATCTGTAAGCATTCTCATGATAGATATTGATCACTTTAAGCAAATGAATGATCGATATGGTCATCATGTTGGTGATTTGGTACTACAACAGTTCGCAAAATTAGTAAAACACAAAATTGGGCTTAATGACTTATTCGCACGAATTGGGGGTGAAGAATTCACTGTGTTAACGTTGAATACATCACTCGAAGATGCAATTCAGTTAGCTGAACGCATTCACCATGCCATCGAAACCGCAGTTTTAAATATTGAAAATCAGTTTCAAATTCAGATGACCATTAGCATTGGAATCGCACATCAAAACCTACCTTTATCTGGAACATTACAACAACTGATTGTTCGAGCAGACCAAGCCCTTTATAGTGCAAAAGCACAAGGGCGAAATCAGATTATTATTTCGACTGAATAAAGATAAAACAGTACATCTGGAGTAAAACAATAATGAAGTTTTCGGAATATCAACAGTATGATGGTTTAGGATTAGCTGAACTGGTCGCTAAAAAAGAAGTTCACCCTCATGAGTTGCTACTCACAGCACTGTTAAGAGCTGCGGAAGTCAATCCCAAGTTAAATGCTATTACAATTCCAATGCATGACTATGCTCAAAAACGTTCTCAGCAATCTCTTCAAGGTGCCTTTGCAGGCGTTCCCTTTCTGGTAAAAGATTTATTCCAAGAGTTTAAAGGCTATCCAAGTACCTTTGGCAGTAAAGCATTTAAACGGGCAAATTATATTGCACAAACCAATTCTGAAATTGTCAATCGCTGGGAAAAAGCCGGTATTGTGACTTTTGGTCGAACCAATACACCTGAATTTGGAATAAAAGGCATTACCGAGCCAGAAGCATGGGGAGCCTGCCACAATCCATGGAATTTAAAGCACAATAGCGGCGGTTCTTCCGGTGGTTCTGCTTCTGCTGTTGCTGCTGGAATAGTACCCCTTGCAGGTGCAGGTGATGGTGGCGGTTCTATCCGCATCCCTGCTTCTTATTGTGGCTTGTTTGGTCTAAAGCCTAGTCGAGGTCGAACACCATGGGGACCCCATTTAAGTGAAGCCATGCATGGAGCAGCAATGCAACATGTGTTGACTAAATCGGTACGCGATAGTGCAGCCATGCTGGATGCTACACACGGCTCTGAACTACATTCTCTTTTTTCAATTAAAACACCCGAGCAAAGCTATCTAGATATTATTCAACGCCCACCTAAAAAACTCAAAATTGCCTATAGTGTGAAATCTCCGATAGGAACCAAGGTTTCTAGTGAAGCAGAAGCAGCGATTTTACATACTGCACAGTTACTCGAATCTTTAGGACACATCGTGGTAGAGGCTCAACCACCTATCAATGGCATGTCATTAGCGAAAGACTTTATCACGACTTGGTTTAGCCAGTTCGCTTATACCATTCAAGAAACACGGTCTCGGTTTAATATTCAAAATGATGATTTTGAACTGGATTCATTAGCTTTGGCTGCATTTGGCGAAACGACAACAGCATTACAATATATTCATAACCTTAATAATTGGGGACAATATGCAGCGCAGATGAATCATTTTTTTGAACAATATGATTTATATCTCATTCCATCAACTGCAACAACCGCACCTAAAAATGGTGAAATTAAAACACCTGTCTGGCAAAAACAATTATTAAAAACTCTTCTTAAAATAGGACAAGCGCATCGACTTGCTGAAGGAAGATTTATGGAAAAAATTATTAAAGAAAATCTGAAGTGGGTACCATTCACCCAATTGGCTAACATTACAGGCTTGCCTGCAATGTCCGTTCCAATTTATTGGAACAACAACCAACTTCCTTTAGGCTCACAATTTGTTGCACCTTTCGGACGAGAAGACTGGCTTTTACAATTGGCACAACAATTAGAACAGGCCCAACCTTGGGCAAAAAAATATAGTCAAATTAAGATTTAAGCTCAGCTAAATGGTCTTTCTGTACTTTATTGGGCAATCCCGCAACAAAAATTAAGCCCATAAATACAGAAAGTCCTGCAATCATGAAAACATGTTCACCTGAAATTTCAGTCCAGTACTTACCCGCCAATAAACTACCAGAAGCAACCCCTAATCCCCACATTGTGCTGTACAGTGCTTGTCCACGTCCCTGCTGTCCATACATAAAATTTTCAAAGATAATGCGCATCGCAATCATATGAAAAAGACCAAAACTAAAAGCATGAATCGTTTGAGCAAATAACTGCATCAGAAATATATTCGGGAAAAAGCCGACGATTAACCATCGAACACCTGTGAGTATTAAACACAAGCTCACCAAGAAACGCCACGAGAATGTCTTAAGAAAGATATTCGCAAAAGCAAACATAATAATTTCTGCAATCACACCAATCGCCCATAAAAACCCAATTTCAGTTGTTGAGTAACCAACCTGCTTAAGATAATTACTGTAAAAACTATAAAAAGGTGCGTGTGATAGCAACATAATAAATTCAATAATAAAAAAGGATGCAACCACTGGTTTTTTTATAATCGGTAACAATGGTTCAAGTTTCTTCTGTGATTTAGGTGCACTTTTAGGTTCATAAATAGTAAATGACCATAGAAAAGCTAAAAATGAGATACACAGCAATAGAATGGGTAGCATAGAGATAGGGATTATTTCTAATAATGCGCCTATACAAAATACACCCGTGATAAAACCGATAGATCCCCATTTTCGAACTTTTCCATATAACTCAGCCCTTTTATCTCCCAACCAAAATAATGTCACGCCCTCAAATTGCGCTAAAATTGCATTTTGGAAGAAACTAAAAATTAACATCAGTAAGGCGATCGACTGAAAACTATTTGGTATGAGAAAAATTAAGAACCATATACACGCTTCCATCCAAGTTGCAATTCTAACCAATAACATCCGTTTGCCAGATTTATCAGCCACCCATCCCCATATGAATGGTGCAAAAAAACGAGTGATAATCGCAATAGAAGATAAAACACCAATTTCCTGAAAATTGAAGCCTTGATCTTCTAAATAAAGACTCCAATACGGCATGAATGTCCCAACAATACAATAGTAAAAAAGATAGAAACCACCTAGTTTAGTTGTCATTGGAAGAGATGGTATCAAGGTATTTTCTCATGTATTTACAATGGTTTATAATTTTTTAAAGTTGTATCCCTTCGTACCCACGATGTTTGATTAGTAGACAAATGGTATACAAATCTTTTTCTAGAAAATTATTTCAAAATTTGTATACTTTAAAAAATTTACCATATTTTATCACTTTAAATGATAGATACCCATAGCTCGAAGAAGAATAAGGGACTACTCCTTTTCTAAATTAAATACGCAATGAGATATGGTGAACTACAATATAAAAGAGGACAAATTATTTTAACACCTGAAATAAAAATTATTCATAAGTCTTCACTTAAACATTAACCTTAATTTAAACCAAATCCTGCTTAAGCCGATATTCCCATAATACGAATCATCGGCTTGTTTTGATGACAGATTTGATAAGTACATAAAGATGCATAAATACCCGCTAAATAGCCTATAACATTTCGGGCTTTAGTCGTCACTAGATTGTAAGTCCCTTTGAGCAAGCTGAATAAAGTTTCTATTTTATTATGTTGTTTCAGATGATCTGCTTTTGATCACTGCATAGATTGTATGCTCTTTCGATAAAGCTGTACTCACAATCTCTCCTGACAAATTCATCATTCAATGTAGCTTACAGCCAAAGATCCACCCCATGGAACTTTTTCCACGTGTTGCAATTGCTGCTAGGGATTTATGTCATTGAATCCGCTAATTTTTACAGACAGCTAATGTTGTTGAATCGATCCATAGATAATGGCTTTTATGCTTTTTCATCAAAGTATGATGCAAGGCGTGCAAAGCACGTTGATGTATATTGTATTGATCAGATGAATCATACGTTGGTAACAAAGTTTGAATAAAGGATAATGGTTATACCCCAGCGCTACAAAGAATGCTTTGAAGTTATTAAAATGAGAGCACTTATACCAAACAGCAATGAATATAATTTCAGAAATACTAAGCTGACTAGGGTGATTTCCTAAACGTTGAAAGTTCTGTTTTAGAAATTTCCAATAGATTGATTCAAATTTTAGAAAAAAATCATCAATGACATAGAATAATTGGGTACTATCGAACATAAGGACTAGAGCCGTTGGTTGAGTTACTACACCAAACTCACAACTCTAGTCCTTCTTTTTTTCAAGTCAAATGCTTATCCGCGATTCATGTTAACTAGAAAGCTATAAACCGATTTTCTCAATAAATTTCTTTTGCTCATCCAGATTCTTGAATTTCAACCTTTTTACGCTACCAACATTAAAATGAATTACAACAACAAAAGGAGGTTCACTCTTAATTTCCATATACTGAATTAAATCTGTATTGATGATCACATCATTAACACGAATTAGCATCCAAGCACCACAAGTAAAAAAGTTCCTCTATATTAATAATCATAAAATATGAAATCTAGAGAAATATTATAGATTAATTGAACGATTAGTTCATGATCAACCAACATCAGAAAATTGAAATTAACTTAACAAATTCATAAACTTAAACCATATTAAAAATATTAATACTGTCAATACAAATAAATCATTTTTTGTCTAAAACCTCAAGGGTATAAAAATATACCTATAAGGTATTTAGACTATCAAATGGAACATTTCATCAGTAATTTAAGTGGTGAATAGACTTTAAAATCTAGTAAAAATGTTACTTATATTGCAATCATTAATAATTATTTATTTAAAATCATAGTATTAAACGTAAATTCTGAAACAATAAGACCAAAGTTAGCTTGCTTTGCAAATTGATCATCTTCTTTGAATAATTTTCATCTTTTATTTATTAATATGCAATAAAAAACACCCCCTAACGTTGGTTAGGGGGTGTTTGAATAAATGAGCTGGCGATGACTTACTCTCACATGGGTAACCCCACACTACCATCAGCGCTAAGAGGTTTCACTTCTGAGTTCGGGAAGGGATCAGGTGGTTCACTCTTGCTATTGTCGCCAGCACAACTGTTTATGACTATTCGTTATGGTCTTATTTACACAGCGTGTATGCCTAACTTTCGTCAAATGAGTTATTAACAGGTATATTTGAGTTGGATATTGTATCTAGCTTTATAACTAAATCAAGTTATTTGCAGTGATTTGAACCACAACACCAACTGTTTGGGTGTTGTATAGTCAAGCCTCACGAGCAATTAGTATTGGTCAGCTTCACATATCACTATGCTTCCACATCCAACCTATCAACGTCGTAGTCTTCAACGGCTCTTTAGAGGACATAAAGTCCTAGGGAAATCTTATCTTGAGGTAGGCTTCCCGCTTAGATGCTTTCAGCGGTTATCCCTTCCGAACATAGCTACCCGGCGATGCGACTGGCGTCACAACCGGTACACCAGAGGTTCGTCCACTCTGGTCCTCTCGTACTAGGAGCAGATCCTCTCAAATTTCCAGCGCCCACGGTAGATAGGGACCGAACTGTCTCACGACGTTCTAAACCCAGCTCGCGTACCTCTTTAAATGGCGAACAGCCATACCCTTGGGACCTGCTTCAGCCCCAGGATGAGATGAGCCGACATCGAGGTGCCAAACACCGCCGTCGATATGAACTCTTGGGCGGTATCAGCCTGTTATCCCCAGAGTACCTTTTATCCGTTGAGCGATGGCCCTTCCATACAGAACCACCGGATCACTAAGACCTACTTTCGTACCTGCTCGACTTGTGGGTCTCGCAGTTAAGCGCGCTTTTGCCTTTATACTCTACGCGTGATTTCCGACCACGCTGAGCGCACCTTCGTACTCCTCCGTTACTCTTTAGGAGGAGACCGCCCCAGTCAAACTACCCACCAGACATGGTCCTCGTCCCGGATAACGGGACAGAGTTAGAACCTCAATATTACCAGGGTGGTATTTCAAGGACGGCTCCATTGGAACTAGCGTTCCAACTTCAAAGCCTCCCACCTATCCTACACAAGTAAGATCAAAGTTCAATGTCAAGCTGCAGTAAAGGTTCACGGGGTCTTTCCGTCTAGCCGCGGGTACACCGCATCTTCACGGCGAATTCGATTTCACTGAGTCTCTGCTGGAGACAGCGCCCCCATCATTATGCCATTCGTGCAGGTCGGAACTTACCCGACAAGGAATTTCGCTACCTTAGGACCGTTATAGTTACGGCCGCCGTTTACTGGGGCTTCGATCAAGAGCTTCGCTTACGCTAACCCCATCAATTAACCTTCCAGCACCGGGCAGGCATCACACCCTATACGTCCACTTTCGTGTTTGCAGAGTGCTATGTTTTTAATAAACAGTTGCAGGGGCCTGGTTTCTGTGGCTGCCAATAGCTCATCCCGCGAGGGGAATCACCGTCAGCAGCGTACCTTCTCCCGAAGTTACGGTACCATTTTGCCTAGTTCCTTCAGCAGAGTTCTCTCAAGCGCTTTGGTCTACTCGACCTGACCACCTGTGTCGGTTTCGGGTACGATTCCTGTGTAACTGAAGCTTAGAGACTTTTCCTGGAAGCATGGTATCAGCCACTTCACTGTACAAGTACAGCTTGCTATCAGTTCTCAGCATAGAGTACCCCGGATTTGCCTAAGATACATGCCTACAACCTTTCACCTGGACAACCAACGCCAGGCTGACTTAACCTTCTCCGTCCTCTCATCGCATTACACAGAAGTATTGGAATATTAACCAATTTCCCATCGACTACGCCTCTCGGCCTCGCCTTAGGGGTCGACTCACCCAGCCCCGATTAACGTTGGACTGGAACCCTTGGTCTTTCAGCGTGCGAGTTTTTCACTCGCATTGTCGTTACTCACGTCAGCATTCGCACTTCTGATACCTCCAGCATACTTCTCAATACACCTTCATCGGCTTACAGAACGCTCCCCTACCACTTGCAATAAATTGCAAATCCGCAGCTTCGGCATATAGTTTTAGCCCCGTTACATCTTCCGCGCAGGCCGACTCGACTAGTGAGCTATTACGCTTTCTTTAAAGGGTGGCTGCTTCTAAGCCAACCTCCTAGCTGTCTATGCCTTCCCACATCGTTTCCCACTTAACTATAATTTTGGGGCCTTAGCTGGCGGTCTGGATTGTTTTCCTCTTGACTACGGACGTTAGCACCCGCAGTCTGTCTCCCGGATAGTACTCATAGGTATTCGGAGTTTGCATCGGTTTGGTAAGTCGGGATGACCCCCTAGCCGAAACAGTGCTCTACCCCCTATGGTATTCGTCCGAGGCGCTACCTAAATAGCTTTCGGGGAGAACCAGCTATCACCAGGCTTGATTAGCCTTTCACCCCTATCCACAAGTCATCCCCTGGCTTTTCAACGACAGTGGGTTCGGTCCTCCAGTTAGTGTTACCCAACCTTCAACCTGCTCATGGATAGATCGCCTGGTTTCGGGTCTACACCCAGCAACTAAACGCCCTATTAAGACTCGATTTCTCTACGGCTCCCCTATTCGGTTAACCTTGCTACTGAATGTAAGTCGCTGACCCATTATACAAAAGGTACGCAGTCACCGAACTAGTCGGCTCCCACTGCTTGTATGCATGCGGTTTCAGGATCTATTTCACTCCCCTCACAGGGGTTCTTTTCGCCTTTCCCTCACGGTACTGGTTCACTATCGGTCAGTCAGGAGTATTTAGCCTTGGAGGATGGTCCCCCCATATTCAGACAAGGTTTCACGTGCCTCGCCCTACTCGACATCATCATATCAGCCCTTTCGTGTACAGGACTATCACCCACTATGGTTGCACTTCCCAGAGCATTCCACTAAAACTGATATGACTTAATGGGCTTTTCCCCGTTCGCTCGCCGCTACTAAGGGAATCTCAATTGATTTCTTTTCCTAAGGGTACTGAGATGTTTCACTTCCCCTCGTTCGCCTTGCAACACTATGTATTCATGTTGCAATACCTACCTTATAGTAGGTGGGTTTCCCCATTCAGAAATCTCCGGATCACAGGATATTTGCCGCCTCCCCGGAGCTTATCGCAGGCTATTACGTCTTTCATCGCCTCTGACTGCCAAGGCATCCACCACATGCACTTAATTACTTGACTATACAACCCCAAACAGTCGTAGCACCTACAAGTAGTACTAGGACAGATCGATTGCTCGATCATACAGTTTGTTGTTCTGTGTACTTAAACACGGTACAGCTTCAATTCAATTCACATACCAAAACGCTTGATTCAGTTAATTTCGCTAGTAACTCATTTAATCACTTCATAGTTGCCTATGTCGTTTTCAACGAGTATGAACAAATTATTTCAACTCAAATATATTCTGTTAATGATTTTTCCAGCCTTCGTCAGGTCAGGAAACTGTGATAAATCACAGAAGTTAATAAAACAAGATCTTCCAATCTCTATTCACTAATTTCTATAATCTAACTACTTAGCTTATATATTGATATTCAATATATGGTGGAGACTAGGAGAGTCGAACTCCTGACCTCCTGCGTGCAAAGCAGGCGCTCTACCAACTAAGCTAAGTCCCCAGCTTATCAATAAGTTAATGTCTCTGTTTTTCTGTATTCAGCATTTCTTCAAATGCTTCGTTAGTCAGATTTGGTGGGTCTGACAAGACTTGAACTTGTGACCCCACGCTTATCAAGCGTGTGCTCTAACCAACTGAGCTACAGACCCTCAGATACATCGTCATGAAGAACAACTTGTTGTGGATTCTTACCAATCGTCAATCTTTCGTTAAGGAGGTGATCCAGCCGCAGGTTCCCCTACGGCTACCTTGTTACGACTTCACCCCAGTCATCGGCCACACCGTGGTAAGCGTCCTCCTTACGGTTAGACTACCTACTTCTGGTGCAACAAACTCCCATGGTGTGACGGGCGGTGTGTACAAGGCCCGGGAACGTATTCACCGCGGCATTCTGATCCGCGATTACTAGCGATTCCGACTTCATGGAGTCGAGTTGCAGACTCCAATCCGGACTACGATCGGCTTTTTGAGATTAGCATCCTATCGCTAGGTAGCAACCCTTTGTACCGACCATTGTAGCACGTGTGTAGCCCTGGTCGTAAGGGCCATGATGACTTGACGTCGTCCCCGCCTTCCTCCAGTTTGTCACTGGCAGTATCCTTAAAGTTCCCACCCGAAGTGCTGGCAAATAAGGAAAAGGGTTGCGCTCGTTGCGGGACTTAACCCAACATCTCACGACACGAGCTGACGACAGCCATGCAGCACCTGTATGTAAGTTCCCGAAGGCACCAATCCATCTCTGGAAAGTTCTTACTATGTCAAGACCAGGTAAGGTTCTTCGCGTTGCATCGAATTAAACCACATGCTCCACCGCTTGTGCGGGCCCCCGTCAATTCATTTGAGTTTTAGTCTTGCGACCGTACTCCCCAGGCGGTCTACTTATCGCGTTAGCTGCGCCACTAAAGCCTCAAAGGCCCCAACGGCTAGTAGACATCGTTTACGGCATGGACTACCAGGGTATCTAATCCTGTTTGCTCCCCATGCTTTCGTACCTCAGCGTCAGTATTAGGCCAGATGGCTGCCTTCGCCATCGGTATTCCTCCAGATCTCTACGCATTTCACCGCTACACCTGGAATTCTACCATCCTCTCCCATACTCTAGCTGACCAGTATCGAATGCAATTCCTAAGTTAAGCTCAGGGATTTCACATCCGACTTAATCAGCCGCCTACGCACGCTTTACGCCCAGTAAATCCGATTAACGCTCGCACCCTCTGTATTACCGCGGCTGCTGGCACAGAGTTAGCCGGTGCTTATTCTGCGAGTAACGTCCACTATCCAGTAGTATTAGTACTAGTAGCCTCCTCCTCGCTTAAAGTGCTTTACAACCAAAAGGCCTTCTTCACACACGCGGCATGGCTGGATCAGGGTTCCCCCCATTGTCCAATATTCCCCACTGCTGCCTCCCGTAGGAGTCTGGGCCGTGTCTCAGTCCCAGTGTGGCGGATCATCCTCTCAGACCCGCTACAGATCGTCGCCTTGGTAGGCCTTTACCCCACCAACTAGCTAATCCGACTTAGGCTCATCTATTAGCGCAAGGTCCGAAGATCCCCTGCTTTCCCCCGTAGGGCGTATGCGGTATTAGCATTCCTTTCGGAATGTTGTCCCCCACTAATAGGCAGATTCCTAAGCATTACTCACCCGTCCGCCGCTAAGTGATTGTGCAAGCACAACCACTCCGCTCGACTTGCATGTGTTAAGCCTGCCGCCAGCGTTCAATCTGAGCCATGATCAAACTCTTCAGTTTAAAATCAGTAGTACCTATAAGGGTACCAATCTTGGCTCATCAATTTTCTGACAAATATTTCTCAAATAAACTTCGAGTAATTTCTACCATCAATCAATGAAAATAATTTCGATCAATCAATCAGTAAAAATCCACACAAGTTGTTCTTCATAATCTCTTAATGATCTTTCTAACACCTCGTCAGTGCTAGAAGCTGGACTTCAATAAACTTAACAACTCAGCGCTTCGCGCTTCGTTCGTTTCCGTCTATCTCGTCGGTATGGAGTGCATTCTATAGAGTTTTGGTATGAGTGCAAGCACTTTTAACTAATAATCGCGGAATACGCTACCAAGCGATTAGTAATTAATCAAACCGACCATTTAAAACACTAAATTTAGCATCAGAGCGCATTTTTACAGATTGCTATACAAAAAAACTCAGTACACATACATATACTGAGTTCATTTATATTGAAAATAGCTTAGTTTGTTTGTTCAGCCACCCAACCCATGAATTTTTGTCGTTCTACTTTATTTGCTTTTTTCCATAGTTCAATTAATTGTTGATCTACAGTGATAGCATTTGACTTGGTATTTGTCGCAACTTGTGGTGTCGAAGGCTGTGCATATACAGCTGGCGGCTGATTGGCAGGCGTAGAATTCTTTTGTGTTAAATCTAATGCCCCACCAAACATGCTACGGCTTAACCATGGTTTTTGTTCTGTATTTGCACCAGTTTGCTGAACCAAAATTTGTTGCTTTTTATCTAAAAGCGCGATTGTAGGTTGCTGTGCGTATTTTTTTGCATCTTCAAATGTTTTTGGTGCATTGATTAAAGCCAGTTGATAAGTTTCATTGTCTTGAAGGCTTGGGGTTTTTAAAGTAACAACACCTGATTTAACGATATCATGCTCACCAGACATATGTTCAAAATACTGAATGTAGCGAACGCTAATGTCTGAACTACCCGCATCTAATTTATAGGCATTATTTTCTGAACGGAATAACCCTGTATTCACTTCTTGATCATTTACCGCAAGAATCTTGATTGCTTCTGGAGCTGTGATTGTAACCGCAGAAAATACTGAACTACTCACCATTAAAGCCGCTGTAGCAAATGTTAAACGTAAAGCCATTTTGCCTTCTCTTGATTCATTGTTAAATTTTAGTTGCACTATGCAAGTTATAAATGACAATTTTATGACAAAGTCATTTTTGAAATGCAACCGATTTCTTTAACTTATTTTTATATGCTTTACACAATAGATGATATTGGCATTTGGTCGAGAGGAACGTCCGAATGTACATCTTGTATATACTTAAATATAGAGCTTTGATCATTTAACGATACCGCAATCATCAATGTAGATGACTGCGGTAAAGGCTTTTAGTTAAATGTTTTAAAGCGAATGTTATCGTCTAAATATGTTTTCTCACCAGCCGGTGCTTCGATTGAACCCAACACCAATTGCGCTCGTAGCTTCCAATGGCTTGGAATGTCATAAGTTGCTGCAACTTCAGCATCGATCACAGGATTATAGTGCTGTAAGGATGCACCAATATTATGTTCAGCTAATATTGTCCAAACCGCATGTTGGGCAATTGCTGATGAATGCTCTGACCATACAGGGAAGTTATCTGCATATAGTGCAAATTGCTCTTGCAATGATTTCACAACATCTTGATCTTCATAAAAAAGAACAGTAGCGTAACCCGCAGAAAAACTGTCTATTTTTTTACTTGTATTTTCGAATGCTTCTGCTGGAACCATTTTACGTAAGGTTTCACGTACAATTTCCCAGAACTTATGGTGTGATTGACCAAACAAGCTAACAACGCGTGAAGTTTGAGAGTTGAAAGCTGATGGGCTTTCACGTACAGCATCTTTAATAAGCTGCTCAACTTCAGCTTGCTCCAACTTTACATTTTTTCCAATTGCGTAAATTGTACGGCGTTTTTTCATATGATCCAAGAATGCCATTATTTTTTCCTCATTCATTTGTTCGTTTAAATAGAGAGTTATATCTCAATTGACTTAGGGATATCTTAAGTCCTTTGTAAATTATATAAAGACCTATCATTGTGACAGTCTGTTTTATATTTAGAACGTTCAATATATTACAAGATTTACTCTATTAAAGATCAAACAATATTGTTTATTCTTTTACTTAAAAACCAAAAATTCTGCTTCTTTCTTGGTAGCATCAACATACTCAGCATCTTGTTCGACAGAACCAAATACCAGTTGGGTTTGCAATTTCCATTTTGTACTTATTTTAAAGTATTGAGCGACTTTGTAATCAATTGACGGACTGTAATAATTAAAGTTCGCTCCTATTCCTATTTCTGCTAAAGCCATCCAAACTGCATATTGCGCCATTCCTAAACTCTGTTCTGACCACAATGGTAATTCTGCTGAATTTAAAGGTGAGTTCTTTTGCAAGTTTTCGATGGCTGTTTGATCCTCAAAAAATAAAACTGTTCCATAAGCCGCGTTGCATTTCTGAATCTTTATTGCAATTGCTGGAAATAAGTGTTCGGGTATTTGTGTTTTTTGAATCTCTTGAACCAAATGCCAAAATTCCGTATGTGCTTTGGAAAATAGAATAACAATACGTGTGGTTTTCATGTTCACTGCCGATGGGCAACTTAAAACAGCGGCATGAATCAACTCGCTTAAATATATTTGATCATATGCTAGGTTCTTACCTAATTTCTGTATGGATTGGCGTTGTTGTAATTGTTGAAGATAATCCGATTCCTTTGAATCAGTTTCATTTTTTCTATTAAAAATTAAGTCCGTTGTAATTTCAGTTGTTAGCACTTGGCTAAGTTTATCTAATAGTGCCATTGATTACCCCGTAAAACCCAAATACACATATTTTTTTTAAGGATTTTATTCTAACGCCAAATTTCTGGGAAATAACCATTTACTTTAGAAAGACTGTTCTCTTTTAAATCAACTAAATAGCCTAAAAAAGATAAACTCCGCACTTTGCGGAGTTTATGTGAAATAGACTGCTTTTTATTTTTCTGTTTCAAATAAAGCAGCTACAAATGATTTTGCCGAGAACGGTCGTAAATCATCAATTTTCTCACCAACACCAATAAAGCGAATTGGAACATGAGTGCGACTTGCAATATTAAACAGAACACCACCTTTTGCTGTTCCATCTAATTTAGTGATCGTAATACCTGTAAGACCAACAGCCTCATCAAACAACTCGACTTGGTTAATCGCATTCTGGCCCGTGCCTGCATCTACCACTAACATAATTTCATGAGGTGCTGTGGCATCAATTTTTTGCATAACGCGCTTAACTTTCGTCAATTCTTGCATCAAATGACTTTTGTTATGCAAACGTCCTGCGGTATCGGCAATCAGAACATCTACACCTTTCGCACGTGCACTTTCAAAAGCATCGAAAATGACAGAAGCACTATCTGCACCATGACCTTGAGCAACCACGGCGATATTGTTGCGCTCACCCCAAATTTGCAATTGCTCGGTTGCTGCTGCACGGAAAGTATCCCCTGCCGCAAGCATGACTTTTTTACCCTCACCTTGCAAACGCTTAGCCAATTTACCAATAGTGGTCGTTTTACCTACACCATTTACACCCACGACCAAAATCACAAATGGATTTTTGTTTGGATCGATATGCAAGGGTTTAACCCGCGGAGCCAGCAAGTTAACCAATTCTTCTTGCAATGCTTTATATAAAGAATGCGAATAAATCAAATCGCCGCGCGCTGTACGCTCAGTTAAATTAGCGATAATTGCTTTGGTCGCATCTACACCAATATCTGCAACTAAAAGCTGCTCTTCAACTTCTTCAAGGAGTTCATCATCAATTTCTTTGCCACCGATCAAAATATTGACCATACCATCGGCAAAGTTTTTACGGGTTTTGGTTAACCCTTCTTTCATTCGGTTAAAAAAGCCGCCTGTTGACTTTTCGATAGTTTGCTCATCGGAAGTTTTTTGAACTGGAGTAATCGTTTCTTCAGCTTTTGGAGTCTCAATAATGGGCACATTTACCGCAGGTAAACTTGGTAAAGTTACATCGTCATCCCCAATATCAGCATCAATCAAAAATTTATTTTGCCCAGTAGATTGTTGTTGCATGCCGAATCCTTTGAAAAGCAGCGCGTTAAAAGTTAATAATTTTAGCATAAAAGATAAGGATTTTCCTTATCTTGCCGTATCGTGTAAATCAGCTACAAAAAACTACACCCTTACCTTGCATTTACAAATGATTTTCTTAAGAATGAATTTAAATACCAAGGTTTGTGAGCTCCCTAAGTGTTTGGCAAAAATAATAATAAACGCCTAAAACAACCCGCTATACTCTTTGGCATATTGGTCTGCATTTGTCCAGTTTATGCAAAACCTCAAAATTATCTAACACACTCAACCTCAAAATATACTTTAGACAATGGGCTTAAAGTCATAATCCGCGAAGATCATCGCTCGCCTATGGTCATGACGCAAATTTGGTATGCTGTTGGTAGCAGTGATGAATCAGGGAATCTTTTGGGTATTTCGCATGCCTTAGAACATATGATGTTTAAAGGCACAATCAAAGTACCCAATGATGAATTTACTCGTTTAAGTCGACTGTATGGTGGGAGTGTGAACGCTGCAACTTTTACCAACTACACCTACTATTATCAACTCTACCAAAAAGACTTTTTAGCTTTAGCATTGGAATTAGAAGCTGATCGGATGAGTAATTTACTGCTCAGACAACAAGATTTTGATACTGAAATTAAAGTTATTATGGAGGAACGGCGCCAAAGAACCGATGATAATCCTCGTGCTCTCGCATCTGAGCGGTTTAAATGGATTGCTTACCCAACCAGTCACTACAGGCAACCTGTAATTGGTTATATGAAGAATCTAAATACCCTTCAATTAGACTCTCTTAAAAAATGGTATCAAGACTGGTATGCTCCGAATAATGCTATTTTAGTTATTGTTGGTGATGTAGATACCCAGCAAACGCTTCATCAAGTAAAACAATACTTTTCTGCTATTCCAGCAAAAGTATTAGCTCAAAGAAATGAAGTTCAGGAATATACAAATGTTGGCTATCGCTATATGGAGGTTAAACTTCCTGTACAGGTTCCAAATCTGCTTTTGGCTTGGAATGTTCACTCTTTAGCTACCGCACAAAATCCACAAGATGTCTATGCACTCGTTATTATCAAAAATATACTGGATAGCGGTATAACTTCCCGTCTTCAAAAAAATTTAGTACGCAATCAAAAGTTAGCAACTTCAATCAGTGCCTCTTATGATCCATATAATCGTGGTGATAGCCTTTTTAGTATTACTGCCTTACCCGTAGAAGGCGTTTCACTGGAAGAGATTGAAAAAGCTGTATTGGCTGAAATAGAAAGTTTAAAAAACAGCCCTGTATCTGATAATGAGATAAATCATGTAGTGACAAGATATATGGCCGATTTGATTTATAGCCAAGATGATATTGCGGGACAAGCCCGAATGATTGGAACATTGGAGGTGAATGGATTGAGCTATCAATTAATCGATCAATTACAACAACATTATGAAGCTGTTACCCCAGAAGATATCCAGCGCGTAGCCAATACCTATTTCAACCAAAAAAACCTGAGCAATATGCACATTCTTCCTGAACAACAAAAATAACCCATGGAGAAGCAAATGTGGAAATTTCATTTATGTATCATCACTTCTTTTTTATTTTTACCTGCCAGTTTCGCAGAGGTTATACAAAATACAGAAACAACAAACGAGTTCAGCTCAATTTCTCGGCTACAAAGCCTAAAAAATATTCAGGAAAATCCACATCAAACCGCACCCTTCGTACACGAACTGAATAATCGCTTTCATGTTCGATCACTGTTTGTGGAATCGCAAACTTTACCGATAATCGACATTCAACTGACATTTAATGCAGGTTCAGCACGAGACTCTGAAATTGGCACTAATCTTTATGGTTTATCCAATATGGCAGCGCAACTTATGGATGAAGGAACAACCAACTACACAGCACAGGAAATTATTTCAACTTTTGAAAGTGTTGGAGCTAAGTTCAGCGTGGCTGCATATCGAGATATGTTTATCATTAAATTAAGAACCTTATCCGATCCTGAAAAGTTACAACCCGCAGTGGCAATGATGCTTGAAGTGTTGAATCACTCTACTTTTAAGACGCCAAGTATTGATTTAATGCTCAGTAATACCGCTGTAGGGCAAAAGCAATTAAAAGAAAATCCAGATCGTATGAAAAATATTGTGTTTTACCGTACTTTATATGGCAAACACCCTTATGCCGAACCAGTTACAGGAACTCAAGCCAGCATTAAACGCATCACGCCTGAAAATTTGATTGAGTTTCGTAAGCGATTTTTAGTCCGTAATAATTTGAACATTGCAATTACTGGACAATTAAATCCGAAAGACGCATTAAAACTGTCAGAAAAAATAGCGAAACAATTACCTGAAGGCAGCAAAGCAAAGCCACTACCTACCCCAATTATGCGTACAGATTTTAATATTCGGCATATCCCTTATGCATCAAGCCAAGCACATATTGTCATGGGTGAAATCGGAACGACTCGAGAAGATCCAGATTATTTAGCCCTTCAAGTAGCTAATCGCATATTTGGAACAGGAGGATTTAATTCCATTTTGAATCAAGAACTCCGTGTTAAACGAGGTCTTACCTACGGTGCGTATAGTAATTTTAATTTCATGCAAGCAGCAGGCCCCTTTAGCTTAGGCTATTCAACAGAACAGGAAAATTTGTCAGAAAGCATTCAGATTGCACATCAAGCCTTGGTCAATTTCATCCATACTTCGATTGATGAACAACAGCTTGAACAAGCCAAATTAGGCATGATACGAGCTTTTCCAACTCACTATAGTAGCAACGCCACGATTAATGCTCAGTTAGGCGCTATGGGGTTTTATCATTTACCTGCTGATTACTTAAATCGCTATAGTGAAAAATTAAATGAGTTAACCACTATTCAAGTGCAAAACGCGATCCGAAAGCATTTACATCCAGATCGACTCACCCTTGTAATTTTCAGCAAAAACCTAGATAAATCTACCTTAGAACACATCTTGCAAGAAAACTTAAACACGAGTAAGAAATTAGCTACACCCAAAACGACACTTCCTAAAATGGGCGAACAGTATCATCCGCCAAAGGAGGAAGCTCCGTTGCCTGATTCTTCTCTGTATGATATGCCCGCATCAATTTCAAGTAATGACCTATGGTCACCTGATGCTTATACAAAAGTTGATCTGCCATATCTTGAGTAGAAGGATAATATGATTGCCGAGATAACTGTTTGATTTGATGATATTGCTCTGGTGTCACAGGTCTAAATAAGGCAAAAGTAGCAAAAAAAAGAATCGCACCAATAATTAATACGACCAAGAAATAATATAAATTCTCTAATTTAAACTGATCAAAAAAATGAATAATTTTTTGCTTTGCGCTATGCATACACTACCTCGAATGAGTAGGTAGTGTAGGTTGGCTACTAAAGAATCTCAAGTTTATTTGCCCAGTCTTAACCTCAACTGGCTAAAAATGGGCAAATTCTGTCTTAAGCACTTATAATATTACGGACTACAGCAAAATAAAGGATAAAAGCAATAAACGCTAATGCCAGTACAATGGTAAATACACCTACACCATGTTCTGCATCAGCAGGATGCAAGTCCTCATCATCTGCAATTCTACGCAGTTCCCCATCGTACATTTTATAAAATTCAACACGCTGTTGTGGCTCCAGTGTTCGCGTAAAATCATACACACGCTTACGCTGAGCCAAACAGTATTCCCCTAAATGAATTTCATTGTGAAAAATGGCCTCATCTAATTGTTGACGATGATAGTGAGCCAATTCAATAATTTTTTCCGCGTTCAGTGGTAAATCAAAAGTAAAACCATCTATTGTATTTGTCATATTATTCTCCTTTTAATTACAGTATCCTGTAGATCCATAATAATAAAAAAACTTTTTGACTATTGTTTAATCATGTAACTTGAATTTATTTGTGCAACCCCCATCTGTTATTTGACTTTTCATCTAATATGTAATATTAGTTTAATAATACTTAGTTAAATTAGTATGAAGACTATAAAAGTCTAGCTGTGCAATCATAATTACAATAAGGAGTTATCTATGATTCAACAAATTTCTCATCATGAATTAGAACATGTGTATGCTAACGCGGTAAACACTATTCAATCGCAAATGAACTTTTCAGAAGCCGTTTTACAGTTGGAAGACGCTGCACGTGCAGGTCATGGTAAAGCAGCAATGTTTTTAGCTGAACTTTATTATCAAGGTTTTCGTGTAGAACGTGATTCTCTTAAAGCTCAGTACTGGCAAAAGATGGCCACGATGCAAGCATAATGAAACGTCACTTAGGTGGCGTTTTTTTTGAGCCTTATTTTCCAAAAAACATATTTACTTACGATTTTTCGCAAAGCTTACACTGAAATTTAACCTAACCTTTTTACAATAACTCATGACTTCACAACGTTTGTCCAATATGAAACAAATTAGTCAATTACAACCAATCTCAAAAGACTTATTCTTTAAAATTACTATTCTTAAATCCATGATGTACTGCGGTGTGTTATGGGGTTTATACAATCAAGGCTGGGCAATCATGTCCGACCAAGATGATTTTATTTTTCCGTTCTGGATGAATAGCGTTCAAGCACATAAATATGCAGAAGTTCATTGGCCAAGCTATACCCCTCGCAGGATTACACCTGCTGATTTTCAAAAATCATTATTGCCAACTTTAACTCGGCTCAAAGTCATTCCTGCACTATGTAATTCTTCTAGCCAAAAATTTAAACTGACCACTCAGCAAATGCGCCATTTTTTCTTTGCAGATGTGCAATTACAATCCGCTTAAAGCAAATTAAATTAGGTGTTCCCTTTGACACCTAATTTTTTTAATTTTATGCAATTTATGACCCTTCAGGTATTTGCATTTTGCATATTTCAAGTTAAGTTAAAAGTCAAACAATAAACAACATCAGAGATGAATAATATGACTAAAGTTGCACAAGTCCTTCAAGATAAATCCGAACAGTCAATTTTTACAATTCGTCCAGATTCTACCGTATTTGAAGCAATTACACTTATGGCGGACAAGGGCATTGGCGCTTTAGTCGTTACACAAGACGAAAGAGTCGTTGGTATTGTTTCTGAACGTGATTACACGCGTAAAGTCGCTTTACTGGAACGAACTTCTTCTTCCACCAGCGTGAATGAAATTATGACTGCAACTGTATTGACCGTAACAACCAACACCAGTATAGAAGATTGTTTGGAGTTAATGACTGATCGCCACCTACGCCACTTGCCTGTGGTTGAGAACGAACGACTGATTGGTTTAATTTCAATTGGTGACTTAGTAAAAGCAGCAATGGCAGATCAGAAAAACTTGATTGAGCAATTACAACAATATATTTCTGGATAATGAAATATAGGTCAATATATAAAAAAGGTCAGCATATGCTGACCTTTTAAAATTTAAGCTTTAATTTAGACCAAGTTTGTCTGCAACATAGTCAGAATCTTTATCACCACGACCGGATAAATTCACCACGATTTTCACATCTTTGGGTAATTTGGGTGCTTCACGCAATGCCCATGCGACTGCGTGTGAGCTTTCTAGTGCAGGTACAATTCCTTCAACACGTGACAAAGTCATAAACGCATCTAAACACTCTTGATCCGTTGCTGTTGTATATTCAACTCGTCCTAAATCTTTAAGGAAGCTATGTTGTGGCCCCACGCCCGGATAGTCCAAACCAGAAGCAATTGAATGCACAGGTAATGGTTCACCTTGATCATCTTCCAATACATAACATGCCATACCATGGATTTGACTTGGTTTTCCCAATGTTAAGGTCGCTGAATGCATAGCTGTATCCAAACCATGACCAGCAGGCTCAACACCCACCAATTTTACATCTGTATCGTTTAAAAATGCTGTAAACGCACCGATTGCATTAGAACCACCACCTACACAAGCAACAATATAATCGGGATTTTGTCCAAAACGGTCTTGAGTTTGTACTTTAATTTCTTTACCAATAATACTTTGAAAATCACGCACCATTTTCGGAAATGGATGCGGTCCAACGACCGAACCAATCGCATAAATATAGTTTTTCGGATCGTTTAGATATTCCTCAAAGGCACTATCTACAGCATCTTTTAAGGTTGCTGTACCACGCGTAACCGAAACCAGTTTTGCACCAAGAATCTTCATTTTCACAACATTTGGATGTTCTTTCTCAATATCCACTTGCCCCATATGAATTTCACAAGGAATTCCAACTAGAGCGCAAGCCGTAGCTAAAGCCACACCATGTTGTCCCGCGCCTGTTTCCGCAATGACTTTGGTTTTACCCATGTACTTCGCAAGCAATGCCTCACCAAGACAATGGTTAATTTTATGTGCGCCAGTATGGTTCAGATCTTCGCGCTTTAAATAAATTTGCGCACCACCCAATTGCTCAGACAAACGCTTGGCGTGAAATAAAGGACTCGGTCGACCAACATAATTTGCAAATAAATCTGCAAGTTCATTTTGGAATTCTGGCGTATGACGAATTTCTTCATATGCCACGTTAATTTCATCCATTGCTTCTTTAAGATGTGGAGGAATAAATTGACCACCATAAGGTCCAAAAAAACCTTCAGCATTGGGTAAATCTACCCCATTAATTTGATGATTCATCGCTTATTCCCCCTTTATCACATTTATTATTTATCAAATACTTAATACTTGCTTAGAAACATAAAATATTTAACGTGCTAAGTATTTGGTTAAATCCTCTACCCCTTTTAAGGTCATCGGATACATATGCTGTTCAAAAATCTGTTTGATTGCACCAATGGTTTGCGTGTAATGCCAGTAATTTTCTTCTTCAGGATTTAGCCATGCCGTTTTATCAAAATGCTGACGTAAGCGATGTAGCCACACCTGCCCCGATTCATCATTCATATATTCAACAGAACCACCTACTGAATTCAGCTCATAAGGTGCCATACTTGCATCACCCACCACAATTACACGATAGTCACGACCATAAGTATTGAATAAATCCCATGTGTTCATGCGTGTATTGGAGCGACGCACATTATCTTTCCATACATAGTCATACAAACAATTATGGAAATAGAAATACTCGAGTGTTTTAAATTCTGTTTTTGCTGCACTAAATAATTTCTCACATTGTGCAATATGAGAATCCATTGAGCCACCCACATCAAACAACATCAAGACTTTAACGCGGTTACGGCGTTCAGGCACCAATTGAACATTCAAAATGCCCTGTTTGGCAGTTTCTTTAATAGTGCCATCTATATCCAGTTCTTCGGCAGCACCTTGACGAGCAAACTTACGCAAACGGCGTAATGCCAATTGCATTTGGCGTGTCCCCAAAATCTGCTCATCATCCAAATTACGGTATTTGCGCTGTTCCCAAACTTTTACCGCTGAACGTTTCCGCCCTGGTCCACCAATGCGTACACCCTCAGGATGATCTCCGTAAGCACCAAAAGGAGAAGTCCCTCCCGTACCAATCATCTTGTTTCCACCTTGATGTTTTTTATGCTGTTCGCGTAATCGCTCTTCCAACATTTTCATCAATTCTTCAAGGGAACCCGCTTTTTTCAACTCTTCACGCTGTTCTGGCGTGAGATGCTTTTCTAATAATTCTAGATCAAACCAATCTTTGGGTAATTGCTGAACTTGATTGAGTAATTCATCCAAATTAAAAGTAGAAATACCATCAAAGTAGTCTTTCATGCCCCGATCAAATTTATCGAAGAAACGCTCATCCTTCACCATAATGGTTTTGGTGAGCTGATAAAACTCTTCTTGATCGGCAAATACCAAGCCTGATGCGACCGCCTCATTCAGATCAATGAGTTCTCGTGTAGATACAGGCACACCATATTTGCGTAAGGTATAAAACAAGCGCACAAACATGCGTGTTTCTCCTTTAGCGACGCGACATAAAGGCTAAACGCTCAAGCAACTGTACATCTTGCTCGTTTTTAATCAATGCACCATACAACGGCGGAATCGCTTTAGATTTATCATGGTTACGCAATACATCTTCTGGCATATCATCTGCCATCAACAGGCTTAACCAATCAATCAATTCAGAGGTTGAAGGCGGTTTTTTTAGCCCTGGAACCTGACGTAATTTAAAGAAAACTTGAAGTGCTTCATTCACTAAAGCAGTTGAAACCTGCGGAAAATGCACATCAATAATTTCACGCATGGTTGCTTCATCAGGAAACTCAATATAATGGAAGAAACAGCGACGCAAAAATGCATCTGGTAATTCTTTTTCATTATTTGAAGTAATGATGACGATTGGACGTTGAGTCGCAGTAATGGTTTCGCCTGTTTCATACACAAAGAAAGACATTTTATCGAGTTCGTGCAATAAATCGTTTGGAAACTCGATATCTGCCTTGTCAATTTCATCAATCAACAACACACAGCGTTCTTCACTGGTAAATGCTTCCCACAATTTACCGGGTTTAATGTAGTTTTTAATGTCGTAGACACGGTCATCACCCAACTGGCTATCACGCAGGCGTGAAACCGCATCATACTCATACAAACCTTGCTGTGCTTTGGTTGTAGACTTGATGTGCCATGTGATGAGTTTTAAACCTAAGCTTTCTGCAACTTGCTCTGCCAATAAAGTTTTACCCGTTCCCGGTTCCCCTTTAACCAATAATGGCTTTTGCAATGCACGTGCAGCCTTCACTGCAAGCTTTAAACTATCAGTCGCGATGTACTGACTTGTACCCGTAAATTGTTGAGCATCAACAGACATAAGATAACCTTATTTTTTATTTAAAGTGGTGAACTTTTCTTGTTAACTACAGAAATTCCGCGTTTATCACTATATTTAGACCAGCAATAGCCCACGATCAACCCTAAACCAAGAACACATAAAATTGCAGATAAATTAAACCAGATGAGCGGGTTTTCTTTAGTCAGTATGCCAAACATTAGACCAAAAAATGCAGGTGCAATCGAAGCATTTGTCCCTTCAGAAACCGTTGGTGTCAACATAACAGCAAAAACAACCACCCAACTAATCCCACCAAACGGTTTTGGTAGGCGCTTCGCGATTGCATACCAGCACCATAAAATAATGATGCTGCCTAGCAAATACACACTGACTGCAATCGTATCTTCAGGAATTGTGTCTAAAATTGAAAGAAAATTATTCATAGTACAACTCCTGAAAAAAATTAAGCACCACGTAAGCCTTCTGGCGCTACTGCATTCGGGTTAATTAACCCTTCTGGTGGCATTTGAATAAAGAAACCATGAGTTTCTATCGAATCTATCACGTGTAATACATTCACACGCGCTAACTTGCGTGTCTCGGTCAACTCGATATGCATAACAAACGTTGCGCGACCAAAAGCAATACGTAAGGCTTCTGGAACAACGTCTAATGGATTAGATGCTTCTGCATCATTTTCAGAAGGAAGATGAGCAACATAAAGATACATCTCGTCTTTTTTGCTCGATTTATAGATTGAACAATGCATGCTTGGAACATTACTTAACTTAGAAAACACAGCGCCAAGCATACAACAAAAAATAATCTGATTCAGTAATGATTATTAACGCAGCAGTCGTCAATTTGTCTAAGTGTCAATTCTTTAAACAAATTTGAGTGGCTATTGTGCAATTTTCATTTGTGTAGATAAATATTGCTGATCTGCATGTAATACTTGAATGAGCGGCTTGGTCAAAAGCTCATAGCGCCATCCTAGTAAATAATTTGGTAAATCTTGTTCAGCGCGCCCAGACACAACATGCTGATACACAGCATTGAGCCACTTTTTACGCAGCAAGACTTCCTTCGGAACCATTGTTTCATTCACCACATTTTGAATGACCGCATCGACCTTATTACCAATTTCTTTAGACGAGTGGCGGATTGGCCGTGCCATACGTAATGGCCATTCTTCTTGAGCTGGTAAAAACTTCAATAAATCTAAAATAGTTTTCCCGTGCTCACGTAGAATATTCTGACGAATATCTTTGATATTGCACAATTGGAAATGATTTTTTGGATTCTTCTCAACCAAATCAATCATGCTTGAATTCTTAAGAATAAAACTACGCGGTTGATTTAGTGCTTTAACCATCTGCTCACGCCAAACTGCCAATTGCTGTAATTGCATGAGTTCACGGCGTGAATGTCGATAATTTCCAACATCTTGATAGAGCAAAGTCAGTGGAGTTTCTTGACCAATTTCATAGGTCAAATTTCGGCAGTCTTCCTGAGCAAAATCTAACAAGTGTTTTTCTTGCAACTCAGATCTAACTTTTTGTGCCAATGCCATAATATACAGCACGTCATTCGCAGCATAATTGAGTTGTTCAGGCGACAGTGGACGTGCCAACCAATCTGAACGGGTCTGATCTTTATCAATATCTACATTGAGCATTTGTTTCAGTGCATTTTGATAACTGACTTGCAAGCCATGACCTAAAAATGACATCCCTACTTGGGTATCAAACACATTACTCAGTGACTTATCTTGTGCATAATGATAAATCAAATCAATGTCTTCACCACAAGCATGAAACACATTCAACTGCGCAGTAAATATTTTTTTCCAGAACCCACTTAAATCTAAAGTTGTTCCATCTAACAAATAGACTTGGTCAGCAACGTTAATTTGGAACACCCCAAGCTTTGGCCATAAGGTATCCACTTTAATAAACTCTGTATCAAGCCCATAAATGGAATTTTGATCCATGATGGACAAAAAGTTATTTAAATCTGTTTGGTGCTGAATAAACTGAAACATACTGCCGAGTCTAGGAATAGATTCTCTAAAAAGGTATCTTACCTTATATATAACAATTATCTATAAAAATTTTAATTTTCTGCTAAAGAATTAGTTAAATTTTAGTGTATAAGCTCTATTTACCTGTTTATTGATACTTTTTTTATATCATTGATTTTTATAAAATATACCAATCGTTAAAATAATATTCAAAATTTAAAGGACTATCTCTCTAAAGTGAACATGAAACAAGTATTCACTTATTTCATGCGCATCCGGTTATGTACAGCCTGACTTAAGGTGTGGCTGTCTACATACTCAAGCTCCCCGCCTTGTGGTACACCTTGTGCAATTCTTGTCATATGTACTGGCAGATGCTTACAGGCTTCAACCAGATAATGCGCGGTTGCTTGACCTTCAACAGTCGCATTGGTTGCAAGAATCACTTCTGTGATTTTGCCATCTGTTAGGCGATGCACCAAATGCGGTATACCAATTTCGTCTGGTCCAATACCATCCAGTGGTGACAAATGTCCACCTAAAACATGATATTTCCCGCGAAAACTTCCACTTTGCTCAATTGCCATGACATCTGCTGGAGACTCAACCACGCACAATAGCTGGTCATCACGCTCTGTTGATAGGCAAATATCACACACTTCTTCTTCTGTGAGTGAATGGCAAACACAACACTCATGAATATGATTTGTCGCTTCTGTCAAAGCATGGGCTAAACCCACTGCACCTTCCCGATTTTTCATAATCAGATGCAACGCCATACGCTGTGCAGACTTTGGCCCCACACTTGGTAAAATTCTTAAAGCTTGAACCAATTGTTCAAATCGATCACTAAACACGGTTATTCCTATATAAAAATACCTCCCTAAAAAGGGAGGTAAGCAACCACTTGGGATTAGAACATTCCCGCAAGGCCTGGTGGCAAGCCCATACCCGAACTCGCACCTTTTAAGCGCTCTTCAGAAATAACTTCTGCCTGACGTGCAGCATCATTCATTGCAGCCGCAATCAAGTCTTCAATCATATCTGGATCATCTTGCAACAATTCAGGATTAATCTCGATGCGCTTCACTACATTACGGCAAGTCATAGTCACCTTAACCAAACCACCGCCTGCTTCCGCATGAACTTCAGTCTGTGCAAGCTCCTCTTTGGCTTTTTTAAGATTAACTTCCATATCTTTTTGCATGCGTTGTGCTTGTTGCATCAGCATATTAATGTTCATAAAAATCTCCGAACATAAAATTAAAAATTAGATTAAGTCTAAACCACGTGCGATATCACGAATAATATCATCAATATCTTCTAAACCAACAGAAACACGAATTAAACCTTCACGAATACCTGCTGCTTGTTTAGCCTCAGCCGACATTCTGCCGTGCGATGTAGTCGCAGGATGGGTAATCGTTGATTTAACATCTCCCAAGTTACTCGTAATCGATAAGAAGCGAGTGTTGTCGATAACCGTCCAAGCCCCTTCACGCTCGCCTTTCACAACAAAAGAAACCACACCACCAAAACCAGATTGTTGTTTCTTCGCCAGTTCATGCCCTTCATGGTTTGGTAAACCCGCGTAATACACTTTTTCAACTTTTGGGTGCGCATCGAGCCATTCTGCTAATTTCTGTGCACTGGTACAATGTGCTTTCATGCGTAAACTTAAAGTTTCTAAACCTTTTAAGAAGATCCACGCATTAAACGGGCTCATAGAATTACCGAGTGTACGAATAACACCGTTAATCTCTTCAACCAATTTATCCTTACCCACAACCGCACCACCTAAAGCACGACCCTGACCATCAATATATTTCGTTGATGAATAGATAATCAGGTCTGCGCCGAACTTAATTGGTTGCTGTAAGATTGGGGTACAGAAAGTATTATCGACTGCAAATAAAGCATTATGTGCATGGGCAATATCAGCAATCGCCTGCATATCCCCCACTTGAGCCAATGGGTTTGATGGTGTTTCAATAAATAAAAGACGTGTATTGGGACGAATCGCTTGTTTCCAACCATCTAAATCTTCCAAGTCTACAAATGTTACATCGACACCAAATTTGATGACATATTTTTCAAACAGCGAAATGATCGAACCAAAGACAGCACGTGAACACACGACATGATCACCCGCTTTTAAATAAGCCAAAGTCACAGCATGAACTGCTGCCATACCAGAACTGGTTGCCACTGCACGTTCAGCACCATCTAATACAGCTAAACGTTTTTCAAATGCCTGTACAGTAGGGTTGGTATAACGTGAATAAGTATTACCTTCAATTTGTCCTGAAAATTTGGCTGCCGCATCTGCCGCATTTTCGCATACGAAAGAAGATGTTAGAAAAATTGGCTCACTATGCTCACCTTCAAAAGTACGTGTGTGACCGGTACGAATCGCTAAAGTGTCTAATTGATATTCGATGTCGTCGTATTGGCTCATTTCTACGATTCAGTTCTCAGAACTGCCTTTGTGAATAATTGCCAACATTTTGAGCGTCTACGGCATTTCAGGTCAAGGTAAAATATAAAATTATCGTTTAGACTTCGAGCAAATCTTCAAGTAGGTCAATAAATATGCCCGCGACAACAAAACTAAAACAACGGATCGCCAGTCAGAAAATCCAACTTAAAAACTTATCTACACGCGTCTTTAAGCAACATTCACTTATTCTGTCTGAAAGTACACCTTATGAAATTGTCGCACACAATGATTATGCTAAAGTGCGTTACTATCCATCTGTCTCAAAGCGTTATCTAGAACCGCTGGTTTTTGTTGCCCCTTTTGCCATTAATATGGCGATATATGATTTGTTTCCTTATCGGTCTTTAGTAAAGCATTTTCAAAATCAAGGTTTTGATGTGTATTTAGTTGAATGGAAGCAGTTTCGCTTTCGTGACCGACATATTCATTTTCTTACCATCGTTGACTACGCACTCCCTGACTGTATTAACAAGATACGCAGTCATGCTCAATCTGAGCAAATTTCACTGCATGGCTGGAGTATGGCAGGCATTTTTGTTTTACTTTATAGTGCTTTGCGACAGCCTAATTTTGTAAAAAACTTAATTGTTTTAGGCAGTCCTATTGATAGTTATGCTTCTGGATTCATTGGCAAAGTGAATCAAAATATGTATCGGCTGGTCCAAAAAAATACAACACTCAATCAACTCTTGTTTTCTACCAATATTCCAAAAAAATTTACTCATACATCAGGGCGCTTAAATTCAATTGGTTTTAAAATTCTGGACCCTAAAGGTTGGTATGCAAGTTATAAAACCCTTTTGAACAACTTGGATGATTTGGAAACCATCAGTGAAAATGCCACCATTAGCCAGTTTCTCAATAATATGATTGATTATCCTGGTGGTATTAACCAAGACATGATTTTTAAAATTTGGCTAAAGAATGAACTCAAACACGGGGTTATTCAGCTTGAAGATAAACAAATCAAATTAAATTCAATCACTTCATCTTTGTTGATTGGTGCAGGTCAAACCGATCAACTCGTTACTGAAGCTTCAATAAAACCATTATGTGAATTGACAAACAGTCAAGATGTCACGTTTACTCTTATCCCCGGAGGGCATTTGGGCTTAATGTCAAACAAGGCAAGCGCTGAACAATTTTGGCCCAAACTTACTTCGTGGTTAGAACAAAGATCGACAAAGATATAAAGGAAAAATTATGATTCATTCAGTTGCTTTTATCGGTTTAGGTGCTATGGGCTATCGCATGGCAGCTCATCTCCCTAAACATTTTGAAACCGTTTTTGTTTGGAATCGTAATTTTTCCAAAGCCGAACAACATGCAACTGAATATGGAACCCTTGCTGTTTCTTTACAAGATGCAGTTCAGGCAGACATCATTTTTTCTTGCCTTCCAACGAGCCAAGATGTTGAAGCGCTTATTTCTGGATTAGAGTTAAAAGCAGGCAGTATTTGGATTGACTGTACAAGTGGTGTACCAGAGTCCGCTAAAAATCTGGCAGACGCCTTACAGACACAACAAGTGACTTTCTTAGATGCCCCTGTAAGTGGTCAAACCATTGGCGCTGAAAATGCCACACTAACCATAATGGTAGGTGGTGATGCTGAAGCATTCGAAAAAGCCCTCCCTGCCTTGCAAGCGATTGGGAAACTCATTAAACATGTGGGTAACTCAGGTGCTGGTTTCGCAGTAAAAGCCGTGAATAACATGCTTCTTGCGGTTAACCTCTGTTCTGTTGCCGAAGGCTTTACCACGTTAAAAGCACATGGTGTAAATTTGGGTGAAGCACTGGATTGTATTAATGCATCCAGTGGTAAAAGTGGTGTGACTGAGACCGTCTTACCTCAACGCGTCTTAAACCGTAGCTTCCCTCTTACCTTTGCTTTACCGTTATTGGCAAAGGATACTGGAATAGCATTAGATTTAGTCCGTGACGCTAAACTTTCAGCACCTGTAATTGCATTGACACAAAGCCTGATACAAGCAGCAAGTGATCTTTCGCCTGCAGAAAGTGATTTTTCTAGTGCTGTAAAATTATATGAATCTTGGAGCAAAATTACGTTAGAGTGATTTTTCTATTTAAAATAAATAACTTATACTTATTTTTATTTCATATCGTAAAGTATTTTGGGTTCTCTGGAATGTCTATGAATTTTGAAATTTCACTAGACATTCCAGAGAACCAAATTTTTCATTCTGTCTTTATTTCTTCATTGAAATCCCATATTCAAAGAAAGTAATCTAACCCCTTGATCTTACAATAAGCATTTTATCATAGTGACGAATCTCACCATGAATGCATCCAAGCACCTAATTCGTCAATAAAATATATAGTTACCTTCAACTTCTAATTTATTAATATTACTCAGTTATAAAAATTTTAAATACAAAATTGACTAATTAACCCACTATATTTAAGTCATTTTTGAATTGGACTCGATTTACCAATGAGCATAATAACTTGAATTTCATTGTGACTTTACAGACCCTAAATGACTAAAGAATTTTAGCGCAATCAATTTACAAATAACGCAACATGCCGTAGAACGATTAGATACAATTGCAACAAAAAATTAGCCCTTTGTTATCAATTTAACTTTACAAAACTATTGATACATATAAATTTTATCTATCATGTTGAACAGAATTACGTTAGAGTAATTTATTGCCATTGAAGATGACAAATTAAACCCAATATTGTAATAAGTATTAAACATACACTGTTACAAACCATGAGGAAACTCTTATGAGTAAGTTGCTTATTGCTTGTCTTGCTGGTCTATCTACCCTTATTGGTGCAAATACTTTGGCTGCAACGCCAGAGCAAGAGTGTCAAAAACTCAAAAATGATCATGATGTGATCTATGCATCTAAAGGTTTCTGTTTTAAAGACCCTGAAGCAAAAGCAAAGTTTGGTAATGACAACTGCTATACCACCAAACCGAAATTTTCAGACAAAGAACAGCAACGTCTTGACGAAATCAAAGCTCGTCAGAAAGAATTAAATTGTAAATAACAACTAAATTACCTCCTTAAATGGAGACTGTTAAAGGAATAATTATGGCTTACGATGATCAAAATATTTTTGCAAGAATCCTACGTGGAGAGCTTCCTGCAATCAAAGTGTATGAAGATGATCAGGTTCTTGCTTTTATGGATATCATGCCGCAAGCTGAAGGACACACCCTAGTCATTCCTAAAACTCCAGCAGTAAACTTGCTCGATCTTCCAGCCGAAACTGCTGCTTACACCATTCAGGTCACACAAAAAATTGCACGTGCAATGGAACAAGCGCTTGGCGTAGATGGCATTATCTTAATGCAATTAAGTGGAGCTGCTGCTGGACAAACTGTTCCGCACATCCATTTCCACCTCATTCCGACCAATGTTCATCAGTTAGGCAAACATGCTGCACAAATGGGCGATCAAGAAAAGATTAAAGCTCAAGCTGAAAAAATTAAAGCTGCGTTAGAATCATAATTTGATTATCTAAGCAACAAATGGAGCCTTTCGGCTCCATTTTTTTATCTTAAGTAAAAAAGCAAAATAAAACTGAGCGTTATCCAATCACACCTCGTCATCAAACTGTCATTTATTTTTCACTTTGCTGTCACATAGTTTACAGATACTGCATAGCAAGTTGGTGAGCTATGTAACGAATTGTACAGAAGCGAGCTGAAAATAAGAGTTTGTAGGCCCTTGCCATAAAAATCGTGTTTTGGAGAAATCTCAATGAAAAAATTGCTACTTGCTGCAGCAGTCACAACTTTAAGCTTAAACGCAGCACAGGCAGCGCCAACATTGTACGGTAAACTGAATGTATCGATCGACAATGTTGATAACAAAAGTTTTGATGGTAAGAGTGATGTCACTGAAATCAACTCAAATGCTTCACGCATCGGCATCAAAGGCGAAGAAAAATTAACAGAAAAGTTATCTGCAATCTATTTAGCAGAATGGGCAATCGCAACTGATGGTTCTGGTTCTGATACAGACCTTAGTGCGCGTAACCGCTTCATCGGTTTAAAAACTGATGGTATCGGCGCGCTAAAAGTAGGTAAATTTGACTCTTACTTCAAAACTGCTGCTGGCAATAATCAAGATATCTTCAATGACCACACAATTTTAGATATCACCAACACCATGTATGGTGAAGAACGTTCAAACAACGTCGTTGGTTTTGAATCTGACCCTAAATTACTTGCTGGCTTATCATTCAATGTAATGTTCCAACAAGGTGAAAGTTCTTCTAGTGTAACAACTGGTTCAACAGGTAATAATGATAAACGTGACGGTTTTGGTGATGCTGTTTCAGCTTCAATCAACTATGAAAATAAAGATTTAGGTCTAGCACTAGCAGTTGCTGGTAACTCAGGTATCCAAGGCAAATACAATGCTTACAGCTTAAAAGATATTTACTCTGATGCTTACCGTGTGACAGGTTCTTATGATTTCAGCACTATTGGTCTTAAAGGTCTTGTACTAGGTGGCTTATGGCAACATGCTGAACCTAAAGATGACTTAACTGCTTATAACACTGGTAAAACAGATGCGACAACTGGTGCTGCAATTACTGCAAACTACAAAGGCTTAGAAGAAGACTCTTGGATTACAGCAGTTACTTACAAAATCGGCAACACACCTTTTGCTGTAAAAGGACAATACCAATCAGCAAAAACTGCACGTGATGGTCACGACGATCGTACGATTGACCAGTATGGTATTGGTTTAGACTACAAAATTAACAAACAAGCACGTTTCTACGGCATCGTAGCACAACAAAAACGCGATTGGTTAAGTGATGACGACAAACGCACTGTAATCGGAACAGGTATGGAATATAACTTCTAATCCTGATCGCTTTAAAAAACACGCTTCGGCGTGTTTTTTATATAGGGTTAAACCAATTTACCCAAGAACTCGTGCCTCGCGACTCAATTGAAACAGTATCAATCATGCGCTTTTTAAGCACATCAATTTGATTCACTTGCTGTGCTAAACGTGCTTTTATCGAATGAATACACTCTCGATCTCCAAACTCACAACGATCTAAAGTTGTGCCTCCACATGGCCCATTTGCTAAGCCTTTAGGACAAGTTTCAGGACAGATATATAAAGTATCTGCAAGGCGACACTGACCACAACTTTCACAGCCTACGACACCATGTTTGGACAAGTATTCAGACTTTATAAGTAATTTATTGGCAAAATGACCAGACCAAAGCTTAGGATTAAAAAATTTGCTTCCTACGTTCCGCGCAATCTTGGAGTCAAACATTGAGTCATGCATAAATTGCATACTTTTATACTTGAGCACCTGTTCCGTAGATGGTTTTTTTTGAAACACATCAGGCTTAGACTTAAGTTCATCCCCCGACTTCAATTGATGCAGTTCATTCCATATCCGCATGCACTGATCAAAACTAAAATCCTGAAAACGCTCAAGCGCCTGTTCTAATTTTTTTTGCTCTTCGGGCTTATGACAGGCGGATAAGTGCACTCCAGCAAATCCCCAAGAACGGCAAATTAAAATCTGCAAAGCACAACGTGCGTAAACATTCTGTTCTGCAATGGCAGCATCTACACTCTGCTCCCGTTTAAGCAACTGTAAAAGATGCGGAGTCAAAACAATGCCTGCAACTTTTTGCTTGACCATAAATTCTGCACGCGCTGCTGTTAATGGCATTACACAAGCAAACAAATCCACCTGTGAATGCTGATTTTCTAAATATTGCTTCGCTTCCTTTAATGCATCCAAATCAAAGCCTAACTGAGTGACAACATAGTCTGCCCCTGCCAGCACTTTTTTATCCAATTTATAATATTGGGCATCATGCTCAGCTTTTGCATATTTAAAGGGATTCAGCGCCACCCCAACTTTTATTTGAGGCGCAAGCTTTTTGGCCTGCATCACAGCATTCACGGATTCCAAATAACGTGTCCGTGGAAAATTTATATCCTGACCATTTTGATGATGCTTTAATTTATCACCTGTCAGTAACAATACATTCGAATATCCTTGTTCCTGTATCGCTTGAATAAATTCATTAAAATCTGCTATGTCTCGCCCTTTACCAGAAAAATGTAAAATTTTCGGGATCTCAGCCGCATAATTTTGAGCAATTACTAATGGCTCTGGATCATCATCACTACGCACACGATCAGCAATCGTCATGGTCACTGGATAGCCAGCTATGCACGATGGGACAGGTTGTGTGTGCTTGGTCGGCAAATATTCTAGAAAAATAGAAAAAGGCTGATTTTGCAAGGAATCAGTAAGTAAAGGCATCATATAAGGAAGATGTGTGACAAATGTCAAAAAAGGAAAGCAGCTTATTATAAAAGATGAAAATTCTCATTGGCAAAATAAATAATGAGCTTGTGCAAACTTAAAAAGCACAAGCCCATTTTTACAATTGTTTCCCGAACTGAAAAATTACCAACGAAATTTATTCCAGTTTTCAGGATTCGCCCAGTATTTAGAGTTAAACCAATCTGGGACATGTTTGTAGTTTAGAATATTGAATTGCCAGATTGCCAGATTATGACCCTGCGCTGACTTTTCAATGAGTTGGGTAAAACCAAGTGAACGCATTAATTTATGATCTTGCTCATTCGTGACCACAACCAACTTTTTCGCCATTAAATCACGCAACCTGACTAAAAATTGTGCTTTGGTCGTATCTGATAAACTGCTCATCTCTAGATTATCGAGTACAACAAAACCCAAATCATAACGTTGCGTAAAAGGCAGACTTAGAAACTCAGTTACGTTAAAATAAGTCCAACGAATTGATTGATTCTGGTCATATTGTTCTAAATTTT
Source organism: Acinetobacter tibetensis (assembly GCF_023824315.1). Taxonomy (NCBI): domain Bacteria; kingdom Pseudomonadati; phylum Pseudomonadota; class Gammaproteobacteria; order Moraxellales; family Moraxellaceae; genus Acinetobacter; species Acinetobacter tibetensis. The sequence goes on along the minus strand of NZ_CP098732.1, from coordinate 1,554,572 downwards.
GACCAATACACAATGCAGTTTGAATAGGCTGTTCCTGAGATAAATCGTCTAGCATAGAAGTGATGACATTCTGTTCAGCCATAACTGCATCCTTATTATTTGAGTGAGCTTTTCATGGAACTACAAGGCATTTGTCATAAAATGCATGCAGGTCTCAAGGACCTTAGTGTAACTGATCAACAGACTCGCAAGGCAAATGTTGAATATAAATTTATTCTAGATCGTGCAGAAATTGAGCTTCCATTCAGTTTAGGTCAAGAAATTGAGTTGGAGTGGACTGGAAATATTTACTGTGTTTCTTGCGGCAGCAAAACACCGAAGTCTTATTCTCAAGGGCATTGTTTTAAATGTTTTAAAACCAAAGCATCTTGCGACATGTGCATTATGAAACCAGAAACCTGCCACTATCATCTAGGTACATGCCGTGAAGATAGTTTCGCGCATGAAGTCTGTTTTCAACCCCATATTGTATATTTGGCCAATTCTAGCGCTTTAAAAGTAGGAATCACTCGACTTGGACAAATGCCAACACGTTGGTTGGACCAAGGTGCTACTCAGGCTATTCCAATTATGAAAGTGGGTTCTCGTCGCTTATCTGGTCAACTCGAAATCATGTTTGGAACTCAAGTTGCTGATAAAACTGACTGGCGCAAACTTCTTAAAGGTGAAGCTGAACCTGTCAACTTACTTGAAGTACGTGAGCAATTGATTGAAGAATTTTCACCTAAAATTCAAACCATACGAGATGAATTTAGCCAGAATCTTGAATTCAATGAAACTGTTGAATTGCTTGAAAATGAACAGCCTCGTGAGTTTATTTATCCTGTCGAACACTATCCTGAAAAGATTAAGTCGCACAATTTGGATAAAACCCCAATCATTCGCGGCAAGCTGCAAGGGATTAAAGGACAATATTTACTGCTCGATACAGGTGTGATTAACATCCGTAAATATACGGGCTATGAGATTATTCTTCGCGCTGAATAATTTCATAATTTAATAGCCATAAAAAAACCAGCCTAGGCTGGTTTTTTTATTACCGTATTTTATTTAATCTTCGCTTGGCTTTTTAAATATTGAGTGTAGTCATCAAGCTCTTGCTGACCACGAAGTTGTTGATAAAGCTTCGCCAACTCAGTCAACTGCTCTGGTGCTAAAGCATTTGCAGCAGTCTTATTCACATTAGAAATTGCAACCACAACAAACTCATTTGGTAAAGAAGCAGTTGTTACTGACCACATACCAGCTTTAGGTGCAGGAACACTAAATGCCGCACGTTCAATCTGACGTTTTAAACCTTGTGAGCGGGTAAACACACCTGCATCTTCAAAACTTAATTGATTTTTAGCCAGAACCGTTGCAGCTGGTTGAGTTTTAAACTCATCCAATGCTTTTTGAATTTTTGCTTTAGCCGCAGCCGTAGCCTTCAACTCAATCAATTTTGCTTTCACGCGCGCGCTTGCTTCAGCTAAAGTTTGTTCACCAGCTGCATGATAATCACGTACTTTTACCCAAACAACATCACCATTCGCTAATTGGATGTTACTTGAAGCATTACGATCACCATTTTTTACATCATCATTAAAGAGTTTAGCTTTTACATTTGCTTCACTTAAAACTGGATGCTGCATGCCTAAAGTTAAACCTTTAATTGATTGAACCTGCACACCTTTAACTTCTTGAGCTACAGTATCGAGTGCATCGCTACCCACTACCATTTCATTCAAGCTATTAACAGTATCAGAGAATGCATTCGCCGTTTTCGCCTTTTGCACCTCAGCAATTAAACGCGGCTTTTCAGCTTCAAAAGATGGCAATTTCATTGCAGGCGCTTCAGCAGAAATAATGTGATAACCATATTGGGTTTTCACTGGCGCTGAAACCTGACCTGATTTTAGTGACGCAACAGCTGTATCAAATGCATCTCCAAATACACCTTTATCATAGACAGCAAGAACCCCACCTTTTGATTTTGAGTCAGTGTCATCAGAATACTTTTGAGCAGCATCAGCAAAACTCATACCCGCTTTAATTTGTGCAGCCACACTATCAGCTAATTTCTTCGCATCAGCATCTGAGCGCGAATCAGCCGTAATAAGAATATGCTTCACTGAAGGCTTAACTGTAGACTTCTGTGATTCAACAAATTTTGCATAAGCTTGTTGTAATTCTGCATCCGTAGCTTGAGCATTTACCGCAGGTAAGTTTGCTGGGCTGAGCACCACAAAATCAACATCAACACTTGCAACTTGTCTAAATGCATTTTTATGCTTGTTATAGTAATCGGAAACTTCTTGCTGGCTAACTTGAATGCCTTTTTTATAATCATCAAGTTTGATACTTGCCAAATGAATCGTACGTTGCTCAGTTTGTAAATTCGCAATTTGCTGAATATCAACCTTACTCACCAAGGCATAATCCATCACCATTGATGTCATCATCTTCAATGCATGATCTTGGCGTAAATTTTCAATCAATGCCTGGCTCGTTAAACCCACTGATTTTAAATAATTCGCATAAAGCGCTTCAGAAAACTTGCCATTTTCTTGTAAACTTGGTTGTTGTGCAATCATTTGCTCAATTTGAGCATCGCTCAATGAAATGCCTAATTTTTCTGCTTGTTGTAATAATAAGTTACGAGCAATCAATGACTCTAAAGCTTTATCTTTAATAAAAGACTGATTCAACAATGTTTCATCACCATTTACATAAGATAAGTACTGCTGACTATACGACTTCGTCGCATTTTCCAGCTCTTTATTGCTGATTTCCTGCCCATTCACTGTTTTTGCAGTGTCCTTAGAACTACCACTACTAAAATATCCTTCAATACCTACAAGTGCTAAAGGGGTCAAAAACAAAATGAGCAAAACTTTGCCCAACCAGCCCTTAATAACTTTACGAAAAGATTCCATAAGTATTCCAATATTTTATTTGTGCCGCATTTTACCCGAAAACCTGATATGAATGAATGCGTTTAGCCATCAAATCAGCATTATTAATAAAAAACGCGCCAAGGAGGCGCGTTTGGTAAATCATTAAAAGATTAAGCTACAGAATCTTTTAAACCTTTACCTGCTTTAAAGCTAGGAACTTTGCTGGCTTTAATTTCAAGAGTCGCACCAGTTTGTGGATTACGACCTGTACGTGCAGCACGTTCTTTTACATTAAAAGTACCGAAGCCCACAAGTGTAACTGTATCACCTGATTTAAGCGCTTCTGTGATTGAAGCAATTGTCGCGTCTAAGGCTTTACCTGCATCAGTCTTAGACAATCCCCCTTTTTCTGCAATTGCATCAATTAATTCTGATTTATTCATGAAGATGAAGTCCTCTAATATCGTTTATTTAAGGTTCAAGGATATAGTTTAAATTACCATAACGCCTTTATAGCAATGCTTTAGGGGAGAACGCAATACTCCTCTTAAGCTTTTCTATAAATTTAATCGTAAATTAGACTGGAAAAAATAGGAAACTCTCTAAATCTGTCACTTTTTTTCAATTTTTGCTTTCAATTGTTCATTTTCTAGAATTAACGCATCTACTTTGCTATGTAGTTGTAAAATCAAATTTTCCAAATGTTGAATATCTTTCACTGTAACCAAACCAATTCGATTTAGCGAATGATGCACACTGTGATCAATTAATTTTTCCACCTTATCTTTAGTATCAACAACAGACTCTTTGGCTTTCTCAGAAACCTTTTCTACTGTCTGATCTGCAATTTCTGTTGTTTTTGACTCAAGTTCCTCTCCAACTTTGACCAAAGAGTCAAATAATTTATTTCCTTCTTCTTCGGCACGTGAAAATGCCCCCAAACCTGCCAACCAAATTTGTTTTGTATATTTTCTAAAATCCAAACCTGACTTTGAGCGCTGCCTTAAGGCTATTTTATTCGCTGTTTCCGTAGGAATTCCAAAATCATCTTCGTCTTTTTTTGTCGTTTTATTCATTCAAGCCACTCCTGCCTATTTTATGTCCTGTTCAACACTGTATTTATATAAATAGACTCATCATAGCAAACTTAACACTTGATCGATTCGCAAAACTGTTCTACAAAGCAGGTTTAATATGCAATTAATTTCAGTCCTCAAACACATACAATGAGATAGGACTTTTTTTACCCGCAAGGATTAGGTTTTATGAGCGATTCGCAACAAAGACAAAATCAACCACATTTGTTGCTGACAACATCCATGATTGTTTTAGAAACGATTTTTACTTTTGTGGTTAAGCGTGATGCTGTGGTTGCACTTCAAGCCAAAAAATTCGTAGATCAAAAAATCGCAATTAAAATGAATAGCTACGTCCCTTATTTCGACTTTTATGTCCAATTTAACGAACATGGTATTTTGTTTGACACGAAGGCACCTGAAAAAGCTGTAGATCTAGATGTTAGAACTACGCTAATGGATTTAATTAAGATATTTGTCTTTGCCAACAGACGCAGCATTAAAACCATGCGTATAGATGGTGACATAACGCTTAAAGATGAATTTCGCGATTTAGTGCTACTTTTCAGTGCACCTAAAGTACTAGCTGACTGGAAACAATGGTTTTTAGAGCCTATTGATGGTGAAGAAAATATTACCTCTTCCAATAAACGGGTTGCCCCACTCTTAGAAAAGATTGATCAGCAACGTTCTAAAATCAACTCGCTCCAAGTTGAAGTAAAACAATATAAAAATCGCATACGTCGCTTAGAACAAAAACAAAAGCGCATGAACATTGCTTTTTTTGTAATCACAGTACTCCTGATTAGTTTATTTGTGTATAATATTTGGCTTCCATAAATCACTATTTTTATTATTAATTAAAAGAAAAGAATTGGTCTTAAAAAAACTTGACTATTTTAGTCAGGATTCATAGAATCTACACATCTAGTCTAAACATGTGTATCGAATCATGCGCTTAACAACTCGCGGTCGCTACGCGGTGACTGCTCTACTTGATCTAGCTTTGCAGCCTACTGAACAAACGATCACACTAGCCGAAATTGCAGCTCGCCAAACTATTTCCGTTGCATATCTTGAACAACTTTTTGCCAAGTTAAAACGCCATGGATTAGTTTCTAGTGTTCGTGGTGCGAATGGTGGTTATCACCTAGCTCGCAGCGCTGAAGACATCACTGTGTTAGAAATTATTGAAGCTGTAAATGAAACTGTAGATGCAACACGTTGTGACCACAAAGGCAACTGTCAAAATGGTGCAATGTGTTTAACACATGATTTATGGCAAGAACTCTCTCACCACATTGCCGATTATCTCGCTAAAATCACACTTGCTGATCTTGTAGCTCGTGACAACGTACAAACCGTTGCTATTCGTCAAAACACAGCATCTTTTGATTCAGCCCTTTTATCGGTTACAGGTAGTATTTGAAATGAAACGTCCGATTTATCTTGATTATGCAGCAACCACCCCTGTAGACCCTCAAGTTGCAGAACGCATGATGGAATGTTTAACTTTCGATGGTACTTTTGGTAATGCGGCTTCACGTTCTCATGCATACGGTTGGCAAGCTGAAGAAAAAGTTGAATATGCACGTGAACAAGTTGCGAATTTAATCAAAGCAGATCCTCGTGAAATCGTTTGGACTTCTGGTGCAACTGAGTCTGACAACCTCGCATTAAAAGGTGTAGCTCAATTTTATGCTTCTAAAGGTAAGCATATCATCACCAGTAAAATCGAACACAAAGCAATTTTAGATACTTGCCGCGAACTAGAAGCTGAAGGTTTTGAAATTACTTATCTTGAACCATTACCACAAACAGGTTTAATTACCCCTGAAATGGTACAAGAAGCGATTCGTCCAGATACCATCCTTGTTTCACTGATGATGGTGAACAATGAAATTGGCACCGTGACTGATGTTGCTGCTATTGGTGAAATTACTCGCGCTAACAAGATTTTCTTCCACGTTGATGCTGCTCAAGCTGCGGGTAAAGTTGAAATTGATTTGTCTACCTTAAAAGTAGATTTAATGAGTTTCTCGGCACACAAAATTTATGGCCCTAAAGGCATCGGCGCATTGTTTGTTCGTCGTAGCCCTCGTGTACGCCTAAAAGCACAAATGCATGGTGGTGGTCATGAGCGTGGTATGCGTTCTGGTACTTTACCAACACACCAAATTGTAGGTATGGGTGAAGCATTTGAACTTGCAGGCAAAAACTTGGTTGCAGAACAAACTCGCTTACGTGTGTTGCGTGACAAACTTTGGAATGGCTTACAAGATCTTGAACAAGTATTCCTTAATGGTCACCCAACTCAAAACGTTGCTAACTATTTAAATGTGAGCTTCAATTTTGTTGAAGGTGAATCATTAATGATGTCACTCAAAGATGCTGCGGTTTCTTCGGGTTCTGCATGCACATCTGCAACTTTAGAACCATCTTATGTACTTCGTGCATTAGGTCTTTCTGATGAGTTGGCTCACAGTTCAATTCGCTTCAGCTTTGGTAAATACACCACAGAAGAAGATATTGATCATGTGTTAAGCGTGACCCGAGCTGCTGTTGATAAGTTACGTGAACTGTCTCCGCTTTGGGATATGTATAAAGAAGGTATTGACCTTTCTACAGTCGAATGGGCTGAACACTAATTCTACTCTTTCAATGAGATCATCTCGCATGATCTCATTGATTAAACCGAATTCAACCCCATATTAATATTAACGCTGACCCCGAGGTTTGGAGAAGCATCATGGCATATAGTGAAAAAGTAATTGATCATTACGAAAACCCCCGTAATGTTGGTGTTTTAGATAAAAACGCTGAAAATGTTGGTACTGGTATGGTTGGCGCGCCAGCTTGTGGCGACGTTATGCGTCTTCAAATCCAAGTTAACGACGAAGGTGTAATTGAAGAAGCTCGCTTTAAAACTTATGGTTGCGGTTCTGCAATTGCATCAAGTTCTTTAGTGACTGAATGGTTAAAAGGTAAAACCTTAGACCAAGCTCAAGCCATCAAAAACATTGATATTGCAACTGAGCTTGCACTTCCACCAGTAAAAGTTCACTGCTCTGTACTTGCAGAAGATGCAATTAAAGCTGCTGTTGAAGACTATCGCAACAAGCAAGCCAAAGCTTAATTGTTTCAAAATCAGTGAAAGAATAATGGAGTTTTCATGATCAATTTAACTGAAAATGCTGCAACTCATATCAGCAATTACTTAAAGAATCGCGGTAAGGGTGAAGGTATTCGCGTTGGTGTGAAAACTTCTGGCTGTTCAGGCTTAGCATATGTACTCGAATTCGTTGATGAAGTTGATACACATGATGAAATGTTTGTACAGTTCGGTGTTAAAGTCTTTGTAGATCCCAAAAGCCTAGTCTATCTCGATGGTATGGAAATGGACTATGTTAAAAATGGTCTGAATGAAGGCTTCGAATTTAACAACCCGAATAAAAAAGGTGAATGTGGTTGCGGTGAATCTTTCACTGTTTAACCTCCCATTACCTTCTTTGTTAAAACAGTGTCTTTACACTGTTTTAATTCTATTTATTTACATGAAATTATTGCGGATCCATCTTCCATGAATCATTTTGAGTTGTTTAACCTCCCAGTAGCGCTCGATATTGATTTAGCAAGTTTAAAAAGTGAATTTTTAAAACTGCAGCAACAATATCACCCTGATAAAGCTGAAGATAAAGATCAAGCCTTGATAAAATCAAGTGAAATCAATCAAGCATTCAAGGTTTTATCTCATGTGGATAGCCGTGCTGGTTACTTGTTAGCGCTCAAAAAACAAGATCATCATTTAGATCAATCGATTAGTGACTTTGAATTTCTTCAATCTGCGTTAGAAATACGTGAGCAACTTGATGAAGCATCTTCAACTGAAGATCTCAGCTCGCTTAAAAAAGAAGTTTTTCAATGGATTGATGGTTTAGTTCGAGAATTCAAAATCGATTACACGGATGAAGATTGGTCCGAAGCACGTGACACCGTCAGGAAATTACGTTTCTTTCAAAAAGTCATGCTCGACATAGACAGGGCTGAAGATCGTTTCTTGGATGATGATAGTTTCGATCTTGATGATGATTTCTAATTTTTTAAATTTTGCTGCTCAAAGGATGTAACGCATGGCACTCTTGCAAATTGCAGAACCGGGGCAATCAAGTGCACCTCATGAACACCGTATCGCGATTGGAATTGACCTAGGCACAACCCACTCTTTAGTCGCAACTGTGCTTTCAGGGAAAGCCAAAGTTCTTAACGATGAACAAGGTCGAGTGTTACTTCCTTCTATCGTTCATTACACTCAACATCAAGCCCATTATGGCGATGATGCAAAACCGTTTATTACAACAGATCCTAAAAATACCATTGTTTCCGTTAAACGGTTTATGGGACGCTCTAAAGCTGACATCAAATTTCAACACCCCTACACACTTGTGGGTGAAGACCATCAAATGCCAGCTTTCGAAACTGCACAAGGTCGTAAAACTCCTGTTGAAATTTCTACTGAAATTTTAAAACAACTGAAAGACCGTGCTGAAGAAAGTCTCAAAAATCCAGTCAATGGTGCCGTTATTACTGTTCCAGCTTATTTTGATGAAGCTCAACGCCAAGCAACGCGTGATGCCGCTCAACTGGCTGGTTTAAATGTTCTACGCTTATTGAATGAACCAACAGCGGCAGCCGTTGCTTATGGCCTAGACCAAGAAACCAATTTAGCAACTGATCGCAACTATGTAATTTACGATCTGGGTGGTGGTACATTTGATGTTTCTATTCTTCGTTTTTCGCAAGGCGTATTCGAAGTTTTAGCAACAGGTGGACATACCGCATTAGGTGGTGATGATCTTGATCGTCTGATTGTGAAATGGGCAAAAAAACAACTAAACATCGAACTTCTTAATGATGCTGAATATGCACATTTTGTTGTGGCAGCACGTAAAGCAAAAGAAGCCTTATCAGATGCAAATGAAGTCGAACTCAAACTTCTTGATCAATCATTACAACTTGATCGCCCGACTTTTGAATCGATTATCCAAGTTGCACTTGATAAAACCATCAGCGTTTGTAAACGTGTCATGCGTGATGCTAAATTAGAACTCAATGACATTCAAAACGTGGTTTTAGTGGGTGGTTCTACGCGCTCTTATGCTGTTAAAAAAGCAGTTCAGAGTGTATTCAATCAAGAACCTCTATGCACCATTAACCCTGATGAAGTGGTCGCAATTGGCGCATCTATTACAGCTAACCAATTAATTGGCAACTCAACTGATGGCTCATTACTCTTAGACGTTACCCCGCTTTCACTCGGCTTAGAAACCATGGGTGGCTTAGTTGAACGTCTGATTTCTCGTAATACTGCAATTCCTGTTGCACGTCGTCAAGAATTCACCACCTATCAAGATGGTCAAACCGCCATGTTGATTCACGTGGTACAAGGCGAACGTGATTTGGTCGAACATTGCCGTAGCTTAGGTCGTTTTGTATTGCACAGCATTCCGCCAATGACCGCAGGACAAGCCCGTATTGAAGTGACCTTCCAAGTCGATGCTGATGGTTTACTCACTGTAGCTGCAAAAGAAACTACTTCTGGTGTACACGCACAAATTGATATTAAGCCATCATACGGTTTATCTGAATCAGACACCGAACGACTACTACTTGATGGCTTTAAATATGCTGAAGAAGATAAAAATCTTCGCCACCTTCAAGAAACCAAAGTAGAAGCACAACGCGAACTTGAAGCTTTGATTCAAGCCTTGAAAGTTGATACTCATCTTCTAAGTACTGAACAACTAAATCTGCTGAATACTGCTAAAAGCCAGCTAGAGACTCAACTACAAAGTGATGATATCAAGGCTATTGAACAAGCTATCGAACAGCTTAAAATACACAGTGATAATTTTGCCGCATTACGTATGAATCAACATATTGATGCTGCATTAAAAGGCACTAAACTCGAAGACTGGTCAAACTCAAACTAATTAAGGTAAAGATTATGCCACGTATTAAAGTACTTCCACATGCGCAATTCTGCCCAGAAGGTGCTGAGTTTGAAGTTGAACAAAATGCAAACTTATGTGAAAGCTTGCTCAAGAACAATATCCGAATTGAACATGCCTGTGACATGTCATGTGCATGTACAACTTGCCACGTGATTGTTCGCAAAGGTTTTGATAGTCTTGAAGAAATGAATGATGTTGAAGCTGACTTATTAGACCGTGCTTGGGGCTTAGAACCTGATTCGCGCCTGTCATGCCAAGTTGAAATTGTAGATGAAGATTTAGAAATTGAGATTCCTAAATACACCATCAACCATGCTTCAGAAAATCACTAATCCATTTCTTATGTAAAAAACCACGCATTCGCGTGGTTTTTTATTATTCAACTTTTTTATACAAAAATGATATTCATTCAGCAGCATCTCAATTTAATGAGTATGTGTATTTTCAATAGGTTGAATCACTTCATCTTCAAGTTTTAGCTTCACAATACCTTTGGAATTGGTTAATTTTTGTTGAGTTTGAATACGCTTAATCATTTTATCTAACACAGTGATCAATTCAGGATACTCAAAGTTTTGCACTTCATCCAAGTTTAACAATAAATGAAAACCTTTGTATTCATAATCAAACCAACGCTGGTAATCTGTTTTTTGAGAAGTATACTTCTCCATTACCTGCCAAGTTCTCACAGGACCCTGAATCCCTTTCAAATAAATTGGTGATTTAGGCGCACACAAGTAATCATTTTTAATCAGGTTATAGGTATCATCAGAAATTAAAATTTCGTCAACTGCTGCGGCACTCTGTAAGCGAGCTGCCAAATTCGCATCACGACCCACAATCGTATAAGCCATACGATGTGCAGCACCATAATTCCCTACGTGACAATAACCAGTACTGATTCCCATGCGAATATGCAACGGTGGATAACCCATTTTAATCCAGCGCTCGCGAAGCAACTTCATTTGCTGACGCATAACCATCGCCATTTCTACACAGGTTTTTGCATCTTGTTCTACACCTTGTGTATTTGGATCACCAAAGAAAATTAAAATGGCATCGCCCATGAATTTATCGACAGTGCCTTCATATTGCTTGGCAATTTCAGTCATATGACTTAAGTAATCATTAAGTAAATATGCAAGATCATCTGGAATTAGCGTTTCGGATAGCTCAGTAAAACCTTGGATATCCGAAAAAAAAACTGTCATTTTTTTACGCTTGTATTCAATTTTGGCCTCCGACTCTCCTTTCATGATCGATTGCCAAAGCTGTAACGGCGCATAACGACTGAGTTGATTTGCGAACTCCATGTAGCGATTCATCTGATTATAATAATATTCACGCTTGGTATGGATATAGCGAATGCGACGGCTTTGATAAATAATTCCGACACCAAAATAGGTGATTAAACATAAAAATGAAAGAACCGTCAGTTCTGCCGATGTATGTTCGAAATACTCACCAAACCCAAAAATAAAAATATTACCAAAATAAAAAACAGCTACACCAAACACACAAGTGAGCATGGCTGAGAAAAAAGAGACTTTTGTATTTATAGATGAAAATAAAATTGCAAAAATTGCTGTAAAAGTCAGCACCAAACTTAAATGTACGGCCGACAACATAATCGCAATGACAACCACATCAATCGCAAATAGTGTATTGCGCTTGGTATGATAACCAAACTTAAAGTCTAACCAATTCGAAAGTTTAGGAAGAATTAATGCCACAATTCCAAGCAGAATTGGTACATAAATTTGATATTTGGTTTCTGGGGATGTGTAGTGATAAACAACTAAAAGTAGAGATAGCATTGCATATCCCATCACACGATGAAGATATTCAAAATGCTTAGGGTCTCTATCTATCCAATTGCTTAATGATAGCACTACCTACTCCAGAACCCGAATCTAATCACAATTCATCCATAAACAAAGATTTTCTGGGATCAATCCATGCGCCAGTCAAATGGCATATCACCTTGACCACGTAGAGCAAGCATTAATGTTTGACGCATGTGCGCAAGAACTTCATTGGTATATGGAACTGCTGGTGTGCCCCAAACTGGTTTAGGCCAAGCCACGTCATTTTGATAACGAACAACATGATGGAAATGCAACTGAGGAACCATGTTACCTAATGCTGCAACATTCATTTTATCAGCACGGAATACACGTGCAAGCTGACTAGATAACCAACTTGATTCACGCAAGAACTGCTCTTGATCTGACTGACTCAATTCATACAGCTCAGTTACTCCAGGTACACGTGGAATAAGAATAAGCCAAGGAAACTGCATATCATTCATTAAACGACATGTAGAAAGCGGAAAATCGCCTACAAAAAACGTATCTTGAGCAAGTTGTGGATGCAAACTAAACATATCTTTATAAATGATGGAAAATTAGAATGATGGTTAATACTATCACATCAAACTAGAGCTGAGTATTCTATAAAAGGTGTTTCATTACAAATAAATCACTATTTTATATGATATTGATCACATTTAACACTTTAATAATTTTTCCAAATAAATCAATTGCTTCTTTGGCTATCACTCCAATCTTACTTTTAGAAAGTCAAGCCAAAGAAGCACACTCTAGAGACTAATTTAACTCTTTAATCAAACTATCAAGTAACTCATTAATAAATTGGATTCTTTTTTGAAAATCTTCCAACATCACCATGACTTTTAGGCGCTGACCACCTTCCATTCTGAAGAAGGTCGGATGTTTTTGCATCATACTGATGATACTCATCGCCTGCACTGGTGTATCTTGTGAAAATTCAATATAGCCACCATTGGTATTAATATCGATTTTAGTAATACCTAGGTGTTCGGCTTTCAGACGCAACTGATGTACAGCAAACAATTGCTTGACAGGTTGCGGTGGAATACCAAAACGATCAATCAATTCCATACGAATATTATCGAGTTTTTCTTGATGATCTGTATTACTAATACGCTTATAGAAGAGAAGTCGTTGATGAACGTCCCCCAAATAATCATCTGGAATTAATGCAGGCATATGTAAATTGATCTCAGCCGTTAATGACAACGGTGCATCAAAGTTTGGTGTTTTACCCTTCTGAATGGCTTTGGTCGCTTTTTCAAGCATTTCCATATACAAGCTATAACCAATTGCTTGCATAGAACCGCTTTGCTGCTCACCGAGTAATTCACCCGCACCACGAATTTCAAGATCTTCCGTCGCCAACATAAAACCCGCACCCAAGGTTGCAGCACGTTGAATGGCATCGAGTCTTTTTTCTGCATCACCTTTTAGTCCTTTAATGGAAGGTACTAACAAATAGGCATAAGCTTGGTGATGCGAACGTCCAACACGTCCACGCAGTTGATGTAACTGTGCCAATCCCAACTTATCGGCACGTTCAATTAAAATTGTGTTGGCATTTGGGACATCAATCCCTGTTTCAATAATGGTTGAACAGACCAGAACATTATATTCTTTATGGTAAAACTGCTGCATAACTTGTTCAAGTTCGCGCTCTCGCATTTGCCCGTGTGCTACCGCAACGCGTGCTTCGGGCACAAGTTCACGAAGACTTTCTGCCGCTCTTTCGATGGTTTCAACTTCATTATGCAAAAAGTAAACTTGTCCACCGCGCAGCAGTTCACGCAGAATGGCTTCTTTCACTGATTCTGACGTGTGCTCCTGTACAAAAGTTTTTACAGCTAAACGGCGTGCAGGTGGGGTCGCAATAATTGATAAATCACGCATACCACTAAATGCCATATTCAAAGTCCGCGGAATTGGCGTTGCTGTAAGCGTCAGCATATCCACATCGGCACGCATTGCTTTGATTCTTTCTTTATCACGCACACCAAAACGATGTTCTTCATCTACAATCATTAGACCGAGATTCTTAAATTGCACATTCTCTTGCAGAATCTTGTGGGTACCCACCACAATATCGACTTTACCCTCAGCCAAATCTTCAATAATTTTGAGATGAGTTTTACTGGAACCAAAACGGGATAATACTTCTATACGAATTGGCCAATCTGCAAAACGGTCTTTGAATGACTCAAAGTGCTGCTGAGCCAATAACGTGGTTGGCACCAATACAGCAACTTGCTTATTATTTTGGACTGCTAAAAATGCTGCACGCATAGCAACTTCAGTTTTACCAAAGCCAACATCACCACAGACCAAACGATCCATAGGTTTGGCCAATTGCATATCATGCAACGTTGCTTCAATGGCATTGGCTTGATCTAAAGTTTCTTCGTATGCGAATCCGCTCGCAAATTGCATATATAAGCTTTGATCTAATTCAAAACTGATGCCTGGTTTAGATTGACGACGTGCCTGTATATGTAGCAATTCTGCTGCCACATCATGAATTTGTTCTAAAGCTTTGCGTTTTGCCTTATTCCAAGCATCTGTACCCAATTTATGTAATGGGGCTAAATCGGGATCACCACCACTATATCTACTGATTAAATGTAGATTCGTTACAGGAACATAAACTTTGGCTGCATCGGCATAATCAAGTTGCAAAAACTCATGCTCTTGCTCATCAATACTTAGTGTGACTAAACCTGCATAACGCCCAACCCCATAATCAATATGCACTACAGGTGCACCAATACTCAGTTCAGTCAGACTTTTAATTAAAAACTCTTCAGAAACTTCCTGCTGACGTTTACGTCGGCGCTGTACTACACGATGCTCATAGAGTTGATTTTCTGAAATTACACTCAACTGCCCTCGAACAACCAGACCGCGATCAAGTGGCGCGTTGGTAATTGCAATTGCTTGTAAAGATTGCTGGAAATCAGCAAAACTCTCGACACTTGGAATATCCCCTAAAAAAGGTCGCAAGGCATCTTTTAAAGTTTCGCGCCGACCTGCGCTTTCTGCGACGAGTAATACTGGATGATTAACTGCATCTAAATATTGCTTTACAGCAGCAAAAGGCTTTTCTTGCTTAGGGTCAACCGCTAAACGTGGTGGAGTTTCAGTATCTAAATTGATTGCACCTGCACGTTCTTCTATAGCTTCAGTTGATGCAATAACACGAGCAAATTTATTTAATTGCTCTAAAACAACGTTGGGTGAAAGGAATAGCTCTTCTGGTGGCAAGATCGGATGATCAACATTATGACGACGGTCCTCATAACGGCGTAAAACTTCTTTCCAGAAGCTCGATATCCCCTCATCTAAGCCATTATCTGTAATGACAATGCCATTCCGTGGTAAATATGCCATAAGCGTACTTTGACTTTGCATCAAAGACTTATTGAAAAAAAGCGGTAAATAAAACTCTATGCCTGGCGAAGAAATTCCTTCCAGTACATCTTGATAAATTGGATTCTTTTTCGGATTTGCTGTTGGAAAACTTTCAGCATAACGGTCTCTAAATAAAGAACGCGCTTCTTTTAATGGAAATTCTTTTGCAGGGAGTACACTAAATTTTTCTAAGTTTTGCGTGGTACGTTGGGTTTCAGGATCAAAAAATTTTAAACTTTCGATTTCATCATCAAAAAGATCGATTCGTATCGGTGAATTTTGCCCAGATGCAAAAATATCCATAATACTGCCGCGCACAGCAAATTCACCATGATCATATACGGTATCGACCAGATGATAGCCTGCCTGAATCAAGCGCAGTTTTTGCTTTTCAATATCAAATTTTTGTCCAATCTGAATATCAAAATGTTCCCCCAACACCCAAGACGTTGGTGCAACACGCTGTGCCAAGGTCGAGGCGGAAACCAATAATACCCCTTGTTGCGGCATATTAGATAAAATGGCCAAACGTTCCGAAACAATATCTTGATGAGGAGATAAACGGTCGTAAGGTAAGATTTCCCAATCTGGAAAAATAGTTGGCTTTAGCCCATAAAATTCAAGCTCACTTTCCAACTGTGCTAAGTGCTGACTATTTCGTGCAACAAGAATAAAAAGTTGCTGATGTTGTTTTGAGATTTCTTTAAATAATAGTGCAGCAGCTGAACCTTGTAATTGTCCAATCCAGCGTTTGTCACCTGCTTTCAACTTAGACAGATTGAGTTGAGCAATTTCTTGTTCGAACATGTAGATCGCTTTTTAGAGATAAGTCACTTAATTACAATCTTATCATGCAGCTAAAAGTACATAAAATTTTTATGCAGTTATATAGTCACTGAATCCAACATAGCGATGACAACATACGTGATGATTACATTGAAAAATGCATGCTTGGGGTAGAAAATTATCCTCACTCATGTTCGACGACTATTTATCTCGAATAAAATTACGATAGTAATCGTTCAGTTTTTTTACAATGCTTTTAAATTGGAGCAGGTTTTCTTCCGTATTGCCTAAACGTGCGACAAATTTCTGCTGTGTAATTTCCAAATCAATTTTTTCATTAATTAACATAGCTGCGTAATAAAGAGCTTGTAAATCATCAAACTTATTTAAACGACGGTTAGAAAAGTATTCTAGCCGTTCAGACAATTCCTGATTTAGAACAATTTCATCTACAATATAGCCCTGTTGTGGATTAAACTGGATCGCATGTTCTTGCAGATAAGCCTCTTCCTCTTTTACTTTAGAACTTTTAAATACATCTTTCAGCTTATTTAGCATCTCAGCACACCCCGACAACATTTTGAATGACTATTATATAGTGCAAATACCTGAGTCTCTTGTCCAACAGGACATTTGATATTCACTTTTATAAATTTACATCAGCAACTCGAAAAAAGTGCCATACAAATATTGTGTTAAAACTAGGTTTTTACTTCTATAAACGAAAACCAAATGAATAATTTTCTTCATCCTGTTTCTTTGTGACATTGAAACCAAGTGATCACAAAAATTTAATAGAATAATTATACAAATGTAGAATATAGAAGAATAAAATCTAACCTTGCTAAATTTATTTGAAAAATATAGCAATATCTAAATTGCTCTAAAAATCTTAATTTTTAAATTTCATGACTCCTTTGCTGCAAAAGCAAGAGTCAATTAAAGCTATCTAACTAATATTTCTTATAAATAGAGCTAAAGCTTATTGTTATTTTATGTAAACAAAATCATTTTTTTACAGAAATTGCATCTTTATAAATTAAATTACCATCAAATATGGTGAATAATCATCTTTTTAAAGCATTCATTCTTTTAAAAAGCCCATTTTACATATGCTCAGTATGATTTTTTGTCATTTTTAGTTTTGTAACTAAAATTACATTTCACTACATAAAACGACTATAAACACCCTAGAAATGTAACAGTAAGTAATTTTGCTTTTATGATTGAATCACCTCCTCGCTATTGCAGCTCAAAAAATCATCTTGGATTGATGGTTTGAAGACAAAGGATGGGCATATGAGTCAAGTGAACCCTACATTAATCACCTTTATTTTTTACATTATCGCAATGGTCGGTATTGGCCTATATGCTTATAAGGCAACTTCAGATTTCTCTGACTACATTTTGGGTGGACGTAGTCTTGGAAGCGTTGTAACTGCACTTTCTGCAGGCGCATCGGACATGAGTGGTTGGTTACTCATGGGTTTGCCAGGAGCAATTTATCTCTCTGGTCTTTCTGAAGCATGGATTGCTATTGGTCTAATTATCGGTGCATGGCTAAACTGGCTTTTAGTGGCAGGACGTTTACGTGTTCACACTGAATTTCAAAATAATGCACTCACTTTACCAGATTATTTCACTGGTCGTTTCGGCGACAAAAAACGTGTGTTACGTATTATTTCCGCATTGGTAATTCTAATCTTCTTTGCTATTTACTGTGCTTCAGGCATGGTTGCTGGCGCACGCTTATTCGAAAGTTTATTTGGATGGGACTACTCTACTGCCCTTTGGATTGGTGCACTCGCAACAATTTCATATGTATGTATTGGTGGGTTCCTTGCAGTAAGTTGGACGGATACCTTCCAAGCAGGCTTAATGATTTTTGCATTATTGTTAATGCCAATGATTGCTTACCTTGCTATTGACGACCATAGTCAACAGTTTGGTGTATTGCTTGAAGCTGCTCGCCCGCAAGCGTGGAATATGCTTGAAGGTTTGAGTACCGTTGCCATTCTATCTTCAATGGCATGGGGTTTAGGCTATTTTGGGCAACCGCATATTCTGGTACGCTTTATGGCAGCCGATTCTGTAAAAACCATTCCAGCGGCACGTCGTATTGGTATGGCTTGGATGATTTTATGTCTTGGTGGTGCAGTAGGTACTGGCTTTATCGGTATCGCTTACTTCCAGCAACATCCAGAACTTGCAGCCGTTGTTTCTCAGAACCCAGAAACAATCTTCATGGAGTTAAATAAAATTTTATTTAATCCATGGGTGGCGGGTATTATTCTTGCCGCAATTCTTTCTGCTGTTATGAGTACTTTAAGCTGTCAGCTTTTAGTTTGCTCTAGTACGTTAACTGAAGATTTGTACAAAGTATTCATCCGTAAAAATGCAACGCAAAATGAATTGGTTTGGGTTGGTCGTTTGATGGTTGTCGGTATTTCCATCCTTGCAATTATTCTTGCTCAAAACCCAGACAGTAAAGTTTTAGGTTTAGTGGCTTATGCTTGGGCGGGTTTTGGTGCTGCATTTGGTCCATTGATTATCTTGTCTTTGTTCTGGAAGCGTATGACGCTAAACAGTGCAATCGTGGGTATTCTTGTCGGTGCAATTACCGTAATCGTATGGAAGAATACAATGGGTGACACTGGCTTGTATGAAATTATTCCAGGCTTCATTCTATCTTTCATCAGCATTATCGTTGTTAGCCTTCTTGGCAAAGCACCTGAGCAAGAAGTTATTGAACGTTTTGAAAAAGCAGATGCCTTTTACAAAAGTGAAATGGCAGAGTTGAAGAATAAATAATTCTTTACCAAGTTAAAAATAAAGGGGCTTAATGCCCCTTTATTTTTATCTACTCTTTTTAATTTTCAGGTTAAGCTTAGCGCTTTCTTTAATAACTTCCATAACAGGATAGCTTCTGGTTTCTTTAATTCCTGGCAACTGCCAAAGCACCTGCCCTGAAATTTTACGAAACTCTTCCATACTGGCGCAGCGAATCTTTACAACAAAATCAAATCCACCACTGGTCATGTGACATTCAACAATTTCTGGATACTGCATCACAGCCTCGCAGAACTCATCTAATACATTTGGCGTGGTTTTATCGAGTAAAATTTCTACAAAGACCACAAAATTTGAGTTTAGCATCGCTGCATTTAACTTGGCTTCATAGCCAAGAATAAATCCATCTTTACTGAGCTTCTGTACCCTTGCAAGCACAGCCGTAGGAGATAGATTCACCTCTTCAGCCAATTTAATATTCGATATTCTTCCATCGTTTTGCAGAATATCTAAAATTTTAATATCCGTTCGATCAAGCGATAAAATTTGGCTAGACATCTGAATTAATCTCTAAAAATAAGGGAAAGTATAGTGAGTTATTCGGGTTTATTTCTGTGATCATTAATTATATACGGCAATTTGCTTAACTCAATCTTTTCAGTCACAGGAAGTTGGCATGAATACGATCATCTCCCCAATTGATGGAACAAAGCCTCATCAAGACTACATTACGCTTTTCAAAGAAAAGACCGCTTACGAAACAGAAATTAACACTGCTTGGCGCCGTGCCGAATCTGAATGTGTTGAAAATCTACTTGAGCATAGCAAAATTTCAGATGAATTGAATACACGTATTCAAGACTTAGCTTTTAACCTTGCACACACGTTACGTGAGCGTAAAAGTTCTGCGGGTAAAGCAGGTATCGTACAAGGACTATTACAAGAGTTTTCTTTATCTTCTCAAGAAGGTATTGCGCTTATGTGTCTTGCTGAAGCGTTATTACGTATTCCTGATACTGCAACGCGTGATTTACTCATCCGTGACAAAATTAACCAAGGTAACTGGAAAGATCACATTGGTCAAAGCAACCTAATGTTCGTTAATGCCGCTGCGTGGGGCTTAATGTTAACAGGTATGCTGATGGAAACACCGAAGCAAGCCAGTCTTTCGAGTATGCTGACTGGCTTAATTGCACGTAGTGGTCGTGGCGTAATCCGTAAAGCAGTAGACGTTGCTATGCGTATGATGGGCGAACAGTTCGTTACTGGTGAAACCATTAAAGAAGCTTTAAGCAACGCTGAACGTCTAGAAGATAAAGGTTTCCGTTATTCATACGACATGTTGGGTGAAGCTGCATTAACAGATCACGATGCAGAACGTTATTTCAATGACTACACCAATGCAATTCATGCAATTGGTCAAGCATCTACAGATAAAGACGTTTATAGTGGCCCGGGTATCTCAATTAAGCTTTCTGCTTTACACCCACGTTACCAACGTTCACAGACTGAACGTGTACATAACGAACTTTATAGCAAAGTTTTGGAATTGGCTCGTTTAGCGAAAAACTACAATATTGGTTTAAACATTGATGCTGAAGAGTCTGAGCGTTTAGAGCTTTCTCTTGAACTATTAGAGCGTCTTTGCTTCGAACCAGAACTGGCGGATTGGAAAGGTATCGGCTTTGTTATTCAAGCGTACCAAAAACGTTGCTTCTACGTTGTAGACTATGTGGTTGATCTTGCTAAGCGTAGCAACAAGCGTCTGATGATCCGTTTGGTGAAAGGTGCTTATTGGGACAGCGAAATCAAGAAAGCGCAAATTGAAGGTATGACGGATTACCCTGTATTTACGCGTAAAGTACATACAGACTTGTCGTATATCGCATGTGCACGAAAATTATTGGCTGCACCAGAGCAAATTTACCCACAATTTGCAACGCATAATGCTCAAACTGTTGCCACCATTTACGAATTGGCAAAACCTGAACAATATTATGTCGGTCAATACGAATTCCAATGCTTACACGGCATGGGTGAACCTTTATACGAGCAAGTCGTTGGTCCAAAATCTGAAAAGAAATTAAACGTTCCTTGCCGTATTTACGCACCAGTGGGTACGCATGAAACTCTATTGGCTTACTTAGTACGTCGTTTACTTGAAAATGGTGCTAACACATCTTTCGTAAACCGTATTGCGGATAAGAGCTTGAAGATTCAAGACTTGATCGAAAATCCACGCGAAGCAATCTTAACTGCTGCGAAACAAGAACAAGCGGTTGGCTTAAAACATCCTGCTATTCCATTACCAAAGAATTTATATGGTGCATTGCGTCACAACTCTTCTGGCGTAGATTTAGCGAATGACAGCGAATTATTGAGTTTAGACACGACAGTTCAAAACTTAATGTCTCAGCAATGGGCTGCTCAATCAATGGGTCCTAGTTTAGCTGAAATTGCTGCGTCTGCTGAAGTTGCTGTAATCAACCCTGCTGTCCATACAGACAAAGTTGGTAGCGTAAAAGAAGCTTCTGCTGAACATGTGAATCTTGCGCTGACAAATGCTGCGAATGCACAAGCTGCTTGGGTCAATACACCGAAAAATGAACGTGCTGCATGTTTAAACCGTGCTGCCGACATTATGGAAAGCCGTATCCAAGAGCTGATGGTGTTGTTATGCCGCGAAAGTGGTAAGACTTATGCCAATGCGATTGCGGAAGTACGTGAAGCGGTAGATTTCTTACGTTACTACGCTGCACAATGCACAAACTTGGCTACAAATGCGCAAATTGAGTCATTAGGCACAGTATTGTGTATTAGCCCATGGAACTTCCCATTGGCAATCTTCAGTGGTCAAATTTCTGCTGCACTTGTTGCAGGTAATACGGTTATTGCAAAACCAGCTGAACAGACGCCGCTTATTGCATCTTTAGCCATTCAAATGCTTTGGGAAGCAGGTGTACCAGAAGCGGTTGTACAGTTAATTCCTGGCCGCGGTGAAACTGTTGGTGCACAACTCAGTGCTGACCCACGTATTCAAGGCATTATGTTCACAGGTTCTACTGAAGTTGCGAAAATCCTTCAGAAAACTGTTGCGAAACGCTTAGGTACAAATGGTCAACCGATTCCGTTAATTGCGGAAACAGGTGGTCAAAATGCCATGATCGTGGATTCATCAGCATTAACTGAACAAGTTATTTTAGATGTTGTGAACTCGGCTTATGACAGTGCTGGTCAACGTTGTTCTGCATTACGTATTTTATGCGTACAAGAAGACAATGCTGAAAGTGTAATTCGCATGCTGAAAGGCGCCATGAAACAGTTAACTGTAGGTAATCCTGCATTGTTAAAAACTGATATTGGTCCAGTCATTGATGCCGAAGCACAAACCAATATCCAAAACCACATTCAAAAAATGCGTGGTAAAGGTTATGCGGTTCATCAGTTCATGCATAACGACAATGCTGATGCGAGCCTGACTCAAGGTACATTCATTCCACCTACGTTGATTGAATTGCCAAACTTAAACGACCTTGAGCGCGAAGTCTTTGGTCCAGTATTACACGTAATCCGTTACCCACAAGGTAATGTGAAAGCTGTAGTCGATCAAATCAATGCGAAAGGCTACGGCTTAACTATGGGTCTACATACACGTATTGATGAAACCATCAACACTGTGATTAGCACTTCTGAAGTGGGTAACTTGTATATTAACCGCAACATCGTTGGTGCTGTTGTTGGCGTACAACCTTTCGGTGGTGAAGGCCTGTCTGGTACTGGTCCTAAAGCGGGTGGTCCACTTTACTTGTACCGTTTAATGCAAGAATGCAGTGCAAAACAGTTAAGTACACCTTTTGCAGTAGGCAAAGTATTACAGCCTGCTCCAAAAAATGAAGTGTATGAACAGTTTAGCGCATGGGTGAAACAGCAATTCCCACAAGTGAAATTGCCTGAAGTACCTGCGCTTGCATCTGGTCAAGTGTATGAATTAAATGGCCCTACAGGTGAAAGTAACCAATATACAATTGTTGCACGTCACTGTGTATTGTCTCTTGCAGAGCAAGAACAAGACCAATTGGTTCAATTAAATGCAATTTTTGCAGTCGGTAGCCAAGCTGCTGTACTTGCAGACAATGTATTTGCATTGAAACATCTGTCTTCTATGCCTAAAGCGGTAGCACAACAATTCAAAGTGATCCAAAGCATTGCAACGGGTGATTTTGATGCAGTTCTACACCATGGCACAACAACTCAAGTACTTGAGTTACAAGCAACCATCGCTCAACGTTCAGGTGCTATTGTGGGGATTACCCATTTACAGCCTGCGGAACAAAACATTCCAGTTGAACGTCTTGTGATTGAACGTGCGATTAGTATTAACACTGCTGCTGCGGGTGGTAATGCAAGCTTAATGACCTTGAACTAAGGTTTAAAGCATCCTGTTAAAGGGGTATCTTTCCCTTACCAAGCCATTACTGGTCTAATGGCTTGGTTTCTTTTTATTTGAGAAAAGCATATTTTCTCCATATTCATCTAACTGTTCCCCAGTTCTTTAGATTTTCATTCGAAGTTGCCGAATTCGCTTAGTCTTCTTCAGTAAACTTTGTTACCATCCCTGTTTTCTACGTTTTATAATTTTTGACTGCATATGACTTCATCTTATCAGCAACAACTTGATGCCAAAGTTGAACGTATTTCTGCACAATTTGCCGAATTCAATCCTCCTTCACTTGCTGTATTTGCATCACCAGAGCAACATTTTCGTATGCGCGCAGAATTTCGTATTTGGCATACAGATGAAGATATGTTCTATGCCATGTTTGAGCGCGACGAACAACAACAAAAACAAGTCCTTCGTATTGATGAATTCCCAATTGCTGATGCCAGTATTAATCAACTGATGCCTGTACTTTTGGCTGAACTAAAAAGTCACGATGCATTATCAAAACGACTATTTGAAGTTCATTTTTTAGCAACTTTAAAAGGTGAAATGCTTGTTTCACTGATTTATCGCTGCCCGCTCGATGAACAATGGCAAGCACTAGCCAAACAGCTTGCAGAAAAACTTAAGATTAAAATTATTGGTCGTAGTCGTGGTCAAAAGGTTGTGCTTTCTGATGAATTTGTGGTCGAGGAACTACAAGTTTCCGAGTGTAAATATCAGTACAAACAAATCGAAAGCAGCTTTACTCAACCCAATGCTCAAGTCTGCCAAAAGATGTTGGAATGGGCGTGTAATGCAGCAAAAGAATCTGCAAAAGACTTATTAGAACTGTATTGTGGTAATGGGAACTTCACCCTACCGCTTTCAACGCATTTTAACCGTGTTTTAGCAACTGAATTGGCAAAATCATCGGTATATGCAGCCCAATGGAATATTGAACAAAATAACATTGATAACATTCAAGTAGCGCGACTTTCTGCTGAAGAGTTTACCCAAGCCTACAATGGCGAACGTGAATTTAGACGCTTACAAGAAGCACAAATTGATATTAGCAGTTATGATTTTGATACGGTGTTTGTGGATCCACCACGTGCAGGTATTGATGATGAAACGCTCAAATTATTACAGCGCTTTGAGCGAATTATCTATATTTCATGCAACCCAGACACTTTACATGACAATTTAAAGCAACTGACTCAAACCCACAAAGTGACTCAATTTGCCTTGTTTGACCAATTCCCTTATACACATCATGTAGAATCAGGTGTGTTACTAGAAAAATTGTAAAAATTAATTTTACTAAAACATCAAATCCTCAAGTCATTTAAAACAATAACTTGAGGATTTTTATTTGAAATAAAGTAGTTAATTTCACCATATATTTAGACCTGTCATAAAACCGTTAAATCTTGCCATTATGATTGAAATTTTGCGTGTTCAACTGCTGCTTTTATCACTTAGACCATCTTGCATTATTCATAAAATTGGCTATATTTCGTTCTATGTTATTCATGAATGAAGGCTCTATGAGTTTTTGGCAAAAATTGTTTGCTGCACCGCAGCAGTTGAATGAGCATAAAAATCAAATCGCGTGTGTCGAAAATGATTGCTCATGCAAAACAGATGAACAACTGTTAAAGGCTCTTGCTCAAGCCACAGATGATGATGTCATCATTGGCATAAAACGTGTTTTAGCCTCTCGAGGTTATAGCCGCAAAGAGCTAAACGAAATCACCCGTTCACCATTACAGTGATGCCGATTTCGTCATTAAAAAGCATTGGTTAAACCAATGCTTTTTTATTTTCAACTTCAAAATTTTCTAGTTACAAGATTGATCTTCAATATAGGCCAGCATCGGCCCAAACGGACTACTCTGAGTATTGATATCCTTCTCAGCCAGATATATCGCTGAAATTGAGCCATCTAAATATAAAGCTTGCTCTAACTTGAGCTCGTTTTGCATAAAACTCGCCAAAGTATAAAAATTCACAGCTTGCTCAGTCAGTACAAAATACAATACTTGATCTTTTATCCCCACGGCGTTACGTATTTTAAAGGATGTGCTTTCTGCCATGAAAATTGGATTGATTCGTCGATTAAGCACCAACATCGGTCCAGACTGCGTCGCATAATCAGCGTTGAATTTCTTCTTGGTATATTGCGAACTACTTAAAATGATCGCCTGTTTACTGTTCCATGCCAGAACACCGTTTGGCTTTAAATAAAAATTTCCCCAACCTCGATGCAGATTCAATGGATATTGCGCCTGCCTTTTTTCAAGGTATAAACCAACAGGATTGAAATTCGAATGAAACATACCTGCATTCATTGCAAATAGCATGCCCTCACATGGTGCTAGTTGCATTGGTATATTGGTGAAATAATTAATGGGAGTTTTACGCTCCTGTTGATTTAAAAATAAACGTAGCTTTGCCAGATCATGCACTTCGACCACTGTAAAATTGAGATCATTATATTCACGCGTATAACTTTTAACTTGTGCCTCAGATTCTACCGATAACAAACTGAATAGGAGTATGAACACAAGCTGAATCCTTTGCCTGAATTTTGTATACATACCATCAAACACTCTTTAGCCGCTTATTTTTATTTTATTGCTTTTTGTAGCATTCATATTCAACTATTCACCTATCTCCATCATTCCAAGTAAACTACATGCTAATATACAGCCGTAGTTTATTCGTTTAGTGTAGCAATGCATCAACAGAAAAAACCGTTTCCTATTGGGGCACATTTGGTGGTAAAACACTTCGCCTACTCTCATCATGGGATTTATATTGGGCGTGGACGTGTTATCCATTATTCAGGTTTTGCCCACTTCTATAAAAAAAGACCGATTGAAATTACCACTCTAGCAGAATTCTGTCATGGTAAAAAAATTGATGTCGTCCAATACCAACAACCTAAATATTCAGGTCGCAACGTCGTGCGCCGTATGCGCTCACGTATGAAAGAAAACCACTATCACCTGATTATGAACAATTGTGAACATCTTTGTACTTGGGCAATTACTGGGGTAGAAAGCAGCCCTCAAGTGGTTCGCATGATGAACAGATTAACTACGATTGGTTATGTCAGTTCAATTATGAGTTATATGAACAGCATGCTACTGACCCTTACTACAACTTGTTTTGCACTTGCGCTTTACATTAAAAAGAAGCTGCGTGATAAAGCGAAAATGCAGAGACAAACCTATTTGTTCCTTAAAGATCAGGAACATAAAAATCGTTAAGTTGATGCTTAAAAATACCATTTTCTAGTTTCAAGCTATTCATCATAATTTAATCCACTCTCAATCTCTATTTCAAAAAGCAATAGACATTAAAAAAGCCCCTCAACTCGCAGTTCAGGGGCTTTTATATTTCAAATCAGGTTTTATTTGCCTGGTTTAAAACTGTCTTTTAAATCTAAGATACGGTTAAACACAGGCTTTTCTGCTGTATGGTCATAACGATCTGCCACAAAATAACCTTCACGTTCAAATTGGAAACGTTGTTCAGGCTCTGCTTGTGCCAATGCAGGCTCAATGACTGCTTGTACAACTTGTAATGATTCTGGGTTTAGATTCGCCAAGAAATCATCGGTTGCGTCAGGTGCAGATTCAGTGAATAAACGGTCATAAATACGCACTTCAGCAGGAACACCTTTGCTTGCAGATACCCAGTGAATAACGCCTTTCACTTTACGACCTTCAGGATTTTTGCCTAAAGTTTCAGGATCAATTGAACATTTCAGTTCAACTACTTCACCATTTTCATCCTTAACCACTTCGTCACACTTGATCACATAAGCATGACGTAAACGTACTTCACCCTCAGGCACTAAACGTTTGAAGCCTTTCGGTGGAATTTCTTCAAAATCTTTACGGTCAATGTAAATTTCTGAAGTAAGTGGAATAACACGCTCACCCATATCGACATTTGGATGACGTGCATGCACCAAGTCCAAAGCTTCAGGTAAATTCGTTAAAGTGACTTTTAGTGGATTCAAGACTGCCATACCACGACCAGCCGCATTTTCAAGCGATTGACGGATACAGAACTCAAGCATTGCAACATCTACAATACCATCGGTCTTAGTCACACCTACACGCTTACAGAAATCACGCAAGCCTTCAGGTGTGAAACCACGACGGCGCATACCGACAACTGTTGGCATACGTGGATCGTCCCATCCATTGACATAACCACCTTCAACCAATTTACGTAATTTACGTTTTGAAGTAATGGTGTAATCAATGTTTAAACGGCTAGATTCGTACTGACGTGGAACTGCGGCTGAGTGAACTTTCTCAATCACCCAGTCATAGAATGGACGGTGATCTTGGAATTCCAATGTACATAAAGAGTGCGTAATGCCTTCAATTGCATCAGACAATGGATGAGCATAGTCATACATTGGATACATTTTCCATTTGTCACCCGTTTGATGGTGCTCAGAATGCAAAACACGGTAAAGAATTGGATCACGCATATGAACATTCGGAGATGTCATGTCAATTTTGGCACGTAAAACCGCTTCACCTTCTTTCGTTTCACCATTACGCATTTTTTCAAAACGCTCAAGGTTCTCTGCAACAGTAGCATCACGGTAAGGAGAGTTTTTACCCGGTTCAACAAAGCTGCCACGATTTAATTTAATTTCTTCTGGCGATTGCAAATCCACATAAGCATCACCTTGTTCAATCAATTGCACCGCCCATGCATATAACTGATCAAAATAACCCGACGCATAACGTGGTTCATCTTTCCATTCAAAACCTAACCATTTTACATCGTTGGCAATACCATCAACATATTCTTGTTCTTCGGCATCAGGGTTCGTATCATCAAAACGAAGATTACAATAACCATCAAATTCTTGTGCGATACCAAAGTTTAGGCAAATCGCTTTTACATGACCAATATGTAAATAACCATTCGGCTCTGGCGGGAAACGCGTTACAACGGTTTGTGTACGCCCAGATGATAAATCGTCAGTAATGACCTGACGTACAAAATCCAAGCCAGGCTGTTGTTCTTGCTGCGCAGCATCGACAGAGGCATGATTACTTGGTGTCGGGTTATTTGGCAGAGATGCAACAACATCATTTGGCTTCATAGTAGATAGATCACTTCTAAAAATAAAAAACAGGATATTTTAAACGCAATTTCAGTATTTTTAACAAAGAAATGTACGTTTTTACTTGCCTTGTAGTTTACAGTTTGCTTATGCTTCTCTCAACCAAAAACCCATGGCTTTTATGTCCATGTTAAGGAGATTACACAATGAGTTTTCCTCAAGTCGAATTAAACACCAATAAAGGTCGTATTGTTCTAGAGCTTAACGCTGAAAAAGCACCTAAAACAGTTGCTAACTTTTTAGAATATGTTCGTGACGGTTTCTATGACGGCGTAATTTTCCACCGTGTGATTGATGGTTTCATGATCCAAGGTGGTGGCATGGACGAAAACTTCAAAGAAAAAGCAACGCGTGACTCAATTGAGAACGAAGCTGACAATGGTTTGAGCAATGATGCTGGTACGATTGCAATGGCACGTACTCAAGCACCTCACTCTGCATCTGCTCAATTCTTCATTAACGTGAAAAACAACTCTTTCCTTAACCACACTGGTAAAACAGCACAAGGTTGGGGCTATGCAGTATTTGGTAAAGTTACTGAAGGTTTAGATATTGTAGACGCAATCAAAAGCGTACGTACAGGTAACCGTGGTTACCACGCTGACGTTCCTTTAGAAAACGTTGTAATTGAATCTGCAAAAATCATTTCTGAGTAATTAATCTCCCTAAATCCCTCTTTAAAAAAGAGGGACTTCCTCCCTTAGTAAAGGGAGGTTAGGAGGGATTATTTAAAGGATAAAAGCGTGACCTATCTGTTTATATCAGATTTACATTTGTCACCCGATCACCCTCGACTTGTTCGAGGGTTTTTCGCCTTGCTCAAAGAATATCAACACCAGCAAACCCAGCTCTATATTTTAGGGGATTGGTTCAATGCTTGGATTGGTGATGACTATACCGCCCCATGGTTAGATGAAATCGTTACGGCTTTACAACATTTTCATGCCGCAGGTAATCAAGTCTATTTCCAAGTGGGTAATCGTGATTTCGCCTTAGGTCAAAAATTTCTCGATCAGTTTCAGGGTATTTTGTTACCAGACAGCCATGTCTTAGAGATTAACCAACTGAAGTTCCGACTTGAACATGGCGATGCCTTATGTACCGATGACATCGGCTATCAACGCTTTAAAAAAGTCATTCGCAATCCTCTAGTCCTTGGCTTCCTGCGAAAAACCCCTCTCAGTTTCCGTACCAAACTAGCCAATGGCTTCCGAAAGAAAAGTCATGCTGCTCAGCAGTTTAAAAGTTATGAAGTGATGGATGTCAATTCTCAAGCAGTTACTCAAGCTTTGGCAAATGTGGATATCTTAATTCATGGGCATACCCATCGTGCTGCCATTCATGAACAAGAGGGTAAAAAGCGCATTGTGCTCGGTGATTGGAAAGAAGATTCAGCACAAATTCTGGTTATTGATCCCCAACAACAGGACTTAATATTAAAATTAAGTACGTTTAACTACTAAGTATTTAAAACTCTTATTTTTCGTTGCCTTACTTGAACACTATTTTTGCGATACATCTTCAGGGTTAATAGCCACCGCCTACTCGCTTTTCCTCACTGCCCTTTTTATACTTCGCCAACAATGCTCTTAATCCATTCATCAAGACACTGGTATCTACACCCACAGCGACAAACTCTGTTCCTAATTCGATGTATTTCTGCGTGACTTCATCTGTGGTAGATAAAATCCCTGCGGCTTTTCCTGCTGCACGTATTTTCTGTATTGCTGAAATGACTGCTTTTTGCACGTCTGGATGGTTTGGATCACCTTGATAACCCATCGTTGCAGATAAGTCGACTGCTCCAATAAAGACGCCATCAATCCCTTCAACTTTAAGAATTTCATCTAAATGACTTAAGCCTTGTACTGACTCAATTTGAATCAACAAACAAATTTGTTCATGCGCGTGTGCATAATAATCAGGAATACTGTTCCAACGCGTTGCTCGAGCCAATGCTGCCCCTACGCCGCGAATTCCTTCTGGTGGATAACGTACGGCTTTTACCATAAGCTCTGCCTGCTCAACAGTTTCCACCATCGGAATTAATAAGGTTTGTGCCCCAATATCTAATAATTGCTTAATTAGTTGCACACTACCAACGGGTGGACGTACCACAGCCTGTGAAGAATAGGCAGCCATACTTTGCAGTTGTAATAATGTGGTTCTTAAATCACTAGGGGCATGTTCACCATCAATTAAAAGCCAATCGTAACCCGCATTTGCAACAATCTCGGTTGCATAGGCATCGGCTAAACCGACCCAAAGTCCGATTTGCTGTTGGCTTTTTAATCTTTGCTTAAAATGGTTAATGGTGTCAGGCATCATGATGAGCTAGTTTTAAATGGCATGATGGTGATAAGTAAATCGATTTACAGCGCAAAATACCAATATTGATTTTCGATCTTATCATCGTATTCAACACTTAATCATGCATAATTCTGCGCTTATCTCATAATTGAACAAGCGTTGATAGAACATATAGGAACGATGCTTGAATCTGATACATGAAACGATTAATGTGAATATTCCGCTAATAACAGCATCGATTTGACCTCGGAGTGATTTTCATGGATCTTTTGAATATTTCAAAAACTCGTTATACCACTAAGGCTTACGACCCTTCCAAGAAAATTCCACAAGAACAATTTGAACACTTACTCGAAATTTTACGTTTAACCCCTTCTTCAATTAATATTCAACCTTGGCATTTCTTTATTGCAGAGAACCAAGTAGCCAAAGAACGCATCGCCAAAGCTTTAGTGGGTAAATATGCCTACAACGCACCAAAAGTATTAGATTCATCACATACCATTTTATTTTGCACCAAAGCTGATATTACTGAGGAACATTTAGAAAATTTATTGGCGCAAGATGATGTCAGTGGTCGTTTTAAAGACGCTACTGCAAAACAAGGTCAAAAAGACAGCCGTACAGGTTATGTCGATTATTACCGTAATGAAAAAGGTGATATTCAACGTTGGGCTGAAAATCAAACATTTATCGCGCTCGGTCAAATTTTACTCGCAGCAGGAATTGAGCATATTGATGCTACCCCTATTGGGGGTTTTGATGAGGATTTATTAACTGAAGAATTACAACTTACTAAAAAAGGCTTAATCCCCTCTGTGCTATTAACACTAGGTTATCGCAGTGAAACTGACTTTAACGCCAAGCTACCAAAATCTCGCCTAAAGAAAGAAGACGTTTTCACCAAGCTGTAAAATTTTCTTGTAATAATGAGGGACAATTGATTTGTCCCTTTTCTATAAAGGAATAAATCTTGCTTAATGAAGATACGAGTTCTACCTAAGCAGAGGTTAGTGATGTCTTTATTTATTCAGCTTCCAATTAAATTTGAATGTAAACACTGTCAACTCACCTATTTTCATGCCTATGCACCATCTGTATTACATAAACCACGCTGCCCTCAGTGTCATCATACTGGTTTACTCATGGGTGTTGCGGAGAAAAAAGACTTACTTCTCTACTCAATTACATCGGCTGCTAAACTTCTCAAACAATCATGGCATAGGCTAAACAAAGTACACTCATAATTCCTAAGCCCAACCCTAGACTGGTACTGGTTTTAAGTTTTTCCTTAAAGAAAATAAGCCCACTCAAAACACCCAATAACACCACCAAAATATTCATCCCTGCAAATACAATTGCGGGGCTATCTTTAAGTAACATGTGTGCTTTAACGTATAGCGCGATATTGGCAAAATTAAGCACGCCCAAACATAATCCCAAAAAAATGTTTGTAGATGAACCTATTTGTTTTGTGGTGAATAAAACGTATAAAAATGAAAATACAAAGGCACATATAAACATTAAGGTTAAAGCGACTGAGAATTGTACTCCTAAACCTGTCGTGTATTTCAGCAAGATGTCCACCAAGGCATAACCCACCCACACACTTGCTAAATAGAACATACCTGATGAACTAGCACTAGCTTGAGCATGGCTGCTGCGATGTGAATAAATAATACATAAGACTGCTGTAATACCTAAACCAATCCCGATAAGTTTAAGTATGCCAAACTGCTCATTAAAAATGAAATAAGCAGCACCTAAAGATAAGATGACTGATAAACGTTGTGCGACTTCAGTTTTGACAATACCCGCAGTTTGTAATGACTTAGATAAACATAAAAACACACTCGGTAATAACAAGCCTAGGCTAAGAATAAGCCACCATGGTGTATTACTTAGAGAAACATGGCTTAAATCCGGTTTAAACCAATAGAAACACAAAAGACTTGCAATCGCATAATTCCAGCAAATCATCTGCATAGGATTCAAGCCTTTAGCCTTAGAAACTTTCAGTAGTATTGATACCAAAACGCTGCAAAGTGCTGCCGCAAGGATCAGCTCCATTAGACATCTACCCCATATGTTCGTCAGTCATATAAAAAGCCCACATAAATTATGTGGGCTTCTATTTATAAATAATTTGTGGAGCGATTATTTATAACGTTCAACCATTTTCTCTAAAGAAATTGGACGAATCTTGTCAGCATTGCCTGCAGTACCAAATGCTTCATAACGATCGATACAAATTTGTTTCATTGCATCAACAGTTTTTGCGAAGAATTTACGAGGATCGAATTCGCTTGGTTGTTCTGCCATCATACGGCGCATTGCACCTGTCGATGCTAAACGTAAGTCTGTATCGATATTGATTTTACGCACACCATGTTTGATTGCTTCAACCAATTGCTCAACAGGAACACCGTAAGTTTCTTTGATGTCGCCGCCATACTGGTTGATGATCGCTAACCATTCTTGTGGTACAGAGCTTGAACCGTGCATTACAAGATGCGTATTTGGAAGAGCCGCATGAATTTCTTTAATACGGTCAATTGCCA
This sequence comes from Acinetobacter tibetensis, assembly GCF_023824315.1. Classification (NCBI taxonomy): domain Bacteria; kingdom Pseudomonadati; phylum Pseudomonadota; class Gammaproteobacteria; order Moraxellales; family Moraxellaceae; genus Acinetobacter; species Acinetobacter tibetensis. Next base: position 1,521,314 of record NZ_CP098732.1, on the reverse strand, counting down.
AAATATCGCCTGTAGGTGGACGCGTAAACTTGTACGCACCATGTGAAGTACCAACTGCAATAGCAAGTGCATCGACATTGGTATCTGCAACAAACTGACGTGCTTCTTCAACTGAAGTTAAAAGTTGAGAATGATCGAGAACACCTTCAGCGCCCACACCATCTTCTTCACCCGCCATACCAGTTTCAAGGCTACCTAAACAACCGATTTCACCTTCTACAGAAACACCGCACGCATGCGCCATTTGTACTGTACGACGTGTTACATCAACGTTGTATTCATAAGTGGTTGGTGTTTTACCGTCTGCACCTAATGAACCATCCATCATCACTGATGAGAAGCCCAATTGAATTGAACGTTGGCAAACATCTGGATCTGTACCGTGGTCTTGGTGCATCACCACTGGAATATGTGGCCATTCTTCAATTGCAGCCAAGATAAGGTGACGTAAAAATGGAGCACCTGCGTATTTACGCGCACCCGCTGATGCTTGTACGATAACAGGTGAATTTGTCGCATCTGCTGCAAGCATGATTGCGCGCATTTGTTCTAAGTTGTTTACGTTGAATGCTGGTACGCCGTAAGCATGTTCGCCGGCGTGATCCAAGAGCTGGCGCAATGAAATAAGAGCCATAGTGTCCTCCCAGGTAATGCGACATATTCTACATGGTCATTAATTTCAATTCAGCAATAAATAACACTATTTAAAAAAAATCCCTGCAATTGCAGGGACCTTGTAAGAAAATACGACAATTTATTGAGCAGTGGCCTTTGAAGCTTCAACTTCTGTTGCAGGAGTCGCAGCATCGGCATCTACATTTGCAACTTCTGCAGGCACATCAGTATTCTTTTCATCCATAACTGGCTTATCTAATGAATCAATTGCAGCTTGTTGCTCTGGAGAAACTTTTTCTTCTACTGCTGCATCTGTTTTCGGTGCTTCATCTTTTTTGGCACAAGCCGTTAAAGCCAATGGTGCGATTAATAAAGCAGCAAGCGTTAATTTTAGGTTCATCACATTATTCCTACAACAGGTGATTTAATAGGCGTGATTTTATTGCAGAGATGTGACAGTTTGATGACCTAAAGATGAATGCAATAAAAAAGGCTGACCGAAGTCAACCTTTTATATTTCATCTCGTTCGATGCATTATTTTTTTAAGCACGTTCTAAAAGAACAGCGACTGCTGGAAGTGTTTTACCTTCAACAAATTCAAGGAAAGCACCACCACCCGTTGAGATATAACCAATTTTATCAGCAACTTCGTATTTGTCGATCGCAGCTAAAGTATCGCCACCACCTGCAATTGAGAAACCTTCAGACTCTGCAATCGCTAAAGAAAGCGTTTTAGTGCCTTCACCAAATTGATCAACTTCAAACACGCCTACAGGACCGTTCCAAAGAATTGTTTTTGAAGTTTTTAAAATTTCTGCAAAAGCTTGCGCTGTTTCTGGGCCAACATCCAAAATCATGTCGTTATCAGTAACATCTTCAACTTTTTTCACCACTGCTTTTGCAGCAGCCAATGAACCCAAGAAATCATCAAAGTTAATTTCAGATGCATCAGCAACAACAACATCAGTTGGAAGTGGTACAGATACTTTTGCCGCAATCGCTTTTGCTGTATCAATTAAATCATTTTCACACAATGATTTGCCAACATTGAAGCCTGCTGCTGCCAAGAATGTATTGGCAATACCACCACCCACGATCAATTGATCACAAATATCAGAAAGTGAGGTCAACACATCTAACTTAGTCGATACTTTAGAACCTGCAACAATTGCGACCATTGGTTTTTCAGGCGTTTGTAATGCACGACCTAATGCATCAAGTTCAGCCGCAAGGAGTGGACCTGCTACTGCAACTGGTGCTAAACGTGCAACACCTTCAGTTGAAGCTTCAGCACGGTGAGCCGTACCAAATGCGTCCATCACAAATACATCACAAAGCGCTGCGTATTTTTTCGCCAATTCTGGGTTATTTTTCTTTTCACCGAGATTGAAACGGCAGTTTTCTAACAGAACCACTTGACCTGCTTGAACTTCAACACCATCAAGATAGTCCGTCACTAACTGAACGTCTTGACCTAGAGCTTCGGTTAAATAAGCAGCTACAGGAGCTAATGATTGTTCAGCTTTTGGCTCACCTTCTACAGGACGACCAAGATGTGAATACACCATGACTGCTGCGCCTTTATCTAATGCGGCTTTGATTGTCGGTAATGCAGCACGTAAACGTGCATCACTGGTAATCACACCATTTTTAACAGGAACGTTTAAGTCTTCACGAATAAGAACTCGTTTACCTGCTAAATCAAGGTCAGTCATACGCTGAAAATTCATGTATAGCTCTCTGAATATATAAAATCGGCACGATTTTAAATGATTATGCAGAAAAAGGTTAGCTTCTTTTGCATAAAAGCTGCCGAAAGCGTTCGTTTTGATTATGATATTGAAAAGCCACAAATTGATTCACTGCTATGTCATTTCATCCAGATCCTAAAATTAACCGCTTAAATGTATTTGGCGAACCCTTAGCCAGTTGTTGTTTTGACCCAATTACAGGTTATTTCCGCAATGGATTTTGCCATACTGCAACGACCGATTTAGGGCAGCACACCCTATGTGCGCAAATGACTTCTGAGTTTCTAAATTTTTCACAGAAAGTTGGCAATGACTTAATCACCCCTGTACCCGAAGTTGGTTTCCCTGGTTTACAACCTGGCGATTTCTGGTGTATTTGTGTGACACGTTGGGTGGAAGCTTATCAGGCGGGTCAAGCACCTCCTGTTAAAATCCATGCCTGCCATCAAGCCGTTCTTTCTTATGTTCCACTGAATGTATTAATGGATTATGCCATCTGATGAATACCCAAATCATTCTGGCTTCAAGCAGTCAGACACGCAAAGATTTAATGGATCGCTTAAAGATCCAGTATGATTGTGTTGTACCAGATATTGATGAATCACCCCGTGGTGAATTACATGCAGATGATTTGGCTCGTCGTTTAGCCTTTGAAAAAGCCAATGCCATTGCACAGAAACATCCTGACTCGATTGTCATTGGTTCAGACCAAGTGGCTTGGCGTGAAGGTGCCCCAGATATATTTATTGGTAAACCGCTCTCGGCAGATAAAGCCATTCGTCAGCTACAAGCCAATTCTGACAAAATCGTCTATTTCAGTACCGCACTGAGCGTACAACAACATTCAACTGGGTTTGAACAAACACTGGTCGAACACTACAAAGTAAAATTTAGAAAACTGAGTTTGGCAGAGATCGAACGTTATGTCGCTATAGAGCAACCGCTACATTGTGCGGGTAGCTTTAAATGTGAGAGTTTGGGTATTAGTTTATTCGAACAAATGATCGGACACGATCAAACCACATTAATGGGCATGCCGATGATTCAATTGTGCCAAATTCTCCGTCAATTAAATATTTTAGTTCCTTAATTTAGGCTGTAATTTATGTCCCAACCTTTAGATGTTTTAGGCGGCATCACCGCTGAACAGTTTCTTCGCGAATACTGGCAAAAGAAACCTTTACTTGTACGCAATGCTTTACCTGAGATCATCAACATCTTAGAACCGAATGATGTGATGGAACTGGCTTTAGAAGAGCATGTGACTGCACGTTTAATTAAGCAAAAAGATAAAGACCCAAATCAATGGACAGTGAAATCATCACCTTTAATTAAGGGCGATTTCCAAAAGATGCCAAAACTATGGACATTACTGGTTCAAGCCGTCGATCATTACTCGTTTGATTTGGCTGAATTGTGGAAAAAGTTTCCATTTATTCCGCAATGGCGCCGTGATGACATTATGGTGTCCTATGCGCCTAAAGGTGGTTCAGTTGGAAAACACTTTGACTTTTATGATGTGTTCCTTGTGCAAGGCTATGGGCATCGTCGTTGGCAGCTTGGACAAATGTGTGATGCCAATACCGAATTTGTTGCAGGTCAACCTTTAAAATTACTGCCTGAAATGCAGGTTGATTTTGATGAAGTACTTGCGCCTGGGGACTTGCTCTATGTCCCACCAGGTTTATCTCATTACGGTGTCGCGGAAGATGACTGTCTCACCTTCTCGTTTGGTTTCCGTATGCCAAATATGGCAGATCTGATGGATCGTGTTAGTGACAAGTTTGCTGATAACACTTTCTTAAAAAATCCATTGATTGATATTCAAAGACAACATCCCAATTCAATTGGGCAAATCACCAAATCAGAATTGGATTATTTAAAAACCCTGTTACTCGAACGCTTACAGAATTCATCCGAACTGGATAATGCCATTATCAGTTTAATGTCAGAGCCAAAATATCCAGACAATATTCCTGAACCTGATGAAATTGAAGCAGATGACTTACGTGAAATTTTAGATACAGGTTATGAAATTTTACTCGAACCTGCGTCACGTTTATTGTATGCCGAACAAGACCAAGCATTATTGTTCTGGGCAAATGGCGAGCAAATTTGTATTTCTGAAGATTCTAGCAATCTGTTAAAGCAAATTGCAGACGGTCAAATATTGGCCTTTGATCAGCACTTTAATCATGACGAAATTTTAGAAGATTTTGCTCAACTGATGAATGATTCGATTCTGATGCTACTTCCACCAGCTGAAGAATAAGTCAACGTTACAAAGGCATTCAATCTCGTTTTGAATGCCTTTTTTAATATCTTTATTGTCTAATTTCCAAAAATGCCTGAACCACCGTTTTGCCCTTTTCAGAGCTGACTTGTAATTCAGCACCTACACGTTCTAAACGCATTTTCATACTTCGAATTCCAATGCTCATCCCATTTTGAAAATTGCTCTTCACATCAAAACCAACACCATCATCCTCAATGGTTAAAATCAGTTGGCGCTCATACGGAAATATTATAGAAACAAAGACATGTTTCGCCTGACTATGTTTCACAATATTGGTCAGACTTTCTTCCAAAACCCGAATAAGGGTTAAACACTGCAAAGCATTCGGCACATAGCCCCAATTTTGTGGAAAAGACCATTTAGACTCGATGTCCAATTCATCCATGAGTTGGCTAAAACGGTGACGAACTGGTGCTACCCATAAAATTGGATTTTCAGGAACTCGTGAGCCAAGACTTGACCCACTATCAATGATTTGTCTTAAATCATCCCGCAACAACTTTAAAATAGATAAAAATTGCTGATTACTCATATTGTGTTCCGCCTGATCCACAATAATCATGGAGCGCACCAAAGATGAACCTAATCCATCATGTAAATCATGCGAAAGATGAATTCTCTCCTGTAAACGAACATTCTCCAGTTCAAGCTTATGTTTTTCATTCATACTGGCATATAAATCTTGACTGACCTGATGCATTTTTTCTTCTAGTCTTACATTGAACTTCTCTACGCGGCGCGTATTTCTGGCTAATTTCACCCCTAAAATAAGCACGACAAAGACCGTAATGATTGGTGATGTATAAGGAGAAAGTGGTTTAATATTTTTATGTAAATTTGAACCTAGAAGTAAGCTATCAAATAATGCACAAATTAAAATACCAGTAAGACAGAGCAATAAAAATATATACTCTCTTTTCTTAGTTTTAATTGTAATATAAGCCAAATAAAAATAAGTCGATAAAAATAATAAAATATAAAGAATAAAAATATTAATAAAAACTGGGGTGATCCATTGTAGTGGTGTAAAGAAAATAATAATTAATATAATAAACGTGATACCCCAAATACAGCGCTCTAAGCGAGGAAACTCAATACGAATAAATCGAAGCAGATACGTACAGAAACACACCATATAAAGAATAAAAAAACTGAGATTGGCTTGTGCAGAAATCAGATTATTAGGAAATGGTTTAGTTTCTGTCACTAGAATATTGGAAATAAATAGAACCCAAAGTATGCAACTGAGTGCGAACCATGCAAAAGTTGTTTCTGAACGCCTAAAAATCCATATCGAAAAACATAATAGACCTAGCACCAATGAAATAATGATATTGATTTCAAATAAAGTTCGCCTATTCCAAATCTGTTGCCGATGTTGATCATCAGCAGCTTGCACATTATGGAAAGAAATCCCTCCAAGTCCTGCTTTTTGAAAGGCATAACCATTCACATAAATTAAAAACTCATTCTCTCCAGTTTTAAAACTAGATGGTGTTAATACCCAATATCTAGGCATATTCCAGCTTTTCGATAAGGGTTCAACCAAATTTTTATCACGCCAAAGTACGTTACGATTAAAATAAACTGCACCCGCAGAATTAATATATTCAATCGAAAATGCAAAAGATTCACTAAGTGTTCCTGAAGAACAATCAGGTTTCCAAAGTATTTTATACCACGCACCACCATTATAATTTGGCTCATGGATATCCCAGTTATCAGGTAACTCTACCTCTTTCCAACCCGATGTAGGAATATGATGAATCGTATTTGTTTTTACAAACTGAATCGGTTGCACTTGAATCGTACAATGCTCATCTATGGAATAATAAGATGATGCTGCGTAAGTCTGCATATGAATGCAAACTAGTGCAAACATACAAAAAATCCGCAGAATCAATTTGGTCATATAATCCCTAAAGTTCTCGCTGCACTTACAGCTTTCGTCCTTTTTGAAACAGAAAGTTTCCGATAAATATGCTTAATATGACTTTCTACCGTATAACGCGAAACAAATAATTGTTCAGAGATTTCCCGATTACTTAAACCTTGCGCCACCAAATCCAAAATTTCCTTTTCACGATTGGTCAATGCTTCCATATCGGATGGTAAAGCTTCCTGTTGTTGACTTTTATCATGTGCGTTTTCTTGTACCGCAATTTGGTTCAAAATCTCACGAGCAATAAAAGGGTCAATTGGCGCACCACCACGCAAAATACTACGGATCGCTAACAAGACTTCAGCGTCATCACGCTCTTTTAACACATAACCCGTTGCACCTGCCTTAATGGCAGAGAATAAGCTTGACTGTGTACTCCATGCTGAAATAACCAGAATTAAGGCGCTCGAATCTCTTTCGCGTAACTTCTCAATAAACTCCACGCCATTTCCATCTGGCAAACCCAAGTCTACCAAAGCCAATGAGACCGGAATTTCCTCTATTTTTTCAAATGCTTCTTTAAGATTAGAGACAAAATGTAATGTCTCATTTTCATATCCCAGTTCAGTTAGAATTCTTCTTAGACGGTTCTGTATAATTGGTTCATCTTCCAGAATAACTACTGGTACTGGCAACATTGTTTCATCATTGCTCATGTAACACCCCATTTTTTGGTATGTACTATACTCAAATTTTTAAGATGACTCATATCCCTATATTTGGGTAAATTAAAGCTTTCTCCTTCAATTTAATACTATTCTCCTAAGATACACTCATCGCTTACTTTTTACACAAAAAAACTGCTTATTCGCATAAATTAAATGAAAATAAACATGATTGTTATGTAAGCCACTCGACTTTTTTTAATGATTTATGAGTGAACTTCTAACACAAATAGTTACTTGTACTCATCATCAAATCTTGGCATTGTGAAATGAAATAAACTTCAGGTACAAGGATGAATTATAACTATGCCGAATCCAGCACAAATTGTACGCCACAAATTACTGAACACTTTTTTCTCGCGTCATTCTGTTTGGTTCACTTTTATTTTTATCACACTTAGCATCACTTGGTTTAGACTCAATTATGCTCCTCATTATATTTATTATTTCCTCTCCGATACGACCCTCAACGTATTGTGGTTGGTGAGTACTGTCCTAAGCATTGTCGGCTTATATGATTTATTACAGAATCGGCACTCAATTTTAAAAAACTACCCGATCATGGGACATTTTCGCTTCTTATTTGAAGAGTTCCGACCAGAAATTCGACAATATTTCATTGAATCCGATGAAGATGCTTTACCTTTTTCAAGAATGCAACGCAGCTTAGTCTATCAACGCGCCAAGAATGAAAATTCAGATAAACCATTTGGTTCCATCATCGACGTGTATCAGCAAGACTATCGCTTTATGACGCACTCCATTCAACCTTGTCCCCCTGCCGACCCTTCTACATTCCGCATTCAAATCGGGAGTTCACAATGTACTCAACCCTATAATGCTTCTATCATGAATATTTCTGCCATGAGCTTTGGTAGTTTAAGTGCTAATGCCATTCGTGCATTAAACAAAGGAGCACAATTGGGCAACTTTTACCACGATACTGGTGAAGGTAGTCTCAGTCCTTACCACTTAGAATATGGTGGTGATATTGTCTGGGAACTGGGCAGTGGATACTTTGGGTGTCGCACGGAAGATGGTACTTTCGATCCTGTAAAGTTTGCACAGCAGGCGGTTCTTCCCCAAATTAAAATGATTGAGATTAAGCTGTCACAAGGTGCCAAACCAGGACACGGCGGCATCCTCCCTAAAGATAAAATCTCTGCGGAAATTGCGCAAATCCGTGGTATTCCACGTGATCGTGATTGTATTTCTCCGTCTAAGCACTCAGCCTTCAATACACCTATTGAAATGCTACAGTTTATTCAAAAATTACGTGAACTCTCTGGCGGAAAACCCGTAGGATTCAAACTGTGTATCGGTCAACCTTGGCAGTTTATGGGGATAGTCAAAGCGATGCTGCATACGCAAATACTCCCTGACTTTATTGTAGTCGATGGTTCCGAAGGTGGGACTGGGGCTGCACCGATTGAATTGATCAATCATATGGGAACACCGCTCCGTGAAGGCGTACTATTCGTACACAATACCTTAGTTGGTGCTGGATTAAGAAAACAGATCAAGATTGGCGCCAGTGGGAAAATCATCAGTGCTTTTGATATTGCAAGCACAATGGCAATTGGTGCCGATTGGGTTAACTCAGCACGTGGTTTTATGTTCGCAATTGGCTGTATTCAAGCACAGAGTTGTCACACCAACCAGTGTCCCGTCGGTGTTGCAACGCAAGATCAAGACCGCCAAAAGGCAATACATGTGCCTACAAAAGGTGAACGTGTTTTTCACTTTCACAAAAATACTCTACACGCCCTATCCGAAATGATTGCTGCGGCAGGTCTACGCCACCCTTCAGATATTAAAGCCCACCATTTAGCACAACGAATTAATGACCGTGAAATTAAAAACTATGCTCAATTGCATTTTTGGTTAAAAGACGGTGAACTTCTAAACTGCGAAAATAAAGATCAGGAAAACTTTTATTTCCGTATGTGGAATATGGCAAAAAAAGAATATTTCTAACTGTAAATGGACTTGGCTAAGCTTTTAACCGAGTCCATTTTAAGCATGAATTTCAAAAATAATTTTAATAATACTCGCCTGTGCTATGCGCATGTAAAAAAGCAGGGATTAGACCTGTTAAAGCAGCACGAATATCAGCCCGTTCATTAATTAATTGATGTGACCCTTCTTCTAACATCAACAGGGTTTGCAATCGAAATTTCCGACGGATAAATTCAATGTTATAACGCCAGTCTACGGTTTGGTCTAATGCACCTTGAGCCAACCAGACAGGTATACGACAAGAGGGGCGCTCTTCCATCTGCTGCATCCACTTCGACATTGCCAAAATCCAGTCCATACCCATCATACGAGGTTGCAAAGGATCTTTTAAACGAACAAATCTTAAAAATTCAGGGTTATGATTATTACGACGGAAATGTCTCGGAACTTGACGCTTAATCCGACGAATAATACCCAAACCGACAGAGTTGTGCCACCAAGCCGATTTAGCAGGTCGAATTAAAGGTGACAATAATAGAACACGCTCTACATATGGATTTTCACGGCGCTCGGCAAACTCAAGTAAATGATGCATAAGGATTGCACCACCCGTACTTTGTCCAATCCCTAACCATGGTTTAGGAAGCTGCGAAGCATTTTTCACATATTGATATACCGCATGTAAAACACGCTGATAATGATCAAAATCTTGAATACTCGCAGGCGAACCATCACTCAATCCATGACCTGGGAGGTCATATGTAAGTACACTAAAACCTTGTTCAAGCAGTTCACGGATAATTGGCTGATAAATTCCGCTGTGTTCTAAATAGCCATGCAAAAGGAATACTGTTCCTTTTATGACAATCTTTCCTTCCGTATTCGGTTTAGGTTGAAACACTTGCACATGCAATTTAAACAAAGGCATTTGCACAAAACCTTGCCAATGCTCACAGTCCAGCAGATGCAGGCCGTACAACTTACGATAAGCTTGTAATTCAACCGATGGTGAAAATGCATGATTCAAATTTAATGGACTTAAAACCTGTGGCGTCGTGTCTCGATTAGGTACAGGTAAATCTAATTGTTTCAGTATACTTGGATTTAAAAATGGAATTTCAGGCATTAAGGTACCTCTCGGCAATCACTTGAGCCGAATAACATATCGCGAATGGTCGCCAACATTTCATAATTTGCGCGGCGGCTATGATCATAGTTTTGTTGGCTAGGCTGCCAAGCAGTTAATTGTGTTGGCATTGGTGCCTCAATAGGCACAGTCTCAATTCCATTTAAAGCAAATAAACGGCGCGTTCTAGGCATATGATATTGATCAGTAATGAGAATCACGGTTGGTGCTCCTCCTTTCTTTTGTAATAATAGCGAGCTAAAGCGTGAATTTTCACAGGTATTCATACTTCTATTTTCTAATAGTTTTGCATCGACACCACGCTCTTTTAACCAACGCTGCATATAAGGAGCTTCTACTCCACTCAGTACAATCGGTAAGTTATATACTTTTTCTACCGCTAGAGTTTTCTCTAGTCTTAATTTTGTATAGTCATTCACAACTATATCTTTTCTATTTTTGTCCAAAGTTAAACCACCACCTAACACCACAATCGCATAAGGTTGTGATAAAGCCCCTTTCGGTGTTTCATTCTGTTCTTTAATTTGGGCAATATCTTTTTCAATCTGCCGTGCATCAACACTTTCAACTACAGGTTTTACTTCATGTATCTGTAGAAAATCCAGATACTTTTCCATCAAGGCTTTATTTTCTTTGCTGTCTAACTCTAATAAATCTTTTACATTTTGTGTTGGATCTTCAGGCGCTGATGCGGCTTGCTTAGGATCTGCCAAAAGCGGAACTTGAGGTCGTTCTTCCTCTTCGTGTTGTTCTTGCTGCTCTTTATTAATTAAATCTTGCAAGGCTTTGTAACGTGCTTGAATTTGCGGTAGATTTTCAGAATTGTTTTGCTGAATTTCTTGTTCCATCAATTTAAGATACGCTTGACGTGCAATCCATAAATTAGAACCTGGTTCAAGATTCTCAGCTTCACTCAGCGCTGCCATTTTTTGACTTTTCGCAGCCACTTCATTCACTTCCACAGGAACAAAGGTATTTAATGCTTTGACCACCAATTTTGAATAAAATGGTGAATAGATGAAAATCATCAGGCAGCCCAAAAGTACAAAAAGCAAAGCTGCAATTTGTACAATACGAACCATCCAATGCGTTTTAACCATTCATTATTCCACGTGTGATTGAATTAAACCAACTGCATTAAATAAAACAGGTTCTGGTTCTAAGTTGATATTGAACTTATTCGACACAGCTTGCTGAACTGCACGATAAGTCGCCTGCACATCCAGCAAAGTAGCATTTTCATAGTTCACCAAAACCAATGCCTGTTTTGCAAACATACCAACCATGCCTAAACGCTTACCTTTCCAACCCGCCTGATCAATTAACCAGCCTGCAGCAATTTTAATCTGACCATTTGCTTGAGGGTAATGGGGCAATTGAGGGAATTTCGTATTTATTTGGTCAAAACATTGTGCAGAGATCACAGGATTTTTAAAGAAACTGCCCGCATTCGGATATTCTTTCGGGTCTGGCAATTTACTTTGACGAATTTGAATGACTTGATTTTGTAGATTTTCTGCACTCAAGTCTTCGCCCACGGCTTGTTTTAAATCGCCATAGCTCAGCTTCAAATCTGCATGTTTCAAAAGCTGAAAAATCACTTGAGTAATAACATAACGCTCAGGTTCATCTTTAAAAATACTGTGTCGATAAGCAAATTGACAATCTGGAGCTAGAATTTCAGTAAATTGCTGTATTACGCGGTCATAAACCCGTACAGCCTGAATAAACTCACCGACTTCTACACCATAAGCACCAATATTTTGTACAGGTGATGCCCCAACTAAACCTGGGATTAAAGCTAAATTTTGCAGACCATATAAATGCTGTTCAGTCGTCCATAGCACAAAATCATGCCATACTTGACCTGCACCAACGGCGAGCGTCTTGGTCTGATCATCTTCATTTAACGTTTCAATCCCTTGAATATCCATATGGATAACCAAAGCGTGAATATGCTCAGGTAAAAGCATATTGCTCCCACCTGATAAAATTAAAACATTGAGCTGCTGTTGTTCTGCATAAGACAAGGCTTGCAACAACATGTGCTCATTTTCAATTTTTACATAGTGTGATGCAACCGAACCCAAATTTAAGGTGTTAAAAGGCTTAAGTTGAACGTTATTTTGAATATACATGCTAAAACCTGAACTAGCCTTTCATCTGTTGTTGAAGTACCTGAACCCAAGCCAAACTACTTGATTCACATTGATCAAGTACACGCTCAAATCCATCATCGCCACCATAATAAGGGTCTGGCACAGCTTGTTGAAGGAATTTTTGATCATGCTGACTCATCAGGGCAATCTTTGCGCGAAGCATATGCTGCCCTAAAACCAATTGAGCCTGCTGCATGAGGTCTTGAATATCTTCTAAATTTTCATAATCCATTGCCAAAATCAGATCAAATTCAACAAAGTCTTGAATCTTAAGCTGACGTGCGCGTAAAGCAGATAAATCATACCCCCGATGTTTGGCATGTTTTTGGCTTCTTAAATCAGGTGCCTTATTCGGATGATAATTGCTGGTTCCAGCAGAATCGACCTCAATATTCAGTTGATGTGCATCACAGTAATGTCTAAATACCACTTCTGCTGTGGGTGAACGGCAGATATTTCCAAGACAGACACATAACACCTTGTAGGGCGTTTGCGATGACATAAGCACCTCAATAGAACGTTTATTTTGCAATGTCTTATGTTAAGTTATTTGGAGGATGAATCCCACTAAAACTGTATAACAAAAACACGTAAATATTGATAAAGCATGAAGGAATTGCCAATGTATGACTTTCAGTTTCAAACTGTTTCCCGAATTATTTCTGGTCTCGGCTCAATTCAAGAACTCACAACAGTCTTGACTGAGCAAGGTGGTAAGAAAGTGCTGTTGGTGACAGATAACGGTATGCTTCAACAACAATTACATCACCCTATTTTAGAGATTTTAGAACATCTATCTTTAGCACATGTGATTTATGCCGATGTCATTGCTGATCCGCCCGAACACGTTGTCAATTCAGCAGTAGAATTTGCAAAACAAGAAAAAATTGATACGGTGATTGGCTTTGGTGGAGGTAGCTCTTTAGATGTTGCAAAACTCATTGCAATTTTAGCCCATCCAGACCAGTCGCAAAAATTGGCTGAACTCTATGGGATCAACAACGTAAAATCTCCTCGATTACCCTTAATTTTAATTCCGACAACTGCGGGTACTGGCTCTGAAGTCACGCCAATTTCCATTGTGACTACAGGTGAAACCACTAAAATGGGCATTGTTTCACCCGTACTGTATGCGGATGTAGCCATTTTAGATGCGACTTTTACCCAAAATTTACCCGCGCATATTACGGCAGCAACAGGTATTGACGCCATGGTGCATGCCATCGAAGCATATACTTCAAAAATTAAAAAAAACCTATATGCCGATATGTTGGCAAAACAAGCATTAAGGCTACTCAATCAAAATTTAAAACTGGTACTAGAAGATGGTTCGAATCTACAAGCACGGCAGAATATGCTGAATGGTTCGATGTTTGCAGGTCAGGCTTTTGCTAATGCACCAGTAGGCGCCGTACATGCACTGGCTTATCCTTTGGGTGGACATTTTCACATTTCGCATGGTCACAGTAATGCCTTGGTTTTAACTGAAGTCTTGAAGTTCAATGCGCCGAATGCCAAGCATTTATATGCTGAACTGATGACATGGATAGACCCTTATAGCAAAGGTTGCACCGATGGTTTATGTGATTTATTTATCGATCATATGCAAAATCATTTAGACCGAAGTGGTTTGACTTTAAAGCTCAATGCACTGAATGTTCCAAAGAATGCCATTTCAGCACTGGCACAGGATGCTATGTTACAAACCCGACTACTGCAAAATAATCCACGTGATCTGCGCCTGAATGATGCTGAACAAATTTACCAAGCGATTTACGCTTAATTTATAACTTAGCAAAGGACATGCAAAAAATGAAACCCCAAGCCAAACTTAAAGAAAATTATCCTTTTATTTTTCCCATACAAACACGTTGGTCAGATAATGATATTTACGGGCATGTAAACAATGTCAATTATTATAGTTTTTTTGATAGTGCAGCAAATGCGCTACTGATTCAAAAAGCTCATTTTGATATACACCATTCACCGATTATTGGCTTAGTGGTGAGTTCATCTTGTCAGTTTTTACAAGAGCTTTGTTATCCCGAAGTGATTGAAGTCGGTGTGGCAATCAAACGTATGGGAAACAGTTCTTTGGAATATGACTTGGCCATCTTTAAAGCCAATCAAAATAGAGCTGCGGCACAGGGACAATTTATTCATGTTTTTGTAGATCGAGAGCAGCGCAAAAGTACGCCGATTCCCATGAACATGCGTCAGGCTCTACACACTTTTATGCAAGTTGAGCCTGACCAGAAATTTGTTTAATCGTTATTTCAATTGAATGTTATGTAATTCAGCATCAAAACTTTGGATTAAATCACGCACGACAGGTTCTGTTTGTAACAGCTCTTCTGCCCGCTGATAAGCTCGTTCTTTTCGTTGATGCTGTAAAAGATAAGGTGTGGTATCTGTCACTGCACCATACTCAATTTTAAACAAGGTATTCGGCCACTGGTTTTTTAGCGCCTGTTCAAGAGCATGTTGGGATTGACCCAATAATTGCTGATATTGCTCTGGAATATGAAACACAGATTCAGCATCAATTTGACCCGTCATCAGACCATGTTGTGCCAATTCTTGCACCGCAGGTGATAATTCACTATGTCTGAACCAGAACTCCCACTTACCGAGCGTCCACTCACCTTCCAAAACTTGTTCTTGTACACGCAAAATATCTTGCGGCATAAGCTTTGCAGTTTCTGTATTCGAAGCAGTTGGTGTGAGCAGAGATTCTATTTCAGGCTCGGGTTGCTCAATAATCGGCTGAACCGCTGAATCTGTTTCGACTTCATCAACCGCCAAATTAAAGAGTGTGTCTTGAGTTATGTCTACACTGGTAAAACCTAAGTCGGCTGATAATGACTCATTTTCAACAGATGCTTCGACTGGACGTTCTACTTTTTCTTCTACGGCAATTGGTGCAATTTCTTCAAACAAGAAGTCATCACTACTTGCTTCAGATGGAGCTTCGTATGATGTATCAGTGTCTTCATCAAGGTCGAATAAGACCTCTTCACTGGCAGGGTCAAACACGATTTGATCTGAATGACTCGTTAAATTGGCCGTTTCTTCAACCTGCTCTGGAATTTCTGGTAATGCAGACTCATCTTGTAGATTTGTCTCAACAGCAAGGTTTTCTACAAGTGGTGTAACTTCCGCTATCGCTTGAATTTGATCTTGCGGAGCTACAACTACAGTATTGATATTTGTGACAGCTTGTTCAGTAGCCAACATTGGTGCCGACTGAATTTGTGTAGTAGGCGTTGAAACCAAGATTTCATTTGGTTGCAAAGGTCTAAAGGCTAACAAACGTAGCACACACATTTCAAAACCTTGCTCTTGCGTTACCGCAAGCTGCAAATCCGCGCGTCCTTTACACGCAATCTGGTAATAAAGTTGTAAATCTTGATCTGCAATCAATTTGGAAAGTTGAGAAATTTTTTGATTAATTTCTGCACTATATTTCAAACTCAAATCAGGCAAATATTGCAGCAATGCTAATTCATGCAAAGTTGAAATCAACTGATCCAAAACCAGAGAAACATCTAAAGCTTGCTGTCTAAATTGCAGCAACAATTGACTCACACGCGCTTTCTGATTTTGATGAATCGCCATCAATAAATCATAAATAATAGTACGATCAATCAAGCCTAACATCTCTTTTACATCTTGATGCTGAATCGCACCTTGACCATAGGCAATCGCTTGGTCAGTTAAAGAGAGCGCATCACGCAGTGAGCCTTGTGCAGACTCAGCGATTTGCCAGATTGCATCTTGTTGAGCTGGAATCTGTTCTTTTTCAAGAATTTTTGTCAAATGCTCAGTAATTTCATCGACCGCTAGAGGACGCAAGGTAAATTGTAGGCAACGCGAAATCACCGTAATTGGGAGCTTTTGCGGATCTGTGGTTGCAAATAGAAATTTCACATGCTCAGGTGGTTCTTCTAAGGTTTTAAGCAAAGCATTAAATGAATGTGTAGAGAGCATGTGTACTTCGTCAATCAAGTATACTTTATAACGTCCCTGAGTTGGCGCATACGGTACGTTATCTAAAAGCTCTCGCGTATCTTCGACTTTGGTTCGTGACGCTGCATCAATTTCAATCAGGTCGATAAAACGGCCTTCATTCACCGCTTTACAAGTAGCACAGACTTCACATGGTGTCGCTGTTACACCTGTCTCACAGTTTAAGCATTTCGCAAGAATACGTGCAATTGTGGTTTTACCCACGCCACGCGTACCTGTAAATAAATACGCATGGTGTAAACGTCCACGTTCCAATGCACTACTCAGTGCACGCGAGACATGGTTTTGCCCCACTAATTCATTAAAATTACGGGGACGATATTTACGCGCAAGTACTTGATACATGTATGCTCCTTTTCACAGGTCTAAGCATACTGTTTTTTTGCGCAAGAGTGAATGAACAATCTCAAAGCGAGTAGATGATTGTGGAAATTAAACACGTTGTTGGTACGTTAACCTTAGATTCAGTCAATGTGCACTTTAAATCTATATACAACTTGATCTTGTCCAGTCAGATCTTTTACACAAAAAAAAGACATTTTCTTTAAGTAACTTGAGTAGATTTTTCATATTTGACCACCTTCAAATATGCTTAAACCAAAGACAATGTCCATCGCACCTAGCATTTTAAGTATGTGAAGTCTCTATTATCCAATCTAAAAATCTTAGAACCACCCCTTACATCCCTTTAGTATGGCATCAGCACAGCGTAATGTTTCTTGTGTTAAGCCCCATAAACGATAATCCCCTGTGATGGACGCCGTTGCAAAATTATGTGTATAAGCAAAACTTAATTGGCGCTGTGGATCACACCAAGCACCTGAGCCATTAAAACCCATGTGTCCAAAACCTTGTGGAACTTGTTTACCTAAAGTCAGGACGCGGTGATAACCTAAACGCCAATGCATGGGGATAGGCATAATTCGGTCACGATGCTGATATTGAATCTGCGACATACGTTGAAATACTTCAGGCCTAATCAACTGTTGCTGTTGCCATGAACCACCTTGAGCCAACATGGCATAAATTTTTGCCAAACTTTCAGCAGAGAAAACTCCATTGGCAGCAGGAATTACGGCTCGTAAACCTTGTTCACTGAAAAAACTAAAGTTCTTCATGCCTTTAGGAATCATAGCATCTTGGAAATCTTGCGGATTTTGACCTGACCAAGTCGCAACACGATCCATTAAAGTCGTTTTCTTGGCTGTATTTTTTATCTTCGAAGAATCAGAACTTGAGCTTTTAGAGTTCGCTGTGGGGAATGGTCGTGCAACCCGATCAAGTTGTGATGTTGGCACACCGAAATAAGCATCTTGTATATGAAGAGGTTGTAACAAATATTGTTGCATTAAATGAGATAAACTTTGCCCTGTGGCTTTTTCCAGAACACCGCCCACTAACCAGCCAAAAGTTAAAGGCTGATACGCTGTATCTTCACCTACAGCAAAGCGCGGTTTGGCCTCTGCAATCCGATCTAACATAAACTCCCAATCGGCCATTTGCGCTGCGTCTTGAACCAGATTGCGGATATCAAATAGGCCACTTTGGTGACTTAGAATATCCGCCAAGCGAATATTGGATTTACCATTTTGTGCAAATTCAGGCCAATATTTTGCAATTGGTTGATCATAATCCAGTAAACCGCGACTCACTAAAATATGAGCTAACGTTGCCAAAACACCTTTACCTGTTGAGTAACAGACCGACAAGGTGTTCTTTTCCCATTGTTCTGTCGCTGATTTTTTTCCGATACAAATATCAACGACCTTTTGTCCTTGAAAATACACACACAGTGCAGCCCCACCTTGATGCATTCGCGGATGCTGTAAGCGACTGAACTGTTTCGCCAAATCTTCAAAATTTTCAGCAACATCACCATGATATTGATTGGGATTCGCCGATAAATATGCTTTTAGTTCTTTCATCTTACATCCTTATAATTTTTTAATTATTGATACATACATAAGTAAAAAAGCCCAAATCCTTAAAATTTGGGCTTTTTATTCAGCGCTATTAGCGTGCGGTAATATGACCTGTCACATGTGGTTTTTTATTTTTACTATTTTGAATCATAAAATCGATATCCTTACCTACTTGCGCAGTGAGGAACTCAACTTTAGAAGGCAAATACATAGGTAATTTAAACCAGACATCAGCCTCATAGCTGTCGGGTAAAGTTAAATTGGCTAAGGCTTTTGCTTTGCTCCACATACCATGTGCAATCGCTTGTTTAAAACCAAATGCTTTTGCCGTAATTGCATGAATGTGAATTAAATTAAAATCACCAGAAGTTAAAGCATAACGACGACCTGTATTTTCTGAAACTGTCCACTCTGCCTGCAATGCATAATTTGGGCGAGCTTCTTCTTTTGCCTTCGTAGCCGCTTTAGTTTCAGTTTTTTGACGTGCAAGATAGGTCGTCACCCCTTGCATCACGACTTCATTACCCACTTTTGCGGTGGTGATAAAGTCAAACTGCACACCTTTGTCATGCGGTTTTAATTCACCAAACTGACAAGATAGGCATAAGCTTTCGTTTACACCAATTTTACGGCTTTGAGAAACTTGGTTACGAATATGTACCAAACCTAAAATCGCAAAAGGAAATGCCTCTTGCGTCATCATATGCATTTGTAAACTTTGAGACAAAACAGCCAAATAAATCGCTGGAATATAACCATTATTTTTAAATCCGCACACGGCGTTATACGCTTTCAAATGCTTTGGATCAACCTTAAAAGAATCCACCACATATTCAACTTGCGGAAGAACTTTTTCGCCTTTGGGCTTTTTAAAGATGAGGCCCTGCACGACTTTGGGATAAGCCAAATAAGGTTTCGGAAGCTGAGAAAAATGGCGCGTTTTCATGTTGAACCTATATGAAGTTTTTATTTCAATATTTTTTGAAAGCTTCTTCTCCTTCGAGGAGAAGGTTGGGATGAAGGAAAAATTCCATTCCCTTTATTGGTTTTCCCTCTCCTTAAAGAAGAGGGAAAATTCTAAATTTTTATGATTAAGCACCCAATAAACTTTGTCCGCAAACACGAACAACGTTACCATTTAAGCCCGTTGAAGCCGTTGAAGCAAATAAAGCAATGGTTTCTGCAACATCAACAGGTAAACCACCTTGACTCATCGAGTTCATACGTCGGCCTGCTTCACGGATGGCAAATGGAATTGCTGCTGTCATTTGTGTTTCAATAAAACCTGGTGCAACAGCATTAATGGTTATACCATTTTTTAAGATCGGTGCAGTAAATTTCACCACTCCAATAACACCTGCTTTCGATGCAGCGTAGTTCGTTTGACCTAAGTTCCCTGCAATACCTGAAATTGAAGATACACAGATAATACGGCCATTAGCATTTAAACCATCATGTTCAAGTAAATAATCATTAACACGTTCAATCGCAGACAAGTTAATGTTGATAACCAAATCCCAAAGTTCTGGCTTCATATTGGCCAAAGTCTTGTCACGGGTAATACCTGCATTGTGGACAATAATATCAACACCGCCCTGTGCTACAGCAGCTTCTTTAATTTTCTGACCTGCATCTGCTGCGGTAATATCAATCGCTAAAGTCGAACCACCAATTTCACTCGCAACACGGTCCAAGTCAGCTTGCTGTTGTGGTACGTCTAAACAAATGACATGCGCGCCATCACGTGACAGTACATGTGCAATTGCTTCACCAATACCACGGCTCGCACCTGTGACTACAGCAGTTTTGCCTGCAAGTGGTTTCACCCAATCTACATCAATCACATCTGCTTTAGACACACGAATGACTTGTCCTGAAACATAAGCAGAACGTGGCGATAAAGCAAAACGTAAGGTCGATTCTAAATTGGCTTCTGCACCTTCATCTACATAAACCAATTGCGCTGCAATCCCTTTTTTAAATTCTTTGCCTACAGATTTAACAAAACCTTCTAAAGCGCGCTGAGCAATGGCTTGCTTTACTGTTTTAGCCGTTTCAGGTGTTGTTCCGACCACAATGACACGACCCGAAGCTAGGATTTGGCGGGCGACAGGATTAAAGAAATTATAAAGTTCTTTCAATTGTTCAGAATTTTGAATACCAGACGCATCAAAAACGACGGCTTTGAACTTCGACTCACGGTCACCATCGTTAAACGCATTCAGTTTTAAACCTTGGGTTGCAGCAACTTGTTGTAATTCTACATTGTTGCCTGCATAGCTGTTGGCATGAATATTTGCCAAAACCTGAGAAATTGCACCAGATAATGTACCTGCGGGTGCAGCACCAACCAAAACTGCACCTTTTACAACAGGCGTCGCAGAGTCAAAACGATCTAAAAAAGTGGGTGCTGGCAAACCTAAATTTTTAATGACAAATTTACCAATTGGAGATTTTGCGAATGCTTGGTATTGGTCAGTCATGTTTATTATCTCTCAAAACGAATTAAATTTATTTGATGGCTTTTAAACTACTGTTTAACTTCAATATCATGTCAAAGACGTAGATTTCAATAGACCCATCAGTTTCCGTTGAATCATACTTGAGTTAATCTAGTGATGACTTGACCTGAATGTATTCTGCAATGTCATTGTAGTCAATTCGAGCTATGCTGTATTGTGTTAATGTACACCTCAAGAATACTGTAACATGCTTGGAAAAGCCTTATGAGCAAAACAACTCAAGATAATCCAGCAGTCGATCATTCTGTGGCAGAAACTGTGTCAAATACATCAAAAGCACGTACTCGTACACGCAAAACAACTGACACAGCTTCTATGTCTGCAACCCCAACGACTAAAACAACACGTACACGTGCAACTTCTTCGCCTCGCAAAAAAGCAGCACCTAGTACAACTAAAACTGAATCTACAACTCAAACTTCTGTCCAACAGGAAAAAATTATGAGTCAAAATACTCCTCGCCGCGTTGCAATTATTGGTGGTAACCGTATTCCATTTGCTCGTTCGAATGGTGCTTATTTCACAGCATCAAACATGGATATGTTTACCGCAGCATTAAATGGTCTTGTTGAGCGTTATAATCTTCAAGGTCAGCGCCTAGGTGAAGTAGTCGCGGGCGCAGTGTTAAAACATAGC
Source organism: Acinetobacter tibetensis (assembly GCF_023824315.1). NCBI lineage: Bacteria > Pseudomonadati > Pseudomonadota > Gammaproteobacteria > Moraxellales > Moraxellaceae > Acinetobacter > Acinetobacter tibetensis. The sequence continues at coordinate 1,499,670 of NZ_CP098732.1, read as the reverse complement.
CGTGACTTTAATATGACTCGTGAGTGTGTGCTAGATACTGCTTTAGCACCTGAAACTCCTGCTTATGATTTGCAACAAGCATGTGGAACAGGCTTACAAGCAGCTTTCCAAGTTGCGAATAAAATTGCCTTGGGACAAATTGAAGTGGGTATCGCTGGTGGTGTAGATACCACTTCAGATGCGCCAATTGCTTTTGGTGATGGTTTACGTAAGGCATTGCTTGAGCTTAATATCGCAAAAACAGGTAAAGACCGTTTAAAAGCCTTAACCAAAATTAATCTAAAAGATTTGATGGATGCCCCTAAAAATGGTGAACCACGTACTGGTCTATCAATGGGTGACCATCAAGCGATTACTGCATTAGAATGGGGTATTTCGCGTGAAGCACAGGATGAACTTGCAGCCTCTTCACATCAAAAAATGGCAAAGGCTTATGAAGAAGGTTTCTTTGATGACCTGATCACACCATTTTTAGGTTTAGAACGTGACAACAACTTACGTGCTGATTCTACAGTTGAGAAACTAGCTAAACTTAAGCCTGCTTTTGGTAAAGGTGATGCACGCACCATGACTGCGGGTAACTCTACCCCATTAACCGATGGCTCATCTTGTGTGTTACTTGCATCTGAAGAATGGGCAAAAGCAAATGGTCATGAAGTACTGGCTTATTTAACCTTTACTGAAACTGCTGCGGTAGACTTCATTGGCAAGAATGGACCAAAAGAAGGCTTATTAATGGCCCCTGCTTACGCAGTTCCTCGTATGCTTGAACGTGCTGGTATAACCCTGCAAGATTTTGACTATTACGAAATTCATGAAGCTTTTGCATCACAAGTGCTTTCAACTTTAAAAGCTTGGGAAGATCCACAATTCTGTAAAGATCGCTTAGGCTTAGCTGCACCTTTAGGTTCAATTGACCGTAGCAAACTTAATGTTAAAGGCTCTTCTTTGGCAGCAGGTCACCCATTTGCTGCAACAGGTGGACGTATCTTAGCAACTGCTGCAAAACTTCTTAACCAAAAAGGTTCAGGTCGCGTACTCATCTCGATTTGTGCGGCGGGTGGTCAAGGTGTAACGGCAATTGTTGAAAAATAATTGACTTACCCCCTCTAAAAAAGCACTTCTACGGAGGTGCTTTTTTTCCTCTGAGACTTAAATTAACTCTCAATTTCAATATTAGTTTGTAGCAAGCTCAATGATCTTTAGATTGTCTAAGGTATGAAACCATCCAAAAGAGAAAACGAACCAATAAGATACAGGTAATCACTGCGACAATGATCAAGGTTGAATATTTGTCATGTTGGACTACCCCTTGCCAGAACTGATGCAACCAATGCGAGACTTGTAAACCAACACTTACAATAACAAATGCCCAAATAAAACAAGCCAATACATTGATTGCCATATAACGCAAAACTGGATATTGCTTAATCCCAATAATCATGGGAAGCATCGTTCTTAAACCCCAAGCAAAACGCATCAATAAAATACTTAAAATCGGATAGTTTTCTATCAGCACACTGCCTTTTTGAAATCTCAGTTTTAATTTGGGATGCTGGTCAATAAAGTCATATCCATACCGTTTCCCAATTTGGTAATACAACTGATCACTAATGAATCCACCCAGCACAGCAGACTTACCCATCGTCAGACAATCGAAATAATGCAATATCTTTATTTTGTAATGAGTTTACTGTTAAGCGATTCAACACCTACGCATAAAAAAAGCCACTCATTTGTGGCTTTTTTACTTCTTAGGACTGCTGAACAGGAGAATATCCTAATCGCATTTCGATATGGTCATAACACCATTGGAAAATAAAGGTATATACCAAAATACACATGGTCAAACTCAGATCCAATAATATGGCTTGCCAGATGGTCATGTCCATTGCATACGCCACCATTGGAATAGTGGCTAACATCAAACCACCTTCGAATCCAATCGCATGCATAATACGAACACCAACAGTACGTTGCAATTTACGGCGTTGCTCAAATTTTTCAAAAAAATGATTAAAAATTATGTTCCAAAATACAGAAGTGACCGCCATAACAATTCCTAGGCTTCCTGTAACTTCCATTGGCATATTAAAAATAAAACTTAATGCGATGGCAATGATGACCAACAGGATGATCTCATAGCTCAACGCATGAACAATCCTTCTCTTGGAAATCAACATTTAAAACTACTCTTTGTCTTTGATGTTTGCTATTTTATTTTTATTATATTGATTAATCGAGTTAGATTCTTTCAGTTTTATTGAAAGGTCTATCTTAAAACTTTTTTTAGTAACTAAAGCAAAAAATACGCCAATGAATATTAACCAAGATCAACTGATTATTTTTCAGACTGTGATAGAAACAGGTTCTTTTTCTGCGGCTGCAAGAAAACTTGGTAAAGTCCCTTCCGCCATTAGTATGTCTATTGCGAATCTTGAAATTGATCTGGATCTCACGCTTTTCACCCGTCAAGGGCGTGAACCGATTGCAACTGCACAAGCCATGACTTTATATGAGAAAACTCAACAGCTTCTCATTGAAATGAATCAATGGAAACAACATGCCTTTGCCTTAGCTGGAGGTCTAGAATCGAGTTTGAACATTGTGGTGGTTTCCGAATTACTCCATACCCATTGGACTGACTACATTCTGCTACTAGAACAACGCTTTCCTGAACTACAAATCAACATTTTTTCGGCACCGCAAGAAGATGCATTGCAAATGTTGCTCGATCAATCTGCACAATTAGCATTGATGTTTGAACGCGAACAATTACAAAGTGGCGAACAATTTGTAGAATTAAAGAGAGAAACGCTTATTGCTGTGGCAGCAAAACAACATCCTCTCGCCCAACATGAAAAAATAAGTTATGAACAATTACTGCAAAATCGACAAATTGTTGTTGCAAGTCGCGACCGAAGTTTAAAGCCTGAATTGCTTTTTTCTAAAAATTATTGGCGCACGGATAATCATCACTCCTCATGTGCCATGATTTTACAGAACTTAGGTTGGGGCGTACTTCCTTATGAAATGCTGAATGAAAATCCATCATTGCAACAACAATTAAAAATCCTGAGTTTTCAAGATTTTTCACCCAAATTTGAATATTTTGTCGATTTAGTTTGGAGCCGAGAAAGTCAACTGGGTGCGGCTGCTCGTTTTTTGATTGATCATATTAGAAACAGCAAAAAAAATACGAATTAGCTCACCTAGAACCCTGATTTTGCTTGGGTCAGACAAAGTTTGTGGTATAACTTAATGACGGGTACAACTTTTAAGAAATAGATCTCAATGACACAGAATGCGTTAAACCAATTAAAAAAGATGACAACCATCGTTGCTGATAGCAGTGACTTAGCGGCAATTGAAAAATTTCGTCCGCTCGATGCAACGACCAACCCTTCTTTAATCACAGCGGCAGCCAATCAACCAGAAAATAAAGTTTTAATTGAAGCTGCATATGATCAAGCAAAACAAGAAGGCTATACTTCTGATGAATTAATTGAACGTACCATTGATATTCTGACCGTAAAATTTGGTGTAGAAATTCTTAAACTCATTGATGGTCGAGTTTCAACGGAAGTGGATGCCTCATTATCTTATGACACCGAAGCAACCATCGCCAAAGCTAAAGAACTTTTAGCACTTTATAAAGCTTATGGTATTGATCAAAACAGAATTCTGATCAAAATCGCGTCTACGTGGGAAGGCATTCAAGCTGCTCGTGTGCTTGAAGCTGAAGGGATTCACTGTAACCTCACACTACTGTTTGGTTTACATCAAGCCCAAGCCTGTGCTGATGCTAAAGTGACTTTAATTTCTCCATTTGTTGGGCGTATTTTGGATTGGTACAAAAAAGCTGAAAATGTACAAAACTATCCTATTGAGAAGGATCCTGGCGTACTTTCTGTGAAGCAAATTTATCAATATTACAAACAGCACCACATTCAAACTGAAATTATGGGTGCAAGTTTTCGTAGCACCGATCAAGTCCTAGGTTTGGCAGGCTGTGACTTATTAACCGTATCACCTAGTTTATTGGCTGACTTAGAACTCGATACACGTGAAGTACAACTTCAGCTCGATCCAAACCAAATTCCAAGTAGTTCCGAACAAGCAGTCATTCTTGATAAAGCGACGTTCAAAGACCATTTAGAACACGATCTAATGGCATTCCAATTGCTGCAAGGCGGTATTGATGGCTTTATTAAAGCACGTGAACAACTCAGTACCTTATTACGTCAATCATTCGGTTTTGATGCTGAAATTCAAGCTTAAAATTCCGTACCATAAGTGCGCAAAGCTTAAGCTCATTTTGTTACAATAGCAAAATGGGCTTTTTATAATGAGTATATTGTGTTTGGCATTACGGATCTCAGTACCTATATTATTGGAACAATTTTAATTGTTATTCTTCCTGGTCCAAATTCGTTATATGTCATGTCCATTGCATCGCGTTTTGGAACACGTATAGGCTATCTTGCGGCTTTAGGCGTTTTTACTGGCGATCTCATTTTAATTCTTTGCACCATTTTCGGTGCTGCTTCTTTATTACATAGTTTTCCATGGCTATTTACCATTCTAAAAGTAGTCGGTGCAGCTTATTTATCCTACTTGGGTAGCCGACTCATCATTGCAAGTATACGAACTTGGAAAGGGACGACTGCTCAAGCATTAGAAAGCTCAAACACAATCACCACTTATAAAGATGCTCAACCCTATCGTACTGCACTAACAATTAGTATTCTTAATCCTAAAGCGATTTTGTTTTATCTGTCTTTCTTCGTACAATTTGTCGATCCGAACTATTCATACCCTGCGATTAGCTTTACCCTGATGTCGGTTATTTTACAGATCATTAGTATGCTTTATTTAAGTATTCTGATTTTCTCTGGCGTACGTTTTGCAGCATTTTTCAATCAGCGTTATCGCCTTACTTCAGTTGCTGTAGCAATCGTTGGATTTGCTTTTTTAGGCTTTGGCATGAAATTGGCATTTTCAACACTATAGTTGAATAAATTTCGATAAATATCGTTAAAACGTGAAATATCGTTTAATTTTCAGATATTCACTTTTCCAAAATATAGCTTAAGCGTATGATGCAAGACTTATATTTAAACCTTTGGTCAAAATAGAATAAGTACGGATACATGCAAAAACTCATTCAAGATTTTTCTATTCCCGCAGTTTTCGCTGGTTTCATCACGTTTTTAATTGGGATCAGTGTTTCTGCAGTATTGGTCATTCAAGCAGCTCAAATTTTAGGTGCAAACACTGAGCAAATTACCTCGTGGTTTTGGGCTTTAGGGCTTGGTATTGGTTTGGTGGGCATGTTTCTGTCTTGGAAACTGAAATACCCAGTGTCTACTGCGTGGTCTACCGCAGGTCTAGCGCTAATTATTGCTACAGGCAGTGGTTATAGCTTAAACGAAGCCATCGGTGCTTTTCTGGTTTGTGGTTTAATTACTGCGGTTTTAGGTTATTTAGGCATTTTTGAAAAAATTCTAACGCTTATTCCACAAAATCTGACCAGCGCGATGTTAGCCGGCGTACTGTTAAAATTCGGCATCGAACTTTTTGCTAGCCTTAAAACTGATTGGGGATTTATTCTATCCTTATTAGCAGTTTATATCGTTGCAAAAAAACTGACTCCACGCTACAGCATTGTATTAACCGTGATTGCAGCGATAGCCTTATGCCCTGTATTTTTGGACTTTCATACCCCTACTGTTACATGGAGTATGGCTCAACCTGTCTGGATGACACCTGACTTTACTTGGTCTGCAATTTTAGGTCTTGCACTTCCCCTGTTTGTGATTAACATGGCCTCGCAATATTTACCCGGCATTGCCATGATTAAAAGTTATGGCTATCAACCTCATGTAAATCAATTAATTGGTGGCACAGGACTCATTCAAACGGTACTGGCACCTTTTGGTTGTTATAGTGTCAATATTGCAGCCATTAGTGCAGCAGTGAGCTTAGACGATCAAGTACATCCAGACCCAAGTAAGCGCTATATTGCAGGAATTAGTTGCGGTTTCTTCTATGTGTTAATGGGGTTATTTGCCGCAACACTCACTAGCCTTTTAATGTCTTTTCCACATATTTTTATTGTGGCTTTAGCAGGAATTGCGTTATTTGGAACCATTAGTCACAACATAGCTCTGGCTTTTCACGATGTTTCCGATCGTGAAGCTGCATTGATGACTTTTTTATTTAGTGCTTCAGGCGTTCAATTTTTTGGCATTGGTTCTGCATTTTGGGGACTACTGTTCGGTTTTGCCGTTGCATTTATTATGAAATTGAACATCAAAAAATAAGCACTACCAAATAAAAAAGCATACAAATTCTGTATGCTTTTTTTATATCATTTCGTATCAATGTCCAATCGAGTTTGAGAAGACATTCATTACAATTACTCCACCAACAATCATGGCAATTCCAATTAAAGCAGGTAAATCTAAAATTTGTTTAAATACAAAAAATCCGATCAAAGCAGTTAATACAATACCCACACCACCCCAAATTGCGTAAGCAATTCCTAGGGGAATAGTTTTGATCACTTGGGATAATAAATAAAAAGAAATGACATAAAACACAACCACCAACAGGCTTGGTCCTAATTTTGTAAAACCCTCAGATTTTACTAAAAATGCGGAGCCAGTCACTTCGGAAACAATTGCCAAAGCCAACATGGCATAAGCCAATATCAGTGCATTCATACTCTACTTCACCTCTCCTAATTTTCTGGATGCAGCTTAACAGTTCATAATTGCTCATTATATGATTTTTCTATAATTCAGAATCCAAATCACTGATTTTTTGTACAAAAGAAATGGTTTGATCAAACGTTTGCTGACTGGCTTTTAAGCCCATAAGGAACTGATACTCATGAATTAATGGCTCTTTACTCTCAGGATAAAACACAGCAGTTACTGGTATCTTCTGCTGCTTTAATGCGGCAACAAAAGGAACAGATTGAGTCGCTGTTAAAAAGTCCTTATGACCACCGCTAATAAATACTGGAGGGTAGTTTGCAGTTAGATGCTTTATTGGTGATATTTCATTTAAGAAAGCGGCATCGTCCTTACGCTCCCCTGTGTATGCCTTAACCAGGCTATAAATGCCCCATTCTACAATTTTACGTTCATCAGGTGCTGTAGCCACAAAAGATGCCATATCGTAAATACCACAATGCAGAATCAATCCTTTCAACTGTTGCGGTTGTATTGAAGGTACAAAATCTGATTCTCGCGCAAATTGAGGATTTGTAAGTAACGCTGCATAATGGCTTGCTAAATTAGCACCTGCGGAATCACCTGCCATATAAAGTTGATTCGCATCAATATGGTAATCTTCAGCATGTTTACCAATAAACTTAAGTGCTCGATTGATTTGCAATAACTGATTAGGATAAATCACTTGAGGAGCGAATTGGTACTCGACTGATACAACATTAAAACCTTGTGCAGCAAGTAATTTAAAGTACCCGCGAGCATTTTCTTTGGAACCAGAAATCCATCCCCCACCATGAATCCAGATAATTGTCGGTCTTAAGCCCAGTTCTTCGATATTTTCAGGTTGATATAGATCAAGTCCTAATTTTGGATTTCTGGAATATTCAATATTTGAATGAATCAATACATTTTTAGGTGCATGTTTATCCAACATTCTTTTCTGTATTTCTGTGGCCGTGTTAAAACTTCGCGCAATAACTTTGCTACTTTTTTGAGTATTTTGGCATGCTGTTAACAGCGCCAAAATACAGCTTAAAATGATAAAAATTGTCTTTTTATACATAAGTAATTCCACAGTTTTTTTAAATATTTTCATGATGATGTGTTTTAAAGAATCTTTTTCAACAGGCGTATTTTAGCGAAAAAACAAAGCTCTCTCATAAAAAATGAAAAAACCTTTCTATTTTGATTAAGGCTTCAATGATAAATCTGATAAAAACACTCAACTTTTTAACTTTTAGGAAGTATCGAGAAAGATTAAAAATTTCTAATTAATAGAATGAATTTACGCTGTTTTTTCACTTTATAAATTGATCACAATCGGACTATGTGCTATCTATAAATAAGTAGCAATAATGATAAACAATAGGAGTAAATCCGATGTCTTACCAACATATTTTAGTTCCAGTAGACGGCTCTGCAATTTCATTCTCCGCAGTTAAACAAGCCGCGATTATTGCGAAAGCATTTGGCAGCGAATTAACTTTGATTAGCCTTGTTGCAGAAGATCCTTTTACAGAAGTCGACTTTTATTATTCTTCTGCAATTATGAAAGAATACTTTGTACAAGCTTATGCGAATGCTGAAAAAGCCCTAAAAGAAGCGATTGTATTTGCTCAGGCTGAAGGTGTCGAACCAACAACTCAAATCATTAAAGGGCAAGTTTCTGCGGAAGGCGTGGTTCAAACTGCCGAAGAAAAAAAATCTGACTTAATTGTTATGGGTTCACATGGTCGTAAAGGCTTCCAAAAATTTTTACTCGGTAGCTTCGCGCAAGATGTGCTCCGCGGTACACATTTACCTGTTTTAATTGTGAAAGAATAAGTCCAAAAATTCAGCACCTACTTTTAGGTGGGTGCTCATTGAAGTATCTTTCGTAGGTGCTTTTCAATTCCTCCAATATACAAAGCCAAGTTTTTATAATAATGATCGAAGGTGTGCTCTCATGACTTATCAACATATTTTAGTACCTGTCGATGAATCCCCAATCTCATATACTGCTGTTGAGCAAGCACTTTCTTTAGCAAAACTCCTGAATTGTCGCGTAACAGTCATGTGTGTCGTGGCTGTCGACCCTTTTGTCGGCGTAGACTTTTATAAAGTTGCCCCAGCAATTACAGATTATTTTATGCAAGCGGAAGAAAATGCCCAAAAGCGTTTAGCAGATATTAAGCAATCCTTCGTTCGGGATGAAATTGAGGTCGATACTAAAGTCATCCGTGGTGTTTCTGTTGCGGATGGCATTATCCAAATTGCAGATGAAGTCAGTGCAGACTTAATCATTATGGGCTCACATGGTCGTACTGGCTTCAAAAAGATGATGCTTGGTAGTGTTGCACAAGCTGTACTTACACAATCCCCTATTCCAGTTCTGATTGTAAAAGTCTAAAGTTAAAAAATCCCTCTGCGTCGAGGGATTTTTTATGTATCTATTCGGCAGAATGTAAACTTACACAACTAAAAATCAATATATTACTGATTAATTTAAATCGCACGGGCCATTACATCTTCAGGCACTTGATCTGTAAATGCCCTCAGACGTAAATCCGTACACCTTCCCCTACACAATTTTAGTTTCAATTTTGCTTGTTTAGCCTTCAATGAAACCAATAAAAAGGCTATTTCCCATGACTGAAAAATAGCCCGAACATACTTAAAGTTTAGAAAACTTTTTATCAGATACTCAGCATACTATTTAAAGTTTCCACCACGTTTTTAGATTTGACTTGCGGCTTTAAAGCTTCTAAAGATGCCAATACATCAGAACGTTGTGGTTCGGCTAAAGTATACCAACGAGATAAAACCTGTAATAAACGTGAACCTAAAATTGGATTCTTTTCATCTAAATACTTGGCCAAATCTACAAAATGCTCAACACCAAAGCTCCATGTATTTACAGGGTTGCTATTTAAACCACCGCTCACAGCACGAATTCGGTTTGGTACTCCCAAATCATAATCTGGATGATTAATCAAAGTTTGAATACTTTCTACTGTTGCATTTGGATGTGACGCTTGCACCGTAAACCATTGGTCAAGCGAAAGTGCTTCATCTTTAAAGCGTGCATAGAAGTCTTCCAGTGCTACAGAGGCTTGCAGCGCATCATTCCACACTAAAACACGCAAGGCCCCTAAACGCTCTGACATATTACGTGTGTTGGTGTATTGGCTATATGCCAAATCAAATGCTTCCACATCGCCTTGACGTGCCAACATCATCAACATGATATTTTTCAATGCCCGCACACCCATTGCCTGTGAAAAATCTTTCTGCAAATCAGGGTCTAAAGCTAAGTATGTTTCTTTACAGAATTGACCTAATTCACGTGCCAAGGTATTTAACAATGCATTACGCTTTTCTTGAATTACGGCAGGATTATAGTTTTCGTCAATACGACTGCCCAAGTAACCTTCGCTCGGAACATCAAACAAACGTGAAGCCAGTAAAGGATCTTTTTCTACAAGCGCTGGCAACGTATTTTTAATGGCTTGAACATAAATTGCTGCATCATGATCATTCAATAAAACACGCTCTAACAAGGTTTGTGTTGCCTGCCATTGGTTAAAGCCGTTGGTTTCATATTGAAGCAAGAACGCCAACTCTTCATCTGAATAGTTAAATTCAAGATTTACGGGTGCAGAGAAATTACGTAATAAAGACACGACTGGTTTCGCTGTTACACCCGTAAAGACAATGCTAGCTTGTTCTTGATCGAATAAATACACACCATCTTTGACGCCATTTTCAAATAATGCTTCAGATTGCAGCGTGTATTGTTCACCTGTTTCCGCATTAAATAATGCCAGTGCAACAGGAATTGGAACTGCTTTTAAGTTCGGGTATTTCGCATGGGCTTTAAGGCTTTGCTTAAAACTCAAACGATAGGTTTGTGCCACTGCATCATACTCACCTGTCGCTTCAAGTTTTGGCGTGCCTGGTTGATTGTACCAAGTCAGGAAATTTGACAAATCAACACCTGAACCCGCAGTTAATGCCGCAACCCAATCTTCAACTGTTACAGCTTGACCATCGTGACGGCGGAAATATTCATCTGTACCTTTACGGAATTTTTCTTTTCCTAATAAGGTCGCCATCATGCGGTTAATTTCAGCTCCTTTCTCATATACAGTAGCTGTGTAAAAGTTATTAATTTCCACAAAATGGTCAGGACGCGGTGGATGAGACAATGGGCCCGAATCTTCTGGAAATTGATGTGCTTTGAGTACAGCGACATCATCAATACGTTGCACGGCTGCCGATTGTAAGTCTTCCGAAAAAGATTGATCACGGAAAACCGTTAAGCCTTCTTTTAGACATAATTGGAACCAGTCACGGCAAGTAATACGGTTACCTGTCCAGTTATGGAAGTATTCATGTGCAATCACCGATTGCACACGCATAATTGCAGCGTCGGTCGTGTATTCTTCATCAGCCAGTACACATGAGGTATTAAAGATATTTAAACCTTTATTTTCCATTGCGCCCATGTTGAAAGCACTGGTGGCAACAATCATGTAATTGTCTAGATCATATGGACGACCGTAGTGTTCTTCATCCCAACGCATGGAATGTTTTAAGGCTTCCATCGCAATATGGCATTTTGGAATATCTTTTTCTTCAGCATAAATTTCCAAAGCCACATCACGTCCTTCAGAAGTCGTGTATCGATCTTTTAAAACAGCCAAATCACCAATCACACAAGCAAAAAGATAGCTTGGTTTTTTGGTTGGATCTTGCCAAATCGCAAAATGGCGATCTTCACCAACTAAACCTGTTTCAAGCAAATTACCATTGGCCAAAAGCACTGGATATTTTTTATCGGCTTCTACGCGTGTCGTAAATACCCCTAAAACATCAGGACGGTCTGGATAGAATGTAATTTTACGGAAACCTTCTGGTTCATTTTGCGTTACATACAAATCTGATGCTGCTTGGTATAAGCCTTCAAGTTGCGTATTTGATTCGGGATGAATGATCACCGATGTTTCTAAAATGACTTCATTTGGTGCATTATGAATAACAAGCTGCTCACTATCTAAAGTGTAATCGCTCACATTTAAAACCTGACCATTTAAGCTTATAGACTTCAGCTCTAAATCACGCCCCAATAAGACCAAATCACCTTCAGTTTGGCGTTTCATGACCAAATTGGCATCCACTTGTGTGTGTTCTGCATACACCTGAATATCTAAATTGATCGAATCAACCAGAAATACAGGTTTTTGATAGTCTTTTAAATATACAGTTTGATCTGCTTCTACCACTGGGTTTGCCGCAATGTTCATATCATTTCCTATTTGTCTTTTTAGCATTGACTTTTGCATTGCGTAAAATCATTCACCACAGTACAAGTATCTTTGCCCTTGTTTATCATTCAATATGGGTGTTTATTTTCTGCATTTCAATCATGATTGCGCATAATTTTAAGGAGATGTATTTTATTTATACGCTTTATTCCTCCTCTATGAGTATGTCGGCTAAAAATGAAAATACAACACCTGATTTACGGCATCATCTTGTCAAGTTTTGCATCCGTTGCAATTGCCGCGCCAACTATTGAATACATAGAATGTTTGGGGTCGGATCAACAACATCATTTTGTTTTGGTTGCCCCAGTTCAAAATGAGCAAACAATAAAACTGATGTATTTTCCTTATTTAAAACCCATTTCTTTGCATTATATAAAAACTGAAAATATTGAAATGGCAGAAGATCGTCCCTATGAACAGCACCTTTTTTTCAACGAACGTAATTCCCAACGCAATACAGGACAATATGAAATTATTCTGCAAGGTGCACGGATTTATGCCGTGATCTATACTGCGAAGCAATCAGGTGCTATAACAACTTATCAAAATTATCTAGCAGATGAACAAAAACAAAAAGTGAATCAGACACTCATAGCCCGTAAATTACAGTGTATTTAGCGCATACGTCCCTATTTCAGTTACACACCGTTTCGTATCACTGGTGCGGGTGACATTTTTATGACTTATCTTTCAAACTGACTACAATTTGTGCACGTTTTTTGCTTGTAAATAGATGTGCAAAGCGCACTATAAAAATCAGCAAAATAAAAACGAGGTGCAAGATGTATATCAAAGAACATTTGATTCGTACGGAAAATATTAAAGTCATGCAAAGCTTACACGCAGCAGGCATCGATCATAAAGTGATTGCCACATTTATGTGTTGCGAAGGTATTCCAATACAAGCGCAAGAAGTCAGCAGCGTTTTAAATCAATATGATGCATTAGGAAGCAAAAAAATTCCTTCCAAAAAAGTGAAAGCTTTAATTTATGCCAAACAACTCGGAGAAGATGACGAAACCCTGCCTTGCCCAGCAGCCTATTAAATTCTTTCTAACCGCTAACGAATAAAGAGCTACTCGAAGCAGTAGCTCTTTTTATTTGCAAAACATCAGCAAAGCTTTGCATAAATGCTTAACAGTTCAACTCTGAACAATACCTAAACGGTGTATAATCTTAAACACTGATTCAATTATTCGATGACTAACCATGCTGCTCCAAATTCTGCAAAAACAACTGGATGAAAGCACAACTTGTCCGCTTTGTCAGGCAGCAATGTATTGGATAGAAGCAGAACAATATGATCAAGATGTGCAATTCCATGAATGTAGTCACTGTGCGCATCGGGTATTTCAGTCGGATAAATTCACTTGCCACTGTGACAGTTGTGCTTCAAAACGTAAAAAGCTACTGCAAGAAACGCGACTGCAAGAACAACGTAAACTCAAAAAGAAAGAGATTGTAGAGCTAGAACTGCGCCAACTTAGCTTTCTACACAAACTGTTTTTACTCAGTATTCTGGATAATCAGATTCAGGAATATTCAGCACATGACGAATTTATTCACTGGGAAAAAATTAAATATCAGCCCATTACCCCCAATTATTATTTTCAAAGTACCTTGCTCAAGCAACTGTTAAAAGACCAAATTTTAATTGCCAAAGATTTCGCAGAAGAAGCGCATGAATATTATGTCAATGTTCGTCTAGAAGGTTATACAGAACCGAGTTTATTCAGTATTACCCAACAACTCAGACATTGGTTTTACGAAAATTTAAAACTCGGTATCCCATTTAAAGACGCTGACGAAGTTAAAAACACGCTGTATTTGATCTTATATCAAGAAATCGTTCAGTTCATGCAATATTACTGCAAATCTTGGGGGGTTCAAATTGCAGGGAATCAGAGCTTTCAAACCTTTTGTTATCGTTTAATGGATACTCTCGCGGTGGGTCAGATTTATTATCTCATCCAAACTGCATTAGAATATCTACATGAACAAAAAGCGCTTAAGCCACGCAATGAGAACTTCATTAATACCAACTTACTCAAAAAAACTGTTCAGCAGTATCGAGAACGATCTCTCGCAGAAAAATGGGAAACATCTACACTTCCTCGTTTACCAACTATGCCCCTCAGTAAAATGAGTGAAATCCTATTTTTTAAGTTTCTTGGTTATGATGAACGTATTTTCTTTCAACCTGGGTGGCGTTCGTGGAAGAAAATTGAACCGCGTTTAAACTTTTATTCAGTCAAACGCTGTATGTATTGTGGTTCTAACGACTTAGCCGTTGACTATGATGCCGAAGAATATGTGTCATTATTTTGTCGACGTTGTAAGCATCAGGACCACTATTTCACACGGTGAATGGTGAACATCATGTCTATACTTTCAAACCAACCCATAATTGACCTTCAGGATAATCTAGTGGATCAAACTGCACCATTACTACAAAAAATTGTTGAAGCGCATACCCAACTTCGTGCAACTCAACCTTTAGTGCAATGTATTACCAATAGTGTCGCAGCCAATTATGTAGCCAATGTTCTACTTGCCTGTGGCGCTTCCCCCGCCATGATTGATAACCCCTTTGAAGCAGAAAGTTTCACTCGTATTAGTAGTGCACTCAGTATTAATTTAGGTACACCAACAACGGAACAAATGCAGGCAATGCAAATTTCTGCCAATACCGCGCATCAAGCTTCTATTCCTTGGATACTTGACCCCGTCGGTTATGGCAACATTTTATCTTGGCGCTCGGAAATGACCAATGAATTGTTGCAATATCAACCTACAGTGATTCGAGGGAATGCTTCTGAAATAAGTGGACTGGCGGGTAATCAGGTTGCAGGTAAAGGGGTAGATAGCACACTGGATAGTGCTGAAGTCTATGTACAAGCTTGGGCTTTGTTAGACCATGCTGAGTGTATTGCGATTTCAGGAGAATCCGATTTTATTCTTTCTAAAGAATTGAACAGCGTCATTCAAGTGAATGGCGGTAGCTTTTTACAACCACGTGTGACTGCAACCGGTTGTGCGCTTGGTGCTTTAATTGCAGCTTATTGTGCTGTAACCGATGTTACGACTGCCACTTTGGCCGCACATGTGCATTTTGCTGTAGCAGGACAATTAGCATACCAAACAGCACAAACTGTAGGTTCATTTAATGTGGCTTTCTTAGATGCTTTAGATCGTATTAACGCAGAGCTATTGCACGAATATGCGGATGTGAAAATCATCAATCGTTAAGAAAGTGAGTCTCCTGTAACGCTGATTCGCTTAGCTTACCGCACGTTCAATCGCACTCAATATTGCAGCTTCTGTCAACATTTTGGTATTGAGTTTACTCACACACACCATGCCCATTCCATCAAAGAAATCTGGTGTGTGTTGCATAAAGAAATCGATATGTTGATTAGCCTGTTCATGAATATGAATCGATTCATCTAAGGCTGTTTCAGGGATTACTCGAGGATGTACATAAATATCTTCCCCACGTTTTTGCACATCAGATTTTCTCAATGCAATTAATTTAAGTATTTCAAGGTAGTCCTGAGGTGTATCCATATCAATACGTGGATAAAAATTCTGTGCACAAGATGCAAGTAAAGCATAAGCTTTAGGTTGCATTAAGGTCATGACAATCCACAAGGGAAGAAGTGGATGTTTGATACTATGTTGTATTGCCACTTTAATGACCGAATTAATGGTTTTGTTGGCGCGCTGATAGTTGGGTAAAAATGACCCGCGAGAATTCGCCACAAAAATATTCTTTTCACGGATACTCAGTTTTAATATAAGAATACTGTTATACCCAATTAAACGAACGCCATCAAAATACTCGACTACTTGCACCGATATCGCATCAGAATCATGCATAAAATCATGCAATTCTTGCTTACAGGTATCAGGAAAAATCATACGGTCAAATGCTAAAAGTTGTTCTAGATATTGGTTCTGATGTTCAGGTAATAACTTCTTATAATCTGTTATTGTTTCAGAAATATTCATAACTCCGTCCGAGTTGAATAGACCTCATTATTCTAATCCTAGATGATTCTGTCTGACATCCCCTAAATTAGGTAATTAAGGCTTATACGTATAGTTAAAAGACGATTATTCATCTTTTAAATCAATCAATTGCAAAATTATGATTTCATTTAAATCAATAAGATATAATTAGAATATAGGTTATAACAAAACCATAAATGCTCAAAAATTTAATCCATATTTTTTTTAAGAATTTTTGTCAATGATTATACAGGTTGTGATCAATTTCACTGATTATGCAAAGAAAGTGAGTCATAAGATGAACCAATAGCATCTTTAAGTCACCCTTCCCTAAAGATGCTATTGGTTCAATTATCACTTTTAACCCATTCAGTGATAATTTATATATCTAGTTTAATCATTAACTTGCACAATTATCTGCTGTATTTAAAGTGATTTAAAAAAATTTCAGCATAAGAATGAAGTATATTTATATTTTAAAGAAGATTCTTCTATGGAATGAATTTTGAACAGCACAGAATATACACTAGATAAAATTGATCGGAAGATTTTATCTGCCTTGAGACAAAACGGTAGACTTACAGTTGCACAACTCGCAGATGAAGTTGGACTTTCCTCCTCCCCTTGTTGGACACGTTTAAAACGTTTGGAAACTCTAAAAATCATTGATGGCTATACCGCCAATATTAATCCAAAGGCAATTGGCATCAATGAATTATTCTTTATCGAAATCACGCTAGAACGGCATGACGATGAAATTTTGGAGCAATTTAGCCAAACTTTAGCAGACATTCCCGAAGTGATTGAAGCTCATTTGGTTACAGGAGATTATGATTATTTAGTCAAAGTTGCTGTGAAAAATGCTGAACACTATGAACGTTTTTTAAGGAAAAAACTGTATTCGATTAAAGGAATTCGACATACTCGCTCGACGTTTGCTTTACGACCACTTAAATCTGCAACAACTTCAGATTTAATGTTAATTGAATAATCCATAACTCTTTTACTGCAATTCATGCAGATGTATGTTTTAATATGCTCAGTATGAGATGAGCCTTATATGAGTATAGCGAGAGCTATACGACTAGCCCCACGAAAGTGGGGTTTTTTATTGTCTGTTTGAAACTATAGATTCATAATAAACATATAAACTGCTATTAAGAATAAATGAATTGAGCAGCATTAAATTCTTATTGAAGTCAATCATTCGCTAGACAAAATTGAAATCTTTCTTTTATTGACAATATGTTAAGCACACTAGACTTCAACAAAATCACTGTTCATTATAAATCACATAATAACTATATTTTTGGAGTACGATTCAATGGGATTCAAACTCATACCAACCATAATTTCAGTATCACTTACCCTTATTATTTGGTTTCTCATTCCAATTCCGCAAGATGTTTCTGCAAATGCTTGGCTTCTATTTGCGATGTTTATTGGTGTTATTTCAGCCATTATTGGTAAAGCAATGCCTATTGGTGCAATTTCGATTATCGCGATAGCACTGGTCGCGATAACCCGAGTAACAGCAGATAACCCTAGCGATGCCATCAAAGATGCTTTAAGTGGCTTTGCTAACCCTCTTATTTGGTTGATTGGTATATCCATCATGATTTCAAAAGGGTTACAAAAAACAGGGCTAGGTGCACGACTAGGTTATTACTTTATTGCAGTTTGGGGCAAAAGAACCATTGGTATTGGCTATAGCCTTGCATTATCTGAACTCATTCTTGCACCCGTTACCCCAAGTAATACAGCACGTGGAGGCGGAATTATTCACCCTATCGTGCGCTCGATTGCAACGAGTTTTGATTCTGATCCAGAAAAAGGCACTGAAGGTAAAATTGGTAAATATCTTGCTTTGGTCAATTACCATTCAAATCCTATTACTTCTGCCATGTTTATTACGGCTACTGCACCTAACCCTTTAGTCGTTGAACTCATTGCGAAAGCGACCAATAGTCAAATCCATTTGAGTTGGACCACATGGGCATTGGCAATGGTTTTACCAGGTGTTGTCGCATTAGCATTTATGCCGATTGCGCTTTACTTTATGTACCCACCTGAAATTAAAAAAACACCAAATGCTGCACAATTTGCCAAAGACCGTTTACAAGAAATGGGGCCCATTACCTTACATGAAATGATTATGTTGGCTGTATTTGGAATTTTATTATTACTCTGGGCAGGTATTCCTGCCATGCTGTTAGGTGATATGTGGACTTTAGACCCAACCACAACCGCATTTATTGGTTTATCACTCCTTCTGCTTACAGGAGTTTTAACTTGGGATGATGTCTTAACTCAAAAGAGCGCATGGGATACGGTAACTTGGTTTGCTGCATTGGTCATGATGGCAACCTTTTTAAATAAGCTCGGCTTAATCGCTTGGTTTTCTGGTGTTTTACAAACTAGCATTGGACAGCTTGGCTTAACGTGGGTTCCTGCTTCCATGCTTTTACTATTTGCTTATATGTACGCCCACTATATTTTTGCCAGTACTACTGCACATATTACCGCTATGTTTTCAGCATTCTACATTGCAGGTATCGCACTAGGTGCTCCTCCAATGTTCTTTGCACTGATTATGGCAGCAGCATCAAGCATTATGATGACGCTGACTCATTATGCAACAGGTACTTCCCCTATTATTTATGGTTCTGGCTACACCACACTTGGTGAATGGTGGAAAGCTGGTTTTGCTATGAGCATTATCAATATAGCTATTTTTATTGTATTGGGCGGACTTTGGTGGAAGATGCTGGGCTATTGGTAATTTAATATCTATAACAAAATTAAAATTTTATAAGTATAGTAATATCTATACAACCTGCCCCCTGAATAAGGGGGCTTTTAATGTCTGTCTATTACAGAAATTTCGTTATAATTTTACTCACTGAATAAAAATATATTTGATTAATTAGACTCGATGTCATAGACCCAGTTTCGTGCTTGTTGGTCTGTCGTGGTTTCACAAACATAATAGTCATGATCCCATGAGTCTTGATGGAAAATTTCCATTTTTCGATAGGTCACTTGTTTGTCATTTTCCACACAGATAAAGCTATCGCCTTGGTCTTTCACTTGAGTTCCATTGAGGAAACCACCAATACATAGGAATCGAGATTGTTTAGCCATTTGCTTAGATCTACTTTTAAAGCAGTTTTCAATGTGGGGATTAAACGATGAAATAAGTGAAGTGTAAAGATCAATGAATTACTTATTGATGGTTTAATTTTTAAAAATCAAAGAATACTAGCTTTATATATTTAGTATTTTTTTGACATATTGCGGATAGTCACCCGTAAAATACTCAATAATTAATGGATTTCCGTGTAAGAAATGTGTTGTTAAATTTGACCACTGCTCAACAGTTATAACACCATCTAATCTAAATAATTTTTTCGATTTTGCTTTAAAATTCGCACCATATTTGGATTCATAATTCAAATCACTATCTCTTTTCTCCAAGTAATGATTTTTATTATAAAAATGTATAGCACCATCAAAATGCTGAAATGAATTAGTATCTAAATTATATTCAGCATGAATATATCTTACGGGATGCCTAATTTGCCCTTCTACTGCAATTGTTACTGATTCATCCTTAAACTCAGATAATTGAAATGTTTTAATATTGCCTTTCGTACTCCATTTCATATCAAGAGAATAATTATTATTGTATAAACGTCTAACAAAGTTTGGTTTCTGATGTATTGGTGGTCTACATTTAATTATTCCATCTTCAATTAGAGAAATTTTATTTTGAAACAGAGCACCAAACCAAGCATCTGCTTCAAAATAAGGTCTTGGTTCATCAATACGAATTGCATCATCATCTAAAGATAAAGAAGCATGCATATGATTTTTGTCTAATTTATAAAATTCATCAATGAATGAAGGCGTAAAATTATTTAATTGATCGTAACCTCTTCTAAAAAAATGACTGACCATCAAATAATAATTTTCATAAGAAAAATAACCCACGCCAAAAACATTTGGGATTCGTTCTTTTAAATCATTCCAATTATATAAACCATCTTTATCTTGTTTTAGAGAAATTATCTTATCAATTGTTCGATCAGTTCTTAAGACCAGACCAACCGCATGATAATAATCTAAACTTTTCACCATTATTCCTTTAACTAAAAAGCTTTTTTCTATAATTTCTAGCTTTTCACAATTAGCTTCAATCAATTTATTTTTCAAATTATTTAATTGTTCTTCATAGAATGCAAATGGATTATCTGTCATAAAAAATAAGGGCTGATTAATCAGCCCTTATTTCTAACTCATTAAAACTTAATTATCAATCAATTAAGTCAACTGAGCAGCAGCAATTTTCTTCGTATCAACATTCGCAGCAGCGTCAGTATAGTCGCCCATTTTGTCGAAGCTTAAGTATTGGTAGATGTCAGCAGACATGCTATCAATTTGAGCTGCATACTGTTGGTATTCTTCTGGAGTTGGTAATTTACCAAGTACAGCAGCAACAGATGCAAGTTCAGCAGACGCTAAGTAAACGTTCGCACCTTGACCTAAACGGTTCGGGAAGTTACGAGTAGAAGTCGATACACAAGTTGTGTTCGGAGCTACACGTGCTTGGTTACCCATACATAATGAACAACCTGGCATTTCAGTACGCGCGCCAGCTTTACCATAAGTATTGTAGAAACCTTCTTCCATCAATTGACGTTCGTCCATACGCGTAGGAGGAGCAATCCACAAACGAGTTGAAAGTACGCCACCAGGAACTTTCTCTAACAACTTACCAGTTGCGCGGAAGTGACCAATGTTTGTCATACATGAACCAACGAATACTTCGTCAATTTTCACGCCTTGAACGTCAGAAAGCAATTTAGCGTCATCTGGGTCATTCGGGCAGCAAAGAACTGGTTCAGTAATTGTCGCAAGGTCAATTTCATACACTTTCGTGTATTCAGCGTCAGCATCAGCTTTAAGAAGTGATGGGTTCGCTAACCATTTTTCCATGTTCTCAACACGACGAGCCATAGTACGCGCATCGCCATAACCTTCAGAAATCATCCACTTCAACATTGTGATGTTTGATTTCAGGTATTCAGCAACTTTCTCTTCAGAAAGCGTGATAGAACAACCCGCAGCAGAACGTTCAGCAGACGCATCAGAAAGTTCGAATGCTTGCTCAACAGTTAGGTCAGTTTCCATTTCTGTTAAGTCAATCTCAAGGATACGACCAGAGAAGATGTTTTTCTTACCTTTCTTCTCTACAGTTAAGTCACCTTGCTGAATCGCAACGTAAGGAATTGCATGTACAAGGTCACGTAGTGTGATACCAGGTTGCATTTTACCTTTGAACTTAACAAGTACAGACTCAGGCATGTCTAATGGCATAACACCAGTCGCAGCAGCGAACGCTACAAGACCAGAACCCGCAGGGAATGAAATACCAATTGGGAAACGAGTATGCGAGTCACCACCAGTACCAACTGTATCTGGAAGAAGCATACGGTTTAACCAAGAGTGAATAATACCGTCACCTGGGCGTAAAGACACACCACCACGGTTCATGATGAAATCAGGAAGCGTGTGCTGCATTTGAACGTCAACTGGTTTTGGATACGCTGCTGTGTGACAGAAAGATTGCATAACAAGATCAGCAGAGAAACCTAGGCAAGCCAAGTCTTTTAATTCGTCACGAGTCATTGGACCAGTGGTATCTTGCGAACCAACAGTCGTCATCTTAGGTTCACAGTAAGTACCTGGAAGTACGCCTTGACCTTCTGGAAGACCACATGCGCGACCAACCATTTTCTGTGCTTGAGTGAAACCTTTGCCAGTAGGAGCAGGTTGAACTGGAGTACGGAATAAAGTAGATGGAGCAAGACCTAAAGCTTCACGCGCTTTAGTGGTCAAACCACGACCAACGATTAAGTTGATACGACCACCGGCACGCACTTCGTCTAGAAGTACTGGAGTTTTTAATTCAGCTTCAGCAATTACTGCACCGTCTTTAGTTGCAGTTACTTTTGCAGCAGCATGATCAATGTTAAGAACGATTTCGTCGCCCATGTTCATGTTTGCAACATCAATTTCGATTGGCAATGCGCCAGCATCTTCCATTGTGTTGAAGAAAATCGGAGCGATTTTAGAACCTAAGCAGTAACCACCGTCTTTTTTGTTCGGGATGTGAGCAATTTCGTCACCGAAGAACCAAAGTACAGAGTTGGTTGCTGATTTACGGCTTGAACCAGTACCAACAACGTCACCGACGTAAGCAACTTGGTTGCCTTTCGCGATTAAGTCTTTGATTTGGTTTAATGGGCCAACTTCACCAGGAACTTCTGGGTTGATACCGTCACGTACGTTTTTCAACATTGCATTTGCGTGCAATGGAATGTCTGGACGGCTCCATGCGTCTTGCGCAGGTGACAAGTCGTCAGTGTTGGTTTCGCCAGTTACTTTGAAAACAGTAAGTTTGATTTCAGTTGGAACATCTTTACGGCTAGTAAACCATTCAGCGTCAGCCCACGATTGCATAACTGCTTGTGCATTCGCATTACCCGCTTTCGCTTTGTCTGCAACGTCATGGAACGCATCAAATACAAGAAGAGTTTTCTTCAATGCTTCAGCCGCTAATTCAGCAAGTGCAGCATCATCAAGAAGAGTAACTAAAGGAGCAACGTTATAACCACCAAGCATAGTACCTAGTAAGTAAACCGCACGTTCTTTAGAAACTAATGGAGAGGTCGCCTCGCCTTTAGCCAAAGCAGCTAAGAAAGCAGCTTTAACGTATGCAGCTTGGTCAACACCCGCTGGAACACGGTTTTCTAGTAAATCAACTAAAAATGCTTCTTCGCCAGCTGGTGGGTTTTTTAATAATTCAACTAATGCAGCTGTTTGAGCATCATCAAGTGGCTTCGGTGGGACTCCGAGTGCGGCACGTTCTGCAACGTGTTGGCGGTAAGCTTCTAGCACGGTGTTATTCCTCTTTTTTAAAAAATTATTTACGCATTCCTGCTTTAAATAAAGCTACGCAAATAATATGGACTGCTTGATTTTACTAAAATTCCAGTTAAAAGTTAATGCGCTACAAGTGTTTCTTCGTGATGCCCATTATTTTCTAACTAAATGATGCTCATATCAATTGCACATAAAAACAACAATACAGTCAGATCGTTTGGACTTTTTTCACATTAACTTTGAACTGCCATTCAAAAACAAAAAAAGGCAACTTATGTTGCCTTTTTTTACTCCAGATAAATATTCAACCTTAGTGGACAGTGGTTTCTCGTAAATACTCCACCAAGGCAGATTTATCCCCTTCAAATTTGATCTGAACTTCATCCTCATGCAGCATAAAATGCTGTGTGCCAATAAATGAAATTTTTACAGCATAGAGCTTTAAATCTGCATCAATTGAGTGTTGTATAGAAACTCTATCGCCAAGGCTGAGCACATAATGACTACCCGTGATGATCATACAATGTGTTTCACCTTGTGAAAGTAAATCTGCGTGATTTAAATAACCAACAACTTCCATCTCTCACCTCATTGGTTGCTATTATTCTGCCTTCATTATTGTTTAAAATTGCTAGTTTTTTATATCTTCAAATCTCATTCATCATATATTTTAAATATGCTTAGGCTATTTTATTGATCATAAATAAAACTATGTTGTTATATGGATAACCTACCCAAGCAAAAAAGCCCTGTATCACTATTACACAAGGCTACATTTTGCATTTAAATTTTCAGGAAGGATTGTATTTTATCCGTTATAGCTCATTAAAACTGCTTATACTCTGGCAATTGATCATGTGGCGTTACCAAACATTTCTCTGTAGTTTGTGCCTTAATTTGCTCACGTGCTGCGTCTTTATCTTGTTTAATTTGCTCTTCTGGCAAGGCATAGACTTGTTCAATAATCCCCAAAATGAACTTTTTGGTAAATTCATCATCAATTTTATTCGCGTGTTCTATGGCTTTATCTTTTTCAATAGCACTTTGACGATCAAGCATAATTGAACGTGCAGCATTACCCATACTGGTACAGTAACCATGCCATTGTTCTTCAGGCGTTAATGGCTTCTTTTCAGAACATCCAGCTAATGCTGCCACAATAGCCAAAAAATAAACTTTTTTCATGCATACTCTCCAATTTTGCGCTCTATGATAGTCAAACTTTTTAAAATGAAGAACTATTACAAGCTGCAAATGTGAAAAAAGCCCTGATTTGGGCTTATTTCACTGAACAAATTAACCACAACTCGCTTGAACCACTTTATTGTCTTTCGGATTAATCGTAACCGTAACACGGTCTTCACGATAATCCATCGTCACAGGTTGATCTGGTTGAACTAAACGTACGATATGTGCACTCGTTTTTTGTTTAATTTGCGCCTCGGTCAAGCCACTCTGCCCAACCAAAGCCGCCGCTTGTTCAGGTACACATTTTGCCTGATTTGCACGGAAAAATTCCCACTCTTCAACAATCTGCCCATTAGGTAAATGACAATACCCAACCTCACCATTCGCTTCTTTTCTAATTTCTAATTTACCATTTTGTTCAACACAAAAAGTACTTGCAGGATTTGCCATACCAACGTTTGGTCTTACAGTTTCACTCTTTTGTGCAGTGCTACAACCCGACAAAGCCGCCATAATCAGTCCAAGCATCACGATTTTTTTCATAAAGGATATTTCTTTAAATAAAAGATTAACATAGCAAAAATATTGAAAACAAACTGTGCGATTTTTGCTAAATATCCATCAAAAAAGCCCATCAAATGATGAGCTTCTTATGCTTAAAACTTATTTTATACAACAATTTTAATTCACTGAATAAATATCAAGTTCTTCATTTTTCGTTAAAACTACAGAAGCTAAAATTGGTATACCCAAAATGAAAGGTACAGAGAAGATCCAAAAGATCACGGTATAGTCAGGATTGAAGAAAAATTGAATAGCTATTGCCGCCAAGATTAAAACAGAAAATAAAATCGCTGCAAAACGCAGTACAAATTTGATTGGCATGGTGATTATCGCTCAAAATTAGCAAGTCCAATCACTATACACCTACTCTTCATATGGTTTAATTGATTTTAGATATCTAGTGTCTGTTATCTATAGGTTTTCTTGATCTAGATGAATCACCTCAAGTACGATGGAAATACTTTTTCGAAGCTCGTTAAAATATAAAGGGCGTAGTGGAAGCTATATTTTTAAAAAGAATGTATTAAATCTCTGACTACTTCTGAATCAAACTAACATTATTTGTAGTGAGCTGAAACTTATATATTTGAAAGATTCCTGCACCCATTATACCGATATGTAATTTACTCCATGAACAGTGATATTACGACTGATGCTTCTTATATTTCCCCTCCCCCTCGCTCAGGTATTTTAAACCTGTACTATCCATGAGTAGATGAAAACTGTTATTACTTTTTTGATAGCTAATCTCGTAATATCACTATGGTTTTACCAATTGCAGATTATTATTGTATTCGAATATCACTGATATTCAGAGCTAATCTGTAAATACGAATGAAACTTTAAATACATCCTGTAATGATTCGTATAATTACATTAAACAGCCCTTAATAGGTTTTATTTCGTCCTTTTCTTTCTTTTGGCTCGACTAACATTAAGTATTGGGATCAAACTAAAAGACATAAATTATTTTTTCAACCAATTATCACCTAGCACTAGCTTTGTGTTATACATAGCCTTTTTCCCATTTGGGCTTTTTATGAAAACACCTTCTTCTAACGACAGCGAATCAACAGTATTGGGTTGGAAATTTATTATTATTGTTGGAATTATCACGACCATCTTTTTTTCTTTTTTATATTTAGCGATGTCAAGCGATCCAGAGTATATGCCTAACCGCGAACCCAAAGTCACCCAAAAACCAACAAGCACTGCAGAACATTCAGCCACTGAATCTCAACATCCAACTCATAACGGCGGCGATAGTTCCCAATAAGTAGGATATCCATAGACCTGTTAAGTGTCATTTCAGACAAAGTCTACAAGTTAAACCTTTGTATTTTTAATCTGAAATTACTTAACAGTCTGCATCCGTATTTCTTAATACTGGTTAAATCCACAATAATATGATTATAAACAGTATCTTACTAAAAATATGATTTCCGTGACTTAGAAACGCCAGTTATAGAAGAAATCTACAGCACGATCGACTGACTGGCTCGCTTCCAAATACAATTTTTGATTGATTTGATAACGTAATGTTAATTTGTTGACTGGTGTAAACACACCGACCCCATAACGAATATACAGATCTGGCGTAAGATACCCCGTTACACTCACTTGAGTATCATCACCTGTACCTTGAGCATCTAGCGCCAAACCGCTTAAACCAAAGGATTGCCCCAACTGATTAGTAAAGGCTCTTGTTCCACCCAAGCCCATACTAATTCCTGCTGCTGCGATGGTGTTATTTACATCAGACTTAAATGTTTCAGTCTGATTAATATTATTCGCACCCTCATTAATACGCCCTGTAATTAATGCATTCATGGCTTCTTGTTCAGTCAAACTACCGTCATTGTAAACTTGAATATTTGGATTGCTTGCTGTACCCGTAACACGTACTCCGACGATGGTTCCTTGTATGATCTTATTGGTATCGACATCCAAGGTTGGATTGGACAAAGGGCCATTGAAACGCGCAATTGCACGATTTAAATCGAGACTTTGTCCATAGGCTTCGATTTTAACCTTCTGACTTACACCTATCGCACCATTCGCTCGCATTGCTGTTTCAACACCACGTTGTGATAAATATAAGCGTCCTACCAATGGAATTCGACTATTAAAGCCTTGGAAGACAACTTGTTTGCCTAAATTAATCATCACATCCGCTTTAATATCCCAAGGACGTGCTGACTTTAAGATTGCCAACTGATCTTGTCCCTCTTGTACAATTCGAACATCAGAAGAAACATCCACCACTGGAGCAGAAGATTCAGGCATCGAGATTAACGCACGCGGAACGTCAACCTCACCTTTTAATACTAATTTTTTCTGGAAAGGCATAACATCCAAACTAAAGTCTGGGGTAACTAATGCCGTAATTAAAGGTGCTTGTCGAATTAATAGATTATCGCCTTTTAAATGTAATTGAATACGTGGCTCATTTTTCCAGTCCACATTTCCTGTAAGTAAACCAACCCCCTGACCACTATTAAATGCTCCATTAATAATGGCATGGTCATTACGAATGGAAGAATAAACTTGAACATTGGTTAAATTGATAGGTAGTGAAATCATACTGATCACACCATCTTTTAAACGCATTTCGCCTGTTAAGCGTGGTTCCAAAAGCTCACCACCAATTTTCCCTGCAAAAGAAAGTGTTCCACTTAAAGTACGGATATCTTTTATAAATGGTTTAAAGACTTTTAGTTGCACTTCATTAAACGCAATCTCACCTTGTATAGGCTTATTTGCTTTGAAAGGGTCGATAATGACATTGGTATAACCCGTACCAATTTCAGGTGCTTTTACATCTAAACGAAGCTGTAGTCCTTGCGCAACACTTTTCGCATTCACTGAAATTTCGTCATATCTCAATGAAGATGCCGTATCTTGAGGATCCTCAGCAGCAATTCCAATTATGCCTTGACGCGATACCATTCGCGCATCGATTTTAGGTTTACTGCCTTGCGCCCAAGCTGCTTTCGCATAACCATTGGCCTTTCCTGTAATTGCTAAACCTTCTGGCATAAATGCAGCGAAGTCGTTTAAGTCAAGGTTTTTGGTCACAAAAGAGATATTGCCTTTGGCTTTACTGATTCGGATGGGTTGATCAAAACACAGCTCACTTTGCTGACTTGCCCAACAATGTGCCCCCACAAATAGTTCTGTCGTATTTTGATTGAACACCACCGAAGCATTCTGACGTTGTACTAAACGAACGCGGACTGAGTCAAAATCACCTTTTTGAATCTGACCTAACCATGAGTTATTACCATTAAACCCACCTGCAAGCTGTACATAAAAATTACTAAATCGGTTGTTACCTTGAACCTTTAATACATGTGCTTTTCTTGTACCAGCAAGTGAAACCACGCCTTGTTGGATTTCTCTATTGCCACTTCGTAAATTTGTCATTTCAGCTTTAAGCAATGTTGGTGTAATTTCAGAAGTTGGTAACTGACCTTGTACGCGTAATTTTTGCATACTGAGAATATTACCTACTCTAAAATCATCAACTGTAAGATTTGCCGTTGCCTGTAACCGCGGTTGTGACTGTATATTAAGATAGCCGTAAGCTCTACCTCTTAAGCCACCATACAGTTCGTATAATGCAGGTGCATTAATTTTAAGTCTTAAATTTTGTGCATTGCCTGTCGCTTGAATTTGGTTATTTGCATAAGACATATACAAATTATTGGCTTCAAATTGCTGTGGTAAAAAGCCTTTTTGGGTGTTATTTAAAACCAAAGCCAAATTACCTGTACCACGCACAGCTTTATTATTAATATAGCCTGCTACATTTAATTTCTGAATATTGATACGTTTAAGTGCATCAGACCAAAAACCTTCCGTTTGCACAATACCAGATATTTCACCACGAACTGTGGAGACAAAATACTGTGGTTTAAAACGAACCAGAGAAGCATTGACATTCCATCCAATGCCCTTACTTAAATCAACTTTACCTTGTGCAAGAATTTTACCTGCGGCGCCATCATGTTGAAATTGATCAATTTTTAGAAGTAGCGGTGTGCCAGAAACTTTAACTTTTAACAGTCCACTACTTTCTTTGATCTTGCTCGATTTTAAGGCACCATCGTAATTTACAGCGAAGCTTTTGAAGCCACCACCGGCTTTAACATCATGGAAAAGAACCGCTACGGTACTTTTACCTGTGAGCTGTACTGTTTCTTGTTGAGCCTGTTGTGGTAAATGCCCAACCAGATTAATTGCTTTAAGCTCAATAATATGTTGATTCGGTTTTGCATATCCACTCGCCTGTATTTGACCATTGACTAAATCGACTGGTGCAGCGGCAACGACAGTTTGTGGGTTGAAATCTTGAGCCTTAAGCTTAGCATCCCATTTCAATTGGGTTTTATCTGTAGGCAAAATTACACTGGCTTGCCCACTCAAACTCCCTTTATTGGCAACATAACTGAAACTTGGCACTTTCAATATATTTTTCTTAATATCGAGTTGCGCTTTATATTGACCCGCTGGAAGTAAAGCCGATTCATGCTGACCAATCGCCGAAGAAACCACTACATTTTGCTGACCTTCGACTAAGCGAATTTGAACATCACCTGAATCACTTTTTAACCACCCAATATAAGGCATGGCACGGTCAATATTTTTCCATGCAACATCAAGCAACATGGGTTGAGGCCGTTTCGGTTTCGCTTCATTCTGATTTAATTTTAAATTCCAAGTTTCATATTGATCAAAATCAACCAAACCTGTTAGATGTAACCCTTTTTCTAAGCGACCAGTCGACGCAATTTTGGCATCAAGGCTTGGTGGTAAGAAATCTTTAACTACTTGAGGAATTAACTTATCTTTAGGGTTAATTTTATTTAAACGTCCCTGCACATCCCAATGTACATGCTTTTCCCAACTGACTAGACCTTTGGCATTAACTGTGCCATTCATCACTTGACCATTAAACTGGTCAATATTCAGTTGATGCGCCAAGTCAGTATGCATGACCGCAGTATATTTGCCTTTTGGAAGATTTTGTCCTGTTAAATCAGTCGATAATCCAAGATTGAGACGTTGTATATCCCCTTGATAACGAAGAACACCTGCTTGGGTAAATAATTTTTGATCGGTCAGTAATGGCCAGTGATAATTTTCGAACTTTAATTGTCCAAACATAGGAACATGACTACGAACAGGATGCACGACCCCCCAGCCTGAAAGTAAATCAGGTGTATTCGTCGCAAATCCAGCTGTAATCGTATCCAAACTTCCTTTTGCTACAACCTGAATATCGTGAACATTTAAACTATGATTTAATGCTGGAATATTCACTATTGCCTTGGCATGTAATGGATATTTACCCTGAAAATCCATGTTTCCAGTCGCATTTTTAATGGCTAGATAGCCCATATCTGCCCTAGAGTCTTCAAACTCTAATTTAGTGTTGGACCAAAGCGCTTCATTTAACTCAATATCTTTAAAATTCACAGAGGACGCATGTGTTTTAATCAATAAATGATCGACATCGACATGATCTAAACGGAGGGTAAATGGCAATCGAATTTCTTTAAACTGAAAAGGCTCATTACTCGGTGGTGTTTTGGTGATGACCTGTAAATTACGGACATCGGCATTATATAGATGAACTTCTTTATGTACTAAAGCTCTCCACCCTAAAGTCACTTCTGCACGATCAATCTTTACATCAACCGCAGACAAGGTCACCAAAATATTTTTTAAAATAATACCTTTTAAAAGATTACCACCTTCATATTCATAATGAATAATATGTTGACGTTCCAACACGCGATTCAGAAGAAACTTACTTCCTTTGTCGGTCGAAAACATGATAGCGAAAGCAGATACAAGCAAAATCACCAAAAGAAGCAGCGTTAAAAGCACACTCCTCATAACACGACGCTTTTTAGGCAATGGTGATTCGGGTAATTCTTGTTTTTGCTGTTCTACTTCAGCCATAACCTTCTCAAGTACAAAATTAAGTTTAAATTTTAAAGTGGTGAACCAATAAAGAAATGCACGCGAATTGGATGGTCTTCATCCGAAATCCCCGACGCAACATCTATACGTAAAGCCCCAATCGGAGATGCCCAGCGAATGCCTAGACCAACACTATATTCTGTATCATTACTAAAGTTTTTATCATACGCATTACCAAAGTCACTGAATAATGCTGCGCGCCATCCGTCTTTAAATTGATAGTTATATTCGAGTGAACCAACTGCTAAAGCTTGCCCCCCAATTTTATAACCATCCACTTCGGGCGTTAAACTCTTATAGTCAAAACCGCGAATAGACTGATCTCCACCCGCAAAATACCGAAGATTATAAGGAATTTTATTAAAGTCTTCAGTCACGATATAGCCTAGATCACTACGACCTATAAACTGATGGTCATTATTTTCACCTAATGAATAAATGAATCGCCAGCCTGCATTTAATATCGCCATATTTGCATCAGATAAAAGCGCTTCACTTCCAACTTCTACTTTATAAATTTGTCGAAAGCCCTTGGTTGGATTTACCCGCTTATCTGAATCTACGCGTGAAGCTTCATAACCTACCAACAACGATTGTTGCTCTGTATCCGAACTTGCTAAAAATGCATCAGGAATATCACTTTCATCCACTACACCATTCTGGCTTAAGCGGTCTAATCGATAACGTAAACCAAAGGTATGCTGCCAATTGCCCATAGAACGCTTAATAATACGATCTGCTCCGACAACCGCAGATTCGATAGTTAAACTATTACCTTGTGCAACACCATCTCGTTCTTCACGTTCGTATCCCCCCACCAGACTAATGTAATCATTTAGCGGATGGTTATAAGGAATGTTATAGCGCGTATCAACTGCTTGCCGAATTTTAGATAACTCTAAGTTCGCATCAAATGAGTGGCCTCTGCGGTTTACAATAGCACGACGATAGGTTGTTCTTAATCGCGCACCTGTATCAGAACCCCATCCTGCACCAACTTCAGCATTATTTAATCGGTCTGCGTTTAAAGTCACAATAACAGGCACTTTTTTCTCATCGCGTGCTTGTATTTTCAGCCGTTCTTCTTCTTCCACCCGTGACTCTTGAGCTACTCTTTGCTGTTTAATTTCAGGATCCATTTCCTTTTCATTTGTCCCAGCAAATTGATCTTCATCTACAACAGATTGTGTCACTTCCTTTGCAGAGTTTACGTCGTTTTGATCTTGAGCTTGCAGTTTACTACTTGCAATTTTTTCTTGATCGACTAACGCTTGTAAATCTGGCGGAAGTTCTAAAGGCACTTCAACTAAGTCAGGTCGTACTGCATCAACTAAGGTGTAGTTAAAATAACGTGAGTTGGTCAAGTTATTTGCCAAAGTATTCACACGCCATAAAGCATAATCGGCACCATCTTCCCATGGCACCATCATTTTCAAGATGTCCATATCTAGTGGAAATGGCTTAGCAGGATCACTCATGCGGAATTCTGCGCCAGCTAATTGATAACGCTCGCCCGTTTCGAAACGCAAATTAATGTCTGCCAAATTTTGAGGCTGTGCAACTTTCACATCATGCAATCGCCAATAGGCATCAAAGTAACCATTGTTTGAAGCGGCATCTACAATTCGCTTTTTCGTACTTTCATACAACCCGTGATTTAATACGTCGCCAATGTCTAAATCAGGTAACACACTAATGACTTGGAATTGAGGGTTATTTGCACCAACACCACTAAATTCAATATTTTGATTATCAACCAAGACGGGCATATTGGGTTTAATACTGACTTTAACGCGGCTTTCGCTGGTCTTCTCAAACTTAAACTCAGCTTGATAAAAGCCTACAGCCTGCGCCGACAAATTCGATAAGCTTTTTAATTGTGGCAAGGCTGCATTAAAATCACCATAGGATTCTTGCGTAAAGCTAGACAGCTTCGCACCCACGTTATTCTTTAAATTTAAAAGTGCCTGTTGATATTCTTTGTCTGGTAAATCTGGATTCGTATTTTGTGCATCAACAATAATGACCTCAGCTTTAATCCGAGGTACTTTGGCTGTCTCTAAATCATTTTTAGAGGGTCTTAGTTTGTAATACCAACGTTTAAAAAAGCTTTTTTCTTCCTCTACGACTGGTTCAGTGACTAAGCCCAACTCTGGCAATGTTTTACCCGACTCATTGGCCTCTACGACAATTTGGCTGTCCGCCTGAATACGATTCATTAATTGATCGATGTTTACTGGCGCCTGATTAATTTCGGTCAGTTCCTGCGGAGTCGGATTACGTATTACTACTTCTTGTGTCTGACCCGCACGATATCTTTCGGCTTCAGTTTTTGCTTCTTTGGCTACATTATAAATTTCATTTGCCATACCCTGATCGACTGGTATTTCAGGCAGCTCCTCCAAATCATCAAAGGTAATTGGCTTAAAGGTATCAATTTGATCGCTATGCCGCACTTGATGTTGCAACATTGCATAACTATCGGGCGCTGAAACTTTATTCTGGTCGTTTTCAACTTTTGTAAGTTGCTCAGCTCGGCTTAAATTCTGCGTCTGTGCTTCTGCTTGAATTTGTGCATTCAGCTCATCTTTAGCCGCCTGCTCAATATGGGATGTGGCTGCATTTTCAGGTTGTACCACACTCATCTCTTGAGCGAAGCCATGTTGGGCAAAAAACATTAAAAAAGCGCTCAAACACAAACTTTTATTGGTATGATTCAACTCCAAGATAGAGTTCATACTTAGGGTTAAAGCCGACTTTTTAAAATTGGTTTTTACAAGCATAGAATACTCTAAACTCATGATGGGTCTAATCAACAGCCCTTCGTATTTGTAATGAAAAGTTTAAAATTTACACTGGCTAAAGAACTCAATTTTATTGATTTTTTCACCACAGCATAGGATTAAAATATCATACATGATTTTCATGGCTATTTTACCAGATGCTCACATTTCTTAATAAAACTTTATGAAGTTCACATTGTCATGGAAAAAAAAGAACATCTTTTAAGCACTCGTCGTTTTTTACCGATGTTTATGACTCAATTTTTAGGTGCATTAAACGACAATGTTTATAAACAAGCCTTATTGTTGGTGATTACATACGGATGGATTAACCAACAAAGTGCCAGTGTGAGCACATTAAACAACCTTGCAGCGCTGTTGTTTATTCTGCCGTACTTCATCTTTTCAGCTACAGCAGGTCAAATTGCGGACAAATATGAACGTGCGCGCTTGGTGCGTGGTATTAAAATTCTTGAAATTATCATCATGCTGATTGGTAGTGCCGGATTTTTACTTGGACAGTTATGGTTATTGTTACTCGCTCTTTTTCTCATGGGCACGCACTCAACCTTTTTTGGCCCTATTAAATATGCAATCTTGCCTGAAATTTTAAAACCCAATGAGTTAATGTCAGGGAATGCCTTATTTCAATCAGGTACTTCAATGGCGATCTTGATTGGTATGATTTTGGGTGGAGCAGTCATTTCTGCTTCGGATGGTAATTTATTCTGGATTAGCCTGACCATTGTTATGATTGCTATTTTGGGTTACTTCTCTAGTCGTTTTATTCTGAAACAGAATGTCACTACGCCTGATTTAAAGATTGATTGGAACTTTTTCAGAACCAGTTTTCAAACATTAAAGTATGCGAAAAGCATTCCGCTCATTTATTTGGTGCTATTAGGTAACTCTTGGTATTGGTTTTATGGAGCAACCTATTTAACCCAAATCCCGCAACTAACACAGCAAAATTTGCATGCATCTGAAAATGTTGTCAGTCTTCTATTGACCTTTTTCTCTGTAGGAATCGGTATTGGCTCATTGTTATGCCGCAGAATTGGTGGAACAGAAGTTAATTTAAAAATGGTTCCGATGGGCGCAATTGGTTTAACTGTATTTGCTTTATATTTGGCTGCCAGTCTCGCTTTTGTTCCAGTTCGAACTGGTGAACTTCTACATCTTGCTGATATATTCCAACAAGGTTGGAGTTATTACCATGTGATGTTAGCGGTTACTCTGCTTGGAATTAGCGGAGGTTTTTACATTGTGCCACTGTATGCCATGATGCAAGCCTATTCACCTCGCTCACACCGTGCACGTGTTGTTGCTGCAAATAACATATTAAATGCTGTGTTTATGGTTAGCTCAGCTATTTTTTCCATTATCATTTTAAGTATTTTAAAAATTGATATTAAAATACTGTTCTGCATTACCGCTGTACTGAGTGCAATATTTAGCATTTGGCTATTGGTTCGTTTAAAACCACTACTCAACACAGCTCAAGTCTCTTTAGAGGATTAACCCTATGCGTCACTATACGGGCATTGATAAGCTCATTAACTCTTTTGACCAAGCACTTCGTAGTCTCGTTCCAGGGACGACAGCAGCTCAGCGAGAAAATCCCGCTGTTCCAGAAGAAACACAATTGGCTGTAAGTGAAGCACGTCATGTGGCAGGACTTATGCGTGTCAACCATAGTGGTGAAGTCTGTGCTCAAGCGTTATATCACGGGCAAGCTCTCACTGCGAAACTGCCGAATGTCCGCCGTGAAATGGAAAAGGCAGCTCTTGAAGAGCAAGATCATTTAGCATGGTGTGAAGATCGCTTAAAAGAACTTGATAGCCACACCAGTTTGCTCAATCCAATCTGGTATAGCTTGTCTTTTGGGATGGGGGCACTGGCTGGTATTGCAGGTGACAAATACAGTCTAGGTTTTGTGGCTGAAACTGAACGCCAAGTGAGTTTGCATTTACAACATCATATTAGTCAACTTCCTGCTCAAGATAACCGTTCTCGTAAAATTCTAGAACAAATGAATGAAGATGAGCTGCATCATCGTGATACAGCGCTCAATGCTGGTGGTGTGGATTTGCCTATGCCTGTTCGCATGACGATGACCGCCATTTCAAAACTCATGACTAAAACCAGTTATTTTATTTAACCGACTCAATATATTTTGCAGTAAAAAAGCAGTGCCAAATGACACTGCTTTTTACATTTTCAAATTTGGTTATTGAATCAAAACCCTGTTTCCAGTCTGTTGTAAATTACCTGTATATTTGGGTTCAAGTGAAGGGTTACTTGGATAACTTCGACCATTAAATTTTAGAATGACTTGTCCTGAACCACGTGAATAAACTGACAAATCTGACCAACCTTGTGTCTTGCTATTTAAAACCACAATAGGTACATCAGTTACGGTCATTTTACTGTGGGGTTGAAATTTCTCACGACTCATGCCCTGAAAAACCAATACTGTACATCCGCCTGAACCACACCAGTTTGTACCTTTCAACATCACAACCGCATCTTGAATACCATCTTGATTCAAATCATAGAATGCGTACTGATATAAAGGCTGCTCCTGAAGAGACAAATAGACAGCTTGTTTGAGCGCATGCAGCATCGTTTCGTCACCAGCCAAATTTGTTGTAGAAATCGGTGGTGATGGTGTTTCTGTATTTTCAATGGGAGCAGTTGAACTACATCCCACAACTAGACCACTCAGCAGTGTACATAGAAAAAGATGAATTTTCATAACAGCGAATCTCTTATAGCTGTTTCAATGTTCATTTTAAAATAGTCAATGGAACAGCCGCGTTTTTATATGTTAACAACCTCAAGGCATTTCACTGTGGGGAACTGATGCTTTGAGTCTGCAAAACTTGGATGTGACCACACATCCGCCATCGGAATTTTCACATCGAGTGCTAAAGGCATTTTTTTAGGATTAAATTGCATCCGCCCTAACGACATTCCCCATGCAATCAGATCAACATCCAATGATATTTGATGAGATGGACGAACACGACCTGTATCAGCTTCCCATTGCTTTAATTGTGCAATAATTTGCTCAAGGTTTAATTTTGAATGTAATAGGCAAGCTGCATTCCAATAATCGGCTCCCACAGCATCACGGCATGGAATCACATAAATTTTGGAAAACTCAACTGTACCAAGCTCACATATCTGATGATAGGCATAACGAAAATTTTGCTGGGGATTAAGATTACTCGCCAGTGCTAAGGCGTAAATCGTTTCGGTGGCGTTCAATACGAATTCCTACAGAATTGGCTTCTGCAATAATGGCAGGCTTACGAATCGTAATTTTAATCGATTCTATCGCAGGGTAGGTAGAAAAAAGCGCATTAAGTACCAATTTTGCAGCATGTTCAATTAATTTAGGCTGAGCTTTTTGAATGACTTCGGCGGAAATGCTACAAATTTCAGCATAATTTAATGTGTCTTCAAGTTCATCCGAACTGGCTGCTACCTCTAAATTGGTATGAATCATCAAATCTAACATTAAAGGTTGAACGATCTGTCGCTCCCAATTGAAGCAACCCACCACAGTATTCACCTTTAAGCCTTCAATGACTATCGCATCCATAATATGATCCTTAAATTTCAAACTATTCATGGCTTAGGCACATTGCATTTTAACCATGAATAGCAGAGTAGAAATTTGAATATTAATTTTTCAACATCAAACTTGGATCAATAGTTTGCACCATTTGCAAACGCTGGTCTGCATAAATATCGGTATAAGGTGCTAGGACGCGCATAAATCGATCGAAATACAGCATTTGTTTGAACAATAAGGCAAAATCACGCGGGAAGCGAATACCATGACGCTCACCAACAGCAACCATGTCCATCATAATGTCATTTAAGTCCGCAGGATTAGAACTCAAAATTTCGTGTGGGTCTGCCAATAACACACCACTAAACAAGCGCTCTAAATCTGCAGCTAAAACCTGAGTATCAATAGCGACATCTGTCATACCCATTCCAAGCATACTTTCAGCCATCAGCGTATAGTTTGTTCTTTGTAGTGCATCCATAAATGCCATACAGGCTGTCCAAACCTCAGGTTTTAATTGCCCCACAATACCAAAATCAATAAAACCAATACGCCCATCTTCAAGCAGCATTAAATTACCTGCATGCAAATCCGCATGGAAGCTATTACACATCATGAGACTACCAAACCAAGTGTTCATTGCTGTAATAAGCACTTGCGATGGATCTTTAGAGTATTTTTTTACCACTTCAAAATCTGTCAAAGGGACGCCAAATAAACGTTGCATCGTCAAGACACGGCGGGTTGAAAATTGATGATAAACCTTTGGTGCAGTTGCCGCTTTGTTATTGGTCGCATTTAGATAATTGACAAAATCATCAATATTTTGCGCTTCTTCAATAAAGTCAACTTCGCGCACCATCCGCGTTTTAATTTCATCAACAATGTCTGCTAACGAAGCAAATTTAACTTTGGGTACTGCCTTTTCTAAAATTTTGGTCGCCCAATGCAATACATTCAAGTCGGTATATAGAATCGTTTCTACACCCGGTTTTTGAATCTTGAGCACAACATCTTCCCCTGTGACCAACTTTGCAGCATGTACTTGCGCAATTGATGCTGAAGCTAGTGGCTTTTCCTCAATTGAAGCAAAGATTTCATCTAAATTACGACCAGCAAACTCAGAAGCCAAAACCTGTTGAACATAACTAAACGGTAAGGACGGTGTCTGATCTAGACAGCCTTGAAATTCCTCGACAAATTCACGCGGAAATAACGAAGGGGTACTTGCAATAAACTGACCTAATTTAATATAAGTCGAACCTAAATCTTCAAAGGTTTCACGCATTAGCTTGGCATTACTGGGCTTCTCAGTGGCGTATTTAAAGCCCGCCTTTGCCGCAACAACTGCGGTTTCCCCCATACGGGCAACGGAACGCAGTCCATCTAGCCAGATATTATTTTTCATCATATTTAAATTTGGTTAAAAATGCATAGCGCAGAGTTTAACAAAAAATTAAGACTTTAAGGACGATCTTGCCTGACAGTCTGGACAATTTTGATCTTTCTCAAATGCCAAAATTCGTTGTTTCATACTTAAACCATCCCAGAGCAACAGTTTTTGCAGTAATGGCATACGGTTTAGCCCTAAATACAATAAAGCATGATGCGCTTGTAAACTGGCCATCACATTCGGGGTAGTCGAAAGTACGCCCGAATCTGCACAGCGTAGACTTTCATTGTCATGCTGCTCTTTAGGGAACAGACAGTTGTAACAAGCCGAATCCCCCTCCACCATGAATAACTGTCCTTGGAAACCAATGGCAGATGCACTAATCAAGGCAACATTCTGCTGTTTACAAATTTGGTTAACCAAATAACGCGTGGTGAAATTATCACAACCATCGAGCACTAAATCTTGTTCGCTGATCAATGATACGGCATTGGTTTCATCGAGTTTGGCAACATGATGTTCCACCCGAATATGCGGATTAATTTGAGCTAAACGTTTCGCCAAAATCTCAGCTTTATAAAAACCAATATCCAATTGAGTAAATGCAATTTGCCGCTGCAAATTACTCATTTCAATATGGTCTGCATCAATTAGGATAATTTTACCGACCCCTGCACGTGCCAATAACTCTGCAACCGTACAGCCAATTCCACCACACCCTACAATCAGAACATTGGCTAATTTTAGTTTTTCTTGCGCCTCTAAATCCCAACCGTCCAACAAGATCTGTCGGCTATATAAATGCATTTCTTCGTCTGTTAATTCCAGATCATTCTCAGATACCAAGTTCACTGTTCTTCCGTTGAGAGTTTTATATAACTACTGGGCGATTATAAGGGATAACTTGGCTTTGGCGACTAAGTATTATCACACTGAATATGTGATTTCTTCCATCCACTAAGCACCATTGAGTTAGAATATGAACAGTTACATGATTTAACTTCAGACGAATTTATATATTTCAGGTATGCTGGAATAAAACGTATAAATGTATAAAAGTCGCACTTTATGAAATTGTATTATTCTGCCTTTTTCGCATGTACTTTGGCCGCCGCATCTGTTTATATTTATGCTGCGCAACAAGACTCGACTTCATTTAATGTCAGCATTACCATTAAAGAAATGTGTAATATCAAAACAGCGAATGGAACAAACTTGGATTTTGGTACAGTCAATCGTACATCGAAGCCCAATATGCAAAGTACTCAACTTGCAGTAACGTGTACCCAAGGCACGCCTTATAACATTGCATTACAAAGTCAACGAAAAATGACCTCAAAAGAGGTAAATAACATGAGCATTCCTTACAACCTTTATCAAGATGCCAATCGTACAACCCTTTGGGGAGCTGAAACTCAAAATGCTTATCGCAATATAGGTACAGGTAGAACACAAACCCTGCCAGTGTGGGGCACAATAAATCAATCCGATACAGATGTACCTGCTGGGGTTTATAGTGACAAAGTCACTGCTGTGATTACCTATTAATAGGTTAAGGTTACTGTAATGGTGTCCTGATATTCACCCGGTGGAACACTCGAAGTACTTTGTGGAACTTTTCCATATATCTGAATGGTTTGTGCTCCATTCGTTCCCACACCCTGTGAAGTATTTGTACTACTCCAAGGCTGCTTATAAGTCACGTCTTGATAGAGTTGATAGGCAATGTAATCTACACCATTTCGCATACGGCGAGTTTTACCATCATAATTTAAACCTTGGTCCAAGCCTACTTTCCATGTTGTATTGAGTGGGCAAGACAGATTTACTGTTGTACTACTCGTAATACCTTTAGATAAATCATCAATATGACCAAAATTTAAATCTGAGGCTGTCATAAGGTTACAACTATTTTCATAGTTAGCAGTTACACTTAGGCTATTTGAAGTTTTATTCGAGGATTGTTTTGCCATCACATCTTCTGTAGTTGGCTGTTTCTCTTCGCTGAAGTCATACAATAACGTGACCGAAATATCATTATTATTCCTAAAACTACCGGCAGCCACATTTTGACCCGAATATACCCGTCCATATAAAGGCAAATCAAAGACTTTGCTGTTTTGATTGACCGATATGGTTTTATAAATGCACTGTAACGTTGATAAATCAGCTTTAGTATCAATACGCTTTGTTAAAGCAGCATCATAAAACAGGTCATAAGATAAGTAACTCTGTGGCCAAGTGGAATAATTAACCATCAAGCGTCTGTTATTGAGTAAACCCAATCCACCTGCTGTTGCATATGGGCACAATGCAACATTCACCGTTTGTTTATGTCCATATTGATTACACGTTACTTGCCAGTTGGTGTAATTACTTTTGCCTTTACTCGAAACGGAACCAAAATTTAAGGCAGGACCTGACAACCAGCAGCGTCCTGAAGCAGCTTGCGCTGAAGGGCTCAACAATGTCGCACCAACAATAATTATGACAGCAAATAGACCATATAAACCAAATGCACGAATTGTTGCTTTTTGAAAGAAAAGACTTAGCGACATTGTACGTTCCCCATATCCAGAAAGCCGTATTGTTGACTAAAATCTGGTAAAACCACCTTACAAACCTCTCCATCTTGTTCAACATAGAGTTGTTGAGATGAAGGGTTCTCAAGATAAATCATCCCGTCACGCCCCACAATCGTGTGTTCTGTTGATGCCAAATCTGGCAAAGTATCTTGTACCCAAACACGACTGCCCATTTTTAATGCTACACCGTGCAAATCAGTTGCACTCAATTGAACAGCACGCATTTTGTAAATTGGAAATTGAATCACCACACCGCTAGCGTTATATGGCACTGCATCTATACGCGTAGTTTCAATTTTATATTCCAATGGTAAATCTAAAGTATCAATCGAAATATCATTATGTTGATAGGGATTTAAAGTATC
This sequence comes from Acinetobacter tibetensis, assembly GCF_023824315.1. Classification (NCBI taxonomy): domain Bacteria; kingdom Pseudomonadati; phylum Pseudomonadota; class Gammaproteobacteria; order Moraxellales; family Moraxellaceae; genus Acinetobacter; species Acinetobacter tibetensis. The sequence continues at coordinate 1,458,207 of NZ_CP098732.1, read as the reverse complement.
GATGAGCATTAAACCCTTTCGATTGGTTTTACCTACCACTCGATTTTCTAAACGAACTGGAATATCCGAAACACCGTCGGTTGAAACCACAGCAAAAGAGTTAAGCGATTGCCGCATTGGGAACACTGACTTCTCCATCATCACCAAACTGCCTCGAGCAGAACCGACCACCGTGGTGTAGTCTTCGTTATTAATCTTAGCGCTTTGTAAACCGACATCCCATTCACCCCTCTGCGTTTCACGCTGAATCTGCCCTTGCAAGCTATAGTTGTTGTTATCACTAAACTCAAGGTTCGACTGCCAACCCCAATCATCTTCGTTCTGTATTGCTGTTTTACGAATATTGGCAGAAAACTTATTCTGATCTGTGTCCTGTTGCGCATTTAAAGTGGCATTGGTTTGACGATCTAGCGGTATATTTAAAGACAGAAAAAAGGTATTTTCTTGCTCGTTTAAATTTCGGGTCATATTCAAAGTTAAATATTTTTTGGAAGGAAAATAATATGACCAGTTAAAAACCAAATATTCATTTTCAGAATTCTGATTTTTTTGTGCTACATAGCTCCCACCAAATTGACCATAATCTGTATTTACACCCAAAAAAGCGTGATCTGACTGTTTAACATAACCATAACCTAGAGCGCTTGCTAAATCACCGAAATCTCCATCGCTTTGTTGATGCTGTAGAGAAAAATTGACATAAGGATTATTCCATTCATAACCTATAGCATATGATTGCCCCAGTTTTTGGTTTAATTCACTAGAGCTATAAGCCCCATTGATTAAACCCCAACTATTTGGTAAACGATGCAAAATACCTAATCCCACCAAAGTAACATCACTTGAATATTCGGCATGACTCTCAATAGTCGTATTATTGCTTAAACCATGTCGCAATGTTGCATTGACAACAGGTTCATCCCCATAGCTAAATGATTTAACTGCATAATCAAGTTTATTAATCCCTAAATTAACCTCCCAATCAGATAAGCCTTTTTGCAACAATTGCGAAGTTCCAAACAATGAGAAATTCACGACGCGCTGCTGACCATTTAAATCAGTAATCAAAAGCTGCGCATTGCCTGCCCCAGTTATAGAGGGTGATGCTTGTATATCAAATTGCCCAGGAAGCACATCACTGGTGCTTTGTTGTATACCATTAATTAATAAATCGACTGTCGAAGGTACAAGCACAGAACCTTTAAAAGACTCCAGTGGTGATGTGACTTGATAAGGTTGTAAATTGAAATTTTTAGCTATTTTTATTCCCGAAATACGCGTTGAACGTGTCCACTCTAAAGCACGGGATTGGCTATCACCTACTGTCAAAGTAATTGCTTGATCAGCAAAATCTTTTTGCCAATAGGTATCTAGAATTTGGCTTGAAAGTTCATTGGTCGTTTTAGTTTTTGTATAAACATGATTGGCAGAAATACTGAATATATTCCCTGTCCCCACACCAAATAACCGCAACTCATTCCATCCACTTAAAGACCAGACATCTTCAGTGGCTTGAGAATAAAGATCATAATTAAACAATAGACCTGGCTTAATCTGCGCAGGATTGACTTTGGCAGGGGGAATTTGCTCATAACCTGAGGTCGTATTTGCCTGCAAAACTTCCATAGGTACGGTTAAGTCAATATGCTGCTCTGCTGAATTATAGTGATAAGTGAGCCCTTTAATTTGGGATAAAGCAACAAAACCTGTGTGACCCAAAGCATCCGCAGCGTGAATGCTTAACTGTAATTCCTGTAGTGTTTCTCGAGAAATTAATAAATCTTGCGGTGTCTGAATAAAATGTCCGTAGACTGAACTAGATGCTTGATTCAATACCACACTTAAATAGAGTTCTTGTTGATCAACAACATCGGAACTAGGCTGAGGTATCTCATTTGCCAGAGTGGCTTGTACATATAATGAAGAAGTACATAACAGTGCTCGACATAGAGCACGACGGTAAACAAATTTGTTCATCACCAATTATGGAATGGGTAATGTCTGAGCTAAACCATCTGTATTTATTCGCGCTTCAAACTTACCTTTGGGCTGCATTTGTGTATGAAATGGAATATTCCACTGCATGGTTTGACCATTCAGAACATATCCTACCAAACCCTGAATTAACGGAATTTTTTCACCATTTGGGTTGATATAATTTAATTCACTTAAGCGAATATGGCTTTTACCATTATTCTGAACACTAAGCTTCTGATTATTATAATTAAAGATCACTTGATTCAGTGAAGTTAAGCCACTTTTAGATGGTGTAATTTCTGTCGATTGAACAAATACAGGAATAGAATATTGCAATAAAAGTTGCAATCCAGTTTGTTGATGATCATGACTCGAGTTCGGAAGTTCATCAATCAGTAATCGATAAGTCTGCTCTTTCGCTGTATTCTGCACATTCATGCTTAATACACGAATCAATTGACGATCGCCTGCTTTTATTTCAGTAATTGAAGGGCTGGCGACCAAATCTCTTGAAGCCTTTAGCTGGTCTTTTCCTGCTTCTTGTGTCCAACTGAGCACTCGTGTTTGTGCACGAATCGGTTGATCACTGGTATTGGTTAACCAAATCTCTTTGGCTTTTTCACCTGTGGAAAATGTCACTGAAATAGGTGAAACCTGCAAACTCGCAGCAGAAAGATTGAATGAACAAAGTGAAACAATCGCAGCACAAATACTTGGAATAAATTTGTTCATATATTGCGTCACTCTGTTTATTGCACTTCTACTTAGTAAGTTACAGTCGCAACCACTGTATCTACATAGTTACCCGCTTCAACGTTCGTATCGCCTGCCAATTTAGCATAGACAGGAATGGTTTGGTCTTTACCACTACCAGTTTTAGAAAGTAAGTTTGTTGTGTCCCATTCTGTTGTACGTGCTGCATCTTGATATAGCTTATACGGCACTTTACTTGCTGAAGTACCGTTAGTATTACTCATAGCACCCGTACCTGCTAAAGCAATTTTATAAGGTGTATTTAATGTACACGTCAGATTTAATTGACCTTTTGCTGTGCTGCCAATCTTTGTTGATCGATCTACAGCATTAAATTCAACATCATCTTTAGAAGTAAATTTACAAGATTCATTCACAGTAATCTTGACTTGAAACTGAGTTGTATCAGTCCCTGCAGCATGTGCAGCAATAGAAGAAAATGCAAAAGTAGCAATAACTGAAGAAAGAATGATTTTTTTCATAAACAACCCCAAAAAAGTGACTTATGACACAGTTATACAAGAATGCTTGGCATTATATCGCTCATTTATTGTCTGTAAAGGCTTTTTACAAATTTTAACCACATGAAAAATATCTTTTAAATTCCCAAAAAAAGTCATTGATATAAAAAAACGCCCCGAAGGGCGCAAGAGCAAAATTAACTTAGTTTAAAAAGTATTAACATGCGCGTTGTATTTGCTGCAACGCAATCTCTTGTTGTTTTAAAAGATTACGTTGGATTTTACCGCTCGATGTTTTAGGTAGGTTTTCTACAAATTCAATTTCTTTTGGATAAGCATGTTTCGATAAGCGAGATCGGACATATTGCTGTAGTTTTTGATTCAGATGTTCATTTGCCTGATATTGTGGTTTCAAGACAACAAAGGCTTTCACAATTTCGGTACGCTCTGGATCTGGTTTGCCAATCACAGCAGACTCTAGAACTTCCTCACACTCTAATAATGTACTTTCCACATCAAAAGGCCCCACACGATAGCCTGACGTTGTAATTACATCATCATCACGACCAATAAAATCTATACCACCGAACTCATTCAGTTGAACCATATCACCCGTCAAATAATAGTTCCCTACAAAAGATTTACGATTCTGCCCATCATAGCCCTTAAACCAGAATAAATCGGATTCAGAACAGTCGATTGCCAAAGTCCCCACCTCTCCCTGTTTTACTTCCTGATGCTGTGCATTCAGGACTGCGAAGCGATGCCCAGGGATGGCAAAGCCCGCAGAACCCACTTTTTTCGGATGTGCTAATGCATGATGATTCGCAATGACCATTCCAAGTTCTGTTTGGCCATATTGATCATAAATATTGACGTCTAAATCATGGTTAAACCAATGAATCACTTCTGGCGTTAGTGGTTCACCTGCACTACTCACCACACGTAAATGTTGTTTAATTGACGCATTAAATTTCTCTTTGAATCCAAAGAACATTCGAAAAGCAGTCGGTGAACCCGTCAAATTAGAAACTTTATGTTTTTGAATTACTTCAATGGCTTGATCTACATTAAATGCGCGCTCATCCATAATAATGCTATGACCTAAACTGAGCGGACCTGTAATGCCATAATACAAACCATAAGCCCAACCTGGATCTGCCAGATTCCAAAAAGAATCTTCTTCACGCAAATCTACAGCATGAGTCATATATCCTTTAAAGGCTAAAATTGCACGTAATGGTACTGGAACCGATTTCGCCAAACCTGTAGTACCGGAAGTAAACATCATCAAAAAATCATCATCAAAATGCCGCATTACCGCAGGACATTCTGCATCTTCCGCATTAAGTTCTTGCCAGAAATCTGGATCGGTTTTAAGGCTGTGTTTATCACGATGTACAGTCAAAATTTGAGCAATATGGATATGATTCAGCTTAGACCGTTGTTCAGAATTGGTGACTATTAATTTTGTTTTAGCAACCTCAATACGATGCTCAATTGCCTTAGACTCAAATGCAGTAAATAAAGGCTGATAAATTGCACCAATACGCCAAGTCGCTAACACAGTAATCAGTAGCTCAGGGGTTCGTGGCAAAAGCCCTGCAATACAATCACCTGCCTGAATTCCAGATTGCAGGAAATAGTTTGCCAATTTACCTGAAGCTTCATTTAACTGCTCAAAGCTCCAACGCTGTGATTCACCTTGTTTACCTTCCCAGATTAAAGCCGTTTTATGTTGTCCTAAATAACGTGCACAACATTCAACATAAGCATTTAGGGCTTGCGGAGTTCCAACTAAATGATCTTGAATTGCTTTTTCAAGACTAAATTCTTGATGGGCTTCTACTAACGTCTTCATGACTTGAACCTCTTCCTGATACAAAGCATCTCGCCTTGTTGCTTAGCTTTTATTGTTTTCCACAATCTGTTCTAAAATTGGGTGATCTGTACTTAGCTAATCATGCCTTGAGGGATGCATCAATTTCCAAATCCATCAATCTGATTGCTGTTTTATGCACATTGAGAACACAACGTCTCAATGTGCGAATCTGTTTTAACCTTGAGTAATCTCTCGGGCAATCAACAGTCTTTGTATATCGGATGCACCTTCATAAATTTGGCTAACACGCACATCTCGATAAATACGTTCCACTGGAAAATCATTTACATAGCCATAGCCGCCATAAATTTGAATCGCGTCGGAACAGACTCTTTCTGCCATAGTAGATGCAAACAATTTGGCCATTGAGGCTTCTTTTAAACAGGGCTGTCCAGCATCTTTTAAACTTGCAGCATGCAAAATCAATTGTCGTGCTGCTTCAATTTGTGTTGCCATGTCTGCTAAACGGAAAGCCACAGCTTGATGCTGTACCAACTCCACTCCAAAAGCCTTACGTTCATTGGCGTATTCAATGGCCGAATCTAAAGCCGCGCGAGCCATACCAACTGACTGCGCCGCAATTCCAATACGCCCCGATTCTAAATTGGATAATGCAATCTTGTAGCCTTGACCTTCTTCACCCAATATATTTTCCACAGGAATTCGGCAATCCTCAAACACAATAGTAGCTGTGTCTGAACAATGCTGCCCCATTTTTTCCTCAATTCGCGACACGATATACCCCGGGGTATCCGTTGGTACAAGGAAGCAAGAAATGCCTTTTTTCCCTGCGGACTTATCCGTCACAGCAAAAACTATTGCTAACTGCGCATGCTTGCCTGTCGTAATAAACTGCTTTGTTCCATTCAAAACCCATGTATCACCATCACGCTCTGCACGACATTGCAATGCCCCAGCATCAGAGCCTGCCTGCGGCTCAGTTAAGCAAAAGCAGCCTAACCACTCTCCTGTTGCCAATTTTGCTAGATATTTCTGCTTTTGTTGTTCCGTACCATATTTGTAGGTAATGCCACATGGCAATGAGTTTTGAACACTAACAATTGTAGAAATTGCACCATCACCCGCAGCAATTTCTTCAAGAGCCAAGACCAGTGAGACATAATCCAGACCTGCACCACCCCATTCTGGCGGTATAGTCATACCCAACGCACCGAGTTCACCTAACTGCTTTAACTCTTCGGCAGGAAATTGCCCAGTTCTATCACGTTCAGCCGCAGTGGGTTTCAGTTGTGTCTGCGAAAAATCGCGCAGCATCTCCTGAACCATTTTTTGTTCATCATTTAAAATCATGTAAATACTCTTATCAATTTTCTATTCTTTCTTTTGCACATCCAAATTGTGCAAACTTATTATCTATACACGTATTTAGCTTTATTTCGGTGCCATACGAATCGCACCATCTAGACGAATGACTTCACCATTCAAATACGTATTTTCCACAATGTGCCCAACCAGACTTGCAAATTCTTCAGGTTTGGCTAAACGCGGTGGAAACGGCACCATTTGTCCCAAAGCATCTTGCACGTTTTGTGGCATACCTTTAAGCATCGGGGTTTCCATAATGCCGGGTGCAATTGTCATTACACGTATCGCGTTACGCGCCAGTTCACGTGCAAGCGGTAGAGTCATAGCAACAATTGCACCCTTTGATGCTGAATAAGCTGCTTGACCAATTTGACCATCGTATGCGGCAACCGAGGCTGTATTAATAATCACGCCTCGATCTTCTTCATCATTTTTCAATTCATACTTCGCCATCAATTCCGCAGCAAAACGAATCATGTTAAAGCTACCACTAACATTGACATCTAAAACTTTCTGAAACATTGCTAAGTCATGTAAACCATCGCGTCCCAAAACTTTTGCTGACGGCGCAATGCCAGCACAGTTCACCAAGCCATTCAGTTGACCAAAATCTTGCTCTACATTTAAAAAGAAAGATTTCACGGTTTGTTCATTGGTGACATCTAAAGGATAGAACTTCGCGTTTTCCCCTAAATGTTGTTTTAAGGCATAGCCTAGTTCTTGATTCATATCAACAAAAGCAACACGAGCACCGGCATGAACCAGATATTTAACTGTGGCAGCACCTAAACCTGAAGCACCACCTGTAACCACAAAAACTTTATTTTGAATTTTCATTTCCCTGTCCTATCTTTTTGAAAGTTCATACTCGACTTTAGCTTCAGAGTAAACACAGTCAAGCTTGAGTACAATTTCCAAATATTGCATTATTAATGATGGATTTGGACAGTGGAATGTCCAACGATTTGGATTTTTACATGCGCGAACCACAATTAAATTTCGATAAAGGCAGTATTTCGATGAGTTTGGTACAGGAAGCTGTACTTTCTGCGCATCATCAAGGACTCAATATTCAGGAAATCTTACACAGTGCAGGGATTCCCGCAGAATTAATGCAATCCAATAAAGCCCGTGTATCTATTTCACAATATGCACAACTTTGGATTGAACTGGCTAATCGTATGAACGATGAGTTTTTTGGTATGGATCACCATGCTTTACGGCGAGGTAGTTATCAATTTATTTCTAAAGCTGTTATTCAGAGTGAAACCGTTGAAAAAGCGCTGAAAGATATATTAAAGTTTTTTAATCTAGTTTTAGATGATTTCCAAAGTGAATTAATTCTTGAGCAGCATGTTGCACGTATTATTATTCATGATAAAAAGCAGCCAAAGCGCATGTTTAGTTATGCGACCTACCTGATGTTAATTCATACTTTAATGTGTTGGTTAGCCAGTCAACGTATTCCCCTCAATTCAATCCAACTTAAGTGTGAAAAACCTTTAACAGATGAAGATTACCATATTCGATTCTGTTCCAATATTGCCTATTCTACTCAGCAAAACGTCGTCGAGTTTGATCGAGACTATTTAAATATTAAAATTAAACAGGATAAAAAATCGTGGTATGAGTTCATTTCACAAACGCCACACAATCTCTTGGTTCGCTTTAAAAATCCACATGCGCTCAGTACCCAAGTACGTAAATATCTACTTCAAGCCCCACCCGCAGAATGGATTGAACTGAATGTACTGGCACAACAACTTAATATGTCAGAAGCAACCGTACGCCGCCGACTGAATAGTGAAGGCTGTAATTATCAACAATTAAAAAATGATATTCGTCGTGATACAGCAATAGAACTTTTAACTAAAACCGATAAACCCTTACATGAAATTAGCGATGAACTGAATTTTCATGACCCAAGTGCTTTTCATCGTGCCTTTAAAAAATGGACTGGACTGAGTCCAGGTGCTTATCGTCAATCTAAAGAATAAGCATGCTCACAGAGAAATGATAAAGCCATAGCTTTTTTTATTACTGCTCAGTCATCTAGATTGAATTGCAAATTGCGCCATATTAGTATATTTTTCACTCAACTCTAAAGCATAATTTTATGCTTATTTTCGGCTGTACCCCTCCTGTTTTATCACCTTAACTTAAAGGTAAACGTTATGTTTAAGATGATTGATGTACTAGATAAAAATCTCGTGCAAAATTTTACTCATTCTCTAAACTCCCCAACAGAATTGGATGAATTTTTTAGTCAAAGCCTACTCAATGTTTCAGAAGTTGAGCTACAAAATGTGATAGCCCAATTTTTTTCGCAACATGATGCAATGGCAAAAGCGAAGGCACTCGAACTCAGTGATGAAGCTATTCTGTGCTTGCGAACAGGTGAGAACCTGACTCAAGGCACAACGCTTACTCATACCTCTAAAATTGTCGCGCTCTGCTTGGCAGAAGAAATTGATGCTTTTTCCCAAGTTGAGATTTCCGAAATTTCGGTCGATTATTTAGTTTAGAATCGTATTTTAGACATTTCGGTCCATAAGAAAAGACGACTTTCATGTCGTCTTTTCTTATAAATGATTTCACTGTCTCTTGCACAGCACAGTTTGTCTATGGAACACTGTCGTTGTGATAGAGATGGTATAGATCAATGATTGTTCGAGATAAAAATAATAGTTTCAAATTACTTTTCGCATGGTCTGGCACCATACTTCCTAAAGTACTCCCTGCACTATTAATCGTCATATTGATTTCAGCGATTCTGGTTTATCTCTCTTCACATCAATACTTCACTATTCCTGCGGTTCCAGCAATTGGCTTTACCATTTTCGGTATCATCCTCTCTATCTTTTTAAGCTTCCGTAATAACGCCTGTTATGATCGTTGGTGGGAAGGACGTAAACTCTGGGGGGCATTAATTGCAAATTCACGTCATATCTCTCGTGATTCGCATGTTCTCAGTACTGAACGTCGCAATATTTTGATGTATCGCGTCATGTTATTTACTCACTTATTACGCGATCGTCTTAGAGCTCAACCTCAATCTTTCGAGTTTTATCACGATAAAGTGGATTTCAATTCAACACAGTTGCAACAACTCAGCAAAAAAATTAATGCTGCGCAATATGTGCTTGAAGCTATTCAAAAAGATTTAGTCCTCGCATTACGTAACGCAGAAATATCGGACATTATTTACAATAGTTTAAATCAGCATATTGTCGATTTAGGCAATATTCAGGCTGGATGCGATCGTATTTTAAGTACTCCTTTACCCTATTCATATTCAGTACTTTTACATCGTACCGTTTATTGTTTCTGCTTTATTTTACCCTTTAGCCTAGAAGCGAGTTTAGGCATTTGGACTCCAATTTTAGTGAGCTTGATTGCTTATTTATTTTTAGGTTTAGATGCACTGAGTGCACAAATTGAAGAGCCTTTTGGATTACAAGACAATGATCTGCCATTAAATTCAATTGTGCGTTTAATCGAACGAGAAATGTCAGAATCACTTGAAGTTGAATTACCTCCCGCAATTCAACCAATGAATCATAATTTAACTTAAGCCTTGTACCGTTTAGGACTCTGTAGCTTTCTTTAAAGTACCATCAACCACATTAAAAAAGCACAACCATTGGGTCGTGCTTTTTTAATTTTACAACTATAAAATGGGATAATTACTAAAGTTGCCCTAAAGTCACGCGGTCATTCCCACCGTAATCTTTGACTGTTTTGACTTCTTTAAAACCTGCCGCTTTAAAGATATTGCGCACTGCTTCACCTTGATCATAGCCATGCTCAAGTACAATCCAACCTTGTGCTGCTAGCCATTTTTTACCTTGCTGAATAATATGTTCAATATCCGCCAAGCCTTGTTTGTCCGCAACCAAAGCTCGTTCAGGTTCAGCAGCTAAATTCAGCATATGCTCATCTTTTGCATCAATATATGGTGGATTAGACACAATCACATCAAAATATTGACGATTCAACGCAGTAAACCAACTGCCTAAAAAGAATTTCACCTGTGTTAAATCATGCTTTTCGGCATTTTGCAGGGCAACTTCTAAAGTCGGTTCATAAATGTCTGTTGCAATGACAGACCAGTTTGGGCGCTCACTTGCCAATGATAATGCGATAGCACCCGTACCTGTTCCTAAATCCACAACACGTGTGTCTTCAGGCAAATCAAGACGCAAAACGGTTTCTACCAATACTTCAGTATCTGGACGAGGAACCAAAGTATCCTGAGTCACGATCAGGTCTAATGTCCAAAATGGTTGTGAACCCGTAACATAAGCCAAAGGTTCGCCCGCTGCGATACGTGCCAAACCATTCACATAGACTTGCTCTTGCTCTGCGGTGAGTTCTTGTGCGGATTTGAGGGATAAATCAAAAGCATCAATTTTTAGAATATGCTCAAGTAACCACGCATTCTCTTGACGCTCATAACTTTCCACTTCTCCACGTAAGGCTAATGCCTGTGCAATATTCATTAGCCACCATTTTGCTGTGCAAGCATCGCCAACTGATCTGCTTGATATTCACGATGCAAACTATCAAGCAATTCGTTTAAATCGCCTTCCATCACAGCATCCAACTTATATAAAGTTAAGTTGATACGATGGTCGGTCATACGACCTTGCGGATAGTTATAAGTCCGGATTCGTTCAGAACGATCACCCGAACCCACCAAATCGCGACGCATTTCAGAGGTTGCCGCATCTGCCGCAGCACGTTTGGCATTTTCTAAACGTGAAGCCAATAAAGCCATCGCTTTGGCTTTGTTTTTATGCTGTGAACGTTCTTCCTGACATTCCACCACAGTTCCTGTAGGAATGTGGGTAATACGAACTGCTGAATCGGTTTTGTTGATGTGCTGACCACCAGCGCCTGAAGCACGGTAGGTATCAATACGTAAATCTGACGCATTAATTTCAACCGTTGTATCGACATCAATTTCAGGCAAAATCGCAACAGTACACGCTGAAGTATGTACACGACCTTGTGACTCTGTCGCAGGGACACGTTGTACACGGTGAGCGCCACTTTCAAACTTCAAGCGACCATACACCCCTTCACCATTCACTAAGCAGATGACTTCTTTGTAACCACCGTGTTCGCCTTCATTTTCTGAAAGTACTTCAATACGCCAACCTTTCGATTCAGCATACTTGCTATACATACGGAATAAATCACCAGAGAAAATAGCAGCTTCATCACCGCCCGTTCCTGCACGGATTTCTAAATAGGCCGAATTCGCATCATTTGGATCTTTAGGAATCATCAAGATATTAAGATCAGCTTCGAGCTGTTCAATAATGGCTTTATTTTCCTTAATTTCTTCTTGAGCCATTTCTTTAAAATCTGGATCAGACAACATAGCATTTGCAGTTTCGATGTCTTCTTCTGCTTGTCTATACTTCGCCCAAACTTCTGTAATTTCACTTAAATCACTATGTTCGCGTGATAATTGACGAAAACGCTTATTATCCGAAATAACCTCAGCATCAGCCAATAGTGCTGTTAACTCTTCATGACGGTCAGAAAGCTGATCTAATCGCAAACGTAACGATTCTTTCATTGTTTAATCTATCTCAATAGCTCAAGCAGTCTAAATTAGGCTGCATAATTTCAAATTTGAGCATAGTTTACCGATTCTGCCCTTTAATTGACATATCTATTATGCTGATAAATAAGCTTCTGAAGCTTTCACTTTGCTCATCTTTGACTTTGTTCTATCCTTTAAAAAGTTGTTGCTTATTTACCCATGCAATGATTGATCAGCCATAAAATGAACGATTTTAATCAAACTCATACAAAGCACTCACCGAACAGCACAACTTAGTGCCTTGCTCTCCACATTTATGACGATGCGTTTTGTTAGATTTGCCGCATCAAAAAATTTCGTCCGCATTTTTGGACATGGAGAATACGATGAAACTGAATGCCGTTTTATTAAGTACCGCATTGGCTGCATCTTCAATGTTAGCAATGAATACTCACGCAGATAGTACAACACGTGTTGCAGCAGCAAGTGCACTAGGTAGTGTTGCGGGTACTGCTGTTGGCAAAAGTATGGGTGGCACTACAGGTGCTACAATTGGTGCCGCACTCGGTGGCGCGGGTGGCGCAGCGGTAGCAAGTGATCGCCGTAACCGTACAGAGTCTGCTATTGGTGGTGCTTTAGGGGGTGGTACAGGTTATACCGTCGGTAAAAGCATGGGAGGTACTAGCGGTGGTTATATTGGCTCTGCACTAGGTGCTGCGGGTGGTGCTGCTTTAGGAAACAAAATTTCTAAAGATAAAGCTGAAGAAAAAGCCAAGTCTTCACGTAAATGGAAAAAACGTCACCGTCACTACCGTTAATTCCTACAGTTCAAGCATTCAAGCACCATTAGGTGCTTGTTTTATATTGAATTAAAAAGTTAGATCTGAAATTAAAGTAGTGGTTTCTATCAAACTGTAATTGTGAATTTGTTATGAAGAAGCAATACAAAGTCATGACAAAACCATCATGTACACATACAAAGCACTTCATTTTAATCCGCTCAACTCTTTTAAATTGAACTCAAGCACATAGCACTATGAAAAAATGGAGTTTGTCATGAAACTGAATCATGTAATTTATGCCTCATTAATCGCGACCACCATGATGGGAACCGCTTATGCCGATAATGGTACTCGCGTTGCAGCAACATCTGCCTTAGGTAGTGTCGCAGGCACAGCAATCGGTAAACAACTGGGTGGTACAACAGGTGCAATGATTGGTGCTGCTGTCGGTGGTGCTGGTGGTGCCGCTGCTGCGAGTGATCGCCGAAATAGAACTTCTGCCGCTATTGGTGGTGGTCTTGGTGGTGCTGGGGGTTACACTGTAGGTAAAAATGTTGCAGGGACCAATGGTGGCTATGTTGGCGCAGCTTTAGGTGCCGCTGGTGGTTCAGCGCTAGGACGAAAAGTCTCTGAAGATCGTCGTGATGATGAACGCTATGATAATCGTGGCTATCGCTCAGACCGTAATTATCGCTATAACGATGCACGTTACAATGATCGCTCTTACCGTCATGACAATGGACGCCATTTAGGTCACTACAAGAAAAAACGTTGGGATGATTAATCCAACATAATACAAAGCATCTTCGGATGCTTTTATTTTGCGCTCAAGCAATATATCGAAATTAAACGATATACAAAAACACTCTCATATCGTATTATTTCGATATATGGTTTTCGAGTCTGGATATGCCTACTCTACAAAATACCAAATTTTCAATTCTGGAACTTGCACCAGTCCGTGATGATAAAAGTATTGCCTTTTCTCTACATCACGCTCTTGAACTGGCTCAACATGCTGAAAAATTGGGCTTTGAACGCTTCTGGTTAGCTGAACATCACAATATGGATGGTATTGCCAGTTCTGCGACAGCCGTCTTACTCGGTTATATTCTTGCCAACACGCAATCACTTAAAGTCGGTTCAGGTGGGATCATGCTCCCTAATCACGCACCACTTGTGGTTGCCGAACAATTTGGGACTTTAGCCACGCTTTATCCTAACCGTATTGAGCTTGGTTTAGGTCGTGCTCCAGGTACAGATCAAGTCACCATGCGTGCTTTACGTCGTGGGCGCCAAGAAACTGAAGATCAATTTCCACAAGATGTCGCGGAAATATTGCAATACTTTAAGGCTCCTGAAGAAAATCAAAAAATTGTCGCTACGCCAGGTCAATCGACACATGTCCCTGTTTGGCTTTTAGGCTCCAGCCTTTTTAGCGCTCAATTGGCGGCACGTTTGGGGCTACCCTACTCGTTTGCTTCACACTTTGCACCAAGAATGCTCGGGCAAGCCATTCAACTTTACCGCGATAATTTCCAACCATCAGAATATTTGGATCAACCTTATGTTTCGATGGGCGTGCCTACAGTCATTGCAGACACAGATGAAGAAGCTCAGTATCTTGCGACCAGTGCCTTCCAACGTGTACTCGCCTTAATGCGTGGACATAGCCTAAAACTTAAGCCCCCTGTAGAAAGCATGCAGAACCTATGGTCACCCGTCGAAAAAATGTCAGTGAATAACTTCTTTGCCTTAGCACAAATTGGTTCGGTTCAAACCGTAAAAGATGGTCTTGAAGATTTACTCAAGACCTATGAGGTAGATGAGTTTATTTTTACCTGTGATATTTACGATACTGAAAAACGCTTAGCAAACTTTAGCCATCTAATCGACATTAAAAATAATATTTGATTCAAATATTTAAATCACAATCAAGCCTAAGAGCATGTTTCTTAGGCTTTTGGAATTTACCATAGCAGCAATCTATCAAAAATGACTGCCGAGTAGCTGAATCAACTTTACGCAGTAGATGAATTAATATTCAATTAAAAAACAAAAAATCTGACAATAAAAAATGATTAAGGAATAATCATGCCACAATTTAGTAAGCTGAATACTTCCAGCCATATTTTTCAACATCAAGCACAAGATTATGAAATATTTAAAGGACAAATACGAACATCAGCTAAACTAAACCTAGATACCTGCATCGGGCTAAGAGTTGCAATTATTGGAATCGATCAAAAAATTGCCACATTACTTGAAAAAATCCGTAATAGATCAAGTTCAGTTCATGTTTTTCAGATACAACCTGCCTTAATCCTTCCACAGTCAGAACAACGATATAGCCGTTATATGCAACATCCATTGCTCATCAAAAATAAGCGCCTCATCAATCCCCGTATCAAAAGCATTTTAGCCCTGCGTTTTTTGGATTCTCAAATTCAGGACAACTGGCTAAAACGACAACTAACCCCGAATATTACGCGTGAAAAGAAAGAATTTCTAAAATCTGATGATTATTATCACGCCCTACAACAAGAGAAATGTCAACTTATTACTTGGCCACTCAAGAAAATTACAGAAAGCTGTATTGAATGTGTGGATGGCTCTATTTATCCTGTCGACTTAATTATTACAACGAATTTGCATCAATAATTGCAGACTATTTCAAATGAAGTTTCATATTTATAATGAAAATAAGTGCAAAAAACACCCAATCTAATTATTTAAATTGGGTATTACTTCATTCAATTTTTATATGAATAGCGGCGTAATTCAATACTATCCAATTCGGCGTTTTAAACCCGTCATTTGTAAGACACGCGTAGAAATTTCCTCAATCGACATTTCCGACACATTCAGATATTTAATTCCTTCTGAGATATAAATACCTTCAATTGCGCGTAATTCCATCTGACATTGACTAAAGCTTGCATAGCGGCTATTGGCTTTACGCTCAGAACGAATCGCAACCAAACGCTCAGCATCAATCATGAGCCCAAACAGCTTATGCTTATGCGCTTTCAACACAGAAGGTAAACGGTTGTCATCTAAATCTTCTTCCGTCAGTGGGTAGTTTGCGACACGAATTCCAAATTGTAATGACAAATAAATGCATGTCGGTGTCTTCCCTGAACGAGAAACCCCAATCAAAATTAAGTCGGCTTTGTCGTAATGACGAGTACGAGCGCCATCATCATTATCCAGTGCAAAATGTACCGCATCAATACGCGCTTTATAGGACTCAGAATCCGTCACCGCATGGGTTTGTCCGACTAAAGTTGTAGGTGGTGTACCCAACTCTTCAGACAACTTACTAATCAGCCCTTCAAACACATCTAAATTCACAGCATTGGCCGTATTAATAATATCTCGCGCATAAGGATCAACTAAAGTATCGAACACTAATGGCTGTTGCCCATCGCGTTCAGCTCGTTGATTTATCTCAGAAACTACATTCATAGCAGCTTCTTCAGATGTAATATAAGGGATAATATGAATGTCAAAATCTACATTTGGAAACTGGGCCAGTAAAGAGTGTCCAAGCGTTTCTGCTGTGATTGCAGTTCCATCTGAAATAAAAAACACACTTCGCTTTATTTGTTTACCTTCTGACATTAAAATTCCCCTCGAATATTTGTCTAAGTGCTATATAATCATTATAGTAAACTGATCTTACATGACTGTCGCTTAGTAAAATTAAAAAGCTAAGTAGATTTGTTTTAAATTCATGCCAAGATAGTGATTAATACTGCAAAAGTGGAGTAACAACTTTGGAAGCGCGCGTAATTGGTCTAGAAAAATTAGGGAAACACGACGTAGAGCTCGTGGGTGGGAAAAACTCATCTCTGGGTGAGATGATTAGCCACCTCGCAAATGCAGGTGTATCAGTACCTGGGGGCTTTGCTACTACTGCTGCTGCGTATCGTGAATTTCTCGAGCAAAGTGGCCTTAACGCTAAAATTAACGCGGAACTTGCAGCATTAAATGTTGATGATGTAATTGCACTTGCAGAAACTGGCGCAAAAATCCGTCAGTGGATTGTCGACACCCCGCTTACAGCAGGACTTGAAAAGGAAGTTCGCGACGCTTTCGCTACCCTTTCAAACGGCAACCCTGATATTGCGGTTGCCGTTCGTTCATCTGCGACAGCAGAAGATTTACCTGATGCATCTTTTGCAGGTCAACAGGAAACTTTCTTGAACATTCGCGGCATTGACAATGTTCTTATCGCGATCAAAGAAGTTTTCGCTTCACTTTATAATGACCGTGCTATTGCTTACCGTGTTCACCAAAACTTCGCGCATGACATTGTTGCATTATCTGCGGGGATCCAACGTATGGTTCGCTCAGAAACTGGTGCAGCAGGTGTAATGTTTACTCTAGATACAGAATCAGGCTTCCGTGATGCTGTATTTATTACTGCTTCTTATGGTTTGGGCGAAATGGTTGTGCAGGGTGCAGTAAACCCTGATGAATTCTATATTTCTAAACCACTTCTCAAAAATGGCAAACATGCTATTTTGCGTCGTAATCTTGGATCTAAGCACCAAAAAATGGTGTATGGCGAAGAAGGTGCTGCTGGCAAATCAGTTGTTGTTGTTGATGTTGAAAAAGCAGAACGTCAACAATTTGCGTTAAATGATCACGAACTTCAAGAACTTGCTAAACAAGCATTGATCATTGAAGAACACTATCAAGCCCCTATGGATATCGAGTGGGCAAAAGATGGTGACGATGGTCTAATCTATATCGTTCAAGCACGTCCAGAAACAGTAAAAAGCCGTGAAAATGTCGGCACTATGGAACGCTACCTACTTAAGCAAAAAGGTACTGTAATTTGCGAAGGTCGCTCAATCGGTCAACGTATTGGTTCTGGTAAAGTACGCATTGTAACGTCTATTAAAGAAATGGATAAAGTCCAAGAAGGCGACGTACTTGTTTCTGACATGACTGACCCAGATTGGGAACCAGTAATGAAACGTGCTGCTGCAATTGTGACCAACCGTGGTGGTCGTACTTGTCACGCAGCAATTATTGCTCGTGAACTCGGTGTACCTGCAATCGTAGGTTGTGGCAATGCAACTGAAGTTTTAACCGACGGACAAGAAGTTACTGTTTCATGTGCTGAAGGTGATACAGGCTTTATTTACGAAGGTTCGTTAGATTTCGAAATTCAACGTAACTCAATTAACTCTATGCCAAAACTTCCGTTCAAAATTATGATGAACGTAGGTAACCCTGACCGTGCATTTGACTTTGCTCAAATTCCTAACGAAGGTATTGGTCTTGCGCGTTTAGAGTTCATTATTAACCGTATGATTGGTGTACACCCTAAAGCCTTGTTAAATATTGACAGCTTACCTCGTGAAACTCGTGCAGCGGTCTTGGCTCGTACTGCGGGTTATGCTTCTCCAATTGAATTCTATGTTGAGAAACTTGTAGAAGGTATTTCGACACTTGCTGCAGCATTTGCTGACAAGCCTGTGATTGTTCGTATGTCTGATTTTAAGTCAAACGAATATGCGAACTTGATTGGCGGTAAGCTTTATGAGCCAGAAGAAGAAAACCCAATGCTTGGTTTCCGTGGTGCAAGCCGTTATGTTTCTGAAAATTTCCGCGATTGTTTCGAATTAGAATGTCGCGCATTGAAGAAAGCACGCGATGAAATGGGCTTAACCAATATCCAAATCATGATTCCATTCGTTCGTACTGTAAATGAAGCAAAACGTGTAATTGAATTGCTTGCTCAGAATGGTCTTAAGCGTGGTGAAAATGGCCTGAAAGTAATCATGATGTGTGAATTGCCAACTAATGCACTATTAGCTGAACAATTCCTTGAACATTTTGATGGCTTCTCTATCGGTTCTAACGACTTAACTCAGCTCACATTGGGTCTAGACCGTGACTCAGGTATTGTTTCTCACCTGTTTGACGAACGTGATGCGGCTGTTAAAGCATTACTTTCAATGGCGATTCATGCATGTCGCAAAGCTGGCAAATATGTAGGCATTTGTGGTCAAGGTCCATCTGACCATCCTGACCTTGCAAAATGGTTGATGGAGCAAGGAATTGAGTCAGTTTCACTTAACCCAGATTCAGTTTTAGACACTTGGTTCTTCCTTGCTGAAGAAAAAGCTCAACAAGCTTAAGAAAACATGTTAAAAAAAGACCCATTAGTTGGGTCTTTTTTTCTCTTTTCATTTTTTGAGATTTTATTTTTATGCAAATTTACTTGGCACGTAATAATCAACAAGCTGGTCCATACACTTTAGAACAGTTGAATCAAATGCTTGCCAGCCAACAAGTACTCTTAACAGATTTGGCTTGGCATGAAGGTATGACCGAATGGAAAGCTTTAGGTGAATTAACCCAAGGGAAACTTGTATATACACCAACAGGTTATGTTCCACCAACACATACACCGTTACAGAACTCCACAATTATCCAAACCAAAGTTGAAGGTAAAGTATCTAAACCAGAACTTGCCTCAGTCAATATTCGCGCATTGGCAAAAATCATTGATTTATTACTTTGGTTGCCTGCGGCAGCAATCCCTTCTTTTTTTCTTAACGCCAATCAGGTGAATGAGCTAGCTAGCATTCAACAAAAAATGCAAGCTGCAGACACATCCACACAAGCTATGCAATTGCAACAGCAACTTTTCACGCTTATTCCAATCGAAGCTTGGCAAACCATGTTTGCCTATATCATTATTATGCTGGCAATACAGGCATTCTTTCTAGCAAAGTCTGGACAAAGCATTGGTAAAAAGTTAACGCGAATTAAAATTGTAGATGCCGATAATGGTGAGAAAGTGAATTTAACGCGAATCTTTCTGTTACGCAGTATTGTATTTATCATTTTGAACATGTTGTTTATGCCATTTATTACGATTGCCGACTATTTATTCGCATTCGGAAAAAATCGACAGACATTGCACGATAAACTAGCAAAAACCATCGTGATAAAACAATAAACGTGATTAAAATTAAGGGATGATCAGTTCATCCCTTTTTTACACATAAGTTTGATATTTCAATAAAAAAAAAACTGAAACAACTAATTCCGACCACTAAAATCAGGTTTTATAACAGCCATTTAAAGCGACTTTATATATAGCTTAGTTTAACGATATCAGGCATAATGCCCTACAACGTAGCGGTGTCACATGCTTGAGAATTTTTTTCATTCAAAAACAAAATTCTCAATCATGCGACACTTTAATCGCTATCCCATATTATTTAGGGAATGGGACTCTTCACCGAGGTTGTAAAATGAGACAAACAATTTTAGCTGTATTGTCTTTATCAACGATTGCTGCACTCTTAACTGGGTGTGGTGGTGATATGGTACTTCTAAACTCTAAAGGTCCAGTTGCCCAAGGTCAAAGTGACCTGATGATGACTGCGATCTATTTAATGCTATTGGTCGTTATTCCATCGATCTTAATGGCATTATGGTTTGGTTGGAAATATCGTTCGTCGAATAAAGATGCAGACTATAAACCTACTTGGGCACACTCAACTGCTATTGAAATTGTAGTTTGGGGTGTTCCAGTTATTATTATTGGTATTCTAGCTTGGTTAACTTGGTGGGGTTCACACAAGTATGACCCGTACCGTCCAATCGATTCTGATAAAGCACCATTAACCGTTCAAGTTATCGCTGAACAGTTTAAGTGGATCTTTATCTATCCAGAACAAGAAATTGCGACTGTTAACGAAATTCGTTTCCCAGAGAAAACTCCTGTGAACTTACGTTTGACGTCTAACTTCACAATGAACTCGTTCTTCATTCCTGCACTTTCTGGCCAAATTTATACCATGGCTGGTATGCAAACTCACCTGCATTTGTTGGCAGATGAAACTAGCCCAGCTGAAGGCTACCGCGGTTTCTCTTCTAACTACTCAGGTTATGGCTTCTCTCAAATGCGTTTCCGTGCGCATTCAGTTACAGAAGCTCAGTTTGCTGATTGGGTCGCAGCTGTGAAAGCAGGCAACGGTACTTCAATTAACCCTGAAGCAATTCAAAAAGGTATTTTAGACCAAGCTGAATTTGCAACCTTGCGTGATGGCAACCGTTCGCATCATCAGATCGAAGTTCTTATCGCTAAAGCGACTACTCCTGAAGAAAAGGCTGCTGCTGAAGCAATGAAGCCTTATCCAACTAAGCCACATCCTGTGACTTACTACTCTTCTGTTGAGAAAGGCTTGTTTGAATCAGTAATCAACAAATACATGAGTAACTATCACGGTGCTGATCATTCAGCTACTGCGGGTGCTCACGGGGCTGCTGCTAACGCACATGCCGCAGTTGAGCCTGCTTCATCGGCTGTAGGGGAATAAGACATGAGCTTCTTAGGTAAGTTAGGTCCAGATTCGATTCCACACGATCCAATCGTGTTGGTAACGGTTGCTTTGATGGTTTTAGGTGGTATTGCTGCTTTTGCAGGCATTACCTACTTTAAAAAATGGAGCTACTTGTGGAACGAATGGTTCACATCTGTAGACCATAAGAAAATTGGTATCATGTATATCTTGGTATCTGTAGTCATGTTACTTCGTGGCTTCGCAGATGCGATCATGATGCGTTTACAACTTTTCCTCGCTCGTGGTGGCGGTGAAGGTTATTTACACCCAGAACACTATGACCAGATCTTCACCGCTCACGGTGTAATTATGATCTTCTTCGTAGCAATGGGTCTTGTTGTTGGCTTAATGAACATCTCTGTACCTTTACAGATTGGTGCTCGTGACGTTGCCTTTCCATTATTAAACTCTTTAAGCTTCTGGTTATTCGCTGGTGCTGCAGGCTTAATGATGGTTTCACTTGCTTTAGGTGAATTCGCTGCTACAGGTTGGATGGCTTACCCTCCTCTTTCTGGCATTGAATACTCTCCTGGTGTTGGTGTTGACTACTACATCTGGGCACTTCAGATTTCTGGTTTAGGTACGCTTTTAACTGGTGTTAACTTCTTTGTTACCATCATCAAAATGCGTGCACCTGGCATGAAATTGATGGATATGCCAATTTTCACTTGGACTGCTCTTTGTACTGCAGTTCTGATTATTGCTGCATTCCCAGTGTTAACTGCAACAATTGCAATGTTATCTCTAGATCGTTACTTCGGTTTCCACTTCTTTACCAATGAGCTTGGCGGTAGTCCAATGCTTTACGTAAACTTGATTTGGACTTGGGGTCACCCGGAAGTATATATCTTAGTATTACCAGCATTTGGTATTTACTCAGAAGTTGTATCAACTTTTTCTCGCAAAACGTTGTTCGGCTACAAGTCTATGGTGTATGCAACAGTTGCAATTACAGTATTGTCATTTGTTGTATGGCTTCACCACTTCTTTACCATGGGTGCAGGTGCCAACGTTAACGCGTTCTTCGGTATCATGACTATGGTTATTGCGATCCCGACTGGTGTGAAAATCTTCTCTTGGTTATTCACCATGTACAAAGGTCGCATTACATATACAACACCAATGCTTTGGACACTTGGCTTCCTTGTGACTTTCGGTATCGGTGGTTTGACTGGTGTATTAATGGCTGTTCCGCCTGCGGACTTCCTTGTACACAACTCTTTATTCCTTATCGCTCACTTCCATAACGTAATTATTGGTGGTGTTGTATTCGCAATGTTCGCGGGTATCATTTTCTACTGGCCAAAAATGTTTGGTTGGAAGCTGAATGAAGCTTGGGGTAAAGCAGCATTCTGGTTCTGGTTCTTAGGTTTCTACTTTGCATTCATGCCACTTTATATCCTTGGTTTCATGGGTATGACGCGTCGTTTGAATACATATGACAACCCTGAATGGGATCCGTACATCGCAATTGCATTGTTTGGTGCAGTATTAATCGCACTTGGTATTGCATGTTTCTTAATGCAAATCATTGTTGGTTTCTTACAACGCCATGACAACATGGACGTTACAGGCGATCCATGGGATGGTCGTGTACTTGAATGGTCTACGTCTTCACCTGCTCCGTTCTATAACTTTGCTCATCTTCCTAAAATTAGCGGTATCGATACTTTCTGGAATGACAAAGAGAATGGTGTTGCTTATGCACGTCCAACGTCTTATGAAGATGTACATATGCCAACAAACCGAGCTGCTGGTTTTGTAATCGCAATGTTCATTACTGTTATGGGCTTCGGTTTAATCTGGCACATTTGGTGGTTAGTTGTCGTAACCTTTGTTGCTGCAATCATCAGCTTCATCGTAAGCTCTTTCACTAAGAAAGTTGATTACTATGTTCCTGCTGCTGAAGTTGAGCGCATTGAAAACGAACGCTATGCGATTCTTGAAAAATACTTGAAGAAGGACTAAGACAATGGCTGAAGTACTTCATCACGATAACCACGGACACGATGAACATCATCATCATGATGATACAGACATTACAGTCTTTGGTTTCTGGTCATACTTGATGAGTGACTTGATCCTATTCGGTACACTCTTCATTGCTTTCGTTGTATTAAGTGGTCACGTTCCACCAGGTACACCAAGTGCAAAAGAACTTTTTGGTGAGTCTTTAGGTTTCGTATTAACTGAAACTTTTGCTCTCTTAATTTCTTCTGTAACTTTTGGTTTTGCTGTACTTGCATCATACAAAAAGAATGTTAGCCAAGTTTTACTCTGGTTAGCTATTACTTGGGTATTTGGTGCAGCATTCATTGGCATGGAATTATACGAGTTTAATCACCTTGTACATGCCGGTCATGGTCCAAGCACAAGTGCGTTCTTATCTGCATTCTTTACTTTAGTTGGTACGCACGGTATTCACGTAACTTCTGGTTTGGTCTGGATGATTGTGTTAATGATTCAAATCAAGAAAAATGGTTTGACTTTACCGAACACACGTCGTCTTGCTTGCTTGAGCTTGTTCTGGCACTTCCTTGACATCGTGTGGATCTGTGTATTCAGCGTAGTTTATTTGGCGGGAGTTCTCTAATGGGTCACGATCATCATACGTCTGATGCAGCTCACGGTACCGTAAAACAATATACCATTGGTTTTATTGTTTCTGTGTTATTAACCATTGTTCCATTCTACATGGCAATGAACCCAGAAAACTTCGGTCGTGGCGCAACTCTTGCTGTAATTGGTATTACTGCAATTGCTCAGGTTCTTGTACAGTTGATTTTCTTCTTGCACATGAACTCATCTGCAGAGCAGCGTTGGAATGTAATTGCATTTATTTATACAATTCTTACAATTGCCGTTCTTTTGATTGGTTCTGTATGGGTTATGAATTACCTTCACTTCAACATGATGCTCTAAACTGGTTGTCATGTTAAAAAAGTATTTATTCCTGACTAAGCCAGGAATTCTCTTTGGTAACTTCGTTACCACTTTGGGCGGCTTCTTCTTAGCCGCCCAAGGTTCTGTAGATTTCCTTTTACTTCTGATTACCCTACTGGCTACAACTTTGGTTGTTGCATCAGGATGTGTAGTTAACAATGTCATTGATCAAGACATTGACCAAAAGATGCATCGTACTCAAAACCGTGCTCTTGTTCAAAAAACGATTAGCCCTAGTGTTGCACTTGTTTTTGCAGCAACTTTAGGTCTTTTGGGATTTGGCATGTTATGGCTTTTTGTCAATGCTTATGCTTTTGGTTTCGCTGTCCTTGGTTTTGTTGTTTATGTCGGTTTTTATAGTCTTTGGAGCAAACGTACCACCATTCACCAAACTTTGATTGGGAGTATCTCAGGTGCAAGTCCACCTGTAATTGGTTATACGGCTGTTTCTAACGAATTCGATGTTGCTGCATTGCTGATTTTTTTAGCATATGCGCTCTGGCAGATGCCTCATTCATGGGGAATTGCCATCTATCGTTTCGATGACTACAAAAATGCAGGTATTCCAATTTTGCCTGTTGCACGTTCAATTTTACGCACCAAAGTCGAAAGTCTGATTTACGTAGTTTTGTTTGCAGCAGTATTAAATGGTCTATATTGCTTTGGCTATACAAACTTATTTTTCTTAATCAGTTTTAATGCTTTATGTGCCTATTGGGTTTATTTATCCATTATTGGCTTTAAAGCAGAAAATGATCAAGTTTGGGCTAAACGCTATTTCTTATATTCTGTGATTTTAATCACTGCTTTAAGTTTTAGTTTTAGTTTCAGCTATGTAAGCCCTGCCCCGCATTTACCACTTTTTTAAAAGATAGAGACCCCTCTCTATCTTTTAAAAATTTGCCCTATCCCAATACATTGTAAAAACCTACAACTTTTCACAAACTTACTTTTCTTTAGCTACTTTCGTTTAAATATAAATATATTTAAATTCCATCCTAAATTCACGTCATAACTTATTTTATGACTTGAATTTGGTCGCTAAACCATCTAAAATTCATCCTTCGCAAATTATGCGACACAACTTAGGTTGTGACTCCTTGCTTCCAATTTATTATTTTAGTTGGGGGCTGTTTAAACCGTAAGGAGCTGACAATGCGTCATTACGAAATCGTACTTTTAGTACACCCTGATCAAAGCGATCAAGTCGTTGGTATGGTAGAACGCTACCTAACTCACATCAAAGAAGCTGAAGGTCAAATTCACCGTCTTGAAGACTGGGGCCGTCGCCAATTGGCTTACCCAATCAACAAGATCCACAAAGCTCACTACATTCTTATGAATGTTGAGTGTGGTCAAACTACTCTTGATGAGTTAGAAGAATTGTTCCGTTATAACGATGCGATCCTTCGTAACTTAATCATCCGTCGTGAAAACGCAATCACTGAAGAGTCTTTATTGGCTAAGAGTGCTGAAGAAAAGCGTGCGCGTAAAGCTCAACGTGAAGAAGCACAACTAGCTGCTCAAGACTCTGCTGAAGCATAAGGAGAACATCAATGGCACGTTTTTACCGTCGTCGCAAGTTCTGCCGCTTTACAGCTGAGAACGTTACGTACATCGACTACAAAGATATCGACACTTTAAAACAGTACATCACTGAAAACGGCAAGATTGTTCCTAGCCGTATTACAGGTACTAAAGCTCGTTACCAACGTCAATTAGCGCTTGCTATTAAACAAGCTCGCTACTTGTCTTTGATCCCTTACACTGACAATCATAAGTGAGGTTGAGCTGTGGATATTATTTTATTACAACGCATTAAAAACCTTGGTAAATTAGGCGATAAAGTTTCAGTTAAAGCTGGTTACGGCCGCAACTACCTTATCCCTCAAGGTCAAGCAGTAGCAGCTACTGAAGCTAACACTGCTGCTTTTGAAGCTCGTCGCGCTGAACTTGAGAAAGCTGAAGCTGATGTTTTAGCTGCTGCTCAAGCACGTGCTAGCCAATTAGACGAAGTTAACATCGTAATCACTGCTAAAGCTGGTGACGAAGGTAAACTATTCGGTTCTATCGGTACGCGTGATATCGCTGACGCTTTAACTAATGCTGGTCTTGTTGTTGACCGTGCAGAAGTTCGTTTACCAAATGGTGCGCTTCGCCACACTGGTGAATTCAACATCGCAATCCAATTGCATCATGATGTTGTTGCTGAAGTTCTCGTTACTATCGTATCTGAGTAATTTCTTGCAAAAAAAAGGGCATGCTCACGCATGCTCTTTTTTTATCTTTAAATTTTCTCACTTATAAATTCCTAGCCCACATTAGGCTGAAATTTTGATACTATCTTTACCCCAGAGTGCGTATTATTGATGACATCATCATAATGCTCTGCACTTCTATCTGCATTATTCTTTCCTGCATTTATCTTTAGGTTTTTGATATGTCTCAGGCGAATGCCACTGCTACCCCAAACTCATCCAAAGCTGACAATAAAATAAATGAGTCGAGTCAACTCAAAGAATTTCGCACACCTCCACATAATTTAGCCATCGAGCAAGCTGTGCTCGCTGCACTGATGACCGTTGCCGAGTCATTCGAGCAAGTCAGTGATATACTGAATGAACAAGATTTTTATGCAACACGCCATAAGTACATTTACCGTGCAATTGAAAAACTCGCGCAAGAAAATTCGCCTTATGATGCGGTATTGGTGAATGACTGGTTAATTAAGCAGAATTTGCTGGAAGCGATTGGCGGTGAAGAATATTTAATGCAGCTAATGGCTGACTCTCCGTCAAGTTTCTACAACCTCGAAACCTATGCCAATAAAATTAAAGAATTTTCGACTTTACGTAACATGATTAAAGTCAGTTCTGAAATCTTGCAAAATGCTTATGACACCAAAGGTCGTAGTGTCGGTGAAATTTTAGATTTAGCAGAAACCAATATTTTCTCGATTGCTGAACAACACAATAACAATAAGAAAAATGCTGGTCCAAAAGCCATTAATACCGTAGTTGCCGATGTTTTTGACAAATTAAATGAACTGTCTCAAATGGAAGGTAACATTACTGGTCTAACCACAGGTTTTGTTGAATTAGACAATAAAACTTCAGGGATGCAAGCAGGTGACATGATTATTGTTGCTGCACGTCCATCGATGGGTAAAACCACTTTTGCCATGAATTTAGTTGAAAGTGTGCTATTTAACTGTGATTTGCCTGCGCTAGTGTTCTCGATGGAAATGCCCGCAGACTCGATTGCTATGCGTTTGATTTCTGCTTACGGCAAAGTACATCAAGGTCATTTACGTGCCGGTAAACTCGATGGTGATGAATGGTCTAAAGTCACTGGTACAATTTTACAGCTACAAGAAAAGCATCTGTATATTGATGACTCTTCTGCCCTGCCTCCAACAGAATTACGTGCGCGTGCACGTCGTATTGCCAAACAACATGGGGGAAAACTGGGCTGTATTATGGTCGACTATTTACAGTTGATGAAAGTCCCTGGCATGGGAGATAACCGTGTGGGTGAAATTGGTGAAATTTCTCGAAGCTTAAAAGCATTGGCAAAAGAAATGATGTGTCCTGTCATCGCACTGTCTCAGTTAAACCGTTCTCTGGAAAACCGTCCTAATAAGCGCCCTGTAATGTCCGACTTACGTGAATCAGGTGCAATTGAGCAGGATGCCGACTTAATTATGTTTATTTACCGTGATGAGGTCTATAACAAAGAGTCGAAAGAAGCGGGTACTGCCGAAATTATTATTGGTAAGCAGCGTAATGGTCCAATTGGTACAGTCCGATTGGCTTTTGAAGGTCAGTATACGCGTTTTAGTAACTTGTCACCTGAATACTATAGTCAGTACAATGACGAAGAATAAAAAGTGGGCGTTCAGCCCATTTTTTATTTAACCCTAAATACTTAAAATAATGCCACTATAAGATTGTCTTTATCGAACAAAACCGATAACCCATACATTTAAATAGAATAAAGCCATGAAATAAGATGGGTATTTAATTTTTATAGGTCTACAATTACTGACATATTTTGTGGATATTTACTTTAACGTTAATACCATGCCATATTTCTGATTCGATGACTTGAAATAAAACCATTGTTTTAATCTTGCCATTCTCTGTTCCCAAAGGAGTCATTCGGGTGCGCCAAGCAACAGTTTGTATTGATCAATCAGCACTTCAATATAATTTAAACCGTGTCAAACAACTTGCCCCTAACGCAAAAATCGTAAGTATGGTGAAAGCAAATGCTTATGGACATGGTATCAAAGACTGTCTTGCAGCCTTAAATAGTAGCGATGCTTTTGGTGTCGCCTGCTTACAAGAAGCATTGGAAATTCGTGCTTTAGGCTATGAACAGCCAATTACATTAATTGAAGGGATATTTTCTGCTGATGAAATGCAGACCGTCCTTGCAGAAAAGCTGGAATGTGTTGTACATCAGCCACAACAAGTGAATTGGTTACTGGCCCATCAAGAACAATACACTGCCCTTGGACTCAAAGTCTGGATTAAGCTGAATAGTGGCATGAACCGATTAGGTTTTAAAGCCAGTGAAATTATTGCTGTCATTAATACCTTAAAAGCAGCAGGCTTTATCTGCGTATTAACCATGCATTTTGCCAATGCCGATGCCGACCACCCTTTAAATGAACAACAAATTGCTCAGTTTATTGATATAAAACAAAGTTGTGCTCCAATTCTTGCTTCATGTTGTAATTCAGCTGCAATTTATCGTTGGCCTGAACTCCATTTTGATTATGTGCGCCCAGGCATTATGTTATATGGCGCAACACCTTTTGCTGATCGGACTGTAAAAGATTTAGATTTACAACCTGTGATGACTTTGAGTGCAGAAGTTATTGCATTGAATCATATTCAAAAAGGTGAAAAGGTGGGCTATGGTTCAACCTATACCGCATTACAAAACATGGATTTAGCCATCGTTTCAATTGGCTATGGAGATGGTTACCCTCGCGCCTATGTCAAACAAAATTATGTTGTGATTCAAGGGAAAATGCTTCCAGTTGTTGGACGTGTCGCAATGGATATGGTTGCCATCGATGTTACTGGTTTAAATGTTGCACTGGGCACTCCTGTTGAACTTTGGGGCAAACAACGCTTAGTAGATGACGTTGCTGATGCCAATGGTACCATTGGTTATGAGCTTTTATGCCGTTTAAGCCAACGCCCTCATCGAACTGCTAAATAAGAAAAAATGACTTTAGGTACTGCTCTGCTTTGTGAGCGGTATCTATGGTTTTATAGCTTGGTCAACTGACCTGCGTCTATAACTGCTGATCTGGAATGCGATATAGCAACTGTAAAAAATTCTGTAATGATGCTTGCTGCAATAATATGGGATTAAATGTGCTAGATCCCAATTGTGCAAAATAATGTTATATGTCTGAATGTTTACCCATATATTTGATACTCCAATCTGGAAAATGAAAATCAGTCTGTATTTGTTTTTTCGGTAATATACTTAAATCATAGTGTCGCTGATCTTGTTTTATTTTATTCAATAAATTTAAAACCGAATCTTGTTCTCCTTCCACACATTGGAAGAAGCCACCATCTGTATAACACAATCCCCCCTTTGACCTTTAGTTTTACATTAAAATCTATGGCTTCAGATAGAATGTCTCTTAAATCTTGTAGTCGTGTTTCAGAAGGACGTTTTGCCTGACTGACATAGCAGAGTTGATACTTTGTGATTTCCTATCTTATTGTTTTATTCATTGCATAGATAAAAGAACAGCGCGATTTCTCGCGCTATTCCTAGGAAAATAAGTATAAAAACTAATTAAAATAGTCGTCTGAAGGATTAGGTAGATTCTGCAATCCACTGCGCAAAGTATCTGACCATTGTTTACTAATATGTTGAAAATAAGGGTCTTCTTCAGTGATTCGTTTGCCTTCAGGAATATGTAAACTATTCTTTTTATAAATGAGTGCATCAAGCGGCATTCCCACCGATACATTTGAACGCAATGTCGAATCGAATGAAATTAAACTACAACGTAAAGCCTCACTCAGTGGCATATCATAACTTAAGGCACGATCAAGAATTGGTTTACCATATTTACTTTCACCAATTTGAAAATATGGGGTATCACTGGTCGCGCAAATAAAATTACCTTGCGGGTAAATGTTATAAAGCTGCATTTCGGCTTGACCGATTTGACCACCAACCAACAAACTACAGTAATAATTACTCTGTTCCTGCGTATTTTCAGTCACATCTGCAATAACCTTTTGCAGAGTGTGTCCAACCAATTCAGCCACTTCGAACATGGTATTTACACTATATAAATTGGGTGTTTGTTGTAATTCCAAATGGTTTTTTAGATGTCCAATGACTGCCTGTGTTGTGGCCAGATTACCTGAGGTTTGAATCGTAATAAAACGTTCATTTTCAATTCCAAAAGTATAAAGCTTTCGAAATACTGAAATATGATCTACGCCAGCATTCGTACGCGTATCACTGATAAAGACGAGACCATCTTTTAATCTAAGCGCACAACAATAAGTCATCTCTTCCCCTTAACTTACATTAACATGCAAGTACTTGAACAATTGAGTGCATCGTTTCAATTCCCCCTTTTTCGCGCACTCCACGAATTGGGGCAACATCCCAATAATCTCGACCAATTGCCACATAAATATGCTTGTCTGGGCTAAAAATCTGGTTACTGATATCGAAACAATACCATGTGTTTCCTAGAAATACTTCTGCCCATGCGTGACTGGCAAGGTGTGATGTATTTGGCACAAATAAATAACCTGAAACATAGCGTGCTGGCAAGCCCAAAGCTTTGCACAAAGCAATAAAAACATGACTATGGTCTTGGCATACCCCCTGACGATTATGAAATGCTTCAATGGCAGAAGTATTGACTGAAGTCTGATTTGGAATATAAGGAATATGCTGCAAAATAGCTTCAGACAGTTTCACCAAATTTTCATGGGTGAATTCTGGCACGAAGCGATGAGCAAATTCTTTCATTTCTGCATTGCACATGGTTGTTGGCGTTGGTTGCAGGAATTGATAAGGATTCAAATGATCTGTCAGACTCATCACCGAAGGCTGCTTATTTAGCTCGACAATCCCTTGCGCCATAATTGTTATTTGCTCATAAGCATAACGTTGTGAACTGGTAATCCAGATGTTGTTGAATGCGTCTCTCTTCGTACAGCGCTCACCTGGCACACTCACATCCCAGTAATGTACATTCTGATGTGCATTACTCAATGGTGTCATTTTAATATACTGAATGCTATTACACGCCTGTTCAGTATATTGATAATGAGTTTGGTGATTGATCATGAGTTTCATGCATTCACCTCAAATAAATATTGAATTTGGTCACTAAAGTTATAAAAGTTTATTTGATCAGGTTGCGTTTTAAGTTGTTGCCAAGCCGTATCTAAACTGTCCCAACCCATTTGCTCTAAAACTTCTATAAGCGCTGAAATTTGCTCTAAGGTTTGTGTTTGATCTTGCTTTAAGCGAAGTTGTCGATCTAGTTGCTCTAAAGTTTGCCCTAAAGAATAGAATAAGAAAGTTTCTTCAGGCTCAGCTTCTAACACTTCACGACAATCTGCAATCACATCACAAATACATGTCGAGCTCGTACTTGCATTCCGAATATATTGATTTAATTCTGCATAGGTTTTTGCAGACAAAATGCCCCTCAATTCTTGAACATTGTCTTTGGCAAACTGAAATTGTTGAATAAATGAATAGGGTTGTTCTGGGTCTAATACCAGTTCATTGAGTGAGCTTGCATCAAATGCAGGTAAACAAAAGGCATGTGCATAAGACACGGCTTTCTGATCATCCATAAATGGAAATTGTTGGCATAAATATTCAATGCGCGTTAAATAACGACCTAACCAAAAAATTTGTTGTGCATTCGTGCTGAGTAAGATCATGAAATTGCTCCTTCATCGTTTTGGTTACTTATGAATGTAAATGGTCTACAACCCATGTATCTTTAATGCCGCCACCCTGCGAAGAATTCACCACAAGAGAGCCTTCCTGCATTGCCATGCGTGTTAAACCCCCTGGTACAATTTCGGTACGATAAGGTGAACTCAGCACAAATGGACGCAAATCAATATGACGTTCCGACAGCCCTGTATCGCTTAACATCGGACAAACCGACAAATCTAATGTAGGTTGGGCAATGTACAAATGTGGCGTTGCCAAAATTTTATCTTTAAAAGTCGCAATTTGCTGTGCAGAAGCATGTGGCCCGATGAGCATGCCATATCCTCCTGAACCCTGTGCTTCTTTCACAACCAGTTGAGCTAAATTGTCTAATACATATTCAAGGTCTTTGCTTTCACGACATTGATAAGTCGGTACATTTTTAAGCACGGGTTGCTCAGCTAAATAGAACTGAATCATTTTATCGACATAAGGATAAATGGATTTGTCATCTGCAACCCCTGTACCAGGTGCGTTTGCAATCACCACATTCTTTTGCAAATAGGCAGACATTAACCCCGCAACACCAAGTGTACTGTCAGGCATAAAACACAATGGATCGAGATAATCATCATCAATACGTCGATAAATTACATCAACCCGTTGTTTACCTCGTACGGTTTTGACATAAACCTTATCGTTTTCGACGTAAAGGTCACGCGATGTTACTAAAGGCACACCCATTTCCCTTGCCAAAAAGGAATGCTCATAATATGCGCTATTAAAACGACCTGGCGTTAAAATAACAATGAATGGATTATCGTTAAATGCATTTTCTGCCAATATTTCTTTCAGTAATAATGGATAATGTTCAATGCCTTGCAAGTTATTTTGCAAACATAATTCAGGCATCAGTTTTTGGCTAATTTTTCGGCTTTCCAACATATAAGACACACCCGATGGCGTTCTTAAATTATCTTCCAGCACATAAAACTCTCCATGACGGTCTCGGACAATATCAATTCCGCTAATTTGGCTATAAATTTTACCTTTCAAGCTCTGATTACACATATGTGGCTGAAAAGCCTCATGCTTGAGAACGTGTAGTTCAGGCACAATACCTGCTTTAAGAATATCTTGCTGATGATAAATATCATGTAAAAAAAGATTCAAGGCTTTGACGCGTTGTGCACAACCGAGTGATATTTTATTCCATTGCTTTTTCACAATTACCCGAGGAATCACATCATAAGGAATGGTACGCTCCGTGCCTTCTGCCTCTCCATAGACCGTAAATGTAATGCCTTCATATAAGAAATGTTCTTTGGCATGCTGATTTAAAGCGTGTAATTCGTCTATATTATATTGCGACAACCAGTGTTCAATTTTTGCACATGCCGTTTCGGAAACAGCATGATCATCCAACATTTCATTAAAAAAAACCGAATTTGTTCTCTCAAAAAGTAACTGTGTTTTCTCCTGCGGTTTTGCTACACCCTCCACTTTTACTGTCAATTGCTTACTATTCACTTCTCGTGATAAACCGTTTAACTCTACAATCTCTTTTTCTTTAAGCATATGACCCTCTTTATAGTTATAGCCAAACTCATTTTTATTAAGCAATAAGAATGCCACTCCTTACATCACTTATGCCGAGTCCTTATTAATTCACGCTTTTAGTCCGTACTCAATATCATTTCTGCTTGATCTTATGCCTAAAATTATTGAACTTTCTTTGCCTGATTGGTTGAGAAATGCTTGCCAATTCGGTTAGGTTTTTTTATTGTGTTTAACACTGTTTTATTAATTACCAACTTATTTGTTGTTATTTGAATTATGTCTGCACAAGAAAAAGAAACATCGAATAGCCTTTATCGACAATGGCAAATCCTTTCCCGCCTTTCCGCAGGAAAATGGATGGGTACACGGGAAATACAGGAAATTTTGCAAAGAGAAGGCATCGATATCAGCTTGCGCACCATCCAGCGTGATTTGAATCAGATTTCGCAGCGATTTCCAATTGAGAGCAACAAAACCGTCCCACAAGGATGGCGTTGGCGTTCAGATGCACCGCTTCAAAGCCTGCCGCATATGACCAGTTCTCAAGCTGTGACTTTTATGATGGTAGAGGAGCACTTAAAGCATCTTCTTCCTCCAAGCTTACTCGAAGAGATGAATCCGTGGTTTGATTTGGCACGTCGCAGTTTATCCACCCAAAATAATGTTCGCCAATGGATTAATCGGGTGCGTATTGTACCTGCCAATCAACCATTGATTCCTCCCATGGTTGATCGTGCCGCACAGCAAGCCATTTATGAGGGTCTACTACAAGACAAGCAATTGGAATGTATTTATCAAAAACGCCCACAAGCCGAAGAAAGTATCTATACGCTGAACCCTTTGGCATTGGTGCAAAAAGGTGCAACTATTTATTTAATTTGCACCCGCTATGATAAAACCGATATTCAGACCTTTGCCTTGCACCGTTTTAAATCAGCCAAAGTGCTGGATTCTCGTGCATTGCATCCTGTCAATTTCGATATTGATGCATATATTGATTCAGGAGCACTTGGATTTAGAGTTGACTACAACAAACCGACGGATCATGTTGCTTTAAAACTCACCATTCCAGAATGTGAGTCCCATTATTTTGAAGAAAGCCAATTAAGTCGAGATCAAGTGATTACTCCTCTTGAGCATAATCTGGTCCAAATTTCCGCAACTGTGCCGTTTACCTCTCAACTTACGTGGTGGCTACGCAGTTTTGGTAATAAAATTCAGAAAATTGAGCCTGAAGAAGTTGAACGTGCAGTCCGACAACAGGACTGAAATGATAGTTGTATAAATTTCTAGGCAAAAAAAAGTCCCAACTCTTGGGACTTTATAATTTTATTGTACTTATCTGTTTTAATTTATAATCTTGCAGGGTTAAAGTCTTAGACATTATGTTTCTAGGCCCCATTTCATAGTGTCTAAATGAGTTGTATTTTTTGCTGCACATGGGATAGTTCAGCAAGCAAGTTCTCCTCGGTTGTATCGAATAGATTTAATGGTCATCACTGGTTTCTCCGCGTGGTTTAAGTTCATTGAATATACTGAATCTTCCACTTGACCTGAAATAAGCAATTGTTCCAATCAAATCATATTTTCTGCTTAAATGAATTTATGCAAATGACTAACGATCCTGATGATAAATACAACCGTCATCCGTGCATTCATTTCATTCTATTTTAGGAATCAGTATTCTGTTGTTTTTCAATCCAAAGTTCTAAACCATCAAATGTCTTAAAATCATCGATTGCCCGTACATTTAAATGCGGACTACGTTCCAATAACATTTTACTCAAAGCATTACCTGTTCCTATTTCTAGAACAATATCGGGTTGGTTCTCTTGTATAGCGGTTAAACACGAATCCCAGTCTATGGCATGGTTCATTTGATGAATCAGTGCTTCAACGGCATCGCTGGTTTTATAATATTTATGACCACCCGAACCACCAATAATTGGCGTTCCCAAACGGTTAAATTGATGCTGTACCATGACCTGCCGATAAGGGGCTACAGCGCAATCCATTAAGGATGTATGTGAAGGAATAGTGACATTCAGTCGCTTTACCGAACGAGTCCCCACCTGTTCAAGTTGTTGTGTCAATTGCTGTAAATTTACTTCTAGACCACCCACAATAAAATGACTATCGCTAATTTTTATTGATAATTCGGTCTCAGTCTTTGCCAAAATCGGTTCTAATCCTGCCCAATTCATGCCCTGAACAGCCAGTAAACCACTCGGTTGTTGCACAGCCTTAGACATTAACATGCCTCGCTGTCGGGCCAAATACAGCCCTTGCTCAAAACTAATTTCGGTTGAACAAATCAGTGCGCTCAGCTCACCCAGTGAATACCCTGAAAAACTGATGATTTCATCCAACTTATGCTTTAGCTTTTGCCATCGACACCACTGTAGTGCAAAGATAAAGGGTTGAGCAAAATCGTTAGAATATAAGTCTGCCTCAGATAAGTCAGGCTTAAATAACTCAGGCAGATGTTGCTTGAGCTGCAAATTGACATCTAACTCTGTGGCAAGGTCTTTCAATTGCTGAACATGAGCTAAGTTCTGCACCCCTTGCCCACTAAATAATATTGCGAAATTCATGTTCCACCTTCAGCATGAACAAAGTCACCCCCAATAAATCGGCACTCCCCCCCGGACTTAAGCGATGCTGAACGAAATAATCTTCCACTTTAACCACTTCTTGCATCCAATTGTGTTGTAGCACACCGCCTCGCGCTAAAAACTGCTTCGCCATATCTTGCACAATATATAAAGCCGATAAACCGCCACGCCAAACAATATTGGTATCTTGTAAATGAGACATTAATGCAAATAAAGCTTGAAGGGAGGCTCGCTTTTTATCTTCCGTTTTTACATAAATTTCTAAATAATGTGGAACAGCAACATCTAAAACAGTTTTAAAACCTGAAGCGACTTCCTCAATTGCACCTGTAATGCCGTATTGACTGCGCATGCGTTGCCCGTGGCTGTTTGGATTACGCTCTAAATGATGGAGTAATTCCTCTTGCCACGTCTGCTGAATCATACGACCCATGGAAATCGCATTCACAGAAATATCTTGAGCTAAGCATTTTCCTACCGCCGCGCTGGCAAAGCCTAAATTAAAAATTGCCCCTTTGTGGGTATTAATCTGTGCAGTTGCGGTCATCATTTTTTGTTCAGCTTGAATGCCACATCGCTGAATATTTTCAAAAGCAACGCCCTGATAACCGTTTAAACATTGGGATTGAAAATAACCTGTTAAAGCAGCAATACTGCGCTGAAACAGAGGGAAATCCATATCGGTATGGCTACCCTGCGTTGTCGGACATACTAAACCGGGCTTTTGTTCTAAACTGACTTCTTCATAAAGTGCTGTTCGCGCTAAATGATCTAATTGCATTGCATACTGCGAAATGTCTAATACACTTTCATGCTTCTGTATAATCTGCATCTTCAAGCGTCCCTTCTAATAATTGTTCTAATCTCAGCATATCCACCCGCTGCAATCCTTTTACAATAATGCTCTGCGATTGGTCTGGATAAATCATCAGGAGTTCATTAAACGATACATGCCAAGCTGGATGTATTTGAATTTCTCCATCCAAACGTATCTGGCTCAGTGCTTGAGCCTGTTGAAGCAGATTTAGAATCTCAGGAATTTGTGTTAAATTTTTTGGATATAACACCAAATCCAAGTCGGATGTTGAACGTACATAGGCTTCTTTAGTGAGATATTCATAGGCATAAGACCCGTAGACATACACTTCGCAGCCAAGCTGTTGCAAAGCCTCCGCAAAATCATGAATTACCGTATCTGAAAAGGTGTTTGCATGCTCTTTTAAGAGCGTATGTAAAGATAGCGGTCGGGTGATCAGTTCAATTTCAGCAATATCGACTAAACAGGCAACCCGATATTTGCAACCCTCAACCAAGCAGTTGATCGCCAGCTTAACTTGTCCATCTGCCGAACTTTCCTGCCGACATACCGTCATTGGAATATTCTGACTCAGTAACTGAGACACTTTTTGTTTAGCAGGTTCAGGTAAAGTACTATCCAAAAAATGTAATGTCGCTGAATCATAGAGATAAGCTAAGTCATGACGATCCATTTTCTACTCCTTAGCTCAGTGCCACTTTCTCGACAATTTGATTACAAAGCATACGCCCCTGACGCTGCTGTCCAACGACACGGCGCTGATCTGTCAAATAAGCTTCAAGACGTTGTTGTTGATTTAACAGTGCTTGGCTGACCCAATCGGTGTCCAAGTTTTCCCATACGGCGTTGATTGCGCCCATCTTGTAGAAATTTTCGACTCCTGGTGCAAAGATGGCTGAGCTTTGCGACAGTTGTTTCAGTTTTTCTACAGGAATTTTGGTCACCCGTGCCATCGCGTTCAGGTCCATGACTTTGACTTGAGAATCACTGAGTGCATAGACTTCATTGGCCATGAGTCCATAGGACAAGAACCCACCACTGACCGCTTGACCGAAAATAATGGCAAGATTGGCATGTCCACTACGGCGTAATAGATCTACACAAGATGCCAAATGTGCAAAAGTACGGTTGAGACACAACAATTCATCGGCACGTGATAAATCTTGGCCTTGCGTATCCACAATAAACACCACGGGAGTTTTATTGCCTTGTTGCACCAATTTTAAAATTTCAGAAGACAACTGAATGGCAATGTCTTGATTGATGGGTGCAGCATTAACCGTACCCAAAATTCGTACTGGACCAACCGCAGTCTGTGCATCCCCTTTAATGACATAACCCTCAACCTGATAATTCAGTTGATTTGGAAAAAGTTGTTTCAAAACTAATTCTGTATTCATTGCATCATCCTTGCTTTAACATCACGACTTCATGCGCCGAGAGCATTGGAATTTTTTCTGGCTGAGCGATGCCCATTTCATGCCAAATCTGTAAGCCATCGTTTTTGCCAAACCAGCGTTGCTGTTGTTGCTCAAGTTGTTGCTGTTGCTGCAATAATTGTTCTAAGTCTAAAGGGGCTGCTTTCGCGTCTAGCTGCGTTAGAATCGCATCACGAATATCCGCAATATCATCCTCAACCAAAGCCTGTACATGATTGAGTAAATAACGATGTTTACCCCCTGTGACACGCCAAACCAAAGCACGGTCTTTCGAATCAAACTCTTCGACGCCTTTCACTGTTTCAATCACTTCTGGGCCAGACAGTGCCAAACGCCCTTCTTCCGTCATGATGATGGAGCTACTTAAACACGCACTGATACCCATACCACCAAAAGCGCCACAGGTTCCGCCAATCACGGTAATAATCGGAATCCCCGCATTGCGTACCTGTAACATCGCACGCATAATTTCGGAAATGGCAATGAGACCAGCATTCGCTTCATGCAAACGCACACCACCTGAGTCGACAAAAAACAGTACTGCTTGCGCTTGATCTTGAATGGCTTTATGTAAGAGACCGACAATTTTCGCCCCGTGGATTTCACCCACAGCACCGCCCATGAATTGACCTTCTTGAGCCATGATATGCACTGGTCTTCCGTTCAAACGCGCTGTACCAATAATCACACCATCATCAAAACTTCCTGGAATATCCAAAGCCGAGAGATGTGGGCTAACCTCCACCTCCGTCGGCTTTAAGATTTCATGAAAACTCTGAGCATCGACGACCGCTTGAATACGCGCACGTGCGGTTTTTTCATAAAAACTATTTTTGAGCATCACTTGATCCATGTTCTATACTCCCTTAAACATAGATAATGCTTGGCTTAAGCGCAGGTTCACCACCGCTGGGGTCGCGCCCATATCATTTAACTGAAATTTAAGCCCTGCTACCGCATGACGTTGTGCAAATTCATTCAGTACAGACTGCCAAACATGTTGAAAACCGACGGCTGATGTCGTGACTTCAATCTGACAAATATCTGCCTGATCATGCTGTGAAACCAAAACTTCTAAATTTCCAGAACCAACCACACCACAAATAACCGCTGCTTGTTCAGCGCTCAGCGGTGCTGATTGCAATTCAAATTTTAACTTTTCCATGTCGATCACCAGTTTCTAAAGCGACTTGGGGGACTATATAAACCACCCGACCATTTAACTAAATCTTTCACCGATTTTGCTGCCAACAAATCACGGCTCACTTGTGTTGGATCGATGCCCAAATCTTCTGGACGTTGAATAATGCCGCGCTGACGTAATTCTTCCACTTTGGCCTCATCACGCTGCATCCCCACTGGGGTATAACCTGCCACACCACGAATGGCTTGTTCCCGTTCTTCTGGAGTCCGACATAACAGCAAGTTGGCAATCCCTTCTTCCGTCACAATATGCGTTACATCTTCGCCATAAATCATGATTGGCGGGAGTTCACTCTCCATTTTGTCCTGCAACTGCCACGCATCTAACTCTTCAACAAAAACGGGATGCATATGTTCACGGTAGGTTTCCACCAATTGCACCACCAACTTACGTCCTTTAATCAGTTTTCCATCGACCGCTTCACGGCCTGCTTTGGTATAAGCATAACTGGCATGACGACGTCCATGCGGGTCAGAACCCATATTCGGTGCACCCCCAAAACCAGAAATACGGTCTACGGTTGCAGTTGAACTGTTGCCCTGTAAGTCAATTTGTAGCGTCGAACCAATGAACAGATCACAGGCGTATAAACCTGCGGTTTGACTAAAGGCACGATTGGAGCGCATGCTGCCATCACTACCCGTAAAGAACACATCTGGACGTTCTTTAATATAGTCTTCCATCCCGACTTCAGAACCGAAGCTATGGATCGATTCGACAAATCCACTTTCAATCGCTGGAATTAAAGTTGGGTGCGGATTCAAAGCCCAATTGGTACAAATCTGTCCCTTTAGTCCTAATGATGCTCCATAGGTAGGCAGTAAAAGTTCTATCGCCGCGGTATCAAAACCAATGCCATGATTTAAGCGTTGAATTTGATAAGGCGCATAGATGCCTTTAATCACCATCATTGCCATTAAAATTTGCACTTCAGTAATTTGTGCAGGATCACGGGTAAATAACGGTTCTATATAGTTGTGCTTGGGACTTTCAATATAAAAATCGACCCAATCCGCAGGCACATCCACACGTGGTAACTTATCGACAATTTCATTGACCTGTGCAATCACAATGCCGCTTTTAAATGCAGTCGCTTCAATAATTGCAGGGGTATCTTCGGTATTCGCACCCGTATAGAGGTTGCCCTCACGGTCTGCCGCATGTGCTGTGATTAAACATACATTTGGCGTTAGGTCGATAAAGTAGCGACCATATAACTCTAAATAGGTATGAATTGATCCAATACTGATTTTTTGCTGCTGAACCAATTGAGCCAGACGCAAACTCTGTGGGCCAGCAAAGGAAAAATCAACCTTAGAGGCAATGCCTTTTTCAAAGACATCTATGTGGCTGGGTAAAGCCAATACAGACTGTACGATATGTAAATTATTCACCACATCTGGATTACATTGACTTAAGCTCTTGGAGAGAAAATCGGCCTGCTTTTGGTTATTACCTTCCAAACAAACGCGATCACCACTGGAAATCACCGTTTCCAAAAGTTCAATCACCCGAGCATGCTCAACTTGTTTTGCAAAACCTTTTTCTTTGGCAAGATTCAGTTTTTCTTGTCGACGGGTGCGCTGCTTATCCCATAAGCGTGTCTTAACCATTTGGTTCATGGGGTCACCTTTATGCTGTGCTTAGCCGAAGATGGCATTAATTGTGAGAAAAAATACAGATGGCCCAAGTAAACAACCAAGACCGGTATAGAAGGTTGCGACCAATGCACCATAGGGTACTAAACGTACATCAGTTCCTGCCAAACCTGCTGCTGTACCACTGGTCGTTCCCGCCATTCCACCAAAAACCATGGCAGAACGTGGACTTTTGAGATACATAAATTTTGCGAACAACGGTGTACCCACCATAAAAAACACCGCCTTGATCAGACCAATTGCAATTGATAATGCAATCACTTCTGAGCTTGCACCAATGGCTGAACCAGTCACAGGCCCAACGATATAGGTCATCGCACCTGCGCCAATCGTAGTCATCGAAACGGGATCTTTATAGCCCATTAACCATGCCACCATTGCACCAATCAAAAATGGAATCACGCAGCCAAGTGCAAGCGCGATCAAGCCCACCTTTCCTGCTTTTTTCACTTCTTTAACGTCGACTTCAAACGCCGTTGATGCAATGGCCAAGTCACGAATCATGGCACCACCGAGTAAAGCAAAACCTGAGAAAATGGCGATATCTGAAATGCCCTTTTCACCTTGAGTATAAATCCCTGCGAAATAAGCCAAGACCAACCCCATAGTGATGGCGATGGCTGAGCTTTGTAACTTCCCTTTGGTGAGATATTTCGACAAAAGATGCGACACATACATCATCAAACCAGTCACTGCGAGCGCCGCGACGAGGGCATTTTTGGTAAAAACCGTAATTATTTCTTCCATTGTGTTTCTTCCTTGTAACCGTACAACTGATTGTTATTTCGTGTTATGACAACACCCTTGTCCTTAAGTGGCTTTTTCAGTCTGCTCTACAGCCCATTCATAGCTTTCATAGTCGCCACTGGATTTATTCAACCAACGAATCACCAAGACTGTGCCAATCAAAGACGCAAGCGAAACAATCAGACCCAACATCCCGCCTGACATAGCAGCAACGACGTTTTGGCCTGCCGACATTGCAACAACAATCGGGATATACATACCTGACCAGTACAACACACCAAATTGAGTCACTTGAGGTAAGTGCCCGCGTTTAGCTAACAGTTCCTTCGATAGAATTAATAAAATCATGGCGATGGCCACACCACCTACATTGGCTTGAACACCGAGTGCAATACCGAGTGCATTGCCTAGATAAACACCAAGTAAATGGCAGACTGCCAATATAGCTGTTCCGTAAATAATCATTGCTGAATCCTCCCTGGATCATGCAGCGCTTCTAATAATCTGACTTATAATTTGCTATAGTTATAGCTTATCTGTATCCAGTGTACAATATTTTGTACTCAAATAAACATAAATTGTATACAATTTTTGGTGATGTATGACTTCAATTGCGGAACTTCCTCTTTCTATTCAAATTAGTAAAAAGTTAGAGGATGATATTATTTATGGCTTTTTCCTGCCCGGAACTAAGCTAGATGAACAAGAACTTTGCGAACGCTATGGGGCTTCACGTACCCCGATTCGTGAGGCATTAAAGCTATTGGCCGCTGAAGGATTGGTTGAAATTCGTCCACGTCGTGGCGCCATTATTCCGACCATTAACTCACTCACCCTCTGTGAAATGTTCGAGGTGATGGCTGAATTAGAAGCCATGTGTGGACGTTTGGCCGCACGGCGCATTCAACCTGAAGAAAAACAAGAATTACAGCGTTTGCATCTATTGTGTCAGGATTATTTAAAGCAAAATGATTCGGAAAATTATTATGAGGCTAACCGTTTATTTCACTTTGCCATTTACCACGCCAGCCATAATGCCTTTTTAATTGAGCAAGCGTGTACTTTACACAAACGTTTGCATCCCTATCGTCGCCTACAACTCCGTGTCAACCATCGAATGAATCATTCTTTTTCAGAACATAGCGCAATTTTAGACGCCATTTTTGCAGGTCATGAACAAGAAGCTGAGGCTTTGCTGAAAGCGCATGTGGTCATTCAAGGTGAGAAATTTACGGATTTTATTTCGACAATCGAGAGCATTCAGCCCAAAAGTTAGTCTTTTGTAGAGATTCGAGCACCAATCTGGGTGCTCGTCAGTTCAGCCACTTAAAACGGCTCCTGTTTATGAAGCCGTCGTGATTTTTGAATGATTTAACTCTGCAAAACTTTGAATTTTATCAATGTCTTTTTGAATCGAACTCGACACCACATTGGGTAATATCTGATTCACTTTGACAAAGATTTTTTCAGGATACCCGACTTGATAGTACAACTTGTCGTTCTGTAAAAATTGATACAACTCTTCAGCTACAAAAACAGGACTATCCATTTTTACACCCAACTTGGCATTCATTTCTACCACCACTGGACTGTTCATGGTAGTAGCGGTTGCCCGAGGTGAAAAGTATTTAAACTGAATTGGTGAGTTGGAATATTCACGTGCCAAGGCTTCGGTTGCACCGCGCAAGGCAAATTTACTGGCACAGTAGCTCACATAACCTGGGTAACCAATGCTGCCAAAAGTCGATCCCATATTAATAATCTGGCTTGGTGCGGTTTTCGACATTAATGGAATAATGTGCTGAATTAATTGTAGTGGGTACACCACATTAATCAGCATCATTTGTTCAATCGCTTCACTCGACTGGTGGCTAAACAAAGAAAAATCATTCACCCCTGCATTGTTAATATAATAATTGATCTGAATCTTTTGCTGCGTCAGTGCTTGAATAAATTGCTCACGACTCTCGGTATCGCTCAAATCGCAACACAGACTTTGTAGCTTTAATTGCGGATATTGCGCTTTAAGTTCTAACTGCATGGTTTGTAATGCTTTGGCATTACGTGCCACCAAAACTACATTCACATTGTTTTTGCATAAATTCTCAACGATGGCTTTGCCTATGCCACCTGTTGCCCCAACAATCACTGCGGTTAAATTTGACATAACTGTACTCACTCTAATTTTATAAAAGCTTGCTGCTTAAAATCTTTCATTCAACCCTAAACCCATACTGATATAGAGTTTACGCTGCTCAAGAGGGACTAAAATTTCACGTCGACCATGCATAAAACGTTTGTTGTCGATAATCGCAACATCACCATCTTGCCAGTCAATTTCCTGCGTATGCTGTTCGCACAGTTCCGTAAGTTCTGCAATCAGTTCTTCGCTAATAATGCGGCCATCAGCAAAGGTGAATTTCGGTTTTTGATAATTATAAGATGGTCCTAAAATGGTATTGGCAAATGCAGGTACACCTTTCAAATTATCTCGGCGAATCATATTCATTTGCAGGTGGTATTCCACACCTTCATCGTGAGATG
Source organism: Acinetobacter tibetensis (assembly GCF_023824315.1). Lineage (NCBI taxonomy): Bacteria > Pseudomonadati > Pseudomonadota > Gammaproteobacteria > Moraxellales > Moraxellaceae > Acinetobacter > Acinetobacter tibetensis. The sequence continues at coordinate 1,413,605 of NZ_CP098732.1, read as the reverse complement.
GAGTAATCGTTTGTCCTGGAATCATCTGAATAAATTGGTTCAACTCTTGCCAAGTCACTGAGTTCGCTTCCGCAATATTGAAAGCAGTCGCCACATATTTCTGCCAAATCTGTTTTGGTAAATAACGGCTAATGGTCATCGGTGCGGCAAATTTTTGTTTTAACGGCTCAGATAAGTTTTTCCATACTGCATGTCCATCACATACAGTGGTTTGCGAACCTTGAGAAGCGCTAACTTCACTAAAAAAAGCAATAATATCTGGAGGTAATGGCGTTGAACCATTTTCAATATGCAGCCCAACTGCCTGAGTGCCTGCATCCACTTTCTGAGATTGTTGTGTGATATTTTCACGGGCAGGGTCATAGGTCAGCTTTTGACATAAAGCTGTCATCAACTCACTAAAATGGTGCACGTCATAATGTTCATGTCTGAGTAAAATCCAACCTTGCTCACGTAAGGTATTCTTGATTTCTGCATGACTTGAAGCTGAGTAACTACGACTCTGCTCAAGGTCAAATATGGATTGTTCAATATTCATATCTTTACTCACTGTTTAGTGAAATTTTATGCTTTGAAATTAAATCTTCAGGTCTTATTGCGGCTATCGCTTGCTTAGCTGAACGACAGCTCATTGAAGCGATAAATACTGCCCAAATTGCTTTTTAATTTCGTTGCGTCTCAATTTCCCGTTGTCGGTTAACATCTGATTATTCAGTGAAAATGGTTCTGATGATCGATACCATTGCTTAATTTGGGCATAGTCAGGCATGCGGTCATTCGCTTTCTGTATCGCTTGCGCTAACATGCCATCCGAAATATTGTCTTTGGCATAAATCACCGCAGAAAGATAAGGCTGTGCTTCACCAAAAATGGCAATCTGATTAATTTCTGGCTCACTCGAACCATTCGATTCCACCCATTCAGGTGAAATATTTCGCCCAAAACTACTGACAATAATTTGCTTGATACGCCCCGTAATAAACAGGTAACCGTCTTCATCAAAAAAACCAGCATCACCTGTGTGAATCAGAGGATCGACTGCGACCTCATTGAGATAACCCTGCATGGCATTGCCGCGTACAATCACTTCACCATTGTCCGCAATTTGTACATCTACATGAGGTAATGGTTTGCCTACACTGCCAATTTTTCTGGCATTCGGCAGATTTAGGCTAACCACCGAAGCGCATTCTGATAGTCCATAACCTTCATAAACAGGCAAATTCAACTGTTGCGACTGCAACAATAAATCGGGCGAAACCTTACCACCACCCACTGCAATAAATTTCAAACTCGCAAAAGCCTGAGCACCAAATTGCTGAATATATTCCACCATTGCCTTGAGCATTTGCGGCAATAAAATCACGCTCTGAATCTGGTATTGCTGCACCGTAGCTGCAAAGTTTTCCACCTTAAACTCATGATTCGACACCAGTCCAAAATGACTGACATTCCCTACAACGATTGAACGCCCCATATTCAAGGCAACATAAATCCCTGCAATGTTTTCCAATAAAGTAGCGAAGGGAATCAAACATAGATGTCGTCCCAATTGGCTCGACTGTAATGCTGCACTGAGCGATTCTGTAATCGACTGAATCGTGTCTTCCGCCAGACATACCCCTTTAGGTGTGCCCGTGCTGCCTGAGGTATACGTAATCTTTGCGGGAACGGCTGAATCCATCGTTGTGGGTGCAGTTACATTTAAACGAATAAAAGTGCCAGAAGCCTGTTCAGCATTAAGTAATTGTTGAATATGGCCTTGCTCATTCAAGGTATGCAACCATGTATGATTTTGTGCCACACAATCAAGGTGATACGCTGACAAGGTAAGATTTACATCTGCCATAAAAATCGTATCGACTGCACTGTCTTTTAACAGATGTAAAATCTGCTGAGCACTAAAAAATAGAGGGATCGGGATCACGGTAATCCCTGCTTTTTTAGCAGCTAAATCAATCAACACCCAATCAATACTGTTCATGCCCCAGATCGCAAGTTTCTGCGTCTGTAACAGCCCCAGTTCCTTACTGAGGCGTTCTACAGCATGATGAAGTTCTACATAACTTACTGTACGTACTTCGGTCACAATCGCTTCACGTTTAGGCATTTGCTTAGCGTACGCTGCAATAACATCAAAAAGTTGATTCATAGACTTCACCCACGGATTGCAGCACGATTCACTTTGAAATCATAATGTTGCTGGGTCACAGCCAAAGCATCAGCAACATTAATTGCCAACACCAATGGTTTTTGTTGATAGTAATTACCCCATTGTTTTTTGGCTTCACCCAACACTTCAGGATTTGCTTTTTCTAATACATGAAAATGCAACCCCATTTGCTGTAATACATAGCGTACGGCAATCGTACCCGTACATACCGCCCACTCGACTTCCGCTACCGTGAGATAGAACACCAAAAATGCCACCATCATTTTGGCGTATTCCATGTTCTGAGAAGCAAGATTGCCAATTTCAATAATCTTTTCTCGAGCTACATCGCGTTGAATCATTTTTGTTAACGTCTGTTCAATCGGCTGTACGAGATACTGTTCTAAAAATGCCTGATGGGATTTGAGCGGTTCAATGCCTATCGCCACTTGAGTTTGATGCTGAAATTCCCCCACAAATAAGGTGGAGGAAAAATGTGACAATGTTGCTTTATGCATTTCCTGATACTTAGTACTGATAAAAGCTTCCACCTGTTTTCGCTCAGGTTGACTTTCTTGCACAGCATGAATATGGAGCATCATCTTTTTTTGATGTGATACAATTTGATAGGTTTTCTGGTTGTCTAATAGATTTAAATGTTCTAGCTTTGCTGTAGAATTTTTATAAACTAGATGATTCTTATAATAATTCAGACCATTAAATTTGGTTGAAAAATCTGTCCCAAAGATGAATGTCGTCATAGTCATCTCGCCATAAATTAATTCATTAAAAAATAAGTTTTGAAACTTAAAATTTACTTAAATCTTTATGACAATTTTATGACAACCATAACTCTTAATAATTTATTTATTTTTATATTCAGATGCTTATATTATTTCAGCTTTATTACATGAGATTTAAGATACAAAACAATATATTTAAACGAAAGATCAAAAAACCTAACTGAAAATTGTTATCTTTTACACTATTCATTATACCCACCAATTGCTGATGAGATCTTTTATAAAGCCTAATCCAAGAAACCAAAATAAATACATGCCAAACACTTAAAATAATTATATTTTATTAAAATATATAAAGTACAAAATGACCATCTCCAATTTTTTAATTCACTCAAATGAAATTGATTATAGTTTAAACTTAGTTTTAGTCTTGAAAAAATACTAAAAAATTCTTCAATAAAACAATATATTGGATAATTTAACCCATAACTCCCCATTGAGTCATAGGTCAAATATTGAATCTATTAGACTTGAGTTAATGCAATTGCCAAGTCACCTGTACCGTCTAACTCGGATACTTGTCCTGCTAAAGGCTGACTAAACTGAATACGCTTGATTTGAGACGCTTTTTCTTCAGAAAAGACTGGAATTTGGCTCATGGCGAATTCTGATAGTGCTGTGATGGTTAAAGATGGATTTACCCCTAAATTCCCCGGAACAATTGAGCCATCAATCACACGTAGGTTTTTATAGCCGAAGACTTGCCCTGTAAAATCCACCACACCATTCGATTGGTCACGCCTACACCATGTAAAATGGTTGTCTTACTGGTAAAGGTAAATTGCATGGTGCCTTTGAACCCTAACTCAGGCATCCATAAATAATTTTTGGTATCTAAATTGGTGGTTGGAAAATCATGGTCTTCACGGCGTAAACCCTTCTCTAAGATCAGGACGTTATAGCCTTTTTCACTTAAGCGTAGCGCACTGACCGAGCCACCAAAACCAGATCCGATGACAATCTGATCAAAATCAAAATGTTGATCACTCATTCTATTAACTCCTTTAATAGCTTTTTTTATTTTTTAAACATGCGTCAGTCCTGAGCTTCAAAAATCATTCTGAAGCTCAACTACCCTATTTAAGGGTTTAAACAGTAAAACTAAGACTTCATACGAATTAAAAAATTCAGCACCCAAGTGGCAAACTTGCCATACGGCGGCGCCAGAAATTTCAAACTCGAAAACCCTGCCTGATAAAATACTGGGCGCATTTTTGAGAACGTGAGAAAACCTTCATAACCATGATAATGCCCCATACCACTTGCCCCCACACCACCAAATGGTAAGTCGTGTTGTCCAACGTGGAATAATGCATCATTCACAGACACACCACCCGACATGACACGACTGATATAGAACTCGACTAAACGCTTATTGTGACTAAATGGATAAAATGCCAGAGGTCGATCACGCTGCACAATATAGTCCACCACTTGTTCAGGGCTTTGATAAGTTTTCACCATCAAAATGGGACCAAAAGTTTCGCGCATATCAATTTCCATCTCATCATTGCTGTTGAGCACCAAAGTCAGCGGAATTTTTCGTGTTGCAGCATCGGCTTCTTGTTGGTTTAAATTAATTAAAGTTGCCCCTTTGGCTTCCGCATCAGCAAGACTGTGAATTAAGCGTTGATAAGCACGATGATCAATCACCGAAGTATAATCTTTACTATAAATATCAGGTACATGCTCTTGTACCCAAGCCTTTGCAGTTTCAATAAATTGCTGAAGTTTCGTTTCATGCACAAATAAATAATCGACATTGGTACAGATTTGTCCCGCATTAAACTGCTTCACGAACATAATCCGCTCAACTGCTTTGTCGATTGGGTATTCTGGATCAATGACCGCGGGTGATTTACCCCCGAGTTCCAAAGTCACAGGAGTTAAGTTTTCAGCCGCAGCCGCCATCACTTTACGTCCTGTAGCACCTGAACCCGTAAACATCAGATGATCAAATGGCAGTTTGGAAAATACGACACCAACCTCGCCCGTTTCATCAAAAATTTGTAATTTTTCTTTGGCAAAATATTTAGGGCTAATCTCAATGAGCAACTCTGCCAAATGACGCGAATTTTCCGACATTTTCACCATAGCGGTATTCCCCGCAGCAAACACGGCGGACAATTGCGAAAACATCAAATTAATGGGGAAATTCCACGGCACAATAACGCCAATCACACCCAGTGGTTGAGGAATTAGGCGGTTCTTGGCACCAAAGTACATGCTGTGATCGACTCTGCGCTTTTGCACCTTCGTCCATTGATTCAAATGTTTAATACTGCTATTGATATCGTCAGTAGCTGTAATAATTTCTGCCAGTAAAGTTTCATGACGTGAACGATTGCCATAATCACGATTTAAAGCTTCAATAATCGCTTCTCGATGATTAGTGATCATGGCCTTTAAATTCAATAAATGCTGTTTGCGTTGTGCATTGCTTTCAATGCCTTGCTGATGAAAGCTCGTGCGCTGTAATTGGAAACAGTTTTGTAATGTCTGTTCGATAACTGTTTGCTCTAAATGCGACTGAACTGTAAGTTGCATAGTCTTTCCTTTTAACGGCTAACGATTATTGACTCGTTCTTGATGCCTAGATGGAGAAAATCTCTCACTCTACTTTAACAAAACACTTGAATTGAGCTTGACTTTTTAGGACACTCACTTGATCTTTTAGGACATTCAGGAACATTGTTATGGCAAGTTATATCCGTGCAGCCAGCCTTGGTGGGTTCGAAGAACTTGTTCGTAGTTACGGTGTAAATCCTATAGAAATATTAAAACAAGTCGGTATTTTGCCATCTTTACTACGCGATCCCGATTCTTTCATTCATTATGATCATTACTTAAGTTTATTAGAAAATGCGGCTTTGCACTGCCAAGAAGAATGTTTTGGTTTAAAACTTGGCGCACTACAAAATATTAACACGATTGGTTTAATTGGCGTGTATATGTCCCGACAAGCGACCATTTTAGATGCGTTGAATGTTGCCCAAAAATATGTTTATTTACATGCCGAAGGCATCGTGTTTCAAGTTTCACAAGTAAATGCACAACGGTCTAAACTGACCTTTGTTCGTTTAAACGAATACAATGTCGATATCCCACAAAAGTCACAACTGGCAATCTGCCTCGTGACGAATATTTTAAAAGATTTGATTGGACCCGCATGGCATGCTGAAAAAATTCATCTTAAGCAACATGCTCCCAAACACCCTAAAGTGTTTACAGAGCATTTCGCTTGCCGAGTTGAGTTCGAAACAGAAGAAGATGCGCTTTATTTCCCTGCCAGTTTTTTAACCCATAAACCTTATGCATTTAATGAAGATTTGGTAGATCAACTGATCGTACAACGACTGGAAACGCAGAGCAGCACCAAAGCTACTCTTGATCCTACATTGATTGAAAGCTCAGTCCGCATGTTAATGGCAACAGGTGATTGTAGTATTGAAAATATTGCTTTATGTATGGGTATGCATCCAAAAAAGTTACAGCGACTCTTAAAAATGCAAGGCACGACTTATCGAGATTTACTCGAAAACGTCCGCAAGAAAGAAGCGCTTCGTATGATTAACGCGGGTAATGTCAGCCTCACAGATTTAGCCTTACAACTCGGCTATGCAGAACTTTCCATTTTTAGCCGTAACTTTAAACATTGGTTTGGCATCAGCCCTTCCGAATGGCGTGATCACAATAAACAAGCGTTTACGCATTAAAATCGTATTGAGTCTTTTAGCATGATTCGATTGGCTTCAATCCGTGCCAACTGACATATGTTCGTAGACATGGCATCACGCTAAATTCGCGAGAGAATACTTAACGCTCTCATTCAAAATTATTAAGATTAAACAGGGACTTGTAGTATTAAATACTTTTCACAAAAATCAATATATAAAAATATAATATATTCATGATAAACATGGTAATTTAAAATAAACCCATACAAAATATAAGGTGATTTACCATGAGCTACACCGAACTTACACAAGAAATTTCTGCCAACATCAAAAGTATGCGTGATCAATCCCCCGATCTGATCAAGAGTTTTAATTCACTCTCGCAAGCTGCCATGAAAGATGGCATTTTGGATGCTAAAACCAAAGAATTGATTGCGCTTGCCATTGGCGTTGCCAACCGTTGTGATGGCTGTATTGGTTTTCATGTGCGTACCTTGGTCAAAATGGGCATGAGCTTTGAAGAACTGAATGAAGTGCTAGGTATCGCTGTGTATATGGGTGGCGGACCATCGTTAATGTATGCTGCCAATGCTGTAACTGCATTTAATGAATTTAATCATGCCGAATAATTCAGATACGCCTATAACGAATGAATGGGATGCTCGCTATGCCGAGCAAGATCATCTTTATGGTCGGGACGCCAATGTGTTTATTCAGCAGATCGCACAAAAAATTGACATTTTAGGTAATACCCTTGGGCTTGCCGAAGGTGAAGGTCGCAATCTGCTGTATTTGGCTGACTTGGCAAAACAACAGCAACGCCCCTTTCGCGCTGAACTCTGGGACTATGCTCAGGTTGCGCTAGATAAAGCACAACGCCATGCAGTTGAACTCCGCATCGCACTTCATACGCATAAAGTGGATTTAACTCAGGCAAATTGGCAAGAAAATCAATATGACAACATCATCTGTGTATTTGGGCATTTTAATGCGATAACACGCCAGCAGATGTTGCAAGGTGTTCGCAACAGTTTGGTTGATGGCGGATGGTTTATTGGTGAAGTTTATTCCACAGAACAGCTTGCCTATCAAACTGGTGGACCTCGGGTCAAAGCAATGCTGTACGATCCGATAGAATTTCTAAATCATTTTCAACACGATCATATTCAGCACTTTTTTGTCGGTGAAGTTGAGCGCTTCGAAGGACAGCTCCATCATGGCTTATCACACGTAATTCAATTTGCGATCCAGATCCGTAAATCCGACGTATCTCAATAAACAATAGCACAGGATGATGATTCGTCCTGTGCTGTTTTAAGTTGCATCTTCAGATTTGGCTTAGCTGGCTTAATTCAATATAGACTCTTAATCAAACCAAAGCTTTCACCAACATTGAAATCGCCACCACAATCACGGTAATGGCAAAAATCTTTTGAATGACGCTGGATGGCACAAGGTTCGTTGCTTTACGCCCCAATAACATACCCACAATACAGGCAATTACAAAGGTTGCTGAAATACTGATGGGATACTGAAAACCATCCAAGACATGGATTGAAATACTCACACCACCGATCAAGAAAATAATCATCAGTGAAGTTGCCACAATACTGTTCATGTCTAAATCTGTGGCTTTACGCAATGCAGGTACAATCACGAAGCCACCACCGACACCTAGTAGTCCAGTCAATAATCCTGCAACCACACCAATGAAACCCAACACGGAAGCCGTTTTGAAATTCCAGATGAGTCGTCCAGTCGATTTATTCACTTTACAAGGTGGATTTTCCATATCATTGACTTTATTAAAAAAGACTCGATAAGCCACCACCAACATCACTAGGCTAAAAGCAATGCTCAGCCATACTGGAGAAATGATATTAGAAAGCTGTACACCATAACGTGCTGAAGGAATACTAATCAGTGCAATCCAAATCGCAGCGCGATAACGCACGATTTTTTTGAAGAAACCCTGAATTGTTCCCACAAAAGCCGACAAGGTAACAGCCAATAAGCCGACTGGGGCTGCCTGAGCCACACTCCATCCCTGACTCGCCATCAGTGCAGGAACTGCGAGTATTCCTCCGCCAGCACCCGTCATGCCAAGCAAACATCCTATTGCCAAGCCTTCTAAAACTAACAACCACATGGTTCTAGACCTCTTTACCTCAAGGGGGACTCTTTTTTAAATAAAAGAGTCCCTAACCCATCTGTAAAATGACAGATAGGGACTTGTTTTTTAAGGAGTTAAAATAATTACCGTTTAGGTTTAACCATCCATTCATGCCCTTTGAGCATGCCATCCCAATACATCGGTGGAAGAATCTGCTCTTTTAATAGCCATGCCAGTCGTGTTGGTTGTTCACCATTAAGCAGCCATTTTGGAAAGCTTGGGAGTAACTTGCCACCATAACCAAACTCAGCCAGTACAATTTTTCCACGCTCTACGGTAAGTGGACATGAACCATAACCATCGTATTGGGCAAAGTTGGCACCGCCTTGTAAATACTCCAGTACATTCACAGCCACAATCGGTGCTTGCTTACGTGCTGCGGCGGCTGTTTTGGCATTTGGTGCATTCATGACATCACCCAAAGCAAAAATATGCGGATATTGGGTATGCTGTAAGGTATGTTGATCGACACTGACCCAACCTGCCTGATCAACCAAATTACTTGCCCGAATAAAGTCTGGAGCTTGCTGTGGCGGCACCACATGAATCATGTCAAAATCGGTTTCAACAATACTGCTGTTTTCACCATTCAGTTGCTTAAACCAAGCACGTTTTTGCGGACCATCGACCTTGATTAATTGATGGTTAAAATGCAAATTTGCGTCATAACGTTTGACGTATTCCATCAAGGCAGGCACATAGGCGGGCACGCCAAATAACGCTGCACCTGTATTGTAAAAATCAATCTGGATATCTTTAAGTACGCCCTGCTTTTGCCAATAATCCGCAGATAAATACATGGCTTTCTGCGGCGCACCTGCACACTTAATTGGCATAGGCGGTTGAGTGAAAATCGCCTTACCGCGTTGCATTTCTCGGACTAACTGCCAAGTATAAGGTGCTAAGTCATAACGATAGTTAGAAGTCACACCATTCTTACCCAGCGTTTCGACCAAACCCTCAATACCATGCCAATTCAGTTTTAACCCTGGGCAAACCACCAAAGCTTCATAATTCAGTGGCTTACATCCTTCCAGTAACACTTGTTTATTGTCTGGATCAAAAGCTGCAACAGCCGCTTTAATCCATTGCACTTGTTTCGGAATTAAGCTTGCCATGGTCCGCACAGTTTTTTCAGGCTTAAAAATGCCGCCGCCCACCATGGTCCAACCCGGTTGGTAGTAGTGAACTTCCGCGGGATCAATAATCGCAATATCTAAATTCGGCTGACGTGAAAGTAAGCTCGATGCTACAGAAATACCCGCAGCACCACCCCCTACAATCACCACACTAAACTTTGGAATATGCTCTTGTGCATGCGTCGATTGCTTTAAAATACGGGGTACTACACCTTGTAAGTCATAGCCTAAAGTTTTTGCTGTCAGTAACATTTTCTCTAAGGTCTGATCTGCCACTTGAGACAATGCCCAAAGCGTAATAGACCGTGTTCCCGATCGGCAATATGCCAATAATGGCTTTTGTGCCTGCATATAAAGTTGCTTAAACTCTTCGGACTGCTCATCGGTCACCTTACCGCTGACCACAGGCAAATACTGAATTTGAATCCCATACGGTTGCAAGGCCTGTTCAATTTCAGCCACATTCGGTTGATCAGCACCTTCACCATCTGGACGATTACAAAAGATGGTTTTAATACCACGTGCTACGATCAATTCAATATCTTGTACAGTAATTTGATCGGCAACCCAGAATTCGGCATTGACTTGTTTTAATTGCATCTTCACTCTCCTTTACTGACCACATGCTTTATTGGCAGGTAATGCGATATCAATTTTTTTCGGATATGGAAGATTTAAATTGTTCATAATTTCAACAAATTCAGCTTTGTTTCGCGCTGTACCTAAACGCGAATTGTGCAAACGCTCATGTCCGACTGTCGAAGCTAAACGGCCTTTATAATCATGACCCGGGTAAACAATAGTCTCGTCTGGCAAAGTAAAGATTTGAGTATGAATGCTGTCATACAAGGTTTCGGCATTCCCTTCCTGAAAGTCAGTACGTCCACAACCATCAATCAATAAAGCGTCACCAGTAAATACCATACCTTCTGCAACATAACTGGTACATGCGTTGGTGTGTCCTGGGGTATAACGAGCTTCAATATTTATTTCACCTATCCGAATCGCACTACGATCAGTAATAAAAATGTCGCCACAACTCACACCTGAATTACGATGCAATACGGTTTTACAGCCAAACTTTTCACGTAATAGATTGGCAGCGGTAACATGATCCGCATGAACATGCGTATCCAAACTATAGACCAGTGTTAAGTTATGCATTTCTAAATACTGGGTATAGACGTCTATTTCAGAAGCAACTGGGTCAATCAATACTGCTTCATGTGTCTGCTCTGAAGCCAAGAGATAAGTATAAGTTGAACTTTCTACTTCAAAAAATTGATGAAAGATCATGTTGTAACACCTGAATAAATACGTTTCTTTATTCTTAAATTGCAAACTCAGTGCCAACTTTTAGCTTTTTTAATTATATTGATAAAAAACAATATATTAAAGTTTAAATTATAAATTTACTCTTCCATACGGTTTCATCTTTGTTTCATTTTATGTTTCAATAAGAAACAAATGAAACAGATAGTGAAACATCATGCTAACACTTAGTTTTACCTTACAAACTCAGCTAGAATTATTTTTAGAACAATTACAAAGTCTTATTGATGAAAGTTTGATCTTGATTCAAGAACAGCAGAGCCAAAACTTTATTTATGAATATGGTACATCCGAGTTCAATAAAAAAATCATCACGACATTCAAACATTTAATTCAAAATACAGAACTGCAAACGGGGCTGATTCATCTGCCTGAAACCTCTGCACAATATTTATTGACCCGAAAAAAACTCGATGTACTTGATCAACAGTTTGTAGGCGAAATTTTTGTATTACAGCCTGTTTCTTTAAATACGGTAAAACCAAAGCCTGTAACAGCATTATCTCTACAACAGACTTTTCATAGCCGCTCAAGTTCTATGCAGCATATGTTCTCCATTATTGAACGAGTTGCAATTACCGAATTTCCTGTGCTGGTTCGGGGGGAATCAGGCAGTGGTAAAGAACTCGTGGCACAAGCCATTCATGAACATAGCCAAAGAAGAAAACATCCGTTCATTGCCATCAACTGTGCTGCGCTCAATGCCAGCCTGTTAGAAAGTGAATTATTTGGACATGTTAAAGGGGCTTTTACTGGCGCAATCCGTGAACATAAAGGTGTCTTTGAACGTGCGGCAGGTGGCACATTATTTCTGGATGAAATTGCAGAAATTCCACTGGAACTACAAGCCAAATTATTACGGGTACTGGAAACAGGAGAATTCACGCCTTTAGGTGGTGAAAAATCGTTGAAGTCCAATGTCCGAATTATTGCGGCGACTCATCGTGCGCTACGTGAAGAAGTAAAATCTGGTCGTTTCCGTCAAGACTTGCTCTACCGTTTAAGGGTCATCCCGATTTTCGTACCGCCACTGCGTGAACGTAAAGAAGATATCCCCCTAATTGCTGAGTTTCTGCTGAATGAGCATCGGACTTCCGCACATGCCCCTGTCCTTTCAGAGGATGCCCTGCAAACTTTAATGAAGTATGACTGGCCGGGGAATGTCCGCGAACTCAAGAATACGTTGTTATATGCACTGGCAATGGCGAATGGTCGTTCCGAAATAGGTATTTCTGATTTACCTGATGAAATCATTCACGTATTGCAGGATTCTGTATCTGAGCCTGAAACATATGAACAAGCTGTGCAAATCAGTTCCACAAAACTGGATGCCTATACCTTGCAACAAACCCTAAAGAAATATCAATATGACTTGGGATTAACAGCACAAGCATTAGGAATTAGCCGAACCAGTTTATGGCGTTACCGCAAGAAATTTGGAATATAATCCTTATTCCATGCGGGTTTGGGTCGTGAGTAAAAATAGCATCGGATCTGCATTTTGCATGGATAAGATGCTTTTCTCCCCTTTTTTAATGCCATCAATTGCTAAAATAAAGCCGAAGCCGTTGCACCATTCCTTGATCTGATTTTTTCATCAAGTTGGCATAATCACGTTGAGCCAGTTCTTTCATTAATCCCAGCCAGATTTGACGTTGCGCTAAACTAGAACCCCGTACAGAGCCTACATAATGTGTTTTTACCGACCCTACACCACAAAATTTTAATGTCGTATCTTTAAGTTGTCGTGTGCTCGGTTCGCCAAAATACCATTTATAAGTCCAACCTGCTTGGTCTAAGGTGGTAATAATTCTGGCCGTTTTGCGTTTTAAATGCCCCCGAATACGGTTGCTGTTTTCAAAATAGCTAAAGGCTTTGCCCGGAAGAAATAAACGATCAATAAACCCTTTAGCTACAGCAGGTAAACCGCCCCACCACACTGGAAAAATCCAGACCAAATGATCCGCACTCATTATTTTAGACCATGCTGCTTGTAAATCGGGTTCAAGCTCCATTCTTTGCTCATAGCCATATTTCAGATTTGGATTAAAATGTAATTTGCCAATTTCAATCACTTCAACCTGCAAGTCAGATGGTACAGCTTCAATATAGGCTTGCGTTAAAGCTTGATTAAAACTGGTCGATGATGGATGAGCATTGATGACCACTATTTTTCTTTTCAACTGCTTACTCATATTTTTCTCTAGGTTTAAACAGATTTACCACTTTAGATATCACTTGATATCTGAAATAGACCTAGCCAAAATAACGCTTAAAGTTTAAGATATCAAGTGATATTTGAAATTTAAATTAACCTATGAAACCCACAAAAATTTCTCGTGATGAAAAACAAATTCAAACTAGAAATCAGTTAATTGAAGCAGGATTTCACCTTATTTCTGAACAAGGCTATAGTGCGGTATCTATTCGGAATCTTTCAAAAAAGGCAGGCTATACTCAAGGTGCTTTTTACTCAAATTTTGAGCACAAAGAAGATTTTTTACTGACCTTAATGAAAATTCAATTTGAACAAGAAAATCTGCAATTACAGAAAATTATTACTCAAACACATTTGACGCAGTCTGATTTAATGGCCGCACTCGAACAGTGGTTAATCGAATTTTTCCAAAATGATGAATGGCTGAAAATTTCAATTGAATTGCAATTATATGCGGCACGTGACGAAATATTTTCCAATGAATATCAGCAAGTTTGGCAGAATCATCAGGCACAAGTTTCTGAAGTTTTACAACAACTCATTCCAAATTTTTCTGCGGCAGAGTCAGCTCAGCATGAATACAAGCTTCTAGAAATTATCTCTTTGAGTTATGGCTTAGCACTTCAATATATGATTTTTAAAGATGATGTGCATAAATATGTAAATATTATGATGCAGCAACTCACCCAAATAATGCCAGCACGTTAAAGCTGACTCTTTCAATACCTATCCCCTAATCAAATCCCGCATCTAAACGCTTTAAAATAAAAGCAGCACAGACTGGATAAACATCTGGAAAAAGTGGATAGAGACAAGTGCTTAATCACGTTTCAATCAAGCTAAAGCTGATTGACTAAAGGATTGAGCACATGACCTCATCAAATTTACAACAATGGAATGACTTGGTGGATGGATGCATCGATTTCCGCCCTCAAGATGGTGTGTTTCGCGTCGCAAGAGATATGTTTACCCAGCCAGAACTGTTCGATCTGGAAATGGAATTCATTTTTGAAAAAGTCTGGATTTATGCCTGCCATGAAAGTGAAATTCCCAACAAACACGACTTTTTGACCGTTCAAATTGGTCGCCAACCCATTATTGTCAGCCGAGATGGCAACGGTGAGTTACATGCCATGGTCAATGCCTGCGAACACCGCGGTGCAACACTGACCCGTGTTGCAAAAGGCAATCAATCAACTTTTACCTGTCCCTTCCATGCATGGTGCTATAAATCTGATGGTCGTTTGGTCAAAGTCAAAGCACCAAGTGAATATTGTGAAGATTTTGATAAATCAAGCCGAGGACTGAAACAAGGACGCATTGCGAGCTATCGAGGTTTTGTGTTTGTTAGCCTAGACACGCAAGCCACAGATACCTTGGAAGACTTTTTGGGCGATGCCAAAATTTTCCTTGATTTAATGGTGGATCAATCCCCAACGGGAGAACTTGAAGTTCTGCAAGGCAAATCAGCCTATACCTTTGCAGGGAACTGGAAACTGCAAAATGAAAATGGCTTAGATGGCTATCATGTAAGTACTGTGCATTATAACTACGTTTCTACAGTGCAACATCGTCAGCAAGTAAATGCTACCAAAGGGGCTGAACTGGATACGCTCGATTACAGCAAATTAGGCGCAGGTGATGCTGAAACCGATGATGGTTGGTTTAGCTTCAAAAATGGACATAGTGTTTTATTCAGTGATATGCCAAATCCAACGGTACGTCCTGGGTATGAAACCGTTATGCCTTATATGGTCGAGAAATACGGTCAAAAATATGCTGAATGGGCAATGCATCGTTTAAGAAACTTGAACCTATACCCTAGCTTATTCTTTATGGATCAAATCAGCTCACAATTACGAATTGTTCGTCCAGTGGCTTGGAACAAAACCGAAGTCATCAGCCAATGTATCGGTGTGAAAGGTGAATCAGTTGAAGCGCGTCGTAATCGTATTCGTCAATTTGAAGATTTCTTTAATGTTTCAGGTTTAGGCACCCCTGATGACTTGGTCGAATTCCGTGAACAGCAAAAAGGGTTTCAAGCCCGACTAGAACGTTGGAGTGA
This sequence comes from Acinetobacter tibetensis, assembly GCF_023824315.1. Lineage (NCBI taxonomy): Bacteria > Pseudomonadati > Pseudomonadota > Gammaproteobacteria > Moraxellales > Moraxellaceae > Acinetobacter > Acinetobacter tibetensis. The sequence continues at coordinate 1,398,046 of NZ_CP098732.1, read as the reverse complement.
TATTTCACGTGGTTATCAAGCTTGGGAATATGGTCCAAGCAAAAACTCAATTGATTTGGGCATTGAACCTGTAATTACAGGGCGTGAATTTACCCATGAAGGTCTCTATGTCAATCAACACGGTCATTGGCAACGCCTAATGCTCGATGGCTTCAAGAAAAAGTCATTAAAAATGTTCGACATCACTTTTCAAAATCAAAACGTAGCGGATGAGGTGTAACCATGTCACAACAACTACAATTTGCAGTTTCTCAATTTTTGTATAAAAAATCAGAACTTTGCGATAAATATGACTGGGACGCCTATCTTGATCTTTATGATGAGGACAGTGAATATCATATTCCACAGTGGATTGATGACCACAATTATGTGCAAGATCCGAATCAAGGCTTGTCCTATATTTACTATGCCGATCGTTCAGGTTTAGAAGACCGTGTATTTCGCATTCGTACAGGTAAAGCGGCATCGGCGAGCCCTTTACCTCGGACCTTTCACAGCATTAACAATGTGCAGGTACAAACTCGTGAAGATGGTTTGGTTGAAGCCAAAGTGGCTTGGCATACCCTATATAACCGCCAAGGTTTGGAAGGTTCCTTCTATGGTCATGCGACTTATCTCCTCCGCCAAACAGAGCAAAGCTTCAAGATTCGTCGTCAGCACAGCATTTTGCTGAATGACAAAATTGATTCTGTTTTAGACTTCTACCACGTTTAAGGAGCATAGAAATGGGACATTCAGTTGCTTTAAATTTTGCCGATGGTAAAACCTTTTTCATCTCTGTGAACCAAGACGAATTGCTGCTTGATGCAGCAGTTCGACAAGGGATTAATTTACCACTCGATTGCCGTGAAGGTGTTTGTGGAACTTGCCAAGGCAAATGTGAAACGGGTATCTATGCGCAAGACTATGTCGATGAAGATGCCTTAAGTGAACGTGACTTGGCAGAACGAAAAATGTTGGCTTGCCAAACTCGGGTAAAGTCTGATGCCGCGTTTTATTTTGATCATAATTCAAGCATCTGTAATGCGGGTGAAACTTTAAAAATCGCAACAACAGTCACTGCCGTTGAATTGGTTTCAGAGACTACCGCCATTTTACATTTGGATGCCAGTAGCTTTAGCTCTCAACTACAATTTTTAGCTGGGCAATATGCACGTTTGCAAATTCCAGATACCGATGACTGGCGCTCTTACTCCTTTGCCAATCGCCCAAATGCCACAAACCAATTACAATTTTTGATTCGCCTATTACCCGATGGCGTAATGAGCAATTACTTACGCGAACGTTGTCAAATAGGTCAGACGCTACTGATTGAAGCACCTTTAGGCAGCTTCTATTTGCGTGAAGTAGAACGCCCATTGGTCTTTATTGCAGGTGGTACAGGATTATCCGCATTTTTAGGTATGCTCGACAATTTGGTTGAACAACCCAATACCCCACCGATTCAACTTTATTATGGGGTGAATTCAGAGTCAGATTTATGTGAGCAACAGCGTTTACATCACTATACTGAGCAATTTTCAAACTTTAGTTATCACCCAATTGTGACCAAAGCATCAGATGAGTGGCAAGGCAAAGCGGGTTATATTCATGAACATTTGAACAAAGCACAACTGGCTGAACAAGCATTCGATATGTATTTATGTGGTCCGCCACCAATGATTGAAGCGGTTAAAAGTTGGCTCGATGAACAATCCTTACAAGATTATCGTTTGTATAGTGAAAAGTTCTTACAAAGTAATACTGCACGAACCTAATTTTAAAACCGAAATTGCCTATCCTTCATGGTAATTTCTAGTGAATAACGCAAAAAGAGCCAAGATTATCCTTGGCTCTTTTTTGTCACATCGAAATACATCTCTGATAAACATATATTCGGGCTTAAGCATCAATATTCAGATCAAATAAAACTGATAAATCCGAAGATTTATCAGTGCATTCCGACTTAAGCCACACCAGCAAAGTCACGCAACATGCTAATGAATGCTTCTTTTTCCTGTTGTGGATATTTTTCAAATACTCCATTTTGATGGCTATCTGCGATTTCAAACAAATATTGTGCTGTTTGTTTGCCCTTTTCTGTCAATTGATACAAGTTCTCGTGGTCTGAAAGTAGCCCTTCACGTTTTAAAATTTCCGCTGCGCGTTCTACTTCTTGCATCGGCATAGCAATATCCCGTGGTAAATCTTCCTTGCTCGAAGCAGTTCCACTGGCAAGCACCAACAGCAATCGAGATTCACTGGTACGAAAACCCGAAGCCAATTGCTTCGGAATATAATCCGTTTGATAGGCTTTAAAGGCGCGGCTCATTAAATAACAAACATTGTTATATAAATGCCCTTGTTGTGGAATTTCAGAAAGTGTTGGTTCACTGTGTTTTAGCTTTAAACTTGGATGTGGCATCACACATGAATATGCGCCTTGGTGATAGACCAAAGGACTGCGCCCTTGATCATGAAATTTCACCACTTTACCAATCATAATCCAGTGATCGCCCCCTTCAATCACTTGATGACGTTCACACTCAAAGATTGCAGAACAGTTTTCTAATAATAAGCTCGCACCTTCACCTTCCTCATAATTGGTTCCTTCAAACTTATCAATATTGCGACGTGAAAACTTGTTGGACAGTTCAATTTGCGAACCTGACAAAATATTGACAGCAAAATGTGTTGCTTGCTCAAACACAGCAAAACTAGATGATTTTTTATCAATACTCCATAGAATCAACGGTGGATCAAGTGACACTGAGTTAAAACTATTGGCAGTTACCCCGACTTTTTCACCCTGTTCATTTTGCGCTGTGACAATGGTCACACCCGTTGCAAAATTGCCTAATGCGCGTCGGAATTGCAAAGGATCTATGCTTAACGGTTGTACTTTTTGTATTACATTCATCTTTTTCTCCTTAATTTCCATATCACAAGGAAAAGGCTTAAATATCTAAAACTAAACGGGATGATTTGGAACGAGAGCAGCAGACCAAAATTTGTTCATTACTGGCTTTTTCTTCATCGGTAAAATACACATCGCGATGGTCGGGTTCACCTTCAATCACATCGCACATACAGGTGCCACAAACCCCTTGCTCACAAGACATTTCAATATTGATGCCTTGTTTGGCTAATGCCTGCAAAATGGTTTCTCCTGCATCTACCAAAATAATTTTTCCACTCCGTTCAGCGACCACTTCAAATGCATCGCCCGAAGTATCGGTTTCAACTTGGAAATATTCTTTATGAATCTGAGCTTGGGGAAAGTTATGTGTCGTAGCGAGATTGATCACCCAGTCCATAAAACCCACTGGGCCACAGGTATAAATATGACTTGTTAAATCAATATGCTGAATTGCAGCTTCAAAAAACTGGCGATGGCTCGCTCCTTCAGATTTAAAGTGGAACGTGGTAAATGGTGCCAATTCGCCATTTTTAATTTCATTGACAAAGGCACAACGGTCTTCGCTCGCACCGCAATAATGCAGCTCGAAAGATGCACCCTCATGCACTAATTGATAGGCCATGGTGATGAGTGGTGTAATGCCAATGCCTCCACCGATCAACACCGTATGTTTCGCTGGGTACAATGGAAATAAGTTTTTGGGTGCACTCACCTGAATGTGCATTCCATCTTTTAAATCATCAAAAGCTGAAATTGAACCACCACGTGATTCTGCATCTCTTAAAATGCCTAATCTGAACTTGCCAGCCTGATTAGGATTTTGACAAAGCGAGTATTGACGAACCAGACCATTCGGTAAGTGCACATCAATATGGGCACCTGCTTCAATTTTAGGTAATACTTCGGCATTAGCAGACTCAAATTCCATGACTGCAATATTGCCACCTTCTACATGGCGGTTTTTTACGACGACATCATAAAGTGTAGTCATTTTTGTTTTCTCCTTTTCACTTGCTTGGCACAAGGCTTAGCGCATGAATAAACCACCATTAATATCCCAAGTTGCGCCTGTGACGAACCCAGCATTTGGACTTGCCAACAACGCGCAGGTTTCAGCAATAAACGACATACTGCCTAATGCTTTAACAGGAATATTCTGGATAAACTGTTCCATTTTTTCGTCTGACACCACGCTATGCACAATGGCTGATTCCATTGGGCCGGGAGCAACGGCATTTACTGTCACACCTTTTGCCGCAAACTCTTTAGCAAAGATTTTGGTTAAGGTCACAATGGCACCTTTGCTCGCTGCATAATGTGCGCCTGTTGCCGTACCACCATTTTGCCCGGCTAAAGATGCCATATTAATAATGCGCCCATAGCCTTTTTGCGCCATGTACTGACCAATAATTTGGCAAGACTGGAATGTACCGCGCTGATTAACTTGGGTAATCCAGTCAAAATCAGCAGCCGTAATCTCCAAAACTGGGGTTGCCTTAGTGACCGTCGCGTTATTGATCAACACATCAAGTTTTGCAAATTTTTGTTCGATCCACTGCACCACGGCATGAAAGTCCGTTTCAACTGAAATATCCAGTTTCACTGGAAACATTTGCTCGGGAAACTGACTTTCTGCTTTGGCTTTTTCCGCCTTTTCCAAAGTACTGGCAGATAAAATTACCTGATGACCTTGGCTGGCAAAATATTCCGCAATGACATTGCCCAAACCTGAAGCAGCGCCTGTCACTAATACAACCTGTTGCATGCCGATGCTCCTATAGAATGTAGCTAATACCTGCCAAGGTATCGGTAGAATTAATTAAATTAATGATTTTACGATTAATTTTAAAACCCGCTTCGGCATCACGGTTTAAATGGTAAGTCACATCTGCGGTGTAGTGTTTGAGGTTCTCTTTACGGAATTCACGTAAGTTTTGCGCACAACGTAAAACAATTTCACCTTCTTCATCTTTTAAAATCCGAACACGTGAAATGCTCCGAACCGTATTTGCCTTGGGTGAAGTTGAAATTGCTTCGCCATTTTCTAAACGCTGAACACGTAATTTACGCATGTGATGATCGTCATAAGCATAATTCAGGTTGTTTTCATAATCGCTAAGTGTCGGATCAATTGGAATGATATACACCCCTTTTTCATTCCAAAGATTTAACCATGCTGCATGTTCAGCATGGTCCAACATATCGGCTTCTGCCCAAATAAACGCTGTGACTTCATTGAGTAAATTTAAATCAATTTTCATGTTCTTCCCCTTAAGCCGTCATCAACTTTTTCCACTGTTGATAGGCAGAGCGCATCCCTGTTTCAGCACTCACATCACTTTTCAAACCATCTTCAGTTTGTACTTCGCCCGCTAAACCACGGTTCAACATAATCCAGAGGTTTTCGCCTGCGGCGGCTCCTTTTTGCACACGCTCCCATGCTTCAGCATCATCGGGCGTACCAAAACCAAATGGGCCTTGGAAATGCTCATGCAAACGCAGGCGATATTGATTCGCAATTTGTGGGCCACCATCCATCGTAATCACGGAATGATGAATTTCTGTTTTATCGACGGAAATCGGTTGCATGACGCGGAAAAACGCCATTGAACAGGCGATGTTCGGGAACAGGTTTAAGTTAAAACCAGAACCGCCCACAGCACGTACAATACGACGCACTTCCAGTTCTGCATGACCTTCATCACGCAATGCTTGCGCTAAATCTTCAAAGCGTTCCTGAATTGGACGTTCCATTAATTCTTCGTCTAAATCGACCAATTCAGGAATCATCACCATCACGCTGTGACCATTGCCTAAGTCTTCAACAAAACCGGGTTGATTTTCAAAGTTAAATAATTCTTCCGTTTTTTCATCGACTGAACTTAAGAAAGACTTGTGTACCAATGGAAAATGATAAGCATCGGTGGTGTTTTCAAGCTGGATTTTCCAGTTCCCCGGGAAGGTAAAACGATGTTCACCTAAAACTTTCACTGGATAACCTGCACCTTGTTTCATGAACAAATCAATCCACTTTTTCGCAGGTCCAAGAAATTGTTCTAAAGGCTCAACCTCATGATTAAATGACGCGAAAATCATGCCGTTATATTCTTCAACACGCAGGCTGACCAATGGCAATTCAGATTTATCTAAACATTCACCATAACTTTCTGGGGAAGGAACGCCGCGCAGTGTGCCATCTAAGGCATAACTCCAACCGTGGTATGGACAAACAAAGCTATTGGTTTTGCCTTTTTTATGTTCACAGACTGTCGCAGCACGATGGCGACAACGATTCAGTAATACATGCACTTTTTTCTTGCGGTCACGTACCACCACGACAGGTTGTTTGCCAATATTGATGGTTTTATAGCTACCGCCTTCTGGGATTTCACTGGCATGTGCTACCCAAACCCATGTGCTGTAGAAAATCTTCTGCATTTCCTCATTAAAGATACGCTCATCTTTGTATAAAGACGTATGTGCACGGTCGCTTTGCACCAGTGCTTCATAATCCACACCAATATTCAGTGTTGAGATAATTCCATTCATTTCATTAATCCTTTGATAAATTGGTAATTTAATTCTGGGTCGGGACAGGTAATTCAGCGTCACTCTGCCAATTTGTCACTGGTCGGCTAAAAATATTCTGGGTTTGAAAATGCTTGATTTTCCAACTGCCGTCCGTTTGTTGCGCAAATTTCACCTTCAGCTTGGCGCTATTCAAATGACTGCGTCCATCGCGGAAAGTGGAGGTTTGCAACATCAGCCAAGTCGCCGTGGCATACTGTTGCTGTACTTCAATTTGCTCCGAACTGACAAAGTGAGCATTCATGACAAAGTGAGATTCTGTTTGGGTATAACTTTTGAACATGTTGTAAATGGCTTGCCAAGAATCATATCGCCCAAAAGATTTGGTGTACTTTTCCCCAATGCCTTCCCAAATACACTCCGCATCAAAAAGCCCCATCAGCTCATCTAAATTGGTCTTCGGATTCAACTCATCACAAATTTCCATATAACGATTGAGACAGTTACGGATGGCGTTATGTGCTTCCAACTGTTCTAAACGTGAGAGAATTTTTGCCAAATTCACCTTGTCATCCATGTCCTGTACCTTAACGTTGAATAATTAATTCACGTCCAACACGTGCTTCGACTTTGCAGTATTTCCATAGTTTGTAAGGACCTTCGCCTACAACCGTGGTTCTGAACAAATTACACGCCGCATGTACAGTTTCAATGTCAGGCACATCTGCCAATAAATAGGTCGTCCATGGCCAGCCTGTACTAGGGCCAACCATACTTTGGTCATCATCGAGATTGCCAAAAACATGTACGCCCGGTAGGTCATGAATTGCGTTCCACATCTCACCAAATGCAGCCCAAACCGCTTTTGCTTCGGCAGGTTCTGCATCAAAAAAATTCTGATTAATGCCCATACAGAACAACACACGTAAAGTTTTTTTAGCGTCCATTTTGATTTCCTTGTCTCAAGTTTAAATTTATAAATATCCTGGGCTTGGCTTTAAGCCAAAACGAATTGAACCTGCATTTTGTAATGTGGCATCCCCCATAAAGGCGTGTTGAGTGACTACATTGGTGTCATTCACAAAACGACTAAATGGATTGTTGGTATAAATGGCGGTCATGCCTGCTAACATTTGCATTTTGCGCGTGACTTTGGCGCAAACTCGAGCAGCATGAGTACAGGCTAAACGCATATCACTAATCTGTTGTGTGGTTGCTACACGCCCTGCAACGACTTCGTGCCAAACGCTATCCATGGTTTGATAGAACCATGCTTTGGCTGCCTGAAATTCTGCATCTGCTTGAGCAAATTCATATTGCGTCACAGGACGATTCGCAATTTCTGCACCACCTGTAATTGATGCTTTGCCTGGCGCTAAAATTTGAAATTCTTCTAAAGCGGCTGCCGCTACACCAATACCGACAACGGTTAAAACTTGGGTCGCTAAAGAAAGTGACGGATATTTAAAAAAGGGTTCTGGTAGTTTGGAAGGTTCACCCCGTACAAATGTCCAGTGCTTTTCGACCAGTACATCTTCCACAACCAAATCGTGACTGCCTGTGCCTTTTAAACCCACTGTGTCCCATGTCATTTCAATTTTGGCTTTATAGGCAGGCATCACTGCCATACGCGGTAGGCCCTGCATTTCATTATTTTTTAAAGGTGAAATCCCCACACCAATAATGTCTGCACCCATGCAGCCACTAGAAAACTTCCAACGTCCACTGACTCGAACGCCTTCATCGGTAATTTCCGCAGGCTGAGGTGGGAAAATTCCCCCAGCAAAAACCACATCTGGGCCATCTTTATAGAGTTCTTCAAGTGTTGCTTCTGGCAGACTGCCTAAATAAGCGGGGCTCATCCCAAAACTTGCCACCCAACCTACCGAACCATCCGCCTTAGACAAGGTTTCAATCAGTTCACAAAACTCACGCGGTGAAACAGCATCACCACCAAAGCGTTTTGGCACAAGCGCGCGATAAACTCCCAATTGCTTGAGTTTTTCAATCATGTCCTGACTAACAAAGGCTTGATTATCGAACTCACCTGTACAGGCTCTTGCTCGAATTTCTTGACATAAAGCGTCAAGATCGACGGCTTTTTCTGGTGTTACAAACTCCATTTTAGATAATTCATTCATTATCTAACTCCTTGTAATATATTTATTTTATTGCGAAAGATATTTTGCAATCGCGCATAATTTTTCGTCTTGCTGATGCCCAGCAACCAACTGTAAACCTACAGGGAAGCCATCTTCTGTCTGTAATGGAATTGAAATAGCAGGATGTCCAGACAAATTAAATGGACGAACCAAACGGGTTAAATTTAGGAATGCGACTGTATTTTCGGCATCTTTTACTTTTGGTGGAATTTGCGGCAATGTTGGTAAAACCAAAGCATCGTATTGATTTAATAACGTATTTAATGCTTGGGTAAATTGTAATTTGACCTGTTCTGCCTGTTTCACCTGCTCTAGGCTAGTATCCGCTGCTTTTAATAAGCGTTGCTTTACATCGGCACCAATTAAACCGGTCTGAGTTAATTCACCATAAGCCTGCCAATTTTCATAATTGATCATCTGCATGCCTGCATCATAAGCGGCATCAAACGAGTCGATGGTTTCACGCGATAAATCAAGCTGATGCTGTGCAAAGAATTGCTTAATACAACGGCATACCTCATCACTCGCAGCTACATTTAAATAAGCCAACTTGGGTGGCTGTTGCAGCTTTGCAGCAGGCTGAAAACTTGGCTCAATAATCTGCATGGCAACTTCAAGCATTTCGACTGAATTTGCAAAAGGCCCGACACAATCTAAACTGCTTGCTGCTGGATGCACTCCTTGACGACTGACACGCCCAAAAGTCGGTTTTAAACCATAAACTCCACAGCATGCAGCGGGCATACGAATAGAACCACCTGTATCGGTTCCTAAAGAGAAATCTGCCAGTTTTGCCGCCACTGCCGCAGCCGACCCACTTGAAGATCCGCCTGGAATCAATTCAGGGTATTTAGGATTAACAGGTGTTCCAAAAGCATGATTAATGCCTGTAATCCCAAACGCCAATTCATGTAAATTGGTTTTGGCTGTGATTTGACAATTGGCTTTCAAAATATTGTCGACCACTTCTGCATTGTGTTCCGCAGGTTGGGTATTTAAGTAAGCTTTACTGCCTGCAACTGTTTTAAAGCCTTGAATATCAATCGTATCTTTAATCATGACTTTGAGTTCGCCATGTCCTCGCGAAAGTGATTGTGCAATAATATTCATTCACTTTTCCATGTATTTTTATAACTTAATATAAATATGAGAAATTTAAATATAATTGTCAAGTAATTTTTACAAGAGTCATTTAAGGCAAGCTGCAAAATTTTGTTTATAATAGATTTCTCAATTTTAACTAAGTCCTTGCTTAGCCATGCTGAACCATTTAGAACAATTTTTACCTAACAATGAACCAGAAAGTCTTAAAAATTTCCCCTTTTTCTGGATTTCTCAAGTCAATGGGAAATATTCACAACTAATTGAAAAATCAATAAAAAAATTAGGAATCGACAATACGCGTCGTAAAATTATTCTGAGTACCAATGCTTTAGGTGAAGCCAGTATTACCGACATTGCCAATCTTTCTACACTCAAACTCACTACCGCAACCAAAGCGGTGTATCGCTTAGTGGAAGATGGCATTGTTGAAGTTTTTTCTTCCGCGACAGATGAACGTATTTCTATGGTAAAGCTAACAGATAAAGGCTTAAGCCTTGTCGAACAGATTAACCAAATCAGTGCCGTTACTTTAGCAGGCATTCTGAATGCCTTTTCTGAAGATGAACTTCGTTATCTGAACCAACAACTAAAAAAATTATTTGAATTGATGCCCTCTAGCTAAGTCTTGCTTTTCAATTGTATTCAGCAGTTGATGAGTGAAGACTCATCTGCTGCACTCTTCTCTCCTGCAAACTCCTATCTAAAATTCTAAGAATAAACCTTTGATCTAAAATTATTTTTTAGCTTAGCCGAGTAAATAGAATACCCATAGGGTATTTTTAAATACTCAAAAAGTAATGGAATTTTACATATAAAAAGAAAATAATCCTGCAATGATCAACTTCTCAATCGCCGAACGGCTGACTGAATTCTAATTATTTTTCCTAAAAATATTATTGATCAAATACAAAAGTTAAGCCTCTGAATCTAATCCGCACTAAATCTATGCGTTTAGCGCAAGCAAACTTTATTCAGAACTTTCAAACCGAGCAAGCTAAATACAAAAGGACAAATCAATGGATCATGTAGATGTCTACGTAGAAAAAGCAGAGCATAAAAAAACCCATCTGTATTCATGGTATGTGGTCATACTCTGTATGTTGGCCTATATCTTCTCTTTTATTGACAGACAAATCTTGGCGCTCATGATTGAGCCAATTAAAGCTGATTTACATTTAACAGATACTCAATTTAGTTTATTACATGGCCTCGCCTTTTCCTTGTTTTATGCCTTTATGGGCTTACCCTTAGCCTATATTGCTGACCGTTTTTCTCGTCCCAAACTCATCTCTATTGGCATTATTATCTGGAGTCTTGCAACAGCAGCCTGCGGCATGAGTAAAAACTTTCTTCAGTTATTTTTATGCCGTATGGGCGTGGGTATTGGTGAAGCAGCGTTGTCTCCAGCAGCTTACTCCATGTTTAGTGACATGTTTAGCAAAGACAAATTAGGACGTGCTGTAGGAATTTACTCTATTGGCGCATTCTTAGGCGGTGGTATCGCATTTCTCGTAGGTGGATATGTCATTAAACTGCTTAAAGGTGCAACCTTAATTCAAGTTCCCTTATTAGGCGCCATGAAAGCTTGGCAAGTTGCCTTTCTGGTGGTGGGTTTACCCGGTATTTTCATTGGTCTGCTGTTCATTTTGACCGTACGAGACCCTGAACGTAAAGGTCAGCGCTTGAATACCTATGGCCATGTCGAAAAAGGTGAGTTTAAGCAATGTTTACAATTTATCCGTAAACATGGCAAAACCATTACTTGTCATTATTTAGGTTTCACCTTTTATGCTATGGCTTTATATAGTTTAACCAGTTGGACGCCTGCTTTTTACATTCGCAACTTTTCGCTTTCACCGACTGAAACTGGCTATATGCTCGGTTCCATTATGTTAGTTGCCAATACCTTAGGTGTTTTTTGTGCTGGCTGGCTCAATGACTGGTTCATTAAAAAAGGCAGACAAAATGCACCAATGCTCACAGGTGTGATTGGTATTATTGGATTAATTCTCCCGATCTCTCTTTTCACCCAAGTGCAGAATTTACACATTTCGGTAGCGTTACTTATTCCTGCCATGTTCTTTGCCTCCTTCCCTTTGGTGATTTCTGCAACCGCTTTACAAATGTTAGCCCCTAATCAATTTCGTGCCCGTCTGTCTGCCATTTTCTTATTGGTCAGTAACTTGATTGGTTTAGGTATTGGCACCACTTTAGTTGCAATTTTGACTGACAAATACTTTGGCAACCCAATCATGGTGGGGTCTTCATTGTCAATTATTGGCGGAGCATCATGTGTGTTTGCTTTCATTCTCTTGCTTAAAGGCTGCAAATTTTTCAACGACAGTATGCAACGCGAAAAATTACATTAATTGCCATTTTAATCTCTGCATTCTGATGTCTTTCCCAAAATAGTGGTTTGGGTAGACATCGTCAAAATATCAATAAGTTAATGCCCGATATCAGCATTCAACCTTTGGAAATAATATGCAACGCTCACCGCATTTCAAACAACAAAAACTCGCCCTAGCCACATTACTCATATTCAATGGATTTTCAATAACAGCTATTCACGCAACTGAATCTACAGCAGCATCAGCAGATGAATGGAAATTTACCCTGAGAAATGCGTATATTGACCGTGATTTTGATAACGCTGGTGTCAAAGATACGGGCAGTTGGTCGCAAGCAGCCTCTTTATTCTATAAATCTGAAATGCTGGATACGCCCTTAAATATTGCCGATCAACCCATCACAATTGGTGCTAATGCTTCTGTGCAATATGCCGTGCGTTTAAGTTCAGATAAGCACGTTTCCGATTCCATTCTTCCTTTTGATAAATCCAAACAATCACAAGCATCAGATTTTTTAAAATATGGCGCAACTTTAAAACTCGGTTATGGTAATTCCTTATTAAGAACGGGTGAACTCTGGTTGGATCTGCCTGTGACTTCGGTGGATACCAGTCGCCAGTTATTAACCTCTTATTGGGGAACCAATCTACGCTCGCAAATTACCGTTCAATTCCAAACTGAAATTGGTCGCATCGAAAAAGTCTCGCCACGGAATGAAGAAGAGTTTCGTAAATTTTCCTACACCTCTAAAGGTGTCACACACTATTCAGATGGGTTGAACTATATTGACCTGCGTTATCAAATTACCCCAACGTTAAAGGGTGAATATTATTTTGGCAATCTGGAAAATTTATATAACACGCACTATGCAAGTTTAGATCACACATGGAAACAAGCCAATTTTTCACTTAATTCAAAACTGAAATATTTTAATTCCAAAGATCATGAGAATACGGTCACTATTGATGCGCAAAACATCGGTCTGCTGGAAACATTGAAAGTGAATAATCATTCTTTTGGCTTAGGCTATCAGCAAATTATTGGCGATTCTGCCTATCCATTATTAGATGGTTATTTACCTGAAACCTATTTCATTAACTGGAATGTTACAGGCTTTGCCAAACAAGATGAAAAATCATATCACTTGATTTATAGCTATGATTTTAAGGACTTTGTACCAGGGCTAAGCACTGCGGTGAAATGGGTCTATGGTCATGATTTCAAATCATCCACAAGGGAAAATAATCAAGAAACCGAAGCCAATTATGTACTGAATTACGCTTTTCAACAGCCTTATCTCAAAGGACTCGGCTTTCAATATATTCACATTGATTATAATGTGAAATATGGTAATGACTTTGTTGAAGACCGTATTTTCATGAATTATATGAAAAAATTTTAAAGCTATACTTTTTTGCCTAGATGCCTCATACAGGATGAGGCATCTTTTTTGTAGAATGTGTCAACGGCATCCGATCAATTTAAGTTTTTAGAAATGTTCTCAGTCCGATAGATTTCTTCAATACACTCTAAAATTTTTGGAATATACGCACTTTGGTCCATGTTGCGCATCGACAACGAGATTGGACTATAGGCTTCTAAATCTAAAATATTCAGATATTCCACATTCTTCATGCCAATGTCGCAAGCACTTTCTGGAATTAAACAAATCCCCTCGCCTGAGGCCACCAAACCCAAAGCCATATGAATTTCACGGACTTCCGTCCACTTGGTTGGAATAAGCCCCAGTTGGGTAAACATGGCTTGTATAGTGGTTGAAAAGTTCGGTTTAGGGGTATTGGGATAGGAAAAAATAGTTTCATTCACAATTTGCGATAAATACACGCCAGTTTCCTGATAGGTATTTAAAGGATGCTTTTTAAAAATCGCCAGTTTTAATTTTTCTTTGCGTAGCAACAGTCTTTTAATTGCAGGGTCACTGATCGGCAACCGACCAAAACCAATGTCGATTTTACCTAGTTTTAATGCTTCGACCTGATCCTTGGTGCTACATTCAATCAACTCGACTTGAATATCTGGATTTTTTTGACGGAATAAATAAATAATTTGTGGCAATAAACCATACAACAAGGAACTCACATACCCAATTTTTACACTGGTATTGACTGCGTTGATTTTCTTGATCATGGTCGTGGCTTGCGCCGCATGCGTTAAAATCTGCACCGCATGTTGATAAAAATATAAGCCAGCCTCCGTCGCTTTTAAGGGTCGAGAACCTTTTTCAAAAAGATCGATCCCCAATTCTTCTTCTAATTTTTTGATTTGGCGAGTTAATGGTGGCTGAGCAATAAACAGCTTTTCCGCAGCTTTGGTAATACTTTGCTCTTCAACCACGGTCACAAAATATCGTAAATGTCTTAATTCCATTAACATACCTTTTTAGTATTTTAAAATACCAGTCCATATCTATTTTAGGTCATTACATTCTTCTATGGTATACAAACAAGTTCGAAACAGTTGAAACTTCATGTATAAAAGCATAGAAACCATACTCGTGGATATTCCAACAATCCGCCCGCATCAACTGTCTGTGACAACGATGCGTATTCAAACATTGGTATTAGTAAAAATAACAACTACGGATGGTTTTGTCGGTTGGGGCGAAGCCACCACCATTGGTGGGCTGAATTATGGCGAAGAAAGCCCCGAAAGTGTTAAAGCCAATATTGATACTTACTTTGCACCATTACTGGCTTCAGTGAAAGCGTTAAATGTTGCACAAACCTTAAAACTGATCCGTAAAAATATTAATGGCAATCGCTTTGCCAAGTGCGCCATTCAAACTGCGCTGCTGGATATTCAAGCCAAACGTTTAGGCTTACCCATCAGCGAATTACTCGGTGGACGTTTACGCGAAAGTTTACCTGTACTGTGGACACTGGCTTCGGGTGATACCGAAAAAGATATTGCTGAAGCGAAAACAATGATTGAGCTGAAACGTCATAACACGTTCAAACTCAAAATCGGTGCACGTCCTTTACAGCAAGATGTTGATCATGTGATTGCAATTAAAAAAGCCTTGGGTGCAGACATCAGTGTACGTGTAGACGTAAACCGTGCTTGGTCAGAACTGGAATGTATCCGTGGTATTCAGCAACTTCAAGATGGCGGTATCGACCTCATTGAACAACCGTGTGCTATTCAAAATACGGATGCTTTAGCCCGTCTAACTCAGCGTTTTGACGTTGCCATTATGGCAGATGAAGCCCTTACAGGCCCTGACAGTGCTTATCGTATTGCCAAAAGTCATGGTGCAGATGTATTTGCAGTCAAGATTGAACAATCGGGCGGACTGCTCGAAGCCTGTGAAGTTGCCAAAATTGCGAATCTGGCAGGCATTGATTTGTACGGTGGCACCATGTTGGAAGGTCCTATTGGCAGTATTGCCTCTGCACATGCCTTCTCGACCTTCGAATCTTTAGCCTTTGGGACAGAATTATTTGGTCCATTACTACTGACCGAAGAAATTTTGAAAACACCACTTCGCTATGAAAATTTTGAACTTCATCTGCCTACAAGTGCAGGTTTAGGCATTGAAATTGACGAAGACAAAATTGAACTACTACGACGTAAAGACAAGGAAGCCGTAAATGTTATTTCACGTACGCATGGATGTGCATATTCCGCTTGATATGCCCATTGAAAAAGCCAATGAAATTAAAGCTGTTGAAAAAGCATATTCTCAGGAATTGCAACGCTCTGGAAAATGGCGACACATCTGGCGTGTTACGGGACAGTACTCCAACATTAGTATTTTTGATGTTGCGAGTAATGAAGAGTTGCATAACATTTTACAAGGTTTGCCACTCTATCCATTTATGAAAATTGAAGTCATGCCTTTAAATCGACACCCTTCTTCTATCCGAGAGGATGATTCATAAAAGCTGAATCACCATTAATCTGTATTTTAAACATAACAAGGACTGTGGCATTAGAACCAAGTAGCTAAATCAATAGCCAATAATAATGCCATCCATAATCTACATACTTCAGGAGTTATAGTATGAACCGTCAACAAATTGATGCACTTGTAAAAAAAATGAATGTCGATACCGCACAAGGACCTGTCGATGCACGCATTCAACAAATTATTGTTCGTTTGCTTGGCGATCTATTCCAAGCCATTGAAGATTTAGATATCCAACCCTCTGAAGTTTGGAAAGGCTTGGAATATTTTACCGATGCAGGTCAAGCCAATGAACTTGGTCTTTTAGCTGCTGGCTTAGGTTTGGAACATTATCTCGATTTACGTGCCGATGAAGCAGATGCCAAAGCAGGTGTTACAGGTGGTACACCACGTACCATCGAAGGTCCTTTATATGTGGCAGGTGCACCTGAAACTGTAGGCTTTGCACGCATGGATGATGGCAGTGAATCGGACAAAATTGATACTTTAATTATTGAAGGGATTGTCCGTGATGCAGACGGTCAAATCATTGAAAATGCAAAAGTTGAAGTTTGGCATGCGAACAGCTTAGGCAACTACTCATTCTTTGATAAGTCTCAATCGGACTTTAATTTACGCCGCACCATTTTAACCGATGCACAAGGTCAATATGTGGCTTTAACCACTATGCCTGTCGGTTATGGCTGCCCTCCTGAAGGCACAACGCAAGCCGTACTAAATAAGTTAGGTCGTCACGGTAACCGTCCTTCACATGTGCATTATTTTGTCTCTGCCCCAGGTTTCCGTAAATTAACCACCCAGTTCAATATTGAAGGTGATCAATATTTATGGGATGACTTTGCTTTTGCAACCCGTGATGGTTTAGTCGCAACTGCGGTAGATGTCACTGATCCTGCTGAAATCCAACGTCGTGGTTTAGACAAACCATTTAAGCACATCACATTCAATATTGAATTGGTCAAAGATGCGGCTTCTGCTCCTTCAACTGAAGTTGATCGTCGTCGTGCGGTGGCTTAACGCTTAGAAATAAAATTATGAATGAGCTAAGACAACTCTTAGCTCATTCCATTCAGTTTCCAAATAACGCTACATTTTTTTAATTTCCAACTCCCCTTTTCGACATTTGATATTTGCACGAATGAAGCAGATCCGAAAATCAATGTATGGGTGCTTTACATGATCAATAAATCAACCGCTTCAATTCATGAAGTTTTATCCCAGATACAAGACGGCTCAACCATTATGATCGGTGGTTTTGGTACAGCAGGACAGCCTGCTGAACTGATCGATGGCTTAATTCAACTCGGCATTAAAGACCTTACCATCGTCAGTAACAATGCTGGTAATGGTGACTATGGTCTGGCGAAATTACTCAAAGCCGGTGCCGTGAAAAAAGTCATTTGTTCGTTCCCGCGTCAGTCCGACTCTTGGGTCTTCGATGAACTCTATCGTGCAGGCAAAATCGAATTGGAACTGGTCCCTCAAGGTAACCTCGCTTGCCGTATTCAAGCCGCAGGCATGGGACTCGGGGCAGTCTTTACCCCAACTGGCTACGGCACCTTATTGGCCGAAGGCAAAGAAACCCGCCATATCGACGGTAAAGATTATGTACTGGAATATCCAATCAAAGCCGACTTCGCTTTGATTAAAGCCCAGCAAGGCGACCGTTGGGGCAACTTGGTCTACCGCAAGTCGGCACGTAACTTCGGCCCAATCATGGCCATGGCAGCCAATGTGACCATTGCTCAAGTTTCTGAAGTGGTGGAACTCGGTGCTTTAGACCCTGAACACATCATCACCGCAGGTATTTTTGTTCAACATGTGGTACAGGTTCAACCTGAACCTGTGGCTGTGTAATCAGGAGAACATCATGAGCTATCAAAAACTCAGCCGTAACCAAATTGCAGAACGTGTGGCACAAGATATTCCTGATGGGGCTTATGTCAATCTCGGTATTGGCTTACCGACCAAGATAGCCAGCTATCTGCCTTCAGATAAAGATGTGTTCTTACATTCTGAAAATGGTTTATTGGCTTTTGGTCCACCGCCCGCCGCAGGTGAAGAAGATCCTGAGTTGATCAATGCAGGTAAAGAATATGTGACCATGTTACAAGGCGGAGCCTTTTTCCATCATGGGGACTCGTTTGCCATGATGCGGGGTGGGCATTTGGATATTGCGGTTCTCGGTGCCTTCCAAGTCGCGGCCAATGGGGATTTGGCCAATTGGCATACCGGCGCACCCGATGCAATTCCGGCTGTGGGTGGTGCAATGGACTTAGCCGTCGGTGCTAAGAAGGTCTTTATCACCACCGACCATGTGACCAAACAAGGTGAACCGAAGATCGTGGCTGAATTGAGCTATCCCGCGACAGGTTTGAAATGTGTCGATCGTATTTACACCGATCTGTGTGTGATTGATGTCACCGCAGACGGCTTAAATGTGATTGAGAAAGTCGACGGTCTAAGCTTTGCAGAATTGCAGGCCATGACGGGCGCTCCGTTGGTGGATGCGACACAAGGATAATTAATCCCTCCCGACCTCCCTTTAAAAAGGGAGGAGTTTCCCCCTTTTTAAAGGGGGATTCAAAGTCCAACCGCTCGTTCTTGTTACTTTTTTAAAAAATGAGTGACAACGTCACGCAAGAAAAACTTTGTCATCAACAAAACCTGTTCACTA
Organism: Acinetobacter tibetensis; assembly: GCF_023824315.1. Lineage (NCBI taxonomy): Bacteria > Pseudomonadati > Pseudomonadota > Gammaproteobacteria > Moraxellales > Moraxellaceae > Acinetobacter > Acinetobacter tibetensis. The sequence continues at coordinate 1,379,397 of NZ_CP098732.1, read as the reverse complement.
TAGGCATCTATCCAATTGGATTGCAAAAACAATCCTGATCAGGATTTGAGTAGGTTGTTGATGACGTTGAGCACGAGCAAATGCTGGGAAAGAAATTTAAAACTGTCTTTGCTCACATGGCTAGCGACAAGGATGTCGCCTCGTTGCTCAGCACAACAAGGATGTTGTGTCTGAGTAACAAAGGGTTTTGTCACTTTTGCCCTATCAAAAGTGAGGCTTTGCCTACGCAAAGGAAAATGAATAAATCCATCATTTGTGGCAGTGACAACAACAGATTTCAAAATGGAAACGTAAGAATGAAAAACGCTTATATCATCGATGCCATCCGTACCCCATTCGGCCGTTATGCAGGTGGTTTAGCCCCAATCCGTGCCGATGACTTGGGTGCCGTACCGATTCAAGCCTTAATGCAACGTAATCCCAGTGTCGATTGGACCCAAGTCGATGACATGATTTACGGCTGTGCCAACCAAGCCGGTGAAGACAACCGCAATGTCGGTCGTATGTCGGCATTATTGGCGGGCTTACCAGTTGAAGTACCAGCAACAACAGTCAACCGTTTATGTGGTTCATCGTTGGATGCGATTGCCATGGCTGCCCGTGCGATTAAAGCCGGTGAAGCGAATCTGATCATTGCAGGTGGTGTGGAAAGTATGTCTCGCGCACCTTTTGTGATGGGCAAGTCGGAAACGGCTTATGGTCGTAGCCAGAAGATTGAAGACACCACCATGGGATGGCGTTTTATCAATCCGAAGCTGAAAGCCATGTATGGTGTAGAGACCATGCCGCAAACCGCAGAGAATGTGGCACAACAGTTTCATATTGATCGTGCAGATCAAGACCAGTTTGCCTTGACGAGTCAACAGCGCACCGCAACCGCGCAAGCTCAAGGCTTTTTTAAACATGAGATCGTCCCTGTAAGTATTGCGCAGCGTAAGGGTGATCCAATTGTGGTGGATACAGATGAACATCCACGTGCATCGACCACATTAGAAGGTTTGGCTAAACTGAAGCCAGTCGTCACAGCAGAAGGCACCGTCACAGCGGGAAACGCGTCAGGCATCAATGACGGTGCGGCTGCTGTACTGATTGCTTCGGAACAGGCGATTCAACAGTACAACCTCAAACCCCGTGCCAAGATTATTGCATCTACGGCTGTGGGGGTTGAACCGCGCATCATGGGCTTTGCCCCAGCGCCAGCGATTAAGAAGCTCCTCAAACAAGCCAATCTCAGTCTTGAACAGATGGATGTGATTGAGCTGAATGAAGCGTTTGCGGCACAAGCACTGGCGGTTACCCGTGACCTAGGTCTGGCAGACGATACGACACAGGTGAATCCAAATGGTGGGGCGATTGCTTTGGGGCATCCACTCGGTGCATCGGGTGCGCGTTTAGTCACCACGGCTTTAAACCAATTGGAACAAACGGGTGGAACCTATGCCTTGTGTTCAATGTGTATTGGTGTCGGTCAAGGCATTGCAATGATTATTCAGCGGGTTTAACAAATCATAACTATTTAAGATATTTCCCCTCCCTTTTTTAAAGGGAGGTCGGGAGGGATTTTATGCCAACATTTATTTCAAATGATGCAACCATCAATTACGCAACTTTTGGTGATGCCAGCAATCCTGCTTTGGTATTTTCCAATTCTTTGGGCACCAATTATGGCATGTGGCAGCAGCAGTTTAATGCTTTAAAAGAGCAGTTTTTTGTGGTGTGTTATGACACGCGTGGCCATGGTGCTTCCTCTACCCCGCAAGGTCCTTATCGCCTGCAACAATTGGGGGAAGATGTGATTCATTTGCTGGATCATTTAAGGATTCAACACGCTGCATTTTGTGGGATTTCTATGGGAGGCTTAACCGGTCAATGGTTGGCTATTCATTATCCTGAGCGTTTTAGCCATGTGGTGGTGTGTAATACGGCAGCTAAAATTGGTCAGGAGCAGGCGTGGCTGGATCGGGCGGCTTTAGTCAGATCTCAAGGTTTACAATCCATCGCGGACACCGCAGCTTCGCGATGGTTTACAGTTCCCTTTATCCAAAGCAACGCAGCAACAGTTGCAACGCTTTCAAACGACTTAGGTGCTGGCAGCCCAGAAGGTTATGCGAGTTGTTGTGAAGCTTTGGCTAAAGCGGATGTTCGGGAACAATTAAAGACAATTACAGTGCCCGTGTTGATTGTTGCAGGACGGCAAGATCCTGTGACAACCGTGGCGGATGCTGAGTTTATGCAGAGTCAGATTCCGAACAGTCAGTTGGTAGAAATTGATGCATCGCATATTTCTAATGTGGAACAGCCAACGACGTTTAATCAGAATCTTATGAATTTCCTACAAATGAATGTATGTCTATAAGCATACATTCATTTAAATACATCATATTTCAATAAGATCAGCATCATCCAAGTGATCATAAAATTGACCAGATCACTTGGATTTGCTATAAAATTGTATCGATCTTAAGGACTAAGATCTGAATAAGAAAACCAAGCGCATGGAATGGAATCTTCAAGTATATGCCTGTTATTAAACACTTAAAATAAGGATATTGATTCCTTCACTGAATACTTGTTGAAAGCAGCATTTTTTGGCAATTCTGGTCTGTATCTTGCATTGATCTTTATATATTTTGCGCACAACTGAATCATCTAAGTGCAGTATTTACACCCGCTTCAAAATTCTTCCGAGCAGAATTTTCAAAGGTGAAATACAAGCAGGAGTTAGCCAAAGGAATAACGATATGTATCAAGCCAACTCTTCTGAATTAAATGGACGGAATTTCCAGCAGGAATCTATTTTTTCTCCCCATAATTTACTTTTCAACCATCAAGATATAAATGAAATCTGTAAAAATGTGGGGCAAGTTTTTAAACCTCACCTGTTAAAAATCTCCAAGCCACAGAAAAATTTTAGTGCAACCATGCACCATATTAAAACAGGTGCCCTGTCGATTAGCCGTCTAGTCTACGGTGCGGATGTGATTATAGAACCCGACCATTTAGACAAATTTTATTTAATCCAGATTCCAACCCACGGTTATGCTGAAATTGAATTTGGACGTCAAAAATTTATGTCCTATTCGCAAGTCGCATCCATCATCTCACCACAACAATCTTTACGGATGCATTGGCATGCCAACTCTCCGCAACTCATTTTAAAAATTTCTAAAGATGATTTTCTGCATCATTGTCGCCAACATATTCCTGACACTGACAACACTCCGCTTATTTTTGATCCTAAACTCGATTTTACTAGCCAAAATGGCAGCTACTTTTTGCAATTGCTCCGCACCTTAATAGATGCTCTGGCATGCGACAAACATCCACTGCATCATCCATTGGCTTTTAAACAGTTTGAATCGAATCTATTAAACGCGCTGATTTATGGGCAGCCCAATAATGGCTTGGATAAAATTGATTCTCATAAAGATAAAACGATTTCGCCACACTTTATTAAACGGACTGAAGCCTATATTCAACAACATTTACATGAGCCTTTAAGTGTGGAAACGCTGGCCGAACAAGCAGGTGTAAGTGTTCGTACTTTATTTACGGGCTTTAAAAACTATTTGGGCACGACCCCAATGGCATATCTGAGAGAATTACGTTTTGAGCAGGCACACTTAGAACTTGTACGAAATGAACATTTAACTGTTACGGACGTGGCATTTAAATGGGGATTTACGCATTTAGGTAGATTTTCTCAAGAATATAAAAGACGCTTTGGAACTTTGCCATCATCTACCCGTCGTTGTAGCTAACCCAATTTAAATACAATCTACAATTCAGCGCTCAAAGAAATAAATCGCCTTTTATCCTGTATGGATAAAAGGCGAAGTTGAATTAGAAATGATGAATATAACGAACTTGCATTCGCGTCCCTTCAGGACGATTTTCTGCATCTTGTTCAAAATAGGCATTGGCAACCACATGGTTATTTGGTGAAAAACTGTACATTGCACCTGGACCAATTGCCCAAACTTTTTCTTTACGTCCTTTTACTTTCTCGCCATCCACTTCGGTATCGGTGATTTGCTTTAACCAGTACCCATTTAGCCCTAAGCGAAATTGTGGCGTAACTGCATAATCTGTAGCAAAGTTTGCATGTAATGCCTGCCCTGCTTGAAGCTCATCTGCACCTGAAAATGCATAACTTGGATCATCATTTTTAAAATTATACAGATAATGAATGCGTGTCGAAGCCGTCCACTTTGGATTAAACCAGTAGGTTGCAGCCCAATATGGATTCAACGAAACGGCATGATTACTTGGATTGATATCTTTTTGTGAACTGTAATCCCCTGTTGGCAGGTTCACTTGGAACTCAATCCGATGTACAAATTTTGGACCTGCTGCGCCCATAATTGGATCGAATTGCACAAAAGGACCAATCATGACATCGCCAAAACCACTTTGCGACTTGATTGCCAGATTATTCAAGCCATCGTCCATATCCATTTTGCTCACAAATGGAATCAGAAAGTTAATCCCTAAACTGGCATGATCGCCTAATTTAACATTAGATAAGTAGCTAATTTGCTCCACGATCACTTGATAGTTGAGGTCTGTTTTCGGTAAAGGGAGTTTGTTTCCATGTGCATCGACCAATTCATCACTTTCATAGTTTTGAAAATAGGTCTGTGCATACCAACCTGTTCCCGCAGGTAAGCCGCCATCTAAAAAGCTGGTCATACCTAAATTTACAGTCGGCAAATCATAGGCTTGTACCATGACAGAAATACAACTCAAACTACAGAGCAAAACACTTTTTTGTACTACATGAGACTTCATTGTTTTTTCCTAAATAAAAAAGTCACGATGAAACATCGTGACTAAATCTTTAATTGCTTAGCTCTGGATGAGCAGCCGCGACTCGGTATTTCCCCGCATGGAAAACCAATGGCTCTCCCTGCCGTTGTTGATATTGCTCAATCTGACCAATAAAAATAAGGTGATCGCCTCCTTCGTATTGGGTCACATTTCGACAGACAAGGGTTGCCAGTACATCCTCCAGAATGGGTACACCCACATCACATTCTCGATGTGCAATTCCTGCGAATTTATCGGCAGAGGCTTTGGCAAAATGTCCTGAAAGTGAATGATGTTCCTGTGCCAACATATGAATCGCAAAATGTTCAGCATCAACAAAATCTGACAGGCTTGGGGCAGTTTTAGACAAACTCCATAAAATTAATGGCGGGTCGAGTGACAAGGAAGAAAAAGAGTTCGCAGTCATGCCTACTTTTCGTCCCTGCTTACTGCGTGTCGTGATGACCGTTACGCCTGTTGCAAACTGCCCAAGTAAATTCCGTATTTCTCTTGGGTTTTCCACGTTTACTGGCTGTAATGCCATATCTTCAATGCTATCAATCATGAGTAAGATCCTTTTTACAAAACCTGATTAGGCAACTTTTTGAGCTGTTTTCATGGCAAGAAAATGCTGAGCCTGTTCCGCATCAAACCACCACGGTGCAAAATCTCGTGGGTCATCAAAGTTATTTGCCATCACTGATGCAATCGCTTGGTTCTGGCTGGCTGCTGCAAGTAATTCCACAACATGCGGTTGCGGCGGTAACAGCAGACTATTGGTCCACGCCACGACTTTTTCGGCATAGGCCCAATATCGCTCAAAGGTTTGCTGCATCCATGCCTCACTAAAGACCTGATCATCATTAGACAAAATGGCATCGAAATAAATTTTGCTGCATTTGGCAGCATTATTTGAACCCTGACCTGTAATTGGATCATTTACGACTAGAGCATCGGCCATACCAAAGATTTTTTTACCTGAAGGCAGCGTCAAAACAGGTTTACGCACTGTTGGTGGGAATCGACCTGCCAAATAGCCGCCTGCATCGGTAAGTTCAACATTGCTGCAACGCTCAAATTCCCATGGCACATATTTTTTAAGCAGTTCAAGACTGCGCTGTAAATGCTGTTCAGGCGTTTGTACATCCTGCCAACAGTCCATAGGGCCGTTGGGAATGCCTTCAAAAACCATAATGTCGCATGGTCCATTAATGGTCAGTGCAGGGAAAGAGAAGTATTCCCCCACTTCTGGAATGATGTTGAAAGTGACGCGTGAATATGGCGAGACGGGTTTCATGCCTTTGACATAGGTCAGTGCCAAGGCACGTTGCGGTCGATCAAAAGTGCTTCGTTCCGCATCACGTTCAAATTGCTTGACGACCTCACCCTTTCCTGCGGCGAGTAAGACCAACTCATATTCATTGGCCAATTGCTCTAGTTCTTCAATACCAACATCCTGAATGATTAATCGTCCACCACGTTTTTCAAATTCCTGCATCCAAAAGGGCATTTTTACGCGCTGATCGACCGATTGTGCATAGCGTTCCAGACGCGCACTCCATTCAAATGCTTTGCCACCATGTTCAGGATTGACCAAAGCCAAGCCAATTCCTTCCACTGCAGGACATTGTTCTTCCCAAAAGTTCAGCCCTAAGTCCCGTTCTGTTTGTAAAGCCGTATGAAACATACATTGACTCGACATGACTTTGCCCTGACGGATTTCATCGGCAGTACGATTGGTAATTAAGGTCACGTCATAGCCTGTATCTAACAGACCTAATCCAAGTTGCAGACCTGATTGTCCTGCTCCAACAATTGCAATACGGCGCATGTGCTTCTCCAAATTTTTTAATGTTCTGAATAATGAATGTCTGTTTTAGCTGGCTAAGCGTGGAATGGCTGGTTGTGCTCCTTCTGGTCCCATGACCGAATATCCACCATCAACGGCATAATCTGCCCCAGTTACAAAACTCGCTGCAGGTGATAGTAAGAACTGCACCACATTCGCCACTTCTTCTGGATGTCCCAAGCGACCCAATAAGTGATAATCTGCGGCAACGCCATCTGCTTTTTCACGGTTGTTGCCGCTGACTTCGGCAATCACCCGCGACCATGTCCAACCTGGGGAAATCGAATTGACCCGAATGCCATCAACGGCAAAATCCATGGCCATACTTTGAGTTAATTGGCGAATAGCCGCTTTGGATACGGGATATAACCAGCGTCCTGTTTGCGCATACTTGGCAGAAATCGAAGTAAAATTCACAATCGAACCACGATGTTTTTTTAAGTCTGGATAAAAGGCACGCGTTAATTCCACTACAGACAACACATTGACATCCAATGCCTTTAGCCAATCCTGACGCGAGGACTGAAAGCCATCATCCAAATAAGTACATGCCAAGTTCACTAAACAACTGACTTCACCCAAATGCTGATGAATGTTCTTGACGGCCTGCTGAATCGCAACATCACTGGTCAAATCCACTTGTATGAACATCACGTCATAAGGAAAACTTTCTGCAATTTTCTTTCCGTTGGCATCGATATCTAGAATGGCAACGCGTGCGCCTGCATTTACCAAAGCCTGAACCACGGCTTTGCCAATGAGAGTTGCACCGCCACTGACCACGGCAACCTTGCCTTTTAAATCAATATTCATCTTCAAACTCCCTCACCAATGGGTTTGCCTTCGCTGCTGTTCCATGACGGCATCAGCGTATTGGAAGGTAAATCTTCATTCAGGAGTTTTTTAGCCGTCTCAACACCTGCCACAGGCAATACTTCAGGGTTGAGTAAACCAATTTGCACCAGTACCGATGCCTGATCCCAATAAATATGTTCATGACACAGTTTAGAACCGCGAAATTGAATAACACCCAACATAGGAATTTCGACGTATTTTCCTGTTGGTTTCACCCCTGGCAGTAGCCAATCAATTTCGGTGTCGTGAGTAAAACTCATGATAAATTCATCGACCACCTGCGTTGATCCCACCGTGCGTGATATAGAGGTAATCTTCATGTCTTCAGGGTTTTGATGGACAAAATGGTAACGATAGAAACGCGCTAACTGACTTTGACCCACACCACCTGTCAACGTTGGAATATGATTGACATAGGGTTCTGCCACCATGGTTGCCATCGTCGCTGGGACATCTCGTGTATCAAACTCATGCCGAATATGCTCTTCCCATAACGCCACCAAATCATAATGTGGTCCAATCGTGTCATGCAGTGCAGTCACCGTTCGCTCATGGGCAAATCGGGCTGATGGTTTGTGGTAGTGTTCACTTTTCGGTCGAGCAAAGGCATGATCGACATCTTCATAGACATAAGCTTTGACATTGCTATATTGACTCGCGGCTTGCAAAATCGCTTGTCGTGCATCTGGTGGCGTAAATTGGTCTAACTCTGCAATATGCAGTACCAAACGTCCTTTTAGGTTAGCTAGCTCATCCAATACATTTTCTAAACCAACCCCGTAGTACCCAACGGCGCAAGTAACTTCTGGCAAACGACAGGCAGCTAAATATGCCAGTTTTCCGCCCAAGCAATATCCAACAACACCCAGCCCTGTAGACGTATCGCATTCAGGTCGTGTTTGCAGATAAGCCAGACTGTCCTGAATATCTTCTACGCCTAAATTTTCATCGTATTGCTGATAAAGTGCATAAGCTTTTTGAAAATCTTCTGGGGTATAGCCCAATTCAATATTGGCCGCACTACGCCAAAATAAATCAGGAACAAGAACGGTGTATCCTTCCTCGGCAAGAAAGTTTGCCTTTTCCCGCATTGCAGCATTGACCCCAAAGATTTCCTGACACAACACAATGCCTGGACCTTTACCTGAAGATGGGGCGACCAAGTAAGCACTAAATTGTTTACCAGTCTCGGTTTTTATCTGAATCGTTTGACCAGCCATAATCGTCAACTCCTGACTTTGTTATGGCTTTATCTTCTATCCAAATTTTTAGGATGACTGTCCAAAAGCTGCGAGCACTATCCAATCCATGCGCAATTCTATATCGCGTTTCTAAATATGGATGCTTCTTTTGCTTGTGTAGGTGGCACAAAATAATCTGTAAAAAAAAACGATCCAGCACGAATGGAAAAAATGGATGAAGTTCAGGAGTTAGTGGATAGTCCTCCAAGTATAAAAATAGTTCAATCAAGATATGTTCATACCTCGCGATATCACAGCTTACTCTACCGTTTAAAGAGTCCTGATACCTATCAAAATAAGGTTATGACTCTGGTGTAAATAGAATACCCTTCACTCATGCTCATGGCATAAGAACATTGCTCACGCAAAATTCATCCATCAATGCCATGAATAAATTTGTATAAAAAGGGTCAATCCAACCGAGTTAAATCATACTTTCAAAGGAAGAATTATGAGAACAATTGAAGCAACCAATATTATCAATCGAGAGAAGCTCTCCCCCTTACAATGGCTCGTCTTTATTCTGGGTTTTTTGGTCTTTTTCTGTGATGGTCTAGATACGGGAATTATTGGCTTTATTGCGCCTGCTTTACTGGATGATTGGGGCATTAGCAAACCACAACTGGCACCCGTACTCAGTGCCGCATTGGTCGGCATGTCAATCGGTGCGATTATCTCAGGTCCCCTGTCCGATAAGTTTGGTCGTAAAGGCATTATTGTCACAACCACACTGCTATTTTCAGTATTTACCATTCTTTGCGGTTTTGCCAGCTCTACCCAAGAACTGATGATTTACCGTTTTATTACGGGGATTGGATTAGGTGCAGCTATGCCAAACATCAGTACCATGGTGTCTGAATATATGCCAGTTAAGCGCAAAGCCTTCCTCACAGGACTCGCAGGTTGTGGTTTTATGTTAGGCATTTCTTGTGGTGGTGTATTGTCCGCTTATTTACTCGAAGGATTTGGTTGGTCTAAGGTCATTATTCTTGGCGGTAGTATTCCTTTACTGTTGGTGATTGTCTTGCTACTTGCATTGCCTGAATCAACACAATCGCTGATTGCACGTAACCGCCAAGACAAAGCACTCGCCATCTTAGAAAAGATTCAAGGTCATCCTTTTAATGAACCTGTGAAACTGGTCTTACCACAAACCGAAACCACCAATGAAAATCCTGTAAAAATTGTATTGGGCAAATACTTGTGGGGTTCAAGCATGTTGTGGTTATGCTGTTTTACCAGTCTATTGGTGTTTTATCTTTTAACCAGTTGGATGCCAACTATTTTAAAAACGGCAGGCTTTAGCACACAACAATTTAGCTTAATTGCCGCAATTTTTCCTTTTGGTGGCGTAATTGGCGCAACCATCATGGGTTGGTATATGGATAAAGTGAATCCAACCACCGTAATTAAATATGCCTATCTCATTGCATTCGGCTTATTCCTTGTTGCAGGTGTAGTCAGCTCAAATATTTTGTTGCTCGGTATCACCATTTTCTTGATTGGTGCATTGCTTGCTGGTGCGCAGTCTTCATTGCTACCGTTAGCAACGATGTTCTATCCAGCCGTTTGCCGCGCAGTTGGTGTGTCTTGGATGCATGGTATTGGACGGATTGGCGCAATCTTAGGTGCATTCTTCGGTTCACTCATTTTCACCTTTAACTTAAGCTTAGGTGGCATCTTCTTTGTACTGGCTATCCCAACTTTCATTTCATTTATAGCTTTAACCCTAAAAGTCATCTATGAAAAATCCAAATCTAAAGCAATCTATAACTTAGAAAATTCGGTCTAACACATTTGCATATCGCATAGAAAAACCCCCTGATGAAATTTCTCAATCAGGGGGGTTTTTATATCTAATCATTTATTCACGCGACTTATTTTTAGTTTCACTTGGCTTTTCACCAAACTCCTCTTTATAGTCTTGGGAAAAACGACTGAGGTGAGTAAAACCCCAATCGTAAGCCAGTTTTGAAATCGATAACTTAGCACTCATATTGGTATGACTTAAAATTTTATAAATTTGCTGCAAGCGATATTTGCGCAAAAAAGACATCGGGCTAGTACCATAATATTGCTGAAATTCATCGTATAGTTTTGACTTTGAAACACCTGCCAAACGTTGTAAATCATCAGCACGAATATCTTCATGTGCATGCTCAATAATAAAATTTTTAACTTTGCGAATATAGATCGGCTCTTGTTGCTGTGCATGTACTTTTAATGCCGCAGAATAATTGTGCTCCTGAGAAAGCAATAACGCCTTAATCACAAAATTTTCATAGTCATCAGACAACATTTGCAAGCCAAAAAAACCATTATTCTGTGCATTAAACTGCAAGAAATTTTGAATATTTTTCCACCATGCATGAATTAATTGTGTCGAATCAATGTGCATTTCTGGATTAAAAATAATGGGCTGATCAATTGACTGATTCAACAAATCTGCCAAAACCATGTGCATACTTCGCTCAGGAATCACCACCTGCAATTTCTGGCAATCACGGTCAATAATTAACTCCTGACAATGATTATTCGAGACAATTAACCCTCTATTCTCATCCGAAACATAATTTTCACCACGAATACTTAAGGCTTGTTTCCCCTGCAAAGGCAAGCTAATACTGTAGGCTTTTAAATTGGAAATATTGATGGCAACATTTGCACCATAACGAATCGTGCCAATTGCCATTTTTCGATTAGGTAACCGCATACCATCATAATGAAAATCTAAGGTATCACGTGCACTTGTCTCTAAACGATGCTCACCACAAATGCTCGCCATTAAATTCTGAGCAAAATCTGCTTGCCGAGAATAGTGGTTCACATTCATCTGTTGGCTGAGTGATGTCATATCCTTTTCACCTAGCTAAGACCCTATTGCTTAAATCAGCAACTTTTATGCCAATCAAAATCCTTCGATTGGTCATTCTTTTATCCATTCATTTAGACTATATCTCAAGACAAAATCTTTTTCCTTTTTTAAATGAAAAAATTAATTTTGTGAAATACCTCTAGAGTATATTTTTATATCAAACTGATTCAGCAAATTTGTTTTTGTTATATGTTTTCCCAGAAATGATGAACAAATACATTTCTTTGTATTAAATTATAAGCAAATAAAAGGGCTAGTTTTACCAGCCCTTTAGATTATCAATTACCTCGATAGGTCGAGTATCCATAGGGGCTTAATAACAAGGGAATGTGGTAGTGACTGACACTGCCATCAACTTTGAAGATAACGGGGACTTCTGGGAAAAAAGTGCTCTGATTATTCTTTTTGAACCAGTCTCCTGTTTTGAACGTAACCTTATAAATCCCTTGTGCTAACGGCTGATTTTCAGGAAAAAGTGCCGCAATACGACCATTTTGTCCTGTAACTTGCTGATTCAGCTTCACCCATTTATTGCCAGAACTCTTTTCGAGCACTACTTCAACATCAGCAGAAGGTAAACCATTTTCTAGATTTAACACGTGTACACTTAATGGGTTATTTTGTGCAAACGTCATTGATGTCAATAACAATGTTGAGAGTGGTAAAAATTTCTTAAACATAATGGAATCCTTAACGATTAAAACTAGACTGAATGGCTGCCTCAGCACAATACTGGTCATTTTTGGCACCTCCTGCACCCGCAACCCCAATTGCACCGACCACCTGATTTTCATAACGCACTGGTAAACCACCCCCTAACAACAGCAAATTAGATAAAGTGGTTAAATTTTTTGCATCACTGTTTTCATGGGCATTTTGACTTAACAGCAAGGTCGCTGTTTTGGTCGATAAAGCGGTATAGGCTTTCTTTTCGGCTGCGCCCAAATTATGGGGGCCGACATTTTCATGCCTACTTGCCATCAAGGTATTTCCTCCCCGATCAACCACAACCACAGCAATGTTGTGCTGTATTTTTTGACAAGCAGCCACTGCGGCATCAACAAGGGTGTGTGCAGCTTTGGAATCGAGTGAATAAACTTGATTCAATTGAACAGTTTGTGCAAAAGTACTGCTACTCATCAGCATTACTGTTAAAACAAGCCCTTTGAGATTGTTCATCATGATTGCCCCGAATTAAGTTTTACAAAATCTTATACAACCTGAATGATTTGAAGCATGACAATCACATTACAAAGTTGTCATCTTCAAAATGAGTCTAAGCAAAATGTGTATTCTAATTATCGAAGATGAAGTGAAGATCGCCTCATATCTGGTGAAGGGCTTAAGTGAATCTGGCTATGCGGCTGAATGTGTTCATTCAGGGCTAGAAGGCTTGGAAAAATTAAAAATGCATTCATATAGTTTGGTCATACTAGATGTGATGCTACCCGATATTGATGGCTGGGCAGTCTTAAAAGTATTGCGTCAATTTTCCCATATACCCGTGATTTTTCTCACTGCCAAAGACCAGATTATTGATAGGGTCAAAGGTCTGGAACTGGGTGCCGATGACTATCTGGCCAAACCTTTTTCATATATTGAATTACTCGCACGCATTAAAAGCTTGCTGAGACGGCAACAGTATGTTCAGGAAAACGAGCTATGCATGGGCAACTTAAAAATGGACTTAATCCATCATAAAGTTTGGCGACATGAGCAGTTAATTGAACTCAGTAAAAAAGAATTTAATTTATTGCACTTTATGCTGCGGCACCCAAATGAAATTATTACGCGTAGGCAAATTGCTTCCGAAGTTTGGCATATCAATTTTGATACCGATACGAATTTTATTGATGTCGCGGTACGACGCTTACGCAGTAAAATTGACGAGGGGCATGAGATAAAACTCATTCATACTGTCCGTGGCTTGGGCTATAAAATTTCGGTTGAAGCATAATGTTCAAGCCCATTCGCTCTTTAGAACTCCGATTAACACTATTGGTTACAGGGTGTGCTGCAATGGTCTTGTGCGCTGTAGCATTTATGACCTATCTGGGTATCAACCATATTTTAATTGCTCAGCAAGATCGGGCTTTGGTTGAACGAATTGAGCGACTGGAAATTTTGCTGCAAGACAGTAGCAATATTGAACAGATTATCGCTCGCCCGAAGCTGTATCAAAACATGTTGGGAAATCAGGATAATTTGTTTTTATTGATTCAAGGCGATCAGATTCTCATCAACATCAATCCTCTTGGTATTCCGCTGCCTGAATTTACCCATCAACCCCAGATTCAATTCCAAGATTTATCGGCTCATACTTACCCCACGCGTATTGCTTGGAAAACCATTCAAATCAATCAGCAGCCCTATGTGTTAATTGCAGGCAAACAGTGGTCTGAACGTTTAGCCATCATCTCGCCTTTTCAAAAACGTCTTTTCATTTATGTATTTACAGGCATCTTGGCCATTTTCATACTCTGTGCCATTGCTAGCCGTCTGGGATTGAACGCATTAAGAACTCTGCGAGAACAAACCCATGCCATCAATATTCACAAACTTGAGCAGCGACTCAATCTAGTTCATCCCCCTCAAGAGATTGAACAACTAGCATCCGATATCAACGCCATGCTTGACCGTATTGAAATGGGATATAGCCAACTGAATCGCTTCTCTGAAGACATTGCGCATGAATTTAGAACCCCATTGAATAATTTAATCGGGCAGACTGAAATTTTACTCATGAATGAACGTAGTCCCGCACAGTATCAGGAACTCTTGATTTCCAACTTGGAGGACTATCAACGTTTAAAACGAATGATTGACAGCATGTTATTTCTAGCCCGCGCAGATGCACACAAAGTTTGCTTAAACAAACAGAAAATTCAGCTCAAATCATTTATAGAAGATATATTCAGTATTTTCGAGTATCAAGCTGAAGAACAACACTGCAATTTTGTTTTAAGGCTTGAAGCGACTGAGCTATTGGCAGATCCAGAACTGTTACAACAAGCGCTGTATAATCTGATATCAAATGCGCTCATTCACGGCGGCAATCACCGAACTATTTATGTGCTTAGCCGCCGAAAGATCATTAATAATATGCAGATGATTACATTATCTGTGATCACCAGTGGTTTAGAAGTTGCCCCTGAACATTTGCCTCATCTCTTTGAGCGTTTTTATCAGTGCAGCTCCAGCAGACAAAGCCCTCATCAAACGGGCGGTTTAGGCCTGTCGATTGTGGCATCCATTTTGACGCTTCATCAGGGAATGTATCAGGCAGTCAATAGCGCAGAAGGTATATGTTTTGAACTGCTATTCCCAGACGTGTGATCCGTATTTGTCCTTATTTCATCTCGTGTTTGAAATCACTCTGAATTCTCCCATCCACCAGATTAATAGTTCGATCACAGGTTGCCGATAATCTAGGATCATGAGTCACCAAAAGGACTGCACAGTCATGTTCGCGATGTACTTTACGAAATAATTCAAACATTTCCGCAGCAGTTTGAGTATCCAAATTACCTGTCGGTTCATCGGCCAACAATAGTGCAGGCTGAGTAATCAGTGCACGTGCAATCGCCACGCGCTGCTGTTGGCCCCCAGAAAGCTCATTCGGTTTACGGTCAGCGAACTTATCTAAGCCTACGGCGGCCAATAATTCATGGGCATATTGCAACGCAAATTGATCTGGCTTGCCTTGCTTCAGCATTAATGGCATGAGTACATTATTTAAGGCCGTAAAGGCCTGTATAAGATGATGGAACTGAAACACAAAACCAATACTGTTGCCACGTAACGCTGTCCGAGCCGTATCATCCATACAGCTTGTCGCCTGACCCAACAAGTACAACTCACCACGACTAGGCTGATCTAATAAGCCAAGAATATTCAGTAAAGTACTTTTTCCTGAACCAGAAGGACCAATTAATGCAGCAAAATCGTTGCGTTGAATACACAGGTCAATTCCATGTAATACCTCCACTTCATTAGGTTGCCCAACGTTGTAGGACTTTCGCAATGCTTCTAAACGCAGTACTTCCTGAGATGAATCAGACATGACGAATTGCCTCCACAGGATCGAGTGCAGCCGCCCGACGGGATGGTATTGCAGCAGCCAAAACCCCTGTCAAAGTCGCCAAGAATAATGCCGACAAGATAAGCTTGATTGAAATCGAAATATAAAACAAACCAGGACCAAACTGATTAAATCCCCAGATCAAACCATAGCTGACTACACTACCAAGCATGGAACCAAGCAGACCAAAAATTGCTCCCTGAAATAAGAAAACTCTTAAAATTTGCGCTTGCGTCGCCCCCGTCGCACGTAAAATACCAATTTCCCGAGTCCGTTGCACCACACTCACCGACATCACACTGGCAATGCCAAAAGCGACTGAAATCCCCACAAAAACAATAATCATGTTGGTCGAAAGGCTCTGAGCAGTAATCGCATTCATTAATTGAGCATTGGTTTCAATCCAGCTTTCTGCTTTTAATCCTGTCAAGCGTCCGACTTGTGAGGCAGTTTGATCCGCCTGAAAAATATTTTGAATCGTCAGATCAATCACGGTCACCCCACCCGGCAAATTAAGTAAAGATTGCGCCTGTTTCAAATCCAGATAAACATAGCGCGCATCCAATTCACGCACGCCCAGTTCAAATATTCCAGAGATGTTCACCACTGCATTTTTCTGCTGTCCAGTATCTAACCTTAATTTGCTTCCGACTTGCACACCCAAATCTTTGGCCAATTGACGCCCAATTAATACATTATCCGCACTGACCCGTAATTCACCACTCACCATATATTGCTTTAACGGAATAATCTGTTGATAACGTTCAAGATTGATACCAACCAAAGCAACCGATTGAATCGCATCTCCGCGCTGTACAAATGCAGGACCAGAGACCACAGGAGAAACCGCCGTCAACACGGGCAACTGATCTAAAGTCTCAGTAATCTGCTGCCAATTATTAATAGAGCGTAAGCGTTGCGCACGCTGATCTTCTTGTAACAACTGAAGTGTTCCTGCTGCTGGTGGCACAATGTGATTCACCTCATCTGGTGAGAGCAAACGAATATGCGCCTGCGTCCCTAAAGTCCTTTCTACAATATTCGATTGTAAGCCCTGAATTAAGGCGCTAATGAACACAATGACCGCTACCCCCACCGCGACGCCAATGGTAATCATCATCGACTGTGTGCGACCCTCTCGCAGAAAACTGATTGCGATAGTCCACTCTGTCCAAAGTCGCCCAAAAAAGTTTTTCAATCGAATTTCACCGGTAATTCATTTTTGCTATTTGTCGGATCCGTTTGACTCTGCAAAACACGTTTAGTTTGCTCTATTCGGACACGAGTTCCATCTTTAAGCACTGATTCTGCATCGGTAAGGACGTGATCACCTTCTTTCAATCCAGCTACAACTTCAGACATGACCAAACCACGTAAACCCAGTGTGATAGGATGACGTTGAATTTTTCTATCTCTTACTAAAATAACCATAGCCTTATTGCCACTTATACTGCTTAAAGCATCATTTGGAATGACCAAGGTTCGCTCGCGCTTGTTGGTTTCAACATTTACTGATACCGTCATGTCTTGACGCAAAAAATCAGGGACTGGATCAACTGTTAATCGGACATCTACTGTGCCACGTTGAGCATCAATACTTGGGGCAATAAAATTAATATGGGCAGGAAAAGGTTGATCTGGATAGGCATCCGTAATCACTGCTGCTTTTTGTTGTAAAGCCAGCAGTGGTAAATTTCGTTCATCAAATGGCACTCGAATTTCAGTCGCACCATCCAGTGCAATAGTGAAGAGAGTCTGGCTCGGTTGTACCAAATCCCCTGGCTCAACATTACGGGTTAAAATAATACCTGAAACTTCTGCACGAATTTTGGTCTTGGCGAGTTGCGCTTGTAGTGCAGCGAGTCGCTCACGTAATTTTGTCTCTTCAACTTTATCTGGGGCAAGTGAAGCAACTTTTAATCGAGCTGATTCCAAATTATTACGAGCGAGTTTTTCTGCCTCTATCGATTTCTCCCTTTCCTCTGCTGATAATATTCCTAATTCGGTATTTCGTCTGCGTACCGCCTCTCTTTGAGCCTGTTCTAATTGCACTTTGGCATTCGCTAAATCGACTTCTGCTTGCGGACGTCTAGTGGTTGCGAGTTCCTTTAATTCAGCTTCTGCCTGCCGCACCTGCGCTGAAATTTCATCAGATTTCAGTACTAAAAGAACATCCCCTTGAGAGACCCGATCCCCCTCTTGAACCAAGCGCTCAAGAACAACCCCTGTAATTTCACTGCCAATCTGAGTCCGAGATACTTTCTCTACCCGTCCTGAAGCAACAACTGTCTGAATCAATGGACTAGATACGACTTCATAACTAGGTAACAATGGTCCTTGCCACCAACGATATGTAGCAAAACTGACGAGCAAAACCAGTAGTATGATTATGATTAAAGGCTTATAACGGGTAACGAGCAATTCTATTCTCCAAGCCAGATTAAAGGAAATTTTTTAAATCAAATCATTGGTCTTTAGTTGAACGTGTAATTTTTTTCATGGATACAAATACTGAGTATAGTGAATTTTTGTCAGCTCAAAAATGTTAGGTTTATTAAAAGCCAATTTACTTTACATATCACTATGCACCAACCAATGCTAGCAGATCAATACGGGTTAAAGCTGAAATCTATTGTCCACAGTTTGGTATCTATCTCAAACATAATCTCAGAGGTTTTATCGAAGCAATTTTTTATAGAATTAGAACTGACTGTCCTTGGCGTGATCTACTGGCTTTGTTGCACAAACCTATTCATGACGGCTTATTCAGCAATATAATTTACAAATGAATAAGCCTATACCTAAAGGCTACCGTACAACAAATTGATGCTCTTACAATAAAGCCTTGATCAATCGAGGAAACATATCGATTTGGTTTGATCCCACTACTTAATGGTATGCTCAACCACAAGGTAAACACGGACGAAATCAACCCTATTCTGATGCAGCTTTACTTGATCAAATTCCACTGGATGAGTGGATTGATTCTGTCTATACAGATGGGGCTTATGACACGAAATACTGCAGAAAAGTCATTTCAGATCGACAGGCATATGCAGTGATTCCGCCAAGAAAAAATGCGAAGCTCTGGAAAGACAAAAAAATGAGATCTTTGGCAAGAAATGAATTGTTGAAAACGGTCAAATACCTAGGAAGAACAATTTGGAAAAAGTGGTCTAGGTATCACAGGTGAAGCTTGGTAGAAACCAAGATGCATTGCATCAAATTATTGGGAGATATTTCAAAGCCAAGTAAATGAAATTTATGCTCGTGTAGCAGTATTAAATAAATTTACTGAGCTAGGCTGACTACACACCCAAGTTGTCACTTAAACCTGAGTCGCTTAGGATAATAAATCTTTGTGCAACAAAGCCCTTCCCAGATATAAAATAATGAGGACATTTTTATTCCTTCTAAAATTATTAGAATCCTAATAAAATAAAAAAATGAGCTATTAAATAACTCATTTTACAAAAAACCACCAAATCAACTCAAGATATTACATCGTTATATCTTCTTTCAACCTCTTTATATATTTCATCAATTGTCACATCTTTATAATATTCATCTTTCAAAATAAAAGGCAATGCTTCCTGCACTAATTCATCATACAAAGGATCATTTAAATATTTAGCAAAAGCTAAACGATTGAATACAGCCCCACCTGTAATATAGTATTTTTCATCACCATGATTAACCCACTGATTTAAAGTTTCTAAATCTTTATGTTGCTCAGCATCATAAATTAAAAAATCATAAATTTGCTTAAAAATACTTTCAAGCTGTTTAGGATGTGTTATTGCTAAAGGCTCGCCCTCTACACCATGCAGTTCTGGTATATATTGCAAAGTAAAACCTTTAATAAAATGCTCTCTACGAATCCAAAAGGCTTTATTTTCAGAATACTGGATATAACTACTCAATGAGACTTTCGAATATCCAAGTTCATATTTAGATAAATTTGATGCAGTTAATATAATAATTTTTTCATATATAGCTTCATTCAAATCCCTATATAAACAAACACCGTTATTATATTGATTTTTTTTTGTTTCTTCCGTAAATTTTATTTTTTCTCTATATTGCATCAGCCATGCTCTATAAAAATC
Source organism: Acinetobacter tibetensis (assembly GCF_023824315.1). Taxonomy (NCBI): domain Bacteria; kingdom Pseudomonadati; phylum Pseudomonadota; class Gammaproteobacteria; order Moraxellales; family Moraxellaceae; genus Acinetobacter; species Acinetobacter tibetensis. Next base: position 1,359,578 of record NZ_CP098732.1, on the reverse strand, counting down.
TGCTAATTTTTTTTTATTAGCTGGTAATGCTTTAAACTGGCTTAACTGATCTTTGGTAATGGGTTGAACTGTATCTAGCCAGCGTTGAATACTGGTCTGTTTTGGAAATATATTGTCTTTGCTGAAGAAGATATACGCCCCTGCATCAAAGCCTACCACATCATATTTTATAATCGCTTCAACAACAATTTTATATAAATATTGACTTTTTTCAAAGAAATAACGATCTATATCCAACACATTCTCTTGTGTGGGTACAATATATCCCTCTGCATTATCAAAAAAATCTATAATATCTTGATCAAAGTTTTCTGAAAGTTCGGGGTCAGTCACTATTTTAATAATAGCACGTAAACATTGTTCTAGATTATCGCTATACCCGATATTCTGTGGATGAGTTGCATAATACTCAGCCTGTTCAAGATCATTAATTTGGACATCAGGATGATGCTGCTTTGCATCCCAGATATAAAATAATGGGGGCATTTTTATTCCTTTTAAGATTATTAAGTTTAGATTAGAAATAAAGTAGGGATGGCTCATTCATCCCTACCCCGCTGTTCATTAAAACAATTGTTTCCAATGTTGCTGTGCAGTTTGTTCCAAACCTTTAAGCCATGCGTCGGACTGTTCTTCCCGACGGAGTAGAATCTGATCCTCATCTTCTTCTTTTGGCAGGCTATTTAACTCTAACTGAGTTGAAAGCAGTGGAATCTGGCATGACCAATGCGCTTTTACCTGTAATGGAATAGATTCAACGCGGTTTACCCATGTAGAAACAAAACCATTGACCAATTGCCAAGGGCTTACACAGGCTTGTCCACCTAGCATTTTCACTGAAATTGTTTTCAAGCTACTTGCACTGTGCTGGTTGCTTTGTTCAATGGCTGTGGCTTTTACCTGAATCGTCATGTCCTGATTACGATTACCCGCAAAGCGTAACTGAGCCCAATCCCAAGTACTGATATCTATCCACTGCTGAGTCGAACTAATCGTAATGTAGTTTGCTCCATCAGTAAGTACTGTGCCTTGACTAAAGCCTGTCAATTCCAGCTTGATTCGCTCTGAACCATCTTGATCATTACTACGAGCAGCAATAATTGGCAAGTAAGTGGTTTGCCCTACCATTGCATAGACCTGATTTACTGTTGAAGTATAAGTTTCAACTAAACGAATATCATTAATCCAGTATTGTTTAGCTGCTGGTAACAATGCTTCTACCATTTCAAGTGTCAGACTATTAACAGTAGTTTCTTCACCACCACAGTTATGTACCCAAATCCCAGCTTCACCCACAAAATAAGTATGTGTATCCGCCACTTCAAGATTATAAACTGTTGTAGTGAGAAAACCCTCACCCTCATTCCATTCTACGGTTTCGGGATCGACCCAATGTCCTTGTTTAAAGCCATAAAACTCTACATTTGCACACTGGTTTTCTGGTAATTGACCTAATAAATTTTCTTTCCACTGCTTATCATAAACAAATAACTTGCTTAAAACAGGTTTATAATCAGCATTGCCTATTTCCTCTGTTGTACTCAAACAAATTAAACTGCCATTTGATGGTGGATTATCTTCATCAAAATAAGGGACAAATCCAATATCAGGCCGATCAGTTTTATAGACTAGAGCAAGTACATTATCTTTATAGGGATTATTTCCACTTCTTGCAACAAACCGAGTGCCATCTTTACTTACAGCAAGATCCTCCCATGTCATCTCCTCTGCTGTTCGCCAACCTTTATTTTCAATCCAGAAAGGATGATTGGCAGTAACCAATAATTGTATTGGTTTTTGCTAATTTACTAATCTTCTTAAATTCAAACGCTCTCTCATAGGTAGTGGTGGATCTACCCATTGTTCCAACTCAATCAATGAAACTTGTACATTTTCTGTCACAATGGTCCGTAAAATTGGTTTATAGACCAATTCTCCATTTGCAAGTTTTGAAAGTACCAAATCACCAGCTTTTAATTGCTCAATCGGAATTAAACCTTGATTGGTATGAACCAATGTCCCTGCTACAAAACAGGTATGTTGTATATTGTTATCCATAGGCGCCTTTAACTCCGCCAAAGTTTGTAAATGCCCTTGACTGGCAAGAAAACTAGTACTCTTGGATTATTAATAAAGTCTTTATTTGCAATAGAGTTGCCATTTGCATCAACCGAACTAAGAACTAATTAGATAAACCACTTTTGTAATAAACCGTACCTGTACCATCGCTAGGTACAACTGGGACATATTCTCGGACTAAGTCACTATTAAAGCAGTTATCACAATTATGTACCCATAAACCTTCTTCGCCTACAAAATAAGTATGATTTTCTGCTACTTCCAGATTATATACATCACATAACAAACTAGTTGAGTCTGCAGCACCTGCGAGCTCCTTTACCAATTTTAAGTCAAGTTCATTTAAGAGTGCTGGCTTATATTTATTTCTATAAATTTGGTTATAACCATATATATAATCTTTATTTATTTCAAAAAAAGTATCTATTCTAACTGCATCTTCAAAATCCTGTAATGGTGGTGAGGTATGACCATATATTTTTCCAACACTATCAGTAGTTTTATACAATTTATTTGCATATAAAAAATGGAACTGTTTATCAACTGCCAAGGTAAATACTTTATCGCCTGTGTTTAATCCTTTTGCAGGACACCATCTTTCTTCAGACATCGACCAAATTGGGTGTTCTGCAGTTGCTAAAACATAGCTAATTTCTGGTTCATCTTCTTCATACTGGTCTCTTGCCCAATAAGTACAACGGTATACCTCTTTTTCAGGCGTATGAATAGTTCGTAATACAGGTTTATATGTTTTTTCTCCAACACCTGCTTCAGGCATAGATAAAACCATATCACCCACTTTAATATCCTGTAGAAGTTCGGACGTTGAGTCAGGTCAGTGGTATAGGCATAATCCGCCATAAAACTGTCCACTTCTTTTTGTAGCTTGTCATAGGTAATGATCTTGTTCGCATCATCGGCCTTTTTCAAGGTATCCACCATCTGGGTGATACTATCTTCCATACGCGCCAAGGTGGCGTTAAAGCCTTCAACGGTTTTCAACAGCTCTTTATTCATATAAATCGTCAATGGGCTATGATCTTCTTTCCAAATATTAGAATAAGAAACTGCATCTTTACTATTCGGAATTTTTGCCAATTGGAATGACGCATCTGTACCCTCACCAAAGTTTTTGGTCATATACGCATCATCCATCATCACAATCTGAATAGTTTTAGTGATGCCATTTTCGGCACTCGTTGGAATACCTGTATAGTCTTCTATTTTAAGAATTTTGACATCATCAGCTCGAATCGACGGTGGCAGATTTACAATTTCATCTGCCGTCAAATCCCGCATATCCAAAACTTCCCAATTCAGCAGGACATCATTACCAATGGCAATCTCGGTTAACTCGTTAAGTGACATTGCTTCATCGGTAAAATTCCAATCATGTTTAAATACTTGGCTTTCTTTTGTACTTAAAAATGCAGCCTCTGCTGAAACTGACTTAATATTAGTTGGCGTTTCTTCCATCGCTTGTTTTAAAGGAGAATGTAATGTTTCATTCCCTTTATTACGATCAAGTTCTATAAATTGTTTCTTAGCCAAGGCATTGGCATACTCAACTCTATTTGCTAAAGCAAGTCGAGTATCTGCTTCTTTTTTAGCCCATGCTCTAATTTCAGCAAGATTAGTGTTATCTCCACCTGCAGAATAGTGTAAAGACATTAAATTCAGTGCATCGTATAAACGTTGGTGACCCGCAGCAATATAACCACCAAACTTCTTTTCTTTTTTATAATCACTAAAACCATCTGTAACCGAATATAATCCATTTACAAGCTCATCAAAATTTTCATGATAGTCCTGTTTTAATAAATGATTATCTCTAAAATCATTCTCGTCAGTAACTTCTAACTCTAACCATTTTTGCCAATCTATTTCTTGATCATTGACTGTTATTGACATTCTTAACGCTCCAGCATTTCATTCGGCAAAACAAATTCTAAAGTAATTGCATGCGAGGTCACTGTACGAGTACATTTCGGCTTATCCAGACCTTTACATTGACTATGGTGGTCAAATTGATTTCCCGTTATCGTGACTAAACTCCTATCATAAGGGCACTGCACTGCAACAGTTTTACCTACTCTTTTTTCAGTACGAGCCTTAAATTTAACACGCCTCCAAGCTTCAATCTGCTCAAGTAATTTAACTTTATGACTTGACGTAATATTTGCGCTACGAATTTTATTCGCAATCCAAAGATGTGACATTTGTGCTCCATCACTTGCAGTTTTACCCAATGCATTTTTAGTTTTTTTCTCTTTGGAAGACTTTACATAGACATCCAAGCCCATGCTTAAAGCATCCATTGCTGCTTTAGGAGTCATGATTTTTCTATGACTGGCTAAATTCGTCGCTTTGCTATCGGTAATCCGGTACTTATGACCAATACTATTGCTATACCAGGCATGGTCAATACCATCATGCCCAGTATCATGATATTCATACAGCACACCATTATTATTAATTTTGGTACGGCTCTTTTTCCGCTTCACAAAGTAATAATCCGTGATGTGTTCACCGCCCGAACCTAATTCCTTATTACTGCGCTTTTTAGATTGTCTTTTAGTTGAGGTATTCATCGTTCCGGTATTGGCTGTATTACCACGTGTATTTTTAAAAACTTGACCATTCTGCTGTGTACGAGGGGCAGACGTAGAATTAGGTTTCTTTGAACCACCTGGCGTATGGATGGGTGCCTTCGCTGTCGTATTTGGATAAGGGGTTGCCAAAGCTTTTTTATGCGCTAATTACAGGTCTTTCATCACCATTTCAATTTGCTTGTTCGCAACTTTTTCCATTTGTCTCAGTTGCATCACAAGTGTCTTTAATCGGGCTTGTCCCAAGACCGCTCTGGTCATCCAGCTATCAAATACATTAATGAGTCGATCGATTATTTTATTAGTGGTGGTCTGCAATTGTTTGGTATAAGCGTTCCAATTTAAGTTCCTAAACCATTTTTCAACATTGCCACGCATGGTTTTACTTGGAATTGCATCTAATATTGCTCCCATAGATTTACCAGAACGCAATTGCTTAAATACAATTTTAAGTCCATCTCCGGCCACAGGAACAAATGCAATTAAATTAAAGACTAAATCAAACCAGTTGTCTTTGTTATTCGGTTTTTCTGAAATTTTGACAATTGAAACAATGACATTACTGACATCGACTCCTTGCCCCACAAAAGGGATACAGCCAATCACAACTGCTACAATAATTTGTGCCGGGCTTGATCCACTCCCATCTAATACACCTTTTATCCAGTCGGCTGCGGATTGTTCCCCTTTTTTAGTGACTCTGATGGATTTAACAGATGACTTTGCAACTGCTGTACTCATACATCCGCCCCAAAACCAAAATGTGGCGTTGCTTGTTCATTCAATGGGATTTCTTCTGCATGATCAGCAATAGCATCATCTGAATTATTTTGTTGTTCTAAAGCTTTTTCCTCATAATCATTGATATGGTCATCATACTCTACACCTTGCCCATCTATCATGGCCTGTATTTCATCAGGGAAATATTCATCTAATAAGTGGTCAAGTTCTTGTTTGTTATATTGTTCGATCAATTGTTCTGCTTCCGCAATACTCATTACTTGTTTATCTTTAAATGTATTGTCCTGTTTGGGCTGATCAGGTTTAGCCTCCATAATGCATATAATGAATCCACATATGATTCTTTTGGAATATAACACTTTAAAATATTCGTCAAACATAAAAACATAGCGCAGTAATCATCATAATTAGTATTCCAATTTAAAAATGGAAACCGAGGATGATTACGAAAGTAATTTACGACTTGCTCAATTTTATTCATAATTAATTTTTTAGTATTTCACCTTTCATTACATCTAAGTCAATATGTCTACAATTTTGCCGCTTCTTATCTACCAAGATGCTATAATTTATCAGAACCAAATAAAGTCTTAACCTCTCCTCCAAAACCAACTCAAGAGTGAGCTTGAATATTTACACAACTCACTCATCATCAAAATTCAAATTACTTTCTTCAAGAGATTTTAAATCTTTAAAAGTCATTTTCTTTTCAAAGATTGTTTTGAAAATTGTATCTATCTTTTGTAATGCTACTGGATTATTAAAGTCGAAAAGAATAGCAATCTCATTATACCATTCATTTTCAGGAGTATTTCTCTCCCAACGATCACCCCAACGATCATCTCTACTTATTTGAACTGAAAAATAAGCTTCACCATTGTTATGTTGTATTATTTCTCTTGTTCCTAAAAAAATAACTAATTCTAATTCCGACAGTTTACATGTTAATGGAAAAGCAACTATTCCATCCGGATTTCCTCTGAATTCCATATAACCGTATGCATATGATGAATCCATATATGCTTCTTTTGGAATATAACACTTTAAAATATTCGTCAAACATAAAAACATAGCGCAGTAATCATCATAATTAGTATTCCAATTTAAAAATGGAAACCGAGGATGATTACGAAAGAAATTTACGACTTGCTCAATTTTACTCATAATTAACTCTTTAATATCTCGCCTTTCATCACATCTAAGTCAATACGTCTACAATCTTGCCCTTCTTTTAATCTACCAAGCTGATATGACCCATCAAAGCTAAAGGAATGTTTATTCGCCCCTCTAGAACTAACCCCATAAGGCACTTTCTGTTCCATCCATTTTATTAAAGCTTTATATGCCTTCGTTGCACCTTTATGATAATCAACAGGTTTATTGTTTGTCTTTTGATCGGGTTTACTATGCCCCTCTACTTTCAACATAGCTATGCGCATTGAAAGTGCATATTGCTTACATAGAAGTAATGGTGGTGGGACTGGTTGATTTGTCCAAGCGCTGCCAGCTTCAGTGGCAGTTACAATCATGCGTTCTCCATTTTGTGCTTGGATTCGGCCACTGTGTTGCCCTTTATTACATTCTTTATTATTACTACAAGATTTTTCTAATTCTTTAGTCTTTGCTTTACTTGATGCTAATGCTCTATCTTTTTGTTCCTGTGAAATAGATGATCGACCATCCTCTATATCTTCTTCTGCTACATTAATATTAATATTATGCATTCCTGAAATTGCCCCATCACCTAATGTGGATGGGGTTAAAACTCCAATCAATATCGCGCTGATAGGATTTGCTCTAGTACCTGTTTTAACAACAGTACCTGCCGTTTCAGAGACTGTTCCCCATCCACCTAAACTACCTATATCTGCTGCTACTGCCATGTTTCTTTCTCCAAGGCAGCATAGAATTTTTGGGATTCAGAATTATTCAAGCAACTTTCTACAATCCCTGCTAAAACGTCTATTCTTAAATATGGGGGCCATAACCTTTCTTCCAAAATTCCTCTATTCCATTTGTCTTCATCAATATTATATTTATTCACAATGAAGCAAATCTCCCCATAGACCGCGCGCCATTTGTTGTAGTCGATGTCATCTTCCAAACCATGTAAATATTCTTTCACGCGAGTTTGGGCAAGAAGTAAAAAATCAACACCTTTTTTCTCATCATCGTCAAAATATTTTTTGGAAAGCGATGGAAATTTTTCTTTTAACCTATTCCAATTCCACAAAGCTAATTCTTCTTCACGGTCTGTAATGAATGAATCGATTTGTTCTTGCGTAAACTTAATTGCCATATCAATCGCTCACTAAATTATTAAAGGTGTCATTGGCTTGTTGAACCCACCAATTATTCAAGGGCTTAAATAATTTTTGATATTCCTGCTTATCCAACATCTTATCTAAGATTTTAGTAATAGATGGATCGTAAAACCGGAACAAAGCCAGTTCACCATTCGGCATCTCAGCCTGTAAAAAAGGCTGTAAATGCTTTATTAGTGATTGTTTAGACAAAGATGTTTCTATTAGTGAAAACATCCCTATATTCTCGCTGACTAAAAGTGTCCGTTGCAGTGTTTCATTGTTTCCTTGATCGATGCCCATCAACAAAGGAGATACTTCTAAAGGCGAAGCTTCATCGATAGTGCCGTGAAATAAGTTCCCAATTTGATTGAATTGTTTTTCCGACAGTGTCTTTAACCACCGTCTGATGTAGATATGATTTTTCGCAGTATCTAAAAGCAAATAAAAGTTTAAATTTGGATTCGATTCTTGCTGTTGAGAAATATGATCAAAGAGTTGAATAGTATTCATATCAAATTTCCCGATGTACAAACGGTAATGATTTCCTTGCTGCATCTAACAAACATGGAATACAGATTTTGCTAGAAATATTCGGCAACTGAAAATTATGATTGGTCCCTTTAAGGAACTTAGTTTGAGAAGATTTTACTTCGACTAATCCGGGGCTATTAATTTCAATTGAACCATCAGTTTTTATTTTGATGTACCCACCACCACAAGTCAGCATAATTTCTTTTTTGGCTGCAATCGTGATGGCGTTTTCAGTACTCATAATCTTGCAATCTTTTAAAGATGCTAAATCTAGCTCATCATTTTGTGCATGAATTTTGATATTCCCTTGTGTGGCAAAAGCATTAATTCCCTTTTCTTGTGTATAAAAACTTAAGCCTTTTGCTGCATGAGCAGTCAATTCACCAGATGAGCTCAAATCAAGTTGTTTCCCAGCCATCATTTTTATATTTTCTTTAGCAACATAAGTTTGATTTTGCTGACTTACTGAAATAAAGTCTTTGGGAGCACTGACTAAAATATTGGATTCTTCGAATTTCTCTAAGGTACTCTCAACTTGAGTTAGAAGATCTTGACTAATTTGATAATTTTCATCTTGAAAGACTTTACTGGTTCGAGCATTGTTTTCTATAGTTTTAAGTTGATCCAAAGACTCCGTCAGTTGCATTAACAGTTCTTGAATATTCAACTGAATATCTGAAGCACTGTTTTGGCTTGCAGCGCTAATTAATAAACCTTTACCTGCACGTACTGCACCCCATTGATCTGTTCTAAGTTCAAAGCCTTCACCGCGGTCTTCACTTTCTTCTTTATCTTTAGGATGACTCAGTTTCCCAAGATTTAACTGACTGGCACCATGACTGCTTTGTAACTGTGCACTAATTTGTCCAGTCGTATCGTCAAAGCGTAATTGGTTAAAGCCTTTGCCATCAACTTCTTCCGAGCGGATACCACTCAATTTTTTAGTGTCTGGTAGTTGTCCTTTCTGGTCAAATTGAGTTGGATGGCGTTCAGCTTCATGAATACGTCCCACCACAAACGGACGATCAACGTTACCGTCAAAAAAATCAATAACAACGATCTCCCCTACGCGTGGCAAGAATCGTGCCCCATAACCCTTTCCAGCCCACGGGGTCAGTACATCAACCCAAGCTGAGTCGGTATCATTGTCGTTACTTCCTGCCCCACCATCATGGCGATGGTCATCAGCTCGAGTAAACAAGAAACGGACTTTAATGCGCCCCCACTGGTCGACATAGATGCTTTCCCCTTCTGGTCCAACTACACGAGCACGTTGTACAGAGGCTTTCGGTCGATCTCGTAATGGCTGGTATTCTGGAACTGTCTTGATATGACGACGTTGTAAAATCAGTTGATTGCCTTGGCGCTCGTCTGTATGAACCGCTTGCCAATGGCTTTGTTGAACTAAAGCCTGAATTTGCTGGTTTAAATCTTTGGGTAAGTTGTTCTGGTTGTAGTAATGCTTCCCAATGATGAGAAATTCTTTATCTGCACCATTATGAAGATCAATTTCAGGATGTTCATTCAGCTCAAACCAGTAGCCAACTTGTGTATCCCTTACTGTGGTTTGAGCAACAAACTGTTTAGCTTGGGCATCATGGTAAGCGCTTAAGTTCTGATTGAACTTTTCCAATTGTTGATTACTTGCTGATGTTGCACCATCTTCGCCTTTTAAATCTTGCATCCATGCCGGACTAAAGTGCCATGCATCTTCAAGACTTAAGCTTTGATTGTCATAGTTGGCACTATGCTGATGGGTACTTTGTACACTGCCTGCGCCATCTGTTTGTTGTAATTCATCTGACTGCCAACGCTGAACAAAAACTGAAGTTGGCTGCAAACTACGACTAGCGATCAGGCTAGTCATATTGTCAAAGTATTCAGTTGCATTACTACGATGGTAGCGGATTGTTTTTCTGGTCAGCGCCTGATATTGGCGATTGTCATCAATGAGTCGTATAATTTTTGCGGCTGTATATGATCTATATTACTAGATACAGTAAGCTCAGCTTCATCAATCAGCCAGTTAATCCCTTCACTCCGCCACAAGTGAGTTAAAAACTCATAATCACTTTGGTTCAACTGCATCACAAAAGGGCGTATGTCATAGGTCTGTTTTAAACCTCTTAGATCTAAAGTCAGACTAGAAGCAAATAATGGGCTTTTACCTTGCCATTCCTGAAACAGTATTTCAGTAATTTCCCAAACACTCTTGCTCATAAACACACGACTGTTTCTGCGTTTATGCCAAAGATAAGTTGGATCAGATACGTTAAGTTTATATAAGGTTAAAGCACCATCACTTTGGCCCTGTGAAGCTTTGGTAATAATACCTGTGCTACGAAACAGTTGGCCTTGATCTCTGTAACCTGATCAACAGCAATCTGCACCCCAATAAATTGTTTAAGTGCAATGTGGGCATTGGTTGATAAACAAATCAACTCTGCTGTCATACCCTGATTAAGATAATGTTGCCCATCTATACGTTGTAAAAAAACCTGACTATTCAGGGAGGTGTCAGAAAATTGGAGATACACCGAACGATGCTTGGAGAGAAAACCAAAACTCTCTAAAACTTGAGAAATATTCTTAGACATTACATTTTTATATATTTAGATCATAAACGGACGTATTCTATTGAATACATACAGGTCTGTCTATTTTTTTATATCAATCCTATTTCTGGTGAATAGTCGAACACCCTATATATACACTAGAATAAAAAGCTCAATACTTCAGTATATTGCGTTAACCCATTATGAATGCGGAAATAAAATTTTAAAGAGAAATTATTCAAAGTTTAGCTATCAGAAAAGCAGCGATGACTGCATCTACTCATCAATTCCACTGGCCTGAAATTTTTAGATGAAGACGAATGAAAACGTAAGAAATATTAGCCTAAATATTGTCGGCAATGGCGTAAGTTCAGATAGGTTAGATGCTATAACTGCGCAAATACTCGCTCTGTTCAGCTCACGACAAATAATGTCAGGGATTCACAAGTCCTTGATGATTTACCTGATTAAATCCCACTTGATGAGCGAATATGCAACACGTCTGATGAACACTAACTTTTCGAAGCCAAGAAATCATTATTTTGCAGCATACGATTTAAATAGTCGATGACTTCGACTCATATCCCTTTCTACACAGTTTCTTGATCGAGAAAATCTGCCCATTGTTGCAACCACTTTGCACATTCATTTTCATATCCATGCAAATTATAAGTTCCTTCGATCCCCTTTTTAGAATGCCCAAGAATTGCTTCAGCGACATCACTTTGGCAACCCAATCGTGATAAACCTGTACGTATCGTCCTTCTCAAATCATGAGGATTCCAATCCTCCATTTCGGTTGGCCAAAGTTGTTCATCTTTAAATGAATGTTTTTTGGCTCTAGTCTTTTCTTTTAATAACCACTTAGCTTCGGTAATTGTTTTCTGTGCAATCGGCTTTCCAGTACGGTATGAAGGAAACACATACTCGCCACCAAATTCTAAAAGCTTTTTCAAATGTCCTACGCATTGAGATGATAACTGCACATATCGCTCACTACCATTTTTGTAGCTTTTAAATGCCATGTTGCTTTTTCTAAATCAAAAGCTTTCCACACTGCATTACTGATTTCGCCCGTTCTGCAACCCGTCCAAAGAGTCAACATTAATATGCTTTTATGATGTTTTGAAAAACCAGACTTAGGAAGCCACTGCAAAACTGCTTTTAATTCGATCTCACTCAGCACACGCTGTCGCTTATTAACGGTTAATTTAATTCTGGTTTGCTTCAAACTAGACTTTGCAAGTAAGCCTGGATTCGCAAAAGTATCTGGGAAGTAATCTAAGCCAATACAATATTCATAAGCAGCCGTTAGTTCGGATAACACTTTTCCAGCTTGAACTTGAGCTCCACGATCAATAATTCCCTTAATCAGACTCACTACATCTTTACGTGTGATTTCTACCGCAGCTTTTTCACCAATAGAACTTACCACATCAACATATAGGGTACGTCTAGCTTCAATTTTCCCTTTGATTGCTCTACTGCCTTTAACTATTTTCTTTGTCTTACTCTGTTCATCAAAAATATGCCTATCTTCTATTACATTCTCTAAATATAAATCAACAACATTTTTGACAGACAACACTTCAGTTGAATATGCACCTACATCAGTTTTATCTTTATCACCTGCTTTCATTTTTCCTATTGCACGCGCAGATAAAGCTACTTTTTTAGCATCAACCTTTTCCAATATTTCTTTTCTCTTTTGTTCATTCACCTGAATTTGCTACCATAGCCACTTGAGGCGATAGGGAACTAACTCACTCATTCATCCAAGATCTTTTACATGTTTATAGACGGTCTTATTTCTACTTATAATAGAATCTACAAATCATCATTTTTGTAAATTCTAAAATCCAACCTATATTTTATACTATTGAAACTTAAGGATTTCATATACATGAGCTTGCAAGACATCATAGCCAATATCGATTCACACACCCCTATGATGCAACAGTACTTAAAAGTCAAAATGCAGCATCCTCATGCCTTAATGTTTTATCGTATGGGCGATTTCTACGAACTTTTTTTTGATGATGCACATAAAGCAGCCAAATTACTAGGGATAACGCTAACCCACCGTGGTAAAACCAATGGCAATCCAATCCCGATGGCAGGTGTACCCTTTCATGCAGCAGAAGGTTACCTTGCACGTTTAGTTAAAAAAGGCGAAACCGTTGTTATTTGCGAACAAGTCGGCGAAGTCACAGGTAAAGGACCTGTAGATCGTCAGGTGGTTCGTATTCTCACCCCTGGTACGCTTACAGATGATGCCTTACTCAATAGTCATCAATCTTCTAATTTAGTCGCGCTGTGCTTACAACAAAACCAAATTGGTATTGCCCTCCTTGACTTAAGTGCAGGCATTTTTAAAGTTCAACAACAAGATTTCAAGCTGGAACAACTGAGCATCGAACTGGCACGACTCATGCCAAGTGAAATTCTGGTCGATGAAGATATTGTGGACCCCAACATTTTAGAACACGTTAAAAGACAACTCGACTGTCCTGTAACTAAGCGTCCCAATGTTGACTTTAATTTAAATAATGCACAAAAAACCTTGTGCGATCAGCTTGGCGTTTCAACACTTTCTGGTTTTGGTATCGATCATTTACCTTTGGCAAAAGCTGCGGCAGCAGCACTGATTCATTATGCCAAAGACACGCAAAAAACCGCATTACCGCATATCCGCAGTATTCAGCTAGAACAAAGCAGCGACTTTATAGCGCTCGACCCTGTAACACGCCGCAACTTAGAAATTGTAGACCCTTTATTCGAACATGGGACGTCATTATTTCAACTCATCAATGACTGTCAGACTGCTATGGGAAGTCGATTATTAAGCCGCACGCTCATGCAACCGCTGCGGGATACAGCTCTACTCGATGCACGTCTTGATGCCATTCAAGCTTTTATTGATGGTTATCATGAATCTCCTATTCGCTTAGTCCTTAAAGAAATTGGTGATATTGAACGCGTGCTAAGCCGTGTGGCTCTTGGCAGTGCTCGTCCACGTGACCTCGTACAATTACGCCAAGCGAGTGCTCAACTCCCGTTTTTACGCCATACACTCAACCCAATTGTTGCCAGCCAACAATCTAAACTGGTTCAACAATTAAATGAGGAGTTGGGTGATTTTAATGGTTTATACCAGCGCCTACTGTCAGCAATTGTCGAAAATCCACCCGTACTGTTACGTGATGGCAATGTCATCGCGGAAGGTTTTGACAGCGAACTGGATGAATTACGCAAAATTCGTGACCATGCTGGGCAATTCCTGATAGATCTAGAAATTAAAGAGCGTGAACAATCTGGAATTGCTACCCTAAAAATTGGCTATAACCGTGTTAGTGGCTATTACATCGAACTGACACGTGCTCAGGCAGAACAGGCACCCGAACACTATATTCGTCGTCAGACCCTCAAAAATGCCGAACGCTATATCACGCCAGAACTGAAAAGTTTTGAAGATAAAGTATTATCCAGTGAATCTCGTGCATTAGCGCGTGAGAAAATGCTGTTCGAAATGCTATTGGAAGAGCTACGTCAAGATATTGCAAATTTACAAGTTATGAGTGCCGCGATTGCTCAAATTGATTTGCTCAGTAATTTTGCACATCAAGCCCGTTTAAGAAACTGGTCTCGACCTGAATTTAGCCCAGAAACGGGCATCAAAATTATGGCGGGTCGTCATCCAGTGGTAGAAGCATTAAATAAAACTGCATTTACCCCAAATGACACACATTTGGATTATGCACATCGCATGGCGATTATTACAGGTCCCAATATGGGCGGTAAATCGACCTTTATGCGTCAAACTGCACTCATTAGTTTACTGGCTTATTGTGGTAGTTTTGTCCCTGCGCAGTCCGCTGTGCTAGGTCCTATTGACCGTATTTTCACCCGTATTGGTTCCGCCGATGATTTATCAACTGGGAAATCAACCTTTATGGTGGAAATGACCGAAACTTCGCAAATTCTACATCATGCCACCAACCAATCCTTGGTGCTTATGGATGAAGTGGGTCGCGGTACCAGTACCTATGACGGTTTATCCTTGGCTTGGGCTTGTGTTTTAGACCTAAGTAAACGAGTGAAATGTCTCTGTCTGTTTGCCACCCATTATTTTGAACTGACTGAACTGAGTAAAGAATCGGGCATTTACAATTATCATGTCAGTGCCAAAGAACTAAATGGCAATTTGATTTTGCTGCATAAAGTACAACAAGGTCCTGCCAGTCAGAGTCATGGTCTACAAGTCGCAAAATTAGCGGGTATACCTGCAAATGTGATTAAAGAAGCACAAAACCGTTTAAAAATTTTAGAACGCCAACAGCAACAGCATGTTAATACGGCGGTACAACGTGATTTATTTGCACCTGCCGTGCAAGCAGAACCAAATATCATTGAACGTGTGGTTGAAGTGGAAAAAGTATCTCCTGCGCTTGAAATTTTAAAAGACTTAGATGTCGATAACCTAACCCCACGTGAAGCTTTACAGCATTTGTATCTATTGAAAGAACAATTAGAAAGTTAAGCTTTTAAAAAAGGTCGGTTGAATATCACCGACCTTTTTTTATTGCCCGTTTCGAGCCTCTACGTTAAGCATCGCGATTACTCAAGCTTCCACGTTAAATTTTGCTGCACGGCAGGCCATTCATTTTTCAAAATACTATATACATAAGTATCACGTAAAATATCATCTTGGACTATTTGATGGCTTCTTAACACGCCATCTAATTTTGCCCCTAAGCGTTCAATTGCAGCACGACTTTTCAAATTAAAAGACGATGTTCTGAACTCAACGGCAATACAATTTAATACATCAAAGGCATACTGAAGCAATAATTGCTTCGTCTCTGTATTCACATGACTCCGCTGTACAGATTGTCTATACCAAGTTGAACCAATTTCAACACGACGATGTTCAGCAACCACATTCATATAACTGGTCATACCAAGAATCTGACCGCTGTTCTGTTCAATCACCACAAAAGGCAACATACTTCCCTTGTGCTGCAATTCAAGTCGTCTTTGTATTTCGCTATGCATAAGTTCAGGTTTAGGAATCAAGGTATACCAAAGTTTCCAGAGTTCACCATCACACACCGCTTCTCTCAGTGCTAACTCATGCTCTAAACTTAAGGGTTCCAATTTAATGTTTTTACCCACTAGGGTGACTGGCTTTAACCACGGCATGTTTCATCTACCTCTAAAGCTAATTTCTTAGATGCTGCTATCTTATGCATGGCTTCGCTTATCTCCTGCTTGCCTGTTGTAGATAATGCCTTGGCGACACCAACTATATCTCGATGCTCTTTGTTCTGCCCCAATTTGGATTTGCCCTGAATTTTAGTAATTTCGATCTCTATCCCCACAATGGCTTTCAACATCGTCTCGATATAATTTTTTGGCGCATCCGACATTTTCCATGGCTCAACTTGCGTGGCTTCATGGGTACGGGTTAAACGTGCTACCACTCCACGCACATAACGCTCATCATCACGTATTTTGACCTTGCCATGCGCATGGATCACCCGATAGTTCCAAGTCGGCACTTGCTGGTGATGCTCTTGCTTGCTCGGATACCATTGTGGCGAAATATAGGCATCACCTGCTCGAAACACCACCAACACTTCATCACCATCTTGAACATCTTGCCAAACTGGATTTTTCCTTGCGACATGTGCATGCAGTACACCCAATTCAGTCACCTCAGTACCAAGTTCAAAAGGCAGATGATTGGCATCTAAACCACTTTGTCCATGCGTCAGCAAAATTCCTAAAGGATATTGTTTTATAAGTTCATGCATGACTTCTATATTGGTTTCTTCAAATTCTGCGGGGACGTACATGGTCTATAGCTCCTATTATTTTCCAAATCTTAATTTGTCTTACATGTTGTAAATTTTCAGTTTTAATTGGATTATAAAAAAGAACCAGTTCATCTAAATTTTAGTAGACCAGAATTATGGCAAGAATGACAAAAGTAATAGATCTTCCATCCATGACAAAACTGAATAAGGCGAATGGGCAAATCAGCACTCAACTCATTCATATCTTTAGAGCAGCCGTTCAACAAGGTGATTTACAATCTGGTGATGCCTTACCCTCTTCCCGTGAGCTAGCACAAACATTAAATGTTGCCCGAGGTACTGTGATTGAAGCTTATGAACAACTTATCGCAGAAGGTGTATTTGAATCTCATGCCCGAAAAGGGACTTTTATTTCACAAACTTTAAACCATTCGACTACAGCGACTTTAAAAAGAGAAAAACAAGAAACCGACATCCCGCTTACAGCAGTCGCACAAGCATTTTCTGAAATATTAAAGGAATTTAAACCTTTACCCCATCGACCTTTTGCCATTTCTGTGCCTATGGGTCGTACCCAACCGAATGATATGTGGCGAAAATATGGCAATCAATACCGTGCTCGGGGCATTGCAGCACCGTCAGGTTATGATGATCCGCAAGGCATATTGTCTCTACGCATTGCTATTGCCGATTATGTTCGGCGCTCGCGTTCTGTGCACTGTGACCCTGAACAAATTGTGATTACTAGCGGAATCCAACAAGCACTTTATATTTGCAGTCAAATTTTATTCAATGCGAATGATACAGTTTGGGTTGAAGATCCTGCTTATCGTGGAACTACAGCCATACTTGAGCATTCATTACATCATTTAAAAATCATACGTGTACCTGTTGATGAAGAAGGCATTCAAGTCAATATAGGTCATACACTTGCTGAAAATGCACGTGCTGCATTTGTCACCCCTTCTCATCAATACCCGATTGGTATGCCCATGAGCTTAGCGAGACGAACTGCATTACTCGCATGGGCAAAACAACAGAACGCTTGGATTATTGAAGATGATTACGACAGCGAACTTCGCTACAGCGGTCAACCGTTTCCTGCACTACAAGGCATGGCATCGGATCAAGTTATATATTTAGGTACGTTCAGCAAAGTCCTGTTTCCATCATTACGTTTAGGTTATGCCATTCTGCCAAAAAAACTGGTTGCCCCATTTTGTGGGCTAAGAGCATTGATTGACCGCCACCCACCTTCAGCAGATCAACACGTATTGGCAGCCTTTATTCAAGAAGGTCATTTAGAACGCCATATTCGGCGTATACGGAAAGTTTATGCTGAAAATCGTCTGCAATTAATCGATATGGTAGAACGCCATATTCCAAAATACCTTGGTTTTTTACAATCGGGCGATCAAGGTATGCATATGTTGTTATGGTTAGCCGATCATTTAGATGACCGTGCAATTGCCCAATCAGCACTTGAAGCAGGAATATCCATTAAAGCTGTTTCACCCACTTATTCAAATCAAGCGAAACGTTCTGGACTTATTCTTGGATTGGGAGACTTTGATATTCAACAAATGGAGCAAGCCGTAACTAAGCTTGCAAAAATTATTCAACACCATGACACCTTAAGAAACTGAAATTGATCCCATTAAATAAGATCGGAGGTTGAGCACTATAGACATTCTTAAATCAAATAAGAGGTTTTATTAGAATGAACTCCTATTTTTCATGGGATATTGAGGCATTTCTAAACAACAAATCAAAGATTCACTGTTAGTCAGTGGTTTTGAGTACAATACAAAGTTGAAGCTCTACGGAATATCTAGTGAAATACAATCATTCATAGATACTCCGTAACGCCATAATTAGAAGCTATAATTTCTATCAGCACCTAGTTTTGAAAATTGCGCTTCCATATCGTTAAATGCATCAGTAAAGCCATCCAATGAAATTTTATTCTCAATAAGTTGTTTTTTATTATTCTGGAATCGTGTAAAAGCATAATTCCCGCCTTTAAATTGTTTAATCAGTTCGGAACCATTTCTAAATAATCCTTCACGCTCTTGGAGGATTTCTTTGTTATCTATATGAATAAAAGCTGGATTATCCTTTAAATGTTTTTCACCAATATTGACAATATATTGATGATTAACATGCAAAATAGAAATAGGTCCTTTACTCATCACACAGGCTTTCATGTCTTCAAATACTTTGTATTGACATTTTATTTTCCAGCTAGCGCGCCCGAGCAACTTATTCTCTATTAAGTCAATTTCAGCATTATTGTTTGATTTAGCATTAACTTTTAAAATTAAAGTAGAAATTTGATCTTCAGATGCATAAGTATTGTTTGTAATAACGGGAGCTAGGATAAAAAAGGATAAAAAAAAATTTTACGCATAATGAAATCCCCAGTATTTTAAAAAAGCTATAATAATCAACATTTTTTTGATATCCATTGCTTAATGTACCATTTTTAAGAAATAAGTGTGTTTTTTTACAAATTAATTTAAATATGTTGATTATTACTCGTTTTTTTACTCAAACTGCTGTCAAGTTGTAGAAGAATGCAAATTCTGCTCGTTAATCCGTATAGCCATTAAAATCTTAGTGGATACCGAACTACAATAAGTTTTAGACCAATACAAACAGCATATTTTAAGTCGGGTCATGATTCACCAGGCACCACAAAGTGAAGGACAACCTTTAAAAATTAAGAAGCAACATTGAACCCAAATGGATAGCCAAAATTTATCACACCAGTTTCTAACTGCTGTCAAAAACTCGAATACTGACCCAGATTTGAAGAGCCAATAAATTCCTACTTTCCATGAAGTTCAAGTGCTTTCGATATTCATATACAAGAAAGCTGGCAAGTCTGCACAGCAACTTACGGGTCATACCACAGAAAAATGCCTGAAGTTTATGCATCTACGCACGAAATTTCATGGAATGATGTTGATATTGGAATTACACTTGCATTTGCAGATGTGACGTCAGTTACACCTGCAAAACTCTATTTTAAGTCTTTGTTTTCTATACTTTCTTAATGCTCTATTTTTTCTATAAATTGGGTGTAAAAATAGGGTTAAAAGTTAATAAATTTCATCAATATAGCCTTATGTCACGCATTTAAATAACAAATATCAATAAAAGCAATTGTTAGTTATCCCCATTTTTGCCTAAAATACTGCATGAGTAATTAAAACCATATTTTTAGGTAGCTGTCGCCATGACCTTTGTTGTCACTGAAAACTGTATTAAATGTAAATATCAAGACTGTGTAGAAGTTTGCCCTGTTGACTGTTTCTACGAAGGTCCTAACTTCTTGGTGATTAACCCAGACGAATGTATTGACTGTGCACTATGCGAACCAGAATGCCCTGCAAATGCAATTTTCTCTGAGGATGAACTGCCAGAGGGTCAAGAAGTATTTATCGAACTAAATGCAGAACTTGCGCAAAAATGGCCAAACATTACTCAAATTGGTGACCAACCTGCTGACCGTGAAGAATGGAATGGTAAAGCAGACAAGTTACAATATCTTGAAAAATAAGCCATTAAAAAAAGATCAGCAGTTGCTGATCTTTTTTTATACCAAAAGCACACATTTGATTGCAAAATTTCCAAATTTACATAACCCTTTTCGATTAAAATAAGCAGCTATATTTCTAAGCATTTGATTTTCATACATGAAGCATTTTTTCAAGGGTGTGCTCAGTTTGAGTATAATCCCTTTGGTTATGATCGGATGTAGTTCATCTCCTTATAAATCTGGGCAAGGCACACCTCATGGAAAACGTATTTTTATTCCGAAAGAACGTGTCATTATTGAACGCCCAATTCCTCCTAAAATTATTCCGTATACCTACAACAGTTGGGTCGCTGCCAGTGATAACTTGCGACGCGTACGTGAATATGAAGTTTTCCTAGAAAAAAATAGCGTTGGTAATATTATTCCAACTTTTGAGTTATTACGTACTGCCCGCGACTGGCAAAAATGTGGACGCTCTCAATACATGATTCCGACACGTGAATTATGGGCCAATCAGGTGCCGACATTAAAAGTTTTTAAATATCTTGTAGCATCCAAAGTATTAACCGACTTTGAAGTCACGTCCGTTTATCGCGACTTAACGCTCAACCAATGTGCGGGTGGTGCAAGCTCTTCGCGCCACTTGTTTAATTCAGCCATCGACTTCCGTATTGGCCCTGAATATCCACAACCAGAAGATTACGCTTTTATTGAAAATACCAAATTTAAACTGTGCCAGTTCTGGGAACAATACGGTCAAAGTCTCAATATGGGCTTAGGCTTGTACGCTTCTGGACAAATTCATATTGATACTCAAGGCTACCGTACTTGGGGTCCAGATTTAAGTCGTTACTCATCTATGTGTAATTACTAACCCCAATCCCATTACAGAGGTCTACGTACCTCTGTTTTTTTATTTTCAGTGATTAATATTCAGAGAGAATTGAACTCTGTCTAGAAATGTTTAAAATGCACTGATTCGATATTTAGGCGCCAAGATTATGCAAGAAATGTGGTCAGAGATTGATAATTTTATCGATACACATTTAATTCCTGAAGACCCAATTCTGTTACAAACACTTGAAAACACGGCTCAAAAAGGTTTTCCTGATCATCTAGCTGTCGCTCCGAATCAAGGCATGCTGTTACAAATGCTCATTCAAATGAATCAATGTAAACGTGTCCTTGAACTCGGCACTTTTGCTGCATACAGCACCATGTGGTTGGCCCGTGCATTGCCTGAAGATGGCTATATTCTTACCATTGAAGGACGTGATACGCATGCCGCACTGGGTCAAGAAAATATTGACCGCGCCAATTTACCACAAACCATTGAACTGAAAGTCGGACGTGCAGCAGACGTACTTAAAGCCCTGCCCGCTGATTTTGAACCTTTTGACTTTATTTTTATTGATGCCGACAAACAAAGCTATCCTGAATACTTAGAACTCAGCTTAGACTTGTCTCACTCAGGTACAATTATTGTGTTAGATAATGTGATTCGTGCTGGTGATATCGTGAATCCTGACAATCACAAACCGAGCATTGAAGGTATTCGGGAAACTTTTGCACGCTTGCAAAACCACCCAAGATTATTGTCTTGTACAGCGCTACAGACGGTCGGCAGCAAAGGGCATGATGGTTTTGCAATTGCGATTGTAAAATAGCGAACAAAGCACAAAAAACACTCTATTGCATTTTTATTTTAAAATACAATTACTTATAAACATTGTCCATATAGTTATCCACATATAATGCGGATAACTATAAATCGGCGTAATCCACTCTAAGTTCTTTATTTCGCAACCAAGAGTGGAACTGTTGAATTTCTAAATATGGTGGTGGTAATGCTTCCCAAAAAGAACTGGTGAATTTTACTGTGGCTAAATGCCCCCATGACCACTAATTTAATATCATGTTCTCGCTGATATTCCAAGATGTTTTCTGAAACATCACCATAACGGTATTCCACCACGACATCTAAACCCGCATCACGCAGGTACTGTGAAGGCTCATTCAAGATTTCGGGATGATCTCCCACATACAGCAAATGACATTGTAATAGGCGCAGTAAATCACTCTGAGCAATTCGGTGCATCATCTTGATACAAGTCGGTGAATATTCATAAGCAAAAATAAATCGTGTAGGTGGAACAAATTTTTCACCAACTGTCAGTACAGTACTGTTGACACCACGAATAAAGTTTTCAACATTGCCGCCTATCGGTTTGTTACGCTCAGCAGAGCGCTCACCCACCCGACCAATCACCGCAATATCATCTTCTTTAAGTACATGAAAACTTTGTTCTAGAAAGTCACCTTTTTCCTGAATATGGGTCGCATCTAAACCATATTTATCTTTGACCATTTCAGAAATGTGATTGAGTAGGTTATTGCTATAATCTAGTGCTAATTGACTTTGTTTTTGTTCAAGTTCTGCTAGCTCTTTCAGTAACATTGCATTACTTTCAAAACCGATTACCCCGCTAATTTCACCTAAATGGTAACTGGCGGGATAGTAATCTAGCACTTGTAATAACACGAGTTCGCGTTGTGTTTGCTTTGCAATCCAAGCCGCTGCTTCTGCGACAGCATTGATGCAGGGAGAAGAATCTATACACGCTATTACCCGTTTCATTGTTCGCCTCTCAATTAGTCTCTGGGGACTATAGGTCTAGTTGTTGTCTCTAAACTTAGCACATCTAGTGATGAGTTGGCATCTTTTGTGTAACCGAGAGTGATGAAAAATATACAATTATTCTATTCACGGTAACGAATGAAACGGGCGGGGTTACCTGCCACAATTTCTTTTTCACCGACATCTTTGGTGACCATACTCTGCATTCCAACAATAGCATGATCTCCTATTTTTACTCCATCCTTGACGCCCACATGTGCACCCAACCAAACATCACGCCCAACTTCAATTCCTTGTGAGCGCACAGGTTGCTGATAAATCGCTTGATCGAGCTGCATCCCATGATCAAATGCATAAAGATGGCTATAGGCGGCTATACGCACTTGATCATGCAATTTAATTCCGACACGACCGCCATCCAAAATACAATGATGATTGATTGCGACTTCATTGCCAATGTCGAGTGGTCCATGCAAAGTACAATCCGCTGCAATAAAGCAATTGTCTCCAATTTTGATGGTACGTCCACGCTCTGCAAAAATATGGGCCAATGGCGAAATAAAACAGTTCTTGCCAATCTCAACCGTTTCAATTTCTCTTAAATATTGTTGATATTCATTTTGCCATTGTTCCGCCCATGCACGATGTTTCGGTTTTAAAGTCCAGTAAAGCCAAGGCATATAATTAAGTCGGTGTTTATGCTGTTCACGATATTTAAGTAAAGGATCTTGTTCAGTCATGCTGCTCTTCCACTAACTTCAGTTGTTCACGACCACGTGTAACATCACGAATTTTATCAGCTAATTCTGGAATTTGATGGACTTGCAACTGTAACTCGACAACAACACCATCTGCTGTGTATTGCTCTTGAAAGTCAATTCCCTGCTGTTGCATTTCATATTGAAAAATCGACCACTCCGAAAACTGACAACTAAAATGTGCCATTTTCTTTTCGATTAATTCAATTTTCTCTGCTAAAAGTAGACATTGTCCCGCACTACCGCCATAGGCACGTACCAAACCGCCTGTACCCAATTTCACCCCGCCATACCAACGGTTCACGAGCACCAGTACATTCGTCAGCTCATTGCCTTCTATGGTTGCCAATATAGGGCGCCCAGCCGTGCCAGAGGGCTCACCATCATCATTAAACCGAACCTGATGTCCAATCTTCCATGCCCAACATTGATGGGTCGTCGTGATGTCTTTGTTTGCTTCAAGAAACGTTTTTACAGCCTCTTCATTTTCGACAGGAACAGCTATCGCTTGAAAACGGCTTTTCTTTATTTCTTCTTCATAACTGACTTGGGCTGCGATAGTGAATGGCATATTCAAAGATAACTAACAGGAATAGAATAATTGTAACGTGTTTCAATAAGCAACTTAAACCAAGGGTAATAAAAAACCTCCATATATATGGAGGTTTTATCTTAAAGATTATTCAGCGTTTAAGCTTAAACCATGAAATCTTCGCCTAAATACACCTGACGAACTGTTTCATTTTCTAAAATTTCTTGCGGTGTCCCCTCAGCAATAACTGACCCTTCACTGACAATATAAGCACGCTCACAAATCGCCAATGTGTCACGCACGTTATGATCCGTAATTAATACCCCAATGCCACGATCTTTGAGTGTACGAATAATGTCTTTAATGTCATTTACAGAAATTGGATCGACCCCTGCAAATGGCTCATCTAACAGCATAAATTTAGGATCTGCAGCTAAGGCACGGGCGATTTCAGCACGACGGCGCTCACCACCCGAAACACTCATGCCTAATGAGTCTTTAATATGGGTAATTTTAAAATCCGCCAATAAATCGGTTAAACGTTGTTGTCGTTGTTGCTTATTTAGATCTTTGCGGGTTTCTAAAATTGCCATAATATTTTCAGAAATCGTCAATTTTCTAAAAATAGAGGCTTCTTGCGGTAAATAACCAATTCCTTTACGCGCACGTTCATGCATGGCAAGGTCGGACATATCTAAATCATCCAGATGGATCTCGCCTTTATCCATACGCACCAATCCAACCACCATATAGAAACTGGTTGTTTTACCCGCGCCATTCGGACCCAGTAAACCTACAATTTGTCCACTTTGCATACTAAAGGAAACGTCTTTTACGACCCAACGTTTACTATAGTTCTTCGCAAGGTGCTTAATACAAAGGGTTTGTGTCGCAGTCTCAACCTGATCCATTAATCACGTGCTCCTGGGAAGGATTTAGTACTTGAAGGCGGAATCACAATTTGTACACGACCAGACGATGAACCTGTGCTATTTGGTGTTCCTGTCGCTTCAATATCACCCTTATTCATGCTGTATTTTAATGTGTTACCACGAATACTCGCACCATCTTGCTCTAATAACGCACCACCAGACATGGTAATAATACCTGTACCAGCATTATAAATAATTTTCTGCGCTTGACCTTTTGCTAAGCCTTTATTGGCATCTAATTGCTGCTGAAAACGTGCAGGCCCACCTGTTGCTGTGATTGTACTGATCTCTTTTTTCTGATTCAGATTGGCAACAATTGAGTTTGCTTGTAAACGCATGGTGCCTTGTTCAATAATCACATTGCCAGAGTAAGTCGTTACCCCAGTTTTTTCGTTAAAAGTCGCACGGTCTGCCACCAAAGAAATTGGCTGATTGCGATCTGAAGGAATTGCAAAAGCACTAGATGCCGCAACAATTCCTATACTGAGTACAACTGCTTTTTTAAGGAAAGCTTTATAAGCTTGAAACTTAAGATTTTGGTTCATACTTTCCTCGAATATTAAAAAATTCGTATTGACCATCATTTAAATTGGCTTTCAATCCCTGACTGACAAACTCTGCTTGTGGCGATTGTACAGTCACTTGATGGTTTGTTTCTATTACACGGGTTTGCGGGAATGCCGTCAGCTCATCAGTTAAAAACTGCATTTTCCCCTGCCCTTGATCTAAAAACTTGGTAGCAACAACCTGTTGAGACAAAACAACTTTTTTATTGTCTTCATAACCGTTGGCTTGCTTAGCAAAAAAAGTCGCATTTACAGCGCCATCTTTATACATTGAAGCATTCAAGTTCTCGAGTTTAGTGGTTTGTTTTTGCATATCCTGTTCAAGTCGATCAATTTGAGCACGAATATATAAATTCCCAGCATCATCGGTTTGGGTTAAATTAATTTTTTCTGCGGAATACGTCATACTTCGCGCAGATGCTGTTTCTAATTTATTCCCTTTACCACTGTAATAGTAATAACCACCACTTACAGCAGCAATTGCAATCGCCGTGATATATAAAACTTTGGTATCCATAAGTGTGGTTCTTCACTAAAAACAATTATGTACGTATATAAACATTAATGCGGGATTGTAATAAATTTTTCAAGTAGCTCTTGGTAAGTCCCTTTTGCCATCAGCAGCATGTCGCAAACTTCACGTACTGCACCACGACCACCCATCGCTTGTGTGACTAAATCAGCGCGACGACGAACTTCAACATGACCATTCGGTACCGTTACTTTCATTCCTGCAATAGCAAAAGCTGAAAGATCAGGCCAGTCATCACCCATATATAAACAATCATCTGGTGAAAGGTTGAGTTGAGCACACGCTTCACGCAAAGCCACACCTTTATCTTCACGCCCTTGAAAAACTAAGTCTACACCTAAATCTGACATACGCTTTTCTACAATATTACTTTTACGACCAGTAATAATAATCACTTTCATACCAGACTTTTGTACCAACTTCATGCCTAAACCATCACGAATATCAAAGGATTTAATTTCATCCCCTGAATTGGTTAAAGTCACAAAACCATCACTTAAAATACCATCGACATCTAATACGAGCGCTTGAATATGACGTGCTTGTTCTAATAAAACATAAGATGCCATGGATTAATTTACCCCTGCTTGAATTAAGTCATGCATGCTAATCACACCAATGACTTTATTGGCATCATCAACAACTACAAATTGATTGATTTTTTTGTCACGTAATTTTTCTAAAGCCTTTACTGCACGTGCTTCTTGAGAAATGGTTGCTGGGTTTTGAATCATCACTTCTGAAACTGGTAAGTTCACATCAAAACCTTGCTGCTTATCGATTAAACGGCGTAAATCACCATCGGTGAAAATTCCCAATAAACGATCTTCGCTATCTACAACCGTGGTTAAACCCAAACGCTTATTTGAAATTTCGTATAACACTTTATTCATTGGAGTTTCAGGTGCAACTTTCGGCAGGTCTGTACCCGTATGCATTAGGTGTTTTACATGTAATAACAGGCGCTTACCTAAAGCTCCAGCGGGGTGCGAACGTGCAAAATCATCCGCAGTAAAACCACGTGCATCTAATAAAGCCACCGCCAATGCATCACCCAGAGCCAATGTCGCAGTGGTACTTGAGGTTGGGGCAAGACCTAATGGGCAAGCCTCTTGAATATTGCCTAAAGTAAGTGCGACATCGGCATTTTGTGGCATTGGGCCTGTATCATCAGCACTGATGGTAATTAAAGGCACTTCTAAGTGCTTAATTAACGGCATCAACATCATAATTTCATCACTCTTACCTGAGTTTGAAATTGCTATGAGTACATCACCACGAACCAACATGCCTAAATCGCCATGTCCTGCTTCGCCAGGATGCATGAAGAATGAAGGTGTACCTGTAGAAGCAAATGTAGCCGCCATTTTACGACCAATATGCCCTGATTTACCCATGCCTGTTACCACTAAGCGTCCTTTACACTGCAAGATAATTTCGCAGGCATAACTAAAACGCTCATCTATTTGCGTTGCTAATACACCTAAAGCTTGTTCTTCAATGCGCAAAGTTTCTAATGCGGCTTTCTGAAAATCGATTGGATTCGGCATGGTTTGTAAATTCAACGTTGGCAACCTTAAACTCGATAAGAGTTGATTTCAGGGCAATTCATCATTATTTAAATAATGATCAACCCCAGTCTCAAGTAAAAAATAATTTTCGCAATTTTATCATATCTATGCAAATGCAACGTTTCTAAATGTATAACTTTTCACTTGCTTATAAAAATAACGTATAAAACTTTGTGAATCATGGACCTTACGTTATGATGAGAAATCTTTTTGTTATCGCAATATGTAAGCCCTATGCAACCTTTTGTTCTTTACAATTCAGAGCAACGTAAAAAAGTAGAATTTGTACCACGTAAAGAAGGTCATATCGATATGTATGTCTGCGGCATGACCGTGTACGACTACTGTCATATCGGACACGCACGTGTGATGGTTGCATTCGACTATATTATTCGTTTTTTGCGCAGTCAGGGCTGGAACGTCAAGTACGTTCGTAACATTACCGATATTGATGACAAAATTATTAAACGCGCCAATGAAAATGGCGAAAGTATTACCGCACTCACCGATCGCTTTATTCAAGCCATGAATGAAGACGCGGAAAATTTAGGCTGCTTACACCCAGATGAAGCACCCCGCGCGACAGAATATATTGACCAAATGCAAAGCATGATTGGCAATTTGGTCGACAAAGGCACTGCCTACCCTGCAAATAATGGCGATGTCTATTTTCAAGTAGAAAAATTTGCCAAATATGGTCGCCTTTCAGGTCGTAAATTGGAAGATATGCAAGCAGGTGCATCGGACCGTGTTGATGTGGAAGTTGAGAAAAAACATCCTTTCGACTTCGTACTCTGGAAACATGCCAAAGAAAATGAGCCAGCTTGGGCTTCGCCTTGGGGCAATGGCCGTCCAGGTTGGCATATTGAATGTTCTGCAATGTCGACGTGCTGCCTAGGCAACCATTTTGACATTCATGGTGGTGGTTCAGACCTCATGTTCCCACATCATGAAAATGAAATTGCACAAAGTGAAGCATCAACAGGCGAACAATATGTGAATTATTGGATGCATGTGGGCTTTATTAACGTTGATGGCGAAAAAATGTCGAAGTCTTTAGGCAACTTCTTCACCATCCGTGATGTAATGGATAAATTCCATCCTGAAGTCATTCGTTACTTTATTGTGTCTTCACACTATCGCAGCCCTGTGAACTTCTCGGATGTTGCATTAAAAGAAGCTAAAACCACATTAAGTCGCTTCTATCATTCATTTAAAGCCTACCAACAAGTCTACGGCACGAATATCGTGGAACAATTAGATGACAACCTAGTTGAACGTTTTAATGCTGCAATGCGTGATGACTTTAATACTGCCGAAGCAATTGCTGTGTTGTTTGAAATTAACAAAGAGCTGAATCGTTCAGTCAAAGAAGAAAATGCTGAACAAGCAGCGGTTTATTATTCAACGTTGCGCCATTTGACCAATATTCTAGGTCTGGTACAGCATGACGTAGAAGAGTTTTTAAAGTCAGATATTGGGCAAGAAGCTTTAGGCTTGTCTGAAACTGACATTGAAGACCTTATTCAACAACGTCAAGATGCAAAGAAAGCTAAGGATTTCGCAAAAGCCGATGGCATTCGTCAATCACTATTAGATCAAGGTGTGGTTTTGGAAGATACACGTCAAGGTACTGTATGGCGTCGTGCTGATTAATTCAGCAATTGCATTATAAAGAGTTGACAGTCGAATTAAACTCTCTATAATGCACACCCATATTGCGGGAATAGCTCAGTTGGTAGAGCACAACCTTGCCAAGGTTGGGGTCGCGAGTTCGAGTCTCGTTTCCCGCTCCAAAATTTAAAAGGCGCTTATCAAAAGATAAGCGCCTTTTCTTTATTGATTTTATATAAGTTTATTTTTATAAAAATTTCTTAAACCTAAAATATAACATCACACAATTGCTCATTTAAAAATTCAGCATCAAAATACGACCAACGCTATTCACACTCATCGGAAGCCATATTTAAGTACATCACAAAGTACGAAAACTATAATGCATAAAGCCCAAATCAAATAACCATTTCAAATTAAGCATTTTAAGCACTATTCAATCCCATTGACTTCGCATTCTTTTCTCAACGGACAAGGTTCACCCCCCAGCAAATTTTCAAGCATGTTTTGCATATGTTGCAATTGCATTATCTTCTCCTGAATCATGCCCAACTTTTCTTGTAAAATCGTATTAAATTGCGTGGCAGGAATCTCATTTTCACCAATAATATCAATAATTTGCTTTATTTCCGTAAGTGTAAATCCAAGGTTTTTGGCGGTCAGGATCAGTTTTAACTGTTGCAGTGTCTGTTCAGGATAATCCTTGTAGCCATTATTGCGTACTAAAGGCTGAATCAATGCCATCTTTTCATAAAAACGGATCGTGTCCCGACTTAAATTAACTTGTTGTGATAGCTCGCCGATTAGCATATGCAATTTCCTTTTATATTCTTTTAAAAAGCTCTTGACCGTGGTCTGTACTCCATAGTTTAGCTTAAGCACTAACAATTAATGAGTTTAATTTTATGCTTATGTCATCTCAAACTGCACTTGTGGTCGGTGCAACCGGATTTATTGGTAAGTTCCTTGTCGCACAATTACTTAGAGATAATGCAAAAGTGTTTGCTTTATGTCGCAATATCAATGAACAGGAACCTCAATTACGTCGTTGGCTGACACAGCAAAACATCAATCATCAAGAGCTGCGTTTTGTTCAGGGCGATATTACTCAGCCCGATTTGGGGCTATCGCCTGAAGATTGGAAAACGTTGAAAGAGGTGAATTATCTATACAATGCTAGCGCATTATTCAAATGGCATCTGTCTATGCAGCAGGCTCAAGCAGTCAATGTCGATGGACTAACCAATCTGCTTCATAGCGTGAACAAGCATTGCCATTTAGAACGTGCGGTACATTTATCAGGCTTTATGTTGACGCTAGATCAGCATTTACAAGCAGCAGGCATATACCGAGAACATATCGAAAAAACTGACTGGCCAAAAATCTATGAGGCATTAGGCGCTTATGAAGCTTCAAAGATTGAAGGACATTTTAACTGGATTAAACAAACAGACCTATTAAATATACCCTGGACAATCATCCACCCAGCAACCGTGATTGGAGATGAAATAACTGGTGAAATTCCATCATCTCAACCTATTACTGCTCTCATTCAACAGCTTCAACAAAGAAAAATGAATGCCCTTCCTGGCACCCCACAACATTCTCTACCTTTGGTATCAGTCACCATGTTGGTTAATGCTATGGTACATGCAAGTAAAGACCCTCACACACTTAAACAAGAAATTCTAGTCGCGAATCCTCAGCAAATATCGCTTCAAACTTTAGTACAAATCATTGCTCAGTCGTTACAGATTAATCCTCCACGCCATTTTATTTCTATCTCTTTTCTAAAATGGGTTTTAAAGTGGCGCTGGTTAGCAAACAAACTAGATATGTCCCCTGAAATGCTAAACTTTATCAGAACTGAGCAGCTTGATCTGGGAGCATTCAATCGACTAAATCAACAATGGAAAATCCCTCCAACCGAGCTGAAAGAAACCATGCATAAGACTGTGGAGTGGGTTACTCGCTGAAATGAATGTAATCGTTTGACATGAAGTACCAATAATCCAAAAACTCATTTTTGGATTTATAAAAGAGGGCTAATATCGCCAATAATCACGAACCATATACCATTGATTTAAATATCAATTTAGTTAAGTTTTCTAGAAAGTATCCATAACCTTAATTACGGATACTTTCATGAACATAATTAATCAGGAACTTAATAATTAATGGTATAACTCAAGGCAAACGTTCGTCCTTCCGCAGGAATTGCCAGAAGTGAGTTGGTATTCGTCACCGCAGCTTGTTGAGCAAATACGGTTTTATATTGCTTACCCCATACGTTATAAACTCCGAAATCGACTCGGCCTTTTGCCACAGGGAAGTGCGCCAACACATCCATAGTGGTATAACCTTTAATCTCTGCTGCGGCGTTATAATCATCACTATACCCTTTAGCAGCAAGTTCCAAATCATCTTTATAGGCTTTGTCTGTCCCTTTAATGGCTAACATCTGAGCGCGTACACCATAACCATCGGCATTACTCCATTCTGCAAATAAAGTGCCTTTGATTGGTGAAACTGCAAAAGCATTTAATTCGTGCCAATTATCCGCAGCATCTTTGTACTGACCACGTGTATAACCCAAAGTTCCCCCCACTTTATAGTTGTCCATAAATGGATAACTCACTGTAGCTTCTGCACCATAAATGCGTTGGTCGGTATCGACTACTCTGACATCACTGTTCGCAAAGCTGACGAATTTGTCCGAAGTATTATAAAAAGCCGTTATATTTGTTGTTAAACCATTATCCTGATTAGTACGCCAACCTAACTCATAACTATTTACAGAAATTGGCACAATACCAGAAGAATCAATATTCGCTGTTACGCTATTACCTCGTAAAACACGTTGTATATCTGGGTAACTGAAGCCTTGAGAGAAATTAGCATAAATTTGCTGCGCATCAGTCAGTTTATAGACTGTACCTAAATTAAATAAGAATTTATCGGAATCTGTTGATCCAGCAGGTCTATATGTAGAGTCACTTGCAGCACGCCCATTACGATAATAACTCTCGTTATCCGCTTGAATGTACTGATAGCGCACACCAGCTTGAACATTTAAGCGATCTGTTAAAGCATAGTCGCCTTGTAAAAATGTCCCTATATTTTGAATGGTTGTATCTGGTCCATAATCCGAAACATAATTATTAGGGTTGGAATTTGTAAATTTTAAATAGCCACTATCTGACTCTAACCAATCTACATATTGATGATCTTTTTCTCGGTCATAATCTAGACCATACGTAAGTTTTAAGTCTCTGTCTGCAACTTTTAAATCTGACTGAATAGTGGAACGAATACCTGCGTAATCAACATTTGACTGAGACTGAGAGAAAGTGGTTGAAGTTGCCCGACGTGCTGGATAAAAACGAGATTCCTCATTACGATAATAGGCTTCGATATTTAATATTTGACCTAACATATCTGTATTTTGATACTGAGTATTTACAGCATAACGCTTAGTAAATGGTTGATTTTGTAACTGTAATCCTTTTTTAGGTGTATAGAATTCTGAAGTAGTATCGTAATCCACCCCATAATCGGTATCTTGTTCATCTTTATAATATTGCGCACCAAAACTTAAACTTTGGCTATCAGTCAAATTAAAATTCAGTCGTCCATTTACATCAATGGTATCGGTATCCATTGTGCTGCCCTGCCACGGGCTTAATGAAATACGATCTCCTCGACCATCAAACTGGGAACCGCGGTTGGTATAATCCACCCCTAAAAAGCCATCCACTTTGTCATTCGCAAAAGAAGCGGTCTGTCCAACTTGATAAGCCAGACTGTCACTACGGAAATTATCGGCGGCGGTCACACCCAACTTGGTCTGAAAACTGACAGGTTCAGATTTGTCTGCTCGTTTAGTAATAATGTTAATAATACCGCCTGTTGCTCCAGAACCATAAATGCTGGTCGCACCTGAAACGACTTCAATATGATCAATCATATTCGGGCTAATACTGTTCAGTTGACGCGCGACATCACGTGATCCTGTTTGAGACACCCCATCAATCATCACCAGTACATTACGTCCGCGCATGGTTTGACCATAGTTACTGCTTGTTCCGCTGCTTGGCGCAAGCGAAGGTACAAGTTGCGCTAAAATATCAGCAACTTTACGACCTGTACCTGCCTGCTGTGCAATTTCATCTGCTGAAATGGTTTGGACCGTCCCCGCAATTTCCGCAATACTTTTTGGTGTTCGTGTTGCTGTCATGATAATCGTTGGGAGCTTCGCTTCGGCATTTTGTGTTTCAACACCTGCCGTAACGGAATCATCCGCATAAAGTTGGGTGCAAATTGCTGTTGTAAGCAAGCAAAGACTAAAGTGTGACAAGCGCATTTTTATTTCCAAGTAGTAAGTATTAATATTGGTGCAAATAGTAATCATTATTATTACTATTGTAAAAACTTTTATTTCAATTTTTTATTTTTTTATGGATTTTAATCGGCTATTTATCAATAGAGTTGTAGGACTATGCTTCGTTTAAAATATAAGCTAAACAATGTCTCCCGAATGGAAGACATTTCTAAAATACTCACAATCTTTTCTATGAACGAGCTAATGCTCCACACCGTTCATAAAATTTTTCTCTAAAACAATGATATAAAATGGCTGTTTTTTCTAACATGTGAATCTTTTTCTGGGCTTCAAAAGCAATCTCATGGGCGACATATTCATAAGATTTCACACTCTCATCGGGCTCCCCTACAATTTTCTCTGCTGGAGAATGCTCAAAAATAAAATAACTCATCATGCGCATTACAGCTTTAAAATGCCCTTTTCCCACCACACTTTCTTCGCCCAATAAGATATGCCATCCTAAATCATGCTCTAATGCAGGATAATATAAGGATAACCGATCCCGTTTAGCCTCATAAATTTCTAAATAACCCACATCCTGCCCTTCAATTTGAATAATATACAAACGTTGATGGTCATCAATCAGCATCTTCTCAAAATAGACAGCCAGCTCCAGTTCAGGTTTGTTCAGTTGCCACTGCGGGATGACATGAGGTGTATGCATCCATTTATAAAGCAATGGAAAATCTTCAGGTAAAACCACTGCACGCAATGCATAGGAAATCCCTTTTTCTGCATAAGAAAAATAATGAGGAAGACTTGAGGATAATGTTTGCATAGAAGTCCTTTCTTTTTGTCTTAGACCGATATTTAAATGCTGTGATAATACTGTTCAGTGGGATGCTGACTAAAAAACTGCTCTCTTTTTTGTTGTTCCAAAAGTTCCATATGTTGGAATTTTTCTGAATAGAATGCAGCTACCTCAGGCTTTAAAATGAAAACGCCATCTGCATCAGCTACGATTAAATCGCCTGTTGAAATGATTGAATCAAAATATTGAATATCTTGGTCAAAGTCGACCAGACTTTCTCCTTCTGCTCGGGTGGTTAAACAACTCACCGCTTGAGCAAATACGGGAACTTTCATGGCACGTAAAGCACAAATATCAGTGACCGCACCAAGAACAATGATGGCAGCCAATTCATGGTAAATCGCTGCACGATGACGTTGTTCTCCCCAACAAGCACGGTAACCCAGTTTCCGCGCATCAATCACCAGTACGTCACCCGCTTTGCTTTCTAACAGTGCATTGCGTAGTAGCATGGCATTCATGGAGTTTAAAGTGACCGTTCGCACCCTCCCTACAACATGTTGAACTGAATTAACTGCATGAATTTCAGGTAAATAACCCGTATCTAAAACATGCCCTATGGTTGAGCTGGCAATATTGGCATACTGTATAAATAAACGATTTAATTGATCTGACATGGACTTTGATCTCTTTCTTGATCCTTTTTAGCTAGAGGACAACTGCTGCAATATTCACGTTTGGATTCGGGAAGTTGAAAATAAAAACAGCACTTTTTCCTTAGATAAGTTCCACTGTTTAACTTTCGTTTTTGCTCTAACAAAAGAAATGGATTTTGTTTTAAGCCAAAAGATTCCGCAGATAAATTTGATAAGAATTGGCGTTGCTGCAAAATTTTTGTCAAAGTCTGTTGAGATGAATTTTGTTTCTGCATCAGGTCATAGAACTGTAAAATCCTGAGCGCTGTGTTTTCCCAAAGCAAAAACTTCTGTACTTTGGCAACTTTACTCATGACCTCAAACACTTGACTTAAATCATCAAAAATCCTCAGCGTGGTTGCTTGATACGTTTGCTGTTGCGTCCACCACGTATCCTTTTTTAAAAAAGTGGGTTTAATATTTAAATGGCGGTCCCAATACCATGTCGATGTTATTTGCACTGAAAGTGCAGACAATTCCCAAGGCAAACTCACCTGTTCCGTTAACAATGCATATAAATAAGGGAACAACAGTGGAACTGCCCAATATTTCATGAACATTGAACCTGAACAGGTTAAGTTAACAGCCTGTATACGTGTTGAAAATTCAGTGAGCACCTTTAAACACTGCTCAGGATCTAATAGATCGGCGAAACTACATGCATCGTGCATATGCAAATTGATTTGAATATTGAGCCTTTCAGCCAAAACATGCTTGGCTTGAGAAAGACCCAATGATTCAAATTCAGGCTCTGAGACAACATTTACGACAGAGATATGGGAACGCACGCTATACTGACCTGTTCAATCATTCTTTTCAGCAGTCTGCAACTTCTTGACGAAATTACAGGTTTGCCCCATACGACTTGGCATGCTCCCAGTTCGATTATCTTGCTCGAGTAAAGGGCGAATAAGCTGTTTATATGGCCAATGCTCTTTTTCAAATAAAATATGCTGTAAGGCTGAACGGGCTTCATCACTGAATGGCACGGCATTTAGAGCCTCCTGCAACGTTTGAGCCAAAATCTGCCATAACTCGAATGTATTGAGCTGATAATATTCAGCAACTGACTCCAATATGCTGGCTAAATTAACTTGTATCCCTAAGGTCTGTAGGTACAAAATAAGATCTTTTATCGAATCATGATAAAGCGTGATTCTGAAATCATGTGGGCTTAAGTACTGCGGATCTTCCAAACCCTGTTGTTGTAGCCAAGGTAAATAAATGCGTAATGAGTCATGATCACGCAACATCAACCCAGCAAACTGACCCTGTTTAAGAACAATACAAATATTCTGACCATGAATTTCCCCCATTAACCCCAGACGGAAGAGCCTTAAATTCACGTCAAAAAAATCTCGACACAACATCTTGAAAGTCGCAATGATATTTTCTTTGGTCGACTGAAGCTTTTGCGCCTTTAAAATAAACTCAAATGGATATGTTTCTCCCGCTAAACATTGTCCTAAACTAGCCATCGGAATAATTTGGTAAGGTTGTTGTAAGAGTTCAGCAGGAATACGGCGCCGTTGTACCGCTAAATGCATGGGCTGCTCATCAAATAAAGTCAAATTATCTGGAGTTAAATTTTCAGGCTGATGGGGCAAATATGCCCACCACTGATTTTCATCACACAACCACAAACGCGTGTTTAAAACCTCATCCAGTTTCTTCGCATCTTGCAACAGCTTTTGGTTTTTTTGTCCATTGATCATTTTCACAATCGGCAAAAAACGCAGTGAACCCAAAGACTTCACGGCCAAAGGCAGCTTTAGACTGTCCTGTGGTTTTGAGGCTGATAATAAACTTCTTAAGGACGAACTCGCATACATTTCGGTAGATTGAAATTCCAATGGAATCATCACGCCATCTACCACTTCTTGAGCAAATTTCTCCGACAAAATATGCTTAAACTGCCAAATATGCATCGGTAAAACCAAAAACTCATCACCGATTTCTTTTTGATTTAATTCCTGCTCTAAGGCAGCATATTGCTCATGATCTAAAAAAATTTTAGCGGGTTGCTGGGTTTCAATCTGCGTTACCGCCTGACCATAGACCAGTTTTGCTTTTTTAACCGCGACCCAACGCAAAGGAATAGGCTGGGAAAACTCTGGGCTAAATTGCAGATACTCCTCTGCCGAAAAACCATCTTTTAATTTGGCCAGCGGATGATATGGACGATCCCTCAGTCCTGCATATTGTTCAAGTTGAATAAACAATTCGGCAGGACAATCTAAACCCCATGTTTCGGTACGAATCTGATGCTGTGCAGTGAGCTGACTTTGCATCATGCTCAGTTGCAGATCATCTCTAAATGTCTCTAACTTGGCAGTTTCACAGTGAGAAAAGTAGCCAAAACGCTGCATCACATCAAAAAAATCTAATGCGCTTAATGCGCGTAATTGATAATTTTGCTCTGCCTGAATCCATACTTGGTAAGCAGGCATATGCGCTTGAATGACCCAATCCTGTTGAATTGCCTGCTGTAACGGGAGAACCATAAATTCCGAAAAATCGGAGTGAAATAAAAGTGCGAAAGAGGTTTGATCTAGATACGTCTCGAACAAAGCATTGAAATTCTGCTCAAAACGATCTTTTAACAGTGCTAATACTTGTGTCTTAGTAAAAATAACATG
Source organism: Acinetobacter tibetensis (assembly GCF_023824315.1). Taxonomy (NCBI): domain Bacteria; kingdom Pseudomonadati; phylum Pseudomonadota; class Gammaproteobacteria; order Moraxellales; family Moraxellaceae; genus Acinetobacter; species Acinetobacter tibetensis. The sequence continues at coordinate 1,321,782 of NZ_CP098732.1, read as the reverse complement.
CTCTGGAATATAACCTTCCACCAAAAAACTATTCACCAAATCCACCAAAATCATTTGGGTCGTTACGGTTGGTGAAAACAACATCGTATTCATCTTTAACCCTCTTGAGCAGTTGGTTTACGGAACTGATAAAGTGGATTGTTCACCAGACGAAGTTGTACCTCGCCATCGCCAAACAAACGTCTTTTGGTTAAAGATTCGATGCAGAACTGTGCAGCAAATACATCAAATTTTTCATATCTATTTTGATGTTCAGGATTTTGTTGTTGAAAATGATGAATAATATTGGCCGCAATTTGCCAAAAGTGTTGTTCAGGAAAATTGATTTTCTGCTGTAATGTCATCGCAATATCGCTTAAAGCAACGAAAAATAGGCAGGCACAACTAAAATCTCGTACGGCATTTAAATCATCAGTCAAAATAAATGACATGCGATTGGCTTTTGCATGTTCTGCGGGTAAGGCATGTAGTTGAGGATATTCATGAGGATGAGTTAAATGTGCTGGACTAAAGCGAACACCATCGTGAAAATCTTTCAAAATAATGCGCGTAGGCCAGCCATTTTTATGCACTAAAATAATATTTTGACCATGCGATTCCGAACCAATACCTTCTGCATGTAATAGAAATAAAATCGGTTGAATCACCACAGAGAGGAATTGTGTAAGCCACGCTTCCGTACCATATTTTTCTAGCCACGGTTGAATAAGCAACTGCCCATCACGTTGAACATGACTGACGCCATTGAGCGGAATAGCATCTTCTTCTGGCTTTAAGTAAGCGTGAACACTTTCACGCCATAAACTCCCAATCGTGCCATAGGCTTGTTTGGCGTGTGACGTAGGTAATTTGGTAAAATCAACCGCAGTGGCATGCACTTCTCTTAAAATTGCAAAATCTAAAGACTTTGCCAGTTCACTATTTTCGATTAGACGCTGTAACCAATCCGTAATTAACGGACCATTCATTGCAGCATGCGCCGCTAAAATTCGTGAACTGGAAGTATTGGTTAAACTCATTGCAAGTTTAATGTAGGGCTTTTCTGGATGCTGTAAATTAGTCAAAGTTCTTAAGGACTGTTGCGCTATGTACGCATCACTTCCGTGACCTAAATAGACAATTTTTTGTTTCGCAATTTCTTCAAAGAAGGTATGAACCAGCGTATTTTCCCATTGCCAAGGATGTACGGGTAGCCAGGTATATTCGCTGGTATTTAAATCCTGAGCGCTCAAAGTTTGAGAAAACAGCGCTTGATCTTGCTCAGTTAATTGTTGCTGTAAAAACTGTTCCGCATGAATAGACTTCGAAGCATTTTCTGAAAGCAAGGAATGATGGATGGCTAACCATACCAAGTGGATCGGTTGCGCGTATTCCACCCCATATTTCAGGTTATCCTGTAAGCTAAAACCAACACGTGACTTGTAACAAGGATGATAAGGATGCCCATCCATTAAATACGTTTCTAGAACATCATAATTGTACTGTGTCGCAGGAAGTTGAAATTGGTTTTGGCAGTGTTGTGATTGCACATCATGAATAAAGGTCCGTTTTAATTCATAAATGAAATCTTCCAATTTAGCTGCGTTTGGAATCGCACGGACAATTTCCTCAATCACTTGATTTAGTTGTGCCGCTGACTGTTGTCCTGCATAGTCTTGACGAATCACCTCTTGTTCATCCAAACGGACTAAACCAAAGCTCAGATAGTGCTTGCCTGCTGCACGGTACTGAATTTCTTTTTGATTTTGATCGAATGCTTGGATGATAAATACGTCATTTTCAAATTTTGCATCAATCACTTCTTCAAAAATTAAAGCCTGAAGCAATTGTTTGATGACACGTTGTTCTACTTTCTTCATTGCAGTTTGATCGGGTTGTTGCCAAGCTAAAGTTGCGACATAAGAGGCATTGTTTTTGTTCGTTAATGTGGGATGTAAATGACCCATAACCGATTCCTTCATATTAAATTTTAAATGTGTATATGTTGCTGTTTTTGATGCGGAAACTTCCATGCAAAAGGCAGGGCCAAGAGCGTTATGCAGGCGCAGAAGAAAAATAGCTCTTGAATGACGTGCCTTTGTACGATGGCTAATTCAGGACTTTCTAAGAAATTTTGCGTGTGTATTTGCAAATAAAGTGCGGCTATCACGACTGCAATTGCAGCGCAAAGCCTACGCAATAAGTTATTTACAGCCGCACCATGTGTCACAAGTTCTGGATTGGGTAAATGATTCAGTCCTGCTGTGGTCGCAGGCATATAAGACAAGCCAAACCCCAAACCATGCATCACCATGCACAGCATTAATAAGACGATAGAGTGATTAGCTGCCAACCCTAAGCCAACAAAGGATATTGCGGTCAGCACGATACCCACACTTAACAGCCGTTTTGCCCCATGCTGATCTAAATAGCGACCAGCACGTTTACTACACAAGCTGGTGGTTAAGGCACTACTCATGAGTAATAGCCCTGACCAAAGTGGACTTAACTGCAAACTATTTTGAATGAGTAGAGGAATCAAAAATAAGCTCAAAAATAAGCCGATGGTATGCACAACCGATAACATCAAACTGTAATTAAACTCACGACTTTGAAATAAAGACCAAGTAATAATGGCATCTGACTTTTTTCGGCTAGCCCAAAAAAATCCAAACCCTGCAAAACCACTCAGTCCCAATAACCACCAGAACGCAGGCTGATAGATATCCTGCAATTGTTGAATAAGACTTAAAGCCAACACGAAGCAAATAATGAGAATTGACAATAATCCAAAACCAAGCCAGTCAAATTTTAAATTTTGCATGGCGGGTTGCCGAGGCAGATAAAACCACCCCATGATTAAAGCAATGATTGCCAATGGTACATTTAATAAAAATAAGGCATGCCAACTGGACACAGCGAGCATCAATGCACCTAACATTGGACCGCAGGCTAAGGTCAGCATAATCATTGCTCCCCATAGCCCCGTTGCTGCACCCCTCTGTTCTTTCGGCGTAACTGAAAAAATAATTCCCAATGACAAAGGAATCATCAGCCCACTGGCAAATCCTTGTAAGGCTCGGACCGTTAACACGGTCTCAAATTGCGAAGCGAAAGCCCCACAAACCGAGCTCAACATAAAAAGACTTAATGCAGCTAAATACACACGACGCTTGCCCCAACGCTGACTGAGAAAACCAGTCAGCAGCAAGCTTAGACTCATGGTTAAAAGGAAAATCACCATGACCCAACTTACCGTTGCTTCAGCAATTTGGAAATCTTGCATCAGTTGAGGAATAGCAGGATTAAAACTACTGTTATTAATACTTACTGTACCTGTACCCAGCATCACGGAGAGCATAACGCAACGTTGCGACACCAAAGTATCAGAAGTCGCGTGAGAATCTAACTTTGACATTTCAGCCATGCCTATTCCCAGCCCTACTTCATCAAATATTCAGGGTAGTGATCCGCAGCTTTTCTTGAAATCTGCGATGACATCACATCCGTACGAGCATGGGTTTTAGATATCGCACTCTTCGCAAATGGACGATCAGATTCTTGGTAGTGAAAATCCTGAAAACTTTGTCGCCCTTCGATATTGAAATAAGACTCACCCAAAATCTGATTGGCAATTTTTGCAGAACGAAAAGCCCCTAATCCTAAGTCAGGTGTACCCACGCCATGATGTCGCAAATCAGTATTCTGAATATAAATTTTGCCTTCACCTTGATAGTTCAGTTGATGGTGTTCATTGATCTCCCAATGATTTTGTCCATCTAGGGGAATATCACGACTCAACTTAGTTAAAAAGTCTAACGAAGGATATTGATAACCCGTTGCCGCAATCACCATGCTGGCCTGAAGGTTTAAAACTTGCTGTTTCTGGGTTTGGAAAAATTTCAGTTGAACACTTTTTCCGTTGATTATTTCAGCATTTTCAAGCTGATGATGTCCTGCAATCGTGACATGTATCTCTGCATCTCCAATGCTACGCTGATATAAGCGCTCATAAATATCACGAATGGTTTTAGCACTAATGCCTTTATATAAATTTGCCTGTGTCACAGGTAAAGTATCTTTGAGTTTTTTAGGCAAGTGATAAAAATACGACATATAGTCTGGGCTAAAACTTTCCAAACCGAGTGGCGTATTTTCCATCGGGAAAAACCCAGCCGAACGCGTCAGCCAATATAAATGAAATTGTGATTTACCCGTTTCAGGATGTATTTGCTTATCAAATAAATCTATGAATATCTCAGCGGCAGACTGACCTGAACCAATCAGGACTACATTTCCTGATAAATGATCCTTACACTGATCGATATAATTTGATGAATGTATACACTGCTGTGTCTGCTCAGCCACCCGCTGTAGCGGTTGCGGTAACTTAGGTATAGTGCCTGTACCTAAGACCAACTTTTGGGTTTGTTGAACCGACAAACGACCTTTATGCTCAGTAATCACCTGAAAACCACCTGAAATAGGTGCAATGTCTGTTACGCGGCTTGCAAACTGTAAATTACGTAATTGTTTGACCACCCACTGGCAATAGTGATTATATTCTTGCCGTGGAATATACATATTTTCCCGAAAATAAAACTTATATAAACGCTGATGGGCTTTTAAATAATTCAGAAAACTATAGGGGCTGGTCGGTTCGACCAAACTAACCAAGTCTGCCATGAAGGGAACTTGCATCATCGCATTCGGCAACTGTATGCCTGCATGCCAGTCAAACTCATGCCGCTTATCCACAAATTGATATTTCAGTGAAGCATGTTGATTGAGCAATGCAGCCAAACTTAAATTAAATGGTCCTAAACCAATACCGATAAAATCAAGCATGTTCAGTCTCCACTACAGTTTGGGCAACATACAGTGGGTTTTTTAAATTGACATAAATCGACTGTTGAGAAATATCGGCTTGTAGCTCGTCCAATTCATACAAGCGCGTCATCAAATTACCTTTATAAGGGAATGTACTTTGATGTAAAACTGTCTTTAACAGTTGGCTTTCAGGATATTTTTGATACGCTTGAGTTAAATAAGATTGTAATTTTTCAATCAGTTGCTGTTCTTGAACTACCCCCGTTATACCAATTGCATTAATCAAACCAAATAAGGTATTCCCAATAAAGTAATATCGGAAACGCTCATCCACTAAAGCCTGTGGGCAAACTGCCTGACCCTCTGTCGCCAAGGTCGGAAAACGTGCCAAAATTTCGTTGGCTAATTCTTGAATATAATAAAAACCTTGATTGTCTCTAAACCAAACATTTTTTGGCATTCCATCTTCAAGTTCAATCAGTGTATTTTGCTGATGGGCTTCAAATGCCATACCAAACTCATGGTACAACTCCATAAGGGGTAAAATTGTAATTTCTAAAAAGCGCTCGAACCACTGTAAAGCCACATCTGTTTGACTCAGTCCAGTCTGCGTTGAAACTTCAGCAAAAATTTGACTAAAACGATTTTTAGATTCAAACGGATGATCTTGGCACAACGAAGCAATACAGGTTACATCATCACTTTGCTTGAATGGGTTTTCCCTTAGAATACAGATGGTTTCATCCAGAACTTGACCATTCACTTTTAATGCAATCCAAGCGGGATCACTGATGGTCTGTAATCGTGGATTACGTTGTCTAAAATCTGCAAGACAGTCATCATTCCATAATTGGTAGCTCAATAAACCGCGATGGCACTCTTTATAGAGATTCACACGAATCGAATTGGTCACAGCCACAGTCATTGAAGCCTTAAACATCCAAGGTGCTTGCTCACTATATAAAGTTCGCACTGATGTCGTCGCCTTAACATCCCAGCCCAAAGCACCAAAATCAATCAATGCTCCCTCATGTAACAACTGCTGATACCAGTCTTTGTCTTTTAAATATCTTGCCTGCCACGGATGCAACGGCAGCAACGCGTAATCAGGATGCTGCGCCATTTTTTCATGATGATAAGTATTAAAGTATGCTGCTAAATCTTGTTTTAATTGGCTCGGAATCGATAAATTATGCGCATTATCATGAATGACATAATCTGGATGCACATATAAAAAATGCATTTTGAAAGCGGTCTGAGTTTCTGGCGAATAACGCTTCCAATCATCTTGTACAAAACCCTGACGGCTTTTAGGTGAAGGATGCATACTATGTCCAAGGACAAGTGCTTGCTCACTTTGAACAAAGTTTTGCTTCGGCGCAATGACTTCATCCATTTGATCTTTTCGATGAGTTAAAAACTGTTGTAATGCCCGACGGCTTTGAATCCAGCACTCCAGTAAAGATGAGCTATCTAACTGTTTTTCACTCTCTTTTATAGTTAGATTTTCCAATAAATTGGCGGCCAAATTTACAGCACTAATTTTTAAAATTTGATTATCTTGCTCAACCCATGGTAAATCAGCCAAACGATGCCGACCCACTTTACTCATATATTCAAGCGGTGCATAAACATATCCAGCAATGCTATCCAAAGGAATACACACCAAAACCTTGCTCTGACCCTGCTCACGTAAATGTTGTGATTGCTCGGTCACGGGAATCAAATGTCCATTTCCTGTTTCTTGTAGATATGAATTAATTAAATGTTGTAAAGCGATCTTATCCGTAATTGATTTCATCGTTATCACTTCTATCTATTAAGTAAAAATAGTGTGAGGCATAAGATATACTGATCAATTTAAAATGTAAATGATAATTACTATTAATTACACTATCATTTATTGTAGTGCGCATCCTATCTCAGATATCATCAATAAGATGTGTTTCTCAATACAAAATTTGATGATGACAATAGAAGATGTTGTGCAATAGTTTAATGCTTTGTTGTACTTAACAAGACTTGCTAAGCCCGTTGCCTCTACGATACATACGACTTTCAATATAACAATTTCACGAACCTCTGCCATTCATAACAGGTATATAACTAACTTACTGTTATTTCAGCATATGCTCCTTGAATAGAGCTGCACCACTTCACATAAGACGACATTCACTTAGCATTTTACGACACTGCTTGAGTGAGGGTTTTAATAGATGGCTATTCAGTTGAGATCAAAGTTGGAGATTATGATGTAAACCTTGAAGCGATAAAGCATGAAAATTATTTAACTCAACCAAGCACAATATTTTTTTAATTGGGAGTAAATTTGCGTAAAAAACTCAAATTTAACCTGATCATTAGCCCAATAAATGAGTAACAATCAGCTCAAATTTGAGCTGGCTATTTATACCGATTTATATCAATAGACTAAATTTTTCTATGAAATATCAATGCATTTTTAATTGCGGTCTAGCCGACTTAGATAACACATCCTTTAACATCAAAATGCTGGTTTTAAATAGCCCGTGCAATGCAATTTGATGAAATCGGTACAGTGACATATACATTAAACGAGCAACAAAGCCTTCAATATTGATATTGCCCATGACATGTCCAACACTATTACGGTCACTTAAAGACACGAGTGAGCCTTTATCCTTAAAGACAAATTCTGGAAGTGGCTGAGCTGCGATATAAGCTACCAAGGCTTTTTCCAAAAAAATTGCCTGTTGATTGGCGACTTGAGCACGCGGTGCTAAGGGACGCTCCTTGCCTTCTGGTGTATAACTCGCACAATCCCCCATCGCAAAAATAGAATCATCTCGTGTCGTTTGCAAGGTCGATTTAACAATGAGTTGATTAATACGATTGGTTTCTAATTCGGCAATATTATTGAGAAAATCTGGGGCTTTAATTCCCGCAGACCAAACTTTTAAGTCAGCAGCTAATTGAGTTCCATCATCAAAATAAATGTGTGTTTCATCAATTTTTTGTACTCGACTTTTGGTTCTGACCTGAATACCCATGTTGACTAATTCGGCTTCTGCCAAACTTGATATTTTAGAATTCAGCGCTGGCAATACTCGATCTGCCGCCTCAATTAGGGTAATACATACATTGTCTGGTTGAATACTGTCTAAACCATATTTACAAAATTGATGCGCCGCGAAATGCAATTCCGCTGCCAATTCAACCCCTGTTGCACCTGCACCAATAATCGCAATATTCAGTAAGCTGTGCTGCGTATCTTCAATTAGGCTATTGGCTTGAGCTTGGAGATATAGATTTAAAAACTCTTTCTGTAAATAATCTGCCTGTGCACGTGAATCCAGACATACACAATGTGCTTTTGCACCTTCTGTATTAAAATCATTTGAAGTCGATCCTACTGAAACCACCAAAATATCGTAAGCAATAGAACGACATGGTGCAATTTGCTCACCTTGATGGGAACTTAATTCTGCAAGTTGAATCTTTTTTTCGGTACGATCAATATTAATCATTTTCCCCAAAAAGAACTCAAAATGATTTTTATTGGCATGGGCAAAGTAATTCAATTCATCATCATGTGAATTCAACGTTCCTGAAGCCACTTCATGTAAAAGCGGTTTCCAAATGTGGGTTAAAGTTGCATCGACCAAGATAATTTCGGCTTTATTTTTTTTGCCTAAACGATTCCCCAAACGCGTAGCGAGTTCAAGCCCGCCAGCTCCACCACCGACAATTACGATGCGTGTCTTACAATTTTTGTTTTCCAGTTGCATTGTTGTTTCTCCAATTGTTTGATGGTTAGGAAACGTTCGATTCATAATCATCAAATAATTGTCTAGCGTTCCGCTGCGCTTAGAGTTGTATCAAAATGTATCGTAAAATAATAAAATACAAATAAATGATAGTGAACATTTATTTAATAAATAGTATGAAAAATTTAACTAGACTAGAAGAAAGATTTAGCTTGAAATATCAGCAACAACAAAATTAAATAGATTTATTTTTATATATTTTTCAAAAACATATTTTAACTAAATTTCAAAAACTCATATAAATTTTATAAAAACAAAGGAGATAAAGTTCTGATTTTTTAATACACAATTCAACTTTCAATTGTTCTTTTTTTGATCTAAAAAGCAATATTGAAGACACATAGAAAAAGTTACCCTCCATTTGGCTTTGCTCATAAGGAGGACTTCCGACATGAATCACTTAGAAAATTATGGTTTTTAAAAACTCAAAATAGCCCCAAATTTTGAATAATTTTTTATATATTGCGTTTAAAAGTCAGTCATTAATATATAAATCTTGGTGCTTAAATAAGACAGTTTTTAATTATGATAGCAATAAAAAGCCACACTACTTTTTCTCAAGAAGTATGGCTAGAATTAACTCGATGACTACAATCGAATGAAATCAATTAGGCCAACAATTCGACTTTGGCAAGATTCGAATATTTGGCACGTGCAGCATGTAGTTTTTGATAACTATCAAGTAAACGTTGATGACGATCTAACCCTTCAAGTTTCATACTGGTTGGCGTTAAACCATAGAATCGAACGCTACCATCGACTGAACCTACGGCTGCATCCATGTGTTCATCACCAAACATACGGCGGAAATTGACTTCATAATCTTCAAGTTCCATTTCATCATCCAGTTCAACTTCTAACACGACATTTAAACATTGGTAGAATAAACCGCGTTCAACCGTATTGGTGTTGTATTGCAGGAAGGTTTCAACCAGATCTTTGGCTTCTTCAAATTGCTGTAAAGCCAAATAAATCATTAGCTTGAGTTCAAGTATCGTGAGTTGTCCCCAAACCGTATTATCATCAAACTCAATGCCAATCAGGGTTTTGATGTCGGTGTAGTCATCCAACTCGCTTTCTTCTAAGCGTTCAACCAAGGCTTCAAGCTGTTCATCATCTAGGCGGTGTAAATTCAGCGTGTCTTCGCGGAACCACAACGCCTTATTGGTATTGTCCCAAATTAAGTCTTCAACCAAATACACTTCTGAATAGCCAGGCACTAAAATACGGCAAGCTGTTGCACCTAAATGCTCATAAACAGCCATATAAACTTCTTTGCCCATATCTTTTAGGATATCAAACAAGATTTTGGCTTCATCGATATTTTTTGCATGCCCTTCTGCACTGAAGTCCCAGTCTACAAAGTCATAATCCGATTTCGCACTAAAGAAACGCCAAGACACCAAGCCACTCGAATCGATAAAGTGTTCTACGAAGTTGTTCGGCTCTGTAACCGCCTGTGAACTGAACGTCGGTTTTGGTAAATCATTCAGGCCTTCAAAACTACGACCTTGCATTAATTCCGTTAAGCTACGCTCAATGGCCACTTGCATATTTGGATGCGCACCAAACGAAGCAAATACCCCACCCGTACGTGGGTTCATTAAGGTCACGCACATCACTGGGTACTTGCCGCCCAATGAGGCATCTTTCACCAAAATTGGGAAACCTTGCTCTTCTAAGCCTTTAATCCCTTCAATAATACTTGGATATTGTGCCAGTACATCCGCAGGTACGTCTGGAAGTGCAATTTCACCTTCAATGATTTCACGCTTCACCGCACGTTCAAAAATTTCAGATAAACACTGTACTTGTGCTTCGGCAAGGGTATTCCCCGCACTCATACCATTACTTAAATATAAGTTTTCAATCAAATTGGTTGGGAAGTACACCACTTCGCCATCGGACTGACGTACATAAGGCAATGAACAAATACCACGCTCAACATTACCCGAGTTGGTGTCATATAAATGCGTGCCTAAAAGTTCATTTTCAGGATCATAAATTGCTTTGCAATACTCATCCAGAATCTCTGGTGGTAATTCACCATTTGGCCCAGGTTGGAACCATTTTTCATCTGGATAATGTACAAATTCGGCATTGGCAATTTCTTCACCCCAGAATTGATCGTTATAGAACAAATTACAGTTCAGACGTTCAATAAACTCGCCCAAGGCTGAAGCTAAAGCACTTTCTTTGGTTGCACCTTTACCATTCGAGAAACACATCGGAGAATGCGCATCACGAATATGTAACGACCACACATTAGGTACAATATTACGCCAAGACGCAATTTCAATTTTCATGCCTAAGTTCGCCAATAACCCAGACATATTGGCAATTGTTTCCTCTAAAGGTAAGTCCTTGCCTGTGATATGAGTCAAGTGTTCAGACGCCAGATTCGGCATTAAAAGCGCTTGTGCATCTGCATCAATACTTTCAACTTCTTCAATGACAAAATCAGGTCCTGTTTGGATCACTTTCTTTACTGTACAGCGGTCAATCGAACGTAAAATCCCTTGGCGGTCTTTTTCTGAAATATCGGCTGGTAGCTCAACTTGGATTTTAAAAATCTGTTTATAGCGGTCTTCAGGATCAACAATATTATTTTGCGATAAGCGAATGTTATCGGTTGGAATGTTACGTGCAAGGCAATAGACCTTAACAAAGTAAGCGGCACACATCGCTGAAGATGCTAAGAAATAGTCGAATGGTCCTGGGGCTGAACCATCGCCTTTGTAGCGAATAGGTTGGTCAGCAATTACAGTAAAGTCATCAAATTTAGCTTCGAGTCGAAGGTTATCGAGATAATTGACTTTAATTTCCATGTTGGCACCTAATGATGCTTATATGCCTACACCAGACAGATAAGCGTCGAAAATATTGAATTAAAAGCAGAATGCAATGAAGAAATTGGTTTGCAAAAAGAATCAGCCAAAGGCTTGGAGCTGATTAAAAAACGGCTTAACGAATGCGCGTAGATTTTACAGATTTCTGGCTCAAAGTGGAAATGCTATCTTGAGATTTATGCAATTTTTCCAATAAGCCTATACATTTTAAATATGCACTATATTCAATTGTTAGGTTTTTCAAAAAATACATCCAAACAATATATATAGCATTCACTGTGCAGATGAATCATGTATTCATGAAACAGCGTGATATTCCCCTGAATTTTCAAGGAAATATCAAAAGTCTGTCTTTCGGTCAATTCGCCCCATGTAAGCTTGGCATCACAATTTTGATGACAATATGCCTAACTCAATTTCTCTAATTGAAAATCTTCAAATGCATCAAATGGTCGCCCCGAATTAGGGTCAATAACTTCCACATAATTTTGCCCCCATACGATGAGGTTACGCTCTTTCACACCATGAAGTTGAATCTGGAGCTTTCCATCATCATTAAATGCAAACTTCCCATTAAAAGTTTCAGACTTCTTGTTGCCGCTATTGACTGTTCGCACCAATTCAAAGCTTTGATCCTGATTTAATTTCAGGTCAATTGTGGATCCTTCACAGCCATCACAGAACGTCGGACAAGTCACGCATGGTGTAATACCTCGGTATTGCCCCACCCACAGTTGCAATTGCGGATCTACAACTTTTATCGATTTTTCAGTTTCACTGGTTGAATGTTCAGCTTGTTTTGACTGGCTACAGCCCAAACATACACTGGCAAAAACGAATGAACACAGTAATGTTTTTTTCATTTAGAATGTCCAGTTCAAGGTAGCAGTTGCTTTAAGTGGCTCGCCAGGCTGAACCCAATTATTGGTATAGCTTGCAACGTAATAATCTTGATCGAAGAGGTTATCGATATTAAGTTGCACGCGTAAATCAGGACGAAGTTGTGCATACACACCCACGTTTACAACCGTAAAATCAGGTAAGCTCGTACCATTGTCGATATAGTTTGCACTGCGCTTGCCATAATAATTCACATGACCAATCAAACCAGCATGATATCCCGCAAGGTTGAATTGGTAATTTGCACTCAAATTTGCCGTATGCTTCGGGATATTCTTTAATCTTGCCCCTTTTGCCTCAACTTCACTCTCTACAATTGAAGCATCCGTAAACGTATAATTTGCATTTAAACGCAGATGATCTGTGAACTGGTGTTGTAATTCAAATTCAACCCCGTGGCTTTGCACGCGTCCACTATCGACGTAACTATCACTAATCCCTTCGGTCAAAAGATGCTGTTTATCGAGATCAAAATAAGTGAGTCCCAACCAGCTTTTGGCTTGGAATTGATATTTTGCACCGACTTCCCAACTTTCAGTTTTCTCAGGATCATACAAGTCATTGTTTTTATTTAATCCTGTATTCAGTTCAAATGCTTTGCCCCAATTCGTATAGAAAGATAGTTTCTCAGTGGGTTGATAATTGATTCCTGCTCGAGGAGTAAATGGTGTGAAGTCTTGTTGCGCTGACTTACCAGTAAGATGGTCATCAATTTGTTGATCTAAACGATTTAAACGCCCACCAACAAGTACATTCCATTGATCGCTTAAGAAGATTTGATCTTGTAAATTGACTCCAATAATATTTTGAGTCTCAAAAGTTTCTTTAGTAACACGAGTTAAAGGCAGAATATTTTGACCATATACTGGAACATAAATATTAATCTCACTTAAATCACCTTTAGTACTTCTTCTTTGAAGTTGATCAATCGTATAGTGACCTGCTTCTATATTCGTGACCAACTCATGTCGAATTGATCCTGTATTAAACTTACCCCGCAAAATCGACTGAAAGTTCGTCGTCTCGGTTTCAAATTGACGTGAACGACGGAAACGGTTTGCGCTCTGTCCATCTGCGGTGATGGAAGAAATTTCAGTCGACGTCCCCGCTCGCTCACCATGACTATAGGTGATTGCCGTGGTGTTGTTCCAATCATCATTAAATGCATGATTCACACGCAGTTGAACCATTTGATCTTGAATTTCAATATCACCGTCGCTGGGTTCGCCCAAAAATGTTTTTTTGTTCAGGTTCAATTGCCCATTAACCATTGGAATACCTCGGTCGAATACCCCTTTCGATTGAGCAAACTCGGTATCCAAATTCAACTGGGTTTGCGCTGAAAGCTTCCAAGCCAGTTGCGGCGCAATATAATAATGTTGATTATCCACCTGATCTCGAAAGCTCTGATTATTTTCATAAGCCAATCCCAATCGATAAGCCACATCCTGATTAATTGCCCCTGTGGTATCCAATGCAGCACGATATTCTTCAAAGGTACTACCACTTAGACTTAGGCTATTTATAGATTCCCATTCGGGTTGTTTAGTGGTGATATTCATAATCCCACCAATTGCCCCTTGCCCATACATCGCCGCCATCGGGCCTTTCAGGAAATCAATCGCTTGGATATTCACCATATCTCGTGGTGTATGAATACCGCTCACCGAACTTAAACCATTGCGCATGTAGATGGTACCCATATTCGGGTCTGTGCTAAATCCTCGAAAAGAATAATTATCCCAAAAACCACCGCCATAACTGTCTTGATAAACCACACCATTGACCAATGACAAGGCATCACTGATCCGCTGAACATGATGATTTTGAATGTCCTCATTGGAAACATGGGACTTTGTAAATGGAACGTCTAATAAGTCATGATTAAACTGGGTAATCGCCTGAGATGAGGTGTGTCTTTCATCCTGCTTTTCAGCGGTTAAAGTAATGGTGGACAATTGGGTTGTTTCTGTTTTTGCTTCACCCTCTGCTGCATGACTGTTTTGAGCATTTAAGCCATACATCGCACCCAGTATTACACTGCATAAAACTTTAAAAATTCGAGGGTTAATCTGTATTTGAACATGTGACGAAACCATCACGCCATTCCCTTTAAGGAACGGATTTAACTTGAATTGAGACATTTCAATTCCTTTAATGCATAAAATTCCCTAAGAACTTTCCATGCTTAGAAAAGTTCTCTGACTAAAATGTTCTGGAATTTAGGCAAATAAAGGTGGGGCTCGCCCTTGAGGCGTGAGAAATAGCCGCTGTAAAACAAAAAAGACGTGCTTAAATGCTTTTTGGAATGCAAGCATGCGAACTTGCATACGCGTAAAGACTTCTTGGATACCAAGATTCAAATGAGCCACTAAATGCCCATACACCGTACAGAAAATACAGTGATGATCAACAGAATGTTTGTGCTGAGAATCTGAGTGCTGCATGTTTTGCAAATCATGCACAGATTTAGAATGTGGATGATGGCTGGTCTGCTGAGTTTCTTTCGTCTGAACTGCTAATTCAGCAATAGTGATACAGACCTGAGCAATTTGAAACTTCTCAGGTAATAGGGGCTGCAAAAAAACTGCAACATGTATCCACATCGCTATTAAAGCGAGCACAAAAGATGCTCTCAACCCTATCCCGTCTGAAATGATGAACGCGGGAAACTAACATAGATGTAACACTTGAATCAATTACCCTGCCTAAAATTCGAAATACTGTTAAAAACCATTCCTTAATCAACCATATCCAATGTTGAATCAAAGTGTTATGCAGCTCATTTTGGGAATACCTTGTTCTTGTATCACCATATCAATCGTTTTTTATACTTAGAGGATGCACAATATTTAGACATTCATAATTCCACATCGACATTTTGAAAATTATATTTCAGGGACAGTTGAGAATCATGCGAGTCAATTCCCTATCAGACGATTCGACTTTATTGATGCGGCTATATTGCAGTTTTAAATATTCCACATTTGTTCTATCGCGGTAATTTGACTATACACATGCTGATGTTCTGCACGTTTGACAGCACACCACAGTTCCATAAAACGCTTTCCCAAATACGTCTGTAAAATATGGTTTTCTTTAAACAAAGCTAAAGCATCCAACTGATTTGTCGCTAAAAAGACACGTTCAGCAGGATCACTCATTTGGTTCGTTGCTGTAGGGAGCGCTAAACGATGGGTCAAACCATGTAATGTGCCAATCAACATTATGGCAGTGGTCAAATATGGATTACAGTCTGCGCCTGCTACACGGTATTCTAATCGACTATTTTCAGCATCTGAACATGGAATCCGAATCGCGACATTGCGGTTATTCAGTCCCCAATTTGCCTCTAAAGGTACATGGTTGCCTTTCTGAAAGCGTCGAAAAGAATTGATATTGGGTGCTAGTATCGCCATGCTTGGTGGTAAAAGTAGAATCAGCCCGCTAATCACTTTTAATAATTCAGAAGATACCGATTCATTTGGCTGCATACGAAACACATTCCGCTTGGCTTGATCTAAAAGGCTCATATGAAAGTGCATACCACTCCCTGCTTTATGGAGATCAGGTTTTGCTAAGAAACTGGCCCTTAATCCATTTTTTAAAGCCACTTGTTTGATCGTGCGCTTTAAAAGCATAATTTGGTCGCATAATTTAAGAATATCATCCATATGCTGAATATTAATTTCATATTGCCCAGCAGATGATTCCGCCACAATGCCCGTAATGTTTATGCCTTGCAAAGCAGCAATATATTCAACTTCATCGAGAACTTGTTGATAGCTATTAGGTGCCTGAACATCAAAACATTGGCTAGATACCATAGTCCTTGCATTTGCATTCAGATCGGATAGGTAAAATTCTAATTCCGCAGCCATACATGGATATAAATGCTGCTTTTCGAGTTGTGCCAATATGTTCTTTAAAATATTTCGGGGTTCATATTGGCAATCAGCGCTCCCTTCTTTCATACTTAATAATAATTGAGCATTCAATTCAGGCTCTAATGGACAAGGCTGTAAACTGCCTAATACTGGTTTGCAAAAATAATCTGGCTCTCCAATTTGTTTTCCCAATCCAGTTTCTTCTATCACCTCCCCATCTAGGCTCATCGCATAAATTGAGAGCGGAAAATAACACCCTTTACTCAGTTTTCTGAGACTGCTTACATCAATTCGTTTACCGCGCATATGCCCATTAATGTCATGCAGACAAATATCAATATGCTTGGTATTGGGATATCGAGTGAAATAGCTCTCTACTTCATCTAAAAACAATATTTCATCTAAATCTAAAGTTGAAGTATCAAGGGGGATGTTTATTCTAGAACTGTGTTGTTTATCTTGTATCGTGAGTAAGCTACTCATTATCTAAACCCTATTCATTTGAATGGACTCAAGATAAATGAGGCATGCCATGAAGTAACGTAAATGTTGCGTAAAATTTTAAAATAACGATATAAAACAAAATATTAAAATTTATTTAACCTTTATTTTCTTTGTTTAAGGATGCTCATTTCAGGCTTATGACTGCATGACATTAAATAAAAAAAGCCCGAAATCATTTCGAGCTTTTTTAAATCGGACTAAATTTGTTGACTGCTTTTGAGTTTCACATTGAATAAAACACAAAGCATTTCATATAACAGGTTCACACCTAATAACGAAATATTGCCTGTAATATCATAAAAATCTCAGCCGAATCTGCTGATGTTGTTTGTGAGTTTTTAGCCAATTACATCAGTCAAAAATTTACGAAATCAAAAAATCTATATCCATTAAGGGTGGACTCATTTTTATGGGCTTAGACGTTTTCTTAACTTTAAAAACCAGTAGTTTCTACGGGTAAATGCGTACCTAACAAAGAAAAAGTAACATCAGCGACTTTCAACGGGTCTGAACTGGTCCAAATAATATGACTCCCCTCATTTGGACGTTCAGAACTTAAATGATATTGATTAAGCTGCCGAATTAATTGTGCTGTTACAGCTTCGGAAGGCTCAATAATTTGAATATCATGACCCACAATATCCTGAATAGTATTTGATACAAATGGATAGTGTGTACAACCTAAAATAATCGTATCAACTTTTTGCTCGACTAGCGGCGCTAAAATATTGTTTAAATAGTCTTTAACTTCCGCTGTGTGTGCTTTGCCATTTTCTATTTTTTCGGCCAGACCAATACAAGGCACTAAAGACACTTTGATATCTTGTGCGTAAGTTTCGATTAAATTCTTGAGATTTTTTCCCTTAACCGTCGTAGCAGTTGCCAAGACAGCAATATGCTTGCTTTGTGTTATTGTCACTGCCGGTTTTACCGCTGGTTCTATTGCAATAAGCGGCACATTCATTTGCGCTCTGATTGTTTCAATCGCTACAGCCGTCATGGTGTTACACGCAATCACTATCGCTTTACATTTGCCATGATTAACTAGATTTGCAATTAAGTGCGTAGTCCTTGAAACAATCCAGTCACTTTCTTTGTCTCCATAAGGAACATATTTTGAGTCAGCGAAATAGATAATATCTTCATTCGGAAGAGCCTGCCGAATATGCTTAAAGAGAGACAGTCCACCTAAACCAGAATCAATCATTCCAATCGGGCTATTCTTCTGATTCATTATTTTTCCAATTTAAAATTCTAAAAGAAACTATATTTTTCATTATTATATTATATTTTTAATGCCCTTTTAAATCAGGCCTTAACTGAAGACCTGAGTTAAAAGTATATTCTTTAACTTATTGATTAAATAAGTATTGATAAACAATATAGGCAGCCAGTTTTGCTGTTCTATTGTCTAAATCAAATTTTGGATTGCACTCAGCAATATCTAAAAGTTTGATTTTTCCAGTCTCTTGAATATGCTTAAAAATTGCTTCAAAAGTGGCTAAATCAATTCCTTTTACAGCAGGTGCGCTCACCCCAGGTGCTACCGCAGCAGCAAATACATCTAAATCAATCGTAACGTACAAGCAGTCTACTTTTTCAATAAAAGCATCAACCGCTGCAAGTACGTTGTTCAGGTTAAAAATATTAACCTCATGATCACGTAAATATGAGCAATTTAGAGCATCGGCTGTATCAAACAAAACTTTAGTATTGGCATGGTTGGCGACCCCAATACATAAATAATTAAATTGTTTTTGATGTTGTTCTGAAAGTCGAGCTGCCTGTAAGAAAGGGGTTCCAGATGTCGCCTGTTCTGCTTCACGTAAATCAAAATGGGCATCGAAGTTAATAATCCCTATTTTTTGTTCAGGCGCATACGCTTGTACATATTGGAATAAACCGCTAAAGCTGCCAAATGCAACCTCATGTCCACCACCAAGTACAATCGGTTTTAAACCATTTTGTAGGCTGGTTGCGACTTGCTCAGCCAACTCAGTTTGAGCTTGCTCTAAATTGTCATATTCGCAGGTTACTGTACCTAAATCGACAATACTGACTGGACGATGAATAGGTAAATTGGCAAGCTGATTACGGATTGCATCTGGCGCATCAGCAGCACCGACTCTACCTTTATTACGTTTCACGCCTTCATCAGAGCTAAAACCAATCAGCGCAAATTCAGCATGTTGAGTTTTGTTGATAATATGATGAATGCGTTGGTGTGCTTCACCTTCGCCATCATGGCGGCCTTGCCATTTAAATGTGTGATTCATGGTGATACCGTTTAAAAAATAACTTCTTGTCCATGCTGAATTACTCGCTTAGGCAAATCTCCGCCAAGCCAGTAAACAATTTCAGATGGATGCTCAATATCCCAAGCCACAAAGTCAGCGACTTTACCCTGCTCCAGACTGCCGTGCGTTTGCTCTAAACCGAGTGCTTGTGCAGCATGAATGGTGACACCAGCCAATGCTTGCTCTGGAGTTAAGCGGAAAAGCGTGCTTCCCATATTGAGCATTAAACGTAAAGAAAGTGCTGGAGATGTGCCCGGGTTTAAATCACTCGATAGCGCAATACGCACACCATGTTTAATTAGACTTTCAACTGGTGGATATTGTGTTTCACGCAGCAAATAAAAAGCACCCGGCAACAGAACAGCAACCGTACCCGACTCTGCCATTGCTTTGACATCGTCTTCGGTCATGTACTCTAAATGGTCGGCTGACAAAGCATGATAACGTGCTGCCAAGCTTGAACCACCTAGCGATGAAAGCTGTTCCGCGTGAAGCTTAACGGGTAAATTTAAAGACTGTGCTGTTTTAAAAACACGTTCAACCTGAGCAGGTGAAAATGCTAAATGCTCACAGAATGCATCAACTGCATCGACTAAACCTTCAGCATGCAGTTTAGGCAACATTTCGGTACAGATATGCTCGATATAAGCATCGCTTTGGTCTTTGTACTCTGACGGTAAAGCATGTGCAGCTAAACAGGTGCTTTTTACCGTCATCGGTAAAGCTTCACCAATTTGACGAATCACACGCAGCATTTTGCGCTCATTTTCGTAATTGAGCCCATAGCCAGATTTGATCTCGATGGTTGTTACACCGTCTTGTTGCATACAGCGAATACGTTTAAGTGCTGAATTTAATAATTGTTCTTCGCTGGCTTCTCGGGTTGCACGCACTGTACTTGCAATGCCACCACCGCTTGCTGCAATTTCAGCATAGCTCACACCTTGCAAGCGTTTTTCAAACTCAACACTACGGTTGCCACCAAATACACTATGCGTATGACAGTCGATGAACCCTGGGGTAACCCAAGCGCCTTTTAAATCAACTGTTTCGGAATATGTGTCGGTAGGAAGTTGTTGTTGTTTTCCAATCCACTGAATGAGATGCCCTTCTGTAACAATTGCAGCATCTTCAATGTAGGAATATTGCCCATTTTGCATGGTCGCAATATGGCAATTTTGCCAGAGTTTTTTCATTAGCCTTTCCTCAAAACTGCCCAATAGTTAAACCATTGGGCAGTTCATTTGTTAGCTTTCTATCTCAACATTTTGATGGATAGGATTACTTTTCTTGCCCAAGTTCTGGTCTGGTTTTACCCATATGCGATAAGCAATAGTTAAGAGTACAAGCCATGTTATACCTACATAAATTGCAGGACGCGAATCAGGGAAATAACCCATCATGACTAAAATGAACACCATAAAACCAATCGCGAACGCAGGTGCATATGGCCAACCCCATACAGGGAAATCAAGCGCTTTAATCTCAGCAGTAGATAATTTACGGCGCATCGCCACTTGCGAAAGCAAAATCATGAGCCAAACCCAGACGGTTGCAAAAGTCGCAATTGATGCAATGATCATGAATACATTTTCAGGAATAAGGTAGTTCAGTACCACGCCCGTCAATAGCACACCAGCCATCACCACAACAGTCATCCATGGCACACCATTACGTGACAGTTTTTGGAAAACTCGAGGTGCTTGACCACGGTTTGCCATGCCATAAAGCATACGGCCTGCGCCGAATACATCACTGTTAATTGCTGAAACAGCCGCTGTAATCACGACAATATTTAAAATATTTGCTGCTGATTTAATGCCTAAATTTTCAAAAATCTGGACAAATGGACTACCTTGGCTACCAATTTGGTTCCATGGAAAAATCGACATCAGAACAAAAATCGTGAGCACATAAAAAAGTAAAATACGAACCGGAACAGCATTAATTGCTTTTGGCAAAGTCGTTTTCGGATCTTGCGACTCACCCGCTGTAATGCCAATAATCTCAATACCACCAAAGGCAAATACAACTACAGATAAACATGCCACCAAACCGGCAATACCATGCGGCATAAAACCGTCATAAATCCATAGGTTTGAAATGCCCGGTACGATATTGCTATGGTCAGCCTGAAAACCATAGAACATAAGGCCCAAACCGCCTAAAATCATGGCAACAATGGCGGTAACTTTTATAATGGATAACCAGAATTCGAGTTCACCAAAGACTTTAACGTGAATTAAATTAATAGCGCCTAAAAACATAATTAACGATAAAATCCAGATCCACCGTGGTACATCGGGATACCAGAATCCCATATAAATACCAAAAGCAGTGACATCGGCAAGTGCAACAATCACCATTTCAAAAACATAAGTCCAACCTGTGGTAAAACCTGCCAGTGGACTAATGTATTGTGATGCATAGTGGCTAAATGAACCAGATACAGGGTTATGGACAGCCATTTCCCCCAGTGCGCGCATAACAATATAAATTGCAATCCCTGCAACGATATACGCTAGTAAGACCGAAGGCCCCGCCATTTTAATAGCAGTTGCCGAACCATAGAAAAGCCCAGTTCCAATTGCTGAGCCCAATGCCAAGAAACGAATGTGACGGGTGTTCAACCCCCGCTGTAGTGTGGAGTTTTGTGACATTATAATCTCCAATCCTTGAGGATATTTAGTTAGATTCGGCCACTCCATGTGACCGTTTTATTAATCACACTTCAGATAGACTAGGGAGTAGGTTTGGAATAATTAACTCGTTTAGACAACCACTCGAAAGTAATTCACTTGCCTGTTCAATATCAGGAGCAAAGAAACGGTCTTCGCTGTAGTACGGCACTTGAGCGCGCAAGATTTTACGGGCTTGTTCAAGTTTAGGCGAGCTTTTTAGGCCTTCACGGAAATCTAAACCCTGACAAGCGCCTAACCATTCAACAGCTAGAATGCCGCGCACGTTATCGGCCATTGGCCAAAGACGTTTACCCGCATTCGGGGCCATCGAAACATGGTCTTCCTGATTCGCTGAAGTCGGTAAGCTATCAACACTCGCCGGATGTGCAAGCGCTTTGTTATCACTCGCAAGCGCTGCTGCTGTAACTTGAGCAATCATGAAACCTGAGTTAACGCCACCATTTGCGACCAAGAACGGTGGAAGCTGTGACATGTGGCGGTCCATCATCATCGAAATACGACGTTCTGAAAGTGAACCAATTTCTGCAATTGCCAATGCCAGATTATCTGCCGCCATAGCAACAGGTTCTGCGTGGAAGTTACCGCCTGAAATCACATCACCTTCTGCTGCAAAAACAAGAGGGTTATCAGACACTGCGTTTGCTTCAATTGCTAAAACTTCAGCAGCCTGACGGATTTGAGTTAGACATGCACCCATGACCTGTGGTTGGCAACGTAAAGAATACGGATCTTGAACTTTGCTACAGTCTTCGTGTGAATGTGCAATTTCACTTGATTCTGTTAAGAGGTCACGATAAGCCGCAGCCACATCAATTTGACCACGTTGACCACGTACTTCATGAATACGTGCATCGAACGGTGAACGTGAACCAAGCATTGCTTCAACACTTAAACCACCGCATACAGTTGCAGCAGCAAATAAATCTTCAGCTTCAAACAAACCACGTAAAGCATAAGCGGTCGAAACTTGTGTACCGTTTAGAAGTGCCAAGCCTTCTTTAGCTGCTAAAGAAATTGGCTCTAAGCCTGCAATTTTTAAAGCTTCAACTGCTGGTATCCATTCACCTTTATAGCGCGCTTTACTTTCACCCAACAAAATCAATGACATATGTGCAAGTGGTGCCAAGTCACCCGAAGCACCTACTGAGCCTTTAAGAGGAATGTGCGGATAAACTTCTGCATTAATTAAAGCCAACAATGCATCAATGACTTTACGGCGAATACCTGAGAAACCACGTGCCAAGCTATTTGCTTTCAATAGAATAATTAAACGAACCATTGCATCATCAAGTGGCTCACCTACACCTGCTGCATGCGAAAGAACTAACGAACGCTGTAATTGTTCTAAATCTTCAGGAGCAATCTTGGTTGAAGCAAGTAAACCAAAACCTGTGTTAATGCCGTAAGCTGTACGCCCTTCATTTACAATCTGTTCTACACAAGCCACGCTTGCGTTGATTGCAGCTGAAGCACTGTCATCTAATTTAACTTTAATCGGGTTGAGGTAAGCTTGACGTAAATCAGCTAAGGTTAATTTTCCCGGTTGGATCAATAATTCCATGTTGGCTTCCTAATTTTTGGCACTATATTCTGCTGAGACGGTGCTTTTCACAATTGCAAAAAGCACCGCTAGTTTTTCCATGTGTTTTTATTGAGTGATCATTGGCAAGTTTAAGCCTTGCTCTTTCGCACAGTTAATCGCAATTTCATAACCTGCATCGGCATGACGCATAACACCTGTTGCAGGGTCATTGGTCAGTACACGAGCAATACGTGCAGCAGCATCATCTGTACCATCACACACAATCACAACGCCTGAGTGTTGAGAGAAGCCCATACCTACACCGCCACCATGGTGTAGAGACACCCAAGTTGCCCCGCCTGCTGTATTTAACAAAGCATTTAATAAAGGCCAGTCTGATACTGCATCTGATCCGTCTTGCATTGCTTCAGTTTCACGGTTTGGACTTGCAACTGAGCCTGAGTCTAAGTGGTCACGACCAATCACAACTGGTGCAGATAATTCACCACTACGAACCATTTCGTTAAATGCCAAACCAAGTTTTGCACGTAAGCCTAAACCCACCCAGCAAATACGCGCTGGTAAACCTTGGAAGCTAATGCGTTCACGTGCCATGTCTAACCAGTGATGTAAATGTTCATCATCTGGAATTAACTCTTTAACTTTGGCATCTGTTTTATAAATGTCTTCTGGGTCACCAGAAAGCGCTGCCCAACGGAATGGACCAATACCACGGCAGAATAATGGACGGATATATGCAGGTACGAAGCCAGGGAAATCAAAAGCGTTTGCTACACCTTCTTCTTTCGCCATTTGACGGATGTTATTTCCATAGTCAAATGTTGGAACACCCATTTTTTGGAAATCGAGCATCGCTTGTACATGCTTCGCCATCGACTGTTTTGCAGCTTTTACAACAGCTTCTGGTTCTGTTTTCGCACGTTCACGGTATTCATCCCAAGTCCAACCTACTGGTAAGTAACCATTCAGTGGATCGTGTGCACTTGTTTGGTCTGTTACCATGTCTGGACGCACACCACGGCGAACAAGCTCAGGTAAAATTTCAGCAGCGTTACCATGAAGTGCAATTGAAATAACCTTGCCTTCTTTCGTGTAACGATCAATACGCGCTAAAGCATCATCTAAATCAGTTGCTTGTTCATCTACATAACGCGTACGTAAACGGAAATCGATACTTGCTTGTTGGCATTCAATGTTTAAAGAGCATGCACCTGCAAGTGTTGCAGCTAAAGGTTGAGCACCACCCATACCACCTAAACCAGCAGTTAATACCCAACGACCGTTTAAATCACCATTGTAATGCTGACGACCAGCTTCAACGAAAGTTTCGTAAGTGCCTTGCACAATGCCTTGGCTCCCAATGTAGATCCATGAACCTGCTGTCATTTGACCATACATTGCTAAAGCTTTTGCATCTAACTCGTTAAAGTGTTCCCAGTTTGCCCAGTGTGGCACAAGGTTTGAGTTTGCAATTAAAACACGTGGTGCATCTTTATGAGTTTTAAATACACCTACTGGTTTGCCTGATTGAACCAATAGAGTTTCATCAATTTCTAGATTTTTTAAAGTATCTACAATTTTATCAAAACATTCCCAGTTACGTGCAGCACGGCCAATACCACCGTATACAACCAACTCTTTCGGGTTTTCTGCAACATCCGGATCAAGGTTATTCATCAACATACGTAATGGCGCTTCAGTTAACCAACTTTTTGCATTGAGCTTTGTACCACGAGGTGCGCGAATTTCTACATCACGAAATTTTGTTGTCGTTGTTGTCACAGGCGGACTCCTTTCCTTTTCAAAAAATTAATATCCACAAGAAACTTCTTATGGGAAATCACATGTTCATACTTGTATATACATATATATACTATAGATTTTTTCTTTTATACAATAATTTTTTTAATTTTCCATCAACCCATTAATTTAAATACAAAAAAAATGCATAAGATGACTTATGCATTTCCAAAATATGCTTAAAATTTCAATCATAAAGTTTAAAACTTGTATAGTTTTACGCTGTTCAATCATCTTGCATGATTAACAAACTAGAGTAAAAAAGTTGCAGGCTATGCTAGATGAACACTCAAAATTGAATGAGCCACTTCTGAAAATTTGAATTTTTATCTTGTTTAGACAAAGCTGCGTACTGAGATATAAGCAACTTTAAATACGTATTTTCATCCATCCGTTGTTTTACGGATTAAACTTACCTTCCAAATGATATCGATTGCCTGGATAAATCAAACGCGCACTAGAAATGAGGTTTTTATTTGACCATGTTCTACGCTGAATAAATAAACAAGGTTCTGCCTTATTGATTTTGAGCCATTTACATTCTTGAGCAGATGCCAAAACTGCTTTTACAATATGCTCTCCCTCGGTCATAGGCGAATTTTGCATCAAGTAAGCATTCGGAGTGATTTGAGAAAAATCTTGTTTTAAATAATTCGGCACCAAATATGAATTGACCAATCGATCTTCAACCTGCACAGGAATATCATTTTCGTAATGAATAATAATGGAATGATAAAGTAGCTGACCTTCCTGCACTTGCATTTGCAGACTTTGCAAAGCATTCGCATGAATACTTTCCAGAACAATGACTTCGGCACGATGCTCATGCTTTCGCGCTTGAATTTCATCAGCAATATTATTGATTTGAAACAACGAAGTTTGTCCTTGCCCCTCTGCGACAAAAGAACCAACCCCTTGAACTCGAACCAATACACCTTCTGCCGTTAACTCCCGTAGTGCACGATTAATGGTCATGCGGCTACAACCCAACTGGTTGACCAATTCACTTTCAGACGGAATTTTTTGATTGGTCGACCATAATCCTTGATTAATTTTGGTGGTAATTAATTGCTTAACACGCATGTAAATCGGGATTGGACTATCTGCATCAATGGTCAAATTTAGGTCTTGTTTAGGCTCTTTTTTTATTGCCATGTAATTACTCGATACAGATTAACTTAATTCTTCGCAGTTTACCCTGTACCCCTCAAAAGGTATATACAGATATAGTCAAGTTATTTATAAGTCCTCTAACAACTCCATGTCCGCAGAATTTGATGAAGCTAACTTTAAAAATATTCTTTTATTACTGAAATCCAATATCAAGAGCCTAGCTTCACTTCAAAGTTTCAATATGGCTGTTCGAAATTTATAGAACTGAAAAAAGTAAATAGGTTTATAAAAGTGTGCTTCAACTTTAAAATAAATAAGGGACATTCATCATCCGATCAATGTCCCTCAAGCAACTTCTTCAACGTCTAAAATGTAAAATTAGAAATTCACTGTCCATGAAAATTGAGCTGAACGTGGTGCGCCTAAGAATAAGTAATCATCCCCAGAGAAACTTCCTGCATCACGCCAATATTTCTTGTTAAACACGTTATCAATATTTAAACGCAGCGTATTGTCATACCCATAAGCGCGGAAGTTATAAGCTGAACCAATATCGAACACAGTAAAACTTGGAACTTTGACCGTACCTGCTTTGTTGGCATATTTGTCACTACTGTATTGCATACCTGCCAACATTCTCAGCCCATCTACTTGTGGCACTGCATATGAAATATGGCTCGCAAAACGTAATTTCGGTACATTTTGTGTTTGATGCCCAGTATATTCAGCCGCATCAATACCTTTAAGTCGTGAATGAATAAAAGCCATGGTCGATGAAATATCAAGGTTCTGACTTAAACGCCCTTGTACACCCAGTTCCAGACCCAGATTATGCTGTTCACCATCCGTGACATACACATTGTCTAAGTTCGTATATTGATTGTCCTGTTTAAGATCGAACAAGGCTGCGGTGAATAAAAATGCCTGCCACTTCTGCTTAATTCCCAGTTCATATTGAGTTGAATGCACAGGTGCTAAAGTCGCATAAGCATTACCTTCTATACCTTTATCAAGATTACCAAACGCCATCCACGGTGCCTGTCCACCGTCACTTAAGCCTTTGGCATAAGAGGCATACACATGCGTACGTTCCCACGGTTGATACATCACTGCGAATTGTGGCAAGAAGCGATTTAAATTGGTTTCTCGAATATTACTTCCATCTGCGGCATAAGCATTTTCATCTAAATGTAACAACTTACCGCCTAACAAAATTGACCATTCAGGATTAAAGTCAATCTGATCCAATACGTTTAAGGCTGTCTGCTGACTATCAAGAGATTTATAGTGATTACCTAAGAATTTTTCACTTGGGATATATTCAATAGGGTCACTATTAATATTCCCTGTAGCTTCAAAATCACTGTTTACTGGTTCAAAAATCGCATCGTATTGTGCATGGCGTTTATAGGTCTGTGATAATTCCAAACTTAACTTATGTTGCCATGTACCTGTATTGAACTTCCCGTTTAGACCCGTTTTAAACTGATTGGTGAGGTAACTGTCATTTGGACTACGAAAATCATAAATATCGTAATTACCATTTTGATCAAAGGTATTACCTAACCCCGTATACTGACACTCAGTGCTGTAAGCGCAGCCATATGGAAATGCCGAGTAATCATCGACCACTACACGACTTTGTGAAGCAGCTAAGTTCGCTGTCCAATTGTCATTAAATTGGTAGGTATATTTTAAGCCAGCATTTAGACTTTCATTGGTAACAGGTTTGCCCCAGCTTTGATAACCCAGTAATCGATCCCATTCAACCCCAGTCGGTACGGTTGTGCCATCAAGTAACTGATAGCCCGGTACTGAACGTTGACGTTGACGTTGTGATTCAAGATCAAATTCCAATTTTGAACGATCTGATACTTTCCAGTCCAAAGCCAAAGAACCAAATACACGCTGACCATCCGCATGATCCACATAAGGGTGGATTTCTTCTTTTGCAAGATTAATTCGATAGCCGAACTGCTGCTTCTCGCCAAACAAGCCACCTAGGTCTGTTGCGACACGATTACCGCCATGACTGTCTCCTTCAATCGTTAAAGAGCGAACATTTTCAGGACGTTTCGTGACATAGTTGATTACACCGCCGGGCGTTGACATACCACTTTGAATAGCGCTAATACCCTTTAAAATCTCAACTTGTGCTTTATTTTCAAGGGCTACATTTTGTTGACCACGAAGTAGATTACCATTCAGTAAATAGCTGGATCCCGCATTGAGCATAAAGCCACGCATCATAAAATTTGAGTAGTAGCCAATTGGTGCGTAACCATCACCGACTGCTGCATCATTTTTCACCACATCAGTCAGTGTTTTAGCATGTTGATCTGCAATAAGTTGCGCGGTGATGGTCGTCAGTGAGGCTGGAATTTCTGCCTGTGTTTGCTGTGTAAACCCCGTCAAATTCACCTGAGGTTGGTAATACGCAGCCTGCGCTTGTTCTGCCGTCACCGTGATTGTCGCAAGTTGTGCGGTTTCATTTTCATCTGCTGCATAAGCCATTCCTGAACTCAGTCCTAGATATGAAAATGAACCAACCGCCAGTAATGCTTTTTGTAAATGAGAAAATGAAAATGGATACGTATTCACAGTCGTTGCCTAACCCCAAAAGATAATCTTACAGCATGAATTTTCGGGCATGAGTATTCACAATTTTCACGTATAGAACAATGCTTTTCTCTGACTTATTTCTGGTTTTATACGAAATAATCTTATTGAAGTATTCGAGCGAATAAAGTGAAAAAGCACTAAATAAGTCTTATTATTTTGTTTATATTTTTACACTATAAACACTGAAATGCATTCAGGTGTCCTGTCAGTTCTAGCTTTAATCCTTGCCTTTTCTTCTTTTACAAACACGAGCCTTAATTCTTATGTATCTTTTCGTGATAATTGATCATAGCTTTAATCACCGTATACAGAAAATCGAATGAAAAAAACAACGAATATTCACCTGCCCTTGTCATAATTAAACCAACAGAATAATGAAATAAAAAATATGAGTGCAGCTATAGAAATCATTGAACAAGCGCTACAAAAAGGCATGAATTATCGTTCTCAAATTGCTGGATTCCCTTATTTAGCCGAAGCTTTACGTGAAGCAGGCGTGACCATAAATGAATGGATTCTTCCAAGTTGCCAAAGTCTTTACCAGACCAATAAAGGGTCTGTCATCTTTCCCAACTCAGCATTGATCACAACCGCCACAGACATTCCTAAATTTAATCAAGACTTACTTATCCATGCATTACGAGCAGACCAAGCGGGTCAAACTACATTCCCAGAATTTTTACAGGCCATCTGGTCTGCTGGAATAATCCGCTACGTGGTCAACTTCGTTACATGTCATTTACTATGGTTGTTCAGGTGAAAGCTACAGCGAAGAATACCCTGCTGTCACACTGCCAATTTAATTTCTATTTCCAGTATTTATTTTTTATTTTCGAAAAAGTTTTAAGATTACACAGTTAAATTTATTAGAATCAAAAACAAGCAAATTTTTGTTCCTACAAATGTTAAAAAATAATCACATAATGGATAATGTACTTTTATAAATTTCATATAAAGCTCAAATTTTCAAAATAATTATCTGATTTAATTAGAAAAAGAATCATGATCATAATTTCTTTCAATTTGCTTTCTGCTTAAACTTTACAAAACCTTTTTAAATCATTATTTTGACCCAATTAAAGTTGGGTATCCAAACTTTAGATATCTCTCATCAGGTTATAGTAATATTGCTTCATCCTTAATTAAACTTGATTATTTGTTGGTTTTATCGGCATTTCTTCTACAATAGTTTAATTCTGTTTAAGAAAAAATTGCTATAGTCTTCTCACAAGTTCTTTTATAGTGATCTTATACGGAACATATGCATGAATTCAGAACGCCAACAAAATTTTCTTTTACGTAAAGAAAAAATCTTAGCAATGGCTGAAAAATTATTACTCGATAATAATCAGGACATTACTCTTGAAGAACTTGCTTCTGAGTTAGATATCGCGAAAGGTACGATTTACAAGCATTTCGACAGTAAAAATCAACTTTATTTAGAACTTATTATTCTAAACGAAAAGCGTTTACTCGATATTTCACACAAATTTAACATAGACATCAATTCTTACGTTTCAGAATACATGCTCTACAACATGTTAAATTCAAACCGCACAATTCTACTGCATGTTATTGAGGAACGTCTGACCAATAACGAACGTAAGCTGAATAACTTATTTGACGAACTCTACAAAATCCGTGAAGCGCGTATTTTAAGTATTAAAGAAATCACTGAAAAATATTTAAAAGAAAGCAATAGTGCGATGTCGATTCGAGACTATCAGTCTTATGTTTGGACTGTCACTTATGGTGCCTGCTTATTGCTCAATTCAACGAATTACCAAAAAGCCATTGGCTCACGTGAACGCTTAATCAAATTGTATATTAATCAAGTATTAATGACACCAGATAAAGTTGTGTAAATAGAATTTAAAGGAGATCTGATTAGATCTCTTTTTTCATTTCTGCTAGCCTTTTTTCAAACTAAGTTCAGCAAAAAATATCCTAAAATAATTGAAGCTTTCGGAATTATTAACATGACAGTCTTATTACAAATCGATTTTCCCAGTACTGGACCTTTTGCAGCAGAAATGACTCAAGCATTTACTCCACTTGCAGAAAGTATTAATCAGGAAACTGGTCTTATTTGGAAAATTTGGACAGAAAATAAAGATGCTCAAGAAGCAGGTGGAGTCTATCTATTTGATTCTATAGAAAATACCACCAATTATTTAACTATGCACTGCGCACGTTTAGAAAGTTTCGGTATCAGCAATATTCGCAGCAAAATTTTTCAAGTGAATATAGATCTTTCAAAAATCAACCATGCACCACTTTAAAATAATAAGTCCTGAATCTGTCAGGACTTATCATTACTTAAATGCAATGTTTCAAGTAAAGTTGGCTGCACAGGCGTTTCAGCCTGATTATGAAGATAAACTTGCGCCACTTTAAAGACAATCACAACGGCTAAACACGTCGCTATACAAAAAATCCAGAAACCAAATGGACTTCTAATGTTATGTGAACCGCAATTCGGGCACTCTTTAACATCCGAATCGACCACTAAATCACAGCAAGCACAATGGTATTGATACAGCATAGGTATGCTCCTATTTCACTGTAGTGGTTGTATTTATTTTTACATTCCCAAGTACATGGCAATGTAATCTTTCTTCATGTTATGTGAGTATTTGTAAATGCACAAGTGAAGTCACAAACAAAAGTCGACTGGAGCGTTCAAAATTAATGAGTACATCTCTAGTCTACTGTTTTGATTTTTCTTTTATGGAAATTATGACCTTGATGAATATGTAACGAGGTTTGAGTTTCATAAAATTCAACTCCTTCCATAATTCAAGTAATATAGCCGTCTAGATTCAGTTTTTTAGTGTGGATTTCAGCGATGATACAATTGATTAAAAAAGGCGGGTTACGGGAACGCGCAAATCGTAGCCGTAAATTTAAAGGCTCAGAGAATACTGAGACCACGCTCAAACCCAATAGCTATGCAGACACTACGAAAAATGCTGAAATCGTCAACTCAACTTCAGCACAGATTCAAGAAACCAACACTCAATCTAAAACATCCGAATAGCGTCGTACCAAAGCCAGATGGCAAACATCAGAAATAAAGCCCCCGAGAGAATATCAATAGAGTGACCTGCTCGTTGATACAAGGCTTTAATTTTTGGTGTAGACATGATGAACATGAATAAACTAAACACCAAAAACGTTTGAAGTGGGATGATGAATGCCAATTGTGTTTTTAAATTGGCATTTGCAGATGAACCTAGCGCTAAGGAAAAGACACTACTGAAATAAATTAAAGTCTTTGGATTAGACAAATTGGTGAATAATCCCAATAAAAAATACTTTTGCTGACCATTTGGCAGAGTTAAAGTGCCTTCAAGTTGAGGACTTTGTGCAGAAGTAAGTCCCTCTTTCAGCATTCCCCACCCCATACGGGCCAAGAAGAATCCCCCAATGAGCATCAAAATTTGCTGAATCCAAGGGAATTGTTTAACCAATACTGTAAAGCCCAATAAGGTTAATACAACCCAAACAACTATCCCTGCCGAAATGCCCAAAATGATTTTTAAGGTATTTAAGCGTGTTGTAGAAGCTGAGCTTTTTGCAATCAATAAAACATCAGGCCCAGGGGTTAATTGTGCGACAAAATGTAAAGCACAGATGGTAAGCAATAAAGACATATTTTTATAAATTAACCATTTTTTCAATGGGTGAATTATAACGCCTGTTTAAATTTTTACTGCATTAATCACGTATTAAGAATAAAAAAACCGAAGTACTTTTGAGGGACTTCGGTTCAGATATATAGATAATCAGCTAGATCATTTATTTACATCTTTCATTTCAATTTTCTTGGCGTCTGGTGTTACTTCATGTGCCTCACCATCAATAATGCTTGAATCACGGTATTGACCACCACCTTGCTGATTTTGCATGTCTTGCATTTGACGCATTAAATCTGCAAATGGATTCTGCCCTTGTGCACCTGTTGCTCCACCCATATCGCCCATCATGCCACCCATCATTTTGTTCATCATGGCTTGTTGGCGTTTCATCATGGTTTTCATAAATGCAGCTTGCAACGCTTTTTGAACAGCAGGAATTAACAATAAAACGGCAAATACATCACTAATTAAACCAGGAATCAGTAATAGAAAACCTGCAAATATTTTAGGCAAATTGCCTGTAAATGCAGGGTCTGAACTTACCTGACCTGATTGCATTTGTTGCATCTGCGGCATAATTCCCGCCGAATATTTACGGATAATATTTAATCCAATAAAGAAGGCAGCCACAAACCAGAAAAACACGTACCACATACTACCAACGAGGTCACCCACGCCAATCCAGACGAATACTTCTAGAATTAAGCCAGCAAGTACAATCAGAAATAATTTCATGAAAATTAATCAAATCTCTAAAATAAAAAAATTGACCATATTCTATAGCTGTCAAAGTGTTCAGCATTTTTCTATGGTTAAGAATATCTATAAGGGCAGTTTTTTATTTTTAAAGCCCTTGGTCAAAAAATTGTACAAACTATTCAAATTTAGTGACGATCTTGCTGCTGTTCTTACAATTTTATTGATTAAACGCGCTATTAGAATTTTACGCTTCTCAGTCAGTACAACTTGAATTGAAGAAATCATGAGAATTACTCATTTTTGTTATTTATATTTCAAATAGAAATTGCTCTAGCATTCTGATCACAAAAATATAAAATGTTATAACATTACATTAATCTTTCTTATGACGTATGAAACAACCTTTCCACATATTTTATTCTAGCCTCAGCTTGTCTCTATTTACTCCATTCTGTTGGGCTGAAAGTACACCAGAAGTACTTAAAACCATACAATTACAGGCCGAAACGTTAACAGAAAGTCCAAAACAAACGACTGCCTTAACCAAGTTTTCACACGATATCCTCGATATTCCTTTTAGTCGCAGCCTATTGTCCAAAGACCTTATCCAACAGCAAGATGTACAACGTATAGATGATGCACTGGCTCAGGTCAGTGGTGTATATCATCAAACCAATTATGGAGGGGGCTTTTGGGACAACTATTCTTTCCGTGGCTTTAGTACCGATCCCAATATTGGGGCTCAAATGATTAGAAATGGTCTTAGTGTAAATCGCGGACTCAGCGCTCCACGGGATATGGTCAATATTGAATCACTCGACTTTTTAAAGGGTCCTATGGCTGCACTCTATGGTCGTGGTGAAACAGGTGGACTTTTGAATATCAACACCAAGCAGCCTAAATGGGAGTCCCAAAGTGAAATTAACCTACGCACCAATAGCCTAGAAAAATACCGTGCGAGCTTTGAGCATACAGGGCCTATCAATAACGATATTGCCTATCGATTTGCGATTGTGCATGAAGATAATCAAAGTTTCCGTGACCATGTATCCAGTGAACGTTGGTTTTTTTCACCTCAATTGACCTGGAAAATTTCTGATCAAACTCAATTCGATTTTGATAGCGAGTTTACGCAACAAAGGGGTACTTTTGACCGTGGAATCAGTAGTTATCAAAAACAATTTGTCATGCAACCTGAAACTTTTTCAGGTGAACCCAATGATGGTCAGCATATTCAAAAGGACAATTTTTATCAGCTCCGTCTCGCACACGAATATAATGACGCTTGGAAAATCAATAATGCCTTGAGCTTTAAAGATGCTCAATTAAAAGGGTTTTCTAGTGAACCACGTAAAATTCAAAGTGATGGTCAGACTTTAGAGCGACAACGTCGTTATCGTGACAATAAAAGTGATGATGCACTTTTTCAAACGGAATTACTGGGCATGATTCAACAAGATTGGGCCAGACACGAAGTTCTAGTTAGCGGTGAGATTGGACGCTTGAATTATCGCCAACTTCAATTGCGACGTAATCATAGCACGAGCATCCCCAATACGATCGACATCTATAACCCCGTGTATGGACAATATCTTCCTGAACTTCCGTTATTCATTAATACTGAAGAACAACAACGCTATTTTGCTCTGAATCTTCAAGATCAAGTTTTTCTAAATGATCAATGGAGTGCCTTACTTGGTGCACGTTTTGACCATATCACGCAAAATTTTCAAAATAAACTGATTAATAACTCGAGTAAAAGAGACTTACAACAAACTAGCCCACGATTAGGAGTAAATTATCGACTAAATGATGATTGGTCATGGTATGCAAATTATGGACATTCTTTCGCACTGAACAGCGGTGTAGACCGTCATGACCAAGTTTTTGATCCAGAAAAAGGCATAAGTTACGAGCTTGGGAGCAAATATCAGATCAATCCACAAAGTCTGTTTAGCCTCGCCTTATTTAAAATGAAGAAAGAAAATGTCTTAACCACCGATCCCACAGACAGTAATTATCAAGTCGCGGCAGGTGAAGTCTCTAGTCAAGGCATTGAACTTGATTTAGAAATGCAACTGAATGATCAATTCTCAGCACGTGCCAATTATAGCTACACCGATGCAAAAGTTGAAAAAGACCAAACACTTGTTAAAGGTTCCAGATTAAGTAATGTGCCGAAACACAGTGGCTCAATCAATGGAAATTACGAATGGTCATTGGCAAATGCCAATAAAATGGGCATCGGTGCAACCGCGATTTATGTTGGAGATCGTAGTGGGCATAGCAGTGATAATGGATTTACCCTACCTGCATACACTTTAGTCAATTTACACGCCTATTATGCGCCATCAGAGCAACTCCATTATCAATTCAATATCAATAATTTATTGGATGAAACCTACTATGTTGCAAGTTATAGCGAGCTTTGGATTCAACCCGGCGATCCATTAAATGCATCTCTTGCATTGCAGTGGAAATTCTAAATCCTTGTTCGAACCCGTTAATTGTAAAATTTTCGGGTTTTACCCATGGGTGATCATGCGCTGCGCCATCTCTTAAAATTTCAACCATAACAAATGTGAGTGTGAAAAGTTTAGAAAGATCGCTCAACAACACCTTGATTAAAGCGAAATAACTGTTCTTCCATGTCTATAAAATCATATACTTCACAGATCGATTGCAATCTCTGCATCATTTTTTCAGATCTTACCAAGTTTTTATTATGTCATTAATTATTGGGATTGACCCAGGTTCACGCCTTACAGGCTATGGAATTATAGAAAAAGACGGTCAAAAATTACGCTTTGTAGATGCTGGCACCATCCGGACCGAAAGCAAAGACATGCCAGAACGCCTGAAACGTATTTTTGCAGGTGTTGAACGGATTGTGAAATTTCATGGTCCGACTGAAGCCGCGGTTGAACAAGTGTTTATGGCTCAAAATCCTGATTCTGCATTAAAATTAGGACAAGCTCGTGGTGCAGCCATTGCCGCGCTTGTAAATTTAGATTTACAAGTTGCTGAATATACCGCACGTCAAATTAAACAGTCAGTGGTTGGCTATGGTGCTGCGGATAAAGAACAAGTACAAATGATGGTGGTGAAATTACTGAATTTAAGTGTGACTCCCCAAGCCGATGCTGCCGATGCACTGGCTGCTGCCATTTGTCATGCACATGCTTCAGGAACTATGAGTAAACTGGCTGTACTTAATGCTTTAGGGGGCATGGCTCGTGGACGAAGTCGTTCTAGCAGCCGACGTCGTTAATGATTAAGCAATTTCATTCGCGAATATTTTGAAAATCATTCATAGCGAGATCTTGTGAAACTTCACAACTGCTCACCTGATGCACTTCGGCATGAGGTGGCCCTAAATAAGCCAGTTCGATCACACGTGACAGATTTTCTGCATCAGTGATCACTAGAGCCTCTACTTCGCCTGTTGCTAAATTTTTGACATAACCTTTTAACGCTAGAGCTTGAGCCTGCTGATAAAACCATCTCCGATAGCCAACGCCCTGAACCCGTCCTGAAATGATGAGCCGAAATGCTTTTTGCATCTTAATCTCCATTCACAACAGAATAAATTGCTCGCCCCATATCATGTGCCTGTAAACCACGCATCCCTGATTCAGCCAATACATCCCCTGCTTGAGCATGTAAACTGACAATTTGATGTAAGGCAATTTGCTCATGAAATTGAGCTTTTAAACTTGCCACCATACCTGCGAGCACATCACCCATACCGCCAGTCCCCATTCCTGCGTTGCCTTGGGTACAAATATACAATCTATCCTCCAAAACCAAGCTACCTGAACCTTTGAGAACCCATTGCCCCGAAAAGGTATCTTGTAATTGATGAATCGCGGCAATACGGTCTTGTTCAATCTCTTTAACTGTACAGCCCAACAAAGTTGCAGCCTCACCCGAATGGGGTGTTACATAAATATGAGCACTCAATTTCTGCTTATCTTTCGCAAGAAACCAAAGTCCATCTGCATCCAACACCACTTCTAAATGTGTACTTTGATTGAGTAGTTCAAACCATTGCTGAAAAATCTGCTCAGCCCAATCATCACGCCCTAACCCCATCCCAAAACAAACTGCATCGACATGGTTTAATAACTGTTGAATTGCCTCAGAATCTAAAGCATTAATATCACGTAGCATCATATTTGGCGCACGTGCCAAAATTGATTGGTGATGCTTGGCATGACACACTACGCTGACTTTACCCGCCCCTGCATGAAAGGCTGCTTCAGCCGCCATAATGACTGCTCCCCCCATATTGGCATGACCACCCACCACCAATACGTGACCATAACTACCTTTATGTCCGAAGGCTTGACGTTGCGGCAAAGTAATCTTTTTTGGCGATAACTGCCCGATGGGGTGTAATTCATCATCTTGAGGAATAAGGCTAACTAAATGTAACTGACCGACAAATTGTTTGCCTTGTCCTGTAAATAATCCTGCTTTATAGCCCAGTAAAGTAAACGTTTGATCAGCCTGAATAGCACAAGGTAAAGCCTGACCTGTATTCGCCTGCAAGCCACTCGGAATATCGACGGCTATTTTTAATCCAGTTTGTGCATTGAATAAGTGAATAATCCTTTGCCAATCTTGACCCAATTCACGGTTCAGCCCTATTCCAAATAAGGCATCTACATGGCATTCAAAATATTCTAATTGTTGTTGCAACTTAGACTGTGTTAGAAACGTTTCGATCGCAACAAAAGACACATTCTGCGACTGAGCAAATAAATATGCCTGACGTAAATCTGGTGATGGTCCCCGTTCAGTAGTTAATGCAGTGACTTGAAAACCTGCCTGTTTTAAGTAACCTGCAATAAAATAACCATCCCCCGCATTATTGCCTTGCCCACACCACACCGCTATTTTTTTAATCTGCTTTTGTTCAAATTGTGGTAATAACTGTTGCACAATTGTCCAAGCGACTTGCTGCATCAAGCCCAATGATGAATTTTTATGAGCAAACCAACGTTGCTCCCATGCTTGAATTTCGCTGCTATGGTAAACTGAACGTTGCATGATTTCCCCTATTATTGGTTTATGGCTTCGACCTCTTCTTCCTCAAACATCTCACTGCAACAGCTTGATCTTCAAGAGCTAAAAACATGGATCAAAACGCAGGCTTTAGACTTGGGTTTTGCTGATTGTGTCATTGCCAAACCAGATGCTCAAGCAGAATTAGAACGTTTTAAAGAATATTTAAAGCGTGGTTATCATGCAGATATGACTTATCTTGAAGAAAATTTAGACAAGCGTGCCGACCCAACGCTACTGGTTCCAGGCACACGTAGCATTATTTGTGTTCGTATGAACTATTTGGTCGAAACCCCCAAACCACGTTATGTTCCCAATGAACCGAATGCCGCCATTATTGCGCGTTATGCACGTGGGCGGGATTATCATAAAATTATGCGTGGGCGTCTAAAAACATTAGCGACGCGTATTCGTGAACGTGTGGGAGATTTCGAATCTCGTCCTTTTGCAGATTCTGCACCCATTTTTGAAAAGTCTTTGGCTGAAAATGCAGGTATGGGCTGGACTGGGAAACATACTTTACTCATTCATAAAAAATCAGGTTCATTTTTTGTTTTAGGGGAATTGTTTACTTCTCTCGATTTACCTTTTGATGGGCCAACCACTAAGCATTGTGGCTCCTGTACAGCTTGTATTGATATCTGCCCGACACAAGCCATTGTCGAACCTTATATGCTCGATGCACGAAAGTGTATTGCTTATTTGACCATTGAATACAAAGGCGTTATTCCAGAGGAACTCCGACGTGGAATCGGCAATCGGGTTTTTGGCTGTGATGACTGTCAACTGATTTGCCCTTGGAACAGTTTTGCGCAAAAAGCCAGTATCGAAGATTTTAATCCACGTCATGATCTAGATCGGGTCACTTTATTAGATTTATGGCACTGGGATGAGGTAACTTTTTTAAGCAATACCGAAGGCAGCCCAATACGGCGCACAGGCTACCAAAGCTTTATGCGTAATATTGCAATTGGTTTAGGAAATGCCCCTTTTTCTAGCTTAATTCTACAAACTTTGCACGAAACTCGTCACTTGCATGATGATATTGTGCAAGTCCATATTGATTGGGCTATTCAAGAACAATTGATTAAATCTCAAACATTTTAAAATCGCTACTCCCTTATTAATAAATAAACTTTGCATATCCAGTTCTTTGCAAAGTTATTGTTTTATAAAAAGGATAGTTACGTGTTTGGCACAAAATTTATTGAACTAAATAAAAACTTTGCATGGAATACTCACTAAAAATAGCCGACTTTGTGACTAAAACTTGCATCTAATCACTCATTACATCGACCTTTTTTAATCGTCAGATACTATAAGTTTTGGTTTTTTTTGCCTTTGGTTTTGGCACGAAATCTGTATGATAAAAGCCAATAAAGAATACAGATGATGGACTTCTAGAATGACTGTACGTAATGATTGGACGCGTGAAGAAATTCAAGCTTTATATGAACAACCTTTTTTAGACTTGGTCTTCCAAGCGCAAAAAGTTCATCGTGAGCATTTCGATGCCAATACCATTCAAGTCAGCACTTTATTATCAATTAAAACAGGCAAATGCCCTGAAGATTGCAAATACTGCTCTCAATCTGCACGTTATGATTCAAAACTAGAAGCAGAAAAGCGTATTGCTGTAGACAAAGTCATTAGCGAAGCCAAAGAAGCATTAGAGTCTGGTTCTTCACGCTTCTGCATGGGTGCTGCATGGCGTAACCCGCATGAACGTGATATGCCTTATGTACTAGAAATGGTTCGTGAAGTAAAAGCTTTAGGTTTAGAAACTTGCATGACTTTAGGCATGTTAAACCAGTCACAAGCTGAACGTTTAAAAGATGCTGGTCTCGATTACTACAATCACAACCTTGATACTTCGCGTGAGTATTATTCAAATATCATCAGTACCCGTACGTTCGATGATCGTTTAAATACGCTTGAATATGTACGTGGTGCAGGCATGAAAGTGTGTAGTGGTGGTATTGTTGGTTTGGGTGAAGACACTGCTGATCGTATTGGTCTATTACTTGAACTTGCAACATTACCTATTCATCCAGAATCTGTGCCAATTAACATGCTGGTTCCAATTGAAGGCACCCCATTGGCAGATGTAGAAAAGCTTGATGTCACAGAATGGATTCGTACCATTGCTGTTGCACGTATTATTATGCCAAAAAGCTATATTCGACTTTCTGCGGGGCGTGAATCATTGACTGATTCAGACCAAGCATTGGCATTTATGGCTGGTGCAAACTCCCTGTTCTCAGGCGAAAAGTTACTCACAACGCCAAATGCAGGCGAAGGTCGCGACAAGCAATTATTTAATAAATTAGGTTTGGTTGCTGAAAAAGCAAAACCGACTGTTTCTGAACTTTCTGTAGATGCAATGGCAGGCTAATTGACTTATTTTAAGTTGTTCACCTGAATTAAATGCCAATTCTATGAATTGGCATTTTTATTTGTGCTTAAGCTATCAATCATTAACTAAATGAAGGATCACACCTTAACCCGCAAAGTTATGTGCCGTAATCAAAATGCCATATTGTGCATTCAGATAATCCCCTTTTCGAATAATATCTGCACCGTTGGCATGATAAACAGTTAACTGCTCACTCACAGCATCATATTCAAAACGTTCATAACAATCCTGATGATGACATAACCACGTGAGCGTATCTATCAACTGCTCATCGACAATATAGCTTTCTTTTTGAAAATCTTTAGACATGTTTGGTCAAAAAAATAAAGTTAATACCTTGTATTGTATCGGGCTTTAATAAAATACGAGAAGCAATACAAAAAATTATCTAAAAAAATAGCTGTCCTAGAATGTATAAAATCCGAAATGATTGACTCACTTCGGATTTAACTAGAGCAATTCTAAGACTAAGAGGTCTTATTCTCGCCACATTTTCTGCATTCCAGATGTTCACCTATTTCCTCCATTCGTTCATATTCATAAATGTGGAAACAAAGTAACTTTCTGAGTAATTGAAACATTTTAAACTCCTTGTTTAATTTTTTCTGTCTCACGCTTGTTTCTGTCCTGAAACATCGATGCATCCAGATGATTAGATACATTGCATTATAATTATCATATTTTTATCGAATGGCAAATAATTTACTCTAGCTTGAATTGCATTTCGTCGGAAAGTAAACTCATATTATAGACTTTATTCGTTATGCGACATTTACATTAAACAATGACCCGATGGCACTGGTAATGAGCATGGCGAAGCATCCCCAAAACAACACTCTTAAAGCACCTTTCCATATTGATGATCCTGCGGTATAACTCGCCAGTGCACCTAAGCCTATTAAGGCAAAAATAGACACAATCACAATAACATTGGCTAAATAATGTTGTGGTGCCATAAGCACAGCCAACAAAGGAATTGCTGCCCCAACTGAAAAAGATAGAGCTGAAGATAAAGCGGCTTGCGCTGGTTTCGCTGCCGTCATTTCACTAATACCAATTTCATCGCGGGCATGTGCCGCCAAAGAATCGTGTGCGGTTAACTGAATTGCCACTTCATGCGCCAACTTTTCATCCAACCCACGATGGATATAAATTTGTGTCAATTCTCTTAATTCTTGTTCAGGATTATTTTCCAATTCACGCTTCTCTAATGCTAGGTCAGCTTCTTCAATATCGGCTTGCGACTTGACTGAAATATATTCCCCCGCAGCCATAGATATCGCACCTGAAATCAAACCTGCTAGACAAGTAATCAGAACCGTCTGTTGCCCTGCTCCACTTGCCACAACCCCAATAACCAGACTGGTGACTGAAATAATGCCATCATTCGCTCCCAAAACTGCTGCACGTAACCAACCTGTTTTCTCTAAATTGTGTTTCTCTATATGTATGGATCTTCTCATCAACGCTCTCATCTTGATTTTTTATTCATGCCACATAAATACCGATATTAAACCAATATTCTTAATCTTCTCTTAACCCAAGCATTGGATTTACAAAACTTTTCCATATTTCTTCTAAGCAGCACTATATACAAAGTTAGGAGCATAACCATGCACGGATATGCACCACCTCCAAATTAGATTCTTGTATTAATAACTCCCCGTACTCACGCCTTGCTCATTCACTTGGCGTGCTTTACCCGTTTCAGTATTCAGCACAGTAAATTCAATTCTACGATTTTTAAACTGTCCCTCTGGCGTATTATTGTCAGCAATGGGTTTTTCAGCCCCCATGCCCACAGCTTGCAGTTTAGCTGGATCAACCCCTTTTTTAATTAAATAATCCATGACTGCTTGAGCACGTTTAACTGAAAGTTCTTTATTGTCTTGTGCAGTACCTACGTTATCCGTATGCCCTTCTATCACCAAATTAACTTGCGGTGCACGTCGAATTAACGCTGCTGCTTGATCTAGAATAGATTGATTAATTTCAGGAATTTCGCTTGAGTAAGGTTCAAAATTGATGATTTGTAAATTTAAAGCCGTTGCTACATCTAAGGCACGTACGTGTTCTGGATTTAAACTCGCCAGTGCTTTTTCGGCACTGCTGACGCTACTTCCTACAGCTTGATTTACATCTAAAGGCTGCTGCTTCACTATTTGCATATTTTTAACTAACGGTTGGATTTTTTGGGCAAGCTCGGTCGCAACTGCATTACTTTTAGCTTGAATCGACAATTGATCACCCATCCAAGTCATTGAAACATTCGGCGTTCCTTTTATCATTTTCAACACACTAGGAATTGCCTCCTGATCAATCAAAGTTTGATGAAATTGACTATTATCATCGGCCCCACATCCAACAGGATGAGTAAATATCTGTTTAACTTCCGTTTGTAAAATATCAATATAAGACTTGTTAGATGTGAAGATTTGACAGGTGACCAACATTCCATCCTGTCCAGTAGTTAACTGGAATTTAGCTGGCTTACTGGCAATATTGGTATTCTCTACCACCGAGTTAGGTTGTTCATCACGGCTACACATTTTAAAAAGTAAGGCACAGATCACCCCCAATACAATAATAAATAAAACTGGCACCCACCACCGGTTTTGCTTTTTTGAACCAATATAAGAAGCGTTACTTGGGCTTTGATGTAGAGTTTCACCCACCAGTGTATTCACACCTAATGCTGCAAGTAATGGTTTAGCCCATAAAGGTAAAGCCACCGCTATATCAGTACTGTGATTCAGCAAAAAATGCTCTATCGCCTGTTGATTATTCGAACCCGCTTGTGTCTCTAAAACCCCCAAAGTCGGTGCAATTGCATTGTTCAAGGTTTCTTCAATTTCAGATGGCGGCGCTGTCGAACCAATTGCCTCAATAAATTTTTCTTTAAGTGATTGA
Organism: Acinetobacter tibetensis; assembly: GCF_023824315.1. NCBI lineage: Bacteria > Pseudomonadati > Pseudomonadota > Gammaproteobacteria > Moraxellales > Moraxellaceae > Acinetobacter > Acinetobacter tibetensis. Next base: position 1,278,214 of record NZ_CP098732.1, on the reverse strand, counting down.
TGTGTTGTAAAAATATCGCTCAATCTAGGATTTAAATGATTCTGTAACTCTGTAATATAATCTGGTTTTTGTTTTAATAAACTGAGTAAAATTGGATAAAAATTATCTAATGCATGCTTCTTTTCTAGCAAATGCTCTATCTCAGATTGTAAAACGATGGGTGTGACCTGTTGCTGTAGTAATTCGATGATATTTGTCAGCATTTCCAGCCCTCTTATTTTATTTTGTTGTTTTATTAAATTAGTTTATATGTTCAATTTTTATACAATGTAAATTATTGTATTTGCAGCAACACTTTCGCTCCATCTCAAATTTTAGGCATAAAAAAGCCAGCGATTGCTGGCTTTTTTATAACGCTTAAGAATTAAGCATGAAAAGTTTGCAGTACTTTTCCTGTTAAAGTCTGATTGATTAATGGGGTATTTTTACCTTGTGAAAGAATACTTTCTTTGGTTAAGGTCCACTCAAGTTCTGGGTCAACCAATACCCATCCTGCTTCTTGCTCCCAACGCTCTTGCATATTGGCAACTTTGGCAGGTGCTAGGGTTACTTTCTCTACCCATTCTAAAGGCGTAAATAAACCTTCTTTCACCAATTGCACCCCTAAAGATACATAGGTATCGAATGCAGTAAAACCAGGTTCAGTTTCTGCAAATGGTGCCATTTTTGCCGAGCTGCTTAATGGTTCGTGATGAGTACAAATTGCATCAATCACACCATCTTTTACACCTTGACGTAAACGCTCTTGATCTTTTTCAGAACGTAGTGGCGGACGCACATGTGCCAATGCATTAAAACCATCAATCAAGCGATCTGTTAAGTGTAATTGATGCATCGCCACATCAGCGGTAACTGGTAAACCTTTTTCTTTGGCAATCTTGATTAACTCAACCGATGCACCACATGACAGCAAACTAAAGTGTGCATTTACACCCGTTGCTTCAATCATGAGTAAATATTTAGCAATCGCAACGGTTTCCGCCAGCACAGGAATCATTGGTAAACCCTGACGTGACGCAATAAAACCTTCGTGTACACAACCATCTTTGGCAATTTGTGGTTCTTCCGCATAGAACACAACGGTTAAACCCAGACCTGCTGCATATTCCAAGGTACGAATGACCACATCATCATTCGCAAAAGATGCATTGGCATTTGAAACCGCGGTACAACCACCTTTTTTCAAAGCTGCCATGTTCGCAGGTTGTTGCCCTTTTAAACCTTGGGTTTGCGCACCAATCACCTGAAGGTAAATACCTCCATCTAACATGGCTTTTTCAACTAAACCATGAATTAAAGCCCCATTGTCTTGCACAATTGGCTTTGAATCTGGTGGCGTAAACACATGCAGAATACCATTCTCACGTGCAGCCTTACCTTCCGACTTGAGCGTACCATGCTGCTGCTGACCTGGCTCACGTAAACGCGCACACAAATCGACCATGGTTGGCATTAACCATTTGCCTTGCCCATCCAGAGTTGTTTCAACCTGTTCAGAAGCAGCCACCAATTTACCCTGCTCTAAATAAACAGTTTGCACCAAATCGGTTTGCTGAATTGGGTCTAAGACACGGACATTTTCAATTTTTACAATACTCATGACTTTCTCTTATCCCGCAATCGCTTCTAATAGACCTTGTTCTTGTAATTGACCTTGCATTGATAAAGCTAAAACAGCCATACGCACCGCAATACCATTGGTGACCTGATTTAAAATTACCGATTGCGGACCATCTGCAATACTTGAATCGATTTCCACACCGCGGTTCATTGGACCAGGATGCATCACGATACAATCAGGCTTCGCCAAAGCTAAACGCTCTTTGTTCAAACCAAACATTTTGTAGAATTCAGACTGTGAAGACAGGGCGGGTGAATCAATACGTTCATTTTGAATACGCAGGGTAATGATCACATCACAATCCTTCACACCTTCATCCATTTTATTAAATAGACGAACGCCTGCACCATATTCTTCAAAGCCATACGGTAATAATGTATTCGGAGCAATCACGCGGATATCTTTACAACCCAAAGTTTGTAACGCAGCAACATCTGAACGCGCCACACGCGAATGTTTAATATCGCCAATAATCGCCACACTCATTTCTTCAAATGGTTTTTTGGTTTCACGGCGAATGGTCAACATGTCCAACATGGCTTGGGTTGGATGCGCATGACGTCCGTCACCCGCATTGATGATTGCGACATGCGGACAAACCGTCTGAGCAATGAAATGTGCAGCGCCCGAAGATGAATGACGCACCACAAAAATATCCGCCGCCATTGCCTCTAAATTCCAAAGCGTATCGCGTAAAGTTTCACCTTTAGAAGTACTTGAACGTGCAATATCAATATTTAGGACATTGGCCGATAATCGTTTTGCTGCTGCTTCAAATGTAGTACGAGTACGCGTGGAATTTTCAAAAAACAGGTTCATTACCGTACGACCTTCGAGTAGGTTGTTGGTAATAAGCTGATTTTGGTCATTAAAAAAGGACTGCGCAGTGTCCAATATTTTAGTGAGTGTGGCTTTCGATAGCCCTTCGATGGTCAGGAAATGTTTTAAATTCCCATCTTTATTGAGTTGAATCTGACTCGGAGTATGCAATGCCGCCAAGTGCATGAGAGATTCCTTATACGTTAAGTTAACGTATTATACAGAGATTCCCCTGTTTTGGCAGTTGAAGTTTTCATCACTCAAGGATAATCGCCCAAAATTTTTAAAATGAATTCCTTATTTCCTATGCGTTATTTCAATAAGATAATTTAAACAAAATTTAGCACTGTAAATGAGAACACCAATCATCATCAATTTAGCATTGTAAGATGATTGGCTTGAATTACATGATCAGCAAGCTATTTTGCGACATGATTTAACGTAATGCACCAATATAGTGATGATGCACCTGAGCGCGATAAATTTCGTCCTCAGTCACCTCTTCTTCACGATAATGAGTATTTTCAAGTGCTTTTTCAGGGACGACTTCGGGTTCAATTTCAGTATCTAAATCCATAAAACTGCGTAAACGCTCGGCTTGACGCACCAACTCTGCATCGCCCGTAGCGAATGCCAAATCAACCACATGTTTTGCATACGCCTTATTTTCCGCAAGATACATAGCATCAATGACACGCCCAGAAACGCGGCGTAATCGCGTATAAATCAAAGTCGCAGCAGAAAAAGCCTCAGGATGAGCAACGAATCCATGATTAGACATCTCTTTCAATCCCCCAGTTTTATTGAATTTAATACGAATAATGACTTCAAAGCAGATTGCGCAAATAAAGTGAAATTTCAAATGCACATTGCCATTTAATGTACTTAACTTAGCAAAATACATACCAATTTTGAGAACCAAGTCGTTAAAAGTGTATTTTTTTATGATCTGATTATTCAAACAAGCAATTTAAAAAGCTTTCAAAGCCAAAATCAGTTAAACTTTGCAAAGTATTTTTTAAAATCTTGGTCTATCTAATTTATGAATAGCTCTTCACGTTTAAGCAACTATTGGGTCACATGTGCAGATGGGCTTGAAACCTTACTCCAAGAAGAATTACAAGGTCTAGGCATTGCACAAATTGAACGCTTTCCAGGGCGTTTAATTTTTAAAGGTACATTAGAACAAGCCTATCGTATTTGCATGTGGTCACGTTTGGCTTCACGTGTTCTACTCCCTATTCATACCCATGAACTAGAACGCAGTCATGATGCTCGTGATGTCGCTGAAGAACTTTATGAAGGTGCGATTAGCTTTGACTGGTCACTCATTTTTGCACCACAAAGTACTTTCGCCATTCGTTTACACATTGAACGTGACATTATGGTCAACTCACAATTCGCAACTTTACGTGTTAAAGATGGGGTTGTGGATTCATTCATGGAAGCAGTTGGACGTCGACCAAGCATTGATACCAAGCAACCTGAAATTACCCTATATGTCCTTGCAGGTAAAACAGAACATACCTATTGCTTAGACTTATCGGGCGATTCTTTACATAAACGCGGTTATCGTCGTTATATGACGGATGCCCCGATTAAAGAAAACTTGGCTGCTGCAATTTTGCAAAAAGCGAAACTGCAACAACTTAATCCAGACATTATTTTAGACCCAATGTGTGGTTCAGGTACCTTCATTATTGAATCTTTAATGTTGTTAACTGATCGTGCTCCTGGTTTAGTCCGTCGTTTTGGTTTTAATGGCTGGAATGGTCATAACAACGAGTTATGGATGTCGATTAAGGCTGAAGCAGCGGAACGTCATCAGCAGGCAGTGACACAACCCTTACCGAAGTTTTATGCTTTTGATGCAGACTGGGAAGCGGTTAAAGCAACCAAGCAAAATATCATTGCAGCAGGCTTTGAAAATCTGCTCGATCAAATTCAAATCGAAGAGCGCACCCTTTCCGATTGGCCAGATTTTGAGCTCGGCAACAAAACCGCCTTTATTGTGACCAATCCGCCTTATGGTGAACGTTTAGGGGAAAAAGCATCGAATCGTGCTTTATATTTGGGCTTATCTGCATTGCTCCAAAAACACTTCCCAAATCAAACGGCAGCAGTTATTGCAGCAGCAGTAGAACAAGCCGATGTAATGGCGTTTAGTGACCCACAGACTATGCGTTTGATGAATGGTAAATTACCAATCTATATTCGCTTAGGTAAAATTAAACCTGCAACAGTCGTCAAACCATTCTTGGAAACATGGCAACCGCTACAATTCGAACCGATTGAAGGTGCCGAAGATTTTGCCAATCGTTTGCAAAAGAATATGCAAACCTTAAAGAAATGGGCTGTAAAAGATGGCGTATTCTGCTTGCGTTTATATGATGCCGATTTACCTGACTTTAACCTTGCGATCGATTTATATGGTGATCGTTTGCATGTGCAAGAATATGCACCACCGAAAACAATTGATCCTGAAAAAGCTAAAAAACGTTTTAACTTGGGTTTAGCTGCAATTCGTGCAGTCACAGGTTTAGGTCGAGATGCGATTTTTATTAAAACCCGTGCACGTCAAGAAGGTAAAAATCAGTACACCAAACAAAGTACAGCTTCAAAACGCTTTATTGTACAAGAAGGTCAAGCGAAAATTTTAGTCAACATGACGGATTATCTTGATACAGGTCTGTTCCTTGATCACCGTCAAATACGTTTACGTATTGCCAAAGAAGCACGTGGTAAGCATTTCCTTAACTTGTACAGCTATACATCAACTGCCAGCCTACATGCGGCTTTAGGTGGCGCTGCAAGTACCACCAGTGTGGACTTGTCAAACACTTACCTAAACTGGTCAAAAGAAAACTTCGTATTAAACGGTTTAACTGTTGATCATGCCGATGAACAACATCAGTTCTTTGCCAGTGACTGTTTTGAATGGCTTAAAGAAGGTCATGAACAATATGATCTGATCTTCATCGATCCACCAACTTTCTCTAACTCGAAGAAGTTCCACGGTACTTTTGATGTGCAACGTGACCATTTATCACTACTTAAACGTGCGATGAACCGTCTAACCACTGAAGGGACTTTATACTTCTCAAACAACTACCGTGGTTTTGAAATGGATGAAGAAATTTTGGCATTCTTTGATGTCGAAGAAATTACGAGTGAAACCATTGGGCCAGATTTCAAACGTAACCAAAAAATCCACCGTGCGTGGAAAATTAGTCATCCAAAAAATTAATCCCGACATTAAAAAAGACCGCTAAAGCGGTCTTTTTTTTGATGAGAAGTCCATACTAAACTTTTTCATTTTGTGGTACGTCTACAGCAATAAGGCTTGGAGCTTCTTCCTCATCCAACTTCGTTGTCTTAGCAATAACAGCCGTTGCGACACTATTACCAATAATATTGGTTGCTGTACGTCCCATATCAAGGAAGTGATCAACTGCAAGGATAAGCAATAGCCCTGCTTCTGGAAGTTTAAACATTGACAATGTAGCCGCAATAACAACCAGTGAAGCACGAGAAACGCCAGCAATGCCCTTACTGGTGATCATTAGCGTTAAAAGCATTAATAATTGCTGAGAAAGGCTAAGGTCGATGTTATATGCATGTGCAATAAATAAGACTGCAAATGTCATATAAATCATCGAACCATCAAGGTTGAAAGAATAACCCAATGGTAAAACGAAGCTGGTGATTCGCTTCGGAACTCCAAACTTTTCTAAAGATTCCATCAATTTTGGATATGCAGATTCACTACTCGCTGTAGCAAAACCTAAAACAACAGGCTCACGGATTGTTTTTAACAATCTGAACACATCCTTTTTCAAGAAGATAAATCCAGCCGTGATGATAACTGCCCAAAGAATAAATAAGCTGGCATAAAACTCAGCCATGAACGAGCCATAATCAAGAATAATTTTTGGACCTTTTACAGTAATTGCTCCTGCAACAGCAGCAAAAACGGCAATTGGAGCAAACGTCATTACGTAATCCGTGATCTTGAACATCACTAGGCTTAATTCATCAATCATCTTACCGATAATAGAGCCATTTTGTTGAAGATGATTAACGTAAGCTAAAGCCGAACCGAAAAATATAGAGAAGATAAGAATCTGAAGAATCTCATTATTCGCCATCGCTTCAGCAAAGCTTTTTGGGAATATATGAGTAATAAAAGTTTGTAAACTCAGGTTTGTTGCGCTAACCCCTACATCGACTGGAGCAGTCGGAATAGGTAGATTCATTCCAACGCCTGTTTGGAAAAAGTTAGCGAGTCCTAAACCCAATAAAAGAGAGATGAAAGATGCACCAATAAACCAACTCATTGCCTTTAAGGTGATTTTACCTAAAGCTGAGGATTTACCCATTGAGATAATGCCTGAAACGATTGTTGCAAACACCAATGGGGCGATAATCATTTTAATTAATCTTAAAAATATATCGGTTAAAATTTTAAAATATGACGCAATATTTTCTGCTTGAACAGGCGTTAAATAATAGTGGAAGATGCAACCAATAACGATGCCTAAAACCATGGCAATAAGAATAAACTTCAGCAGTTTTTTCTGATTCATATCAAATGTCCTTTTACAACCCTAAAAACGACAAAGCAAGATATTGAAAAATATAGCTTTAATCAAATTTCATCAAAATCAAATCCTATTTGATTCAGAAACAATGTGGATGGAATTTAAACAAATTGAAAGAAAATTAATAATGAAAAAAAGTATAAAACTATGCAAATAATGCATAGCTAATTACAGTATTTTAAATAATTCGCCAATGACTTAATTGATTAATAAATCTTAAATATACATCTTGAATTGTATTTACCATTTCAGTTACAAACTATATTTTTACTGATTGGTAAAATGATTGAATTTTTTACATATGATTTAGGCACTGGTATTTACAACTCTATGTAACTGAAAATTCTGATGAATACATTAATTAATTTACAAGGAAGAAGATGGTTAAAATAGCATTGTAATTATATTTTTAATCTTCAAGGTAGAATCAAAATAATAGATATTAAGATTCTGCTCAATTATTTAAATGGTAAATCTCTAAAAGCTTTATAAGAATTAAATTCCGAAATAGGTAAAACATGCAAATTAAGCTTGATAAGCATTGCGCTAATGCTTGGAAAAATGAATTGAAATTATTGCCAAAAACTAATAAATGTCTTTCGACAGAGCTTATTGAGCATAGTGCAAAATTGGCACAAAAATATCTAAATTTGAGAAATGTTCATCTTAATGAATTAAAAATAGGTGGAGGATTACTTGAATTCTCTAACCTACCAATTGACGATCAGCTCTGCCACCCCCTATCTAGCACTTCAAGCCCCCACCCTAAAGGATATGTATCAGAATTAGTGCTGCTCGGAGTTACAAAAGCCTGTGGTTTAAACCCTTTTGCTTATAAAGAAGAAAAAAATGGAGCATTAGTACATCAGATCACGCCTAAAGACTTAAAAGATAATACTCGCGCTTCTAGTCAAGGTATGGCTAAGTTTGACTTTCATACCGATGGAGCCTATTTGTCGAGAAATATTAGACCGCATACTTTGTCGTTAATGTGCCTAGTAGATGAGAAACAGACTGCTACTAATTTAGTGAAGATTTCTGATGTAATTAATAAATTAAGCCATAAATCAAAAAATGTGTTGGCTGAGTCAAGGTTTGTTCATACAGCCCCCGAAACCTTTAAAGTGCAAAATAAGCGAATAAAGAGTTCCATTTTTGACTTGGTCGATGGGAATTATGAAATTAAAGCGGCATTACACAACATTAATGCTACAGATGAAGACAGTGAATCTGCATTGCATGAACTGAAATCAATTGTTTCAGAGAATCAAATTCAGAAATCTTGGAATGTTGGAGATCTCATTATTTTTAACAATCTGCGTTGTTTGCACGGACATGGTGAAATAAAAGGTAACCGATGGTTACAGCGGTGTTATGGCACATATACATTCTCATCAACCACAGTTTTAGACATTGAATAGTTGCTTATCAGATGATTTTTGAAGTTGTACTAAGGGTTTTTTTGTTAATCGCAATCTCTATTATTGGGTGGGGTGTTGGTAAGAAATTTAAACTAGATTCCAAAGATATTTCAACTTTGCTTGTCTATATTATTTCCCCATTTGTGATTTTTTATTCAATTGTCGAATCACCAGCAAATTGGACTTATCTTAAGTTTTCGTTGGGCGCATTCTTATTGGCGTCCTTCATGGCTGTAATAGGGTTATGCTTTGCAAGGTGCTTTTGGAAAGACAGTCGAGTAAATCTATTTGGCTTTGCAGCGGGTACGGGTAACACTGGATATTTTGCATTACCACTGGTACTTGCAATCTTCGATAAGACGCAAATAGCCATCGCTATTTTTATTATTATAGGTATTAACCTATACGAATTTACAGTGGGTTATTTCATTACAGCTAAAGGCTCATTGAATATTAAGGAAAGTATTTTAAAAGTCATAAAAATGCCTATTCTTTATGCTGCATTTTTAGGGATGATTTTTAAATATCTCGATATTCAATTCGATGAAGTATTCCTTTCATTCTTGGCGAATTTTAAAGGTGCATATAGTATTTTAGGAATGATGACCATCGGGATTACAATTGCAAAATTTTCAAAAATCGAGATCGATTGGCTTTTCTCAGCATTGGCTTTGACATGGAAACATTTGATTTATCCTATCGTTGGTATTTTGATGTTTATGGTTATTATTCCTGTAGATAAACAAATACTTCAAATTGTGGCGCTAATGGTTGCGACACCTATGGCTGGTAATGTCGTTGTTATCTCTAATACATTAGGACTTCATCCTGAAAAAGCAGCGACATCCGTGATGTTGAGTACCATGTCGGCTTTGATAACAGTACCAATCGCATTATATTTTGTAATGAATTTCTAAACCAATTCAACTTCCTCATCCAACCGCTGAGCATGAGGAAGCTTATTAAACTCTATCTCGCTTAATAAACACCAAAGTTAGATAGAGCTTTAGTTTTAAAATATTTTATAAAATCATTCCGTTAAAAATTTCTTCTCACCATATTTATATTCCATCGACATTTTCAGCACATCACCATCACGTTTCAATTGCCCCGATTGCTGCATACTGCTGAGCATCGTTTCAATATCCTGATCCGACATAGCCTGTGACCCCTTACCAGGAAGACTATTCATGATGGAAGCAACCATGTTCTTATCAAATTGCACATCAGCTTTATATTCAACTAGACTTGGTACCATGGCCACCATACCTTTTAAGGTCTTTTGATGGCTTGGCATAAAACGACCCGCTAGACTAGCTTTGGCTTCACCAGTTCCAATCTTGATTTGATTATCGCTAGAATCAAACTTAAAGCCTTCGTTGATAACCGCAAGTAAAGCTGGTTCTAAATCTTGTAATAATTTCTCTTTTGCTAAACAGCTATTTTCGCTCTTTTCGATAATATCGAACAACGCTTGAAGTTTGGCACGGTTCACATCCAATACGTTAAAATTAAACTTCACATTTTGCATGACAGGTGAAAATGTCATTTTCATTTCTTCAACTTGAACTGCCATTTTTGTATTTAAAACGCGATCCGTCAAATCACTTTCTGCTTCAATCCGATAGTTTTTTAATTCAGCACTCATTGGATTATTCAAACCACGATCTGCCATTTTTAGCAAATCCATTTGAACCGTGGTTTTCCCTGCTTCCAGATAATTACCATTCAAACCCTGATTTGTTTCAATTTTCAAACCGGTCATTTGAAAATGAGTTTCTGCATCCATCACTGTTAAATTTGGAATTTTTAAAGTTAAATCCTGCACCTGAAGCTGATCATCAACCGATTTGGTTCGATATTCCAAAGTAACTGGATCTAAACGCGTTTGTATTTTAGCTTCGTTTCGCACAATCACAGGTGTGGTCAACGTTGAGTTCATTCCCCCTAACCAATTCACATGAGTTTTAAGCTTTAAAGGTTGATCCAATAAAGGCTTGAATGCGCTATCAGCTTGTACAACTTTAATATCTGACTGAATTTGGTAACCATTCCAACTGCGTTGAATATGATCACGCCCAGATATTTTAATCACATCTTTCGGCTTACATGGATCAAGAATCAACTCGGCTGTCCAGTCGGCACTGCCTTGCAAAGCCCCCATCTGGAAGTTTTTATAGTTCAAGTTTAGATTTTTACTTGGTTGTTTCGCTTCTTGCTGATAATAAGTTTGCAAACTTTTATCTGCATATAAATTCCCGCCAACAGCCAATGTTGCAACCGCGATGACGCCACCAACACCCCACTTTATTTTCGACATGAATATATCTCATATTATGTGTTTTTTATGTTTCCGCAGTATAATTAAAAATAACATATAAAGATAATTGTTTTACATATAAGTGGCTTACAGGTGACCACCATCACACTATTATGCATTTAATTGTCAGTTTATGACCCAAAATATCAAATTAAAACAGACCTTGTGACATAAAAAAACCAGCCGAAGCTGGTTTTTTTATACTTAAAATTAACTTAGTTTCAATTTATCAAACAGCAAATGCCCATGATCCGATTTAACTAAAATCGTATCTCCGGCTTGAAACTCTCCAGCCAGAATTTTCTGAGCCAATGGATTTTCAATCTGTTGCTGAATGGCACGTTTCAATGGGCGTGCACCATAGATTGGATCAAAACCAGCATCGATCAATAGGTCGAATGCTGTGTCTTCCACAGTTAAACTCAGGTCACGTTCAGCTAAACGACTACGCAAACGATCTAATTGAATATCCGCAATACCGCGAATCTGTGTTTTCTTCAATGAATGGAAAATTACGACTTCATCAATACGGTTAATGAACTCTGGACGGAAGTGTTGAGATACCGCACTCATCACCACTGCACGTACCTCATCATCCGCAGCGCCCTCACCCAATTCACGTACATCTTGTGAACCAAGGTTAGAGGTCATCACAATCACCGTATTCTTAAAGTCGACCACGCGACCTTGTGAATCCGTAAGGCGACCATCATCCAATACCTGTAGCAATATATTAAAGACATCTGGATGTGCTTTCTCAACTTCATCGAACAGCACCACGCTATACGGTTTACGACGTACAGCTTCAGTCAATACACCACCTTCTTCGTAACCAACATAACCCGGAGGAGCACCAACTAAACGACTGACCGAGTGTTTCTCCATGAACTCACTCATATCAATACGAATCATGGCATCATCATCATCAAATAAGAAGTTTGCCAATGCTTTGGTAAGTTCGGTTTTACCGACACCTGTTGGTCCAAGGAACAAGAACGAACCACTTGGGCGATTTGGATCAGACAAACCAGCTCGTGAACGACGGACGGCATTCGATACAGCAACCACCGCTTCATCTTGTCCCACCACACGGTTATGTAAAAAATCTTCCATTTGCAGAAGTTTTTCACGTTCACCTTGCAACATTTTTGCGACTGGAATACCTGTTGCTGCACTCACTACTTCTGCAATTTCATTCTCAGTCACTTTGGTACGAATCAATTTTGGCTCTTCATTCGTTTCTTCCGCCACTTCTTCCGCCGCAAGACGTTTTTGCAATTCAGGAATCACTCCGTATTGCAAACGGCTTGCTTCAGCCAAATCACCTTCACGTTGTGCTTTTTCAAACGCAGTGCGGGCTTTATCTAACTCAACCTGAGCTTGACTCGTCCCTTCAACCAAGGTTTTTTCAGCACGCCACACTTCTTCTAAATTGTTATATTCTCGTTGAACTTCTTCAATTTGCTTTTCCAAATATTCAACTTCAGCCTTACTGACTGAATCTGCATCTTGTTTCACCGCTTCCAATTGCATTTTCAACTGGATCAAACGGCGGTCTAAACGGTCCAGTGGCTCAGGTTTCGAGTCAATTTCCATTTTAATGCGAGATGCAGCCTCATCAATCAGGTCAATCGCTTTATCTGGCAATTGACGGTCTGTGATATAACGATGCGACATTTTGGCAGCAGCAATAATGGCAGAGTCCAAAATCTGCACACCGTGATGCGTTGCATATTTCTCTTTTAAACCACGTAAAATTGCAATGGTGTCTTCCACGCTAGGTTCATCCACCAAAACTTTTTGGAAACGACGTTCTAGCGCAGCATCTTTTTCAATATACTGGCGATATTCATCTAGTGTAGTCGCACCAACACAGCGTAATTCACCACGTGCCAAAGCAGGTTTCAACATATTCCCTGCATCCATTGCCCCATCACCTTTCCCTGCCCCTACAAGGGTGTGCAGCTCATCAATAAATAGGATAATGTCACCTTCGTGTTTGGCTAAATCTTTAAGAACGGCTTTTAAACGCTCCTCAAATTCACCACGATATTTTGCACCTGCAAGTAATGAACCTAAATCTAAAGACAAGACACGCTTACCTTTTAAGCTTTCAGGCACCTCACCATTGACTATACGCTGTGCCAAACCTTCAACAATTGCTGTTTTACCTACCCCCGGCTCACCAATCAGTACAGGGTTGTTTTTAGTACGACGAGATAACACCTGAATCGTGCGTCGAATTTCATCATCACGCCCAATAACAGGGTCTAGTTTGCCTGCTAAGGCACGCTCAGTCAGGTCTATGGTATATTTATTCAGTGAGTCACGTTGATCTTCATGATTATTACTCATGACCTTTTCATCCCCTCGAATTTTATTAACCACTTTACGCAAGCTATCATTGGTTACGCCTGCACTATTTAATAAAGACTTGGTTGCACCTACTTCAGCAAGACTGAGCAATACCCAATCCGTAGAAAGAAACTCATCTCCTGCTTTTTGAGCATAACTATCTGCCAAATTCAGTGCTTTGACTGCTTCTGGGCTAAGGTTGATCTCACCTGTCGGGTTTGCTAGCGTAGGTGCATCTTTCAGCGCTTGCTGCAATTTGCTTTGCAATTCACGTAAATTTGCACCTGCCTGTTGCAAAAGACTGGCATTCGAAGCTTCTTCCAATAAAGTCGACAGCACATGAATCCCGTCAATGGAGGCATGATCTTTCCCCATTGCCAAAGATTGAGCATCAGAAAGGGTTTGCTGTAGACGGTTTGTAAATTTTTCAAAACGCATTCTTGTTATTCCTCACAACAAATTTTTAACTTGTAAGATATATGGGAACTTATTTTTAGATTTCAAACTAATTTTCACATATTTTTCAATATCTTAAATTAAAAAATATAATAGAATTTAGTTATAATATTGGTCTTACTATTTTTATTTTCAAGAGTATTGATGTAATTTTTCTCTACCCAAGAGATTCGCTCGCTAAAAACTAAATTCTAAGATTGTTTTATTGCCATCCTCAGATATGAACTAGCATATTTTAAACCAAAAAAAAGCTGATGAATCACCAGCTTTTCCACGCTTATACCGCTTCTATAATTTCAAAATCGTGGGTAATTTCAACACCACCATCCGACAGCATTTTACTCGCTGAACAGTACTTTTCTGCAGAGAGTTCAACTGCTTTTGCAACCTGTTTTTCCTTCACTGCTTTACCTGTTACAACGAAATGAAGGTGGATTTTGGTAAACACTGCTGGAATGCTATCGGCACGTTCTGCCTTAAGCTGACATACAACATTTGTCACATCTTGACGAGATTTTTTCAATATTGTCACAATATCGAAGGAAGCACACCCACCAAGTCCCATTAATATAAGCTCCATGGGACGTGGTCCACGGTTTTCACCACCATACTCTGGGGATCCATCCATCACCACACTATGGCCACTTTCTGATTTCGCTTCAAAAGCAACATTCTCTAGCCAATGTACACTTGTTTGCATTGCAACTACCTAAAAAAAGCTATAAATTTACCGTGTACCTGTACACTAACATAATTTGAGTTGATAAGGAATTTCACCTCTTCAGTGTGACAAGTTCATTTTAGGTCTTGTGCGATCTATTATTTATCCATTTTCGGAAACCAAAAGCATGACTTCAAATTTTTCACAGCTAAGCACTGATGCGCTATCGCCAGGTCAATTACCTGAATCAGTCAAAGCATTATTAAAACGAGCATATATAAACCGTTATCCTAAACGTACAACTATTGTTGATGCAGGGATGGAATCAAAATCACTTTATTTGATTTTAAAAGGGTCAGTATCTATTATTTTACGTGAAGATGATGAGCGTGAAATTGTAGTCGCATATTTGAATCCAGGAGACTTCTTTGGGGAAATGGGGCTCTTCGAATCAAATCCACAGCGTACTGCTGAAGTGCGTACACGTGATGTTTGTGAAATTGCTGAAATTACCTATGAAAACTTCCACGAGTTAAGTAAGCAATACCCAGACTTGAGCTATGCGGTATTTGCTCAATTGGTTCGTCGTTTAAAAAACACCACACGTAAAGTAACCGACCTTGCCTTCATTGATGTTTCTGGTCGTATTGCACGCTGCCTGATTGACCTGTCAGGACAACCAGAAGCCATGATTTTACCAAATGGCCGCCAAATTCGTATTACACGTCAAGAAATTGGTCGTATTGTCGGTTGCTCACGCGAAATGGTTGGTCGTGTACTCAAAACCCTCGAAGATCAGGGCATGATTCAAACTGACGGTAAAGCCATTCTTATTTTTGATGTATCTTTAGAACAGTCAAATACTGATGATGACTACGAAGATGATGAAGAGTAAATCTTCCGATTATCTAAAAAAAAAGCAAATCGAATGATTTGCTTTTTTTATGCTAACTAATTCAATTTTTTCACAAAAGAATATACAAGTACTCATTAACAAACTCGTATGTTTACGATAGCCTGAAGAAATTGCTCAGCTCTTATTCAGGATAGTCTTTATGCAATTCAAACCTTTAGGCGATAGCGGTATTCTTGTTCCAGAAATTTGCTTGGGCACCATGACTTTTGGTGAACAAAACACACAGCAAGAAGCCTTTCTACAACTGAATTATGCTTTAGAGCATGGACTCAACTTCTGGGATACAGCAGAAATGTATCCAGTCCCACCAAAACCTGAAACACAAGGTCGCACGGAAACCATTATTGGGAATTGGATTGCACAACATGGTGCTCGTGACCAATTATTGATTGCCTCTAAAATTGCAGGCCCCTCACAAGGAGGAGGTCATATTCGTGATGGACAGACCCGTTTTACCGCAAGTGAAATTAGCTCTGCTTTAGATAATTCTCTCAAACGTCTACAAACAGACTATATTGATCTTTATCAACTCCACTGGCCACAGCGCAATACCAATTTCTTTGGAAAATTAGGTTATGGCAATGCAGAAGCCTTAGATGAAAAGCCTATCACTGCACTTGCCGATACATTACTCGCATTAGCTGATGAAGTTAAAAAAGGACGTATTCGCCACATTGGACTCTCTAATGAAACTCCATGGGGAACCATGACGTTTATCCATTTGGCAGAGCAACTAGGGCTCGAAAAAATCGTCAGTGTGCAAAATCCATATAATTTACTGAATCGTAGTTATGAAATTGGGATGGCTGAAATTGCAAAATATGAAGGCGTCGGATTACTCGCTTATTCCCCACTCGCTTTTGGTTATCTGACTGGAAAATTCCGTCACGGTGCCCGCCCTGCCAATGCTCGTATTACCTTATTTTCACGCTTTAGTCGTTATAGCAATCCTGAAAGTGAATGGGCAACAGAACAATATGTACTTCTTGCAGAACAACACGGCTTAAGCCTAACACAAATGGCACTCGCTTATATTAAGCAACAGTTTTTCGTGACCAGTACAATTATTGGAGCAACCAATCTAGATCAACTCAAAGAAAATATCGCTGCCTTTGAACTCGATCTATCTCCTGAAGTGATTCAAGGTATCGAAGCCATTCATCGCCAACAACCCAATCCAGCACCCTAATAATTCTGACCGATCTACTACAAATGATTATCGCATTTTAAAGCAGTGCCACCAAAATCAAAAAAAGGATGCCGAAGCATCCTTTTTTCATATAAATTAAACAATTAACGCTTGTTATATACTGCTTGTGCTACAGGTAGGTTTTTACGCATTGCTTCAATACGCTGACTGTTTGAAGGGTGAGTCGATAAGAAAGCCGAACCGCCCGCACCATCAAGCTTATTCATTTTTTCCCAAAGCGTAATTGCTGCTTGTGGGTTATAGCCTGCTTTCGCCATGAGCATCAGTCCACCCTGGTCAGCACGACTTTCTAGGCTACGTGAGTAAGGTAAACCTACTCCAACCTGTGTCCCTAATTGTGCTGCCGCAGCACCCAATTGACCTACACTGTCACCCGCATAACTTAAACCAATACCCAGTGCTAGATCCGTTAATGCTTGAGCACCAATTTTGTTTTTTGCATGTTCTTCCAAGGCATGAACCATCTCGTGACCCATCACTGCGGCAATTTCAGCATCAGTCAGGTTGAGTTTATTCACAATACCTGTGTAGAACACCACCTTTCCACCAGGGGCAACATAGGCATTAACTTGGTCAGATTTTAATACTGCCAATTGCCAATCAAATTTAGTCCCTGTTTGGTTCATTTGATCAGCATAAGGTTTCAAGCGCGTGAATACGGCATAAACTCGTTTATACGTCGAAGAAGAGGTATCTAGCGTATTGTTACCACGAGCTTCCTGAACAGTTTTGTTAAAACCTTGGGTTGCGGCAACATTTAAAGATGCTGTATCTGCACCCGCCATATCAGCAACTGTTGTACAACCAGAAAGTGTGACAGCTCCTGCCACACACAAACTCAACATCAGTTTGTTCTTCATTCTTTTAATCTCCACCATTCTTGGATCACGTCAATATATGCGCATTATAAGCAATCAGTGTGGAGCTTTGAATGAATAACAACTTCATAAACATAGTATTTATGTAATTGACTTAATGCATAAACTGGTAACTTAACCAATAAATTAAACACACCACATTCAATACCAGATAAATCTGCCCTACAGGTTTGATTTTTTCTGCTAATTTCTCATCATTACGCTTAAACCATAAATAGGCATTTTGAATCAGTACAATAGGCACCAAAACACAAGCAATAATCACAGACAATCCAATTAAAGCATTATAAATTACATTTGGATCAGTGGTTTGCCCTTCAATAATCATCATGGCAATGGTGGGCGCACCGCCCATAGCAAAAATTAAAGAATATAAAATAGTATTTGAAATATTTTTGTGCATCCTGCCTAAATCCAGATTTACTGTTAAGTTATTGTATCAAGGCTATTTTGAAAAAGCCTGCAAGCAAATGCAACTTTAGTCTGGATTTTAAAAGCCCTACAATTTTGCAATGCATGCACAATAAAAAGCCCCGCATCTGCGAGGCTTTTTAACATGAACTATCGATTAAGCATCAAACGGATGACGCAATACAATGGTTTCTGCACGATCTGGGCCAGTTGAAATAATATCAATTGGACACTCAATTAACTGCTCAATACGCTTGATGTAGTTAATTGCATTTTGTGGAAGCTGCTCTACAGTGGTCGCACCAACTGTAGACTCAGTCCAACCCGGCATAGTTTCATAGATTGGTTTGAGGTTTTCGTATGCAAGCGCATCTGAAGAACCTACACAACCTGAATCTGTGTTTTCATAACCCACACAGATTTTTACTTCTTCTAAACCGTCTAATACGTCAAGTTTAGTTAAGCAAATACCTGAAAGTGAGTTTACGTCTACAGAACGGCGAAGAATTTCTGCATCGAACCAACCACAACGGCGTTGACGACCTGTAGAAGCACCAAACTCATGACCTACAGTACCTAAGTGACGACCAATTGCATCACCTGTATCTGTCGCAGCATCGTAATGCAATTCAGTTGGGAATGGACCAGCGCCTACACGCGTTGTATACGCTTTAGTGATACCCAATACATAGTCTAAATGCAATGGACCCAAACCTGAACCAGAGCTTACGCCACCAGCAGTCGTGTTTGAAGAAGTCACAAATGGATATGTACCATGATCAACGTCAAGTAATGAACCTTGAGCGCCTTCAAACATAATGTTGTCACCGTTTTTACGGTAGTTGTGTAATTCTGTAGTTACATCAACCACTAACGGAGCAACAACTTCACGCCATTGATCGCAAAGTGCAATTACATCTTCCAACTTAACTGCTTCAACACCGTAGTATTGAGTTAATTGGAAGTTATGGTAATCCAATACTTCAGCCAATTGTGCTTTTAATGCTTCACCGCCACGTACCAAGTCCGCGACACGTACTGCACGACGCGCAACTTTGTCTTCATACGCTGGACCAATACCACGACCCGTTGTACCAATTTTTGCATTGCCACGCTTTTTCTCACGTGCTTGGTCAAGTGCAATATGGTTCGGAAGAATTAATGGACAGTTTGGAGAAATACGCAAACGCTCTTTAACAGGTACGCCTTGCTCTTCAAGAATGGTCATCTCTTTGATTAAAGCTTCTGGTGAAAGCACAACACCGTTACCAATTAAGCACAATACGTTTTCACGTAAAATACCTGATGGAATGAGGTGTAATACAGTTTTCTTACCACCAACCACGAGAGTATGACCTGCGTTATGTCCGCCTTGATAACGAACTACCGCAGCCGCTTGATCTGTGAGCAGGTCGACGATTTTACCTTTACCTTCGTCGCCCCATTGGGTACCAAGTACCACAACATTTTTGCCCATAATAGCCTCATTACATCATGCTGTTAAAATTAAAACTCCAAGTAGTGACATGAACACTACTCGCAGTGGTTAAATTGGTTTAACTTGCCACTCACCAGCAACATCAACCAGTTGATGTGTTGCATTTGGAATAGAGTTTAAATCATCATTACCCAATAACTGAATTACACTTAAGCCTTGTGCTCTCACAGACGCAATCGCTTGTTGTAAATCAGCGTTCGTGCCTTTCGGTGCGACAACTACAGAGATTGCATTAAACTGCCCTGCACTGAGTGCATATAAGTCACAACTAAAACCTGTTGCAGGACGTGCACGGCCAAAATGTTCACCAATGCCGTCATAACGACCACCTTGTGCCAAAGAAGCAGCTCGGTTTGGTGCATACACGGCATACATTAAACCTGTGTGGTAGTGGTATGAGCGCAACTCTACAACATCAACGCCAATCAGTAGATTTGGCCAACGTGCCTGAATTGCCGACTGCGTGGTTTTTAACTCATCCAAAGCATGTTTGAATGCCGCATCTGCTAAAATTTCTGCACTAAGATGAAGTTGTAAGGCATCAAGATCACTTGCATAGCGACCTAATGCATAAAAGTCTGCACCGAAGTTTAAATCTTGGGTAAATTCCGCCAACTCAGGCAGCGCTTTACGTTGATAAAGGTCAGACAGTTCATGCTCCGTGTTTTTGTTTAAACCCGCACGCTTAACTAAGCTACGGAATAAACCCACATGCCCTAAATCCAGATGGATGCCATCTACCAAGCCTGCTTTTTTAATCAGACCAAGCATTACATCGACCATTTCAACATCAGCATCAATGCTGTCTGAACCAAACAACTCTGCACCTAATTGCAACGGTGCACGTGTGGTATTAAAGCCTTGCGGCTTGGTATGCAGAACAGTGCCTGCATAGCAATAGCGAGCCACACCTTCTACGGGATGAACGTGTGCATCTATACGCGCCACCTGTGGCGTCATATCCGCACGCACCCCAAGTAAACGCCCAGATAATTGGTCGATTACTTTAAACGTTGCAAGGTCTAAATCGTGATTTGATTCGGATAAAGAAGAAAGGGATTCTATGTATTCAATAAACGGCGTGTACACCAACTGATAACCTCGAGAAGCAAGGAAATCCAAGGCGTCACGGCGCAAGTTTTCAATTACTTGCGCTTGCTCTGGTAATACATCAGCTACACCATCAGGTAATAACCATGTCTCTGAAATGGGCATGTTGTAAACCTAAATTCTTGTCAGCGCGGAAGTAATCCGCATAAAAAAATCGGGAGCACACCCGATTTCTCCTAGTTTAGCACGATAGTTCACACCATGCACTGAGATTTTTTACATTTAATATCATTCTCTGCACAAATCTAGCATGGCTCAATCACACACTAAGTCAACGATTGTTATCAACAAATTGATTTATTTCTACGCAATTGCAGTTAAAGGGGCAGTTCAGTCGTCTGTTTAATACTCTGGAGTGGAATTTCAGTTTTTACGTTCTGAATGCCTGTAATTTTATTTAAATGCTGAATTTGGAATTTTCGATAAGCATCTAAATCAGACACCACAATTCTTAAAAAGAAGTCACAATCACCCGCCATCAATTGGCATTCCACGATTTCAGGAATTTCTCGAACTGAATCAATAAAATGATTGACTGTTTTCGCATCTTGGCCTTTTAACCAAATTCGTGCAAATACAGTTAAGCCTAAATTTACTTTCTGTGGATTCACCAAAGCCACATACTTTTCAATAATCCCAGCATCTTCTAACTGCTTCACACGACGTAAACAAGGTGAAGCCGATAGACCAACCCGCTGTGCCAATTCATTATTCGCCAATTTTCCATCTTGCTGTAGCGTCTGTAGGATTCTTCGGTCAATTTTATCCATATCCACCCTCTTAGCATAAAATACTTTATATTTTAATTTTAGAGCAATTTTATGCTCAATATACCGCAAATATTGCTTATTTTAGCGTCAAATATCATCACAAAGTTTTTAAAATAACTTCCTACTTTGTGAGGTTCCCCCATGTCCACTTTTAAAAGCAGCTCATCCCATTCGTTGATTTTGAACAGTCAAGACCAAGCTGAGTTTTTACGTGGCATTAAAACAACGTTACCGATGCTGCTTGGTTTTGTTCCTTTGGCGTTGGTACTGGGTACTCAAGCGGCACAAAAAGGGTTTTCCATTGTAGAAGTATCCCTGCTTACAGGATTAAATTTTGCAGGTGGCTCGGAGTTTGCCATTCTGGAAGTGTGGACCAACCCTCCACAATTCCTACTGCTGATGTTCATCACCTTTTTAATCAATAGTCGACATCTCCTTATGGGAGCAAGCCTCGTCCCCTATTTAAGACATTTACCTGACCGTCAAGTCTACCCTGCGCTCTTTTTTCTTTGTGATGAAAGCTGGGCCTTAGGATTATCCAATGCACAAAAAAGGATTCATCAGGTTGGGTTAAGGCATGCATTTAATATGCCTTACTATGCAGGGGTGTGTTTAGCGCTATATGTGATGTGGGTATCAGTCACCACCCTAGGTGCTGTACTCGGTCCAGTCTTAGGAGATATTCATCCGTATGGTTTTGACATGGCATTCCCAGCCATCATTTTAGTGCTGCTACGTGGAATGTGGACTGGATTTGCTGCTGCACGACCATGGTTAGTGAGTTTGGTGGTTGCCGCAATTTCTTATTTATACTTGCCTGCGGGTTGGCACGTGCCTTTAGGTGCAATCAGTGGTGTTGCATCTGCCCTTTTCTTGATAGGAGAAGATAAATGATTCATGGCAGCACTTTAATTGCGATTCTCTTCGTCGCCTTAACCACCTATCTAACTCGCTTATTGGGTTATGTTTTATTAAAAAATAAAACCATGTCGGCTAAACACAAAAAGATTCTAGAAGTTGTACCAGGTTGTGTCCTGATTTCCGTCATTGCGCCTTATTTTGTCAAAGATAATCCAGCCGACTTAATTGCAATCGCAATTACTTTATTGGCAGCATCTCGACTGCCGCTACTTTCAACTGTCATCATCAGTATGTTAAGCGCAGCATTATTACGCCAAATTTTAATTTAAAGTTTGGCGTAATTCGCTCAAAATTAGCGATTTGTTTGCCCGACTGACTTGCTTAACAAACTCACCAATTCAGCATTTTGCAACTCCAACTGATGTGTTCTTTTTACAGTTTTATCAATTGCTTCTTGTTGTACATGCATTTTCTTGGCAAGGTCTTGCATAATTTCGAGCGTTTTCTTTAAGTTTTCTTCAAGGTGTACCACTTTCTGCTCCAGATGTTGCTGATACTCTGTATCCTCTGTGCTCTCACCTTGCTGTTTAAATTGAAACCACACCAGAAAAATAACTGCAACTGCTAATAACAGGATAAATCCCCAAATTAACATCATCATATGTTTCTCATTGTCATTATGTCTTTCTTTTATAATATGCCAAGATGACTTTAATTTTTATAAAAAATAAAAGATAAACCCGATATTTTTCAATCGCTCACTCATCATGCCTATTATTGATATCAACCGAAGCAACCAAAGCCAAACGAATGATATTTTGATACATGTTTTCTATTTCAGAAATGCACATCAACCGATATATTCAATTCGCTAACAATTATTCAACTTTAGAAAAAACTGTTCATTTGGATCATCACTATGGAATTACATAGCAATCTTTACTATCACCATCCTGATCACATCATCATGGATCAACTCGATCATTTATTCCAACAACATCAAGACAACCCTGTAACTTTTGTGCAATTGGCTAGCGCGATTAATGCGGAGTATGGTGCCGAACTTGCACAAGAACTTATTGATCAAGTGGATCAAATCGAGTATGACCTTGCACCAGAAACAGCCTATCGACTTGCTGGATTTAGTATTCTGCACTTTGTCCACGGTTCAGAGGGCGATGACATCATGGAAGCCATCCTGTTTTTCTTAAAAGCCTTAGTCCCTGCATTACATGTACAAGCATGGGGTTGTGGCGATGATGACCCTTGGGAATTCTGGTTTAAATTTGAAGGTGATGAACTCATTCGTGAAGATGATGAACCGTTTAATGATCCAGATGAAGATCTCAACATCAAAGCCGAAATCTATACTTGGTGGCATCAAGATATGCCTAAAGAAATTCAAGAAGGCTTTTTAAACGAAACCGAAGAAGAATAACGACCAAAGCACTTTATTTGCAGAACCAAATAAGGTGCTTGATGACTTATACAAAAGATTCACACAAATCCAGTAAGCGGTTGGCATAGCCCCATTCATTATCATACCAAGCAAATACTTTCGCCTGATGCCCCACCACCATAGTCTGACTTAAGTCTACAATCAGTGAATAAGGTGAATGGTTAAAATCACTAGATACCAACGCTTCATCGGTCACTTGCATAATTTCAGCATAGTCACTTTCTGCTGCACCCATCAATACTTCGTTCAGTCTGTGTACGGTAACTGGAGATTGCGATACAAAGGTCAAATCAATTGCAGCAACATTAATGGTTGGAACACGAATGGAATAGCCATCAATGCGGTTTTCCATTTTCGGCATCACTTGCTTTAACGCCCCTAATGCTGAAGATGTCGTGGGAATAATATTTTGCCCAGATGCACGAGCACGACGTAAATCTCGATGTGCATGATCCAAAACCGATTGATCAGCGGTTACCGCATGAATTTCGGTCATTAACGCAGTTTGAATCCCAAAAGCATCATCAAGAATTTTGACTAAAGGAACCAATGCCTGCGTGGTACAAGACACACTGGAAATAATTTGATCTGAAGCTTTCACTTCATGATGGTTCACGCCATAAACAATTGCCGCATCAACCGTATCAAAAGGTGCAGCACCAATAATCACACGCTTTGCCCCAGCCCGAATATGACGAGTAGCCGCTTCACGTGAACGGAATAAACCCGTACATTCCAATACCACATCAATATTTAACTGTTGCCACGGCAAATGAGCAGGTTCGGCCTCACACAAAACTTGAACTTTTAGGCTGGCAAGCCCCGCATGAATATGCAAATAAATTTGCTCATTTTCATGCTCAAGTTCGACTTTGCCCTTGAAACGGCCATGTGTCGTGTCGTACTTAAACAAGTGGATTAAGGTTTCAACATCGGCAATATCATTAATTGCCACAATCTCAAAATGGAAATCTTTAGGATTTTCGAACCATGCCCGTAAAACGTTACGACCAATTCGACCAAATCCATTAATCGCCACCTTTTGCATGACTTTTCCTTTGTATGAAACCTTAATTTAAGCTGCCTTATGTTAATTGATTTTGCACTTTAGCCAAGATATTTTCTTACAAATCCAGCATAAAATTAAAAAAAAATGATGATCCTAATGAAAAAACTTTAGCCAAATTCAACTTGAACAGCACCATCTACTGGATTGACTTAAATTTAGAAAATTTTAAAAAGTTTATTTACATAAAATAAATACAGACTAAAGGATGACTTACAATTCCATAGTTTTGTCATTAATTCATAGTAAAGTGATTGGTGCATGAGGCTTTTTCCGTTATAATTTGGCGTTTTAAAAAATTAAGCCTGTATTTTATAGAATGTGCTAAAACCACCTATAAACAATACATTTAGCCAAATTCAAGATTTATGGAGTGACTTGGTTGTGAGTACTCGTTTTATGACATCCGCTGAAATTCGCGAAGCTTTTTTAAGCTATTTTGAATCGCAAGGGCATACACGTGTCGCGTCGAGTTCTCTAGTACCCGCCAACGACCCAACATTATTATTTACTAATGCTGGTATGAACCAGTTTAAAGACTGCTTTTTAGGTCTTGAAAAACGTGATTATGTACGTGCAACCTCATCGCAAAAGTGTGTCCGTGCTGGCGGAAAACACAATGACTTAGATAACGTCGGTTATACTGCACGCCACCACACTTTCTTTGAAATGTTAGGCAACTTCTCATTTGGTGACTATTTCAAACGTGATGCCATTAAATTTGCGTGGGAATTCCTGACTGGCGATAAATGGTTAGCACTACCAAAAGACAAACTCTACGCCACGGTTTATCACACTGATGACGAAGCATTTGACATCTGGAACAAAGAAATTGGTTTAGATGCATCGCGCATTATTCGTATTGGTGATAACAAAGGTGGTCAATACGCATCAGATAACTTCTGGGCAATGGGTGATACTGGTCCATGTGGTCCTTGTTCTGAAATTTTCTTTGACCATGGCGATCATATTTGGGGTGGCTTACCAGGCACACCTGAAGAAGATGGCGACCGTTTCATTGAAATCTGGAACAACGTATTCATGCAGTTTAACCGTACTGCGGATGGCGTGCTTCACCCTCTTCCAGCACCTTCTGTTGATACAGGTATGGGCTTAGAACGTATTTCTGCGGTTTTACAACACGTAAATTCAAACTACGAAATCGATTTATTCCAGCACTTATTAAAAGCTGCTGCTGAAATTATTGGTTTAGATACCGCTGCGCTTGAAGCTGAAGCAAAAGAAAAAGGCACACCAGTTCAGTACCCTGCTTCACTTAAAGTCGTTGCGGATCATGCACGCTCATGCTGCTTCCTAATTGCAGACGGTGTGAACCCTTCTAATGAAGGTCGTGGTTATGTACTGCGTCGTATCATTCGTCGTGCAGTGCGTCATGGTAACAAGCTAGGCGCAACAGGTTCGTTCTTCCATAAAATGTTACAACCTTTAATTGAAGTGATGGGTCAAGCTTACCCTGAACTTGAAGCACAGAAAGCGCGTATTGAAGCACAATTGCTGAAAGAAGAAGAACAGTTTGCCAAAACCTTAGAGCAAGGTTTGAAATTGCTTGAAGGTGAATTAGCTCAACTAAAAGGTTCTGTGATCCCAGGTGAAGTGGTCTTCAAACTTTACGATACTTACGGCTTCCCTACAGACTTAACGGCTGATATCGCACGTGAACGTGATTTAACCATTGATGAAGCAGGCTTTGAAGTTGAAATGGCAGCACAACGCCAACGAGCACGTGATGCTGGTAAATTCGCAATTGACTACAACAGCGTTGTAAAAGTTGAAGGCGAAACTCAGTTTAATGGTTACGATGCAACGGTTGGCGAAGGTCAAATTATCGCGATTTATAAAGATGGCGAGCAAGTTGATGAAGTCGTTGAAGGTGACGAAGCCCTTATCGTACTGAACCAAACTCCGTTCTATGCAGAAAGCGGCGGTCAAATTGGTGACACAGGTATCTTCAAAAATGACACAGGTATTTTTGAAGTCCAAGACACCAAGAAATCGGGTGGCGCTTTTGTACACCAAGGCATCGTGACTGTTGGTAGTCTGAAAGCATCACAAACTGTTGAAGCAACAGTCAAAGCAGATATCCGCGCTGCAACTGCACGTAACCACTCTGCAACTCACCTTTTGCATGCCGCACTACGTCAGATTTTAGGTGAACACGTACAGCAAAAAGGCTCATTGGTTGCCTCAGACATCTTACGTTTTGACTTCGCCAATGATCAGCCTGTTTCATTTGAACAACTTCAAGAAATTGAGCGTTTGGTCAATGCAGAAGTGATTGCAAACAGCACTGTCACCACGGAACTTCTCGACATCGAATCTGCAAAAACCAAAGGCGCGATGATGTTGTTCGGTGAAAAATATGGCGATGAAGTTCGTGTACTTTCAATGGGTTCAATTATTGAAGAGAAGAACTTCTCGATTGAACTATGTGGTGGTATTCACGTACAACGTACTGGCGACATCGGCTTATTTAAAATCACTTCTGAAGGCGGTGTTGCTGCGGGTGTACGTCGTATTGAAGCAGTGACAGGTACTAAAGCTTTAGACGTTGTACAAAAAACCGAAGCGGATATTGTACATATCAATGGTGTATTGAAAGCTCAGAAAGATCAAACTGTAGAAAAAGTTGAAGCCATTGTTGAAACTTCATCTGCTTTACAAAAACAGATTGAGCAACTCAATCAAAAATTAGCAAGTTTGCAAGCTGCGGAACTTTTAAGCCAAGTTCAAACACTTGCAGGTCGCACAACTTTAATCACAACTGTTCAAGGCATGGATGCAAAAGCACTTCGTAACCTTCATGACGGTGTGAAATCAAAATTAGAAAATGCAGTAATCGTTCTTGCAGGTGTAGAGGGTGACAAGGTTAGCTTGATCGCATCTGTAGCAAAAGAATTTACTGCTTCTATAAAGGCGGGGGACATCATCAAACACTTGGCAACTGAGCTAGGTGGTAAAGGTGGTGGTAAACCTGACTTGGCACAAGGTGGCGCGCCACTAAACGAGAAGTTTGCACCAGTGATGGCAGATTTAACTGCTTGGCTTGAAGCAAAATAAAACTTCACCTTTTGTGTAACTGACCCTGATTGGCACTTCAGGGTCATGGCTTATATGGAACAACTATGGCATTAATCGTTCAAAAATATGGCGGTACTTCTATGGGTACCCCCGAGCGCATTTTAAATGTTGCTCGTCGTGTGAAGCGCTGGCATGACCACGGCCACAAGGTAGTGGTTGTAGTATCAGCAATGAGTGGTGAAACAAACCGCTTATTAGCTCTCGCGAAAGCCATTACGGACACCCCTGACCCACGCGAACTTGACCAAATGGTTTCAACGGGTGAACAGGTAACGATTTCCATGTTAGCGATGGCGCTCAATTCAATTGGCGTTGAAGCTAAGTCACTCACGGGTCGCCAAGTTGGTATTAAAACGGACAGTGCGTTCACCAAAGCACGTATTGAATCGATTGATACCGACGTAATGACTAAGCACTTAGATGCAGGTCGTGTCATTGTCGTTGCTGGTTTCCAAGGCTTTGATGCCGATGGCAATACCACAACTTTAGGCCGTGGTGGCTCAGATACTTCTGGGGTAGCACTGGCGGCTGCGCTGAAAGCAGATGAATGCCAAATCTACACCGATGTAGATGGTGTTTATACCACTGACCCACGCGTTGCACCGAAAGCGAAAAAAGTTGACCGTATCTCTTTTGAAGAAATGCTAGAAATGGCATCTTTAGGCTCAAAAGTTTTACAAATCCGCTCTGTTGAATTCGCAGGTAAATATCAAGTTCCACTGCGCGTATTATCAAGTTTTGATAATGATGATGATGGTGCATTTGATGAAGATTTCAAACAAAACGTAGGCACATTAATTACGACTGAGGCAGAAGACGATATGGAACAACCAATCATCGCAGGTATTGCATTTAACCGTGACGAAGCAAAACTCACTATTTTGGGTGTTCCTGATGAACCAGGAATTGCATCTAAAATCTTATCGCCAATCAGCAATGCCAATATCGAAGTGGATATGATTATCCAAAACGTAGAAGAAGATGGCACAACAGATTTTACTTTTACCGTAAATCGCACAGACTTGGCAAAAGCAAAAGCTATTTTAGAGCAAACAGCGAGCAGCATTGAAGGATGTGAAGTTGTTACTCGTGATGATATCGTTAAAGTATCAATCGTTGGTGTAGGTATGCGTTCGCATGCAGGTGTTGCGAGCAAAATGTTCACAGCATTGGCAGATGAAAGCATTAATATTTTAATGATTTCAACATCAGAAATTAAAATTTCTGTACTTATTGAAGAAAACTATTTAGAGCTTGCTGTTCGTTGTTTACACACAGCATTTGGCCTAGACCGTGAACACGGTGAGTCAAGCGCTCGCGCTTAAAAGATAATTGTCTTTTGTAAGACAATTATCTTTAAAATTCCATAAAAATACAGAGCCACTATAGTTTTTTCTATAGTGGCTCTGTTATATTAGCCCAGAAGCGTTTTAGTAAATTTCAACAGAATTCTATAAATACCCACCTATTTGTCTTTATAAGTTCTGTTAAAATTTTCTTTATAACCAAGGTTGTGTTTTTTTAACTTTTTAATCAATGCAGGTTTAGCATTTTGCAAGGAGATAAACATGCTGATTCTGACCCGTCGTGTCGGAGAAACATTAATGATTGGGGATCAAGTCAGTGTTACTGTGCTTGGTGTTAAAGGCAATCAAGTTCGTATTGGCGTAAATGCTCCAAAAGAAGTATCAGTTCATCGCGAAGAAATTTATCAACGCATTCAACATGAACGTGCGATGCACGAACACCTTCAACATATCGATCAAGATTATCAACCTTCTTTTGAAGAAGATAATTACTCCCAGAATAACTTTAATCGTTAAAATTAAATGTTATCTCCTAAAGCGGCTTTTCTAAGCCGCTTTAAATTTTTTAGCTCTAGTCAAATTGTGCCAATGCCTTTTTTACCGGTGCATAACTACGACGATGTTCCGCAATAACGCCATGCATCGTAATTGCTTCAAAATGTGCTTTGGTTGGATAGCCTTTATGCTTGGCAAAACCGTACTGTGGGTATTTCTGGTCTAAAGCCACCATGTCGCGATCGCGTGTGACTTTGGCCAAGATACTTGCTGCAGAAATTTCTGCATGTAACGCATCCCCTCCAACTACAGCCTCACAACTCACACTCAAGCCTTGTGGAATTTTATTCCCATCGACCAAAACATGCTCTGGATCTATCTGTAATGCTTCTACTGCACGACGCATTGCCAAAAGTGAAGCCTGCAAAATATTGATTTGGTCAATTTCTTCGTGACTTGCTTCCGCAATTGCCCATGCCAATGCTTTTTCTTGAATCTCTACAAATAATTTTTCACGCTTTTTCTCTGTGAGTTTCTTTGAATCATTTAGACCTTCGATCAGGTTATTCGGGTCAAGAATTACCGCTGCAGCTACAACCGAACCAACTAAAGGACCACGCCCCGCTTCATCTACACCAGCAATAAACATAATTTACTCACAAAAAATTGGCTGCATTTCAGCAGCCAATCAAAGTCAATGGAATACCAAACTATTTTACCACTTCTGACACACATGCATTCATAGTTTTCGCCACTGCAACACCTGTTAAAGCTGTTCTTGCTTTAGAGTCCACCGCAGCAAGCGCTAATTCAGAAGGTGATAGTACAGTGGGTGCATTTTTTCCTACACACTTACAAATCTGGGTCTTCTTTTCTTTCTTCTGGGACTTTGTCATTAATTTACTTGCAATTTTCCAAGCAGCAAAGTCATCAATATCATGATTACATTTGGTCTGTGCAGCAAACTGAATTGCAGAAGTCCCCAATTTTAAATTACTTTGCTCACTACTTTGTACGGTGCTACAAGCAGCTAAAGCAAAGACTGCTGAAAGCGCTAAAAAAAATTTATTCTTATGCATGTATTTACCATTTTAGTTGAATAACATCATAGTTAATTTAACGGTTTGATCACCTGAAAACGACTTAAAATTACAAGAAAATATAAAATTATTTTTTTAAGAACAAAGCCGAGAAAATTCAGCTTCGTTCTTATCTTTGACTTTATTTCTTCAATGCTTCTGAAACACAAGCATTCACAGTTTCAGATACAACTTGGTTAACAATCGTTGCTCTTGCAGTAGGATCGATTGCAGCAGTTGCTAAATCCAAAGTCGTCACATTTTGTGGTGCTTTTTCGCTCACACAACCACAAATATCCGTTTGAATATTTTGTTTTTGCTCCGCAGTCATAAGTTGTGTAGCGGTTTTCCAAGCAGGTGTATTATTTAATTCTGTCACGCATTTTGAATTAATTGCAATTTTGATTGCTGCCATGCCCACTTGCTGACTTGTTGTCGCAGTGGTTGTTGCTGTTTCTGTGGTAGCACAAGCAGTAAGTACTAAAATAACAGGTGCCAATGCAGCTAATCTTTTTTTCACAATATTACCTTGGTGATCAATTTAAAGTAGGGCTATTGTGCCGTAACACCCATAAATATAAAGCCCTGATTAAGCTGATGATCAATTGTTTGCATAATTTACCAACAAAAGCTTAGCAAATAAAATCAGCGTTGCAACAAATATACGCATCGTTGCAGAATCTGCATTTTCTTGTATTTTTAATTTCAGTAAGATTATAAAAATTATTCAACCTATTTATTCATACTTTATGAAAAATACAACACCCTATTACACGCGCACTGCACAAGTATTACACTGGCTAATGGCAATTATTTTTATTGTCGCTTGGATCATTGGTTTTTATAGCGGAAACTTTTTAAGCTATGAGACTGATGGTAGCTTCAAAGGTGACGTCATCACTTTACACAAAAACATTGCTACGACCATTATCTTTTTGGTCATGATCCGTATTTTCTGGCGTTATACACATCCAGCCCCTTCACTACCTGATAGCATGTCGCCAACAATGAAAGTATTGGCACATCTTGGGCATTTGGCTTTATATCTAATGCTACTTGCCTTACCAATCACGGGGTGTTTATTCAGTTGGAGTGCAGGTCATCCTGCACCTGTTTTATATATGTTTGAGATTCCTCGCCTTCTAGAAGAAAACTATGATGTATTGGAAATTGTAAAACCGTTACACATCTATCTGTCTTGGGCAGCAGGTTTATTGGTTATCGGACATATTGCTGCTGCATTAAAGCATCAATTTATTGATAAAGATGGTGTGCTCAGCAGTATGACGCGCCAACCTAAGTAAAACGAAATCATAAAAAAACCGCACAATCACGTGCGGTTTTTTTATATCAAAAGAATTACAAACTTTGAATTTCTGCAATCCATTTTTGCTTTTCAGCATCACTAATAAATGATGCTTCAAAGGAATTTTGAGCCAACTTTTTCAACTCATCATTTGATAAAGACAATGCTTCAGTAATGGCAACAAAATTGTCATTCATGTAACCACCAAAATAAGATGGATCATCTGAATTCACTGTAACATGCACGCCCTGTTGCAATAAACGGCGGATGTTATGCTGTGCCATATCATCAACTACACACAGCTTTAAGTTACTGAGTGGACAAACCGTTAACGGCATTTTCTCTGCAATTAAACGCTGCATTAAAGCAGGATCTTCTTCTGAACGTACACCATGATCGATACGGTTGACTTTAAGTAAGTCTAAAGCTTCCCAAACATATTCTGCTGGACCTTCTTCACCCGCATGTGCAACAACCAAGAAACCTGCTTCACGTGCTTTGGCAAAGACACGTTCAAATTTTGAAGGTGGATGTCCAACTTCACTAGAGTCCAACCCAACACCAATAATTTGATCTTTAAATGGCATGGCTTGTGCCAATGTTTCAAATGCAGCTTCTTCACTTAAATGGCGCAAGAAACACATAATTAAACGTGAACTAATGCCATATTTGGTTTGAGCATCATCACAAGCACGCTGTAAACCATTAATTACGGTTTCAAATGCGACCCCACGATCGGTATGTGTTTGCGGATCAAAGAACATTTCTGTATGCATGACGCGATCTTCATGACATTTTTCGAAATATGCCCAAGCCAAATCATAGAAATCCTGCTCATGCACCAGTACGTTTGCACCTGCATAATAAATATCTAGGAAGGATTGCAGGTTATGAAAATTATAAGCTTGCTTGACTTCTTCAACTGATTTGTAAGGAATTTCAATCTGATTACGTTGTGCAATTGCAAACATCTGTTCAGGCTCAAAAGTCCCTTCAATATGAACGTGTAATTCCGCTTTTGGTAAAGCACGGATGAGCTCAAGTTGATTCATACCTTATCCTTAAAAAGAAAAAAGGGCGTAAACAAGTTTACACCCTTAACATTGGTGTGGGTATTAACCACCAAAAAATGCAAATTTAATTGCCCAAAGCACTGCAACAATCCAAACCATATAAGGAACAGTTGAAGCTTTGCCTGTACATAATTTAATTAACGCATAGCTAATAAAGCCCATCGCAATACCATCTGCAATTGAGTATGTAAATGGCATAAATACGATAGTTAAGAATGCAGGTACAGCTTCAGTAATATCATCCCATTCAATATGGGTAATCCCCTGAATCATCAACACACCCACAAATAACAATGCAGGAGCTGTTGCAAAACCAGGTACAGATTGTGCTAATGGAGCTAAAAACAAACACAAGATAAATAACACACCAACCACAACAGCAGTAAGACCTGTACGACCGCCTGCTGCTACACCTGCTGAAGATTCAATATATGGTGTTGTTGATGACGTACCTAATGCTGCACCTGCAACAATAGCTGTTGAGTCAGCAAATAATGCTTTTTTCAAACGAGGTAATTTACCATCTTGTAGTAAGCCAGCACGATGCGCGACACCTACCAAAGTACCCGTTGAGTCAAATAAGTCCACCAAGAAGAAGACAAAAATGACGCCCACTAAACTCGCGGTAAATAAGCCTTCAAAATCCATCTGTAAGAATGTTGGTGCAATTGAAGGAATTTCTCCTACAACACCTTTGAATTCGCTTAACCCCATCATGGTAGAAATTGCAGTCAGTACCAAAATACTGATGATAATCGCACCACGTACTTTAAACTGATGTAGTACCACAATCATTAAGAATCCAAACAACGTCAACAATACTGTGGGTTGCTTAAGATCACCTAAACCAACCAATGTTGCTGGATTATCAACAATAATGCCTGAGTTCTTTAACGCAATCAGCGCTAGGAACAAACCAATACCGCCGCCAATCGCAAACTTAAGCGACATTGGAATTGCATTGACAATCGCTTCACGGATTTTAAACATGCTAATGGCAATAAAAACTAAACCAGAAACAAATACTGCTGCCAAAGCGGTTTGCCACGGCACACCCATTCCCATACAAACAGAATAGGTAAAGTAGGCGTTAAGTCCCATACCAGGTGCTAAAGCAATTGGATAGTTCGCAATAATCCCCATCACTAAACAGCCAATCGCTGCTGCGAGACATGTTGCGACAAAGACAGCTCCATGATCCATCCCTGTTTCGGATAAAATCATTGGGTTAACAATAATGATGTAACACATGGTTAAAAATGTGGTTACACCTGCAAGAACTTCAGTACGAAAAGTCGTCTTGTTTTCGCTTAGTTTAAATAAGCGTTCAAGTACGTTTTCTGAAGATGGATTAGGAGTCGTCATGACCTAGCCCCTGTAAAAAAACATTATGCCAAAATTCCGAATTGGGCTAAAAATTAAACTTTTTGCCATTTGATTCTCGAAATTTAAAGCAATGGGTATGCCAAATATCTGATGCTTTTTCCAAGCTAAATAAGGAAGCTGTTGTTGCATAACATAAGACTCCCTCATACAAGTAAACGAAAAAAGCTGCATAAATTATGCAGCTTTGATACTTATACTTTTTAAATCAATAGCTTAAATAAAAAACATAAACATTTCTTTAAATTCGGCGTGGATTATAACATATTGATTTTCACGTTGTTTCTAGAATTTACGCACGACAGCGACTAAACCTAAAAAAACGAGATACAAGTAAATTTAAATCTTTAATTACAAAAATGAATTCATACTGCTATTGATCTTTTTTTCTCAAAATATTTTTTGATTGAGCATCTGCTTCAATTTTCTGTAACGAACTGTGTGCTTCATTTATCAAACGGTCAATTTCTTGCTTTTGCCTGCTCTCAGATTCGTAATATACACTCAAGCCTAAGATACAGACCATCAATAGAAACACGGGTATAAGGAACTTTTTCATTATAATAAAATAAATTTTTTAATTATTGGTAAAATATACACTATAATTTTTTCTAGTTCACTTTGTTTAGGGAAAATAGAATCTATTTAGCACAAATATAGTTTTTAAATGACTGGATGATATATTTTTGAAATTTTACGCTTCTGTACACAATTTTTTGACCAATCAGCACCTTAATTTACCCTTTAACATTTTGATAGTTCATTATGATTGAAGATAGTTTAAATTTACTTTAAGGTCATGAAAAAGTCTTTTTATATCTTATTTCTATTCAATATCTTAGCTAAAAAACTTCCACTGCTCTGTATTTAAAGCTCTCACACAAAGACTGGATCATAGTTATTCGTGTATTGTTTACTAAAAATTCACCCAATGGACTGAGTCGGGATTACGTAATCTTCGGAAATAAAAGAAACATAATTCACTTTAGCACATGAAATTCGGTGTGATTATGTGTCAATTTTGAACTTATCCTAACAACAACATAAGCTTATTATCATGTTGTTCCTGAGCTGCCCCTCCCCCATCCAAAAAATAGTTAAATCCTTTATAAGTGGCAATATACGGACACATATTGTTAAAAACATTAATTTCTTAAATAGACTTACGTTTGAACATATCTAGTTAGTCAGGAACTATTGTCCTGCTTCACCTTGACTTTAGACTTACTCCATAGTTTTGAGTTCAATTACTAACTTTAGATTTGGAATATAAATTATGGAACAATATCTTAAAGAAACTTCACTACTCGATTATAACCAACACCAGCAACAACTTAGCTTTATTCAAGAGATAATGTTCAAAAATATAGTAAGACATTTAATGAATAAAAATGTTGATAATATTAGGAATGCCAAGATTGCCGAGTAACTGAATTCAGTTAGCATATATGTGTAATTGATTGAAAATATGTATTTTTTAAATTTAGTATTATTATCTGTGTGATTCATAGACATTCTTTCAATATGATTGGTGTCTATGAATACAGAAATAAAACCACGATTTGTATGGGTTAAATTATTTAAAGAGATCACCAATGTAGGTCTGGTTTGTCAAAGATGTACATTTCTAGACCAATGTTACGCAGGTGGTGGGAAAAATATTCTGCGCAAGGTCTTTATAGATTAAATGCCCAGAGTGAATATCCATTAAAGTTTCTGAATACTCGAGTCAATGCGGAACTAGAAGCCTTAATATTTGAAATGCGCTCGGCTAGAAATATTGGTACTCGACGTTCAATAGAGCTGATAAGACTGTATCAAGTCTATTTCTCTTAGTGACTATCTATAAGGTGCTATCCACTCATCAAGTCAAACTGATTTTAAAAAACTCTGTCATAAAATAATTTTCATTCAGGATAGACGCTCACTATCAGGCGATAGACTTTAAATTGATCCCACTACAGTATAGTTCTCTCGATGGCTGCACACGATATTGTGTTTAAGGCTATATAAATATCGAACAGCAGCGAATACTTTCAACTTAACTGCATGATTGAAGGAATGGTCTTATCAGATGAGGTCCAAATACAATACAGCTCATCGAATGAACACATTCGACACGTCAATTACAAGAGAGATTTAGAGATCGTCCAATTAAAATAATCTCTATGAACGATATACATTATTCCGCATAAAACTCTTCATTAGACATAAACCCTAAATAAGTAATACACGTTGCGAATATGTCCATAATTTGTGGATGCCCATTATTCTCTAGCCAATCTTTTCCTAGCATCGAAAAATGCTTCACCATGGCTGCATTCATGTTTTCATATTTCTCCTCCATTGAAAGGAATACGACATGATTCTTAGGGAATGGATTGCTATCTTGTAAAAAATTCAAGTTAACCATGTACCAGTGTAATTTCTTAGTTGTCATTTTTATTCTCGAATCATTAGCCAATAACTTTTTATATTATACGACGATCAATCAATTCTTGATCAGTTTGCTTGTAACTTCCCTTAAACTTTACAATGTTTTAAATATCAATAACTGAATGCATCGATGCAAGTTGAGCTGTCCAAACTCCAAGTAAGATATTAGGAAACTATATGCGGCCAAATACGTAATTCCTTATTTTTAGCTAGTTTTCTCATCATTCTTATAGCCCTACATAAAATAAAAACTATATTTAGAAGTATGTTTGTCACTATTAAGACTATTGCGATAGAAGTGAGATTCCAGAATATTTTCACAAAACTTGCTGGTTTTAAGTTGCTAGCTTCGATTGTTGCACCTAGAAGCTTAACTAATATTTCGTATCGTAATGACTCATATTTTTGATCATTACTTCATCTAAAGGTTGGAAATTAAAAACCAAGAATTGCCGTTGTTGGCTTTTTGCTTTTGTACTTATTATTCAGCTTTCATCACTCAGATCATCCTTTGTGATTTGTCGCATCCCCTCTTACAAAAGTTTTTTTACAGATTACTTGTGAACATTTCATATAAGAAAGGTTAAACCAACCCAGTTATGTTTTTTAGAGTTATTCTTTCAAAAAAAATGCTCAGATAATTTTCATCATCTGAGCATTGTGGGTCGTTTAAACAATTAATTTAATTCAGTTTTGAAACATAAATTTCGTAATGTGGATTTGTATTCTTATTTGAAATCACTTCATCTATTACGTATTTTTCAACAATTCCATCGGGCAATGAATGGTAAAGAAAATCTCCCTCTTCAACGGGTATTTCTATGTCTTTACTAGTAATCATTATTGACTGAACGATACAATATTTTAAAACCAACTCCTCTCCTGTACCATT
Source organism: Acinetobacter tibetensis (assembly GCF_023824315.1). NCBI lineage: Bacteria > Pseudomonadati > Pseudomonadota > Gammaproteobacteria > Moraxellales > Moraxellaceae > Acinetobacter > Acinetobacter tibetensis. Next base: position 1,240,711 of record NZ_CP098732.1, on the reverse strand, counting down.
TTTTATTAATTTTAAATCTATTCTATTCATCACTTTAGGTCTCCTTTAAGTGATTAATTTATTCTAGATAAATCATTATGATTATTAGCATTTTGATATTAGGCTGTAAAGAAGAACTCCTTTCACTCTGAACAGATATTGTTTCATTTTGTTTATTAAATTTTACTATTCGGTCCAATTATAGAAATACTAGTTTGAAAACATAATTTTGCTTTAGATATTTAGAACGACTGATTATTTATGTGATTTTTACTCAGTTTTTTCCTCAAAGTATGCTTTATGTTTTGTAGCCCCCTGTTACAAACCCAATTTATTTACTCATAATGTCAGACTTTCAATGATGCTCATGGTTTGAAGAGTAAATTCCCAAAAGGTTATGCTCTTTTACCGTAGACCATAATAGATACGGACCTACTACTGCCACGCTACCTAGGTTTAAGTAATTTCATATGTACCCACCATCTTAGCGAAGTTATATGAAAATTGAGCACAATGTTTTATTGAACGCGTTCCAACCGTATTTTTGCCACAAATCCTGACACAAAATGAGCTTTATTAGCAGAATTAAATACAGCAATTAAAGGAGGTGAAGCAAATGAAAGGCATTAAAAAAGGTTTATAAGCTACTGTTTTCGCTTATAAACCTTTGATAAATATATGGTAGGCATATCCAGACTCGAACTGGAGACCTCTACGATGTCAATATCAAGCTATGACCTAATATAAGCCATTGGAATATAACAATTTGATAGGTTATTTTTGAGCTTTTTTTAGTCAAAAATTTACCCAACTAGACCCAATAAAATCAATGATTTAGAGCATCATTTCTCTACAACTTTTCTAGCCCTTTCCCTAAAATTCTTAATAGCAAATTTATCTTATAAATTGCTTTGCCAGAGCTATAACGCAATTATAAAAAACCGCCCTTTCAGGCGGTCATTTTTACTTGATTAGGCTGTACCTTTCATGCGGTAAAGTGTTCAGCTCAAACATGTGTTGGTAGTCATACGCTGGCAGTTCTACATTGTACTTTTTGCATAGATCCGATATGGCATAGGTCATATAGAACATATTGTCATGCAGCATATAGACCAGTTGTGGATTGAGCTTTGCCAGTGCTGGGCTATGGGTATTCCACCATGCTTGAAACAGCCGAGCATGACCACAGAGCATTTCTATAGTTTGGTTTTCATCTATATGAATGTCCCCTTTAGCTTTGATTTGCATGGTTTCTAGGTAGTCCACTGCGTCTTGAAAGTGGATGGCAAAGAGTTCGCTATAACGTGGGATGCGAAAGTGCTTGTTATGTCTAGCCCAGAGTTCGGTACGTTTCTTTGTGCTGCCCTCACAACGTCGGTCGACAATTTCTTTAAGTATGGCTTGTTGCTCTGAGTTGATTTTTACTCGAGTATCAATCTGCTGATGCTGTATTTCATTTTCCAGTACGTCGAGTACCCATTTGCGGAATTCTTTGGCGACTGGTGTTTTTGCAAACATAGCGATTAAATGACAACCGCGAAGTGAAAAAACCCGTACGCCCAAATTGGGCGTCTGAGGATTCTCAATCATCTGTGTCATATCGGAAGTAAATTCATCAGACTTACGGTTAAATACTTTGGTTACTGCATCTGCTTGCTTATAACCTAATGCATTTGCTAACTCAGCAGATGTAATCCAAATTTGATCATCCTTTCGTTGGATTGGATGAAATTGTATTGCGTTAAATGATAGACTGTTCATATCAGTTTTCTCTCTATGAAGATTGATAACTCGCCCCGTGATCCGCCAAGATTGTTCGGGGCGTTTTTATTTAAGCTTTAATGACATGATTATCTTGTCATTGAGTTTAGTATTTCATAGTGTTATTATCATGTCAAATGTATTTACGAGCACATATAATGGCTGAAAATAAAACTGGGAGAGCAGTTTCTCAAGATGATTGGAAACGTACACAAGTCCGTATGCCTCAGGAACAATATGAATCACTAATGGACTATGCCGAAAAAAATAATCTATCGCTAAATACGGCAATGCTTGAACTAATGGACTTAGGTTTCAAATCTAAAGTAGAGGGAAAATCTGGTCGTTCTATTTATTTTAATGATGTGAACTGCATTGAGGATTACCCAAAAGAGCCGTTACAAGAGCGTACAGCACGTGTTGAGCAAATGATCTCAAGAATTTTTTATGACAATCCTGAATACCAGCTAATCAATATTGAAACTTTAAACGATGGAAAGAAGATTCGTTATTGGTATTCTATTCCTAGAGGTGAGAGTTTTAGGGATTAAAAAAAGCACCGTGAGGTGCTTTTTTAACTTGAATTAATTAGTTCTTTCCATTACAAAATCAATCAATTCATTATATTCCTTTTTAGAATTAGCTTTTTGATTCACATCAATACGAAAAGCCGATTTTTCCCGAGGAGGAAGTTGATGAATTTTCTCATCAAGTAATAACTTATCTTTACTATAAAGGTCATTTAACACTGTAATTTTTAAATCTAAAAAAGACTTACAGTTTAAATCTTTATAAAAATCAGTATTAACCAATTTTCTTTGTGTTATTTCACCCATAAATATTAAAATATTTTCGTTAATATTCTTATAATTATTCTCAATATCTTCATCTAAATATGAGTTCAATAAATCTATTACTTCCTTTCTAGTGAAACTTTCAATAGAATTATTCAATAACGTTTTTAATACTAATCTACCTACATTTTCAAGCTTCTTATAATTAATGCCAATTATATCAAAGTGAGTATTCACCAAATCAGGGATAGATGTTTCACCATCTGTTTGCTCAATTAATAACTCATCTTCTTTTAAATCATTGTCAGAAAAATAAATAACATCAAGAGGTGATAGTGTTTTCTGATTCGGAGCCGTAACTAAAGCAATTATTGATTTAGCGAGAGTTGATTTATTAACCTCACCATCTGAACTAACCTTCCATAAGGATAAGGTATTGTTATGTGTTTTTAGGCATTTAGAAAAAGGATCTGCACTAATTTCATCAAAATTACCTAGAGCAATATTAATCTGTTCTTCATCTTCAGGCCATACATCAGAATTTAACCGTCTAACAAAATAAACCATTCTTACACCATTAAATTTCTATTATCAGCAAGAATTGCTTGTCTATATTTTTCCAACCTAGGCTGTTTAATTACATCCATTTGATTTAGAAGACTATACGCATCATTTCTTCCTTCTAATATTAAACTTTCCAAAAGCTGCAGTGCGCTCCTTTTAACTTGAATAAATTTAATAGAAACGGCTTGAGCGATCATTACAACGATTGAAAAAATTAGTAAATGACCTTCAATAAGTGCTAATAATCTTAATAAGTTACTAAGTATATTTTCCTTAGATAAATTACTTAAATAAAACTCACTTAACCAATTAGATGTTACATCAAAGTTAAGCTTTAAATGCAGCTTTAGTTCATAACTTAAACTTAATAACTCTTCATCTTCAACAAATGGATCCCTTAATGATTTATATAAGATTGGTTCAAATTTCTTTTTCAATTGAATTTTATAAAGCTCATTGTAATTAACCTCAGAGTGATTAATAAAACCATCAATGTAATTAACCAAATCAGTAGTACTTATTTTACTTACACTAGAAGTACTTATTCTATTACTAGATTCGAACTTCATATTTCGACTAAATTTAGAAAAATCACCACTTGATTCATAACTATGATTAGTAGTTATAAACTTAGACAGTTGATTAGTCGATTCATATAGACATGATGAGTATTTCTCATCAGAAGATATAATATACTTGTTACGCATAATTATAATGTATCACTAAAGATTTCATTTGACAAAAGATCAATAATATCTAGTGAAAATTTATTATTTTCACTTACAACAGTATTAACATCTATCTTTTTAACATTCCCTTTAAATTTTTTGGTACCATTTATATAATTAATTTCAGCTTCACTATAATATCCAAGTGTTTTTACAATATTAAAATCAATACCATCAATACTCTTTCTTTTAACGCTATTATGCTGAACCTCAACCAAATCATCACTTAATGATTCACTTGGGAAATGAGCTTGATTATATTCGATATTCAACCCTTCAGAAAAATAATTAACTACAAATCCCAATCTGTAAATATTATTAAGCTTAGTTACATTATTAATTAATCTTAAATATTCTTTCACTTTATTTAAAAAATCACAAACACCGATATCATCACTTTCCAAATCACTATTATATGCAATTTCGATTTGTTCAGGTAGAAAGTTAATAATCCAACGATTATCCAAGCTAATCAAACCCAAAGTTTTACGTATCACGGTTTTAGGCTGATTATTACCATTCATTTGGAACTGAAAAGTTTGAGCCTCTTGTACTCTCGGAAAGAAATGTTGCTCTATGAATAGATCCATGAACTGCCTAATCAACTGTGTATTGGTGGCATCAGGCGTAACATAATTTGTATTTATAATAAAAAAATAATTTAGTAGTTTGTAATTCATTTCAAAAGTACTTTTCAAATTTAGCCTGCTTATCTTCACATATTTTTGCTTCTGAATAAAGAACTTAGGTCAAATAATTTATAATAGATCATAGTATTGATTTCTTATATTTTTCAAAAAAGTAATATTTTTCGTCTAACAATTTCTACTAAAATAGCCTTCTTCTGGCAGTGCTTGAGGTAAAGCATGTGACTGCTTGCTGGGTGGATATGGTACAAAGTGCCCGAAGAAGAAAAGATAAAGCGCCTCACGGCGCTTTACTTATGCAAAATCCTGAACCAATTTCTTTATAACTGGTCGCTGACGTTGGCTGGCATTCCATAAGTCATACTGCATCTGCAAATTCAACCAAAACTCTGGAGAAGTTTCCAAAGCCTCGCTTAAACGAATTGCCATATCTGCTGAAATACCAGTATGACCATTCAAAATACGAGAAAGATTTGCACGAGTAACGCCTAGTGCTTGAGCCGCCTCCGTCACAGGAGTTTCACCAATATATTCCCGTAACATTTCACCAGGATGTGGTGCATTGAACATCATATTCATCTTAGTACTCCTGCGCTGAAAGGCTTAGTGATAGTCCAGATAATCCACAATGTAGACATCACCATCTTCAAATTTAAAAATTACCCGCCAATTACCGTTTACAGTCAGCGACCATTGATCTTGTAGATTTCCACTTAACTTGTGCAATCGCCAATTGGGTGGAGTTCTTAGATCATTCACTGTGGAAGCAGCATGTAATGCTGCAAGGATTAAACGTAATTTGGCAGAATGCGCTGCTTGAATACCTGCTGTTGTACCAGTTTGGAAAAAAGCCTGAAGACCTTTATGTTTAAAACTCTTAATCAAGCTTTAGCATCCATTCGTATAGCGTATATATACAATATACAGTAATAGAAAAATTATTCAATCTCTTTTACAGCCTCTATCCCGCAGCTATACCCAAGTGACTTATCAATCGTATGAGTCACTTGTTCAATCATCCATGAACCATTTATCCCATCTCTAACCTCACTGATCTCTAAGGGCATTTCCGCAGAAAGTAATGGATTACCTGGTAATGTCAGACTTAAGGTTTCCTCTCCACGTTTGGCTGAATCCAAGGCAGACTGCGCGGCAACTTGTGCACTTTTAGCATCCGGATAAATATGCCTGAGTCTTTTTACTGTCCAGCTAAGTGATTAGTGTATGCAATTTGCAACACCCATAAAATAAAAATGGCCGCGAATGCGACCCAGTATTTGAACTTCCATAAGGCTATAAGTATCGGCATTTACTGCACCTCCATACATTTTTGATAACGCTCTTGCTGACGAACCCAAACGCCATAACAGCCGTTCTTACGAATTGAGCAATCTTTCTTGGCCACATACTTCCACTTCAAAAGCGACTTACAAGCGGCAACGTACTGCCCCGCTTTCAAGTTGCGGAGCATTGAAGATTGATTCCAATTGGCTTGGCCAAAGTTGTAAGTAAAGTCGAGATATACGTCATATTCCACTAGAGACAACTTCACACCAGGCATAGATTTTCGGAAAACAACTTCATCTTTGGCCACATGCGTTTTTGCCCAATCAATCGCTGTTTTGCGCGTAATCGGTGGATCGGTCATTTTGATCGATTGGCCATTCGGTTTGACTGTTGAACCGATACCCTGAGTCACAACTCCACCAGTATCTTTATAAGGCTTCGCCGAATAGCCTTCGTGTATTTCTAAAGACGTAAAAAAAGCAGCCGAAGCTGCTAATATTGCGACTGAAATTTTAGTCTTGTTCTGCATCACACTTTCCTTCAAGACTCTCTAAATATGCCTTGTGTTCAATTTCATCACGTAAATCTTTTTTCTTGGCGAAGTACCAGTTCATTGCAAAACCCGCTATTGCAATACCAATACTGACCCAAAACCCCCAATCGATTGATCCCATCCATGCGGAAACGCCTGCAGCTCCAGACCCCGCATACGTTGCTGCCTTACTTGTTGCAATTGCTGCTGATGCATCTACAATTTGCTGACTATCAGACACACCTACCCCCTATTTTCGGCAATAAAAAACACCCTACTGGGTGCCATCACTCAATCAAATTTCTTAAACCAGTTTATAAAGCTCTCGATTAACCACATGGTATTGTGTTGCTGAGACTTGAGACTCAACTTGGATCATGTCCTGATTAGCTTCCAAGTGAATTGAATTCGCCAGGAACTCAGGACATTCAACAAGATTTTCAATTCTGCCTGTCTCTATATCAAATACCGCAAAATAAGCCATCACTTCCTCATTGTCATTGCATGTATATATCGTTGTGAAACACTTACATTCCCGCCAGAGCCTGATTTAAGCTGCAGTTGGAATGTTCCCGCGATACCCGTTGAATCATGTCTTGATATATTCAATGTACCGGCACTACGAGCACTACCACGAATCGTAATATTATGACTATGAATACCATCAAGTCCCATTGAAGCATTTGCATTCAAACTTAAGTTATGACCATGTGAGCCTCCTGAATTTGTTGAACCATTGTAGTTATGACTGTGGAAAGAGTTAGCCACTGAACCGGCAGATGAATTACCAGTACTACCACTAAATGAATGTGAATGATTCCCTGCATCATTTGCCGAACCATTAACTGTGACACTCACACTATGTTGATGTTGGCCACTATTGTCAGAAGTTACACCCACTGAATCATAATCAACAAAATGAACTTCCAAATCTTCAAATACGACATTGCCATTTTTCAGGACACGACAAAGTAACCGCTGCTGTGATGTATAAGAGGTAAAACTGAATACAGCACCAAAAGTCAAAATGGTATGTCCCATATCTGATGGAACAGCCAAAGTTTGAATGGTGATGTAATCGGTCCCCACTGTCGTTGCTGCTTCGGCAAATGCTGAAACAGGCACAGTCACCGCATTGTCTTTGATCTTGAGGGTATCAACCGCAAGATTCGCAATTTTCCCTTCAGTCACCGCTAAATTATCAATTTTTGCGGTTGTCACAGCCAAAGCATCAATCTTCGCTGTTTTCACTGCCAGATCTTCAATATGTGATGTTTTGACCGATTGATAGTCAAACATTGCCGACTTCATGTAGGCAGACACCGGGAAGACTGTTCCAGTTAATGGATCTGTATAAGGCGTGGTTCTAAAAATGAATGGGTAAGTCGTCCCCACGGAACCTGCGGGATTTCCTAACGCAAACATATCTGAATTGATGATGAAGTTTGATGTTTTACCATCATTCATCACGCCCATACCTGCCACGTAACCATTACTATCAAGCTTCAAGGTGTATTGCAGGTTGATGCCATTAATTGACTGCTGCTGTGTTTGAATACTTGCCGTATTTTGCCCTACTGTAGTTTGCAAAATTGTTGTGGCAGAGACATTCGCAGCGATTGCACTGGCATTGGCTTGGATTTGGCTTTGATAAATCGCATCATTCGCTGCCATTTGTGCAATTACAGAATCAGTTCGAAGTGACTGAGCAATATCCTCTTCAATTCGTGCAGATTGTTCAGACCAAACCCCTGCATAACCTGCGGTAGAACCAATCAACATTGAATCATCACCAATCAATGACGGATTGACTTGTGCATAAACTCCATCTATTTTTGATGACATGATCACTTGTTGATCCGCAAGAGTGTCAACCTCTTCCACAACTGCTGCAACAGCCTGATTATTACTCACCTTGTAGATTGTTAACTGATTCAATACATCTTGATCACCTGATATACGTTCAGTCCGTTCTTGCGTGACACCATCTTCAACGTTATTAACAGCTTGAATAATGTCTGCAATATCACCCTCAACGGTATCTATGCGATCAATCTTGGTTTGCAAATCTTGATGAAGCTGCGACTCAGTTATTTTCCCAGACAGAATATCCAGTACTGCTGATGCATCTGCTGACGTGGTGGCATTTGTCCAGTCTGACCAATCCCCAATATTACCAATGCGGTCAATCAAACGTCCCCGATAAAACTGGGTTAAATTTGGCTGTAAGCCTTGAATCGTATGTGTGGTGGTCGGATATGAAAATAATCCAAGCTGAGCAATATTACTGATCCCATCGGGTGAAACCTGAATTTCCGTATAAGCAGTATCTAAAGCACCCACTGCAGGAAAGCCCCACTTCAAATGCATACCAAACAAGATGCCTGTCGCAGTAATAAACGCCAGTTTAGGTGGATTACCCTGCTTTCCTTTCAGTGCTGTTAATGTTGAATAGGTGGCCAGTGAAGCAATATCAAAGGCATTAATTGCAACAACTCGCGCTTGATAGTTACCCGTGTAAATCCCTTGCACCTCAACTGAGTTATTCCCAGTGATCGGCAACTTTAACCAGGAACCATCATCTTTGCGCCACTCCACTTGATACTTGGTTGCACCTTCAACTTGTGGCCAAGTAATGATCATCGTCGCAACAGTTAAACCTTGCTGCACCATTTGTTCAGAACTGATCGTTACGGAAGCGACAGGGTTTTGAAGTCTCGGATTAATAATCGAAATTGGCCGTTCATCAATAAATGCCCCGTTATCAATCGCATCATATTTCGATGCATTGTATTGCAAAGCATTGATCGTAAATTGATGGGTATCATCCTGGGTAATTGAAATTACACGAAACTTCATCGTTGCCAAGTCTTGCGCATCTACAACCCAAACATTTTGTGCTGCGACAGATTCAAATGCAGATACTACAGTAATCACACGGCCCGTCATCGATTGAACAATACGTGCCTGTGCTTTACCGTTTTCACCATTAACCACTAAGCGATCACCTGCACGACAAATCACATCATCCCGATCTAAAGTGATCTTTTTGAGGTCTGCACTGACTGCAGCAATACGACCACCATTGGCTCGACCAGCAAACAAAGGATCTGCAATTTCAATGACTTTACCAGGGCGCGGAATAAATCCATCTAGTCCGACTTTAAACGTCACTGTGCGCGTTTCATACTGTTCAGATTTAAGTGCCCAATGCCCTGCACGTTGCGCCTGAGCTTCACTGGTACAACCATAAGCAGCAATTTCAGCAATACGAATCCCCAAGCGTGCAATCGCTGCCTCATCCCGAACAAATACATATTCAGTTTTATAGCGGTTGTTTGGATTATCCCATGCGACTTTCGCAACAGTATGCCGATCACGTGCACGCGTACCTGAATATTCAAAATGCCCATCAATGACATTGGCTGCGGTATAGGTAAAATAAGTATCTTGTGGAATATCAGCATCACAAACGATGGCTTGACCGTCCCAATATATATAGGCGCGAAAAGCCCCTGCCATTTTGGAGAGCACAGACCAGGCATCATCTTGGGATTGCTCATAGACATTCAAAGTGAACCGTGGTTCCTGCCCACCCTTTCCATCTGGAACCAATTGATCACAATATTGACCCAAGCGATAAATTGACCATTTATCAATCATGCTTGAATTAATACGATCACCCAGTGCATAGCGTTTACTGACACACACATCATAAAAATGCCAAGCAGGATTATTACTATAAGCTCGTTTGAATGTACCATCCCACAGTCCCGTATATTCACGCGATACGGGGTTATAGTTGCTTGGGAGTAGAATTTCTACACCCTCACATTCAGCAGCCATTTTCGCTACGTTGGAAAAAGTTTCTGCATCATATTGCAGACCTAACAAGGCTGTATTGGGATAACGTAATTTGGCATCAATGACTTCAGTGATTGCCTGTACGTACATCTTGTCACTGACCGATTCTGAACTTGAATTTGGAGTAATACGACGGACACGAACCTGCCAACCAAAATTGGCTTTGGGTAAATCTATACGATGTGAACGCTCATAATTGGCTGAGGTTTTATCGGAGATTTTAGTATTTAAAACTTCGGTCCACGCCCCACCATCGGTTTGTAAATCGATTGCATAGAGAATAGTGATGCCGCTGACATCTCCATTGTCTATATTTTGTTGGCGTAGTGGCCCCCAACGTAAACGGATATGGAGTGCATCCAGTTCAAGGTTGGTAAAGCTTTTGACCCATGCTGCGCTGGATTTAAGCTCAACCCCAATGCCCGTTTCTGAAGAAATGTCTGGAAAGCCTTCAATATACGTTTGATCGTTAGTGCCTAGACGTGAATCAACCGTGACATTTTCAAAGTTCCAGATCCCATTGGCATCTTGTAAAGGGGTATCGTCTAGGTAAATTGAACGTATGCCATCAACCAAGCCTTTAATTGGCCCTTCTGATAAACCATAGAGAATTTTAATAAAGGTTTTGGATTGTGCCGAGTCTGTAGCAATGACAGACTTTCTCGCTTCACCGCTGCCCGCTTTCGCACCTTGCACCACTCGATTCATACGCCTACCCAAGCATTAAAAAAGCGCTTAAAGCGCCCATAAAAATTAAGATGATTAGATTTGATCTTCTGGATATTGCCCTGCTGAAACAATAAAACCGCCAACTTCACGACGACCACGTAACACAGGCACTGGATTACCCTGTGCCACTGTGGTCACTGCACCACTAAAGCCCATATTGGCTTTATTGCCATCCTGATTATTGTCTTGTGTATTGCTCACTTTTGGCATCAACATTTGCGCAACACCACCGACCACCATCCCTGCCCCTGCACCGATTAAGGCCATCCCGTAGGCAGAGGTTGCACCGAATGTAAAGTAACCCGCTACAACTAAGACTACCCCAAGCACGATCTGCAATATGCCATTATCTCCTCCCGCACCCATAACTTTAGGAACAATCTTGATGACTGCTGCCTCAGTCGACATATCAATTTCTTGTTCTGAAATATTATGTTTGTCCTGATACACTGCAAAGCCCAGACCATGCTCATGTGCATGTAACATAAACTTTTCAAAGCCAGGAACTTGTGCAGATAAAGCTCGCATCGCTTCGCGGGTATTGGCCACATCCAGTTTGAATTGTTTGCCAAATTTCTTTGCAAGAATGCCGTACAACTTAATGGTTTTTAACATCCCGATGTCTCACTATCTTGACCACACGTTCTTGCCACTGTAGCCCGTAAATTTCACGTACCGATTTACGTCCATAAGGGTGATGCAGAATGAGTGCTGAGCCTATGCAGGGTTCACTTTGTTCTGACCGGAGCTGGCCATCATCAGCAAGAAACACAACAGCATGATTAGGGTGTTCAGTACGACCCACGCGACAAATAAGCACATCACCGCGCTGTAAAGTATCCACTTCATAAAAGCCTGCTTTTGTAAAATTGTCCAAATACAGTGACGCATGTGCTGGATCTTCCCACCAACGATCAATACGTTGAAAGTCTGGCAGTGTGATCTTAAGTTCACGTTGGTAGTAATCACGGATCAAGGCATAACAGTCTTGCCAACCGTGGTAATAATTACGCCCTACCAAAGCAGGTTGATAACCAAATGGTTCATACACCTGAAATTCAACTTCTGGATAGGCACAAATCACCCACGGCTTTTGGTGCAATTCAATTTGGATTAAATCCAGTTCAGATGCTCGCGCACTGGCATTCGGATGTGAATGCACATAGGCTTCAATTTCACCCATGTCTTCTGCATTTGCTAAGTCTTCATGATGAATTTCAAATTGACTCAAATCATCAGCGACGTTTCGGCATGGTAGATAAATACCACTCACGATGACACCGCAGCATTCTTGCGGATACACCTGTGCTGCATGCTCTATAACGGCATGTTTGATAGTTGTTGATAATTGCATAATTCACCCAATTAAGTTGGCTGCTGGATAACCCCCAATCGGTAAAGGTTTACTGCCAAAGCGTAACTTGCAGGAACTTAAACGTCCCCCGCATTTATCTAATGCAGGGTTATCCGTTGGTTGATCTTTATCAGTGAACATGGCTGCACCTGTATAGCCGCACTCTTCACCACGATAATTGCCCATCACGCACCAGTGGCACATGTTGGTAATTTGACGGACTGGAATTCTTTGACCTTCAAAATCAATTGGATTGGATAGTTCAAATGAGACTTGAGCTGAACTTTCTGAGGTCTTTTGCTCGATATACCAAAGCTGTTCACTGGCCTCATTCGAAGCACTGCTGTTGCCTGCACTAAAGTTTTCCGCATCTAGGTATTTCGCTAAAGTGCGAATAACTTTGAGTTTGGCTCCAGCAAAGTCATTGAACTGTAAACAATATGCAGAAACGGCATTTTGTACCCCTGCAATATTATTGGCCATCGTTAAGGACGGAGCCGATGCTTTACCATCGGAACGCATCTCTAGCCCCGTCACTTCAAGTGGTAAAGGTTCAAAGCTCTGACCCTGCCAGAAAATATTTCGGTTCCAAACTTTCTCAGAACCTACATCAAAGACTTTACCAATGGAGCCAGTATCTGAACCTATCAATCCGGCTGATCCAATTGAGGTATAGATACGTTCCCAATCTTGAAAAGAAATATACCCATGAAAACGTAAAATACCAGCTCCTAATTGGCTGGCATCAAGTTCATACAGAGTAATTAATCCATCGACATAGAGTTTTTGAAAATCACTGTTCAGTGTCATCAATCGCTTCCTCTAGTTGAGGTTCTTCATGTAAGCGCAGATCGATCCAACGGGTATCAGGAATATCGATAGGATTATCTAAATCTGGCACCACTGCAGCCAGTTCAAAATCAAACTTACGCTTATGGGTTTTTACTGAAATGTCGCCATTTTCTAAGGTGGTATAGATAACCGCGACAACAGTATTGCCATTAGCATCTTTTGGGACTTCGATATACCAACCTTCCTGGGCAAGACCGAGTGAACCTTTTACCAGGTAATCCCCAATACCCAATTTTTCGAACGTGATAGGCTGTTTTTGAGCATCATCATTTAATTCAATGTGATCATTGAAGAGTTTGACCACTGGTGATGCAGCTTTGATAAAACCAGAGCCGTCAACGGTTGTATTTGCCGTTGTTTTCAATTCAAACCAAGCGCTATAGGCTGCACCATAGCTTTTACGTCGAAAAAACATCTGACTCGTTGAAGTACAAAGAGATAACTGTGCTTCATGCTCAGTCGCATTTTTAATATTAAATCCAAGAATGAACTGAGATGCTGTAGTCGGATAATTTTTTGCTGCCGTTGCAGCAGTACTTTGGTTTTGTAGCCCCACAAAAAAACCTTGCGCTGCCAAAGTATTTAAATCTACTGCTCCTAATGAAAACCCACCAGCCCCCAAACCATTAGAAACTAACTGCTGATAAACTGCATCATTGGCATCAATAGCTCGCTTCCATGCAGACCAACTGGTTCCTGAATTTGTTGTAATACGTGAATAGGTTTCATTGGTTGTTGCAGTTTTATAAATCTGGATTCTATAACCATTCGACCCAGATATATCCAAAACCTGAAGTGACCCAGTTTGACCTGAAACGGGGAAATTATTACTGACCAAACCCGAAGCAAAAGTATCGTTACCATAGAATCCAGGTTCGATTATTGTATTTAAATCAATATCTACAGCTCTTTCACCCTTCCAAACTCTCAAAGCTCGGCATGCAGTCAAAGCTGTGGTTTGACCTGTACCACCATTTGCGATGGGTAATGCGGATGGCAATGTACCAGACGCACCACCTAATGCGGCATAGAGTTCATTATCATTTGCTTGAAGCTTGGAGGCAGCTGATCGGAACGTATCTCCGCCTGCGCCAGTGGGAGCTGTGCCCAAACTAACTGTTTGCTTAGCCATAATTTGCTCACAAAAAAGCCCTGACTAAGCAGGGCATGAAATTGAATAAATTTTAAGGGTAAAAGACTTGGGTAAAGGTGGTTGAAATTCGCCAATTATCACCACCAAGACATACTGGATTGTAATCCCCCGTTTTCACGCGAACCTCACCATCCAAAGGTGAATCCCATAAAAATGAATCTGCGCCTTTATGGGTATCAAAAAAGGCCTTTATTTCGAGAATCAAAGCCTTTTTTCCAGTTTTTGTAAAGTTCCACTGACCTTTGCAGTTATTTATTCCTACAGAGACATTCTGCTCATAACCATCACCAAATTGACTTGAAAGCACATTGAATGTCGATGTCTGAGAGTTGCTTTCAAGGTCTTGTTTCCATATAAATTTAAGGTTGCTCATTTTGCTAATAATCCCCCTTGCCGTTGTTCTTGACGAATCACTGCCCGAACAGCATGACCAATCATTTGTCCAAGTTGTTTCTGATCTTGAGAATTGCCGCCTGAAGTATTCACTCCTGAATCCGTGATGTTGACTTGAATTTTTACATCACCCCCACCGCTTGAATTCTGATTTGCCAAATAATTAGTTAAGTCTTTGTTTTGTTGTGGATTCAGCACACGTTCACCACCATCCAACAACCAAGTGCCTTCGCTAGGAATGTTGTCAATCCCGTTGTGAGCCATACCTGAAATTGTTTGAGCAGCAATTAAACCTACTGACGTATAACCAAGTGCACGAATTGCTGTAGCCATAGGAATACCCGCCACATAACCACCTTCTGCCATAGCCTTAGTTGCAGCAACTTCCGTATTAATCATAGCTTGTGCCATTGAAATACCTTGGTTTACCAGAAACATAGCTTTATAAGCAGCACTTGATTCACCAGATGTTTCTTTTACCATCGCAGCCATATCGTTAAAGATGGTCCCTGTCCGAGTCAATAAATCCTGCCAAATATTCATTTGGGTATCATGTTGACTTTGAGCTAGATCCTTAACTTGCTGATCATACTGAACATCAATAGCTGCCAACCCATCTCGATATTCTTGATGCGCTTGTAATAACGCAACATAACGATCGTCATCAGTTGCATAAACATCTGTTGGTGCAGCCATTATGTCTTGCTGAACACCGATATGCTGATTTTTTAGTGATGCCTTAGCATTGTCTCGATCATTTGCTAAAGACCAACTCGCATAGTCCGTTGGCGACATAGTGGCTTTGGCAAAAATATTATCAGCATTACCAGACAAGCCTTTAATGCCATCTTGCATTTGTTTATAAGCATTTATAGCACTGATTTTTTTTTGCTTTAACGCTATATCAAACTCAGCAACATCCTTTTGATAAGCGATCTTTTGAAGTTTAAGATACTCATCAATAGATGTTTGATCACCTGCAAACGCCAGTTTAATATCTTTGATTTTCTGTTCATTATCGGCTGATAGTTGTTGCTCTTCGGTAAAGTATGTTTGAGCAACATTCTTTTGACGCTCCAGTGACTCAGCCTTGATTGCTTCAATTTCAGCCCAGTAATCTCCCCAGGCTTTGACATTTTCCGCTGCATCCCCATCCAAGATGCTAGAACCCTTTGCAGTTGTCCCATTTAAACCAGCAAGCCATTTACCAACCAAAGGTGCATATCCCTTAGCTTCTTTGGTTTTGGCTGCTGATCCTGTAAATCCTTTTGCTAAAAGATTTTTAGTTCCTGTAACCCCAGCGTTAAATGCAGTAACAGCATCAGTCCAATTTCCGAAAATTTTATATGATGCAGCCAAGTCTTTAGCCGCCGCCTCTGCTACTACTGGAATATTGTAAGAGTCTGCTATAGACAACCCATATTGCTTTCTAAAGATACTGGTTGCCTGGAATAGACCTCTAGCACCAGTTGGGCTTCTAGCATTCACATCCCCTTTAGATTCTTGCGCGATAACTGCAGCAAGCAAATTTTCTGGGATGCCATTCGTTGCGCCGATCGCATTCAAATTGTGCTTTGCATTAAGCTCAGCTACTTTTTGCAACATCTTCAACTCAGATCCGCTGTAGGAATATTGTTTTTGGGTTTGCTCAATCTGTTTGCGCTTCGCTTCTTCAATCCTCTTTTCAGATTCTTCCCGCGCCTTGGTTTGTTGTTGAAGCTTATAGCCTGCCTCAACTTGTTTAATTTCTTGAGCAGATAATGAAGCTCCTGTAAAACTCAACCCAGCATTTTGACGATAATCGGCAAAATATTCCGCCCTTTCTCGGCTCCATCCAGCAGCCATGTTGGCGTCAACATAATTGGCTTTAGCAACCTGATCCTGAATGTCCTTTAATGCCTCTCGTTGCCTTTGAGTCAAAAGTGATAATGCACTAGCTTGATCGCTAATAGATCTAGCATTTTCTCGATTTGTTTTAGTATTTTCTTTGACTTTACCGTTATACACATCGAGGATAGATTGGGCATTACTGACTGTATCTGACTCTTTACCAACAGCCTCTGCCTTTTTATCAATACTTGATTTCGCAGCATCGCTTACTGTAGCCAAGCTATTTACAGCAGTAGCCAAATCGTTAGAACTGATTTTACCTTGTCGATACTGTTCAAAAAGTTGCGCAGCGGTACCTCGATCCTTCTCAGAAACTTTTGAATTGCGCGTAACTGCATCTATAAGTCCTAGTAGCTCATTCTTTTGTTCCCGATAAACTTTATTAGCCTCATTAAGTTCATCAGTTGCTTTTCGAGTGAGTACACGCTTCTGAGTGGCATCCAGCTTTTCATATTCTGCTGTTAATTCAGCAATCGATTTACCCTGTGTGCTTAAAGATGGATCCAAAGAATCGCTAGACTTCTTCATATATAGGAACGCTGCCCCAGCAGCAATCCCCTGAACAGCTAGCATGGCTAAACCAGCTGGTCCACCAAGAAATGCCATTGCCCCACGAAGTATGCCCATGCTGGCCGCAGTTCCTGTAGCTCTACCTTGAAGCGCCATCAATGATACTTCCATTACTCCGGCACGAATTGCAGCCATAGTAAATGTGCCCGCTAAAATTACACCCTGAATAACCAACTTTGTTGCAATAGCTGCCGTCAATGCCAGCGCAACAGCTTTGACATTATCCATGTTGTCTGAAACAGTTTGAACCACTGGTACTACAGCATTCACAAAAGTGGCTTGCAAACCTTCCCATTGTAAATTTAATAACTGAACATTCTCTTTTGCCAATGCTAGACTTTGAATCATGTCATCCGACAAAATTGCGTTTGCTCGTTCAGCAGCATCCCCCCACTTTTTGAAGCCCTGTCCGCCATTTTCTAGCAAAGGAATCAATAAAGAGGAATCAGAAATGATCGCCTCCATATAGAACTTCATGTCATTTTGAGTGGCGCCTACTTTTTTAAGAGAGTCATAATAAAGCTGCAAGGCTTCTGGACCAGATAACTTTTGGAACTGTTGAATAGTTACACCAACCAATGGGGCAATATTCTCAAAAAAGTCAGCTAAAGGACCTCCGCCAGATTGATGAAAATCACCAATGCGATCCTGCATATCTTTCATTTTGTCTGCAAAAGACTCCATTGAGATACCTGCGGTTTCAGCACCTTTTGCGTAGTATTGGAAATCTCTAAAAGTAGTATTTGCTAATTGTGCAAATTTCTTAATATCACTGCCTGTTTGAATCGTTTGGTTAGCAAAAGCAACTAAACCACCTACTGAAATTCCTGCGACAGCCGCGCCTAATGCAGTCGCAGCCACAGTTGCAACGCTAAAACTGTCTGCAATATTATTGCTTGAATTTCTTGCTTGACGTTCCGCTCTTGTCATTGGCTCAGTAAAACTACCAATTCGTGCGACTAAATCCAGGGTTAGTCTGCCCAGTGAAGCTGCTGCCATAACTTTTCCTCAGGCAATAAAAAACCCCGCTATGCGGGGTTTAATTTATGGATATCTAAATAATGGAAAGTAACTCCATTCGAATGTCATTTACTACTTATACATCTCAGTACATGCAAGATAATAGTTAGCAGAAAATTCATTTATAACATCTTTCTGTTTTGATTCTTCTTGCATCTTTGGCTTTTTGAAAGAGTCAGCAACGATTGTTTTAATGATAAATCTTTTACCTGAATCTTCTTCCATATTTGCAATTTTCATCATTTCTAAAAGCGATGATCCACCTTGTCTGGCTTCCATTATCGCACTTGCAGCATCAGCAAGATCTAAGCAATTCTGCTCATGAATAGCCAAATCAGTATTATTTTTAGGTGATGCTAGTACGCTTGATATACTGCAAGAAGCAAAAATCATGAACACAAATAGTTTTAGCATACTGGTCCAAAATCTATAATTTAGACCAAGATAATTGATATTTGGTCAAAAGAAACCTCCCGTAGGAGGTTCATTCATTCAACTAAAAACCCAAATGATAAAAGCTAAAATGACAAATCCAACAATTAAATTCAGAACCACATTTGATTCTTGACTACGAAAATTATTTGTTGTCCTAGTTTTGGCATGTGGTCTGAATGTTGAATAAGATAATCCTGTTCCAGGAGCACTGACAGTGGAACGTGTTCCCTTCTTGCTTATACTTACGCGTGCACCTTTTCCACCAATTGAAACACTACTAACCCCTTTTTTACCTACATTTAGTCGGACACCAGGCGCTATCTTAAAACTCTTTCTGAAGTTTAAACCCACAATAATACCTCCTTAGTGGCAGTGCCTATCACCTGTTCTACTATCTTTATGACACCCATTTTTATCAGTTCTTCCGCCATGCGAATAAGCTGTTGTCCCAAATGAAGTAATTAAAATAAAAATTAGTATTTTCTTCATACAGCAGTCTTATTATAAAGTAATGCCTCATTTGTATCAGATGTAGAATATTTTTCAAGCAGGAGAAACAAACCTAAGCTGATTCCTTCTGCTTCCTAATTTCAATCATACGCATCTGCTCATAGGTCAATTCTGGTGTTGGTTCATGCGGCATAAATTCAGTCGCATCAACTTCGGTACCTTCTTTAACTTTGAATCGAGTGTAATGTGCCATCCAATTACCAAAGCCTTGCTCAATACGGCGACCAAAAAACAAAGAGCCATACTTTTGACGGTAGGCTCTCCAAATGTTTAGTTCGGCATTGTTTATGTTTGCTTGTGCTTCTTCGATGGTCCTTCCACCGATTCCGTTGAGGACGAGTTCGCACCAGAATTCGTTTCGCTCGAATTCTTCTTCAGTAACTTTCCCGTAAAGTTATTCACTTTGTCAGCTTCTTGATATACCGCATCAATAAATTTTGGATCAGAAGTATATACATCAGCAAGTGAAGTGAAGAACGGCGTGCCTTTCCCGTCTTCACAAATCGAACCTATCAAGCGTGAAGCCACTAAACGACTACCATTGATTTCTTTTAACACTGGGTCATCTGGGTTGGTCACGACATCCCATTCAAAAGCCTTTGCTACTTCTTGCTGAGCAATGAATGAAAGTCGCTTAATAAAGACCTGCCCTTCAAGTTCAATTTCATCACCAATTGCTACTTCTGATTTACCTGTCAGATCCTTAAGGTCTCCAAGGTTATCTTCTGTGGCAAACACTTTCCACTTTACAGTACGTTCAATTGGTGCACCGCTTTGAGTGACTTTTCGCAGGGCTTTTAAGTTAGCTTTAGCCATTATGGACCCACCTTAAATTCTTCAATTACTTTAGTTTGGCGCTTCATCGGGATTGTGTGGTTCACAAGTGCATCAGGATCAAACACTGGTGAGTTTTTACGAAGCTTCACAGTCGCATATGACCATGAGCGCGTATCAGGAAGTGTCACATCTGAGCCTGTTAAAGTTGGAACACCAGGACCATCAGACCAACCTACATACACACCAACTTCGTCACGAGTATCTGCCAAGCCTAGCAAAGTCATGTGCGTTGCATTCGTTGGATCAGTGTTGATAACCAATGAGCCTTCACCAGGTGTTACCAAGCCAAAATCGGAAGTCTTGGTTTCTTCTTCATCTAGGCAGGTGGTGTCAATTTCCGTTGAGCTGTCATCCCCCCATGCAATCGACTTAATGCATAGAATACGGATCAATGAAGGAGTTGCACCATGGAGAATCCATACGTGCGTACCTTGTGATAAAACGCCTTTTGCCATGAGTAGCTACTCCTCTTTTTAGGCATAAAAAAGCCACCCGAAGGTGGCATTGGTTAAAAATAGTTCGTTATTCAAAAAGGCATGGTTGCATTAACCGCTCTACTTCTTGGATTGCTCCAACCAATACATCTCGTTTTTTTCGATAGCTGCCAAGAATATGCCCTGCCAAACTTGCATCTGCCTTTTCAAGATCAAGCTGCAAACTTAATTTGTTGTGTATTACCGTGTGTGCCTGCATTTGTTCGCTCAAGTACGACTTTGTTTCGAAAAATGCTTGGACTAATGCGCATTTGAAATCCACAACTCGATCTGTGTTGCGCATCAAAGTCATAAGAAAAGTTGCTTGCTGTTCATTGAGTAATGCAATGCGTCTAGTTTGCACACCGCCTTCTGTATCAAAGGGTCGCATTTCAAATGCCACCCTTCCAAATTTATTAAAGTGGTGAATATGCGTTTTAATTAGCTGCATCACAGCTTTGTGGTTCGCTCTTGCTCCATCCGCAATATGCAAAGATGTAGTTAAAGGCTTGTCATTTTCCACAATCACAATCTCTTGGGTTGTTAGAACATTTGACATGATTTACTCCTAGATGCTCAATTGATTTAAGCCATTCACCTGAGCATCAGAAAGTTGTGGTGAATGGTACAGGCAATAAAAAAGCCCTACATTTCTGTAAGGCTTAGTTTGAACTAATCAAAAACTGGCTTTTTTACATCTTCCTAAATTTAAAATTGATCAAAAAGCAATCTAGGAAGTTCAATTTACTGCATATTTAAAATGTGCTAGGCAATAAGAAATTCCAACTTATTGAGACTATCTCCCATTTAGGCATAAAAAAACCCCGCATAAGCGAGGTTTTGAAATTTAGGGTCTATTACGACCACTCTAGAAATAAAATACCACGAACGGCAGTTATATCAATACCTATCATACATTTTATCGATCCAACCACCAATTCGCATCAAACCCACGTCCAAAAACATTAGTATCGAGAATTCGCTCAAAATGGTTGGGGTGAATACTGGTTACATAACAATATGGTTCAAGTGCAGTACGAATGGCTGCTCGAATATCAGAAGCACGCTTTTGATTGCTGTCATAAACAACAATCTGGAAAGACACATGATCAATATTTGCTGCACAGTCCAAGTTGTTTTCAGGATTTGCAGTCACAACCGACCAAACTGCATAAGGATATGCTGTGCCTGTTGGTGCAATATCCTCAAACACTTTTAAGGGGTTATTCCCTAGTAATGCTGTGACATTTGAATCTGCTTTTAATGTTGGAACTACTGGAAGGATGTTCATAGTTTTGCAAGTTCCTTATCGAGCTCAGCACTAAAGTTCTGTGCAAATGAATCGGTCACAGCCTGAATGTTATTTTCTAAAGCAGGTCGCATAAATGGGGTTGGTGGTTGTCTGGATGTACCAAACTCTAGAAATCTCCAATAAAATACGCGTCCATCAGTTTGGTAAGACTGACCTACTCTGCCTGATTGTCTATTTTGAGCATTGTTTGTATACGGAATTCTTGCTCCACCACGGACACCAACTCGCATAACCACAGTATTTTTGTCCCTAGACTTACCGGGCTGCATTACAATTTCTTTATAGATTTGCTCTGATGTACTTGGATCATCTAAAGTCTTTGCATTGTTACGTGCTGCATCACGGACAATTGCCATAGCTTTACGCGCTGAACGCCTTGCAGCATTTTTTGCTAAACGTGGATTAGCCAAGGCTCTGAGCTTTCGCTCAATTTCATCCGCCCCTGTTATTTCAACCTCAATAACCATGACCTACTCCAATACCGCAAGCTCCAACGTCATGTAGATCTTACCGTTCAGATTGTCGGGCTTAGGCGGTGAAACAATCTCAAAAGTGTATCCATCCCAAAGCACGCGCATCTCTGTGGTGATGTCGCTACGTTTACGTAGTTTTAGGCGCGCGGTAGTTTGTGAACCCGCAGCTTTGGCATTGATTGAGTCTTTAACTGATAAAAACTCAACCTTAGCCCAAAGCTTTTTGAAGTCAGTCCAGATTGGATCTGTTTCGTAGTTGTTTTCATCGTAGCCAGGTGTTTTGCTCTGGATCGTGACTCGATGGCAGAGTTCTTGGGCTAGGTCCATAAACTAAACTCCCATTTCTCGGAACTTTTGCAACAATGACCAATAAGCCTGAGGTTTATCATCTAAGCTTCGGCTGTAACGGTACTGAACAAAGATAAGGCGTGCAGAATCTAATGCCTCGTTATCAACCAAATCTGTTTCATTTATTCGGTCTGCTTCATCTGCAATAATCTTACGGTCTAGATCGTTCTGAATTACGACGTTGGCTTCAACAATCCAGCCCTCTATAAGATCATCTTCAGTGTCATCGTCTACACGACAATGTAATTTAGCCTTCGGTAGGTCGATCATCTTGCTTCACCTGCTTAGCTGGTGCTTTAGTTGTTTTGGGTTTTGTTTCTTCCACAACTTCCACCAATACCCCTTTATCCACCAGATGCTTTACATCATTAGGATTAGCTTCTCGCTGTTCACCTGTGAGATAGAACTTATCGCCATAATGCTCGCGGTTAACTGTATAAAGTGCCATTTCAAACTCCAAAAATAAGGGGCTAAATACCCCTTATTTAAATCGATTAAGGTACAGGAACAATGTCACCATAGATGAATGCTTCAGGACGATACACCGCCAAAGCCAAGCGCTCTTCAGCAAGAATCGTTACCAAGTTTTTGATGAAGTCATCTTCGTTTTCTGTCGCTACTTCAACACGAGATAACCAGCGGTCAAACAGTTGAGCCCCCATAGAGAAAGCACCCGTCAGGAACTTATTTACTGTAATTGCTTGGGTTTCTACAACTGGCAATTTCCATAAAGTTGGGTTTAATGCTCCCTGTGGATTGCCAATAATGTACTGTCCCGAAGTGTCTTTTAGTGTTTCGATTGCAGCCCAATCAATCGGGTTCAATACATGTCCACTTGCTGGGTATTCAGCTAGGACTGCTTGTAACATTGCGAAGCGCAAGGTATCAATTTTACTTTCCGCTGAAGTTGTGACACCGGCTGGACGAACATATGGGGTTGCTTGTGGAATGATACCCAGTAAGTTTTGACCGGTACCATCGCCATTCAGAATTTGGTTTTCTTCTTTGAATGCCAAGCCATAACGTAAGCGACCATCAATATAAGACTGTAACTGCGATGCATCATCCAAAATTTGACGCGATGCCTTCATGAAATGTGCAATTACTTTTGCATTTGTCGATTTCAAATCAAATTTGATATCAGACTGTGGCTTCACTGCACCTTCCGCGACCATTGCTGCTGCATTGGTAAAACCTGTTTCTTGTACGAATTCCAAAGCGTTGCCATCCATACGACCAGGCATAAGCAAATCACGAATCGTAAGCTTACGATCTGGTGGCGCAATAATTCCTGGAATGCGAGTAGTTTGAACCAAGTCACCTGCTGCACCCGCAGTATCAGTAACTGCAGAAGTAATAGTGGCTTTAATTTCAAGATTGGCTTTACCGCGCTGTCCTGCTGAACCTTGCAATGATTTAAATTGCTCAGTTTCCACAAACTGACGCCCCAAAGACTTAAATTCTTCAGGTGTATCGCTCGGACGGCGAGCCATTTTCTGCTCGAGTTCATCTAAACGCGCTTTGGTTTCATTGAGCTTGGTAATCGCTTCATCGGCTGCCTGTTTGGCACCTTCCGCAATTTTATCACCATGTTCACGCTTACCTTTGAAGTCTTCGGCAATACCTTTGACTTCATCAACTTGTTTTTTAAACTCTTGAGCGAGTTGTTCTAAATTTTGATCAGGCATTGCTGACTCCTTTTAAAATATTTAAAGCATTTGAAATTGATTTCGCTTCTTTGATTTCTTCCTCTGACTCGCTCAGAAGAGAGCGCAACCCTTTGCTAGCGATGGCAGTAGATTGCGATTTTGAAAATCCTGACTCTCTCAAGAATTTTTCAAATTCTGGTAACGTTGGCAGTTCGCCTTCATCTAATTTGGATTTAACTGAAGTAATCAGACTTCGATCATTCGCTGGCTGAGTCACGATAGAGATTTCACCAATATCAACCTCGATCAACTCTCGAATCCCATTGCCTTGCTGATTTGCCTTCTTGGTGGAATATCCAATGCTTAAACCATCAATGGCACCCGCTTTCAGAAGTGCATGTGTGGATTTAGCTCTCGGCACATCATCAATAAGCAATTTCCCTTCAACGAATAGTCCTTTTTCGTCTTCGTAAATGTTGGTATAGATCCCGATAGGCTCACTGTCGTTGTGATTCCAAAGCACTGGTGGCAATTTCTTTTTGGATTTCCACTTTTGAAGGGATGCTGTAAATGCACCCGGCAGAATCACATCGTTGTACCAATCGACATTGCCAAAAACCGCCCCATAGCCCGAAAAAAAACCGTCCTCTTGGACGGCTTTAATCTCTAAATTAAAACTTTTTCTATTCACTAGGTTTCCCCTGATCTTGTCCCAAAGGCACCATTTGCATTTGCACCATGAGTTGATCTGCCGTTGGATCTTCAGCACGTGGCATATCCTCAAGCTCACGTACTTCATTTCGGGTATATAGCCCGTTTTGGGTCATCTTCACGTAGAAATCTGCTCTTGCCGTGTTATTTGCACGCAATAGACCATCTACCGCAAATTTAGGGCGATATTTGTATTTGTCCTGCGGCAATAGCAATTTGCGAGAAATGGTTTGCTCATATCGAACCAATTGAGGATTCAGTGAGTAGGTCAAAAAACCTTGATTAGTCTGCTCAAGGCTAGATGCCCAAGAGCTTGCTTTATTCGTATGTCCAATCAATTGCGGTGGAACCCCAAATGCTCGACAAATTTCCTCAATTCCAAAGTAGCGAGATTCAAGAAGTTGCGCATCAATCGGATTGATTCGAATAGCACTGGCAGAAGCAAGCTTCATCCCCGCCTCAAGAATCATGTATTTACCTGAATTTTCAGGCTTACTGAACTCTGCTAAATGGTTGCGCATCCGTGTACGCTGCTCACCTGTGAGCGTTTGCTCCCCTGTTTCAAGGAATCCACCAACCTTTAATCCATTTTTAAACCAGTCTTGAGCCTGATTATTAGCATCAAACTGCATGCCAATGGTTTGGGCAAAAAATTGAATTGCTGAAAGTCCAACATAACCATCCAAGGTGAAACCTTTAAAATGTAAGATTTCATCATCAGTATAGATTTTAACTTTGCCATTTTCGGTGTAATGATATTCAAAGCCACCATCTTTCAAACGCTTCTTAACCATTTCACTTGGGAAAAGTGGCTCTAATGAAATAACGCTTCGATCATTTCGGCGTGTAATATAGCTGTAGGCATTACCCCATAGATCTAAACATGCAGACTGGATCTGCCAAAATTCACTTGCGCACATATCTGCATTGGGCGAATCATGTAAAACTCGGTAAAGACCATGATCTTTGGCGATCTTTTTATTTGAATCATATAAATGCAATGGTAGTGTTGAGATGGTTTCAGCACGCAATTTCACGCATGCCCAAACTGCTGAAAGCTTTAAGGCTGTTTCAGGGCTGACGACCGCTCCACCAGATGACAGATAGCTATCAAAAGGATATGAAGTATCCCCCTTTTTCAATTGGGTTCTTCCAGTCAATCGTGACCAGAAACGGGACCAAAAACCCGTGTCTTGTAAATCGCTCATGCTATCACGACATCCTCTAAATACCCGTCAATGTCAAAATTCTTTGCTTCAGGTGCAAGACTCATCAATGCCACAGCGTTAAACATCGCAATCACGGGATCAATCTTGCCAATACCAGAGTCCTGCTTGGTGATTCGCATCCCATTACCAATCATCACGACTCGTGCATTACCTACGCACCAAACCATAAGTTGTTGCCCTGCATGCCAAAGGTTGCCCTCTGCTAATTTACGCTCGGTTGTCATGATATAGCCCATGAGCTTATGACCTTGCGGTACTGCGACAAGAACTTCTTCAGGGATGCCAGAACCAGTTAATCCATCAATAAGACCACCTAGACCTTGCGGATCTAGTCCAATTTTGTCGAGCTTACCGCTGTCATAAATTTGCTTTGCGATTAGCGCCAACTGATCAATGTCTTCACCCACTTTATCGACAACAACAAGGCTCCCTTCTTTCTCGAAGTCCCTATATTTGGGAATGTTCTCTTTACGGCGTTCTAAGGCAAGTTTATTTGCCCAGGCCTTGCTCCAAAGCCACCAAATACGTGGATCTTTCTTCAACCGCCCTAAGGCTGCAAAACCAAGTAAGTCATCCAAGCCACCGCCATCAATCCCCAAGGTGATCAACTCAGATTGTTCAATTAATTGCTCAAGACTAAATACATGTTTTTGCTGATTCCAATATTCAGCACCCGCCCAACGGTTTGCACGCAGGTTCATGCCGATTTCGATGTTCAAATGCTTTGCAAGGAAGTCTCGAAGTGATTCTTCACCCGCATCTTTAACCTTATTGAACTCTGAAATCAGGTATTCAAGGTCAACAGAAGCACCTAAATTCGGGTTGGTGATGTAGAAATTCTCTGGTTTTAAGTGCTTACCAGCTTCCACCAGATGCTTAGGGAATTCATAAATCAGCGGTAAAAAGGCTTTATCCTCTTTGATTCCATCTCTTACATCGCGGGCATAATCCAATAATTGCTTAAATACCCCGCATGGAACTTCATCTGACATGGTAGACAGATAAATCACACATCCTTCTGGACGAGATGCCAAACCACCTTTCGCTTCACGGAACATGGATTCCGCATTGGCACGTTTACCAAAAAGCCAAACCTCATCTATCAAAATGATTGAGGCTTTCTTACCTGCCGCGGCATTAGATTCGGCTGCAATCACTTTAAGTGTGGCACCAGTGCCTAAATGCGTTACCGTTTTAGTGTGCTCAGAAATATTAATCATGGCACTGAGTTCTTCATCAGCTTTGATGAAGTCTCGGATCGGGTTGAAAGAGTTGTCTGCAACTTCTTTCGTTGGTGCCAAGATAATAAGTTCTGCTGAAAGCCGGTCATTCAACAACAACGCAACCAGCATCACACCGGCAGCAATCGTAGACTTGGTGTTCTTCTTGGAAATCAGAAGAAAGAACTCACGAATCAATCTGCGTTTTGTGCTCGGGTTATATGCCCCAAAAATTGCACGGACAAATTCAATGACCCAATCCAGTGTGACATCACCCATCTTTGGGCTATCCATCACATCAACAAGAATCAGCTCTTTAAAAATGCGCTCTGCGACATCTGCCACTTTAGGAAATAATGGTTCACATGGCATGAGCGACTGTTTTTTGACAATACGCTCCTCCCAGTCTGGGCAAGCTGTTGTCCATTCTGGGAGCATTGCGGTCATGTTTTAACTCGGTAGTTGATTATTCAAAGTGCCGAACTTTCCAGTTTGACTGGCTTTCTTAGCTTCTTCTGCTTTGGATTCTTTCTTACCCTTATCTGCAACTTTGCCATGTACATATGGAAGCGCTGATTTTGCAGCATGCAGTATCATCCCCATTTCATTGTCTTTGTTATTCATGACATCAATTAGAAATTGCAGAGGATCATCTTTCGCGTAGTCATCCTCGAAAGGGTTGTCATTTTCCCCACTATCCACGGAGTTAACTTTTGGTTTTTCTGGAGTTAACTTTTCAGATTTAGAAGTTAACTTTTTGACTGATTTAAATTGTTCTATATATGCAATTACTTCAGGGATTTTTGCTAATTTTGAACCCTGCTGCATTGCAGATTTTTCACTGTATCCTGCTGAAATTGCAGCATCTTTATTGCTCATACCATCAACAACAGCTTGAGCAAAAGCTTTCATTTTTGCTGTTAAAGCCATTGCGACTCCTTAACTCGAAAAGTTAACTTTTAACTAAAAAGGGAAATTTTTTTATACGTGAGATGGGCGGTGGTGTCCGCTAGTAAAAGAGTTTGAACTTTTTACCTCCCCCTAATGCTACGATTTTTTTGAAAATGTTAACCAAGTTAAAACAGCAAGAACGTCAGCAATAAGAAAACCGAGAATTACAATGATTGTTGAATCTGGATTGGATTCAAATACTGTCTTAATCAAAGCCGTTTGAATAATAACAACGCTAAAAACAATTGCTGTCGCAAGTACTCTGGCATGATGGTCATTATCACAATACATACTCATTGCCGACTCTCCTTTTGCGTTTTCTTCTTATGGCATTCTGGGCACAACGATTGAAGATTGGACTCATCATCCGTTCCACCTTGTGCAACATTGATGATATGGTCTAGCTCAAGCTCAGTGGTTACTCGACTACAGCACTGGCATGTCCATCCATCACGCAGATGAATCTTGTCTTTAAGTCTTCGCCATGGTCTACCACCGCGACCAGTGCCCCAGTTCTTTTGTGGTCTTGGCTGCTTAGGTATTACCGTTTCAAGTCTGGTCTGTAGTCTTGGTAGCTTCGCCATAACTAATCATCCAAATTACCAGAACGTCTCGGCTCTTCTGCTTCATCTTCCAATCGAATCAAAAGCTCATTGATCTGTGCGTTCTGCTCGTTGTTGATCTGCACCATCTGGCTGATCAATTGAATCAACTGATTGTTTTGTTCCAATACCAAGTGACATGAGCACCCGTTGCATTCTTTCTTTTGCTTGTCTTGCATGTTTTATCATCCATTCACGGCGGGCTTCACAGCCTTGACAGGTCATTTGGTAGATTCCAAATTGCTTTCTAAATTCTTAACTAATCGCTTTTGTTCCCGAATAAATACGGCGATTTCATCTATTAGCTTCTGAGGCATATCACATGGATAAATCATTGATGCGCCTTGAATGTTCTCTCTGTAGCATTTCAAATTCTTTTGAGCTTCAACTTTATCCATGGGTAACCTCGAATAAAAAGAAAACCCCGCCAATATCTAGAATTGAGCGGGGTTTTGTGTGCCGTAATCCATTCGGCCAAGGAGAATAAAAAACCACCCGAAGGTGGTTTACTTACAATTTAAAAGATTGTCGGATTTAGTTCATTCAGACTGGTAAAATTTAACTGTTTAAATAACAACTAGTCGATCGTATTTGAGTCTTCAGAAAATCTAAAAGAACTAGTAATACGTATAGGATATGGCTTACCATTAACAATTAATGGATAAAAATTAGCCTGCTTACGATATTCATTTAAAGCATAATTATCCAATTCTGGTAATCCACTACTCACTTTAATCTCAGATTTGGTTAAATTTCCATTATCATCAGCTTCTGCATATATTCCAACGTATAAGGTTTGACCTTCAAGCTTTTGCTTCACAAAAAAGAATTTCGGATAATGTTTATATTTAGGCTCTCTTGAAACCTCTAATAAAAAAGGTTGTACTGCTCTAATAGGATAATAAATTCCATTCTCTTGATAAGGCTGAAATTTAGAACGCTTTACTGCATTTAGTACTTTTGTGTCTATTGATTCAAGCCCACTACTTTCTATTACTTCTGCGGATTTAATAATACCATTTGCATTCGTCTTTAACTCAACCCTCACTATTCGGTCATATCCTAAAAGTTCTCTATTCTTGAATTTTATTATTGGTGCTCTTTGCCATTTTACGCCTTTCGGTTGTTCTTTAATGGTTTGGACATCCTGTGCATTCGCAGTGAAACTCAGACAAAAAATCAGGCTTATTAGGGTTTTAAATAAAATATTCATTATAAATTTCATGTAGATAATGTTTTATGATCTTTAAAAGATTAGCACTATAGAATAAAAACAGTTTGCAATAAAATATTATTTTTTCTTTTAATTAATTCAACTCTAATTGAAAACAAAAGATCTGTTTATTTAGAGGTGTTCTCTTAACCAATGAACCATATAAATCCAATCAAAACTATCAACCCAACTATACCCGCTGCCATCCATTCTGATTTTGGATAGCCGATTAAATTATTTGGGTTGCTATAGTCAGGTCGTTGTCGATCAGTGTTATTTTTCTTGTGCGGTTTATATGTTGAGTATGACAAACCAGTGCCAGGAGCACTTACTGTTGTTCGTGTACCTTTTCTACCGACACTCACTCTCACACCTTTCCCACCAAGAGAAACACTGCTTAAACCTTTTTTACCAACATTTAAGCGAACACCTGGTGCGATCTTAAAGCTTTTTCGAAAATTTAAGCCCATATTCTTGGTCAGTTCCAATTTCAGAGTACAGATTTATTTATATATGAAATTGTGTATTTTTCAAGCAATAAAAAAGCCCAACAAATATGTCAGGCTTAATAATCAGTGAACTATTATAACTTCGCTCACTATAGCAGAAATATGCCATAACCTTTGTACAAGGTCAAGTTATGTAAATTATCTACTTTTAGTTACAACCCTACATCCGCAGGGTTTTGAAAATTAAGTAGTAACTTTCATGCTGGCGCATTAAACCAATTTGGATTTGTCTCCATCAACTCACCGTTAGAAAAAGAAACCTGTCTAAAATTTTGGCTTATTAATGGTTCGCCATTTTCCCCTTTCAAGTTGTATCGTTTACTTAGTTTCAGAGCAAGCTGATTAGAGCGAACGATCAAGCCTGAGTAAGTAAAGAAATCGTTTGGGTTTAAATATCTCAATGCATTCCAAACACCCATCATCTTAAAGTTTTGTTGGATGACGGCTTCTACTAATTGTTGAACAGCATATTGGTCTTGGCGTTGTAGCTCATTACTTCGTGCGACTACCGCAGTTAGGTTATGCACATATTCCACAGCACTTGGCAGTAATTGCAGTGGAATCTGATTAACATGATTTACTGAAAAACGCTGCTGCAGCATATCGTAGACTTCTTTCGTATTGAAGTCGGACTTACCTACCAATATTCCAACGGCATTCGCCAAAGGAATGCGATCATTAATATCAGTTAATTTCGTTGGCTGACAGACATTATTATGGAAATAACAGTCTTCCAACTGTTCAAAAACTTCCCATGCTTGGTCTGTGTCAAGCATTTTGGCGTGGCGGGCTGCACCACGTTCTGTCCAAAGGATTAAAGTGCGTGCATTTTTACTGACCGTCTTTGAGTCAGTCAGTTGTTTAAATGCTTTTAATTCAGTACCAACAAGTTTATAGAAGTGTTTGCCTTCAATAAAACGCATTGTATTACGCAAATGATTCTGTTGAATGTTATTAACATCAGTTGCGTAAAAGTCAGCAAGCATTGCCGTAGTAACAACTGGAATAGATTTAAAATTAACAATAGAAATTTCATTGTTGTTTAATTGAACAGTATTCATAACTTTGTACCATTCCCAATTTATGTACGCTGGGATTTAGCGTCAGACCATGCAATTACAGCCTTATTTTTAATATTACCTCATTATGAGGTAATTTCAAGTACTATGTTTCTGCTCTAAAAAATCCATTAAATTATCTAAAGACTGGAATCCAATCTTTTGTGCTCGTAACTCAAAAGTATAGATGGTCCAAGCTGACTGACTTGGACTTGCATCACCTTGCTCCCATTTTTGGTAAGTTTTCAGACCTATACGGCAAAGATGAGCCGTTTTTGCCTGTGTAAAACCTGTCACCTCCCTCAACTGCTTTATTTCTTGTGCAGTTGGAGGAATCCATTTTTTTATCGTCATACAACTCTCATATTGCAACGGGGATAAAGTCACCCGTGACTTACAGTATTTAAAAGTATTAGATCAATAAACTATTCTTTTGTACATATAATAAAAACTTTTAAGAAACATTAGACCGAGTTTTAAGCTAACGTTTCTTAAATGTTTTAGTAATCTAAACCTAAACATTTAAGCATTCTTTCATTATGTTTAAGCTAATACCCAATAAACCCATACCGACAATGCAACGCAGCCAAGCCACATTTAACATCCATACGTGCATCCATCTGACTGCGTTCATCTGTCACCATCTCAGCCCATGAGTTGCCATAAAAGTAACGGTCGATAATTGCATCCATCCAATCATCCATGATCTCAGACTGACCAAGCATATCTAATATTAGACGTTGTACGGCGCGGGCTTCATTATCATCAATCTGACAAGTTAGTTTGCTAGGTCGTGACTTTAGCGGTTCAAAATCACCAGTTAAGTAATCCACAATAATCTGCTGTTGCTGCGCTTTAGTCAGCTTCTTATATTTTTGCGCTTTCACAGCGCTATCCATCGCTATAGCAATTGGATTGATACTCTTCCCACATGTAACAGATACGGAATTCATCCAAGCACCAAATTGATATAACCACCCCTCTAAATCAAAACGTGTCCAATCGACTGCCTGTAAAATATGTTCTTGCTTTGCCACTACATTCATCCCATTCCCCCTTAAAATCTCGCAAATCTTTTAAAAACCAACATAGCTGCATCACGCGCATGTTCATTGGTACGACCGACCCAACCAGTCATACGCTTAAAGTCTGTCGCTTTCTTTTTAGTGGCATTGGCTGCGGGATGGATCATCTTGTACAGATAACCTTGCTCCTTGCACCAATCCTCCCAAATTTGTGCATCACGTTTGACCGATCCAACACCCTGTGCCTTTTCACGGCCACCCGTAAACCAAGTACGTTGCCGAGCATCCTCAATGTATAAACAGACGTTACCTATTTCCCATTCTTCAATTAACGCCTTTACCTTCTCCATTGCCTGTGTAATCGATAAAGACTCTACCTGTTCTAGCTCACCACCATTGCCACGATCAGCAGCAACGGCGAAGCCAGTATTCACACCTGTATCAATGCCAATCATGATTCTAGTCATTCAATACAAACTCCCGATCACCTTTGCAGAAACACACATAGCCAACTTGTACTGTTAAATTGCGATAGCCAATGCCTACGTCAAAATCAAAAAGTCGGTCGCCGTGCATGTATTTCAAATTATTGAAAAATGGCTGAGTCGTAAAAAATGCTTCAAATTTTTCTCGTATGTCCATTGGGGAAATGTCTTCCACTGTTCCACTGAGTTGGTTTTTCATGCGTACATCGTCCCCAATTCGCTTTTGTTGTCTAAGAACATCTGATTAACTGCCCCAATGTATCCGCACCATCCAAAGACATCACTCCAGTAAGTCCAAACGCCGTTGGTGCAATTCCAAAAGGTTCCATCGTTTTCAACGTGGGTTGCGCCGTGTGGAATCATGCTGCCCCCTGCAAACTGCCAGTGAAGCCCACTTGCTTGAGGTATGACTCCCATTTCTTCGCCTGTGCTGGGTTCATGAGTTTGATGGCAATGCGTGATGCCAGTTGCTCGTATGAATCACCCGGCGCGCTGTGCTTGCTGGCGAACTCAGGATGATGTGCAAGTTTCTGTGCAAACGCTGAGATTTGTTTATCAGTGAGCTGCTTCGGTTCTGCCGATGGTTTTGCTGAACCAGTAGATTGGGATCTATCCGCTGAAGTTTTGGCATAAGCCTGTTTTTCATATTTGAAATATGCTCGTATCAACCAATCTGCAAACAGGTAGGTTAAAAACTCGTGATTGTGTTTTTTGCCAGCATTAAAATTTTCAAATGCTGCAAGCTCTCGACTGAACCAAGTCGCTTCTGTGATTTTCTCCACTGGTATCGAATCATTTGCCAGAACAATTTCATCTTTCAAATTTTTCAAAACCAACCAGCTCTTTTTTTTATTTTGATAGTGTTTTTTGATAGTTGTTTTATGTGTGTTAAAAATTTTTACTAGTTGCGGTAAAGAATTTTTACTAGTCTGGTTAAAACTTTTAACTAGTAAAGAATCTTTACTAGGGAAATTTAAGCGGATCTCAGTGACTGTTTGAACAGGTTTTACACCTGTTTTATACCCAAATGCTAGGTAGTTAAAATTTTTAACTAGGTCAATTTCAAATGGTGTGAAGGACTTTACTAGTAAAAATTTTTTACTAGGGAATTTATATAATTCACCGATGTTGTAGTTGTCGATCAATGAGTAAATATTGCCAAATTTTGATTGGTTATGTTTTTGCACCAGACCAACTTTTACTAATTCATTGAGGCATTTCACAACTGTTGGACGGCTTTTGCGGGACAACTCCTCCAATTGTGTCAATGATAATGAATCGCTCTCTTTTCCCCAGCCGCGGGTCTTACGTACGATCAGTAAGTAAATCTTGACTGAAGCATCACTAAGCTTATTCATCGCATCATCGACAAAAGCATTTGTGATTTGAAATGAGTTTGGAACAAACCTGCTCATGGGGTTACCTCTATTTGTCGTCTACGCACTGGTGTATTTGTGCATCCAGTTCGGCAAGTATTTCGTGTAGTCGGTGAATGACCTTAGACATGTCTATGGCTTCTCCGCGTGTGATGCGTCCGTCTGCCATCATTTCTTTAAACAGCGTGTAGACGTTTCCGCCTTTCATGCCAAAGCTCAGCACCAAATCTGTGAGTGCTGTATCTCTGCATTCGGGTATGTCAGGCAGGTTGATTGCGACTTTGCCGTGTTGGGCATTGAGGCTTTGCAGTATTCGGTAGTCGTTGGTCAGCGTCATCAACTTGGATGCTTCGAGCAGCGTTAAGTGATGAGTGTCAGTATTTGGATTGACTTTGCTATTCAGCACGGCGGGACTTTTGATGCCCATACGTGGTGCGAGTGCGTTTGCTCCACCTTTGTAGTCGTGCACGGTGTGGTAAGCAGCATCTAATATGTTCATAACGAGTTCCTTTGAACGTGTTTATTAGATGGCTGATTTATTACCATTTTGGTTGTTTTCTACCAATGCGGGATATAAACCAAAATGTTGATGTATTTCAGCTTCAGAAACTTTTCCTTTACTCGCTGTAGACAAGGCTTTGCGGAGATTTTTACGAGGCTCTTTATACCCATAAAATAAATGAGTTTTTATATAACCAACTGTTGTTCCTGCATCTTTTGCATATTGTTCTAATTCATTTGGGCTTTGCTGAAGTATGAAATCTCGGAAATTCATTGATTGATCCTCTCGTATCAATCCAAATATTACCTTTTAGGTAATAAAAAAACAATCTTTTTTCTTGTTTACCTTTTTGGTGATGAAACTACAATTAGCTCATGTGACTTGTCACAGAAAACTTAAGGGAATATATGGACAGCAAATCAATCAGATACAAAAACACCCGCTTACTTGTTGAACAAGTTGGTGGTGTGTCTAGTTTTGCTGACAAAATTGGAAAAGGACAATCTCAAACTAGTCAATTTGCAGGTACGAATCCAATAAAAGGTATTGGCAATAAAGTAGCTCGAGAAATTGAGTTAGCTTTCGATAAGCCACATGGTTGGCTAGATCTACCACATGATGAGCAAAATATAACGGATGGAAATGTCTCTGCACCGATTCCAATGAAAGGTGAATTTGTTCCTGTCATTTCTTGGGTTCAAGCTGGTGCTTGGACTACTGTAGAAGCTGTTCCAGCTGGCACACAGTTTGAAGAATGGTTACCACCTAACCCTAAATGTGGAAAACATGGCTATGGTTTGGAAGTTGTTGGTGAATCTATGCTTCCAGACTTCCGCCCTGGCGATAAAATTTATGTAAATCCTGACTTTCAAATAAGTGATTTAAAAACAGGTGATTTGGTTATCGTTGCTTGCGATGGTGAAACAGAAGCAACTTTCAAGAAATTGATAGTAGAAAGCAATGGTATGTATTTAGAACCCTTAAACCTGAAATGGCTTGGAAAAATCATGGAGCTTCGTGAAGGATGCAAATTGGTTGGAAAAGTTGTGGGTTTATATAGAGATGTTTAATTTAAAGCGAGAAAAATCATGGACTTTATTCAACAGCATTTAACAGAAATTCTTTCTATACTTGGTGTGATTTTGGCTAGTGGTATAGGAATAACAATATACCAAAGTAGAAATAATAACTCTAAAAAGGTAGTCCAAAAAGGCATTCAAGCTGGGGGGGATGTTGCTGGCGGAGATATTGATAAATCTGTTAAAAAATGACTAGCCAAAAAGATATTCAAGCTGGGGGGGATGTTGCTGGCGGAGATATTGATAAATCTCAAAGCTATCATATTCATTTACCAGCAAATGGACATGTATCCCTACTTCAACCATTCCTTGACATAATGGCAAAAATTGATAGTGGGGATACCATTGATATTGAAAATGAATTAGATGATATTGAACATTATTCACAACATCACCGAAGTGATGTTAGAGGACTTGAGCAAAAGTTAAAGGATTCTGGTCGATATTATATGGTTGATGACGCTTTAAGATATAAATTAAAAGCTTCTAAATTTATCTTAAAAAATCAAGATAAACCTGCTTTACAATATCTTATTGGTAGAATACTCAGTAAGATAAAAATAACTTATGACTCATTAATAGTTCCACTAATTCAAGCGGATGCTTCAATTGAAATAATTGAAGCACAAATTTTTAAAGAAGTAATTACTCCAATACAAAGTACACTAATTGGTACACCACTATCTTATAATGATGATTGTGTAATTCATTTAATGTATTTTCTTGCTGGTAATTGTCATATTTGTTGGGATAAAAAATGTTAATTTATCACCCAGCTTTTGATTCAAGTAATTGTTGCTATCGATTAATCACACTCTTTAGACATCTTCATCCAAGTATTTCACTGGAAATTGACAGATTAAAAATCATTGATTTTTATATAGTTTTCCCAAAAAAGCTTAGTACAACAAGAGTTCCAAATGAATTTAAAAAGCTTAAAGGCGAATTAAAAAGAATAGATGATACCTATCGACCTTGTAGCAATCCATTTTATATGGCGAGAAAGATGGGGGGAATTCAAGAACAAGTTTTGAAAAAACTAGTTAGTAATAAAATATTAGAGTTTAATATAAACACGAACTCATATTGTAGAGGAGAGAATTTTTCTAAAATTACCATTGATGGAAAATTAAGTCCTTTTTTATCAGAAGAAACTGAAAAATTATTTCTTGAATACTTAACTATATATCCATTGAAAGGTAAAGATGGAATTAAGCATAGAACTCTTTTAATGGAATATCGATATGACAACTTATAATACATTTATTGTTAAAAATTTAACTTGTTCAAAATCTGGAAGACTTGTAATTGACCTTAATTTTAATAATGGTTTAAATGTCATATATGGAAACAATAGTGTTGGAAAATCAACTATATTAGATTTAATAGCTTATGCACTTGGTGCAGAGAATATAAAATTTAAACCTGCTGCCTTAGCATGTGATTTTGTTTTTCTTGAGGTAAGTATCCAAGAATCAATTATCACGATTAAAAGAGAAATTAAAAACTCTAGAGCTCCTTTATTAATTTTTTTCGGAGATATCAAAAACTCATTAGCTTCTCCTAATGATACTTGGTTAAAACTACCTTATAATTCTACAGAGGAAAAATCTGGTTTTTCTAAGTTTTTCTTTGATTATTTAAATTATCCATCAACAGTTTCTACGGAAACAAGTATTACAACTCATCAAGTTTTACGTTTACTTTATGCTGAGCAAAAAAACAATAACTTACCAATATATCGAGAAGACCCTTGGGATAATTCTGAGAAGCGTACCGCAATTCGAGATTATGTATTAGGAATCTTTAGTGGTGAGCTATATGAATTACAACTAAATAGAAGAAGAACAGATAAAGAATTAACTGCTACAATTAATCGTATCCAATCTTTTTTTCAAATCATTGGAAAAACATCTGAGCATTTAATTGAAGATTTTTTAATAAGTGAAATAAATAATTTAGAAATAAGAAAAGGCACTATATTAGAAAAAATTCATAATTTAAATAAAAATATTACAGAAATTAGCACATCTGACAATCAAACAGATGAACAAACAAAACTAAAAAATGAACTTAGCGCCTTAAATAAAGGTATGCTTGCAATCGAAGATAAAATTAATGAAATAAATTATGAGAACACTGATTTAGACCAGTTCAATATTGAACTTAACAACAGACTTATTGATATTGAAAATGCTATAAGTTCTAACCTAATAATAAATGATATTGATTTTGAGTTCTGTCCTTGCTGTCATGAAAAAATTATTAAGGCTGCTGACCCGAATACTTGTAATTTGTGTAAAAGTCCAACAGGGCTATTAAATAATAATTTAAATTTATTACAAATGAAAACTGAAATAAATTTTCAAATTCAGGAAATTGCAAAAATAATTAAAGACAACAATAATAATTTTTTAAAATTAAATGAGGAGTATTCAAAGATAAAAAGTAATATGAATAAGAAAGAGCAAGATCTCAGGCTCTTAACTTCAAGATGGCATACTGATTTTGAAATTGAAAGTATCAGAGCTTACAAGGAATTAGGGGAGATCGAAACTGAAATTACTAATGTTCGTCAGAAGTTAGAGATTGCTCAAGAAGTTACAAAACTCCAAGTTCATCGTGATAAGTTACAAAGTCATCTTAATAAAATTAATGACCATATACAGCTTTTACAAGACCGCTCAGAGAATGAACGACACAGATTGTTAGATAAAATAAATAAAACACTAAAATACTTACTTTCATTAGATACTGGATTACAAACGGAGTTTATGGATCCAGAAAATGAAATTTTTGTAATATTCGAAGATAATGAAATAACTGTAAATGGTACAAGCCATTTCTCTCAAAGCTCCTCGATATTACTTAAACAACTTTTCCATTTGGCATTATTATTAGTAGCAAATGAAGAGTCATCTATGCGTTTACCTAAATTTTTAATATTAGATGGTATTAATGATGGTGGACTAGAACAAACACGTGCAGAAAATTTGCAAGCTATAATTGTACGAGTATCCAATATGCTATCCCCACCTTTCCAAATAATTTGTGCTACTTCAGAAATATATGAACCGATGCAGCCTTACATTACACGAAAATATATTGACGGTGAAAAAACGCTATCATTACGATAAAGGTAATTTAAACTTGCATTTAATTACCTTTTTGGTAATATTTATCTCGTAAACAACAAAAAGCACCCCTGCCTTCGAACTCATGGGTGCTTTACAGATAACTGCGAGATGAGTATGAAACAAAAGCCTATATCCAGTCAAACGACGCCTATCCTTTTTCAACACCCTACTACAGTAGAACTACGCCCGTCACGTTGGCAAATCATTTACACCAACGCCAAAGAATTTAGCCTGTTTGCCCTACTCGCTTTCGTTCTGTGGCTAGTCATCCAATTCTTCTATGTTGTAATTGGAGGGTAAGCACATGGCTACTTATGATTACCGCTGTAAAAGCTGTGATAAATACATTCCAGTAGATCGCTCAAACATTAAAGTTGGTGATGAAGTTAGTTTCACCACAACCTACCAGACATCCAATAGCGCAAGATTTTCATCAAAAACTGGCAAAGTTATAGATATTGCAGGTGATATTTGCGAAGTAGTTGTGAAGAAGAAAAGTTATTTCAAAAACATTCGTGACGTCACACCTGATGATGCACCAAATCCACTGACATACGCTCTTTTCGGTCTATGTAAATGCAATAAGGAGGAAACTCCAAATGACATCTAATATCCAACGCCTCAAGCTCAAGGTATTTGCTGAACGCTATTGGCAAGACGAAGCATCCCGCCCAAAACGCGACACACTGGTCAGCCATATAAAACGTGGTTGGCTCAGTGGTAAAAAAATTGGTAAACAATGGTATGTCGAATGCACATCTTGGGGTGCTCCTTTGTACTATTCAGATGATGTACCTAAGGTGGAACTAGAGTCTCCACCTAAAACGGGTAACTCTATTGCAGACCGAATATTGGCGGAGATTTAACATGGCTCCTCGAGGTCGTAAATCGGGGAACTTGGACCTACCTCCCCATGTCGAAGTAGACAAAAAGCCCAATGGCACCATGTACTTTCGCTACCTACTACCAAACGGACAGCGCAAGTCATTAGGTAAAGATCGAAACGAAGCCATTAAGGCAGCTCAGGCACTCAACACTGTGCTTGAGCGTAACCCTGACATAGTGTCAAAAATTCTATCTTCAGTAGAAAAAGCACATAAACAAAGTAGTGTTCCTAATTTTGGCCAAGCCTTGGGTGAATATGAAAAGCTGCATTTACCCAAGAAGAAACTTGCCAAAAATACCTTGGTGAATGTCACGGCGAATATTGGGAAATATCAGGACATGTGGGGGCATCTTTACTGTACCGATATTACCCTGCTCATGATTTCAGAATACCTGAAAAAGCAAACAGACTTTCAGGCAGAAAAGCACCGTTCACAGCTTATCGACATCTGGAAATACTTAGTGGCCAACGGCTGGGCACCAGACAATATTGCCGAGAAAACCTTAAAACCAATTCGACCTGAAAAGCTGCGAACTCGACATTCCAACGAGTCGATTGAATTAGTGAAGTCGGT